>CAWHJF010000014.1:0-21338 GCA_963829575.1 uncultured Sporolactobacillaceae bacterium | reverse complement strand
ACGTTAAACTAGAGTAAACAGATTTCCACAAATAAGAGTAAACAGAATTCAACAAATAAGACTCAACAGTATACCTTAATATTCTAGCTTTCTATATACTTAATTTAGTCTATGGAAAGTGAGGAACAAGGAGTGGAAAAGTTGAGTATTTACAGTGAAATTCATAGGCTTCGCAGCGAAGGGTTTTCTAATAGCTCGATAGCCAGAAAATTAGCAATTTCAAGGAATAGGGTGATTGAATACGGGAAAATGACTCCAGAGGAATTTTATGAGTTTGCCGTCTCATTGCAGACTAGAACTAAAAAACTTGATCCCTTTAGGGATAAAATCCTAGGGTGGTTAAAGGAGCATCCTGATCTCACAGGAGCCCAGGTTTTTGATTGGTTGGAGGAGAAACTGGAAGTAGACGTTGTGACTGAGGGAACAGTGAGAAATTATGTTAATGAGATGCGAGAAACCTACCATATTCCCAAAGTGCTCTCTGAAAGGGAGTATAGTACAGTTCCTGAACTTCCAATGGGTCAGCAAATTCAGGTGGATTTTGGACAGACCAATGTACCGGTAACTGATGGTAATACCAAGCGGCTTTACTTCATTGGTTTCGTTCTCGCCCACTCAAGATATAAATATATAGAGTGGTTAGACCGACCATTTCGGACACATGATCTTATCCGAATGCATGAGAATGCGTTTCGTTATTATGGCGGAATGTCCATTGAAATCGTCTATGATCAGGATCGTTTATTGGCCGTCAGTGAGAATGCAGGCGATCTCATCATGACTGAGGAATTTATAAAGTACCAACAAACTAGAAAGTTCAAGGTTTATCTCTGTAGAAAATCAGATCCAGAAACCAAAGGTAAAATCGAACAGGTGGTGAAATATGTAAAGAACAATTTTGCGAAAAACCGCACATTTGATAATTTAATAGATTGGCAGGAGTCCAGTATGAAATGGCTAAAGCGAACAGGTAATTATAAAGTTCATCATAATACAAAAAAGAGGCCCGTTGAGGTGTACGCCCTGGAAAAGCAACACCTACAAAAGGTCTCCGGAACTTATATATTTGAAGATATCTTCCCTTCAAGTATAACAAGAAAAATTCACAAAGACAATGTGATTCGTTTTGATTGTAATAGATATAGTGTACCTCGCGGTACCTACCGAAAAGGGTCTCCAAACATTGCTTACGTTGATCAAGATGCGGAGCATCTGTATATACGCCTGCAGCAAAATGGTAAAGTCTTAGCAAAACATAAAATCGCAAAAGAACGTGGAAATGTTATATCAGACCCTTCTCACCGAAAACGTAGTGAAACTAAACGCGAGCAATTAATCCAGCAAATTGAAGGGATGTTAAAAGATAAAGAAGCCGCAAATTGGCTCATCGAGATACTTACTGAACAGTACCCACGTCATCTGATTGATCAATTAAAAGTGGTTCAATCTGTTATTTTGAAGTATCCCTCTTTCATCGAAGAAGCAATTACAGAAATGAGACGGCTGCGACTAACAAGTGCCAATGAACTTAAGGGATATTGCGCTATCATTAGACATCCAAAGCCGAAAACAAAGGCAGGAAACAGGAACTTTGAACGAGAAATATAAGGATCTCATTGCCCCTGAGCGAAAAGAAGATATCTATTTTAGTATCCTTCAAGGTGGTGTGAACAAATGACCCAACCATACGAGATACTTAAAGATAAGTGTCGCACCTTGAGACTAGCTGAAACAGCTAAAGAATTGCCCAATCTTCTGAGAGAAGCTGAAGCAAAGAGCTGGACCTATTATGAGTTCATCCATGAGTTTCTGAGTCATGAATTGGGTTGTAGGGAGAGAAAAAATAGTGAGAAACTAATGAAATGGGCAGAATTCCCCGAAGCTTCTAACATTTGAAAACTTTCGACTTGGAAGAACAGACTGCGATTGGAGAAAAACAACTGAATATTTTAAAACAGCTGTCATGGGTCGATGAGTGTTTCACCCTAATTATGATGGGACCAACGGGCGTTGGAAAAACTCATCTATCAACTGCCTTAGGGTATTCACGCAATCGAGCATGGATACCAGGTTTCTTTTATATCCATGGATCGCTTAATTTATGTCTTAAAATCCAGAGAATATGTCGGGAAAGTCCAAAACAAGATATAAACGCATTATCAAATCTGATCTGATTATCATTGATGATGTCATGTATATGGCCTATGAACCACAGGATGCCCATCTATTCTTTCAATTTATATATGAGATGTATGACAAGGCAGCGTTTATCCTTACATCTAATAAAGGACCAGGAGAATGGGGCAAGTTTCTTGGGGATACGACGCTTACGACAGCCATTTTAGATCGTCTCCTTCATCGAAGCGAAATTTTAACTTTTAGCGAAGAACAGGACAGTATCAGAATGAAATACAGAAAAGCATTATTTAATAATCAAATGGATCAGCCATTAAATGGAGATAAAACTATGAGTCTAATAAACGCAGAAGAAGCCATTCGTTTTTTTTATTCTTATGGATTAAGAGTCGATCAAAACTCGGTAAAGGAGTGGGTCAAAGAAACCAATAAAAAGGCCCATAAGACCGTTGAAATTCGTACCGTTGTTGAAGATGACCTATTGAGGTATAACGATTGGTGTTTAATCAAGGGAACTGCTTATGAACAAGGTATTGATGACACAACGAAAATCGCCAGATTGTTAGAGGAGAATGATCTTCTTAAAAAAGAGGTTGAGAAGTTAAAAAATGAGAATCAACGATTAGAAGACCTATTAGGATTTAATGATTGGATTTGGAAGTAAAATGAATCCCCTGCCTTTTGGCGGGGGAACAATCTAACTGTTTAATCTTAATTGTTGAAAACTGTTTAAAATTATTTTTCGAAAACTGTTTAATTCTACTTGACGGTTACAAATCGTCTTACTATCAAGTGAAAAAGTCATGTTTCCGACCATATTAATCGGATTGTTTTTATCGATTAGGTAGGTGCCTTCAGGTAATTTAAACGTCGTGTATCCATTATCGTGAGCCCACTTAAGGGCTGCATTAATACCTTTAGTGGTTTCAATGGGGTTGCTTCCAGTGTTCGATACATGGAAGCTTTTTAGATTTAATGTGTACGTGTGTGAAGGGGATTGTATGGATTGATTAGTTGAATTGGCTTGAGCGATTTGAGCATCTTCAATCATGTAAAAAGTAGTGGCAAAGGTCACGGTCAACTTTAATAAAAGCACCATTGATTTAAGCATAAGAGTTTGAACTCCTTAATTTTCTATGGGAATAAAAGCACGAACAAAGAGACTAAGATTTAAATGCCTCATCAGTATATACACTTCGATTCTTTTTCATTCTATTTATGGAATACGAGACTTTGCAAAGGTCGTCTTGTATCTGACACGTGGTATCGGTTGACTTTTGAACCATGCCCAACATTTAAATCGCTTTACCGTCCATTTTGTTTTAAAAAACACCACTAAAACGTTCTTTTTTAAGAACAAACCATTGCTTATCTAAAGTGGATGAAGTACATTATAAGAAGAATAGTTTGAAGGAATCCCCTTAATAATACATAATTATTGATGCTAGAGAGAGTTAAAAAGGTCTCTTAACCTCTTTTTGCAGTTTCGTTCTCAATAGAGAACAAAGGCTTGCACCATCAATTAATGGAGGTCATTCACATGGCTCACTCAATCGATCAAAAGAAAACCGTTCCATATTTTTTGGAAAGAAGAGCAAAAGAAAGTCCAAATAGAAGAGCGTTCTTCTTTCCTCAGCACAATCAAGACTATTCATGGGCGCAAGTTTGGGATGAGGTAAAGGTATTGGCAGCCAATTTCATTAACATAGGTGTGACGAAAGGCGATCGAATTGTCATTTTGATGGAGGGGCGAATGGAGCTGATCCTTTCCGTGTTCGCGTCGGCCTGTATAGGAGCCGTTGCAGTACCGCTTAATACCTATTCCAAAAATGAAGAACTGACTTTTTATTTAAAAGATGCGCAACCTTCCGTCTTAATTATGGATGAGAGGGGGCAGCATCTTGATTATCCGGACATCTTTCAATCCATCTTATTTGACTATTCAAGTAAAATGGAAGCTCCCTCGTGGTTGCCTAACCGTGTTTACGTATTAGGAAAGAAAAAAGAGGCAGCTCATTCCTTTCCCAGTTTTAATGTGTTGATGAAAGAAAATTACCATCTAGAAGGCTCCCTTTCAAAATTCACTAATGCGGTTCATCCAAAAGATCCGCTTGTTCTTCTTTACACCTCTGGTACGTCCGGGACGCCAAAAGGGGTTCTACGATCAACCTTGTCATTTCTCAGTTCAACCAAAACAACAGAAAAGTCCTATACGTCTTTTAAGCAAAGAATCACCAACCGCTTGACGTCTCGCTTTATTTTTTTGAATTTAATGCCGTTGTATCATTTAGGTGGGTTTGCGTCACTGATGGCTGTTCTAGAGAGTTACCAAGTTCAGATGGTCATGCTAAGTCACTATAATCCCACTCAAGCTTTAAAAATCCTTCAAGACGTTCACGCACATGTCTTGTCAGGGACACCTTACATGATTCAACAGATGCTTTCTTCACCTAAATTTAACGACTTTTCATTTAAATCCGTTATGGGTATTGTATTTGGATCTTCTGCTGTTTCAGCAACCCTTTTAAAAAGAGCAATTGAAGCCTTCGGATTATCTTTTTTTATTGTAAGCTATGGGTCTACAGAGGCGGGAGCGGTTGCGACTGGGACTTGTCTGATTCTTAATAAGAAGCAGCTCATCCTACGTTTTTTGTATAAGTCCTTAAAAAATACAGAATTATTAAGTGGACTAATAAGACTTGAACAGGTTGATCAGTGTCCTTATAGTCTTGCAGGAAAAGTAACGTCATATGTCAACGTTCAAATACAAGATCTCCATTCAAGAAAACATCTTCCACCTTATAAAGAAGGGGAGATTTGCATCCAAAGTCATCGCGTGATGCCCTACAAAAATGACGAAACCAAGATGGAATCAACAGAAAGATGGTTCCCTACTGGTGATATGGGTTATTTAGATGATACGAATTGTTTGATCATTACGAGTCGGATGAAACGCATCATCTCCAGAGGCGGCGAGAAAATTTCTCCAATCGAGGTTGAAAACTGGATGATCAAAAACTTAAAGCTTGAAGATGCATTTATAGTGGGAGTTCCGGATCCGTTATATGGGGAGGAAATGGCCGCTTTTGTGATTCCACAAAAGGGAGTTGAGGTCACTCAAGTTCAATTGCAACAGGAAATTAAGGCACATTTATCAACCTTTAAAGTGCCACGATATATATTCTTTCTTGAAACATTCCCTTTGTCCCCAACTGGAAAAGTTGTAATTGAATCTATGCGCCAATTGGCCTTAGATCTTATAGCACAAGAAGAAGGGACTCAACAAAATGCGTAACTATTATCCCGGCATCACGCTATTTAAACTTTGGGGCTGTATCATGGTGGTCTTTGGACATGAAATGCTTGCCCATGACCTTCTGAGTTTCCCCAATCAACAATGGCGGTTCGTAACTTTAATGCTGAGTAATGTGGTACCTTGTTTTTACGTGGTGTCTGGATTCTTGGCTTATAAAGGATGGTCTAAAGCTGCGCAACCTAAAAAATATATAGTCAACTACATGAAATGGATCCTACTAGTTTATGGTTTATTTTGTATCGCGTTTATAGCAGAATTTAACATTCCTGCTATGATTCATGGTGGAGTTAATTCGGTAAACCTCCTGAACCAATTCAAAATGTTAGTCGTAGCTGTGGTTTTAAATGGTCCCTATCTCCAATTATGGTTTATTCCACCACTACTTTTTGCAGTGGGGATTTCTTTTTGGTTTTTGAGCTATAACCGGCAACGTCCTGTTTTAGTAATTGCTATTTTGGGATTTGTAATGAGCCTTCTGTTTAGAGGGACGCTTCAATTTATTTTACCGGATTTTTTGAATTTTAAGGACAACGAATTTTTCACATTTTTTATGTATAGGTATTTTGGTTTCGGTCTATCTTTTGTTTTAATGGGGGTTCTTCTAGCAAAGTATGAGAGTCGTTTTATTCAAAGCAAGTTAAGAACTTGGTTTGCCATGTCTATATTAATGGCCACTGTAGAAGCGCTGATTCTTATGAGGTTTGCAAAATGGAATAGTCATTATGCCCTAGCTATTAGTTATATACCGAGTACACTTCTCATTTTTCAACTTTTATTAAAAATTGATCTAAAACGTGTTCAGCCTTATCATAAATTTATAAATCTGTTTAGTATGGTGACCTTTTTTGGTCACATTCTACTCTTTCGCCTGAACTCAGCTGCCTTTAATTGGCAAATGGATAAAATGACAATCTTCCAAGGCGTTATTTTTTTCTTACTAACATTAACAGAATGTTGGATCATCACATATCTTTTAAATCTTAGATCCAAATACTCTAAGAACTATGCTAAGAAAAGACTTGCTTCTTAGTTACAACAGTAGTTAAGTGCCTTGTGTCGGCAATTCAACTTAACTTACATTTATATCAGACATTCAGGAAACCCCGAGCCCTTAAGATGTTTTAGAGGTCATATAATAGTATTTTATGGATGTCATGTTGTCTTACGAAGTGCAAAAATGTGATTCAACAAGAAGCGACTCCGACTTTAAATAAAGATTTGTGAATTCGTATACTAAAGGAAGCTCAGGTTTAATGTTAACGGGGCTGCTACTTTTAAATAATTAATACGGAAGAAAATTGATCATAAATATTTACAAACCCCTATAAATGGGATATATTCTACATAAAGAACGTTATAATTCTCAATTGAGAACAATTTTATGAAGGGAGGTTAACCATTTGAAAAAGTTGATTGGTATGATTGTGACCTTATTATTTGTAATTGGAATTGCAGTACCGGCTTCTGCCCATACAACTACGGATCCATCTTATGCCCAACAATCTAATAGTGGAGGTCTGTTTAGTTACATTGTAAATTGCTTTAATTCAAGTAGTAGCTCAAAACAAGCCTCTAGCCCCACCTACAATAACTACCCCTCCAGTTCGAGTAATTATAATTCAAGCAGTAATAACACCACTAAAAATTCAAACTGCGGGGATTGGTTTACGTCATGCTTGGATTTCTTTTGTGGTGGTAGTAATGGTGGGCAATCAGGTGGTTCGAACAACAATTCCGGCGGCGAAAATAATCAAAATAACAATTGCGATAATAACCAGAACTATAACAAAAACTGTGATGATAACAATAATCATGGCGGAGGTAAGGATTGTGGAGATGGTAAAGGGTATAATAATGATTGTGGAGATACCAGTTCAGCCGATTGTTGGCAAAAATGGTATAGCTGTTGGTAGATTAATAACACCTTACATAATCCCATTCAACTGTTAATCAAATTTCTCTGAGATTCAAAAGGGTAGTCAAAAAATGACTGCTCTTTTGAGGTTTAGATGCTATTTAACTTTAGATGGATTGGATGAAACGGACTCATTACTGTTGAATAAGAGGGAAAAAGAGAGAATGCCGTCGAAATATTGTTCTTTTAAAAGAACATTGTTTCTATTATAATGGTTATATAAAATATACATATGTGCGGAAAGATAGTCAACTAGTGGTTGAAACTTAAAGCAGCAGGAAGGGGGAGTTTTATTGGTTAGATAAACCTTGTTGTTCTTTATATAGAAAATGATTGCTAGCTTAATAATGGAGGGTTGAACTTGAAAAATACGTTACGAGAAACTTATGAGCGTCCAATGGTGCTTTCACATCAAAAAATTCAATTTGAAACAGCACATAGTTGGAATAAAGGGAAAGGACAACTTGGGGCTAAGGATGGAAATTGTGGTATTCACTACAAAAACCCACCTTATACTGGTACACGGCATGGTAATGGTGACACAAACGGAAATGGTCACAACAAGTGAGTAAAACATAAAGAACTATTAATAGTTTTATTTAGGAGCTACTTCCATGAAAACTTTCTATACCAAAATAGCAGAGCATGTTCTCCAAGTCATGTATGAGGATCCGTTTGTTTTGGAACATATGGCCAAGAGCTTTTGGATTGAAGAGGGTATGCCATGCGCTCCAGACTTGGTGGTTTCGATCAATACAGGTTATGGGCAATCGTTCAAAAATTATGAGGTGAAAATTGCCAAAACGCGTCATACGATTCAGTTTAGTCGTGCAGATTATGAGATTTGGGTGGATTCAGAATACCGTATTGCCACCATTTGGGTTCATGATGACTTAGCCTTAAAACATGCGCTTACTAATTTGTATAGTTCGTTTATTGTGAAGCAGAATTGGGGGCTGCTCGTTCATTCATCATGTATTTTGGAAGAGGGAAGCGCGCATCTATTTGCGGGGCACTCTGGAGCAGGAAAGTCGACAGCCGCTCGACTTTCGGCTCCACGAGAGCTCTTAAGTGATGAAGCGACATTGATTAAGGTGCAAGAAGAAAGCGTGACAGTGTTTAATTCACCTTTTCGCAGTGACATTCCGCCGGAAGACTGTTCTGTGATCTGTGAATTAGCAAGTATTCAATTGCTTGTTCAATCACCTCTTATCAAGCGTGAATTAATGACCAAGTCGGACGCCTATCTTCAATTGATTGATAAGGTTTTTTATTGGGACCATGGATCCGTTGATACCCACCATGTGTTGGAAATGCTGCAAAAACTGGTCAAACAGGTCCCGGTCTATCGATTGGAATTTCAAAAAAATGATTTGTTTTGGGGGTTGATCACGAATGACTCGGTATATTCAAAATAAAGACTATGACGTCACCGAACTCGATCGGGACTATTTAATTTTGAACACGGACCAGTTCACGGTAACGAAATTAAATGAAGTCGGTGGTTTTTGCTGGACATTACTAAAAGACCCACAATCCGTAGAGGGGTTGGCTTTGGCGGTTCAAAACCAATTTGGATTTTCCAGTGATCAAAATCGTATCACACAAGAAGAAGTATCCACCCATACAAACGACCACACCACGAATCAAATAGAAGAGGATATCCGAAGTTTTTTATCTGATTTAGAAAGGTGTCGGTTGATTCGCCATGTTAGCTAATGATGAAACGTTGCACTTAATTTATGATGTGCTAGATAAGAAAGGCTATATTGACATTCCCGCTTTTGGTTACAGCATGTATCCCTATATTCAAAAAGGTGACTTATGCCGTTTCATTCCTTTTAATCAATCGTTTATTGAAAAAGGGGATGTACTCCTCTATATCAATGATTCCGGACAATTGATTGGTCATCGGTATTATGACAAAACAAAAGAAGGTCAGATGTATTTTTTAAAAGGGGATTCCAATCTGAGCTTTGATCCTCAAGTTCATGTGAACCAAATCATTGGTAAATTAACTGTCATCCAGCGTGGGGATCAAGTCATGGAGCCGTCAGACTTTAGGCGTAAGATTTGGAGTAAGGTCTTCGTGCTTCTTCCAATCCTCTCGAGAGTATTAAATAGAGTGGTTAGTAAGAAAAGAAGAGGTGAGAACGTTTTTGATGTGGGCAAGCGTATTAGCAAAGGTGATCGGTTCAAAAAAGTTAAATAAGCGTATTCCTCTCCAAGATCTAAAACGGACTTATACTCTTTTAAAACCTTTTATTAGTCAACAAAAAGGGACATACGCGATTCTTTTGGTCTTGATGATCCTAGATGTTGTTTTGACCATCCTTTTTGCCTGGTACTTTGGAGCCGTCACAAATGCTGCAATCCAATCTGATTTTCATAAAATAAGGACGTTTATACCAATTGGACTCTGTTTACTTAGCTTAAATATGATCTCGTATTTTTGTGGCATTTATATCCAAACCTATGCGTCTCAAACCACGAAACGCGATTTGAAAAATTTCTTATTCCATCATATTCTGCGTTTACCTGCATCCGATTTGAATGAGCGCCGTGCTGGCGATCTTATTTCACATTTTACAACGGATATCCATAGTGTCGACGGGTTTTTAGGTAATAATTTGATTACCTTGCTCCGATTGCCTATTATCTATGGTGCTGTTTTAATTTATTTGCTCCACCTCAATTGGATGTTGTGTGTATTAAGCATTGGTCTTTCACCGCTTGCCCTCATTGCAAGTTTGATTTTCGGGAAACTGTTAAGACGAAACGGGAGTCAGATGTTTCGGTTATATGGAACATGGAATGGCATTCTCAATGAGACTTTTCATGGCTTAAGTGTCATTCGGAGCTTTACCTTAGAGACTTTGTTTTACAAACGATTCAAAGCGAAAAATCAGAAGCTTCTTGATTTGGAATTGGAAAATGCCAAATTACAAGGCTTCTTTTATACAGGGAGTCAATTGGTGGGATCCATCACGTTTCTCACCTGTTTAACATTAGGGGCTTATTTGATTTCAAAAGGGCATTTAACGGTTGGCGCCTTGATTACATTTATTAATTTGGTGAGTCATTTGATTGATCCTCTTACTGGTATGGCGAGGGAATGGGCCAGTTTTCAGAAAGCGATTAGTGCCATTGAACGAGTGCTGGATGTGCTTGAAACACCTCCCATGACTGAGTCGTTGCCGGTGTATGTGCCAGTCGTTCAACCGATGAATACAAGCGTTGAATTTCGAAATCTGACGTTTCGCTATACAGAAGAACAATCACTGTTTCGAAATTTCGATTTGGAAATCCCGGCTGGTCATCGAGTTGCGATTGTGGGACCAAGCGGAGCTGGAAAGACGACCTTGTTCAATTTGATTCAAGGGATGTACGTGCCGCAAGATGGAGACATTTCAATTGGTAATCGGCCAATTGATGCCTACACACTTTCTGAATTAAGAAGTTTAATATCTATTGTCCCGCAGGAAACCTTCCTTTTTTCAGGTAGTATTCGAGAAAACTTGGGGATGGCCCGACCAGGTGTCACGGACGATGACATGCACCAGGTGATCGAACTGGCTCAACTCACATCTTATATCAAGTCCTTACCCCATGGATTGGATACGGAGATTGGTGAGCGTGGGGTCAAGCTGTCAGGCGGACAAAAACAGAGACTTGCCATTGCCCGAGCCATTTTAAAAGGCGCTCCAATTTTGTTATTAGACGAAGCCACATCGGCCCTTGATCAGCACACAGAAGCTCAAGTCCAACAAGCCTTAGATGCGCTTATGAAAAATCGAACGACCATCGTTATCGCCCATCGATTGTCTACCGTACAAAATGCAGATTTAATTGTCGTGATTGATGAAGGAAAATGTGTGCAAATGGGGACACATGAAGAATTAATGACGTGCCCGGGTCTTTATCGCACCATGAATACCACCGCACACACAGAAACCGAATTCGTCAGGATGCTCTCACAGTAAAAAATAGCCTTTTTCAAGCTAATTATCGATCTAAAGCAGGTGATGTTCCTTGTCTCCATTATTCGTCCAAAACCGAAATGTACCAGTGGAGGTGTCAGAGTTTGAGAATGAGTGGTTGGTTTTGAATTTGATTGATTTTTCGGTTGTGAAACTGGATCAGCTTGCCGGGGTATGTTGGAATTTTTTACAGGAAGCCCAATCCATTCCCGTTTTAGTTGAACGGGTGATCCATTATTTTTCCTGGCCACAGGATTATACGGCAGTATTGGAAGACACAATTCGTCAACAAATTAACAATCTACTTGAGTATGAGCTGATTTATTATGTGAGTTAATCGAGCGTTTTGTAAGAAAGACTAGGAGGAACATGTTGTGCTACATGGGTGGTTGGAAGCCTTATTTTTAGAAGATGTGAAGGGGCTTGATCGAGATCCTGTTTTCTATGAAGAATTGCTAGAAGAGATTGAGTCGTATGACTTACACGCTCAGATCTATTTCTCTCTCAAACGAGCAAGGTTAATGAGAGGGATGCCAAGCTTCTTCATTCAGTCTTTAAAAAATGGCTATGAACAAACCGTTAATTTGAATTTCTTAATGAAAGCCGAGTTAGATCGGGTTTTGGATCACTTGGAAGAACGAGCCATTGAAACCATTCCGTTAAAAGGGGTCTATTTTGCCGAAGTCTTTTACGGTCATTTTGGTGCGCGCTCAACGTCCGACCTCGATCTCTTGATCCATAAGGAAAACCTTCAACAGGCTAAGAAATGTTTACACGATTTAGGATTTGAAACGGCAGAACCGGAATTACCTGGGCATTTTCATTCGAGTTTTAGCAAGCCTGGTCCTGGCGAGATTCCGATCACAGTGGAACTCCATTGGCATATCCTTAAAGAAAATACAGCCACGTTTAATGTCCAAAAAATATGGAATCGAGCTGAACCTTTTAAAAGCTATCAATCGATTTATTCGCTCAGCTCAAGGGATGTGTTTTATTTTATGGTGCTTCATGCGTGGCGCCATAATCTAGATTCAACCCGTCATTTCTTAGATTTGATTCAAGTGATTCAAACGCTAAAAACGACCATTGATTACCGCGCCCTTTTAGAGGAAGCAAGAGAGGATCTTACCCAGAAACGAGTAGCTCGCACGTTATCAATCCTTTATTATGAATTTCCGTTTTTAGAAACGATTGTGCCGTTCCCATATAAAGTGTCGAGATGGTACTGGTCGGGAAGAGGGGCAGTGAAAACGTCTCGCACGAAAGTCAAAACACTCTTGGATTTTATGGATTATCAGTTTTTAAGTTATGACTTGCCGACACATTGTTTGAAGGAAATGGTGAACTGGGTTTGGGAAGAGAAGCTTTTTAAAAATAAGATAAAAAAGCCAAAGCGAGGGAGGTCGCTTGATCAGTAAACACTAAAGGTTAGGCGTCTTTTCTCATGAAAGCGCCCCAGCCAGTGGATCAATCGCCCAAAATCAGATTAGGTCTTCTTAATCACTGATCCAAAAAGCCCTTCACATTTTTGAAGCACCGCTTTTAAAATTTGGGTTTCCCCATTGGTATCTGGGCCAATGATCCACCCGTTGTCAAAAAGGGAAAGAGGCGCGCCATTTCCAATCGGAGAAATGTCTTTAATTTCGAGTTTCACAATGGTTCCGTTGTTAATCCGCTTATGGGTTGTTGAGTTTGTCACTTGTACGCAAAACACACACGGCGTCCCAAAGATTTTTCCTGATGCAGTAGACGTCTCTTGATTCATCTCATGAATTTGAATCCGCATGTGAATCCCCCATTCAAAACGATTTTTCCATAGTGTAGACAATAAAAAAGAAGGCTATTCTTAATCGAAGCCTTCCGAGAAGAGGTGAACCTTATTCATTTTTAGGGAATCATTTCTTAGGAAATATCAAAAAACTTTTCATAAGGGATGAGCGAGACCTCGTGTTTAATGAGGGTTTGTCGTAAAAATTTATGATCACGTTTTGGAGTGGCTCGGATATATCCCTCAATAATCATCGCTTCTGTTAAGACCTTAGCTTTCTGCTGTAAAGCCACTTCTCCAATTTTTCCTGCGATTTTTTCTTTTGCAACGTCCCTAAAAAGTGATGGGACGGGTGTTACCAACTCTTCTAAAAATGCGAGTTGCTCCGGTGACCATAAATGGCGCGTTCTCCGTATATAGTCATTTTGCCAATCCAAAATCGATTTCCCATCCTCTTTTGGAAGGCTCTTCAAAAATTTTCGAAACATGAAATAGCCGCCAATCCCCATTAAAACAAGAAAAATTACGGACCATCCCACAATAAACCACATAAAATAGGAATTCATCGTCTCACCCCAGAATCAAACCACTTTCTTCTATTATAATTGGGACGGAGAGACTTGGGCAAGACTATTCTGAAAAAAGGGAAATTGAACATCTTGAAAAAACCTTTCAGTGAGCGGTACCTCACTGAAAGGTCAAGGCTAATTATGGACTGATGCTGGATTTCTGGTTCAACTGGCGTGCCTGTTGGATCGCTTGTTGGGCTTGCATTAGAGCTTTTTCAACTTGATCATAGGTTTGTTGTTGTTGAGTGATTTGCGATTGGATTGGAATGCCTTGTGCTTGTTGCAAAACGTTCTGGGCTTCCTGTAATTTTTGTTGCGCCTCTCTAATCTGCATGGGGTCCCCAGTGGATTGGGCATCTTCCACCGCTTGTTGGGCGGATGAAACGGCTTTAAGCGCTTGTTTCATTTGTTCGGCGTCTTGTTGTGGCATAGTCAATCAGACCTCCATAGTTTTTATGTAGAGTTGTCTTACTTCTAGCTTTAACGAATCCTCACTTTTTATCCATCTTGTATGCATCAATTAAATTAAGACCATTGTGGTTCATGACGCTTTTACAGGGTCAAACCGATCGAAAAAGAGAATGTAAGCATGGAATGGTTTGAATCGTCATACAAATTTTAAAAATGGTCTTTAACTACCAAAAATGATACAATTATTCTTAAAGTATGTTTTTAGAGAGGGGACACACATGGTCCGTAACAAGGTGTTAATCTTATCGGCAAACTATGGGGATGGCCATGCCCAAGTGTCCAATGCCTTAGTGGCCGAGCTCCAAGCACTAGGTATAGAAAACATTAAGGTGGTGGATTTACTCGGACAATCCCACCCTTTCATCGATTCGGTCTCACGACAATTTTATCTCAAGAGTTATACCACTGTACCGGCTATTTATGGCTGGCTTTATCACAGTACCAAACATCTTCCCCTTGAATCCAGACGCGCCAAATGGCTCCATTCTTTTGGTTTGAATAAAATGAAACAATTGTTAAGGGATGAAACACCAGACCTTTTAGTACATACATTTCCTGGCTCGGCGGCTTCTGAATTGAAACAAAAAACGGATTTGGACGTGCCGATTTTTTCGGTGATCACCGATTTTACGTTTCACCAGCGTTGGGCTCACAAACAAATGGATCGTTATTTTGTTTCAACTGAAGCCTTGAAACAAGAGATCATAGAAGCGGGTGAGCCGGAAGACAAGGTCGTGGTGAGCGGCATTCCGATCCGTTCGCGTTTTGAGAAGGCAACTTCCAAATCAGTTCTTTATAAAAAACATGACTTAGACCCCGAAAAACCGGTCATTCTAATTATGGCGGGCGCCTATGGCGTTTCCTCCGATGTCAAAAAAACGTGTGAAGGTTTGACGGAGGTTGAGGACGTTCAAGTGGTGGTGATTTGCGGAAAGAGCCAATCGTTAAAAAAAGAGATGGAAAAGCGTTTTGGCGGGTTTCGACACTTTAAAATCATGGGGTATGTGGACACGCTTTATGAATGGATTCAGGTCTCAACTTGTATGGTGTCGAAGCCGGGTGGGGTGACGATTTCCGAAGCCCTTGCCAACCGTTTACCACTCTTTTTTCTACCTCCAGTTGCGGGGCAAGAAGAAGAAAATGCGCGTTTTATTGAGCAACAGGGTGCGGGACGGATCCTTAATAGACGTCAGGACATGGCGCGTCAAATCTTACAAACGATTCAAGATGAACCTTGTTTGCTTAAGATGCGAGACGCTTGTGACAAGACATACAAGCCAAATGCGGCTAAAGTGGTTGCAGAGAACATCTTCGCATTTTTACAG
This sequence comes from uncultured Sporolactobacillaceae bacterium, assembly GCA_963829575.1. Classification (GTDB taxonomy): domain Bacteria; phylum Bacillota; class Bacilli; order Bacillales; family Sporolactobacillaceae; genus KACC-23026. Next base: position 5,858 of record CAWHJF010000014.1, on the reverse strand, counting down.
AACCGGTATAAGCAACAACGCGTAAATGAATAATTCAGTCACATTTATTTGAATGGAGGGGAGACCAGATGCTTGTCCTAACAGCACTTATCATTGTTTTTTTCATTGCACTCATTGCCACCTACAAAAAATGGTTTCTCCCTTTGTGGTTGGGATATGAATATCTTTTTGAACGATTTTTTAAATTAAAAACGATTGATCCAAATAATCCATTTTTTCATTATCGCGTGCGTCCTTATCAAGGGCGTTCGTTGCCAATGGGAAATGGCGAGCAGTTGAATAAAGGTGATTTGATCGCTGAAATTCATTTTGACAATAGGCGGTTGTACGAATTGGGGTCTAATTCGCGATCCTATGTACACTTGGCTATTAGACTGATCCGATTGGCACAATATCAGCTACCCATTATGGATCAAATTCTTCAGGCTCCGGAATATGCGGAGGTTAAAGCTGTTTATGGCATTTCGATGATTCACCGCGGTGTGAAGCAGGTAGGCTTTCAAGTCTTAGACATGCCAAAAGGGCCCATGTACTTCTTTACCTTGATGTACCTGCGCTTTTTGGTTGGGGTGATTCATCCAAGTGGTCGTGAACGTTTAAAAATGAATCCAGATGACATGGTGCCAAAAATTATGGTCCATCCAACATCGGAGGCATTTCCTGTAAAAAAGAGAGCTGAAAAGACACAAACAGAATCTCCTGAAACTGAAATGGATGGTTCGATCTCGCCAGCTTGATTCTAATGAGTATGCTCTAGGCTATGCGCCATGTTTGGGTGGTGGTAGGCTCTGGGGCTTTTTTGTTTGGGTCGGGATGTTTAGGGGAGCGGGTGGTTTTAGGCGAACTCCAATTATTCTTAATTAGTAAAAAGAGTAGTGGGTGAAAGTGAGATACGGATGACGCAAATTTTAAAATAGGTACACGAGGTCACTCCCCCTTATTCACAATGCTCTAAAGTGTCATGAAACGACAAAATGAAGGACACCATATAAGGTGTCCTTCAGCCATAACTATTTAATTATTGTTGGGAGTACCCACCAAGTTGTTGCTGAGCTGTTGCTACGAGACGTTTAGTGATTTCGCCACCTACAGAACCGTTCGCACGGGAAGTGGTGTCAGCACCAAGTTGTACACCAAATTCTTGAGCGATTTCTTGCTTCATTTGATCAATTGCTTGTTCGACACCTGGAACTAAGATTTGATTACTGTTGTTGTTTGACATTTGAAATTCACTCCTTTGGTTGATGTAAGCTTATTGTGTGTTTTTTGAGGATTTCTATGCGATGAAATGATTGGTAATGGTTTCCAGTTTGGTTCCGAAAGAAAAGCCTCCCCAAGTCGCCCGTTTTTAGTATGTGGGATGCTTGGCCCACGCAGGCTGATCCCACTTTGAATAGTGTAGTACTAACAATCCTAATAGGAGTGTTAGTGTGAAAAAAATCATCATGCCGATCAGTATGAGCATTCTCTTTTTATGTAGTTCGCTGTTTTTCGGTACAAACTGGGTACAAGCAAAAAATACAGAACTTGCAAACGGGGACGGGGATACGCCACAAGAAATTCCAATAATAAAGCCGACTTCTGCTATAAAATCTGCCCAACAAGCGATTCGATCAACCCCGAATTCATCTAAACCTATTCCCAAAACTCGCCCCAAACGTTAAATCTTCAAGTGAAAAGAAACCTGCAAAAAGCAAGACCACACATCGACCAAAACTGGTGTGGGGGTTCGATACTACCCATAAGGTGGGAGCGTCTCTTTTAAAATGCGTATCCTCACATTACCAAAAACCGACAGTCGTTGGCCGCTATTTGGGTTATAAAAGAGGGGTTTTTTCTGGCTTAACGAAAGGTGAGGTGCAAATTCTTCATCATCATGGCTTAAAAATTTTGCCGATCTACGATTATTATTCAGGAACATGGACGGGCTTTGGCAAAGGAAAGCAGGCTGCTGCTCAAGCGATTCAGCTTGCCCAAAAATATTGGATTGCCAAAAGGAAAAGCCATTGCCATCGATATTGAAGCCGGAAGAACCGTAAATGCCTCTTTTTTAATTGGTTTTTCGCAAACCCTTGAGGATTCTGGCTACGTTCCAGTGGCCTACGGCAATTTTAATTTAGCCAAATTTAAAAGGCTCTATATTCAAGCCAAGCACAAAAGTAAAGCCATTCAAAAACTGATCATTTGGACCAATGAACCGAACTACCACGGCATCGCCCATCCTCATACATTTAAAGGAGAAAGTCCTAACTCACGCGAAAACCGATCTCTGGCAATATGGCTTAGATAAGCCGTGTGGTGTCGATATTGATCTCGTGAAAGGTTCGATTTTAAATAAATTGTGGTGACATGCCGTTAAACCATAAAAAAAGAGCGATTCTTCAGGGAGATAATCCTCATGAATCGCTCTTTTATAATGGATTCTAAAATTTGGTTCAAGGGATTTATTTAATTTCCACTTTTCGCAAGCCTTTACCGTCCAACATTTCTTGAACGCCTTCTTCGCACACCCCATAGTCCCGCCAAGAGCAGGTTTCGCAGACCTCTTGAATGTCTGTCGGAACGACTTGTTTTCGAATCCGTGCTTCAATCTCAGACCATTGGAGTGTCTGACCAATTTCGAGACCCATTTTTTCTAAAATGGCGGCGTCGCGCTCGTAAATATGCGCATCCTTACAATGATACTCGCCGGTATTCGGATAATGCTCACATAACTGATCCGGTCCTTTCACGATTTGGACCCAAGTATCCGGATGCTCCCTTAACGTTTGGTGCAGCTTCGTCATATTTTCAACATATTCCTTTGAATACCCCATGCCTCGATAGCCCAAAAGACAAAATAAATGATGTCCGCGCAAATGATACATACCTTGCCCCCGATCTCATGAAATAAGTGGTAATAGAAGTGAAGTGAAAGACTAATCTCATTTAATTCTAACATGATGCTTCAAGGGAATTGGACTCTTTCAAAATAGGTATTGGGGATCAGTTCTTGATAAACCGCTCAATCGCTTGCTTTAAAAATTCGGCTGTGCCTTCTTGATGTTGGTCATAGTAGGCTTTAAACCGTGGATCCTCTACGTATATTTGCGCCAAACCAACATGCGCTTCTTTTGTATACTTCGGCCAGTAAAAAGCTAACCATTCTTTATGGAGATGTGCGGCTTTTTGGGCCAACTTGCTTTCAGGATCCCCGATTTTGAAAGCTTCGTTTAACGTTTCGATGAGCGCTTCTTCTAATTCTTTTAATTCAAGATGGTCGTTCTGTGAACGAGTCATTATTAGGGTATTGGAATCGTCCACTGCATCATCCCCGTAGCGCGCCCGACTTTCTTTACCATACTTCTCTTCATTCGAGTCAATAATCTGACGTTTAAAGCCTTCAAATTTTTCCTCATCGTACATGGGTTTTCCACCTTTCATCGATTGAATTGTTTGTTCCACATTTTGAATCAACACCGCCAATTGATTGTGTTTGTCTTTTAACAACTTTTTATGCTCTAATAAGGCAACCGCACGGTCAAACGCAGGATCATTGAGAAGGCGTACGATCGTCTCAAGCCGAAACCCAAGCTCCTTATAGAAAAGGATGATTTGAAGGCGATCCACTTCTTCCAATCCATACACTCGGTAGCCAGAAGGGGTTAGATGATGGGGCTTTAACAAATCAATCTCATCGTAATATCGAAGGGTGCGCGAACTAATTCCCGCTAAATTGCACAACTGTTGAATGGTATAAAACATGAATACCACCTCCTTGAATTAAAGTGTAAACCTTCTCGTAACGTAAAGGTCAACCCCATTTTTTGATAAAAAATTGATACTCTCATATATAAGACCGTTTAAACGAAATTTTCTGGATTGTGGTAAGATTTTAATGGGTTGGTTCACTTGTCCAAACGTTTTAAAAAAATGTTCGATAGCTAATTTCTCATAATAAATTGTAAACTGAAATAAGCAACTGAACGTCACTTGTGAAAAAATTAATTCGTTTAGAGAGGGCAGGGGGTAAGATATGACAGAGTGGTTCAATGCCTTCAAAAAGGCACTTGATGAAGACCGATCCATTGAGGGAATGGTTACGGCGCTTAACAGCCAGACAACCAAACATGCGGGAACCGCACCGGCAAAAATTAAAAACAAAGCGATCACTTATTTGCGAATGGAACATTCTGACACACGCTACAGACTGATCCGCTCGTTGTGTGAACATGATCATCCGACCGCTAAAGAAATTGGCGTAATCGGGATCGTCGATTATTACGACAAATACGCCACTGAAATTGACACCTTTCTTTTTTTATTGGCTTCTGATGATAATTGGGAAGTGCGCGAGTGGGTAGCAAGTGCTTGTGGGATCTTATTAGAAATCCATTATAGTGATTATCTAAAGATCATGTCGAAGTGGACGAAAATGGAATCTGAAAACCATCGACGAGCCGCAATTCTCGCTATGATGTATGCCGGTCAAACACGAAATGATGCATGGATTGGTCCTTTCTTAGATCTTTTGGAACCACTCCTTTATGAGCGCTCTCAATATGTAAGGGATAATCTTGGCCCTTTCGCGATTGGAAGTGCCCTCATCCGATATTACCCAGACCAGGTCCTTACTCGTTTGACAGAGTGGGTCAAGATAGAAGAGGAACAGGTCCGTTGGAATGTCGCAATGGTGTTCTCTGCGGCTGAAGGGGCCAAACATGCGGGACACGCCCAATCTATTCTTCATTCGCTCAGTCAGGACGACCGTCCCTATGTTAGAAAAGCGTTTGAGAAGGCACAAAAGACGATTAAAAAGCAACAACAGCTTTCTTAATTGGGATTGCAGCCCCTCTAATAGCTACCACTTCTTCTATTATATAAAACCTTTTACGGACAGGCTCTATTAAATGAACCGAAATGAGCGCACCCACTAGAAAGAGGGTGTCTAGACCAAAGACAATTGAAAGGATGTTTGAATGATGAGTTACAAATGGTTGGAATGGGCTAAACGAATCCAAGCGATTTCTCAAGCGGGTTTAGCTTTCTCTAAAGACCCATTTGATGCCGAACGCTACGAACAACTCCGATCCTTAAGTGCGGAGATTATAAATGAACATACAGACCATGATATGGAGCAAATCAAACCACTCTTTACAAATGAAACAGGCTATCAAACACCGAAGGTAGATATAAGAGGTGTTGTTTTTCAAGATAATAAGATCTTAATGGTTCGTGAAAAGGTGGACGATCACTGGTCCTTACCAGGTGGCTTTTGTGACATTGGGTTATCCGCTAGCGAAAATATTACAAAAGAAATCTGGGAAGAATCTGGATTTAAAGTCCAACCAAAGAAACTACTAGCCGTTCTTCATTATGATAAGCACCCACATCCGCCAAATCCTTATGATTATTACAAGCTTTTTATTGAATGCGAGATCATCGGTGGGGAAGCAACGGTTGGAATGGAAACGAAAGGCGTCGCTTTTTACGAGGAAGATCAGCTTCCAGATCTTTCAGTTATGAGGGTTACTGAGTCTCAAATTCATTTAATGTTTGACTATCTGAGAGATCCTTTAAAACCAACATGTTTTGATTAAGTGAAAGTTGGGTAATTACTATTATAAGAAGAATTAAAAGACCTTGAGTGAGTATTGGATAATTCAGGAGAAACTGGTAATGACCTACTATTGTACATACTCTTTTTCTCGTGTAGAATGAATTAAGCAGTCAACGAGAACATGGTCTACTAAAAAGGTTTAGTATTCAACTAACCCTTAGAACTTATTCTTTCTTTTAAAAAAGCTGTTGACTTTAAAATATCAACATGATATATTATTAAAGTCGCTTTTAAAGAAACGACAAAAACCGATTACGTT
>CAWHJF010000013.1:0-605414 GCA_963829575.1 uncultured Sporolactobacillaceae bacterium | reverse complement strand
TCCTTTATTTAAGTATACCTTCATTCATCCAAAGCCCAAAGAATCCACTCAATTCACCCTATGTCAATCCACCAAGTGGCATGAAATCCTGCGAATAAGGGAGTATTCGAGAGGAAAATGGATCTATCTGAGGGAGTGGAATAATTGTGACTTTAAAGGTGTCTATCTCTATTCTTCTTAGAGTTAAAAAAACGGTTTAATTTGTCACTTAAATATTCCCCTAAAACACCAATAAATGTAAAAACGATTATAAAAGTCAAGAAATCTAACAAACCTTTTATATTTGATTTTGGGATTAATGGTAATACACTAAATACAATAATTCCTGAAATTATAGCAAATAAGAATCTCACGATAATTCTTAAAGAATAATTCACATAATCCCCCCCATTTTATAAAGATTAGAATTGTTGCCTCTCTTTACATAAAAGCAATCCGTTAGCTTAACAAGAAATCGGCGACATATTGGAAAGGTGTTAAGCGGTAAAATTTTAATGACGATTTATCACTGGAATCGATGTTTACGTGACCTCCACCGAAGTCCTATCCACATTAGTAACGTTGGTATGATAGAGAAAATCACTCCTAATATGATACGAGGTAATACCTCTCTTATACCGAAAGCATTCCCACCATTCAAATTTTTCCCAAAGCTCATAATAAGTTCTCCTAAAGGTGTGGCATACAGGGAGTATAATGCACCTATGCTAAGAGAAGCTCCATGGTGCGGTTTGAAATATGCAATGTGAGGAGTTATGAGAATTCCAAGGATGCACACGAGTAAAACGGAGGTCAAATCTTTTATATTAGAGCCTTGAGACTTTAATGCGTATCGACCCACAAGAATAAATAAGATGGGCGTGGCAATAAGAATTGGAATTAATACCACTAAATTCCATAAGAGTGATTGACTCACGATTGATAAAGCAGATAAAAAATATACAACTATTCCAATTACAATGTAACACACAAGAGATAACCAATTATTACAAAAAAGGTAAGCGTCAAATAATCCCCACCTAAAAATCAGATGGGGATTTTGTTATGATTTAAGTATTCTTTTTAAAGACTTGACAAGCTAATGGAATCGTTTTTGACCAGGGTAGGAGCTGATCCAAAGCTGCCTTGTCATTAATATCAATATTGGGAAGTCTTTCAAAAAGAAACGTTAAATAGTTTAATGGATTTAAATTATTTTCCTTGGCCGTTTCAATGACGCTGTAAATGATGGCACTGGCATTTGCCCCCTTCGGGGTGTTTGAGAACATCCAGTTTTTGCGCCCAATCACAAATGGCTTAATTGATCGTTCGCCTCTGTTATTATCAATTTCGAGTAGACCATCTTTCATAAAGGCGATCAGTTTACTCCATTGGTTGAGGCAATATTGAACAGCACCGCCAAAGGTGCTTTTAGGTAGTGCTTTTTGATTTTGATCTTTAAGCCATGCTGAAAAAGCATCCAAAATAGGTTGGCTGCGTTCAAGTCGTTTTTCAAACCGTTCTTTACGAGTCGCGTCTTTCAAATCGCGCTCAACCGCAAATAATTGGTTACAAAATTGTAAACCTTCCTTTGCTGGAACAGATGCTTCAGACTGAATGTTGTCAGGCAAGGCTTTTAATGCCTCGTCGAATTTTCGGCGAGCGTGCGCAAAGCACCCTACCAACGTCACCTCAGACAGCACATTGTATCCTTGATAACCGTCTACATGAAGGTACCCCTTAAAGCCTTTTAGGAAATCACGAGGATGGCTTTTTTTACGGGTTTCTTTATAGTCATAAAGGACGATGCTTGGTCCAACTCTTCCTGTTCGATACAACCACATATAAGACTTAGAGGTCGCTTTTCGACCAGGCTCATGTAAGACCTGTACGGTTGTCTCATCCGCATGCAGTGCTTCCTGTTGAATTAAGATTTCCTTCATTCGCACGTATAATGGATTGAGCCAGGTATTCGCTCCGTATAGAATCCAATTGGACATGGTTTGGCGCGAAAGAGGAAATCCGAGTCGCTCAAATTGTTTTTCTTGGCGATAAAGTGGACAAGCCTCCACATATTTTTGTGACATCACAAAAGCCACACTTGAAGCTGAACCTAAACTCTTAGGAAAAGCAGGTGCAGGCATAGGGGCCGTGACAATGGGAGTTTCACTCTCATTTTGTTCACATGAGCGGCAGCCATAAATATACCGCACATGTTTAACAACTTTCAGTTGTGCTGGAATAGTCTTTAGCTCACTACGTATCTCGGAACTCATTTCATGCATCGCTCCACCGCAACACGAACAGACCTGTTCCTCTGGAGAAAGGCGATATTCCACCGTTTCCGTAGGCAGGTTATCAAGCATGGCTTCCTTTTGACCCCGTTTTTTCCGACGACGCTGGGTAACATGGGTCTCAGAAACAAATTCCTCTTCAATGGCTGTGGCTTCAACCTCAGCCTCATTAAATAGAGGAAACTCAAGTTGATCGGGATGTGACTTCTCGCTAGAAGATCCAAATCGCTTCATCTGGCTTAATCGAATCTGTTCTTCAAACCATTTAAGCTTGTTCGTAAGATGCGCGACTTGTTTCTCTAGGGAAACACACCGTTCTTGAAGTTGTTCAGTTGTTTGGGTGGGAAATTCTGTCGTGGTTTTCATAATACAATATATTCGACACTCCCCGACAAATTCCTTTGAAAGAGGGCTTGTAATTTTATCCATTACAAGCCTTAAATCACGGTCCTTTGTTTGACTTCTGTATGGGCTTGTCTTTGTTCAATTGAAAGTCCCTCTAGAAGCCACTGTAACTCGCGGCGCCCCACTTTTACTGGATTGAGTGCTTCTCCAGATGGCCATTTAAATCGACCTTTTTCAAGTCGCTTATAATAAAGCCAAAAACCTGTATAATCCCAATGCAGAATTTTAAGCTTATCTCTTTGCCGATTACAGAATACAAATAAACTTGGCGAAAAAGGATCTAGATTGAATCCTTCTTGTACCAGAACGGCCAATCCGTCAATTGATTTACGTAGATCCGTGCTTCCTTGAGCTAAGTAGACGGATCCCACATTCCAGACGTTTAACATATTGACTTTAACGTCTTTACGACATCCGCAAGGATGGCTGCATTAAACCCAGGTTTGACTTCAATAGAAGCAGCTCCAATTCTTACGACTAATCCCGCGTTGTTTTCAATTGAAGAATCCTCCAGGTTGACTGGTATCCAGTTTGGATTTGTATCATGGTTTGAATCCGGTCTTTCAATTTTCTTAAGCCAGTATTTTAATTGATGAAGATTTAAGTTGTTGATCTTACACCATTCAACTTGGGTCTGGCCACTACTTCGAAATACCGCTATACGTCTTTCCCATTCTTCTCGTAATTCAGTGTTGGCCATAAAAAACCTCCTTAATTTTTTAACTTAAGGAGATTATCTCACAGCCAATATTAGATTAGAATGTGGGGACGGTTTGACGCTTACCCTTTCTCGTCCTTATCATTTTTTCTTATACTAAACTGACCTTTAACGCAATAAGAGCTGCACAAATTGGCAACTCCTTGTTCCACTATTGCTTCCATTACTTTAAGTGAAAATGTTCACAAGTTTTGATCCTAGTTCAATTTTCACATCAAATAAATTAGTTATTAGTTTTTGATGAATTCATTTGGTCAGAAAACGTTCCTTGCCATTCTTTATTTTTAAGCCAAGTGTAAAGTTTAGCATCTTTGTAATAAGTTACTTTTCCGTTTTCTTTAAATGCGATGGTATTAGCGATGTATTTCATGTGATAGGATTGATTGCCATTTTGGTCCTTTTTCCACTTTGCTAAATAACTAGCAGGATAAATGCTTATATTGTCGCCGTTATTTGTAGTGATATGCATTTTAACAGGTCCTATATAAGCATGAAATATTACATTTGGTTCTTTTGGAAGATGGACTGTTGTTTTTGTCGCTCCTTTTAATAAAGAAACAACTTTTGTTTTAGTCGTTTTTAAATCATCTGGATACCAAAATATAGCAGCGGCTCCATTGTTATTAATCGTTAAATTTTTAATGTTAGAGAGTTTAATGAGTACTGGTATTGTAAGGTTTGTTTTTTGTGGTGTCGTTTCTTCTTTGTGTTTTCCACAAGCAGAAAATCCAAGTATCAAAAAAACACTTACTAACATTAAAATTGAACCTTTTAAAAATTTCATGATAACCCCCTTAATGTAGATTTTCTTATTAAACTCTACTGAATCTTTAGCGGAACAAGGAATGAGGGGCTGCCTCAATAACCCCTTGTTCCACTATCGCATCCGTTGAACAAGCATAACTTCTCAAAATGTGTATATTTCAAGAGATAGTGCAGATGTTAATAAAAACACTTTAAAGGAGATGACACTTTGAGAAAAGCACTATTAAGTGTTATTGCTTTAACTATTGTGCTATTTAGTTCAATTCACCCAGTTTTTGCAAAAGATGAATTATCAGCAAACCAATCAAAGAATTTTGTTAATGCAGACCAATTTTACAAACAATTAAGTAAAGAAACTTATCAAGAATACAAGAATTCAAACCTAAATATTCGTGAAAAGTTATCAATGAAAGACGTTTTTAAAGCTGAACAATCTTTCTTTATGAAAACGGGTGCTTCCTACCATAACGAAAAACAAGCAATTCCGCAATATATTAACCCTAACAGACAAGTGTATTTTTTAGCTTCATTTTATCAAGACCATAAAAAGGAATGCAGAAAATTTGCAGTCATTGATGCCGAAACCAAAAAAGTCCTCTTTGAAGGTAATGGATATAAAAATGTAGAATTTATGAACCAAAAACCATCAGCATAATGTTGATGGTTTTTTGATGCTTTAAACAATGACCTGAACAAGTAAGAAAGAAAGACCTTCTTCAACTATTGCACACGTTAGTGTATTAAGAATAGTCCTCTGAAGACCTATTCCTTTGCATTTGATTTCTTCTCTTTTAATTCAGTTAGGAGTTCTATAATTTGTTTATTTTGTAAAACACGAACTTCAGAATTCTTTTTAATTCCCCATATCCACCTAATAAGAAGCACAACTAAAACAATTGGTATTAAATATAATAAAATCATAAAAATGAACGGCGTTATTGCAAAAACATTCATAATCATCTTCCCTCCAGTTTATTAATCCTCTCTTCTTAAAGAAAACTGACCGTTAGTGAAGTAGCCGAATATTTTTTATTTTTAGCATAACATTGATTACCTTTTTATGGTTAAAAAAAATAAAAGCGTCTCTTCATTCTTATTGAAGAAACGACTGCGTTAGTTGAAGATGACATTATTTGGATTCTAAAAGACCGATTCATAATTCGGTCTTTTTTTGTCACTACTGCATATAAACGATGTCGTTTATTGTGTATTTTTTCGCGATTCCCAACCTCTGAGCGGGCGTTTTTGAATCCTTTTCCGCACACCAATTCGCATACGTTTTCACTTACCAAAACGCAGGTGTCTGTTGGCTAACATACTCTTGTGAATTGGTATGTGAATTTATATGTTATTTACAGTGCTAAAATGATAAAAAAATTGATATACCAATAAAAATAGGGATACCAATTCCTGTGCGAATTAGTATCCCTTTTGTGCTGTTTTTTACTGTTTTCTACTCCAAAACCGAACCCGTTACTGGTTTATAGAGCTCTTTTTTAAATGGGTAAAACAAAACTTAAACTCTGTAAAATTCTACAGTTTTAAACCACAAGCTTTATGGAACCAAATCTGTATTTCAATGATCGCCTACGGCTTGGTCGAACTCATTAAAATTGAAACCGAATCAACAAAAACAAACCAACAAATCTTGAAGAAACTACGTCACCATTGGCATGATAAATGGAAGACATTCTTAGAAGCATTAAATCGTGCCCCATCGAAGTTTTCTAAAGGACGGCGCAAAAAAGGGAAGCCGGGTCGACCTAGAAAGCATCCTAAAAAAATGAAGGCACAAAAGCTAATCGTCAATCATTAATTTACATTATTTAGTAACGTGTTATTGGTATTAAGCCAATGTTACCTTTTTTAAAATTCACATCCAGTGGTCACCTGTAAAACTTATACAAAAATACAAAACAAATACTATTAGAGACTCATCCATCGCTGAACTAAATATTTATAGATATAAAAGTTCGGGTGAATTGGGATGTTTAACAATTAATGTTAGCCATTTGCAAGGCTAGTGTACTACACTCCCTCTACTTTTTCATATCCTTATCGACTTTTTGATTGAGAGATTCTTGATAGAGATCCGCGTAAGTCTTTGAATCTTCTATCAGTGCATCGCAGAAAGCGGCAACGTCTGTCCCAGTGACTTCAAGCACACCTTTGCCAACAGCTACACCTTCTTCAAAGAAGCTGAGAATTTCCGAGAGTAGTCCAACCCCTTCATTTAGCTCAACAGGACCAACTTTGAAAAGATATTTTTGGATCTCTTTATAGACAATTTGGTAATCTTGTGAAAGCGCTTTGACACGCGAAACATGAGCTCTCCATTCTTTTTTGCCTTCGATGATTTTATTGATATTCATTTCAGCCCTCTTAATTTTCTTGCTACGTTCTTGTTGAGTTGGTCACGCCATTTATCTCTATAAGTTTTTGCACCTTCGTCACCAACAAGCGCTCTGCAGAAGCCTTTGATATCATCTCCCAATACTTCTTCAACGCTTTGTCCGTCTGATGATGCAACTTCAAGCAGTTCAAGAGCACTGTCAAAAATTGGCACCAGGTTACGTCCAGTGAAATCTCCGTGAATCCAGAGATTACTTTTAATTTCTTCCCAAACAGTTTGATATTCATATGGCAAGATCTTTGCGCGAGCTTCAAAACCTTTCATTTCTTTAGTCATATCGCTGCCGGTTATTTTTTCTAAAAAGTTCATTGTAGTCTCCTCCATTTATATACTAAGCTGTTCAGCAAAGTTCTATTATTCTCCATTCTCTGGTATTTTTAGCCTAACTGGCGTTTAAATAATTTGCTGGCGATGAAGAATGCGATCACCATGATGCCTACGCACCATGCAAATGCGGTCCAGATACCATTGCCGACAGCCCCTTCATTTAAGAGGGCACGAATCGAATTCACAATTGAGGTCACGGGCTGGTACTCGGCGAACACACGAACAATTTTTGGCATGGTTTGGGTAGGGACAAAAGCCGAACTTACAAACGGTAGGAAAATCAACGGATAAGAGTATGCTGTGGCCCCTTCCATAGAGCCTGCTGTCAACCCAGGAATGATCGCCAACCAAGTCAGCGCCAGCGTAAATAGCCCAAGTATCCCAACTACAGCTAGCCAATGCAAAATATCAGCGTGAGGACTAAAACCCATTAAAAGCGCAACAAGGACAACCACCACAACCGTAAGCGCATTGGAAACAAGCGAGGTCAAAACGTGCGCCCACAATATCGACGAGCGCTTGATAGGCATTGTAATGAGACGAGCCATCAGCCCACTCTTTACATCATTAAATAACCGTAACGACGTATAAGCGACACCTGATGCGATGGTGATCAACAAGATTCCCGGCAATAAATAATTGACGTAGTTGGCCGTGCCTGTCTGTATTGCTCCACCAAATACATAGACAAACAACAGCATCATCATAATCGGTGTAATCGCAACCGTGATAATTGTATCTGGGCTACGCATGATATTCCTCATTAAACGCCCTAGTAAGACCCCTGTTTTACTTTTCATTTACATTTCCTCCTTTTTTGCCGATGATCGCGAGGAAAATTTCCTCTAAAGTCGGCTGCTTCTCAAAGTATTCCACTTTCACTGGCGGGAACATCTTCTTGAGTTCAGTAAGAGTACCCGTTGTAATGATTTTGCCGTCATGTAGGATGGCAATTCTGTCCGCCAGTTTTTCAGCTTCCTCTAGGTACTGGGTCGTCAGCAATATGGTCGTACCACCGCCGGCAAGCTCCTTGATCGTATCCCAGACTTCAATTCGTGATTCAGGGTCTAGTCCTGTGGTCGGTTCATCGAGAAAAATGATTGATGGCTTCCCTATTAGGCTCATGGCTATGTCAAGCCGGCGTTTCATCCCTCCAGAATACTTTTCTGCACGGCGGTTGGCCGCATCTGTCAGGTTGAATCTTGCAAGCAAATTGTCAGCCACTTGAGCTGGATTAGAAACACCCCGCAACTTGGCAATCAATATCAGATTTTCCCGACCTGTTTGCATGCCATCTAAAGCTGCAAACTGTCCTGTCAGGCTGATGCTTTGTCGAACATGATCCGGTTGACTTTGGACATCAAAGCCGCAAATACTTACTTCGCCGCCATCAGGCTTGATCAACGTCGAGAGGATATTGACTGCCGTTGTCTTGCCCGCTCCGTTTGAACCCAGCAGTGCGAAAATTTCGCCACGCTGCACCTCAAAATCCACTCCTTTTAAGACTTCCTTGTTTTTAAAGGATTTTTTTAAGCCCTTTACTGAAATTGCTGATTTGCTCATCCTTTTTCCTCCTTATTGTAAATGCAGCAAGGTCGCTTTAGAGATCCTAACTTATGAAGTTTTGTCTAATAAGCAAGCTGGTTTCTCTCCTTTAGACAAAGGAGTGATAATTTGCTTTAGCGCCTTGCGCATTGTAGATCTAATTACCTTTTTGTCAGTACTATGTCTGACCGATATTCTGTATAACTTACTACTTAACAAAAAATTATACTGAATAGTAGGCACAACCTATTCAGTAGATATGACCCAATAACTTTCCTATTTTCAATATCTTATGATTTCACAGTTAGTCACGACCAATTATATCGTTCAGCTTAGCGCGATATTTGTCCTTCCAAGTTTTCGCGTCCTTCACTAGTTCGTCGCAGAAAGCGGCTACATCTTCACCCGTGAGGTCAGTGACTTTCCTACCTTCCGCTGCTCCTTCTTCAAAGAGATCGAGAAGGCCACCAAAGATCTGGCTTATGTCCTTCCAATCAATTAGACCACCAGAGGTCCACATATACTTTTGTATCGCTTTGTAAGCCTTATGGTACTCACTTGGAAGTCCCTTCGCACGTGCCTCCATCGCCTTCCATTCCCGCTTGCCATCCAGATTTCCGATAATTTTTTCAATAAAGCTCATTTTACCTTCTCCTTTTGATTTCTTTAATTTTGAGTTCCTTCATTTTGCTTGAGATGAAATTCCATTTTACTCCAAAAAACTTCAAGTTGCTTTTGACCTGCTACGTTAAGAGTATAAAATTTTCTCGGCGGCCCCATAGTGGATGGTTTTTTTTCGATGTCCACCAGATTGTTTTTCTCAAGCCGCATAGTAATCGTATAAACTGTTCCTTCAACCACATCAGCGAAACCAAGTTCTCGTAGCTGTTGTGTGATTTCATAGCCGTAAGTTTCACCACGGCTGATGATCTCAAGCACACAACCTTCGAGTACCCCTTTAAGCATTTCTGTGATATTTTCCAAATTTATCACCCATTTGTATTTCATTATATTTTTCAGTACTTTGTATCACAGGTATTTAGTAATACCTATTACAGGTATATAGTAATGCAGAATAGCATCTTTTGTCAAGAATTTATTTTCCCTTAAAAAGGCACGTTAATCGAGGTCATAGTTCTCACATAGTGTCATTCATAATTCAATTTGATTTACAAAAATAGGAGCACACAGGGTTCATAGTTATAGAAGTTTAAACTTACAATTTATCATTTTAATACTGGATAGGCTATCGAGTTAACATGATAACTCTCACGTATTTAATGCATTTTATTGTTGTTATAGGTATAAACTCATTAATCTGATTGTGAATGCGCTCGCTGCGCAGTATACGTCTACTACGTAATAAACGAGTTACTCCACAAATTGGCACTATTTCTTAAAACTGCTGTATCTATCTGACTAGGAAAAGTGTTTAAAATATTTGCTTGAAAATCACTTTGAAGAAAGTGAGTAAGAATGATGACAAATAAATAAATATCAACAAGATTATCCACTAATTGTGACTGCAAAAGAATTCAATGAGTATTTAAATTACAATTTTTCCTCCAACCTTTATTAATTAGTACTCAAAAGTTGGAAAGATTCTTCCATTTATATATAGAGATATGAGTACTTACTAAAAACACTGTTAGAATTGTCTTTAAAACAGTAGAGTCTTGCTAACATTTTGCTAACGGAATTAATTTTCTGAGCTTATTTTAATTACATTAAATAAAATTAAAAGTCCCAGAATTCCTTGCTAGATAAGGATTTCTGGAACTTATTTAACCCTATTTAATTCACTTGTTCATAAGAAACTAATTTGACAGGGTGGAGGTCATTGGTTCGATCCCAATACGGGTCACCATACATATAAATTTAAAGCGTAGTTCCTCAAGCAAATTGAGAACGACGCTTTTTTTGTATAAAAATAGGTTAGCCTTTATGAGTGCTTAAATACCGAACGATCCCTCAACATTCAAAAATAACCAAGAAATAATGATAGCCCTTACTCCATCATTTGTTTTTCTATTTTTATATTCCTTTTATTTTTGGTGAAGTTTGGGCAACCTACCTTCAGACTTTTAAAAAGGAAGATTTCAGTGTTTAACACACGACGCATTAAATTACTCATCAAATTGGGTTTCTTTGGTATGTTAAGTCCCCTCATACAAAACTTCTTTTTACAATTATAAAAAGAAGCAAAAAAACGTCTTAATCGGAAGCGTTCCGACGTAAGATTCACCAATACAGGTCTACAAACAAAACACGGGTTCAATTCCAAGACTTAACATAATCCCTATTGAATTTAAGAGCGGTATGGCTCAAACAATTTGAGCCATACCGCTTTTTGTATCAAAAGTGTCTCCTGATGCTCATAGAATGTCACGCCTATCTCTATTCCGTATTCGGATCTAGATGTACGAAATGTCGCTTTTAAATTCCCTTATCCTATTGTAGCTCTTAAAAACGATTAACGTTCTTTTTCTGTCCCATTCTTACTTTTGATGTCCGCATCTTCGTCCTTCGAGTGCTCTTGATCCGTGCCCATATCTGGATTTTCATGAAGTTCAAATTGAATTTGGAATTCCTCAATCACAAGCTCAATCGCCTTTAACTCACCAAGAATGACGGGTTTAATTTCTTTAAATTCAGGCGCTTCCAGTTGCTGCTTTAAAGTCGCGCGTTTCGCGTTAAGTTTTTCTAAAAAGTCAATCGCTCTTCCCCGTCTAAACGTTTGAGCACCTTGATGGTGTCCCTTCCGTCTATGTCCTCCTCCCCTATGTTTGTCGCCTTTTCCATGTTCAGATTTTCCACTTTTTTGATACTCCTTCATGTGACGCTCACCCTTTCGTATACATTTGTATACATACTTTTCACATTTATTGTATACAAATGTATACGAGCTGTCAAACTTTTTTAAAAAAAGTTGGATTCCTCTTGACTAGGACTCACTTAAACCTTTAAACTAAAAACCATTAAGTGATAATGATTATCAATATCGTTTACATAGACAAGGAGTGATTCAAATTGGTTAAATCTTTTTTTAATCTCAAGTCCAGCCTCATCGCGCTCTCGATCCTGGTCGTCCTCGGGGTCATTGTTTGGCAGGCCGTATATTTCCAAGGAAATCCGGATCCTACTGCACAAAATATTTCTCCCGGATCCGCGATTATCAATACTGCAATCTTAGTATTTCGTGAAGGTTTGGAAGCGATTCTCGTATTATCTCAGAGCTTGTCCGAAAGAAACAAGATACATTATGGAAACCGATTTCCCTCGGGGCTGGCGTCTCAATCTTAGCGACCCTGGCAACCTGGTTTATCGTGGTCGCCATCCTCTCATCTGTAAACACATCGGAGTTTAACATTCAAGCCTTTACAGGGATTCTTGCCGTTGTCGTTCTTCTGATCATTTTGAATTGGTTTTTTCATAAGATCTATTGGACCGGGTGGATCAAACTTCATAACCAAAAAAAACAAAGAATTACCGCTTCTAGCGGCGAAGCAGTTCAGACCACTACATTTTGGTCGTTATTTATTCTTGGTTTAACCTCGATTTACAGAGAAGGATTTGAGGTTGTTCTCTTTTTACAAGATTTAAGACTAAAAGCGGGAAATGAAGTCATTATTATGGGGGCATTGATCGGAATTGCGTTGACGGTGATTGTTGGTGTCTTAACCTTTCTGGCTCAGAAACGACTTCCTCACAAAAAAATGCTCATTTTCACTGGTATTTTACTTGTCATGGTCTTAACAGTTATGGTTGGAGAAACAATCCAAGAGATGCAATTAGCCGGCTGGATGACGGAAACGCCCCTCAACATAATCATTCCTAACTGGATACAAGTATGGTTCTGTGTATTCCCAAATGTTGAATCAATGATCTTCCAAGCATTGGCTGTGGTCTATGTGCTAGGTTCTTATGGCCTGCAGCGCTATTTAACCAAACGAAAAGCTATTAAGCATAAGTTGATTCCCACACGAAACCTTCAAGCTACTGAAGGGAACTAACAATAGAGTCGTCTTTTTGCTTGTTGCAACTATCGAGGAGATATAGCCCCTTTCTCCGCGAAAATCTCGTTCGATGGGGCTTCGTTGGCGGGATGAAGCACTCTTCTCACTGAGACTCTCATACAATGGGGCTTCATTCCTCGGATGAAGCACTCTTCTCACTGAAATTCTCACTCAATGAGGCTTCATCGCCCGGATGAAGCACTCTTCTCACTGAAATTCTCACTCAATGAGGCTTCATCGCCCGGATGAAGCACTCTTCTCACTGAAATTCTCATGCAATGGCGCTTGATGAAGCACTCTTCTCACTGAAATTCTCACTCAATGAGGCTTCATCGCCCGGATGAAGCACTCTTCTCACTGAAATTCTCATGCAATGGGGCTTCATTAACTCGATGAAGCACTCTTCTCACTGAAATTCTCATGCAATAGGGCTTCATCACCGGGATGAAGCACTCTTCTCACTGAAAGTCTCATACAATGGGGCTTCATTAACCCGATGAAGCACTCTTCTCACTGAAATTCTCATGCAATAGGGCTTCATCACCGGGATGAAGCACTCTTCTCACTGAAATTCTCATGCAATGAGGCTTCATCACCGGGATGAAGCACTCTTCTCACTGAAAATCTCGCACAATGGGGCTTCATCACCGGGATGAAGCACTCTTCTCACTGAAATTCTCATGCAATAGTGCTTCATCACCGGGATGAAGCACTCTTCTCACTGAAATTCTCATGCAATGGTGCTTCATTCCTCGGATGAAGCACTCTTCTCACTGAAATTCTCACTCAATGAGGCTTCATCGCCCGGATGAAGCACTCTTCTCACTGAAATTCTCATGCAATAGTGCTTCATTCCTCGGATGAAGCACTATTCTCACTGAAATTCTCATGCAATGGGGCTTCATTCCTCGGATGAAGCACTCTTCTCACTGAAATTCTCATGCAATAGGGCTTCATCACCGGGATGAAGCACTCTTCTCACTGAAAATCTCGCACAATGAGGCTTCATCGCCCAGATGAAGCACTATTCTCACTGAAATTCTTGCACAATGAGGCTTCATCGCCCGGATGAAGCACTCTTCTTACTGAAATTCCCGCGCAATGGAGCTTCATTGCCATTCTCACCTAAAAGCTCCATCCGCTGACCGCCAAACCTTTAATTATCACAAAATTCAACTCGGTCTTCATAATAAAAACCGCCCATTCCCAAAAGAATCGGCGGTTTTCTCTGTTCGTATTCGGTTGATTTTTATTGTGCGACTTCATTACCCGTTTTTGGATTCAGGGCATTTAATCCGTCCATGATTTCAGTAAGCTTTTCTTCTGATAACGCCCCACCGCTAAAATTCACAATGGCCCGAAGCGGCATATCCTTCATCATCGCTGCCATCATGTCTGCACCTTCCGCGCCCTCACTCGCCGCACTCATCAGTGGGTTTTGTTCACTGAACTCGGCCATAAGTTTCATAGTTGCCGGTCCCATGATCGGATGGCTTAAAAGATCACCGATCGTGGTATTTCGAGTGACATAAAGAGGCTGAATGCGATTGTTCTCGATATAAATACGGTCACTTAAAACACAATCTCTTGAGGATTTTCCGATCAAGATCTCAAACTCCCCAGACTCGACATTCCAGTCTTTTAAGTCTGTATTATAGAAAGCAAACGCTCGTTTGTTTAACTCAAAACGAACCGTCTTCTTTTCACCTGAATCAAGCGCCACTTTTGTAAATCCCTTCAGTTCTTTCACAGGACGAATGACTGAGCTCTCAAGATCTCTCACATAGAGTTGGACGATTTCTTTTCCAGATATTGTACCTGTGTTTTCAATCTCAACCTGAACGGTAATAAGATCGTCTTCATTTGCTTCTTTTTTATCAATAACGAGATTCCGGTACTCAAAACTTGTATAACTGAGCCCATAGCCAAATGGGAAGAGTGGCTCAACGGCTTTGGTATCATAGTAACGGTAACCTACAAAAATTTCTTCGTTATAGTCTACCCGATCTCCATCACCTGGGAAAAATAAATACGATGGGTTGTCACTCAATTTAACTGGGAACGTTTCTGCAAGCTTACCACTTGGGTTGGCATCTCCGTATAACAGATCCGCAACGGCTCCACCAAACGCTTGACCGCCTAGATACCCTTCAAGAACCCCTTTTACGTGACCTAACCATGGCATTTCAATCGGCGCCCCATTACTTAAAACAACGACAACATTTTCTTGTACGCTGTGTACGGCTTCAATAAGTTCAATTTGATTGGCTGGAATCTGAAGATGGGTCCGATCATAGCCTTCAGACTCATAACGATCGGGAAGTCCAATAAATAAAACTGCAACATCAGAGCTTTGAGCCATTTCCTTTGCTTCTGTGAGCAACTCATCATTGGTTTGATCGCTTTCCACCTCAAACCCTTTTGCGAACTGAACGAATCCTTCCGCTTTCTTTCCAATCTCTTCAACGGCGTTTTCTAATAGCGTTGGATTAACGTGTGAACTGCCACCTCCTTGATAGCGTGCTTTCTCAGCAAATGCGCCAATAACTGCAACCGATGCTTTTTTACTTAACGGCAACACCTGTTCCTCGTTCTTTAAAAGCACCATGCATTCAGTCGCGACTTGACGGGCAAGGGAATGATGGGCATCTTTGTCATACGTTGCGCCCACTTCGCGTTGATCGACAAACTTAAAGACGATGTTCAGAATTCGTTCAACCGCTGTATCTAGCGTGGCTTCATCAAGACTTCCAGCTTGGATCGCATCACGTATTTTCTTTTCACCAACCCCAAAGCTTGAAGGCATTTCGAGGTCTAAACCGGCCTTTAAGCCGTCGACACGTTCGTTAACAGCCCCCCAGTCCGAGACCACAAACCCTTCAAATCCCCATTCTTTTCTTAGTACATCTGTCAATAGGAAAGGATTTTCTGAAGCAAACGTGCCATTAACCTTATTATACGAACACATCACGGTCCAAGGTTGGCCTTCTTTTACGGCCGCTTCAAAACTGGCTAAATAGATCTCTCTTAACGTACGTTCTGAAACCTCGGCACTTGTAGACATTCTCCGATGCTCCTGGTTATTCACGGCAAAGTGTTTGAGTGAAGTCCCAACGCCTTGACTTTGTACCCCTTTGATATGATTGGCCGCCATTTGGGAAGATAAATAGGGATCCTCCGAAAAATATTCAAAGTTCCGCCCGCAAAGCGGTGAACGCTTGATATTCGCACCCGGTCCGAGTAGGACTGCAACGTTTTCAGTCTGGCATTCTTCTCCAAGTGCTTCTCCAACTTGATGGATTAACGCTCGATCCCACGAGCATGCGAGTCCGGCTGCTGACGGGAAACAAGTGGCGGGAACACTGTCAAAAAGACCTAGGTGATCGGATCCTTCTTTTTGCTTTCGAAGTCCATGTGGCCCATCGGTCACCATGACAGATGGAATACCCAAACGTTCAAGGCCTTGCAAATGCCAGAAATCGAGCCCTGAACAAAATTTTGCTTTTTCTTCTAAGGTCATTTGACGGACTAGTCCTTTAAGATCTCGTTCCTTTTCCATATTGCACCCCTCCATTTTTTACGTAAGCCCTTACATTTAAGTTGAATTCAGTTCGATCTACTTTCTATTTTAACTCTTTTTTATGTTTTTTGATTAAAAGTTTTAGATTTTTGTTAGGATTCTCAAAATTTTTCCCCAAACGATTCAACCCATTTAAAAACCCATTAAAAAGAGACCTAGAGTTCGATCTCCAAGCCTCATTCTATGGGATTAAGAAACAATCCATGTAATTATATTATAATTGCAAGAAGAAAATACTACCTATAGACTCTTATCCGCCTGTTTATTAAAAACGCGATTGTAAAGGAGCTTAATCCTCGTTCGATAATCTTTATTAAAGACGTAAAATTGACTGATCCTGGAATCGAGTTCAAGCGTTTGGAGCCAGCGCTCGTGATGCATAAGTTGTTCGTTCAAACGATGAACCGACGCCTTCATCTCTTCTAGATCTTCCGATTTTCCCTCAAATATTACCTTCAACCACTCACTGACTTCTTGCGGGGTGTTGGCTTCTTTAGCGACCTGTTCATTTGTTAAAAATTGAACGTTTTCCGTCTCTTGACCTGGCAAGGATCCAAACAG
Source organism: uncultured Sporolactobacillaceae bacterium (assembly GCA_963829575.1). Taxonomy (GTDB): domain Bacteria; phylum Bacillota; class Bacilli; order Bacillales; family Sporolactobacillaceae; genus KACC-23026. Next base: position 588,811 of record CAWHJF010000013.1, on the reverse strand, counting down.
AATCATTGGGGTTTCCGTTGCAATAGCTTCCGAGATTGAGAGTCCGCCCGCCTTTGTAACAAAGAGATCACTTGCCTGCAAGAGTTCATCTATTTTGTCCGTAAACCCTAGCGCCTTAATCCCTTTTACTTGGCTTAACGAGGCGTATAGCTTCTTGTTTCGACCACATACCACAATAAACTGAAGATGCGGAAAAGAGTGTACCCAATCTAAACAGGCTTCTTTTAAGTTGGTCACACCAAAAGCACCCGCTGAAACAAGTACCGTTTTCTTCTCGGGATCAAGCTCCCATTTCTTACGTAACTCAGACTTCTCAAGTTTCGTTTCAAACTGTGGAAGAACCGGAATACCCGTCGCTTGAAGGGTATGGCCAGAGATTCCACGGTCGATAAATTCTTGTTTGATTGCCTCAGTTGGAACGAAATAATGGTCGACATGCTGATAGAGCCAATGATTATGCGTGGTATAGTCGGTTAGCACACAATACAGTTTAAAAGAAGTCTGTTTGCGCTTCTTTATTTGAGAAAGCATTCCTGTTAAAGCAGGAAATGTGCTGACCACAAGATCTGCTTTTTGCTCACGGATATAGGCTTCAAGCTTAAGGCTCCCTAAATAAGAAAAAAGCGATGTGACAGACGAATCAATCGGCAAATCTTTTGTTTTGTAATATAATGATTTATAGAAGGGCTTTGCCCACCGAAACGATTGGATGTAAAGCTTTCTCATAAATGCGTCGATCAGCGGGAACTTTTCTCCCAAAAAATCAACTTTTTTTATATCGAGCGGTGTCTCAAAATTCATAGTGTTCTTCAATTTTTCTTCGATTGCATCCGCTGCTCTTTTATGTCCTGCTCCATAACTTGCATACAAAATTAAAACGGTTGGTTTCTTCATTTTCAAAACCCTCCCAGACTTCTTATACTATAAAGACCGATTCATCCCACTCAAAGTTCACGATCTTTTAAATTAAATTCAAAAGAGGACTTTAAGGGTTTGAGCACGTAAGAAAGACCACCTAAGTTGACAATTCATTTTAACAGAAACAGGCTGACTTAAAAAGACCCCCTTTAAAAATATGTTAAACATTACAACATTCATTTTTGGCACCAACACTCTTGCCACGTTCATCTTATCCCTCATTCCGGCTATTCATGACACTTTTAATTATATTTTTTAGAACAGGGCCACTCTAAATCTAACAGGAGGATTCCAAATGGTAAAAGCACATAAGCGAAAATCAAAACAGCAAGTCATTCGAAGCCTCTTAATCGTTCCTATAGGTGCCTTACTGTCAGCTGTTGGGCTCGAAATCTTCTTAGTCCCGAATCATATCATTGATGGAGGCATCACTGGGGTTTCCATTATTTTATCGTACGTCACCACGTTACCTTTGGGGGTTTTTCTTGCCGTCCTCAATCTCCCATTTATTCTCATTGGGTACAAGCAAATCGGAAAAACCTTTGCCTTTACAACGCTCTATGGGATTATCTTACTTTCGATATTCACTGGAGTACTTGTCCCTGTTCCGGAAGTCACAAGCGACCCACTACTCGCGAGCGTATTTGGCGGCATCATATTAGGAATTGGGGTTGGCCTTGTCATACGAAACGGAGGATCACAGGATGGAACAGAGATCTTATCCATTCTAATTAATATGAAACTTCCTTTTTCCGTTGGCGAAATCGTGATGTTTATTAATATCTTTATTCTTGGCTCGGCAGGCTTCTTTTTTGGCTGGGACCATGCCATGTACAGTCTTCTTGCCTATTTTATTGCTTATAAAACAATTGACGTGACCATCGAAGGTTTAGATCAATCGAAATCCGTATGGATTATCAGCGATCAGCATATTGAAATTGGTGATGCTTTAAACGACCGACTTGGACGTGGCGTCACCTATTTAAACGGAAAAGGGGCGTATTCTCTAGATGAAAAACAAGTGATTTTTACAGTGATTACGCGCCTTGAAGAAGCCAAACTGAAATCGATTGTGGATGATATTGACCCTTCCGCCTTTCTAGCGGTTGGCGACATTCATGACGTTAAAGGCGGTAATTTTAAGAAACGCGATATTCATTAAGTTATAAAAGATTCCGACTAAAAAGCGGCAAATCCAAGGAGACGGGTAGATCCAGTCGAATCGGCCTCATCTTTCTTGGAAAGCCGGATTTTGTTTTAGCTGTCTTTTTCACCTGCTTGTTTTTCTTCTTCATCACGAACACGATGTGCCAAGCGACTTGAAGCGTTGGCAACAATACTAGCAACAAGATCATCTAGAAAAGTATGGATCCCATTGCCATTCTTTGTATCTAGATCTTTAATAATGCCGGTCTTGGCCTTATCTAAATATCCATAAGTAGTAACGGCGATACTGCCATATCCGAAAACGGCCCCAATAGCCAAGGTTTCATCCACACCAAATAAGCCCTCATCTTGCTCTACGATGGATTGAAGTGGTTCAGACAACAGTTTTCGCTCTGCCAGTCGGTCGAGTTCAATTCCGACTAGTAATGCATGTTGCATTTCACGTTTTTCAAGCACTGCTTCGACACTCTCAAGGCAGGTCTCAAGGCTTAAATCTGGGGTGAAAGGAGCTTGCATCTCGTACACGATCTCGGCCATTGCCTCTATTGTAACCCCTCTTTGCCTCAGCAATTGTTTGGCTTTGTTTTCTACGACTCGACTGTGAATGCGTTCTCCCATTCCTGCTCCCCCTCTTTACATCTCTTGCTACTTTTTAAAATCAAGATTAGTTACTATAATATAAATATGGTGATGGATTTGAATCGATAACCGAATTCTGTTGTTTAAGGACACAGTCAAATTTTCTAGTCATGTAGGGTTTTTCTAATACACTCAACTGTTTTGACTTTCTTAACTGGACAAAAATCTTTATAATTAAATTTAGAGTCATTATTTGAAAGGCGGGATTGGATGAAATATGGCATTGCATTATTTCCAAGTAAACATTTACAGGATCTTGTCAATTCGTATCGAAAGCGCTATGACCCTCATTACGCACTCATTCCCCCGCATGTAACGCTTATGTCCGCGTTTGAACTTGAGACAAGTGATGTGGATCCGTTTGTTTCAAAGGTTGAAAGACTTGCTGCAGAGAGCCGGCCGATTCTCCTAGAGGTTAATAAAGTAAAATCCTTTCAACCTGTTAATAATGTCATCTACTTAAAAGTCGAAGAAGATCACGCCTTGCTTGACCTTCATCAAAAGATTTTGGACATTACGCCGAATGCGGACAAGACCTATCCATTTGTTCCACATATTACGCTCGCTCAAGGTCTTTCAGATGAAGAACATAGTGACGTTATTGAAGTATTAAAGATGCAAGACATTCAATATCACGAAACCGTTGATCGGTTTCAACTCCTTTATCAACTTGAAAATAAATCTTGGACCGTTTATGAAACGTTTCACCTTAGAAAGGATCGAGATCTTTGACACTTACTGTCGTCATTGCAAATAAAGAAACCGATTATCAAAATGCGCTCTCCGTTCGTCGTACTGTTTTTGTCAAAGAACAAAATGTGCCTCCTGAGTTAGAAATTGATGCTTATGAAAAAGACGCGACACATTTTGTTGCTTACGATGATACTCATACGCCCGTTGGAGCCGGTCGTTTAAGAGTGAAAGGAACCCTCGGCAAAGTCGAACGCATCTGCGTTCTCCAAAATCGGCGTGGGGAGCAAATCGGTAACGCTTTAATGATTAAACTAGAAAAAGAAGCCGCGCGCATGGGGCTCTCCGGTCTTTTATTAAACGCTCAAATCCATGCGCAAGGTTTCTATGAAAAATTGGGATACAACGTTACGTCTGATCTTTTCTATGAAGCAGGCATTCCACATGTCGAAATGCAAAAACCCATTATAAATCAAGCCGAGCTTAAGCCGAGTCATTAATGCTCGGTTTTTTATTTTTCAAGAATGAATGTCACCTCCTTGAGTTACACTAATCGTGCAAAGGAGTGACATTTTATGCATCAGTACATAGAAACGACCATTGAATTGTTCGTTGGTTTTATCGCATTAATGCTTGTCACCAAATCATTAGGGCGCTCTTCCATTTCACAAGCCACCCCCTTTGATTTTGTCGCCTCGCTTGTGCTCGGCGAATTCGTAGGAGGTGCCATATACGATCCAAAAGTGGATTTATTTCGGATCATTTATGTGGTCATCGTCTGGGGGCTTTTGATCTATGTGGTGGACTTTATTGCGCTCAAATTCAACAAATCAAGAGGCATCATTGAAAGCACACCTGCCATTTTAATTGACAATGGCATCATTAATCGAAAAGAGTTAAAAAAGCATCGAATCGATATTAATCGCCTGCAATCTCTATTAAGGGACAAGGGCATCTTCTCCCTTCGAGAAATTGAACACGCAATCCTAGAGCCCAATGGAAAAGTCAATACCATAAAAAAGCCAATCTATGACCAAGTCACCAAACTCGACCTCGACATTCCGATTCAATCGGTAAGTATTCCTGTCACACTTATAAGTGACGGCGTTATGTTGAAAAAAAACCTCAGGCAAATCAAACGCGATCAAAAATGGTTGCAGCAGGAGCTCTCGAAACGAAACATCCATTCTGTTCAAGACGTTATGTTCTGCGAATGGCGAATTGAAGATGGGCTCTATGTACAAACGATTTATCCAAAAAACTCGGGCGAAGATCAACAGGTATAAAAAATTCAATGGGCACAAATCTCACCTTAAAGAATCTTAGTTTGAATAACTTTTAGTATAGATCATGATTGGATTCAGATCCGTCTCAATTATGAACGACTGTTGTTTCGTTTTGCATCTGAACATAACAAAAAAGCCCCCAAAAGTGCTTAAACGCTTTGGAGGCTTTTTTAAATTAGATCCAGCCAAATGGTCCAGGTTGACCTGGTTGACCTTGAAGTCCTTGTTGTGGACCAAATTGTGGACCAAATTGAGGCCCTTGAGGGAACCCAGGTTGTGGCGTTTGAGGTGTTTGTGCGCCTTGAGCAGTTTGTTCGTTAACCTCAACGGTTTCCGTTTCTTTCTTCTCGACGACTTCATTCTCAACGACAGATTGTTCTGCTAGAGGTTGTGGTTGAGCAAATGGCTGAACAATTGGTTGTTGTTGAGGATAGACTGGGAATCCCCAGAAATCACGTTGAATTTGCTGAACTTGCTCGGTTCTTTCTGTTTCTGCTACCTCTTCACCTTCAACTGGTGCTCCAGCTGCTTGGAAGCCTTGTGGGCCTTGAAACCCTTGTGGAGCCTGAAAGCCTTGTGGAGCTTGGAAATTTTGCGGACCTTGTGAGAAAGGGAAACCTTGAGGTGTTGGTGTTCCTAGTGCTCCTGGTACAGCAGCAGCAGCCCCAGCCCCTTCTTCTTCATCACGATGGAACACGATATCTTTGGCATGGATGTGTAACGTGTCAACATGTAGATTTCTTGATTTCTTTTTTTCTTCTGGCACTTAAAATCCCTCCTGAAGTGGTTTCGTCACACTATATGCGAATGGCTCAAATTTTGTATAGTCGATCGCCCATATCTATGTTAAGGCACTCTCTTTAAATGGTTATTCAAGAAAAATTAAGAAGAATTGGATTCATTGATTGGTTTCGAACCTCACCGTCATTAAAGTACACAAAGGCATCGATCTTCACTTTTTTACAAAACTCAGTGTCAATATTAAATTGAAGATCAGGAATTCGAATCTGCTCACCCGCTTCGATCTTAATCGCCTGGGTTGGAGCAATCCAAACTTCTCCTCTTTCCTTTGCTTCCTCTGACCAGTCATTTTGGACAATCGACCATTCGTTGCTATCTCCTTCAAGAATACTTCCCTCATTCAAAGCAAGCTTCCCACGAAGTGAAATTGCATCAATTGGATTCAATTTAAAACACACACTCGGCGAGAAGAGCGTGTTGGATCCAAGGTTTTCAATGACAAAATCCCCTCGTATTAAGCAGGAGTCTTTTAAAAAGATAACAGCATGATCACTATAAGATATGGCAGTCGATTGAATTGTGTGAGTCCCGTCTGAATTTTTCTCCGCCTTTTGAAGGTCCATTAGAGATAAACTCGCCGATCGGCGTGACTGGTTTTCAAACTGTTCCAGTCTTTTCTTAAGAACCGTCAATTCTTTTTCTTTACCATTGATCGTCCTTTCCACTTCTTGTAGAAGTGTTTCGTAACCCACAATCTTTTCTTCAAAACGTGCGACATCGTCGGATTCCGTTTTTGCTTCTAATGTTTCAATACGCTCCAGTAAGGCCTTTTCTTGTTCTACTTTTTCCTTTAAAGCCACTTTACTTTGATTAAGCTCTTCTTGTAAAGAAATGTTCTCAGACTGATTCTCTTCGTTGGATAGAAGTTTTTCATTTAAATCTTCAATGCGGGCCTGCATGGCAGTCACTTGTTCCTGCGAAAAGATTAATTCTTTTTCAAGTTTTAAGGCTTTCTCTTTGTAGAACTTTTCACGACTTATAAGCTTTGAGAGCGTAGCCGTCCTTCCCGCTTCCTCCATCATTAACGCCCCCTTACCGGTTTCATATTCTATTTACCATATGTAGAAAGGATTGGGATGGTGAGTCCTTGCCTTTCGTGATATTTTATTTAAAGAAGCTCACCAAGAGGCAAGGGTCATACCCCTCGTGGGGAACGAGGGAGTCTGACCCTTTTGTCTCAGTCTCTATTTAATTAATCTTGTTTGATCACAATGCCGCCTTCGGTAATGTGACAAACCCCTGTATTAAGAACGGTTTCTCCTGTTTGCGGATCCGTCAATTGGACTTGGAATTGATCGTGATTGTCTTCATCTAATAATGCAAGACGGAAATGTAACCGTTGACCGGTTAATGTGGTACCAGATCCGGACACATCCATTTTTAATCCACCTTTAAATGATTTACAACAAAAGGTGTCTGGATCAAAATGATGCGCGGAGAAGGTCAAAGAGTCGTTTCCTTCGTCATCGGCACGATCAAAGGTAAAATCGAATACACTGTTGTCTAAACTGCCGCTTGGATTGATGTCTACTAAGATACCCGCTCTGCCTTTTGGTGAGTGTGTCGGACCGCTTGCTTCTCCTTTTGCTCGACATTCACCGTTCCTGTGAACGGGGTAAATATCTGGGCACTGTTCTGGGAATTTAATTGGCGGGCACTTGACCGACTCGCCTTCAATTGGTTCTAAATTATTTTCACGAGAAGACGCAAAACGGCCGAACACCTCTAATTTAACTTCTGCTTCAACTTGAACATCCACACAAAAAGTAACCTTTAAATGGAAACTTTTTGGAACATGCGTGTTTAATAGAATGGTCCCTGACGTAATCTCAGCAAGAATTTTTTGGATACGGCATATAAGTGATGTGCCATTTGGGTAACAGAGGACGAATGGTTCTAATGCGGCAACATCCACGCAGGCTTCCGTTACTAAACGACCATGTCGATCGACGACTTCAATTTCAATTTCGGCATTAAACAAGAGATCAACCAATTCCGCGTTCACAAATTCACCTGAGATCGGAACGACGACCTCACGTTTTTCTCCTATTTGTTCGCAGAAAAATCCTTCACCTTTCACATGGTCAGGATGGCTAAATTGCAATGGGAAAACCGGAGGTGTTTTGGGTGCTTTTGCCACAATTCTTAGAGGACGTCTATTTGGATCTTCCATCGCACAACGAATTGCGTCTATTTGTTCTTCACCAAAGAAGACTTCTTTTTTTACTGTAATAGAGTCATTCACCCAATCATAGACCTTAGGAACACGAATCACTTCTTCTTTAAAGTCTTTTGGGGATGAGCATGGTTTACAATCTGTTTTGTTGACCATTTATACCTTCCTTTCTATAGGGCGTTATCAAGTGTTCTCTACATTCTATGGGGGTCTATAGGACGATGGCACCCGCATTTGGCCTAATTATCGTCCAATTTATGGAGAATCTAGTTATCCGTCTACACTTTTACTAGGCCAAAACAAAAAGGAACTCTTCTAAGAAAAACCTAGAAGAGTTCCTTTTTGTTTTGAATTAGTAACCAATAATGTTAAATCCGCTGTCCACGTGAAGCACTTCACCTGTGATGGCACTTGACCAATCACTCATCAAAAAGAGCGCGGAACGTCCTACGTCTTCAGGGGTAACGGTTCTTCTAAGCGGTGACTTTTCTTCGATCACCTTAATAATACTATTGAAGTCCGAAATCCCTTTAGCAGATAAGGTCCGAATTGGCCCCGCTGAAATGGCATTAACACGGATGCCGTCTTTTCCAAGGTCATTCGCGAGATATTTTACACTTGCATCAAGGGAAGCCTTAGCAACCCCCATGATGTTATAGTTTTGGATCACGCGCTCGCCTCCCAAATACGTCAAGGTTAAAATGCTACCACCTTCTGACATGATTGGCCGAACCGCTTTGGCTACAGCTGTTAAAGAATAAGAACTAATATTATGAGCAAGTAAAAATCCCTCGCGAGTAGTACTTAGATAGTCACCATCTAACTCTTCCTTATTAGCAAACGCCACACAGTGGGCTAGACCGTGCACGACACCCACTCGGTTCTTAATTTCTTCAAAGGTTTTTTCAATTTCAGCATCATTGGTCACGTCACATGGCAAAAGAAAATGCTTGTCACTCTCTAATGTCCCAACCAATTTTTCAACACCATCTTTAAATCGTTCACCTGCGTATGTAAAAATTAGTTGGGCTCCTGCCTCATGCAAAGCTTGTGCAATGCCCCAAGCAATGCTGCGCTTGTTGGCAACACCCATCACGACATAGGTTTTGTTTTCTAATGAAAGATTCACTAATTAATCCTCCTTAAAATAATGGTCCATTTTAAAACTTGTCCAGAACTCCTAAATATTATATCATAATCTATTGTGAAAATATGTTTTTTCAGGAGGTTACGACGCTCCTGACATTCGCCGAACAAATCACTTTTTATTTTTTATATATAGTTTTAGTTGGTGCATCACATTATGGTAAACTAGGTTTAGGCTCTTAAAAGTTCACTTTCTAAAACGTTAAAGGAATTGAAACAATTATGGATAATTCAGAATCCTTATTATCAAAGCTTGATTATACGCTTGTCTTTATCATATTTTTGTTGTTCTGCAGCAGTTTAATTTCGATTTACGAAGCTCCCATTCCGCAAAACTTGGGAGGAAACCACTATTTTGTGATTCACCAACTTTTCTGGTATGTGGTCGGTTTCATTGTAATGGGCCTTTTCTTCTTAATCGATTACGAACGGCTTAAACCCCTCACTTGGATCTTGTATGGCGTGATTTTACTCCCTTTAATTGGTTTGATCGCCTACGCGCATGGTGTGCCTGTTCCGTTTGCCCACTCTTCACATGGGGCAACAAGTTGGTATGTCTTGCCTGGTCTTGGTGAGGTGCAACCTGCAGAATTCATGAAAATCATTCTGATTCTTGTCATTGGGCGGATGATCATTGATCACAATGAAGCCCACCCTGTCCGCAGTATCAAGGATGACATTCGTTTGCTCTTAAAAATCATCGCGGTATCGATCCCACCCATTTTACTTATCCTAATCCAACCCGATTTAGGAACCGTTATGCTTCTCGTTGCGATCGTTGTTTTCATGATCTTAGTTTCTGGAATTCGTTGGCGGCTTATTTTTGCGATGTTTTCATTGATGTTTATCGGCCTTGCAGCTCTTGTTGTATCTTATTTTAAATTTCCAACAGTGGTTAATCTCTTATTAAAGACTCACCAATTGGATCGTTTTTACGGATGGTTGGCGCCTTACCATTATTCCAATTCAGAAGGCTATCAATTGATCCTGTCTTTAAATGCAATTGGCTCTGGACAACTCTATGGGAAAGGCCTCACGCACGCTGTTGGAAACTTACCAGAAGGGTATAATGATTTTATTTTCTCTGTAATTGGCTCATCATTTGGCTTTATCGGCTCAAGTATTTTGATTTCAATTTTCTTCATGCTGATCTACCGAATGATTCACACAGCGTTAAAAACACATGATCCCTTCGGAAGTTACATTATCACTGGGATCATCGGTATGATTACTTTTACCATTTTTGAAAATGTTGGGATGACGATTCAAGTCATGCCGATTACCGGTGTCCCACTCCCTTTCATAAGTTATGGTGGGAGCTCTCTGTTAACCAATATGATGTCGATTGGAATTGTTCTAAGCATTAAAGCACGAGCTAAGAAATATATGTTTGATTGACCACCCATTTATCATGGGTGGTTTTTTATTATTTGGGGTAGAGAGCCCACCAAAAAGGGTATGCTAGTTGCAGAGGTGACAACATATGTACGATATCATTGGTGATGTTCATGGCTGTTACGAGGAATGTATCGCGCTATTAAACACATTAGGGTATGAATGGAAAAATGAGCTACCCGTTCATCCGAAAGGTCGAAAGCCTATTTTTTTAGGCGACATTACGGATCGTGGACCTGCTTCGGTCCAGATGATGCAACTTACAACCGAATTGTGCAAGCGAAATTTGGCGAATTATGTCCCGGGAAATCATTGTGATAAATTGTACCGATATTTACTTGGCCGCAACGTTCAAGTTAAAAATGGATTAGAAACAACTGTTGCAGAATTACAAGCCCTTACCCCAAAAGAATATCGACTTGTAACCCACGCCTTTAAAAAACTTTATGAAGCCTCCCCTCTATATTTAGTCCTGGATGAGGGTCGCCTTGTCGTGGCTCATGCTGGAATTAAAGAAAAAGACATTGGACTTACAAATAAGAAAGTAAAGTCCTTTGTCCTCTATGGCGACGTCACAGGCGAAACGGATTCAACAGGCTTCCCCATTCGTCGGGACTGGGCCAAAACCTATAAAGGGAGTGCTTGGATTGTATATGGGCATACACCTGTAAAGGAACCCAGAGGAATCGGCCATACGATTAATATTGATACTGGATGTGTTTTTGGTGGGCGCTTAACAGCTTGGCGTTATCCTGAAAAAGAATGCGTGGCAGTTCCTTCCGAGCAACCGCTAATCGAAGAAAAATTCCGAACCATCGAGAACTAACCACATACCAAAAAGAGGCTGACCATCAAGCAGGGTCAACCCTTCTTAAAACAGGATATGGTATTGAAACGAGGAAGTCAGACCTTTTTTGAGTCCGTCTCTTTTCTAGATTGCTTCAAGACCTCAGCATCCCATATTTCAATAGAAGATTGTGCTTCATCCTCTAAGAGTCCAAATAGATCTTGAGGAATTGGCGCTGTGCAAAACACTTTTTCCTCTGTGAGAGGGTGTCGAAAAAAAAGATGGCGGGCATGAAGCGCCTGTCTGTTCAACAAATCAGTGTGGCCACCGTAAAGATCATCGCCGACGAGCGGATGTCCAATCGATGAAAAATGAACTCGTATTTGATGGGTACGTCCCGTCTCGAGAGCAATTCCTACAACCGCATGCGACGCGTTTTGCCAGAGGACTTTATAATACGTTAACGCAGGTTTTCCGTCTGGGGCCACGCAACGCTCAATGATGCTGCCTTCTTTCCTGCCGATTGGCGATTCAATAACACCCGATGGCGAATCAAATGGGTGTTCCACAACGGCCAGATAGCGCCGGTTCACTTCTTTTGCTTTTTGCTTTCTTGAGAACAAATCATGAACATGACCAAACTTGGCCATTAAAACCAATCCTGAAGTTTCTCGGTCTAATCGCGTGACCGGATGGGACGTCCCACTTTCACCTTTATCAAGCAAATAATGCACCACACCGTTTGCTAATGTGCCCGTGAAATGCTGATAAGAAGGAATCGTCGGCATTCCAGCGGGTTTATTTATAATAAGGGCATAGGCATCTTCAAAAATCACATCCAAAGTTAGCGGTTCGGGCTGTAATGTGGTGCTTTTCTCTTCTGGTGGGAAACACACCACAAGCTCTTCATTGCCCTTTAAGAGATAGGTCACATTTTGTGGTGAGCCGTTGACAAGAAAAGCCCCATCTTTGAACTTAATGGTCTTTATCGCTCTTCTAGACAGATTCATTTCCCCACGAACAAAATCCCCTAGTTTACGACCTGAATCCTTTATCGAGATGAAGCGTTTGAGTTTTAAACCTTCATACATAGGTTAGTCTCCAACAAAGGAATCGCGCACCCGTTTCCAAAAAGGAAAGGGACGGAACCGAGCAAATCGAACGCGTTCTTCTGCAACCCGGCATCGGATTAAGTGCACATCTTTGTGCATGATGGATAGGTGATCAATGGTGATGTCGTAGTTCACATCATTGACAGGTTTTAGCATGCACGTGTGATGTTGAGGGAGAACAAGTGGAGAACCCACTGTTCGATAGACCCGATTATTGATAGAAGCCATTTCTGCCAATTGGATCGAAGCAAGCGACGGATGAATAATCGCCCCTGACAAAGCTTTATTATAAGCTGTACTTCCAGTCGGTGTTGAGATACAAAGACCGTCCCCTCTAAATGTTTCAAAATGGAGGCCTTTAATATTGACATCCATAACAAGGGACCCTTCACTACTTTTAACGGTGCACTCATTTAATGCGAGATAGCGTTTTTCATCTTCATCACCATTCAATTGAATAGACACTTCTAAAAGCGGATATTCCACCACCTGAAACGGTGTCTTGGCGAGATGGATCACTAATTTTTCAATTTCGTCGGGTGTCCAATCCGCATAGAATCCCAAGTGTCCCGTGTGGACCCCCACAAATGAGGTGTGAGCCAACCGTTTGACATATTTGTGAAAGGCATGAAGCAACGTGCCATCTCCACCAACAGAGATGACAATATCGGGTTCCACTTCATCCTCTTGGAGCCCAAATTCTAGCAAATAATCCGTAATTTGTGTTCGAATTGAATTAGAGGTTTCGTCCCCTTTAGACTGTATAGCAAATTTCATAGCACTCATCCTTAAGGTATGGTCTTATCCGTTTGATTTTTTAAAGCAAACTGTTTGTGGGCTTCTTGAATTTCACCGCGAATTTTAGACATTTCTTCATCTAAAAGAAACGCAGCTTCAGCCGCCCTTTGGAGGCGGGTCTGAATATCAACTGGAATTCGCCCTTCGTATTTATAATTTAGAGAATGCTCAATCGTCGCCCAAAAATTCATGGCGAGCGTACGAATTTGAATTTCAACCAATATGTCTTTTGGACCGGTTACAGTTTGAACCGGGTAGCTGGCCACGAGATGGTACGATCGATACCCGCTGTCCTTTTTGTAAGAGATATAATCTCGTTCTTCAACAACGGCCATATCCTGACGACTTTTCAAAAGAGCAATCACTTTATGAATATCTCCAACAAATTGGCACATTACCCTTATACCGGCAATATCTTGCATATCTATATGTAAACAATCAAGTGGGATGGCTTTCCTTCTCGCCTTATCCAAAATACTTGTGACGGGTTTGACTCGCCCTGTTACAAATTCAATCGGAGAATGATCGGCCGTCATTTCATATTGCTCCCGATATCCTCTTAATTTGATCTTTAATTCATCGACTGCTTGTTTGTACGGAGAAAGAAACAATTCCCAATCCAAACCAATCACCCCATTTGTTCACAGCATCCGTCCCATTATAGAAGGGTTGTGTCCGCTCGCTGGTTTCTCCTCTTGTTCCCTCAAAAAACAGGTTAAAACCAATTGTTAACCTCCCTATATTATGTCATAATTCAAGTAACATTCCCAGTTAGAGTTGGAGCGAATTCTGAAATGAGCCAAGAAATTGAAATAGAGTTTAAAAATTTACTCACACAGTCCGAGTTTGAACAGTTAAAAAAGGCGTTTAAAATCTCTTCAACGGCCTTTATCAAACAATCTAACGATTATTATGATACAGATTGTTTTCAATTAAAACAGCGTAATTCGGCATTACGGATCCGTGAAAAGTCCGGACGTCATCAACTGACACTTAAACAACCTCATTCTGTTGGTCTAATGGAATTTCATCAGTCACTCGACCATGAAAGCCTTCAGGCGTTTAGACTAGACAAACAACTCCCCGATGGAGATGTTCAAAAGCGTTTAGCCGAATTAGGCATTTCGCCTGATCAATTGAACCATTTAGGTCGTTTGACAACAGATCGAGCTGAAAAGCACATAGAATCTGGACTTCTTGTTTTAGATCATAGTTTCTATTTAGACCATGAAGATTATGAACTTGAATTTGAAACCGCTCAGTTTGAAGAAGGACAGACTGCCTTTAATCAATTGCTTGAGACTTTCGATATTCCAAAACGAACCACACCAAATAAAATTATGCGCTTTTATTCCCTGAAAAAGGAGAGGGCAACACGTGACCCTAAATCTTAACGCGGTACAAGCCCTAGCTCAATTGCAAGCTCTTCAAAACTTGGGTTCAAGTGAATCAAATGCAAACAGCCTAACCTCCAAGAATGAAACAGACTTCTCGTCATTACTTGCTTCGTTAATGGGGGCTGCTCACTCCACAGATGGAACGAACACGCCCAGTAACGGATTGGTTTCGATGCTCTCATCTGGTCAATCCCCTTCTGACCTACTGTCTTTAATGGAGGGATCGGCTTCAAGTGTAGCTCCGTCTGATTGGGTAAATCTCTTGTTGTCCAGTTCCCTTGGAAGCCTTACTGGTAATACGGATCCAGAAAATTCATTGTTGGGGACAGGCAATTCCGATTCCTTTTCAAATCCAACCACCCTGTCTTCACTTATGGGCCATTCATTATCCGGTCTCGGACTTGGTGTCTCAGCTTCAACCCAAGTGAACGCGACAACAAATTCAGATTCCGGTACTAGTCCGTTTGATTCAATCATTAATCAGGCAGCTACTGCCTACAACATTGATCCGAACCTCATCCGTTCCGTCATTCAGCAAGAATCTGGATTTAATCCAACTGCAACAAGTCCTTCGGGTGCATTAGGACTCATGCAGTTAATGCCCGCAACGGCAGTGAGTCTCGGGGTTACCGATCCAATGGATCCTTCCCAAAACATTATGGGAGGGACCCAGTATCTAAGTACCCTTCTAAATAAATATGAGGGTAACAAAACATTAGCCTTGGCGGCCTATAATGCTGGGCCCAGCGCAGTTGATCGCTATCAAGGGATTCCACCCTATGACGAAACCACAAATTATGTGAAATCCATTCTTCAGAATTACTATTCTGCTTGATCGTAAAACCTCCAGAGCACTCGCTCTGGAGGCTTTTTCAATTTTCAGGGTCCATCAAATAAGGTGCTGATCCATGATGAACGTCCTCAATTTTTTAAACCGACTAGGCGATTTTGTCATCGATTCTCAATCCTTCTGTGTCGATTATTTGCTAGAACACCTTATACCTTGTTAAAATAAAAACATATTAAGGAAATCCTAAATATTTCAAGGGTCCTTTTACCTAAAAAAACATGTTCTTTAAATGGCCTTGGTCATTTTATATATTTATCGGGGGTAAAACATGAGTCGAACGGAATTTAATGCATTTGATGAAATAGGTGGTTTTGAGACCGTTGAACGACTTGCGACGGCTTTTTATAGCAGAGTATCACAACATCCTGTCTTAATCCCCCTTTTCCCAGAAGATCTAACCGAAACGGCACGAAAGCAAACCCATTTCTTAACTCAATTCCTAGGGGGACCGCCTTTATATACAGAAGAATTTGGGCATCCTATGCTTCGAAGACGTCATTTACGCTTTCCAATTGGAAATTCCGAGCGGCAAGCATGGCTCGAATGCATGTCAGGTGCAATGGAAGAGATTGGACTTGTTGACCCATGGCGAGACATTATTTTTAAAAGACTGTCCCTCACGGCACATCATATGATGAACCAAGATGACGATTAATTTGAGAGGGGGATGATCATGACCTATAAATCCACCTGTAATGGAGCAGAAGGACAAGAAAGCTGTTCAATTGATACAACTTATAAAAAAATAAAACCAATTGAAATCTATTCCTTCCTTGACCCCGTATGTCCAGATTGTTGGGGGCTTGAACCTATTACTAAGAAGTTAGCCATAGAATATGGCGATTACTTGACCATTCGTACGCTACTCGGAGTCAAACATAGCGACTCCGGTAAAACGATAGATAAAAAACTCAAGGCCATTAAGTGGGGAAAAACCGCGAACTTAACAGGGATGTCTTGTGACGATAAGGTGCTACGAGACTCTCCCCCATCACCTTTAAGGACGTCACTTGCTGTCAAAGCGGCTGAACTTCAGGGGAAATTAGCCGGCCAACGATTTTTACGCATTCTCCAAGAACAACTTTTTCTGGCCCAGAATGATATTAATGAAGAAGATACACTTATGAAATGTGCGATGTCTGCCCATTTAGACCTTGAGGAATTTAAAAAGGACTTGTCTTCCAATGGCCCGATCAAAGCCTTTCAATGCGATCGAAAGATGACCGCTGAGATGGAGGTCACTGAGATTCCAACCCTTGTTTTCTTTAATGTGGCGAGTGAGGATGAAGGCATAAAAGTATCCGGTCACTATCCTTATGATGTGTATATTGAAATCCTAACCGAAATGCTTGGGGAACCGCCCACACCTAAATCCCCTCCAGATATGCTGCAGTTCTTAAAGTATTATCATTTCATTGCAACGAAGGAATTAGCGGTCGTGTATGATCTAGAGGAACAGGAAGCGGAACGCGAATTAAAGAAACTACAATTAAAACAAATTGTAGAAGCTGTTCCAGTAAAATACGGAACGTTTTGGAGATATATTGGAGGCTCGAATTAAAGAAACGTTATGCGGGCAAAGTGAAGCAAATTGGTATAGTTCCTTTAATTTTTTCATATTTTTATAAAAGACAAGGAGAAGATGGCAAGCCCTATGCGCTTCTCCTTTTTTATATAGGTATTACTGCCCGTTAAGGCGGTATAAAAATTTAGGACAAGGGGGCGATCTATTGCTCATTTTAAGAGTGCTCGCACTCTTACTCTCACTCGTATCGTTTTACTTTTACATTATGAGCATGTTAGGCCTTTACTCCATTCTCTTATCAGGCGCCTTATTTTTTGTTTGTCTGATGATTACAATTAAATTGTTTTCGCCAAACGGAAAACAAAACCGCCACACGACAAAATTTTAAAGCGACTTACTCTAAATCGAGTAAGTCGCTCTTTGTTTTATTCGAAAAGCAAGGCTTCCATCTCGTCTAATACAGTCTCAAAGACTTTAAAGGCTTGGTGAATCGGTTCTGGTGTGGTCATATCCACACCCGCTTTTTTCAGAACTTCGATTGGATAGTCTGAGCTACCGGCTTTTAAGAAGCCTTTGTATCGTTCAACGGCTTCCTCTCCACCTTCAAGAATTTGTTGCGACAGCGCAGCGGCTGCACTGTAACCTGTCGCATATTGGAACACATAAAAATTCCGATAAAAATGTGGAATTCGTGCCCATTCAATGGCAATTTCCGGGTCAATAGTCATACCCGTGCCAAAGTATTTTTGGTTTAATTCATAGTAAATCTCAGAAAACTTCTCTGCGGTTAAGGCTTCACCGTTTGCCCCTGCGACATGCGCCAACTGTTCGAATTCAGCGAACATTGTTTGACGGTATACAGTCGCCCGGAATCCTTCCAATTGATTGTTTAACAAATATAATTTCTTCTTTTTGTCTTGAGTGGTTTCAAGTAAATGATGATTAAGCAACGCTTCATTACAAGTCGAAGCCACTTCCGCGACAAAAATGGAATAGTTGGCATATGGGTAAGCCTGGTTTTCTCTTGTGTAATAACTGTGAAGAGAGTGTCCGAGCTCGTGAGCGAGTGTAAACGCATCGTTGATCTCTTCTGACCAGTTTAGAAGAATGTATGGATTCGTTCCATAGGTTCCTGAGGAATACGCACCGCTTCGCTTATTCTTCGTTTCGCGAACATCAATCCAACGATTTGAATAACCTTCTTTAATAATCGACAAATACTCCTCACCCATAGGCTTGAGCCCTTCTAAGACAAGATCCTTCGCCTCTTCATACGAAATCTTCATCTCCACATCCTTAACCAGTGGATTATAAAGATCATACATATGTAGATCATCAAGTCCTAACGCTTTCTTGCGTAACTCAACATATCGGTGTAACAGCGGCAGGTGCTCATGTACGGTATTCACCAGATTATCATACACAGACTCGGGTATGTTATTTCCTGCTAAAGCAGCTTGGCGGGCGGAGTCGTAATGACGTATGCGGGCACTAAAATTATCCTTTTTAAAAGAGCCACTTAATGTAGAAGCAAAGGTATTTTTAAATTTCTCATAGGTCTGATGCATGCCTAGGAACGCATTTTGGCGCACGTCACGGTCTTTACTTCGAATTAAGTTCGAGTAGCGGCCATGCGTCAGTTGCACCTCTTTTCCATCCTCACCTTTTACCTTCGGAAACTCGAGATCGGCATTATTGAGCATACCAAATGTATTCGAAGCACTTGATAACACTTCGCTTGCTTCAGCAAGAAGGGCTTCTTTTTCCTCATCTAGAATATGTGGGCGCTCACGATTCAAGTCTTCTAATAAGTGACGATACAATTGGAGCTCCTTATTTTCTTCAATAAAAGATTTGAGCTTGGCTTCATCAATCGATAAAATTTCAGGCACGATAAATGATAATTGTGCACCGACCATTGCGGCGAGTTGACTACCGCGATCTTTTAACGCTTGATAAGTTGGATTTGCGGTGTCTTCATCAGCCTTCATATGAGCATAGACCATGAGCTTACTAAAACGCTTGGTAAGTTCGTCCTCTTCTTGTAAGGCTCTATATAGGGTTTGGCTTGACTCCCCTAGCTTCCCTTTAAAGCTCTGAACCTTTGGGACAAGGGTTTTGATTTCTTCAAAAGCCGTTTCCCACTCTTCTATACTGCTATAAATTTTGTCTAAGTCCCACGTTTCTTCTTCAGGAACATCTTTTCTAAGTAAAACATCATGTGATTCGACATCTGCCATACTATTTTGCACCTCCATATATAATCCAATGGTTATAAAAGGTTGAGAGGCGACTAAACTTGGTCACCTATCCTTTAGTTTTAAGTGCCTCTCTCCAACCTAATTGGGTCTCTTTAAATCTTCTCTCTTATGGTAAAGATCTCCTGCTTTTATCTATTTTACTATAATCTTCCCGATCCCATTCATCCTTTCACTTTTTGGTTCCATTTTAACAACATCTGTTGATCTTCTTTAAGAAGTTGATCTAAAAAGGGCTCTGACCACGACAGGTCACGTATAATCCGATAAGACCTGCCATCTATTGCCTGAAGAAACCCAAGCGTGCATAGGGCTGTTAAATACGCTTTGACCACTCGCCGCCAATCGTCTTCAAGAATCGAATCTTCCGCCGGTAATACAATGGATTTTCGATTAATAAGCACAATCAATCCTTTTTCTATCTCAGAGTACGGAATGCATGTGCCAACCCCTTGTCCCACCAGAAATTCAAGGCAAATCCAGCCTTGCCAGAGATGCGAGGCCGTTTCAATAACCGTATCATCCCCCAATGGACAGCCAACATAACCTGGAAAGGCATTCCAAATGACATTTTTGGATTCCGCTAAACGATGCAGGTCACGTTCAAAATGATGAGCCCTAGTCGCCACTCTCAAACGCCACTTTTTCTTTTGTTGCAACCATAAGGTCGACCAACTTGTACTCGGTTTAAGGGAAAATCGTGGGGTAAGCAGGTCTTGCAGAGAGAGTTGATTCAACGGCTGAGAGCGTCTCTCACACCATATTTTTCGGGAGCTTAATGGGAGAAAATTATATAAGAAGGTCAGGTGCTTGGAGTGTGGATGATAGAAGGTGAGAAAGCCTTTTTGACGCTCAATACGAGAGTTTGGAGATTGTCTGAAAGGAAAACGTCGTGTGCTCAATTCAAGAGAGGTGATGTGACACATGTTTGGCCCCAAACGTTTCAGACGCGAGTCATGCCAAATCCAGATTGGGTCAATGGATTGACTGAGATAACCTCGGTCTCTTTGAATGAGACGTTCCTGTGGCAATGTGGAGCATTGAAATTCGAAGGCAATGGGTCGCGGAAAGCGATCTAAACCCAGATCAGCTCGCTGACTTATCGATGAAAGGACCCATTCTACTTGGGGGGCATAGCCTTGTCGAGCTAACCAATTATACAAGTCCTTCTTTCCCTGAATGTGGTCAGGTGTTTCAGGTTCACTCATGTTGGAACAGATTGAATTTCTGAAATGAGAAAAATGAAAGCATTTCTTATCCCCTAGTTTCATTAGAAGACGGTCTCCACATACCGGACAAAAAAAGTCTCTCGTTTGCCGCAACTCTTGAAGGCCGGCACGGTCCTCTGCCTTCAGCAACGAGAACGGCTTTCCGTTTTGTTCAACTGCAATGAGCACTTTGAACCACTCCTTTTTATAATTTCTTTACTTAAAATTCGCCTTTTATTTGTATTTTCCTTTAAACACAAACAAAAAAATGCCCGCTCGCAGGTCGCGGCGGACATTTTTTAGATGAGAATATTCTTACTTATAATAAAGGAGACAGCAAACGAGATGTCGATTCCACAATCCTTGTGATAATCGGACGCTTTTTGAAAACATGAAATTCAATAGGCGTGGCTTCTTCTAAATCTTTAATAAAGTCTGCCACCAACTGAACCGTACTTTCAGTTCGATAAAGGAACGCATTTACCTCGAAATTAAGATGGAAACTTCTCATATCCATATTAGCTGTTCCAATCGATGCGAATTCATGGTCGACAATCACAATCTTACTGTGCAGAAAGCCTGCCTTATAATCATAAATTTTAACGCCTGCCTCTAATAGCTCTGGAAAATAAGAATGCGAGGCATAGAACACAATGCGTTTATCCGGACGATTGGGAACCAAGAGTTTCACATCAATCCCGCTGAGAGCGGCTACCTTAAGTGCACTCAAAATATCTTCATCTGGTATCAAATAAGGTGTCGCAATCCAGATCGATCGTTTCGCACCAACTATCATAGAGAAAAATAAATTCTTGATGACTTCCCACTCATCATCCGGTGAGGACGCAATCATTTGAACCGCTCCAAAATTTTTACCAACGGCCGCTTCTGCCTGAAAATAAACGGGATCGTTTAACACTTTACCCGTCATATGAGACCAATCCTGCAAGAAGATCATTTGCAAACTTTTGACGGCCTCACCTTTTACATATAAATGCGTATCGCGCCAAAAACCGAATGACGGATGCTTGCCTAAGTATTCATCGCCAATGTTTAAACCGCCTATAAAACCAATTTTTCCATCAATCACTACAATTTTTCGGTGATTTCGAAAGTTGATCTTATGATTCAGAATTGGAACCTTCACTGGAAAAAAGGAAACCACTTCTGCTCCCGCTTCTTTTAATTCCCCAACAAACCGATTGGAAAGCTTCCAGCTCCCCACTGCATCGAACATAAAACGAATTTGGAGCCCTTCTTTAGCCTTTTGTATCAGTACCTCTTTAATGCGTGTTCCAAGCTCATCATGACGCACAATGTAATATTCCATATGGATATGGTGTTTCGCTTCTTCCATGGCTTTAAGGATCGATGAGAACGTCTCCTCCCCATTGGTTAACACCCGAGTCTCCGTTCCAAAAGAAATGGGGAAATCCGTTAAGCGTTGGGCTAGCCTCAGCGTCCGGCTTTGATCCTCTCCCATCAGTTCAAGCTTCTCTTGATCGAGTGAGCGTGCGGAAGGCATTTCAGCATAGGATATATCATTTAAGTAGGCTCTTTTACGAAATAATCGCTTTTTCCGATAGCTTCTTCCAAAAATAACATAGAAGAAAAAACCCACTATAGGAAAGACAGCCAGAACCATTAACCAGGTAATCGTTTTGGACGGCTGACGATTTTCTAAGAAAATGACAATACCAATGAACACAACCGTTAACGATAACCCAATATTCAAGGTTTCATAGATCCACCGTTGCCAATCTTGTAAAAAATAGAGAAGCAAAGCGGCCACTATAATAAGAAGGACCAACTGGATTTGCTTTTTCATAACAAAACTCCTTTAAAATGGTCATTCAGTTTTCAGTTTAACTGTTATTATATCAAGATAAAAGCCCCAAACTGCTAAATCCTTTTTCTCTTTAAGCATAGAAAAACCGATTTCCAATATGGAAACCGGTTCAGCCTTTTATTTTGCGAAGTAATGACGAGTGGTTTCAATGGCCATTTCTTCCATAATAACCTTTCCATACTCCTGCATAACATGAGTGGAAAGACTGGTCTCAAACCCATATTCTAACATGAGACTCAAACGGTCTTCTTGTTCATCTTCAGTGAGTTCATCTGAAAAAATGACTTCAAGATAGTAGGTCTCATTATAATGATAGAGAATTGACTGAATGTTTTCCGTGTTCATTCTTCGACTAAGATCAACGAGTGAATCAAAGTCATTAAACTGGATCAAAAACGTTAAATCGTCATCCATCCAATCCTCATCAGCTTTCTCATCTTGATGGCCCGACTTTCCTTCGCGATCAGACAAAAGGTCTTCCAACCCTTCATTAACCGGAATATCAAGGTGCTTATCTTGAGAGATCGGAAGCTCAAGCTTAGAACCATCTTTGGAAAGCTGCGCACGGGTTACAATAATCTCAAGCCCCTTTTCAAGAGCCTGGACTTGAATCCATAAAGGACCTTCTAAAGAAAAAGATTCCTGATGATTGGCTTCATCCATCATTTCCCAGAAAAGTTCCTCACCCCGTTCACGATCCGACCAAATGTCTTCACGATCAAAGCCACGTTTTTCTATATCCAAGTAGCTGATAAAGCATTTGAGCGTGTACTCATTCACGCGTTCGATTTCCATATCGATCTCTCCCTTCACCATTAATTTTGGGGAGCCAAGCATCCGTTTCTTCGAGTATGCTCCGAGTTGTCCTAAAGAACCCTACTTTCTTGATTCTCTTTCAGACAGAGGGACATTTTTGATCATCCCATCTCTCAACGCGTTTTCCCGAGGAATCTTGCTTCGCTGAATGATTTGGAGCTCAGGAACGTTTTTTGAAATTCCCAATTTTTAAAACCTAGCACCATTGTTGGTTTGGACAGCTTATACATCTATTGTATGACAAAACTTAGAAGAATGAAATCCATACAAACTGTACTTTCGAAAAATCCTCACTTGCCCATGTTAAATGTCATCTTTAGTGTATGAACGTATTTTATCAAAAATTAGTAAGTTTGGCGAATAAAATGAACAAATATTTAGAAAGTAACTCACACTTAAGTTAAAGGGGTCCAATTAGGATCCTTGTCATATAGCGGACAAGTTTTTCATAAATATGTGTTTGAGAGACTTGAAAGGAGTTCACTACATGTCATTAACCCAGGAAACCCTATTGGCAGTTTTAAATATCATTATAATTGATATCATACTAGGCGGCGACAATGCCGTTGTCATCGCGCTCGCGTGCCGGAAACTCCCTGCAAGACAACGAAATAAAGCCATAATACTTGGTACCGGCCTGGCCGTCATCCTTCGTATTGTTCTAACCGCCATTATGGTTTCTTTATTGAAAATTCCTCTACTATTGTTTACGGGTGGTCTTTTTCTAGTCTATGTGGCCTACAAATTGATTGCCGATCAGAGTGAAGAAGTTAATATTAAAGCTGGAAACAACCTATTTTCAGCCGTTCGAACCATCGTGGCGGCGGACTTAGTTATGGGGCTCGACAATATACTAGGTATAGCGGGTGCTGCACACGGTGACATCGTTCTTGTCATCTTAGGGCTTTGCATTTCCGTTCCAATCATTGTATGGGGCAGTAAGATCATCTTAGTCGCAATGGAACGCCTTTCTTGGCTCATTTATGTTGGAGGCGGCATATTGGCTTATACTGCGGCGAACATGATGTTGAGTGAGCCGAAGTTCGTCCCTTATTTTTCAGATCATTCAAATTTGAAGACAGCTTTGACCGTCATCATTATATGTATAGTTCTGATAGTTGGGTGGATTCGAAATCGCCTTCATACCCAATTATCCAGACACGCCTAATAATGAGGGGTTACTAGTAAAACTTAAGGAACGTGATCGTGGACTTGTTAAAAAAACTCGTTCCGAAAAAACAAAAAGAGATAAAAGAACATGATGTCACGCGTTTACCACGTGTTATCATGTTCTTAATCTCAATTATTTATTTTTTCCACTTACAACACTTGTTAATTAACTAAGCGTTGAGCTTCTCTCAATCTAAACGTCCTTACTTTTCTAGGTAAGAATCGACGAATTTCATCGTCATTATAGCCGACTTGAAGACGTTTCTCGTCAATCATAATTGGTCTGCGCAAAAGTCCTGGGTTATTCTGAATGATTTCATATAGATCTTGAAGAGGGAGCGTGTCCAATTGAATGTTCAGTTCTTGAAACGCTTTAGAACGTGTTGAAATAATTTCATCTGTTCCTTCTTCCGTCATTCTAAGAATCTCTTTGATTTCATCGATTGACAACGGTTCTGAAAAAATGTTGCGCTCTACAAATGGAATTTCATGTTCATTAAGCCATGCCTTCGCTTTACGACAAGAGGTACAGCTTGGTGATGTATATAAAGTGACCATGGTTATACCCTCCTTAATAGGAAATGCCACTTACTTACTTTGTTTATCCTCGTTTATTATTATATTATAATCTTTCTAAATTGGCTAGCCCCAATTTTATGTAGAACGTTGTCTATATTATGTCATTTCCCTTATATTTATTGGTTTAAACCTCAAAAATAAAATATTTTTATATTTTCAATAGAAAAGCCTTCGAATGAGAAAAACGTCGATTTATAGAAGAGATTGCCAAATAAAAAACCTCCCCTATACGCTGGGAAGGTTCGAATTCATCTATTAAGCGGATGTCTTGGTCTGTGACCGAGGTGATTGTGAAGGTTTTTGTTGAAGCCCTAGATTTCCTAAGCGATCTTTTAACCATTTTCTAAGTGCATGCCGTCTTTTTCGATTCTTCTCTTTCGACTTCATCTTCATCCAACCCTCCCTCCAGAATGCTTGACACGACCAATTGTTAGTCAATTAAAACTTCAAGTATTTTGCTTATTAAACTCAAGTATATTGTCTTCCTTTTCGTCGTCTATTGTCAAGACCTCATCAACAGATTGATAGGATTCGCCGTAAAAATGCGTATCTTTATAAGTATGAATTTCTTCATACGTTTTTTTCATTTTCTCTAAAATGCTTTCCTCAGATTCATCCGAAGGCGACCAATATAAGATCTCCATTTCATTGATTTCATTCGTTGCCAGACTCCGTCTTCGATAACCAATGCTTATAGCGTGTCGGAAACCTTCACGCTTATAAAATTTCAAGCGTTTCTCCGTATCCGTATCGTCGTAATCAACCGGCTCCACTTCTAAAATAATTGGTTTATCGCGTTGTTTGAGTTTACCAATGAGGTGATGCCCAACACCACGGCCACGCGTATCGCTGTTTACCCAAATATAGTCGATAAAAATAAAATCTTCAGTTTCAACATACATCAACACATGGTCTTTGCTCTCGTCTTTATGATACATTTCTGGTTTCTCTTTCAAAAGTGTTTGCATATGTTCCTTTGACTTCATTTCTTCAACAGGGAAATAGTTACTTAACTTTTCATACCAGTCCATCGCTAACCTCGCTTTATATTTTTTGTTTACTCTAAGACCATTTTCCCCATTTTGTTCAAAACTACCCCAGTTCTTTGAATCAGCTAAAAAAACAATGTTCGACTGAGCGGGCGAACCGTTTAAAACCAAACAACCTAATATATCTTTGTCTTTTTAGTTCATTAAAGATGTGCTAAAACAGGGTGGGATTTTTGGGGATACAACCCATTTAAATGAGTGGTCTTAATATCAGTATATACAAGTTAGTTCAAACCTGTCAAAAGAACTTCCAGTCAGGATGATGCTGGTATCCAGGGTTGAACCTCTTTTTGATTAATAGGCCCGTAAAACGTGTGAAGCACATTTCCATACTCATCGATTAAAAAGGATGTCGGTATGACACGGACTCGGTAAGCAGATTCAAAATGACCTTTCGGATCAAGCAGGACAGGGAATGCTACATCGTTGTCCCGGATAAATTTATTGACATCTTGCTTAGTCATTTCTTCAGAGGTCATATTCACCAACACAATTTGATAGGGAAGTGTTTCCTTTTGTGATTTTGCCTTTAAATTGTCAAGTTCTTGTCGGCATTCCGTGCACCAAGTGGCCCAAGAAATAAATAAAACAAGAGAACCTCTATAAGATGACAAACTTTTAACATTTCCATTTAACATGGGTAACTTGAATGCTGGGGCTGGATGTCCATCCATTGAATTTTGGGCAGTGCTGGTAGCCTGTTGAGAGACTTGTGACTGTGTCGAATGGGGTGCTGTCTTCTTCAGTGGTCGATCCGCGTTTTTGGCCATAGCGAAGCGATCGATGGGATGATGACTCCACAAATAGCCAACGACTAGAAGAATCGGTATAATAAGTAAATATAGTTGGAATGGACGTTTCATAGTGAGCACTCCCGACGTTCTATTATTTCTACCATTTAAACTTGTAAGCACGCTTGGCAGAACTCTATTTTATTCTATGTACGAGTTATCGATTCTATGTACTAGAACTCGTATAGGCTTTGCCTCAACACGTCTGCCACAACACCCGTTACACTGAAAGGTGATGTCATGCTTTATAAAATTTCTACGATTATTGCCATAGTGGGTTGCTTAGTCCTTCTTGCGGCCATCGTTTTAGAACAATTTAAAGGATCAACGGTGCCCTATCTAAAACCAATTCTTTGGATGACCATTGCTGCGTTGCTTGTCAGAGTGGGCATTCGAATCAAAAAAAAGTAGCGATAAAAAACCTCGTTTCCATAGTGGAAACGAGGTTTTTTTATTTAAAATTATTTTTATATTCATCATTGTAAAGGTGGCATGCAACAAAGTGGCCATCTTTAGCTTCTTGCCAGGTCGGTACGACTTGTGCACAGATTTCTTGCGCCATAGGACAACGCGTTCTAAAGCGACACCCACTTGGAGGATTAACAGGGCTTGGTACATCCCCCTCCAAAATGATTCTCTCACGGCTCCGCTCGATCTCAGGATCAGGAACTGGTATGGCCGATAGGAGAGCCTGAGTATAAGGATGCAACGGGTTATCGTAAAGTTCATCACTATCCGCAAGTTCCGCCATATTTCCTAAATACATAACCCCAACGCGATCACTGATGTGCTTAACCATTGAAAGGTCATGCGCAATGAAAAGATAAGTCAGACCGCGCTCTTTTTGCAATTGGCGCAGTAAGTTGACCACTTGAGCCTGGATCGAAACATCCAGAGCAGAAATTGGCTCGTCCGCAATAATAAACTTTGGATCGACAGCCAAAGCGCGTGCGATTCCAATCCGTTGACGTTGTCCACCACTAAATTCATGTGGATAACGGGTTGCGTGCTCTTTGTTAAGTCCAACAACTTCAAGTAGTTCATGAACACGGGCTTGACGCTCATCTTTACTGTTTACTAGTCCATGAATATCAAGGCCTTCTGCAATGATATCTTCAACCGTCATCCTCGGATTCAAGGAAGCATATGGATCTTGGAAGATCATTTGCATATTACGATTAAATTCTTTTATTTCTTTTTTCGATTTCTTACCATGAACCGGTTTACCGTCAAAAATCACTTCACCGCCGGTTGCTTCATATAAACGAATAATTGTCCGACCTGTTGTTGATTTCCCACAACCCGATTCTCCAACAAGACCGAATGTTTCCCCTTCGAAAATTTCAAAAGAGACATTATCAACGGCTTGTAACGAAGTTTTTCGACCAATTTTGAAATGCTTCTTTAAGTTCTTTACTTCTAAAATTGTCTTTTTATCATTCTTCTTTTGTGGGACGTTCTTAGTTAGCTCTGCCATTAGTTTGCGCCTCCCACACTAATTGTTTTTGGTGGTTCGACTTTTGGTGCACGCTCATCTAACAACCAACAGGCTGTTTTTTGAGTAACTGACGACACCCCATAATCTGGCATGTGTTCCGTACACACCTGCATGGCATGTGGACAACGAGCCGCGAATGGACAGCCCTTAGGCGGATTGGAAAGGTCAGGTGGTGAACCCGGGATTGCCATCAAGTCTGCGTCTTCTTGGTGAAGACGTGGCATTGAAGAAAGTAATCCCCAAGTGTAAGGATGTTTAGGTCGATAGAATATTTCATCAACCGTTCCAGTCTCCACTACCTTTCCACCATACATAACTGCAACGCGCTGTGCCATATTCGCTACGACACCAAGGTCATGGGTAATTAAAATAATCGCCGTGTCCATTTTATTTTGTAAATCACGCATTAAATCTAAGATTTGAGCTTGAATGGTCACGTCTAAAGCTGTCGTTGGTTCATCCGCAATAAGGATTTTAGGATTACAAGCTAAGGCGATCGCAATGACCACGCGCTGCCTCATCCCCCCAGAAAATTGGTGCGGATAATCTTTAACGCGATCAGCAGCTTTTGGAATCCCTACAAGTTCAAGTAATTCGATCGCACGGTTCAAGGCTTCTTTACGGCTCATATTTTGATGCCTTCTCAAACCTTCTGTGATCTGTTTCCCGATTGTCATCGTAGGGTTCAGAGACGTCATCGGATCTTGAAAGATCATCGAGATCTCTTTCCCACGAACCTTCTGCATTTCTTTCTCGGTTTTCTTTAATAGATCTTGACCTTCAAAAAGAATTTCTCCCTCTTTAATTCGACCAGGAGGATTTGGAATAAGCCGCATAATGGATTTGGAAGTGACGGACTTACCAGAACCCGATTCTCCAACAATCGCTAAAGTTTCCCCTTTTTTAAGTTCAATATCAATACCGCGAACCGCATGAACCTCACCTGAGAAGGTGTCAAAGGAAACTTTTAAATTCTTAATCTCTAGAATGTTTTCCATACTTCCACCTCCTATTTTCTAAGCTTCGGATCAAACGCATCACGTAATCCATCCCCTAAAATATTAAAGCAGATTAAGAGCAAGCTTAATATTATAGACGGATATATGATTTGGTAAGGATGAATATTCATCGTTTGGTAACCGGTATTTACAAGCACCCCGAGCGAAGCCATTGGGCTTGGCAAGCCTAATCCGATGAAGCTTAAGAATGCTTCAAAAAAGATCGCATTTGGAATGGTAAACATCGTTTGAATGATAATTTGACCCAAAGTATTTGGTATTAATTGTCTTCCTATAACTCGTGTATGGCCAGCACCTAATGTACGTGAGGCTAACACATACTCTTGTGATTTAAGTTTTAAGATTTGACCCCGAACGATCCTGGACATCCCGATCCAACCTGTTATGACCATGGCGATAATAATCGATTCTAGCCCTGGCTGAATAATCAGGATGGTTAAGATAATCCAGATCAAACTTGGAATACCTGCTAAAACTTCAACAATTCTTTGCAGGACATTATCCGTTCGACCACCAAAATAAGCAGACACGCCACCATATATAACACCAATGACCAAATCAATAATAGCTGCCATGATCCCGATAAAGATCGATATACGCGTTCCAACCCATGTTCTCGTCCAAAGATCACGGCCCAGTTCATCGGTTCCTAACCAGTAACTCGTTTTCAACCCGCGCTCAGCATATTGATCAGCACCATACTCTTTTCCGTTAAACGGAAGCCAATTCACATGGCTTAATGCCTTAATTTTAGGCGGTAAATTGGAAGCTGATAAATTTTGTGTATCAATTCCATATTTATTAAAAGTTGGTCCAATAAGCGACATGATAATTAGCAAAAGAAGAACAATCCCAGAAATCATAGCCCCTTTATTTTGAGAAAGACGACTAAATGAATCTCCCCAGAAGCTCAGACTTTTACCAGTTATTTCTTCACTTTTTTCATCAGAAATATTGGCCGGGCGAAACAGATCTTTTGAAATGTCTTTAGAATTTAATGTCATGATCATTCACCCCCAGAAAGTCGGATTCGTGGATCGACAACTCCATATAGAATATCCACAATAAAGATTGTAAGAATAAAGAGTGCTGCATAGAGTTCTGTTGTTCCCATAATCATCGGATAGTCATTCGTTGTAATGGATGCAACGAACTGGTTTCCAATACCAGGGATCGCGAAGATGTTCTCAATAACCAAGGAACCCGTCACAATCGCAGCGGTCATTGGTCCGAGAATCGTAATAACAGGAATTAAGGCATTTCTCACCGTATGCTTAAAAATAACAGACCATTGTGAAACACCCTTTGCCCGTGCAGTTGTAACGTAATCTTGATTGACCACTTCAACCATCTCAGTCCTCATGAATCGTGCGATGGTCGCGATTACACCTACTGCAAGTGAAATGACCGGTAGTATGTGATAAGCAGGGCCATCCCATTTGGCTACTGGTAGCCAACGATAATGAACGGCGAAAATCAATTGTAACAAAGCTGCCAAAACAAAGGACGGGATCGAAATACCAAGTACTGAAATGAGGATTGTCCCATAGTCAGCAATTGTCCCTCTCCTTAAGCCTGCTACAATCCCTAGAATAAGACCAATAATAGCACCGACAACAATAGATTCTACCCCTAAATCAAGTGAAACAGGAAAAGATTCGATGAGGATCTTTAGAACGGGACGTTGACCGAACTGGAAGGAGTTCCCGAGATCACCATGGATGAAGTTGTTGAGGTATTCTATATACTGCAATGGGATTGGTTTATCTAATCCGTAGTAGTGTTTTAGTTGAGCTAACTGCTCTGGAGTAAATTTATTAGCATTTTTAAACGGCGTTCCGGGTAGTAGCTTCATAGAAAGAAACGTTAATGTGACTACTACAAAGAACGTAATAAGCATATACCAAATGCGTTGAATGATGTACTTTACCATTAGCCCACCTCCTATATGTTCTTATACTCTATTTTCGTTCCTTCGACAAAATAAGTCAAGAAAATCCAACATTCTACAATTCAATCCATTTTTTTGAAGCACTCCATCGCTTTAACTAATTAAATCAAACAGTGAAAAGGAGAGTATATTATGTACAATATACTCTCCTCCTTTAAACAACTAGACCTTATGTTGATGAAAAACTTATTTCGTTACATAAGCATCCATGAAGTCCACTTGTGGTCCGTACATTGGGAAGTTAAGACCTTTTACATTCGGCTTAACTGCAAACGTATGACCAGATTGGAACAACGGTAGAACCGCTGCGCTCTTAGTTAGAACTTCATCAGCTTTTTGTAGATCCGCCCAACGCTTGCTTGCATCGGTTTGAGTTTGGGCATCATGAATTAGGTTATCATACTCTGGTGATGACCAGCCCGTAAC
This sequence comes from uncultured Sporolactobacillaceae bacterium, assembly GCA_963829575.1. Lineage (GTDB taxonomy): Bacteria > Bacillota > Bacilli > Bacillales > Sporolactobacillaceae > KACC-23026. The sequence goes on along the minus strand of CAWHJF010000013.1, from coordinate 557,510 downwards.
ATTTTGACTGTTGCCTTTTGTATAGAGGTCAAGGTAAGTCATTGGGTCACGATAGTCTGGAGACCAACCACTGAAAGAAAGGTCAAAGTTCTTAGCATAGTAAAGTTTTAGGTAGTTACCCCAAGGTTGTTGGTTTACTTTAACTTTAACACCTTTAAGGTTCGTTTCAAGTTGATTCGCAATGTATTGGTCATACTTGGTATACGTATCACCATCTGGAGTTAAAAGATTGATTGTTACAGTTTTAACACCAGTAGCCGCTTGAGCTTTTGCCCAAAGTTTTTTCGCTTGATCAACTGAACCATTTACCCAGCCATTTGGAGAATCAGCATGGAAGTCTTTACCATCTGGGCCGTTAACAAAGCCTTTTGGCACGACGTAATGTGCAGGTGTCGAACCATCTTTAAGAAGGACGTTTACAAAGTCTTTACGGTTGATCGCCATATCAAGGGCTTGACGAGCATCTTGGTTGCCAAGAATTTTTTGATGTGCTGTTTGAACGTAAAGATAGTTCATAAAGGAAGTTGGTTGTTGAACCACTTCAGAAGGATTGCTTGCTTTCATTGCATCGATAAAGTCCCCGGATAAACCAGTTTCTTGGATTTGACCTGTTTTATACATGTTAACGCGAGTTCCTTGGTCTTTAACAACTGTCCAAGTACTCTTAGCAAGCTTAATGTTATTAACATTCCAATAGTTAGGGTTCTTTTGGTAAGTCCAGCTCTTGCCATGATCCCAGTTTGCAAGGATAAATGGTCCGTTGTATACCATTTTATCTGCATCTTGAGCATATTTATTGCCATATTTCTCAACGATATCTTGACGTGCCGGTGAGAATGGTGTAAATGAAAGAATACTTTCAAAGAATGGTGTTGCTTGTGACAATGTAATTTGTACAGTTTTATCATCAAGGGCTTTAATCCCTAGTTGATCAACTTTACCATACATTGGATCTTTAGGATCTTGAATTTTCGCTGCATTTAAGATATGTGCGGAAGCAAATACGAAGTTGTATTGTGGCTTCGATTTAGGGTCGTTCTCATGTTGCCAACCGTAAACAAAATCTTGAGCAGTTACAGCTTTACCATCCGACCATTTGGAATCGCGAAGCGTAAAGGTATAAACAACATTACCGTTAGACTTAGTTTCAACCTTTGGTGGGCCTGCTGCTAAATCGTATGACATTTTGTCATTGTGCATACGAGTTAAGCCTGAAGTTGTCATTTCAAGCACGTTGCCTGAAGTCGTGTCAGTCGATTGCGTGTAATCGAGTGTTGGAATATCATCCGCAGCAGCAAAATCAATTTCTTGATTGCTTGCAAGCTGTGTCGTTGTACTGGAGCTTTTACCAGTGCTACCAGTGTTGTCCTTGCTAGCGTTTCCTTTTGAGTTATTGCTGCTACCGCCATTACCGCAAGCTGTTAGGAATACGCCCAAAGCAAGCACTAATACGATCAGCAATGACCATTTGCTTTTGCCTCTCATAAGAAATATGACCTCCCATTTTTTGTATGTTTCCCTATCGAGCGAATTTTATGGATTCTGACAATTCACCCTAATGTGTATTATACAAGCTTAAACCCAATATTGCATTACTTTTTTTACACATTCTTAACAAAATCCATTGAAATAAAGAATCACCCCCTTTAAATTAGGACTTTTTACCTACTATGATTACCTTATTAATTTAAAGCATTCCATTAATATTTACATTATTATTGGAAGATAATCTCACAACATTTTTAATGATTTTGATCGCTTCGCAAATATTTCATCCTGATATAAAAATATGGTATTCTTAGTCCATGAAAACTAAAAATAGGAAGATCCTTTATCTCATCTTGATTGTCTTAGCTCTCGTAATTTGCGCTATTTCGATTATTTTATATCCACAAACACGCTTTTTAACATTTATAAATACGCTGTCAATTCTCGGTTTAACCTACCTTTTGTTTGGGTTGACAAGCCTCGTATGGAAAGGTGGCTTTTTTCAAGGTTTTTTTTACAGCACAAGACGTTTCTTTCGACCAAAGGACACTTTATATTCAGATCTTGAACCGGATTCGGCGGATCTTGATAAACCAATTTACACCATTTCAACAGAAAGAAACCAATTCCCTACACCCTTTATTGTAACGGGAGGCATACTATTTGTACTCTCCCTTATTCTGAGCTATATTTAATAGGAATATTGAATTCTCAATTTAAATTAATTATAATAGCAATAATATTAAAAATTGCGATGAAAAAGATAAGTACATGGTGAACCTGCTTTTTAAAAACCAAACATGTTTGGTTTTTATATAAGAGAGTCCGTGAGGCTGGGAATCGGATAAGTAGGCATTATGGAATGGACTTTTGAGCACTGGATCTGAACGCGTAGTTAGTAGGATTCGGCGTAACACATGCGTTAAATGTGTAGCTAACTTTGATCTTAGTTAGCTTACTGAGTTGATTTCTTTAATTAGAAATAACAAGGGTGGTATCGCGGTCCTGTCGTCCCTTTTGACGATGGTCCGCGTTTTTATTTTGTCCAAATTTAAGATGAGGTGAGCTCGATGTCGATTATTTTCTCAGGTATTCAACCGACTGGTATTCCAACTCTTGGTAATTACCTCGGTGCTTTAAAAAACTTTACAGAACTCCAGGAAGAGAATGACTGTTTCTTTTGTATTGTGGACCAGCATGCCATCACCGTTCCGCAAGACCGTTTAGTCCTTCGCGAGAACACTAGAAAGCTCGCTGCCCTCTACCTTGCGTGTGGCATTGATCCAGCTAAATCGGTTCTTTTCATTCAATCTGAAGTACCTGGTCATGCTCAGCTCGGTTGGATGCTACAATGCGTCAGTTACATCGGCGAACTTGAGCGTATGACTCAATTTAAAGATAAATCTACTGGTAAAGAAGCTGTATCTGCTGGTCTTTTAACCTACCCACCACTTATGGCTGCTGATATCTTGCTCTACGGAACCGAAATCGTTCCGGTTGGTGAGGACCAAAAACAACATTTGGAACTAACCCGTGACCTGGCTGATCGCTTTAACAAACGTTACAATGATATCTTTACAATACCTGAGGTCTCCATTCCAAAAGTTGGTGCGCGAATCATGTCACTCGTCGATCCAACTAAGAAAATGAGCAAGTCTGATGCAAATACAAAGTCCTTTATCTTACTACTTGATGATTTAAAGCAAATCATCAAAAAAATTAAAAGTGCTACGACAGACAGTGACCAAACCATTCGATATGACAAGGACAATAAGCCAGGTATTGCGAATTTGATGTCGATTTTATCCCTATGCTCCGGCCAATCTCTAGAAGCTATTGAAAGAGAATTTAATGGAAAAGGTTATGGAGCGTTTAAAGAACGCGTTGCAGAGGCTGTGACGGATACACTCCGTCCAATTCAAGAACGTTATCAAGAGATTATCCACTCAGATGAACTGGATCGAATTTTGGATGAAGGCGCTGAGAAAGCCAATCATGTGGCGACCAAAATGCTTAAAAAAGCCGAAAATGCTATGGGGCTAGGTCGAAAGCGAAGATAACTAATATTGCGGGGACAAACCAAAAGGTCTGTCCCCTCGTTCTTGTGCATTGAAGCCAAATCTTTTAAATACAAAAAAACACACTGAGATTTCATAGTAGCGATGAAACCTCGTGTGTTTCTTTTGATTTACTCTTGCTTTTAGCTCAGCCCTTAATTCACTTTAGTCACTTGCTCAAGTTCCCAAATTTTTTCGAAATAGGGTTGTCCTTTTATGAGTCGCTCACATAGGTCTTGATGCTTGGGTGACCAACCGGCTTTAGTAGCCCCAAATAAACGCTCCCACGCTTCATCAAACGACAAATCGCGGCTCTCATGATAATTCTTCGGGAACCATTCGGTATACCAATACCGCATCTCATCCAAATGACCGACGGTTTTTAATTGATCTAAGGCCATGAAAAGGATTTGTTTTAGTTGGCGTTCTTTTCGCGTTAACCCTCTCATCCAATCTGGATGAGGTGACAAAATGTGATAGACTTTCTGACCTTGATCCTCCCATTGATAATAGGAGATTTCCATCTCTTCCGCCTTCTCCAGAACCATTTTTTCTTGTCTTGGGATCATACGGCTTTTTCGAATGGGAATCGTGTAACCGAGCGTATCGATCACGACATGGCGTCTTCCGTCAGTTGCTACAAACGCGTATTCAATTACTTCACGCTGATTATTTTTTCTTATGTAACTTTTGTTTCGTATTTCCTCTAATAGGCCAGGTGGGAGGTCACTAAGATCATTTTCAATTTGATCAAACAATCGAGGCTCCATTTTGATAAGCGGCGCTTGATCCAATAACTCAATAAAATCATGTTTTCGCCACTCATGAAAATCACAGACATTGTATCCATTCTCTTCGCCTTCAAACCAATTGACCCAAATATCTCCTATGAATTCCATGATGATCTTCCCTCGCTTTTGAATAGTTGAAAACAGTATGGTCAGAAATCCATGGAAATATTCCTAATGTTTAAGTAATCCTGTCAAATAACCCTTATTATTCCTTTTAAAAATAGTGATTAATAGCGCCGCGAGGGAATATAAATTGAGAGCCACATGGTCACAAGGCCGATCAAAAACAAAACCATCTCTGGTCTTCTGCTTATAAACGTAAAGTACTCCCACCAACTATTACCCATTGTTAAGAGATTCAAATAGGCAATGAGCGTGACGCCTCCTGCAACCGCAAATCCAAATCCTATGAAAAGAAAAAATACACGAAGGATCAAGGCTGTTTCTCCTTCCATTTCACTCGTTTTGTTGCTTGTCCGATGTTGTTACTAGAATATATATGAGAGACCCGCCCACTCTATGAAAACACTTTTAATTTAATATGAACGCTTCTACTTCCTTATGTAGTAATAGATCACCGATTTCCCCATTTTCTGTTAATCTTAGCTTCTCTTTTGATGTTAAATTCCGCCTATTCCCCCTCCTCACCTTTTCCTATTTTTGTCACTAAGCATTTGCTGCATACAAAAAAGAAGCAGGCTCTAAAAAGCCCACTTCTTTCTTTAATAATAACAATTAGACCGATCGATTACGCCTCAAACTTTTTGAAAATTAAAGTCGCGTTATGTCCGCCAAAGCCAAATGAATTGCTCATTGCAACCTCCACCTGATGCTTGCGCGCTTCGTTTGGTACATAATCCAAATCGCACTCTTCGTCAGGTGTCTCATAATTAATCGTTGGCGGTACAATCCCATTTTCGATCGCTTTAATCGCAAAGATGGCTTCCACACCACCTGACGCGCCCAACAAGTGTCCTGTTGCGGATTTGGTGGAGCTCATCGGAATCTTATAAGCATACTCGCCAAACGTTGTTTTAACCGCCAAGGTTTCATTTCCATCATTTAATGGCGTGCTTGTCCCATGTGCATTAATATAATCAATGTCATCTGCTGCAAGTTCAGCATCAGCTAACGCCATTTGCATCGAACGGACCGCACCTGGCCCACCTGGTTGAATAGCGGTGATATGATACGCATCCCCTGTAGACCCATACCCAACAACTTCGGCATAGATATGAGCACCACGAGCTTGGGCCGATTCCAAAGATTCTAGAACAAGAATACCAGCACCCTCACCCATAACAAAGCCATCTCGATTTTTATCGAATGGTCGAGAAGCGGTCAACGGGTCTGGATTAAACGAGAGAGCTTTCGCTGAGCTAAATCCCGCAAAAGACATATGCACGAGAGGGGCTTCGGCTCCACCCGATATAATGATGTCATTATCTCCGCGCTGAATCGCTTTAAACGCGTCTCCAATTGAATTGGTTCCTGTTGCACAGGCCGTTACAGTACAAGAATTAATTCCTTTTGCCCCTAATTGAATCGATACTTGACCCGATGCCATATCTGGAATCATCATCGGAACAAAGAATGGACTCACACGGCGCCAGCCTTTTTCAAGACCTGTACGGAACTGCTCTTCGTACGTTTCCATACCGCCAATTCCGGAACCAATCCATACGCCAACACGATGCGCATTTTCTTCATTAATAGTTAACTTGGCATCCTCAACTGCCATTTTTGCAGCAGCGACCGCGTATTGAGTAAACCGATCCATCCGTCGGGATTCTTTTCGATCCATAAAGTCTTCGGGATTAAACCCGTTGACTTCTCCTGCTACTTTAGCTGGAAAATCATCCGGGTTCACGCGAGTTAAAACACCAATCCCAGACTTCCCTGCTATTAAATTATCCCATGTTTCGGAAACATTGAGTCCTAATGGGCTTATGGCACCCATGCCTGTCACGACGACACGACGCTCCATGACAAAAGCTCCTTTCCAAACTACCAAAGAATTATCAGTTATCTATGACTATATTCACTTAACCGGGAGAACTTGTCAAAGTTTAAACGGTGCTCATTCTTCGTTCTTCCATTAAAAAGCCTAAAACGACCCATAATAAAGGTGCCATTTTCATAGCATTTAATTTAGTGCTCTTACTGCTTGTCTGATTCAAGTTTAAAGACTTGGCTTATTTGCCCCATCTTAGTGTGAGCGCACCCCAAGTAAGACCGCCACCGAATCCGACTAATACAAGCAAGTCATTTTCCTTGATTTTCCCTTCTTCTAATGCATCACACAATGCGAGCGGAATAGAGGAAGAAGACGTATTTCCATACTTGTGAACCGTCTTAATCATTTTTTCTTCTGGGAGATCCAAGCGTTGTCTCGCCGCTTCCATAATTCTAATATTAGCTTGATGTGGAATCAAGTGATCGATATCCTCTTTCTTCAAACCTGCTTTCTCAACAACATTAACAGAAGAATCGCCCATTTGGCGAACTGCAAATTTAAAGACCTCTCGTCCGTTCATATAAATATGTGGACCATCTTGATAAAGTTCTTTGGCTTTTGAGCCGTCTGATCCCAATTCAAAAGACAAAATCCCTTTACCTTCAGAAACCTCACCAATTACCGCTGCTCCTGCGGCATCTCCAAACAATACAGCGGTATTACGATCTTCCCAGTTCGTAATTTTAGAGAGCTTTTCAACACCAACAACTAAAATATTTTTATAGACATTGTTTTCAATAAACTGTTTTGCGGTGACCATTCCATAAATAAATCCAGCACATGCTGCGCTCAAGTCCATCGCAGCAGCTTTCGTGGCCTTTAATCGGTTTTGAATCAAGCTTGCAACAGATGGAAATCCATAGTCCGGTGTGACTGTCGCAACAAGAATCAAATCCAAATCTTCCCCTTTTAAGCCAGCTTTTTCAAGCGCTTTTAAAGAGGCTTCATAAGCCATATCTGATGTATTGGTTTGATCATCAGCGATCCGACGCTCTTCAATACCTGTTCTTGTGCGAATCCATTCATCCGATGTATCAACCATTTTTTCTAAATCAAAATTAGTTAACACTTTTTCTGGTACGTATTTTCCAATTCCTAGCACTCCAACACCCATTTTTAAGACCCCTCTCAAAACTTTAATGGTTTGATCTATCGACGTAATGAGACTGAATTATTATCACTTATTAAGACTTGGTGCTAATTGATTGTAATATACTTCCTTTAAAAAGTAAAGATCTCACAACTAGGCCTCTACCCAACACATTTAAATTAAAATACACATAAACTAGTAATAAAAATATGGTTAAAAGGAGGATTTTTCTGTGGCTAATGAAAATCAACCGATTCAAAATCAGTTTCAACCACAACAAGGTCCTTTTATGCCTAGAATGTGGGGTTATGGCATGGGGCAGCAGCCCATGATGCCTTTTAATCCTCAACAACCAATGCCCCCTCAAATGGGCAATATGGGACCATTCCCACAAAATCAAATGCCAGGTCATGGGCAAGCGCCTCAGTACATGCCGAACCAACCCATTAATCATCCGTTGCTTGATGAAAAAGGAAACTTTGACTTTAATAAATTAATGGGCCATGCCGATAACGTTCATAAATTTATTAATACCGCACGACCAATGATGAAGCAACTATCACCTTTTTTTAATATGTTTAAAGGATCTTAATGAAGATTTTAGATCCATTAGGATTGATCTCACCATTTGGACCCCTAAAAAGTGTGAGGTTAATCCTTTTTATCTATTTATGCCTCGTCTTCTCTAAATTTAAAACAGGAAGGTTCCTCTTCCTCTGAGCATTTAATCCATTCATAAATATGGAGCCCTGACTCCAGGTTGGAGTCAACTAATTCTTGAAGAGGTTGAAAAATGTCCTTTTGTTTATCTTTGGGCGGCGTCTTAGTTGAAACTTGCTCAAGCCAATTCTGACAAACCCTAATGATCAACCATGGTGAGCTCTGATTAGACTTCTTATACATAGTTTGATAGATCTCTTCTAAACGATTATAAACGCTAGTTGGTCCGTCACACGTTTCTTCAGATGTATCTTTAATGGTAAAAAGGACCACAAGCCGCCTTTTTTGTTCTGCATGTGCAGTCTCTTCAAACAGGTGCTGGGCTTCCTCAAACGCTCCCTCTTTCCAATCTGTTAAGAAATTGGCAAAACACACGACGTCCGCTTCGGTCTCACTCGCTCTCATATCGGGATCGATCGATTGAAATAAAGCATTTCGTCCGATAAACAGTTCAGCCTCTTCCTCGTTTTCCGCTCGCAAACTGGATTTAACTACGCTTGTTTCGATGCCTTCTTCTAGAAAAAAAGAAGTCAACCCGAATCCCGCAGGTCCAAGTCCACCATAAATAAGGATTTTCATTCGTCAGCCTCCTCATGAGTTCACCTGCTTTTCATACTAGTCTATGCGTGATTGCAAGGATTTTGCGAACTCATTGCATATTTCTTTATTTTGTTATAAAGCGTGTATACGGGATGAATGGCCGCGCGGCCTCCTGAGCGGACATTCATTCCGCTATTTCCCTCAATCTCTCCATTTTCCCCATTTTCAAGGACATCCGTTCCGTTTCTTAGAAAACACAAAAAACCCACAAAGCGTTTTCTCTGTAGGTTTCGTGGGAAATTTTTAAGACTTGAAAGTTAGCCCCCGCTTACTGGCGGAATCAGCGCGACAGTGTCGCCTTCATTAATCTCCATCTCATCCGTCGCATATGCTTCGTTTAAGGCCACCATCACTTGATTCATGGATTCGAGCCCTTTTACTTTCTGGAGTTCTTGGCGAAGTTCACCAACTGTTATGGGTAATTGCTCCCAAGTCAAAGCCTCTTGGCCCACTCGATCTTTTAAACCCGCAAATAACAAGATCTTAATCATACGACTCCTCCGTCTCCTGAACGGTCTTTATAACTGACGGTTTCTTTCTGATCGCCAATCCATTCTTCACCATCATCCCAATGTTCCTTTTTCCAGATCGGCACAATTTCTTTAATGCGTTCGATCGCATAGCGACTCGCCTCAAACGAAGCCGCGCGATGCGGAGAAGACACCGCAATGACAACAGCCACATCCGATATTTGTAACTCACCAATTCTATGGGTAATGGCAACATGCGTGCCTTCCCACCGATCTTGAATATCCTGACCGATCCGCTCCAATTGTTTGATGGCCATTGGCACATATGCTTCATATTTTAAATAAATGGTTTTTTTTGCGTTGGTTAACTCTCGAACGGTTCCAATAAATGTTGTAATTGCTCCTGCATTCCGGTCTTCAACTCCGCGAATCACAGTCATGATATCAATAGGTTCTTCTACGAGTTCAAAACTCATTGGCTTCGGTCCACCTGCCTTCATGCTTCATTATAAACGTTCCGAGTTGTTCAAACTCCTGCCTTCGAAAATGTGGTAAGGACGTGTGCTTCAAGTCCTCTACCACGCTGGGGTGTTCGGTTACGACTGCTTTTATATTTGATAGTGTCCTTAAGTCCTGCCAATCGGATGCTGTCGAGAGGATAACGATTTTAGGCAAATCCGCTTCCTTGTAGCCCTCTATTAAAAGCCAGTCCAACTGCGGAATTTCATGATAGAAAGCAAGATAGGCGGCAAGAGGGGGTTCCTCATAATAAGAACTGTGCGAAAATAAGGGGGATACAACGCTCGTGACGGATGATCCCGCAGCAAAATGCTTTCCACTGTCACCCGTTCGCATCGGATCCGCTTCACTATGCCCATGGTGCTTCAAGGAAGCGACATGCCGTCCACCTTCTCTTAAATGACGAATCATCGCTTCCATTAGGGTGGTTTTGCCACTATTTTTATATCCGACGATTTGACAAAGGCTCAAGGTCAAAAGTCATCCCGCCTTCTCCATTTAGCATCAATACCGTGACTCGATCCCCTTGTGCAAACCCACGGGTCCCTCCTGGGAGAACAATTAAAGCGTTCGCCTCCGAAAGTGAGGTCACGACATTCGATTTGTCCAATCCAACAGGATGAACGGTTAATTCACTTTGAGTAAAATCTAATTTGGCTCGAACAAAACGCGTAAAAGGATTCGGTTTTGAAAAATCCTGAGTAAGGCGAGCCTGGGTTGTCGTCAAAAAACGGTTCGTTTGCCCTAATAACCCTTTAATAAATGGTCCGGCATAAAGTTCAAATCCTACAAAACAAGCAGATGGGTTTCCTGAAAGTCCAAATAAGAGCTTGTCCCCCAGGACAGCTACCGTGGTGACACTCCCTGGACGCATTCCAATTTTATTAAATAAAACCTTTGCACCAAGTTTGCTATATATTTGCGGTAAAAAATCAAAATCTCCTACGGAAACGCCACCTGTAGTAATTAAAAGATCCACTTGATCCAGTGCTTCTTTTACCGCGTTGTAGCTCAAATCAAAGTCGTCTACAAACTGACCAAGATCGAGCGGGACGGCGCCAGCTTGTTTGACCTGGGACATCACCATATAAGCATTACTATTGCGGATTTTCCCTGGAACGAGTGGCTCATCAACACCAAGGAGCTCTGAACCTGTTGCAATCACACCCACTATCGGGCGTTTGGTGACACACACTTTTGCATAACCAAAAGTGGCGAGCACTGCCATTACTCCAGGTGTGATTGGTTCTCCCTTATCAATTAAAATCGTCCCGGCTTTAGTGTCCTCGCCTTTGCGGGAAATGTTATCGCCGCTTTTGACCTCTCTTTTGATCACGATAGAGTCGTGATCCTCTTCTTTGATGTCCTGAACGAGTTCCAGCATGATAATAGCATCTGCTCCGACCGGCAACTGGGCACCCGTCATGATCCGGATTGCTTCACCCGAATGAACGACGCGAGTCGCGACATCTCCAGCACCGATTTCTTCCACCACTTTGAGTTGAACGGGATGATCCTTTGATCGCCCAACCGTATCTTCAGAACGAATCGCAAAACCATCATATGGTGAACGATCAAAAGGCGGAACATCATGATCTGCTTTGATCGGGCTAGCAAGAATTCGCCCATCACTTGTTTTTAAATCCACCCACTCTGTTCCCAAAGTTTGGACATAGTCTTGAATTCGGTTGACAGCCTCCGGAACAGGAATCGGCTTTCGATGCTCAACCATGAAATCACCTCAAATTATATATGTAAGAGTCCCTGTAACAGTTCTAGATTCCACGCTTCTATGGCCATTCAGATCGTTTTCCTCAGAAAAAGAAGATCTTGGCCAACGAGTTGGACAGGCACTCTTGGGGCCGAGATCTTCTAATTTATTCCTATTAACGACCGCTTTAGGAAATCCCTAAAGCAATTTTGGCATACCGTGACATGCGCTCCTTGCCCCAAGGTGGATTCCAAACGATATTGACTTCGACCGTCTCAACACCGTCAATCGGCAGGATAGATGCTTTGACTTCATGTTGGATCGTTGCGGCAAGTGGACATCCCATCGCCGTAAGCGTCATCGTGACAATACATTCGCCTTTGTCATCGACGTCGACACCATAAACAAGACCCAAATTCACAATATCTATACCGAGCTCAGGATCAATGACTTCCTCCAAGGCTTCCATCACCTGATCATGTAATTCGCTGCTTGCTTGACCCATTTCGATCACTCCTTTCAAAACCTGTGCGAAAAATTGTCTATGAAACAGTGGTAACTGTGTTTCATCTAAAGAACTTTCAAACGGCTTAATCCGCCTCTTGTTACAAGTATAACCTTTTCCGGCAAAAGGATAAACCTTATTGCTTACCTATTTCTTTTGGTGGGGTAATCTGTGCAAGGGGAGCAACCACATTGGAAGGGCTGCTCCATTCTTTGAGACGGCCAGGCAATTGTTGGATGGATGTATTCAATTCATCGAGTTTCCCTTCAATCCGATAAAGAAGATATAACGTCACGACGATCGGAAACCCCACATCTTTGACCATGCTCACCCAATCTCCCATTTCAAAAACCTCCTATCTTCTTTTCTTAAAATAAAAAGGAGGAGGTCAGCCCTCCTCCTAAAGCTTTAAGACATTAAGTTAAAGGAATCTCCGTAACGTTACGTTCAACAATGCGGGCGCTTTTTTTCTTAATAAGGTCGCCACCAGATGAAGTGAATGCATTTTGCGCAATAATCGTATCCATTGCGGCATTCACAGCCGCACTATCAAACGGTTCAACAGGATTATCTAATGTATAACGAACCACTTTTCCGGTTGTGTTCGCAAAACTCAATTCAAGTGTTTTGGCCATGACGTATCCCTCCTTTCTTTCGAATAATAACGGAACCCGTTGTCATAAGATAGACATTAGAACTCGTCTACCTTATGCACTGATGTCAATCGTGTTCGTGCGCACGATTCCGACCAAAGTTTGACTTTGGAGCGGCGCGAGCGATTCGGCAATGGCAAAAAGCTGGTCATCTGTTGAAGTGGTTTTAACCCCATTGAAACGCTTATTCATAATGACCGGTTTGCCTTTTGGATCTGTGCCGCCATCAAACGAAAGCGTCATGACCGCTTTCAAGAAATTTGAAGTAGCCATTCTCTCACCCCCTTTCACCCTATAAATAGCTTTAAGTCGGGTAAAATGGTGAGTAGGTTTTTAAATTTATTATTGCGTGATCGGTGTATGGTGCACAAACCAATCTCTTAATGCAAGTGCGCCTTCTTGAGTCACAACGTGCTCAGCATTCGGGTCATCAATATAGGAGAGTGTTATTCCTGGAAGATAATTATAACTGTCATAGAAAAGGCGGGACTGAGCGTACGGAACCTCGGGGTCTTTTTTGCCGTGCCAGAATAATAAAGGAACCCCGTTTAATTGATCTAAATGCTTACTCAAATCGTAAGGCTCTAGCGTCTTCATAAGCTGATCAAGCTCTTCATCTGAAAACGGAAGGGTGATTCCCGCTTCCTTAAATTGACTCAATTTATGCTGGGCAAACCCGATGAGAAAAGGCGATCCCATTAAAGAGACAGCCGATTGTACCCAATCATAAGTGGCCAGAGCACTTAAAGTAATGATCGCACCCATTGAAGTTCCAGCCATCATAAACTGATTGTCTTTAATCCAGCCTTTTTCCAAACCATAATCTCGAATGACAGCCGTCTCGTGAATCGATTGAAGCACCACCTGAAAAAAGCCAATTTGCCGTTCCAACTCAGTTAATTCTTCTAGACGTTCACCATGCCCGGTCGCTTCTGGTAAAATAACCCTAAAGCCGGATTCAGCCAACAAGTAGGCATAATAAAGATTGCGTTCTTTCATACTTGTCCAACCATGCCAAAAGAGAACAACAGGAAGCGGTTGGTCTTGGAACGCTGCTTTTTCAACTTTTAGTGTTGGAATCCCTTGGATATTCAGGTGTTCAATCGTATACATAGTTCTCGTCTCCTTTAAGATTATGTAAAGAAATAAATGGAAATCGTTTATCGAACAGACTTTCGACTATAATATAGCTAATTTAAGCGATGGAGGACCAATCATGACACAACCCTATCTAATTGCATTAGATCTTGACGGAACGCTTCTCACAAATGAAAAATTAATAAGCCCAAGAACAAAGCTAGCCCTCAATAAAATGAAAGAAGCTGGGCATCAGCTTGTGATTTCAACAGGTCGTCCGTATCGCGCGAGTAAACAGTATTATGCTGAGCTCGACTTAACCACTCCTATTGTGAACTTTAATGGTGCGCATGTCCATCATCCACGCTCACATGAGTTTAGAACGTCTCATACGACAATCCCAAAAGAAACCGCATTCTCCATATTAGAGATGTGTCGATCCTATAATATTAACAATGTGATTACTGAAGTGATGGATCAAGTCTATGTTGAAAAATGGGACGACTCCTTTTATGAAGTGTTTGACATGCCCAAATCGGAGGTCATCATTGGACCGATTGATCAAAAGTTAGATGAGAACCCCACAAGTGTATTGATTAGTACGCCCCGTTCGGAAATTTTGCAACTTATTAAAGCTCTGGATCAAGAACATGCCGAAATGGTGGATCAACGGTCTTGGGGATATCCGAGCGACATCATTGAAATCATTCGAAAAGGAACCAATAAGGCAGTCGGATTAAAACGCGTAGCGGATTACTTATCAATTCCAATGGATCGCGTAGTGGCTTTTGGAGACGAAGAAAATGACCTAGAAATGATTGAAGCAGCTGGTCATGGTGTGGCAATGGGAAATGCCACCCACTCTATTAAAGCAATCGCGAACCACATTACCCACACCAATGAAGACGATGGAATTGCGAGCTTCTTGGAGCAACATTTTTTGCAAGGGCAGTAATTAAGAGATTCAGAAAAAAGGGCTCTTCTTGTATAATAAAAGAGACTCTCTCTTTCAAAGGTGTGATGACATGCATGTCTATGAGGTGGTTGATGGTGCGACAGATGCACGCGTTGATCAACTGACTAAGCTTTTCCTCCAACAAATCTCCATTGATGATGATGATCTTTCTTACAGTTCTGTTCGAAGCGCCGTGGAACGGACACTCGATCCAAAATCGAGCTCGCGACTTGTGATTGCGGAGGAAGATCAAGAAATATATGGATTTGCTCTTTTTAATATTGGGGTCAGCCTTAGAGTTGGAGGCCCTTACCTTTGGCTAAACGAGTTGTTTGTCCAGAACGACAATCGAAATCGCGGAATCGGTAAAAAATTACTTTTATTCATCATTCATTATGCTGAAAGAGAAGGGATTCAATCGATCGAACTCGAGACAGGTGTTAATAATTCAGCGACCAAACACATTTATAATTCACTGGGTTTCTATGAAGTGATTTCAAAACGTTATGGGTTCACCTTCTGATCACCTAAGTTGATTTCTTAGAGTTTGTCCAATCGCATGGAATAAGATAAACTATTATGGAAAAGGGTCTATTCTCATTTTAGTGGAGACAAAGACCTAATCGTTCATTTTTTGATCAAACAAATTAGTCTGGTTGAACAGATTCAAAGATGAGCAACTAAAATAAATCGTCCTTAAAAATGATGGCGATCGACTAGAAAGGGGAGTTCATAATGGGGTTAAATGTAAAAGTGGATGCAACACCCAATCCAAACGCCATGAAATTCACGGCAAACACACAATTGTTTGAAGAGCGCCTAATCGCAAAAGTAGGTGATTCCGTTGATCATCAATTGGCTGCGGAATTATTGGCTGTAGATGGCGTCGATAATATTTTTGGCTATGACGATTTCGTAACGGTCAACAAAACGTTTGATGCAAGTTGGGACGAGCTTCTTCCCAAACTTCAGGCTGTTTTTGAATCTAAATAAATGCATGAAAGAAAGCTGTCGAGTGTTCTCGGCAGCTTTTTTTCGTTAGCAAACTTTTATCCATTCGTAGCTCGTGTACATGGGCGGCACCATTCTAGCCAGAGTGGTGTGCTCAAGAGAAGAGTCGAGCAAAGCTGTTTTTAATCCGATGATCGGAAGAAGCCAAAGATCCCCGCTGTTTCCACAACGTTTGTAAAGGCTTCTGGATCAACATACTTAATGATCTGTTCAAGGGTATACAGTTCATAACGCGTCACGACAATCATTAACATTTCGCGTTCCTTGTCAGAATAAGCGCCTTTGGCTGGGAGGCGCGTAATCCCACGTACCATTTTATCGTGAATGGCTTTCGTCATAGCCCTACCTTCTGCCGTCACGACCATTGCGGTCAACTTTTGATGGCGCGTGTGTATGGCATCAATGACTCGCGAGCTCGCGTATATCGTCACTAATGTATAGAGTGCTTTTTCCCAACCAAAATAAGCACCCGCTGAAAGGACAATTAAGCCGTTCAAGACCAAAAAATAAGAGCCAATGGGACGGTCCTTCATTCTAGAGAGCACCATCGCAATAATGTCCATTCCGCCCGTCGAAGCCCCATACTTGAGTGTTAACCCAACACCGATAGCGCTCACGACTCCACCAAACACAGCATTTAATAGCGGATTATTTGTTAGCGCATGAACCGGCAAAAAAACCAGGACAATAGACAACGTTGCTACACTTAATAAGCTATATAATGTAAACCGCTTGCCAACTTTCATCCAGCCCAATATTGTAATTGGTATGTTTAAAATAAATAATACAATTCCTGTTCCAACTGAAAGGCCTAACTCGTGTTGCAAAAGACTAGAGAGTAATTGAGAAACCCCGGTAAAGCCACTGGATAGGACATGAGCAGGGATTAGGAAAAAGTTTAGCGCAAAGGCATTTAAGATGGCACCGATCAAGACAACAGCCGTTATTTTTACTTCATTATATAAATGCATCCGATCCTCCTTCCAAAAACGAAGTCTATTTCCTTAGTTTCCCTATTTCTCACTTAAAAACACTTCTTTTCGAAATCCTTTTCTTAATTTCTGTATAACAGACTTTTTCCAAGAACGCACGGTATGTTCGGAAACCTCGTATGCTCTTGCGATCTCTTTTGTCGTACGATGGTTGTTGTAGGTTTCATTCATCCATTGTCTTTCTCGCAATGTTAATGGTGCCCAATCGATATCAAGCGTAGAGAACGTTTCTTTAACCGCCACTGGTTCCTCAGGTAGAACCGAGCACAACACAATCTTCTGGTTCGTTTGATATCTTTTTCGAGCATAGCTTTTCAATCGGCCATGCACCATGGTTTTAGCATAGGCAGGAAAAGCGCCTTTTTGGGGATCAAAAGTCTTCCATGCTTCCCATAAAGCGATCCAGCCAATTTGCTTTGCCTCATCAAAATCATTCTGCAATCCTAAACGCCTCAAAGTGGACTTCACCAAAGGTTCATACTGCTTAATCAATTCCTCAAACCCATTTTCATTAGTCATCCTATCTCGATCCATTTCCTGACCGGTCATTCAAATTCCGCGGTAGTTTGAGTTTAATGGAATATGTGCGACTTAACCTGTCCTGAAACATCCATTCTGGGCGAACAGACAGAGGCCAAAACAGACGTTTCAAACCTCGTTTTTCTTAAATTGTAAGGTTCCGGTTCGGCCTTTTATGAATTTGTCTATAGTTTCAATGGATTTTGGTGACACTAAAAAGAAGGAAATGTATGTGTCACCTCAAGACTATTTCTTTGAAGGCTATCTTGGAGTTACTTCGGAAGGAGGCTAGACGATGCATACCATGTGGAAAGGGTCGATCAGCTTTGGACTTGTGCATATCCCAATCAAACTTTATGCTGCAACCGAATCCAAAGATGTCTCGTTCCGTACGTTACATGATGCGTGTCATACCCCGATTCGCTATCAAAAATATTGTCCAGTCTGTGAGGAAGTCGTCGAACAAGACCATTTAATAAAAGGATATGAGGTTCAACCGGGTGAATTTATCACCGTCACCGATCAGGAAATCCAAGCGCTAAAAGGCGACCAAGTTCGCGCGGTTGAAATTTTAGATTTTGTGAACCTCTCTGAGATCGATCCTATCTATTTCAATCGGTCGTATTTTATTGGCCCCAACGAGAATGGCGGAAAAGCCTATGCCCTTCTTCGTAAGGCATTAGAAGATACAGGTAAAATCGGTCTCGCTAAACTTACCCTCCATTCCAAGGAGCATTTGGCCGTCGTTCGCGTGTATGAAAATGGCCTAATGCTTGAGACGATGTACTATCCAGAAGAAGTCCGACCAATCGGTCATGTTCCTGGGCTTGATCAGCTCGGAACTTTTGAAGACAAAGAGTTGGACACTGCTAAACAACTCATTGAACAATTGACTACAACGTTTGAGCCAAATCATTATAAGAATGACTTTCGTGAAGACCTCCAACACATGCTTGAAGAGAAACTCGCGGGTCATGAAACAACAACGACTAAAAAAGCACCCGTACGAGAAAACGTCGTTGACCTGCTTGCGGCGTTGCAAGCAAGTGTGGATGAATCGCGTGGGAAAACCAAACCAAGTTCTAAAGAACCGGCACGTCCCAAAAGTACAAATCAAAAAGAGGCTACACCGCCTACAAAAGGGGCTTCCGCACAAAAAGAACGTACCCCCAAAAAATCAGTGGCTTCACAAAAGAAGGCGCCTAAAACAACTCAAAAGAAGCAAGCTTAATGCCCGAAGCGCGTCTCGATGCGTAGTCCTGCATATAAAAAGAACGACAATTTCCGTCAATGGAAAAAGTCGTTCTTTTTTGTCAACTTACGAAAGCGCCTGTTTGACTTCCGCTCTTGTGTTGTTCCAGAGTTCTTCATAATTCGTTTCTAAGAATTCTTTTAGAAGCCGTTTGGATTTTTCATCAATCGTATCCAAAATGACTTTCCCTTTAAGCACTTTATCCAAATTATTAACATGCTCAGGCATGGACTTGTATCCTGGGCGGATTCTCCGCTCTTCAGTGGACACCAAAACCTCACACGCCGCAATACCATAAATCATGGGGCCTGTTTTGTCCCGTCCAACATTCACCCAGACAATCCAGTATAAATCCGCATCTTCCAAGCCTTCTTTGCTCGGTGCAAAACGAACCCGCTTCTCAATTCGACTTCGGCCATGCATCGCCTGCATATCAATAAATGCTTCTTCCCGTTGCGGATCCACAATAATCGGAGTGACACTATCCAAATTGATGGTGCCAACCCCAAAGCTTCCGTCACCGCCTGTAGAATCACCGCTTAGAATCGTAAATTCATTTTTACTTTTTTTTGTTTCATCCGACATGTTGTTTCCTCCAAATCTATTCAAAATCCAAGAAAAATCAGGCGTAGAAAGCCAGTTCTTCTTCAATTTTTTCTTTAATTTTAACAAGGCATTCTTCGGCAGTTGCCGCAAATACGCGCTTGTTATTCACCATGGCATAAGGCTTAAGCCGACAAAGCCCACAGTAAGATAAACACTCACTTTTAATCACAGCCACTTCTGGATAAACCGATTCAATTTCTTCTTCCAGATCGATCGCATTGATTAAACTCGCTTCGCAAACTTCTACAATCACAATTCCCATGGCAATCACCTATTCATTCATTTTGCTCCTACCCAAGTTGCCCTGACTCCCTCAAATCATCCACATATTATTTAAATGAAGGTTTATTATTTATGTATTATTATACCATCAATCGCACTTTTTCCTAACGGACAATGCTCAGCACTTTAATCTTCCTTACACAATAAGATAAAGCTAAAAAAGCGTGTCTTACCCTTACAGGACATCTGATGTGACCTGAGTTCATTTAGGATTACGCATTAGGTCGTCATCCAGACCTAGCCGAGCGCCTTAGTTATTCTTATACTTAATTCTTAGGAATTTTGACGACGTCGAGTCGTCTTCCTCGCTAAAATTTTATACTTTCTTAGTGCAAAAAAAAAAGGCGCACGATGCTCCACCTTTGTCCATTATCGAAGCGCTGTAACAATTAGAATCATGCCATTGCTTAATTTCACCACATCCCCCGCAACAGCAAGGGCAATTTCTCGCATAATGGTGGTCTGCTCCGCTTCATCTTTTGTACGAATTAATAACTGATTCCCAGGAACAATCATACGCTCATCGTGTTCTTCGGTCACAATAACCGCATAAATTCGAACGTCCATTTCCAAGCCCCCTTTTTGACCAAATCAACCTACTTATCTTTATTGACTGAGCGTTTGGGTTTCTTCTTATTTTTTAAAAAGAGATGGGATTTGAGTGTACTCTCAAGAACCGGTGTATTCTGAATCACGTCGATCATAGTATCAATCTCTTTTAAAATCGGAACCACAAAGAAAGCGATTCGTCCGTCTTCATAATTTTTTCTCGTGTAATGATACCGTTTCACGCCCAAACTCCTCGTAATTTCAAAAAGAATGGCTTGCCTTTGACCATAATTATCAAGCGTCACTCGATAATGCTGATGCCGTGGAACGACGACAACTGCTAATCCTTCGCTCAAGATCATCTCTTGGCCACGCTCAATCCCAATCCGATTGGAAACATAGATATCATCGACATAGAGTTCGTCTCCTTTAATGGAGACGTTTGCCGCACGCACTTCCGCTAGGTCGTTGATCTTCTTCCCTTTTGTAAAACGGGTGATCAACCCAAAAAGGATTCCTGCTGCTACAAGAGACACGATGATTCGAAGGACTTCTGAACGCCCACTTAACACTTCCATAAAGATCGAGATGGTCAGAGAAACCAGTAAGGCAATATAGTTACGAGCCTCAAATGTTTTGGAAATGCCATCAATATAGGCATTTCCGCGTTTGGTGTACTCCGTCTCTTCTAATAATTGCAAGCTTGTGAGTTCTAACTTTCGAACACTCTGAAACTGAGTAATCGCCAATCCCAAAAAGGTTACAGCTGTAAAATTATTCGTCATGAGCGCGGGAACGGAGACCGCGCCTAATGTCGATGCCATAAAACCAAACATGAATTGATTTAAATAGCCATTCGGAAACGTCGGATACTGTCGGTAATCTTCACGAATCGTAGCAAGTCGCGCCAACGTGCCACCAAGAATCGCAATCACGATTAGATATACATTCGATACACTTAAAAGTTGTTGTGGCATAGGTTCGCTCCCATATCTTATCTCATTGTCTCTCCAATCATGGTTGCCGTAAGCTCAACGAAATATACCGAAACCGAAAGGAGGAAGCGTAAAGAGGCGTTCCTAAATATTTTGGTTTTCTGAGATTCAACTTTTCACTTATAAGATATCGCTTGGCTGCCCATCTGTTTCCAAGCCGCTACAAAGTCCTCTTTATCGAGTTTTTTATTTTTAACCGCTCCTAAAGGATCATTAATATAGACCGAATGGGGGCCATAGCCCGTCACGAGTACACTGTGTTCTTTATACGTAATTCGAATGGTACCCTCTTTTGTTTTCCATGTATACCAGTACGGATCCGTATTAGATAAGGGACCAAACGTTACATTTGTGATGACCCAAACGGCATAGCCGGAATCAAGTTGTTTCTGAATCGACGCCCAGCCTTCCCCTGTTAAGTCGATCACCCGATTACCCAGGTAAGACTTGGCAAGTGCCGCAATTGGACGATGGTAGACGCCGAGTCCTGGTTGGTGAAACGTGTAGATATTCCCGACAAACCCGTCGTTAGGATTGCCTCTATAACCATCCGATTCGAATGGGACTTTTTTGATTTCCTTCGCGAGCTTTAGTTTACTCGTCTTTTTTCCAGCTTGCTGAATCAGCATAGCAAGTGAGGTGACTTCACACCCTCGAGAAAGTTCCGGCATTTGATTGATGAGTGGTGTATTGAGCAACACACTAGGTTGTGGCAAAACTTTGACCCTGTCACTCGAAATCCAGTCTTTCTGATTCTTTTTTCCATCTATTAAGTACCATAGATCCCCATCCACTATTCTTTTACCAACGGCTTTAAGACCCGTGTCTTCAGAAAAGCTTTCCTTCACGGTCTTTGAGTGGGGTGTGGCAAAGGCTAACGCATTCTCATTTGTGACTTCTAACCATTGTGAAACCGCCTCATAATCATTTTGTGTGTCGGTTTTGAGTATCATCGCTTTTTGTTTTTCTAATATAATTGGGCTTTTCAAATGATTAATCATAGAATCCATTTCATAGGATGTGGCTTTATTCTTCACTGGAGAGATAGGTTGATCCTTTTTCTTCTTCACACTTGTGTCCAATGGAAGGTGTGGTTTTGTAGTGGTTTGCGCAGATCCGCATCCAGATAAAAGCCCCACTAGAAGTCCTAATAATCCAATAAAGTTTACGGCTTTTCTAAATAAATCTCTCACGTTTCTCTCCTCATTCTTTAGTAGTTAATAGGTGATCCACTACCATTTCTATGAGGCATTCTGTGAAAAGTTTCCTAGAGATTGAGAATTAATAGAATGTTTTTAGAAGGGATGGCTTTTTTAGACACACAAAAAAAAGATATCCAAAAATGGATATCTCAGAATTCGACCTTAGCTTATTCTTCTGCAAAAAGTGGTGTGGAAAGATAACGTTCCCCAGAAGATGCCAAAATCGCGACAATCGTTTTACCTTTGTTCTCCGGACGCTCCGCTGCTTTTTTGGCTGCTGCAATCGCTGCACCAGAAGAAATACCGACAAGAATACCTTCTTCTTTAGCAATTTGACGAGATGCAGCAAACGCTTCATCGTTAGAAATTTGAAGGACTTCATCGTAGATTTGTGTATTCAAGACGTCTGGGATAAAACCTGCCCCAATGCCTTGGATTTTGTGGGGTCCAGGATTTCCACCTGAAAGGATTGGTGACCCTTCTGGTTCAACCGCAATCGCTTTGAAGGAAGGTTTTTTCTCCTTCAATACTTCCGAAATCCCTGTAATCGTTCCACCTGTTCCGATTCCAGAAATAAGAATATCCACTGCCCCATCTGTGTCATTCCAAATTTCTTCAGCGGTTGTATTGCGATGAATTTCAGGGTTCGCGGGGTTATTAAACTGTTGAGGTAAAAAGGAATTTTCGTGCTGATCAGCCAATTCTTTCGCTTTTTCAATGGCACCTTTCATCCCTTTAGCGCCTTCAGTTAAAACTAATTCCGCACCGTAAGCTTTAAGCAATTGACGACGCTCCATACTCATTGTATCCGGCATAACCAAGATGCAACGATAGCCTTTCACCGCACAAACGAAGGCGAGCGCAATACCGGTGTTACCACTCGTTGGTTCAATGATCACCGTATCTTTGTTAATTTTACCTTGCTCTTCACCAGCGGTAATCATCGCGTAGCCAATACGGTCTTTTACACTGCTTGCCGGATTAAAGAATTCTAATTTTGCTAGAACTTCTGCACCTGTTTCGTCACTAATTTTGTTCAAACGAACAAGTGGCGTATTTCCGATTAATTCGGTAATGTTTTGAGCAACCTTTGGACGTGTAAAAACCATACAAACATCTCCCTCATTTTTCATTTAAAAGATCTACTTTAATAATGACTCATTTTTGTGTTTAAATCAAATAATTCCTACCAATTTAATAGGAAAAATTTAAGCGTCCTCATTTTTCACTATTTGCAGCTGCTTTTATTTGCTTGTGCCTGCAACTTAACGCATCCTAATGGTTATTTTTATTTTATGGCCATGTATGTTGATCCACTCTCTCTATTAAACAAATGGTTTCCGTAAATCAAAGTCAACGTACACAATCCTCAGGAGGAATGTCGACAAGCGCTTCAATACTCGGTTGTCTTAAACTTCTTCCTTCCGTCCATTCTGCATACTTAATCTTGACCGTAAGTTGGGGCAGAACCCAAACCGCTTCTTTCAGCCGAGTGGGGACATTCGCAAACGGCCGTTCGTTAAGGATTAACGGCTTAATCTGTTCGGTTAAATCACGCCAATTTTGCCGTGTTAAGCGTCCTGTTCCAACATGACCAATGTACCACAGGTCTCCATTAGAATCATATTGACCTAGAAGAAGTGCGTTGACAAGACCGTCTTTAAGCGTGACTCCACCAACCACAGCGATTAAATCCTTATAAAATTTCTTCTTCTGCCAACGCCGATCTTTGCCATCCAAAAGATAGGTGCTGTTCAAGTCCTTGATCACGATGCCTTCCATGCCATTTTGTTCAATTACACTAGCCAACGCTTCAATACTATCGCGACTTTGTGAGGGAACAACTTGAACGGAAGGCGTGGATTGAATGACGTCGTTTAACACGTTCAAACGGTCTTCTAGAGTCCAGTCGGTCAGCCACTGGCCATTATAAAATAAAACATCGAAGACCATATAGGTGATTGGAACGTGTTTTTGAACGATTGGAATGCGTTCCAATCGTCGGATTCCGTCCCGTCGCATCACCTCATGAAAAGATGGTTTGCCGTCTTCCCCAAGCGCGATTACTTCCCCGTCGAGAATAATGGACTCCGCCTGACAATATGTAGAAAAACGATGGAGTTCTGGAAAGTGCGCACTTCGATCATTTTTTTTACGATTATAAAACTTAAGAGAATGACCATCAAAATACGTTAAGATCCGCACACCATCCCATTTGATTTGTCCAATCCAATTCGCACCTTCTGGGATCGTTTCTGTTGAGACGGGTTCAAAAGGAAACACCGGTTGCATCGTCATTCTTCTCACCTCAGATTCATCGATCAAGTTTGTCTTATACATAGTTTGGCTAGGAGTGCCCAAACTATAAGTATGACTTGACTTCTTACGATTAATAGAGGGAAGCCTATGTCAACTTATACGCTCTTCCTTTTTCGCGTAAACGACCGGTAAAAAATCAAATCATATAAGAACTTTAAACCATTCTTCAAAAGGAGGTTAGACAATGGACATGAGTGATGCATACATTCAAATTGAAAATGAAACGTTAACGTTGACCAGCCTCTCTAAAATTATTTGGCCAAAGACCGGTATCACAAAAGCCGATTATTTGAATTACATTCATGAAGTTTCACCTTATATACTCCCGTTTATCAAAGACCGAGCGCTCACCCTAATCCGTTATCCACATGGTGCATCTGGCCTTTCCTTTTATCAAAAAAATTGTCCAGACTATGCTCCAGATTTTATTAAAACGCATACGATTGAGGACATTCAGTATATAGTGGGTGGGGACCTTCCAACCCTTTATTGGCTCGCCAATCAATTGGCGTTAGAAATTCACGTCCCATTTCAAACGATACATGCGACGAGTCCCTCTGAAATTGTGTTTGATTTAGACCCACCTTCTCGAAACCACTTCAGCTTAGCGGTCGACGCTGCCCTGTTGATTAAAGAAGTATTAAATCAACTGCAGATCCTAAGTTTTATCAAGACTTCGGGGAATAAAGGGCTCCAAATCTATATTCCGCTTCCTGACGATACCTATTCGTATGAGGAAACGCGTATGTTTGGCGATTTTATCGCCGATTATTTGATGAGCAAAAAACCGCAATCGTTCACTACGGAGCGCCTTAAAAAAAATCGAAATGGCCGACTGTATCTTGATATCGTTCAACACGCTCCTGGTAAGACCATCGTCTCCCCTTATACCGTTCGAGGCAATGAGGAAGGATTGGTCGCCGCACCATTGTATTGGGAAGAAATCACGCCGTCTTTACGGCCAGAACAGTTTCCCATCCAATCTATGATTGCCCGCATTAAATCAAAAGGTTGCCCGTTCGCCCATTTCTTCTCAGCTAAAGATCATCAGCCGTTCGATCATGTGCTTTCGGTTCTTAAAAAACAAAAAAGAGGAGCCTTGTAGATGTCAACCAATGTTCTTTTGAAGCTTGTGTTAACCCCACTTATTGTCATTTTTTGCGACTTATTTAGCCCCTATCAAATCGAGTACGAAAATGTCTTACAATGCCTGATTATCGGAGAAGCAATTGCCATCGTCAATATAGCGCTCGAATGGCTTTTTTTCACAAAAGGCACATACTGGTTTACCACCACATTTGATTTTGTCCTGACACTTTGTCTCGTCATCTATGGTTCAATGGTGTTTCCGAACGCTTTTGTTTCAACCTATGGGGCGTTGTCCATCGCCATTCTAGTCACATTACTTGAGTATTTCTTGCACAATTGGTTATGGAACCACCACTGGGGGAGAGACCTAGCCACGAAATAAAAGCGAAGGCTTTAATTCTAGGGAGGAAAGCTAGGGTGACAGAGCAAATAATGACGTTATTCCTCATTCCTGTCCTCTTGTTTTTGGCTGGAATGGTTTGTATGCGTCTATTAGGAAAAAAGGTATTAGCCGAAATGACAGGACTTGAAATCTTTGCTGTTTTCACGATTATTGACATGTCAATTGGGCCACTCATTCAAAAAAGTTGGGTGAAGACCCTCTACTTTGAAGGGCTTTTTATGTGCTTGTATCTTTTAAGCTCCAAAATCAAAAATAAGAAGTGGCTTCATCATTTATTAAGTCCGCCTCCAACCTTATTAATTAAAAATGGGAAGATTGAAGAGAACGGCTTAAAGAAAACCAAATTAACGGTTGACGAATTAATGGCGCTTCTCCGAATAAAGGGGTATTTCTCCCCTGCTGATGTTGAGATGGCCACAATGGAGGCGATTGGACAAGTCAGCATTCTTGCTAAATCAAATCAAAGGCCTGTAGAGCCGAGCGATCTTGGCCTAGCACCACCACCCGCTTTTTCGTCCATTCCTCTTATCATTAATGGTGAAGTCCAAGAAACCAATCTTAAATTTTTAAACCTCGACCCTAATTGGCTTCATCATGAACTGATGACGCAAGGTCTCGACTCCCATCAATCAGAGACGATTCGCCTTGCGGAATACACACAAGATGGGAGCCTTAAAATCAGTCAAAAGAGGCTGAATCAAGAAGGGACGACTCCCTCAACCTAGCACTTTTCGATCCCGTTTTTAAACTAGATCTCAATTGGTGTTTGGCGGAGTGTCACCTTTTTCTTGGTTCAGCCTCATTTAGATCTTAATTATCTTCAATTTTAACGTTTTGCGTTTCTAACCAGTAGTTCATTTGAGCAAGATGGGCGATGAGTTGGGGTCCCATCATCAATTGTCCGAACCACGGTACCTTAAAGGAATCGCCGTTCGTTTCAAGAATGGATTCAATGTGCTTGCGATCCAAGATTTCTAGGATCGGTGCGGACGGCTTACTAATTTCCTCTTTCAACCATTTTGATACGGCTTTGGTGTACGCTGGGTTGTGCGTTTTAGGGTACGGACTCTTCTTGCGGTAAAGGACATCATCAGGCAACCAGCCTTCAAAGGCTTTTCTCAGAATCCCTTTTTCACGTCCTCCGTACATTTTCATATCCCAAGGGATATTCCATACATACTCCACTAAGCGGTGGTCGGCAAACGGTACTCGGACTTCAAGGCTCGCTCCCATTGACATGCGGTCCTTCCGATCCAATAACGCCGTCATAAACCAATGCATATTTAAATAAAAGAGTTCACGACGTTTCGCATCTACCCCCGTTTCACCGTCTAACCGAGGTGTTTCAGCGACGGTTTCTTCATAGCGTTGAAGCATATAGCCTTTTAGATCAAGCTTCTTTTGCCAAGCGTCATTTAAGAGCTTTTGGCGTTCTTCTACAGAACGCATCCATGGAAACCCTTCTTTTGAAGAGGTTTCTGGACTATGGAACCATGGATACCCCCCAAAAATCTCATCCGCACATTCACCAGATAAGGCAACTGTGGCATTCTCCTTAATCCCTTTACAGAACCAGAGAAGCGAGGAATCCACATCTGCGTAGCCAGGCATGTCGCGTAGGTCGACCGCTTCCTTCAGATGCTCAACTAAGGAATCAGTCCCAATAATTAAATCATGATGATTGGATCCGATGTGATCGGCCACTTTATGTGTGAAGTCACTGTCGGTATTCGGCTGGAATTTACTTTTTGTAAAATACTTATCGTTATCTTGATAATCAATCGAAAACGTATCAATGGCGCCTAGGCCCTTCTCTTTGTAATAGTTGGCCGCGATCGCAGAAATAACACTCGAATCAAGACCACCTGATAAAAAAGTTGAAACCGGTACGTCGGCAAACAACTGACGCTCAACCGCATCGCAGAACAAGTCTCGGACGTGGTCTGCGGTTTCTTCAGCGGACTCTGTATGAACTTCACTCTTCACATTCCAATAGCGCCATACTTTAAGGCCATCTTTTGTATAGGTTAAAGCATGAGCGGGCCTGAGATCTGAAATCCCCTTATAGACACCATGACCGGGTGTGCGCGAGGGCCCTAAACCAAATACTTCTGAAAGTCCCTCTCGTGTAATGACACGATCCACTTCCGGATGTTCAAAAATAGATTTGAGTTCAGAGGCAAACACGAAACGACCATTTGCTTCACTATAGAATAGTGGTTTAACACCGAGGCGGTCGCGCGCCATAAACAACTTCTCATTCGCGTGATCCCAAATTCCAAATGCGAAAATCCCGTTGAATTTCTCTACACATTCTTCGCCCCATTCAATATAGGAGGTGAGTAGGACTTCGGTATCCGAGTGTCCTTTGAATGTATGACCATTGACACGTAGTTCTTTTCTTATGTCTTCTGTGTTATAGAGTTCTCCGTTATAGACCATCGTAAACGAGCGACCAGCCACTGTTTTATGCATCGGTTGCTTTCCATTTTCCGGATCCACAACGATTAATCGGGCATGCCCAAAGGCGGCTCGCGGAGACACCCAGACCTGCTTTTCATCTGGTCCCCGATGATGTAAGTTCGCAGCCATTTTTTCAAGTCTTCTATGTTCATGGGTAAGATCGCGATTCCAATCAATCCAACCAGTAATTCCGCACATACACGTCATTCCTTTCAACTAAAAGTCAATATAGACCATTGCCTAATTCTCAATATATGCAAGGTGAATGCTGTTGTGCGTAACGGAATAAGTTGAACTCTTTTGTAAACGCTTTTAATTTTTATAGCGTTTAAACTTGAAAAATAAAAAACTGTTCACGAATCGGACGACAAGTCCTTAAATTCATGAACAGCACGAGTGGAGCTCTCGCATTAGAAACTGGAAACTTTTAGAAACTTGGTTTCAAATTGTTGGGAAGGAACCGGTTTGCTGTAGTAAAAACCTTGTGCCATCTCACAGCCAAACTGTTTCAGAAGTTCAAGCTGTTCAACGGTCTCAACGCCTTCCGCAATGGTTTTCAAATGCAACCCTTTACACATCATAATAATGGCTTTGACAATGGCACGATCTTCATCCACTTCACTGAGGTTACGTATAAACGAGCGATCAATTTTTAAGATATCTAATGTAAAATCTTTAAGAACACTTAAAGCGGAATAACCGGTTCCAAAATCATCAAGCGATACGCTGATTCCAATTTGCTTCAATTGTTTCACCAGTCCGATGCTGTACTGAAGATCCTGAGCGGTTGTACTCTCTGTAATTTCGAGATGAATCCACTTTGGATTAATATCAGAGCTTTGAATAATCTCTTGAACTTGCAAGACAAAATCCGACTTTAGAAATTGTCTAAAGGATACATTTATTGAGATCGGAAACGGAATCCAACCTTGGTTCTGCCATTTCCTAATTTGTCGACAAGCTGTTTCTAGCACCCAAAAACCGATTTCCTCGATCAAACCAATTTCCTCAGCAAGAGGAATAAAATGAATCGGTGAGACCAACCCCAACTTTGGATGGTTCCAGCGAATCAGGGCTTCGCATCCCGATAATTCTCCGGTCTCAATTGAAATTTGTGGTTGGTAATACAGAATAAATTCATTTTTTCTTAACGCCTTCCTTAGATAACTCTCAAACTCAATTCGGTCGTTAAAGTCTGAGTTCATCTGAACCGTATAATAGGCGAGTCGCGAATGGGCTTTCGATTTGGCCGAGAACAACGCAATATCAGCATTTTTCATAAGCTGCTCATCATTAAATCCATCGTTGGGAAAGAGGCTGACCCCTATGCTGATCGAAAGAAAGAATTCGGCTTCTTCAAACATGAAAGCCGGTTCAAACGCATCTTGAATGTGCTTAGCCAATTGATCCACTTCAAATTGCCCTTTTATTTGAGGCATGATAATCGAAAACTTATCGCCTTCAAATCGCGCAAGCAGTTGGTTAGGTGCTAATTCTCCTTTGATTCGTTCAACAGCTTGCTGGAGAATGCGGTCCCCCACAAAATGGCCAGATGTATCATTGATGAGCTTAAATCGATCTAAATCAAGAAACAACACCGCTAGCTTCTCGTCTCGGGATTGGGCTTGTTTAATCATGTAATTTAGAGATTGTTCAAACAAGAACCGATTGGCAAGACCTGTTAAGGAATCGTGATAGGCAAAATGAGAAAGCTTCGTTTCAGCTTCTTTTTCGGCTGTTTTATTAATGCCGACGATATAAAAGCCTTGTACGCCATCAGCCATAGCAGCCGGAATAAAGGTCACTTCATAAGGTTGTGGACGACCGTTGCGATCACAAATCTCTAGTCTCGCTGTCATCGCTTCTCCTTTAGAAGCTTTTGCAAAATAATTCAGAGCTCGTTCTCTGTCTTCCATTTTCACAATATGAATGGCTGAACGCGAAAGGATGTCGCTTTTTGCATAGCCCAATTGCTTTTCCGTTGCTTTATTTAAATTTAAAACCATGCCCTCTCTATTGATCCAAATGACCACGTTTGGATTGTGGTGAAATAACGCCTCGCTATCCTGAAAAAGAGAATGCCTTGATCTATCCTTTTTCTCTTCATCCATTGTAGAATTGAGCAACCGATGATTGGAGTGGATCGCTTCCTCATGATTCGAAGCAAAAAATGTGATCATAGGTCCTAATAAATGCTCTACATGGCTGCCGATGTTATAAAAAACGTCTGAAGAATCAAGACCTGGCCAATGCATTGAAATCAACTGACTTAACGGTTCAGTCTCTTCGTAAGTTAAACCGCTTATTAAAATAAACAGATGGTTATATTCCATTAATTTTTTTTCATATATAAACTCTTTAAACGATTTTTTAGAACGATCATGATAGTAAAAAACGTCCATCGTTCTGTCCTCCAGATCTTGGATTTATAGTGAAAAAATGCATTTATTATATTTATCGGCAAGACTCGACCAATTTTTTAGTTTTTTTTGACATTATTTTTATTTTTTTTATTAGTGTACAAAAAAAAGCCCGTTTCAAGACAAAATGCTTGAACGGGCTTAACTTTTTATTGGCGCTTTAATTCAATACCACATAACCGATGTAAAAAACAAGTGCTAAAAAGATAATCAGAAGGAGCCAAAACATTCCGGTTGTTTTTTGTTTCTGACGTCGAATAAGGATCATTTCCATCATACTAATGACGACTAATCCACAAAGCATTTTAATAATGACCCAAAATCCATGAACGCTGTACTCATGAAAAACTAAATAAAGACCCGTAATGAGAATGAATATGTAATCAAGACGCAAAATCATATGGAAAATTTTAGTGACGGTTCCCTTTTTCGTAAAGGAAAATAGAACAGCTATGACAAACAAAACTAACCCTAATTGCCAAAATCCAACGTGTGCTTGTAACCACATGGTCTTTCCCTCCTTATTTTCTCTCTTATTTTAACACAACTTGTCCAAAACCAAACCAAAAAAAGGTCTGACTCCCTCGTTCTTTCTTTGAGGGGCCTGACCCTTGCTTCTTAACAACTTTGGTTCGGCGAATGATGACTATTTAATTAAATCGATAAAGACACATATTTCACTTCTAAATACTCTTCAATTCCTTCTGTTCCACCTTCTCGCCCTAATCCGCTTTGCTTCATTCCACCAAACGGAGCTTGCGCGGCAGACGGCACACCATCGTTCCAACCAATAATCCCATAGTCCAAGGCTTCAGTTAGACGAGTTCCGCGTGAGACGCTTTCCGTAAAGACATAGGCCGCCAAACCAAATGGACTGTTGTTGGCATATTCAATGGCCTCTTCATCGGTCTCATACTTTTGAATCGGGGCAATCGGGCCGAAGGTTTCAATAGTCATAATTTCCATATCAGGTGTTACGTCTGTGAGAACAGTCGGTTCAAAGAAATAGGTTTCTTTCTCACGATCAGCATGACCTTTGCCACCAACCGTACAACCCGCTCCTTTTTCCAGCGCTTCTTTAACTTGCCGCTCGACCTTTTCATAGCCCGCCTGATCAATCAGCGGACCTACCTCAACCCCGTCTTCCAAACCATTGCCCATTTTTAGTTGTCCGACTTTATCAGAGAATTTTTGAACAAATTCATCATAGATGCCTGATTGAACGTAGAATCGATTCGCACAGACACACGTTTGACCGCTGTTTCGGAATTTGCTGGCGATTGCCATCTCTACGGCTTGATCAAGATTCGCATCCTCACATACTATGACCGGCGCATGACCACCCAACTCTAATGAAATTTTCTTTATATGTTCGGCCGCATTCTTCATTAAAAGACGCCCGACTTCGGTTGATCCTGTAAAAGTGATTTTGCGAACGCGCTCATCTTCCATAAAAGCTTGACTGATTTCTTCTGGATTTCCACACACCACATTAATAACCCCTTTTGGGATGC
Organism: uncultured Sporolactobacillaceae bacterium; assembly: GCA_963829575.1. Taxonomy (GTDB): domain Bacteria; phylum Bacillota; class Bacilli; order Bacillales; family Sporolactobacillaceae; genus KACC-23026. The sequence goes on along the minus strand of CAWHJF010000013.1, from coordinate 525,241 downwards.
CGGCTTGAGCAGCTAATTCCGCAAGCCTTAAGGCGGTGAGCGGCGTTTGTTCAGGCGGTTTGACGATAAAGGTACACCCTGCTGCGAGTGCCGGCGCTAATTTTCGTGTGATCATGGCTGCTGGGAAATTCCAAGGGGTAATCGCTCCGACAACCCCGACTGGTTGTTTGATCACTTTGATCCGGTGATTTTCCGATTTACCAGGGACGGTTCGGCCATAGATTCGTTTCGCTTCTTCGGCAAACCATTCCACAAAAGAAGCCGCATATCGCACTTCACCAAGCGCCTCTTTAAAAGGCTTACCATTTTCTTCAGTCATAAGGCGGGCGAGTTCCTCTTCATTTTCTAGCATCAAATCAAAAAAGCGTCTCAATAATTGTGCCCGATCGCCGGCTGTTCGACTCGACCAATCTTTAAAAGCGGACTGTGCCGCTTCAATGGCTGCTTTCGAGTCTTTATATCCACCATTTGGCACTCGGCCAATGGTCTCACCCGTTGCTGGGTTTTTCACGCTAATTTTTTCGAGGTTTTCACCTGTCCATTCGCCATTTATATAATTTAAACGATCAAGCATCGAATCCCTCCACTTGAATTTGAGTTTGAAAATCTTGTCCTACTCTATCATTACCTTTTTACACGCTTTATTAAACCACCAGATCTTCAGATACGACAACTGATTGAACCTATACTGGATCTAGAGAAAATCAAAGAGAACCTATTAAAGTGGGGGCGTTCATTATAGCGTAACATCCGATGAAGCCCTCAAGGTCCGCTAAAATAGAACGATTGGGGCTTCATCAATCATTGGTTTGGTCTAATTCGATGTAACGAGCGCCATCGAAGAGCCATAATCCAACGTCTTGAACGGGCTTTTTCCAAATCCGTTCAATCGCCTCTTTATACAAGGTCATCGGAGTATGATACCGTTGCTTAAGATGGTTAACTGTTTCAATTTCTGAGTGAAACCGCCCTGAAACACGGTCTGTTTTATAATCAAGGAGATGCCAGCCGGATTCATCTAAGAATAAGCAGTCAATCACACCTTGCACCATAACCTGTTCCGGCTCTCCCTTCCAATCTGGTTGGAGGGTGGTGATTGGGAGAGACAATGAGAAGGGAAGCTCACGGATCACTTGATCTGCTTGAATCACGCGTTTTCCAATCTCAGATTGAAAGAATAAAAGAATTTCTTCGAAGGCGAGACGTTCCGCAACCGAGCCATCCAATAACTCACGCCGAACCAACCCATCGCATTCACTTTTTAGTGTTTCGAGTGTATGATCCGGTTTTAAACGGACCAGTTGCATAAAACGGTGGGTAAGTGTGCCGAGTTCAGATGCTGTTGATTCTTTTCGACTTAAGAAAGCGGGACGTTCACCAATTGGCCGACGAAATTGGCGTATTAATTGCTCGCCGGCCCCCTCGCTAAACTGATCGCGTTGTCTTTTAATTTCAGTCACTGACAACTTAGCAAGTTGTTCCGTAGCGTACTGGTTCGAATAGGACCAAGATAAGCGGGCTTCGATTGCATCCTGCCAGTCAGGTGAGCCAGATTTCACGGGCTCAAACGCTTGAATCAACGCTTCTTTCTCACTGCGTTCCACGACCCGCTCATCCGCTTTAACAAATTGGATGGGGGATTGAACCACACAGACCCATTTTGATGGATGTGTCGAGATCGCCCCTTCCGCTTGAGGCGTGTACCCTGCAGCCTCATGAAAAGCACTTGCCGTTTCATGACGGAGGAGGGCTGGGCCTACCCAATCTAAATAGCGGTTGGCTTTTCCTCTAAAATAAGAAGGGAGCATCCAACCTCGGACCATGGCCGCTAAACGCCACTTTTGAAGTTCTTTCTCAGCCTCTTTAACAGAGCCAATCAGAATCAATTTCTCTCTGGCACGCGTAAGGGCAACGTATAAAACACGCATTTCTTCCGCTACGGTCTCCTTATCAATTTGTCTTGATAAGGCGCGTTGTGCAAGGGTTGGAATGCTGTACCGTTCTTTAGGATTCACCAATTTAGTTCCGAATCCTAACGTTTTATGAAGCAATGTCTTCCCATGCACATCTCGCTTGTTAAACTTCTTACTCATCCCCGCAACAAAAACAACTGGAAACTCTAACCCTTTACTTTTATGAATCGTCATGATGCGCACGACATCTTCTTGTTCACTTAAAGAGCGGGCTTCTCCCAAATCACTACCACGGTCTTGCAATCTCTCAATGAATCGAAGAAAACGGAACAACCCCCTAAAGGACGTCTGCTCATATTGACGGGCTCGATCATATAGAGCTTTCAAGTTCGCTTGTCGACCGTCACCCGCCACTAATCCCGCGACATAATCGTAATAGCCCGTTTCTCTATAAATCTCCCAAATCAAATCGGCGAGCGCGCCTCGGCGAGCTTGATCACGCCATCTTTCAAGTTGCGTATAAAAGGCTTTTAATTGATCCGCTAGGGGCGATTCGCCCTTTTCAATCACTCGCTTCATCGCTTCATAAAATGACCCGTAACGAGACTCAATCCGAATCTGCGCCAGTTGCTCACCAGTTAGACCAACCATAGGTGAGCGCAAAACAGACGCGAGTGGAATATCTTGGTATGGGTTATCAATCACATTAAGAAGTGACATCATGATCGAAACTTCAACTGCTTCAAAATAACCCGTTGACAATTCGGCATAAGCCGGAATTCCACGCAACTTGAGAACATCTAAAATAATTGGAGCGGCGCTTTGAGTGGAACGCGACAAAATGACAATATCGCGATACTGAATGGTCCGTTTTTGGCCAAGTGATTTATCATAGACTTGATAACCAGACTCCATCAACTCTTCAATTCTTGTCGCAATAAGATGGCCTTCTAAGTCCATCCCCTGTAGACCTTGAAGTGCCTCTAAATTCGTCTCACCTTCTTGAGTAGCTGGTGTGCGTTCTTCAACCCCATTAATGAGGTGAAGTTCAACCGGTTGTTCAGAATCATCGTAGTCTCTTGAACCAAACTGCAAGGCTGCCTGCTCGTCATAGTCGATTTCCCCAACCGCTTCATCCATAACTTGTGAAAAGATATAGTTCGTCCCATCCAACACCTCTTGACGGCTGCGGAAGTTCTGCGACAGGTCAATCCTTAATCCACTTGTTTCTGGTCCATTAAACGTCTTATATTTTTCAAGAAAAAGGGCGGGCTCAGCCAAACGGAAGCGATAGATGCTTTGTTTCACATCGCCCACCATAAATCGGTTGCCACCTTTTGACACATACCAAAGTACGGTTTCTTGAACATTGTTGGTGTCTTGATATTCATCGATGAGGACTTCTTCAAATAAATCTCGATACATTATAGCCACTTCAGAGGGTTGTTCCTCACCTGCAAGTGAAGCAGGTTGTCTCAAAAGTTCCAGACAATCATGCTCCAAATCACTGAAATCGAGCAATCCGCGCTCTCGTTTGGCAGCTTTATAGTCCGTTTTAAATTCTTTCACAAGCCGAACCAAAAAGGCCACAAAAGGCGCCATATCCTTAAGATCTTCTAGATAGAGATCGGGAGTCTGAGCAAATCCATCTTTACGAAGCGATTCAACGGTATCTTTAACTGCTTGACGAATCTCTTTGACTTGGTCTTTCAAAAACTCATCGTACTCGGATCCCTTACACGGTTTCAAGCGACCAAAAGAGGTCGTCGCTTCAAAAATACGATAGAGATCTTCCCATCTACCGCGGCTCGCTTCAAGTAAACGTTCTATGATTTGCTGATCTTCTATCAAATTATCAAGATAGGGCGCAGGACCACCAGGTTCCTGACAAAGATCCCTACCCGTTGAAATTAAGTACAGGCAGCCCTCAAGTTGTTCCTGAATATAAGACTTTAGGCTTGGCGTCCATACCAAATCATCAACAGTCGAATCGGATGTCACTTGATAGCTGTCTGCTAAACCCTCTAGCCACAAATCCGGCCAAGGATGACTTTGCGCGAAATCATGGAGTTTAATAATGAGATTAAAAAGTTCTCGGTCACTTCGATCATTCGAATAGCGGTCAACGAGCGCATAGAACGCCTCTTGTTCGTCAGGATGCGCGTAATAGGTTTCAAAAAGCGACTCTAAAACTTCTTCGCGGATTAATTCCGCTTCGGTTTGTTCAGCAATTCGAAAGCTTGGATCAAGATCAAGCTTGTAATAGTACTTTCTAATAACAGATTGGCAGAAGGCATGAAACGTCATGATCGGCGCTTTTCCGAGTAGAATGAGTTGCTCACGAAGCCTGCTGTTATTCGGGTCTTTCGCCAACGCTTTCTCAAGTGCTTGGCCAATTCGTCCGCGCATTTCAGCCGCTGCCGCGTTCGTAAATGTCACGATCAACATTCGGTCAACGTCGATCGGATGATTCAGATCGGTCAAACGCTTAATGATACGCTCGACTAGAACAGCGGTCTTACCAGACCCCGCTGCTGCGGCAACGAGGATGTCCTGGCCTTTTTCTACAATGGCTCGCCATTGGTCATCTGTCCACTGACTTTCTTTAGGCTTAGGTTCAAGTGCTGTTGGACGTCCCATTCCTTCATACCTCCTTTGCTTCACTTAAGCGTTCAAAAATTCTTTCGAGAGGCGTGCGGTCCGACTCTTCTTCTAAAACTCGTGCGGCATCCCCTGGTTGTGCCGGATCAAAATGGCACACCGGTTTAAAGGCACAATACCCACAAGGCATTTTATTTTTCAATTTATAAGGTGAGATCTCAATCGATCCTGAAATAATCTCGCCACCGACTTGTTCGAACACATGACGTGTATAGGCTCTTAACTTTTCAAATGATTCTCGGTTAGCGACCGTTGAGGTTTTCGTTAATGATCCATCCTTTTTCTTCCGACCAAATGGAACGATTGACGAGCTCGTTCCATGTTCGACTTGAGAATCCATTAAATCGAGGACGTCATCTTCTTCTAAAAGCAATCCTCTCATTCTAAATTCCTTAAGCAAGACCTCTTCTAAATCGTCCGGATTCGGGCGGCGATCCTCTGACAAAATTGGGTTATGAAGATGAAAATAAAGGACACCAGCAGGTTCGGCATGTTCGCCTAGCCACTCCTGAGAATACGTCAAGATGACATCCAGATAGGCAAGCATTTGAAGAGATAACCCATAATAAACTTCTTGTAAGTCAAGCGCCTTATCGCCAGACTTGTAGTCTATAATTCTAAGATAGACACCTTCCGAGGTGATCCCGCGATCCACTCGGTCAATCCGCCCGACTAGACGCATGGTTCCGCCGTTTGGAAGTTTAAAGGTAAGTGGGGGAAGCGGTGCACCTGGACCAAATGGAAGTTCTAGACCAACCGGTGAAAACCCGCTCGCAACAGCCTGTTTGGAGAGGACGACAGCCGCCCGCCCCACGATTTCCTCAAGCTTTCTTTTTAAATAATGATAGCGTGCCGAACTTAAGAGAATCTCTCTTTGAAGTTTCGGAGCCAATTCGTCAACCGTTCGACGCGCAAGATTCAAACATTCTTCTTGAGAAAGCATCGCCCAATCTTTTTTTTCAGCCTGAATCTCATCCGTCATCCATTTCAAAGCGGAATGAAAGAGTTGACCAATGTCTGGCGCTTCAAGCCGAAACATGTCTCGCTCTTTTAAGCGTAGCCCATAGGTTGCAAATTGAGAGAACGGGCAACTATTAAATCGTTCCATCCTAGAGACACTGCCTTGAAGATCATGCCCATACAAAGCAACAGCCGTTTCCGGTTTTAATCGAGGTTCTTCATTGCGATAAAAATGACTGCTTAAGACGTTCACGACTTGTGATTTCCGTACGGGGTCTGCGAGAAAGGCATTATAAACCTCCCACCAGCTCTCATGAATTGGATATCCGCTATGCCAACGTCTGATCGCTTGGGATAGAAAGCTTAACGTACGACTAGACGGACTGACAAACGAGATCGGAGAAGTCGCTTCATGTGGTTCACCCGTTCTGAATTCAGGAGTAAGTCCTGAGAAGAAGTGACCCATTCGACGAATGAGTAAGGACGGCATCAACGATTGGCCTTCTTCTGAGGCAATCGGATAAGAAAGCACCAAAGCCTGGCTTGGACTTGTAAACGCTCGGTAGATGAGCGCTTCTTCATCGAAGAGTTGCGCTCTTGCCGAGGGAGCAAGTTGAACCGCTTGCGCTTCTAGTACCGAACGCTCCTCATCACTTAAGAGTCCATCTTCCATTGGTTTAGCCGGAAGCACACCTTCGTTTACCCCTAAAATATAAATGAGATCCGTTCCTTCAACGCGCGATCGGTCGAGTCCCCCAACAATGACTTGGTCTAGAGCAGGCGGAACCAATGAAAACCGTAACTGATCGAGACCGGATTCTAGTAGTTTGGCAAACAAGTCAAGCGACACCTGATCTTCTCCTGCCGCCTCAACAAGTTGATCGAGCAAGTCAAGCACAGCCTGCCAAGCTTGATCGTGTTCCCGTGCTTCAGATAATCGCCCTTCAAGCTCGGCCTGATTTCGTAGTTGCTCTATTTTTTCTGGTACTCCGAGCCCTTCTAAAAACCAATACAATTCCGCACATTTTTCTTCGACCGTTTTTGCTTTTCTTAGATTCCGTTCAAACGTCAGAAGCGGATCCGAAAAGGTGTGACGCCAGCCGTTTAATTCCCGTTCAAATTGAGCATCCTTGAGGGATTTTTCAGGCGCATCCTCAAGACCTCTTGAGCTGAAATAACGCCAGGGCGCCTTAGATTTCCAATGCTTCCCACCGATCCCATAGGCGACACAATAGTTTTCCAACTGATCGACCTGTTCACGCATGATCTCTTTGTGTTCTCCGGTTGGAAACAAGAGATCGGTTTTCAACGCCCGAAACACCGGTTCATATCGCCAGTTTTGAACAAGAGTCTCTAGAGACGAGCGAATCAGTTCAATGAGTGGGTGATGGTGCATCGTTCGTTTTTGGTCTGAAAAGAACGGAATGTTGTAATCCGTGAAAATGGTTTCAATTAAATCACGATAGGTGGGTAAGTCGCGGACAAGGATCGCAATCTCACGGTAACGTCGGTTGTGTTCGATGACCTCAGTTTGAATGTGCCGAGCAATCTCTTCCACTTCAGTTCGACGATTCGCCGCCTCTATAATGGAAACCGCCCCATCCCATTCATGACTCATTGGATAAGGGCGCTTGTCAAACGCCTTTTCTAAGTGCTGTAACATAGGACTCTTAAATCGGAGCGGTTCAGTCAAATAAGTGACCTTGTCAATCCCCACATTCCATTCTTTTGTAAAATTAACCAGGCGTTCATACGTCTCCTTCGCCCGTTTGAAGATCGAAAGGTTCGACGTTTGATGCGTGGCGTTCATTCCATCCGGGTCAGCGGTCAATGTCACAACAAGTTGTTCACTATGTTGAAAAATAGGTTTGAGAAACACCCATTCTTGAGGCGTAAAACTGTCAAACCCATCTAGATAAATCGTCGCGTCAGATAACGGCCCCCATTCAGGTAATTTCTCTGCAGCAAACGTTAAATAATCATCACTGTCCACATATTTCCCTTTTAGCTTCTGATTCAAAGAACTATATATGTTTAATAAGTCATGAAGCTTGTCCACGAGAAGTGGATAGCTCGATGACGTTTGACTTAATTCGGTTTGTTTGTCTGCCAAGACCTCTTCGGTTACGCCATAGCGTTTAAATTCACTGAACGTCCGTTGCAGGACATCATAAAATCCATGCTGGTCGGCTGCTTTTTTGAAGACTCGGAGCGACTCTCGGCCTTCTTCCACCGCTTTACGGATGAGCATGGCAATCCCTGCTTGAGAAAGGTGCGTACGTGCGGCCCCACCCACATTTTCGAGGACTCTCAGAGCAAGACGTGAAAAACTAAACACATTCAAGCGGGTCATTCCTTCAATACCAGGAAGTCGATTAATGGCTTGTTCGATGTTAAACGTCATTTGATCGGGTACGATGACCCAAATTGGTGGTCCCGTAGGATCGTTCATTAAGTCCTGTTGAATACGTCCGAGCAACTCTGTAGTCTTTCCTGTTCCGGCCCGTCCAATGATTACTTCCAAACTCATACCCTTCCCCCTCAGGTCTTAGTTTCCGATTCTATTATCCCATGCCGTCTTATCCCAAGACAATTGGTAATGATTTTGTTCCAAAAGGGGCTCTTTCAATGAGCGTTCTTAAGTCTGCGGGCCATCTCCTTGTTCCACCGGATGATGCTCATAACTCACCCAATCACTCCAACTACCAGCATATAACGTTAGGTCTTTAACTCCGGCTGCCTTCATGGCCAGTATATTCGCACAGGCTGTGACACCAGATCCACAATAGACCATGACCGACCGATTCTTTATGTCTGCAAATTGCTTTTCGAGTTCTTCGGTCGATTTCCATCTTCCATCCTTAACCGCGTCAAGCCAAAACCGGTTCAACGCGCCTGGAATATGCCCCGCCTTAGGATCAATCGGTTCGACCTCACCGCGATAGCGTTCAGGGGCACGCGAGTCGACAAGCACGCGATCCTTAGGTAAATCCTCGATCGCGTTCACATTCGCAACCCAAGAGGTTTGAACATTAGGTATGAATGTTTTCGGAGAAGGGCTTGGAAGCTCGTCCGTAACGGGAAAGCCTTTCTTTACCCAGGTTGAAAAACCTTCTTCCATCACTTGGACCGACTCATGGCCATAGTAGTTCAGAAGCCACCACATCCGCGCCGCCATGCACCCATTTTGGTCATCGTAAAGAAGGACGTTGGTGCTCTGACCAATTCCAATCTCCCCAAGTTTACCGGACAATTCTTGAACGTCAGGGAGCGGGTGCCTCCCGCCATGTGCCTGAACAGGAGAAGAGAGATCGTGTTCGAGATCCATATAAAAAGCCCCTGGAAGATGCGACAACGCATAGGCTTTTTTCCCATTTTCCTTGTCCGCTAAGTCAAATCGGCAATCGACAACCACGACGTTTGGGTCCTGTAATTTCTTTTTAACCTCTTCTAATGAAATCAAATCGTTCATTTTTCAAACCTCCTTATGTTCGACACCCGTTTGTACTAAGATATCCTTCTGAATCGCCATAAAGCACCCTGGGTCATGTGGCACATCCGTAAAACCGGCTGCGATCAAAAAACTTTCGATGACAGAGGGACCTACATGTTTGAACACCTTTTTCATTAATTTGTGTTGCGCTTTTGGATCATCCGGTAAATTTTTGAAAAATAGATAGAGTGACCCATATTCATCAATAAGAGAAAGGCACGCCTTGGCATTGTGGATCGCCGCAACTATTTTTCCCCTATGTCGGATGATCCCAGGATTTTGTACCAACGCCTCAATTTTTTCGTCATCGAATGCGGCGACTTTCTCGAGATCAAATCCCTCAAATGCCTGACGAAAGGCTTCGCGTTTATGAAGGACGGTTCGCCAACTCAATCCCGTTTGAAAAAGCTCTAGTATAAGGAGTTCAAAAAGTTCTAGGTCCGCTGTATGCGGTCGACCCCATTCCCGGTCATGATAATCCATCAAAAGCGCATCCGCTTCAGCCCAAGCACATCTTACCAATCCAACCACCCCTAAATTCCGATTTTCGTTTCTCTCATTGTACCATTTTTAGTGAAGGATTATGGTGATTAGTGACCCTACAAACGGCCTCGATCTTCATACTGCTCGTTCAACTCGTCAAAAACAACTGTAGTTGGTTTTTTTCATATTTACCATTTTTCACTCGCACTGCTTACACAAAAATGAGAAAGAACCCCTAGATTTTCGAGGCCACTGAAAAAGTGCCTTTTTAAAAAAAGTCGTATTAAAGAGGTTGATTTCCGCTACAGGACGCTCGCTTTCCGCGGGCATGGCCTCAGCTAACTTGGGAATGGGATATTTGTTTTCCCAAGTGGATCTTCGGACTCGTGCTAGTCCCGCAGGAGTCTCGCACCTTCCGCTTCAATCAACTTATTTATCGAAGGTGTATTTCATTTAAAGAAGACAAAAAAACGCAGAAACTCTCATATTTTATTGAGAGTTTCTGCGTTTTTTACAGGTTGTCGAAAAAGTCTTCGGCAGCCTTTTTTACGCCATTTCGGCATAAAAAACGAGTGTAGAGAAAAAACATGGGGTTTCTCTACACTCTGAACCCCTAGATTTTCTAGGGGTTCTTTCTTGAGTCGAAATAGCTATTACACTTAGTCTTCGTCCCAAACTTTAACTTCAGTCATGACGTCGCCCGCTTTCATAGCGCGAGCGGTTTCTAATCCTTCCGTGACACGGCCAAAAACAGTATGTACACCATTTAGATGCGGTTGTGGATCATGTACGATAAAGAATTGGCTTCCGCCTGTATCTTTACCAGCATGTGCCATAGAAAGTGAACCCGACTCATGCGTATGCGGATTATTTAGTGTTTCACATTTGATGGTGTAACCAGGACCACCCGTACCATTACCAACTGGGCATCCGCCTTGTGAAACAAAGCCTGGAATCACGCGATGGAACGTCAAACCATTGTAAAAACCGGAATTCGCTAATTTTTCAAAGTTTGCTACTGTATTGGGTGCTGCTTCAGGATAAAACTCAAGGTTTAATTCTTGACCATTCTCCATTTTGATTGAACCTTTTTTCATACAATCTCCTCCATTCTTCTTATAGCGATCTTATTCATAGGCCAGGTGAGCTTGAAACATCCAAAGTCGTTTTTCAAAATCACCAATTAAACTAATCATAAGATCTTCTGTAGGCTTGTCCCCTGCTTCTTCAGCAAGTGGCAGGCCCGTTTCTTTAATTTCTTCCACAATTTGACTGAAATCGGATTTGAGCTGCGCCATGATCTCTTCTTCTTTATCATCGGCTTCTGCTTCTTTTAACGTGGCTTCATCTAGATACTTGGACATAGTAGCGAGCGGCTTTCCGCCGATTGCCAAGATCCGTTCGGCCCATGTATCCACCAATTCACCCATTTCGTTATATAGCTCCTCAAATAACGCATGAAGCTGAAAAAAGTGGTGGCCTTGAATAAACCAATGGTAGCGATGAAACTTTACATGCAGAATATAGAAGTTGGAAAGCTCTTGATTGAGAAAATTAATCAATTTCTGGTTAGACATCACATCCGCCCCTTCCATTTCTTTCAATCCTCTATAGAATACACTGATCGGATAGGTTTATGCAAAACCTATGAAGCATGGGGACGGTTCCGATGCTTCATTTGTAACAAAAATCCTGTTCTACGCAAACTTTGTTGGGTGTTCCATAAGCGAAAATGACACTCGTTTTTTTTAATCTAAAAGCAGAAGTCTCTTTTAGAAAGAAGCCTTTAGAAAAGGCTCCTAGCAAAAATCAATATCGGTTTAAAAAAGTGACACGACCACATAGCCTATGGTTGAAATTCCGGCGGCGATCAAACCGGATTTGAGTTTATAACGGGCATACGAAACCGCTTCTAGATCAAGGACACCTGCCATCGTGTTTGTATCATCGCTCAACGGAGAGGAGAAGGTGCCAAATGCCCCACTCGCAAATACCGCTCCGATTACAACAGGCAGACTCGCACCAGATGTATGAGCCATCGCGACTCCAAGCGGCATCAAAATCCCCCAAGTTCCCCAAGAAGATCCAATAAAATACGAAATCATCGCCCCAAGAACAAACAATACAGGTGGATTAAAAGCGGGTGGAATCCAGCCCACATGCCGGGTCACAAACGTGGCAAATCCTAGTTTATTCGTGACAAGCGAAAGTCCCCATACCACGCTCAGGAGGACCACAACGCTCATCAAGTTATTAGCGCCTGAAAAGAACTCATTCATTAAGTCACCCAATGGAAAGCGCTGAACTAAATAAAAGAAAAAACTTAGGAGTGTCGAAATTATTAAAGCCACCACCATGGCATTTAGGACATCGGCTTTGATGAAGGTCTGAAGCCCTGTCCCCCCATTTTTAACACCACTTATGTAGGTCAGAACAAGGGTAAAACCAATGACAAGAATTAATGGAACTAACAAATTAATGGGTTTAGCTGGGAGTTCCTTTGCCACCACGGGATGGCAATCTTCCCATCCTTTTGCCTCGGCCTGTACTTCATTTTCTGGAACGGAAGTGTGCTTGACCTGCTTTTTATCATGGTGAAAAAAACCGAAGTAAATACCGAGTAATATAATTGAAAACGAAAAAAAGTTATACGGAATGCTGTGTATAAAGAGGAGATAGGCATCTCCCTTAACATGGTTGCTTCTTAAAGACACTTCAATAATGGAGGTCATATAACCCACAAAAGCCGTCGCAACAGGTATTAATGAAATGATTGGGGTCCCCGTCGTTTCAATCACATACCCAAGTTCTTTAGCTGATATTTTAACTTTATCTATTAGAGCCCGCATGATTGGGCCAATCGTCACCATACGGAAAGATGGCGAGCTGAAGGTTCCAATAATGGAGATCCAAATTAAGAATAACGCTTGTCTTTTGGTATGAACATGCTCGGCCGACCACTTAACAAACCCTTTGATCCCACCGGTTTGCTTCATCATTCCAACCAAACCCGTAAAGACATACAAAAAGAGAATGATTTCAATATTGCTTTTATCAACGAGCGCCGTGATGACAAACCCCACCGCCGCCTGTATTCCTCCAACCCAGTGCGGACTATAAAGGTATGAGCCAACAACCAAACCAAGCGTTAATGCCGGCAAGACTTGTTTGGTCCAAATCGCAATTGGAATAACCACAAGAAACGGCAAAACGGACAACCAGTAAGCATGCATAAAGATCCCCACTTTCTAATTAGGAATTTTCTAAAGCTATGTGACTGTAAAGTTCAGCGAAAATATGCGAGACGCCTGCGGGAAAGCGAGCCAGGCGAGACCCCGCAGGTCGGAGACCGAGGAGGCTTGCGGATCGCCCGCGGCAAGCGAGTGTCTTTTCGCAAAGAAAAATCATATAGCATATGAAAATAAATCTCCTAAATAGGGTGTGACGAATTGGGGAAAATATGCTATAAAAAAAAGCGATTCTTATATACGAACTTTTTCGTATACATGAATCGCCTCCTAGCTATTAGATTTTAAAACGTTTAGGCAAACTTTCTTTTAATTCTTCTCCGCTCGATTTTAAAGTCTGAACGAGGGTTTTACTACTGCTCACCACTCTATTTGTTTGATCAACTGAGCGCTGGTAAGTATTATTGAGCTTATTGACGGTTTTCGTCATTTTGACCTGTTCTTTTTTAATAGATTCTGTCGATTCCCTAACTTTTTCAGCCTTCTTGGCCATGGAAACAATAATATGTTTGTAGCCCTTCATCGAACGAACTGCGGATACAATTAACCATATAATAGCCAAAATAATTAGTAGTAGGCTTAAATAAATGATAAGTTTCATACTTGTCCCTCCAATCTGTTTTATAAATTACCCTTCTTTTATAGTAAATACACATCATTAGGCTTGTCGAACTTCTTGCTAAACAAAAAGGATTCGCATGATCAGTTAAAATCTTAATAACGAATCCTTTCCGCATTCTTTTACCACCAATTTGGTCCCATTTGATTCATCGGTACCTCATACCCATAATTCCAGCCGTTCTCCTCTAAGTGTGGCGATCGCCCTAATTCTGGTGGTCCTCCATAGTAGCCGTTCCATCCCAGTCCATATCCTTGCTGTTGCGAGACGGATTGAACAGGGCCTCCCCAATGTGGATAGGCCGTTTGTGGGTATCCAGACCATCCATATTCAGGCGGTCCACCATAGTGATACCCACCATTCCAACCAGGGTTCTGTTGTGGATATCCCCCGTTCCAACCGGGGTTTCCACCTAAGAATGGATCATGTGACCCGTATCCGTAATGAGCAGCTTGAGGCGTTCCTCCGTATGAATAACCATATGGATGGCCACCAAAAGCATGCATCTGGTAAGGGTCGGTATGCCCATATTGATTCGGGTAGTAGGCATTGTACATTCTATAATCCAGCTGTGGTTGGCCCATCTGCTGCCCCATTCCGTATGCCATTTGCGGTGGCCCATACCCATAGCCCATATGCCCGTTATAGCTATAGTCATATCCTCCATATTGAGCATACTGTGGCATTCCGCCATAAAAAGGATCGTTATAATACGCACCGGTATAGATACCAGAACCGTAAGGACTATTAGAAGCGTTTCCATTGTAATTTCCAGACCCAACTTGCTGACCATTTAGTGTAATCTTTCCTACGATCACAAGTAGTATGAAAAGGACAAGATAGATCGTGAATTCTCGTTGCCTTTTTTGCCTTGTTAGTTCATCCATCAAGGCACCCCCTTTGTGTCAGCAGTTCATATTAGTGTATGCAGGGGGCCCTTGGAATGTTTGGGAGAATGTGTGATTCACTAATTAGTGGTTTAGACCTTTTCGATTTTGGCCAGTTTTTTTAATAAATCGACTTTTAACGATTCGGCAGCGCCTACCTGATCGGTGGCCTCCCTTAGCTCGTCCACTGTTGCAGTCTTCGAAAACAAAATCGCATTCAACTGACTTAAGGTTAATGTCCCATGCCCTTTTTCAATCTGTTTGAGCTCAGGCTTCGGAGACACCCACCCTTCCTTTAACACGCGAAAATAGATGCCTGATCGTCCAGTTTCTTCTACCCACAGAGGCATTTGTTTGATTCGGTGTTTGAAGGCAATCTTAAAACAAGGCTGACGAGGTTGCGACACTTGAATGATGGCTTCATCTAATTCAAACGTATCCCCAATCACCACATCTTCCTCAGTTAATCCTGAAATCGTCAAATTCTCGCCAAATGCCCCATAAGACATTGGTTTAGCTAGGCGTTGTTCCCAATACGGATAATGGTTGTAGCTATAGGCTAAGACCGCCTTATCGACACCACCATGATTTTTCTGATCGGCCTGCCGATCCCCTTCAAAATGCGTGGCCGTTAAAAACAGAGGAACGTGAACAACGGATTTATTAATGGCCGATTGAACCGAGTGTCCATGACCATCTTCGAGCGTTTTCGGTTCCCCTATCAAAACCGCATGAACTTCCAATTGAGACGCCTTACCTTTCTGGATTTCTGTCATTAAAAAATTCGCTCCTTTTCACGCTCACCTTTCACGTTTTCAGATTGTAACCTTATATGTAAGCGGTTAGAATAAAAGTAGTCTGTTACAGTAGAAAGGACACCCTAATTATGATCATCATTACTGAATGTCTCATCTACATATGTTTCTCATTATTAACAGGAGGGCTTCTATTTGCCACCCTCTCGCCTAACCATAAACCTGATAGTCCCTATTCTAAAGGATTGCTGCTTTGGAGTACAGGTGGGATTGGTGTCCTCTCATTTTTTCCGGTCTTGAGCGTGATTTTAAGCCTTTCAAAAGACCTAGGCATTTGGTTGAGTTTTAAAGGCGTGATGACGAGTTTTGTGATCGGAAAAGCATGGCTGATTCTCCTTGCCATTGCACTCCTATTATTTTTACTCATTTATTTTAATCCGATTGATCAAGATCCGATCCTTTCTAAGCTTTCTCTTATTCTTAGCATTCTTCTTATTGGAATCTATGCAAAGAGTGGGCATGCTGCGAGCTTATCACCTATTTGGGGCTTTGTCGGTCATTTTGTTCATTTGTTAGGCGTTTCTCTTTGGGGAGGATGTTTGCTTATAGCCGCGTGGCGCTCTAAGAGTGATCGAAACTGGTTAGGATTTTTGAGATGGTTTTCGCCATTTGCGATCCTTTCAATTTTACTTATTATAGCCGCTGGGTTTTTGACCATGGTCATCGACATTTCACCATCTCTTGACCAATCGATCCCTGGTGCTTTTCACAACTATCAATACGGACTCGTAGGCAACTATACACAAGCACTCTTAATTAAGCATTTGCTTTTAATCCCATTGATTCTTCTTGCTTTTTTTAACGGCTTCTATACCCGCTATCAGATGAAAAAAGGCAAGCCGATTGATGCACTTAAATGGGCGCGCCTTGAGAGTGTGATGCTTATCGGTATTTTTATCGTTACGGCTTTTATGGGGCAGCAAACACCACCACATGATGTCTCACAACTCTTGCATTTTAATGGAGAGAATGCGCTTTTTCATGTTCTTTATGGCCAAACTGTTCCACAAACGTTTCGCGCAACGCTTCAATTTGGTATGATAAGTGTCGTATTCATAGGGTTTTGTATCTTATTCTTAATTTTAGTAAGCATGGGGATTGTGCGAAGGTTGTCCGCTTGGATGGTTGGCCTCCTATCCGCTGGTTATTTAATCAGTGCGTATCTTGCCATTATGCTTGCCATTCAATAAGGTCTTACAAACCAGATCATAAAAACTAGAGGTGACCAATGATGACAAAAGTAGCATTAATTACAGGAGGGACACGCGGGATTGGACGAGCCATTGCCGAGCGTTTTGCCCAGAATGGCTATAATCTTGTGTTGAACTACATGAGAAAAAAGACACCCGCTGAAGAAACCAAAGCGGCTTTGGAATCGGCCTATGGCATTCGCGTCCATCTTGTTAAAGCAAATGTCGGGGAACATGAGCAGATTAAGAATTTGTTTGCCGAAGTGGAAGCTGAATTCGGACGGCTTGATGTGTTTGTTAACAATGCTGCATCTGGCGTGCTCCGTCCACTCATGGAAATTGAAGAACATCACTGGGATTGGACGCAAAACATCAATGCCAAAGCCTATTTATTCAGTGCCCAGCTTGCGGCTCAATTAATGGAGAAAAACGGTGGTGGATCCATCGTTGCCTTATCCAGCTTAGGGTCAATTCGCGCTTTACCAAACTATGTAGCGGTTGGAACATCAAAAGCAGCGGTTGAAGCCATTACCCGTTATCTTGCGGCTGAACTCGCGACTAAGAACATTGTGGTCAATGCCGTCTCCGGCGGTGCGGTCGATACCGATGCGTTAACGCATTTCCCTAATCGCGAGGAATTGCTTGAAGAAGCACGGAAACAAAATCCAGCCGGTCGCATCGTGGAACCGGACGATCTTGCCAATGCTGTCTACTTCTTATGTACAAAAGAAGCCTGGATGATCAGAGGACAAACGCTGATTGTCGACGGAGGTTATTCACTACGCTAATAGAGCGTTTGATTGTACGGGGACTGAACAAAGTAGTATGTTCAGTCCCCGTATTTTTTTTGGGGCCGGTGGCTTGGTGAGGTTCATGGGGGTGGGTAGGTCGGGTGTTCCTTACTCTGACCTCATCTTTCGGACAACTCTCCGCAAAAATGATGGCTTCCTGTCCGATGGGATCGCCACTTCGGACACCTCTCCGCACTAATGATGGCTTCCTGTCCGATGGGATCGCCACTTTAGACACCTCTCCGCACTAATGACGGCTTCCTGTCCGATGGGATCGCCACTTCGGACACCTCTCCGCAAAGATGCCTTGTCCAATAGGACCTCCCTTTCGGACAACTCTCCGCACTAACGACGGCTTCCTGTCCAATGGGACCGCCACTTCGGACAACTCTCCGCAAAAACGATGCCTTCCTGTCCAATAGGACCTCCCTTTCAGACACCTCCCGCACTAATGACGGCTTCCTGTCCGATGGGACCGCCACTTCGGACACCTCTCCGCAAAAATGATGGCTTCCTGTCCAATAGGACCTCCCTTTCAGACACCTCCCTCACTAATGACGGCTTCCTGTCCGATGGGACCGCCACTTCGGACACCTCTCCGCAAAAATGATGGCTTCCTGTCCGATGGGACCGCCACTTCGGACAACTCTCCGCAAAAATGATGGCTTCCTGTCCGATGGGATCGCCACTTCGGACACCTCTCCGCTAAAACGATGGCTTCCTGTCCAATGGGATCGCCACTTCAGACACCTCTCCGCACTAATGACGGCTTCCTGTCCGATGGGACCGCCACTTCGGACACCTCTCCGCAAAAATGATGGCTTCCTGTCCAATGGGACCGCCACTTCGGACACCTCTCCGCAAAAACGATGCCTTCCTGTCCAATAGGACCTCCCTTTCGGACACCTCTCCGCACTAATGACGGCTTCCTGTCCAATGGGATCGCCACTTCGGACAACTCTCCGCAAAAACGATGCCTTCCTGTCCAATAGGACCTCCCTTTCAGACACCTCCCGCAAAAATGACGGCTTCCTGTCCAATGGGACCTCTCCCTCGGACACCTCTCCGCACTAATGACGGCTTCCTGTCCGATGGGACCGCCACTTCGGACAACTCTCCGCAAAAACGATGCCTTCCTGTCCAATAGGACCTCCCTTTCAGACACCTGGCTACAAAAATGACAGCCCTCTGTCCGATTGGCGCTCTTCTCACATCACATCACAAACAACCTCGCGCAACGCGCGAGGTTGTTTGTTTCGGTCTTTACTTAGTCTTCAAGCTCAGCAATCACATTTTCTAAAAACTGTCCCACCCGTTTTACAGCCAGCTCAGAAAAGTCAAACGCAACGCCGGTCTCACGATACACGTCTGCAATCGATTGATTTAAGTTCGCACGTGCCCCTTGTTTATATGCCTCAACCGCTTGTTTCGGGTCTTTTCTATACGCTTCCAATAACTGCAAGGCACCGATTTCCGACATTGAATATTCAATGTTATAGAATGGAAACTGGAAGAAATGAATGGTTCCAATCCAGCTCCCAGCGACCACCTCTTCAAATCCAGTCAAATCTTCTGGATTTTTAATATACCGCTTGCTGATTTCAAGAAATTTAGCATCGCGTTCCAGAGCCGTATGATTGGGGTGGGTATACATCCAATGCTGGAACAAGTCCCCCGACAATGGCCCAATTAACATGGTAAAGGCGCGCCTAAGTTCTTCGCGCTGAGCTTTTTTAAATTCATCCGGGTCTGGATAAAAGGTATCCAACTTATCTAACAGGAGGAGTTCCATTCCATGCGAATACAGCTCAGCAACCTCGGCTCCCATCATCTCTTCTTCACAACTTCCCCACGCCTGATATTGCAGATAAAAGTTAAACGCATGGCCCATCTCATGAATCAAGGCAATCAAAGCAAAAAAAGATGGACTAAAGTTGGCAAAGATAAACGCGTTTTTTGAGACGGGAAAACCGGTGCAAAATCCACCCGGACTTTTCCCTTTTCTGCCTTCCAAATCCAATAATCCATTTTCCCGCATGTCATCAAAGTATTTACGGAAGTCAGGGTCGGTTTTTCCAAGCATTTCAGACACACCGTCCATCAGTTCAGACACCTCTTTAAACGGTGAATTTTTCAATAGCTTTGCTGAGCTGTCCCAAGGACGGTACACTTCGACGCCTAACTCGTTCTGAAAAACTTTGGCTAATCGATTCCAAGCCGGAATGATCTGTTGCTCCACGTGGTCATGGAAGGCATAGCAATCCTCAACTGAATATTCGCGGTTCATCTTCTTAAAACTATAATCTCGATAATTCTCAAAACCTGCATTCAGAGCGATCTGATGACGAATCCCAATTAATTCGTCCATTAGCGCGTCCAATTCAGGTTTAATTGTACAGCGTACTTTGGCCATGCGCTTATATGCGCGTTCCCGAACATTACGATCTAAGCTGTCTAGTAAAGATTGAACAAAGACATACGGTTTTTCTTCGCCTTCCCACTCCACCATTAAGCTTCCCATGATCTCATTATATTTCGAAGCCGTCTCTTGCTCTCTCACCATTAAAGGAATGTTTTCTTCTCTATATATATCCACTCTTGTTTTTCTCAATTGGCGCATCCGCCCATACATCTTCTCATCCAACTGGTCAATAAAAGGGAGGGCACAAAATTTTTGATCGAGTTCCCCTTGATATTTGACCAATAAAGGCTGCACTTTGGATTGATCGTAACGATAGAGCGCTTTCTTTTCAGTATTCTCAGTTTCTCGCAAAAAATCAACTTCATGACCAATTAAAACTTCGTTAATTTGGTGAAATAACGTCTGTTCTTGATTTAACCAGGTCTCTAATTCTTGGACAGACTGGATGTTTTGATCAATCAGATCCTTTAATTTTGCCACTAAACCTTCAAGATCTTCTACATCAATGGCTTTTACATAATAATTATTTGATAATTCCACCACAAAACCTCCCCCTTTTTATTTTTAGACAAATCGACTCACGCGCCTTGGGTACTCCCCAAATTCCACCCATTTCCGCTAGTATCCTTTAGCACAAAATCCTTTGTATGTAGAAAAAGATCTAACCAGTTTGATTAGATCTTGACATACCATTCATTAATGTTTAATGGAACTGCTAGTACCACCCATATTAGGAAGTTGATCAATTCGATCATGCATGATCGCAATTGCTTCATCTAAATAGTGGACGGATAATTCCCGATCGGCAAGTTTAAGATAAGCGTTCAATACGAGATCGGCAAGTTTGGGATCGCCTGTTTCCTGTATCACTTCTAAAACCATTCTCCCGACATTCTCAGGCTCTTCATCAATCAATATTGCCGTTCGAAATTCACCAATCACTTCAGTTAGGATTTGTAAACGTTCAAGCTGATTCACAGTCTACGACCCCTTTTTAGAAAAACTTGGCTATCTCCAAGTCCTTACTTATACTAAATTCTTAGAAATTTTGACGACGTCGACTCGTCTTCTCTACAAAAATTTTATAATCTATACGTAATAAAACATCTTCAGCAACTTACTTAACTATACCACATCGCATCATGTCAATCACGCTTGGCACTCATCATTCAGTGATTGGATTTTGTTTCGGCCTTTTTCTATTATTCCAGTGCTCCGTTATCCATAGCACGAGATGGCCCAACGAAAGCACCATCACACCCAAATAAAACAAGAGGCCTAACAAAGGAAAGTCCAGAATGCTTGCTAATAAGAAAGCCCCTAAAATGGTGGTCGTCCAGTTCGCCTTTTTTTCAGGAATGATCCGAGCGCCTAGTTCCTGGCTGATCGCACCGACCAGAACAAAAAAGGCAACAGCCGGAATGATGAGTAAAATAATCGCCACTGGAATGCCAACTATAGTGATCGTCAAAATCCCAATTAAAATGACCAACCAAATAGCGGTAATCAAACCGGTGAGCCATAACTTCCACGATCCAAACAGACGGTGTTTTCGAATCGATGGAGGCTCCCAAAAACTCGCCAACGTTGCAAAAAGAATAAGGACTAAAGCGACCACAAGCTTAAACAACCAACTGGATAGAAGCACCGCCCCTCCAAATAAAAAGGCGTCCAAAACGCGTTTATTCCAAGCGAATGAAAAAATATTTTCCGTAGTGTGACTACCAGGGTCGACCGTGACATCTCCACCAATGACAAGGATTAATTCATCAACCTGAGCCTTTGAATGAATATGCAGGTTGCCGCCAACAACCAAGACTAGGTTTCGCACGGTGCCATTCACCGTAGCATTTTGACCAATGGCAAATAAATTATCAACTGTTTTACCTTGAGGAACCGTTAATGATTTATCGGAAGAATGAACCGATTGAGCATGTGTAACAGATAGGTTGCTCATTAGTCCAATAAACACAAAACATAATATACTTAGTTTTAACGCTTTTTTGATTCGATGTGTCACTGCCAGCCTCTCCGTTCATCTACTGCGATTGAGTGTAGTAACTTCCACAAAATTGGAAGGGTCAACATCACAATTAAAAGACCGCCTCCCACAACACTGATTGTGACCGTTGAAGACACGCCAACAAGTTGCGGCAGAGCCTGAACAAAACTATAAAGGACTCGATAGACTGCATATATAATTTTCCAACTCTCGTTGAAAAAGGCATGCACGAAGCCAAAAAAGATTAATATAGACAACGTCACGGCGCCAATTCCATATTCCAGTTTCCGACTTTCTTTTTCCAGGTTTTTTATCTCATCCATTATTTTTTGATCAATAAAATCTGGAATCGGTTCTATGCGATACGTTTCAGTGATCCACCCTGTAATCTCCACAAGGTTCTGTTCCTCTTTCCGACACGCTTCACAGACCTTAAGATGTTGAGAGACCCGAAAAGATTCTGTTTCATCCAGTTCTTGATCAATATAAGCATTTAATTGCTCCGTTACATGCCCACTCATGATTCTTCCCCCTCTAAAAGAAAACGTTTTAAGCTTGCCCGGGCCAAATTGATTCGAGATTTAACCGTTCCAAGCGGGATATTAAGGACATCTGCCACTTCTTGATAGGAAAACCCTTGAATATCCCTTAGTATGATCACTTCTCGATGTTCAAGAGAAAGCTGTTTTAACCCCTCTTGAATCATCAAGCGTGTAATGGTCTCACTCGATTCGGAGCGTGTAAGTTGAAGTGTTGTAGAATGATCACTTTCTATATCAATATCGTCTTGGTAACGCTCTCGTTTCGCTTTTTTAAGATAGTCATAACATAAATTGCTGACAATCCGTGTTAACCAAGAGACAAAAGCCGCTTCCTGATCCAGTTTTTTTAATTGAGTGTAGGCTTTGACAAAGGCTTCTTGAGTGAGATCCTCTGCTGCTAAACGATCATGAACCATCGCGAACGCATGTCGGTAGACTTTCCCCTTGTAGAGCTGAACAAGTTCTTCAAAAGCCTCTCGGTCTCCCCGCTTTGCTTTATAGATTAACTGATATAAGTGTTGGTTATTCACACAGGCTCCGCCTCCAATGCCCTTTGGAACCCGGTCCATAGCCTTCAAGGGACAAGGTAGTAAAAACGTTCATGTGTCTGATGAGATCTTTTCAAATTACTCATCTCGATCTCACCACACATTTATATTAAAGGACACTCTCATAATAAAATAAGTTCATTTTAACTTTAGAAAAAGGTTCAAAGAATTGAAGAGAAAAAAAGGATTTTTGAAGTCGATGGAGAAATAATTAAATACCCCAAAAAATTCTTGAATCATTTCTTATGTTAGTTCTTCGTTATCCGTTTCTTCCTTTAAGTTTGTCCAACTCTTGATTGAAACCTTCAAATTCTTTCGAACCATCCCGCCAGTTTATCTTTTGTTTTTGCATAACCCTACGCGCTCAAAATGTAAAATAAATCTATTTGTCCCCAATCCTCTGGAAAACTCCCCTTTTATCTCTATTTATCACCTTAATTGATCGACGCTTTCTAATCCATTCCTCTGCTTGAAAGGAGGTGAATAAACATGCCTGAGACATTTAGCTATGAAGTTCTTGAGTGCTTTGGGACTTTGTCAGAAACAGACAACGGCTGGCAAAAAGAACTCACGATGGTTCGATGGAATGACCGAGAGCCGAAGTATGACATTCGGATTTGGTCTCCAAAAAAAGAAAGGATGGGCCGTGGGGTAACCTTCTCCAAGGAAGAATTGTCCACCTTAAAAACCATCCTTAACCAACTCCAGTTATAAGCTTTTTTCCGGATACTCTGGCAAAAGAGCAACCAATTTTCGACGCAATAGTTTTCTTGAGGCATTTCTGGGGAGCTCACCCTCAATTTGAAACAGTTGTCTTGGTAGTTTATAGCGGGCTAAGTGCGCCTCGCAGTACTGAAGAAACTGCTCTTGATTGAACTCTGTCCCTTCCCTAAGGACCACAAACCCGACCGGAACACTTCCCCACCGGTCATCCGGAATTCCTATGACACCCGCTTCTTTTACATCTGGGTGGCCAAGCAGCACAGACTCCACTTCTGCCGGATAAATATTTTCTCCTCCAGAAACGATCATGTCTTTCCTTCGGTCTAAGACATATAGAAATCCTTCTTGATCCAATCGCCCCATGTCACCTGTATGCAGCCATCCGTCTTCAAAAGCAGCTTCCGTTGCTTCAGGAAGATGATCGTATCCTTCGGTGACATTGGGGCCTTTTACTAGAATTTCCCCTTCTTGATCTGGGCCTAGATTTTCGCCGTCCTTAATAATTCTGATTTGGGCTGGAAACAATGGCCGTCCAGCAGAACCTAACTTTGAGATCATATATTCCGGTGCCAATGTCACAATTTGTGAAGCCGTCTCACTTAGTCCGTAGGTTTGAAAGACTGGCATTCCTTTCTCCGTACATTTATTTAATAGCGGTAAGGGAGCTGGCCCGCCACCTAAAAGGACACATCGCAAGTGAGAGGGCGTCACAAATTTAGGATCTTCAAGCATGGCCTGAAGCATCGCTCCGACAACCGATATATGGGTGACACCAGTTTCTTCAATGCGCCGGTTCACTTCGGAGGCATCAAATTTTTCAAGCAACGTCATCTTCATGCCATAAATTAGACTCTTCATTAAGATCGACAGCCCGCTTACATGAAAGAGTGGCACGACACATAACCAATGGTCCGCTGACGATAACCCAAGGTTCAGTGCTGAGCCAATGGCACTCCACCAATGATTCCCATAAGTTAAACGAACCCCCTTAGGATAGCCGGTTGTTCCTGAGGTATAGATAATGGTGTGCAACGCATTTTGGTCCCATTCATCGATTGGACTAAACGGACCCGCATGAACCGCTTCGTCTAAGAGTGATGAAATGGAAAGAAAGGTCACGGCATCGTCAAACACATCCAACATGTCTTGAACGCGGTCGTTATGTCGCTCATCATACAAGACGATTTGCGCTTCACTGTCTTTAATCTGCCACGATAATTCACTTACCGTCAACCGAATGTTCAAAGGGACAGCCACCGCTTCTAAATAACTGACAGCATGGTAGGATACGACCAGTTCCGGCGTATTACCTTGAATAAAAGCCACCCGTGCTCCTTTTTTGACACCTTTTTCAGATAAAACGTGCGCTAATTTGGCACTTCTTTCTTCCAGTTCGAAAAATGTAAGTGCCTTCTGCTCTGTCTCTAGTGCTATACGCTCAGGCGTTAAACGTGCCCTTTGCTTTAACCAATTCGGTAAACGTTCTCCCTTCATTGGGCCCCCTCCTTTAAAACTTGACAAATCTTGTGGTCTCGCTTGTTTTAAATAGAAAAACGCCTCACCAAACTGAGTTTAGTGAAGCGCGCGTTGAATGAGAAATCAAGGGAATCTTGGGAATTTATCAAATTCCGGCTTGCGCTTTTCTTTAAACGCATCTCGTCCTTCTTTTGCCTCATCGGTTGTGTAATAAAGAAGGGTTGCGTCCCCACCAAATTGCTGTAGACCTGCTAAACCATCTGTATCAGCATTAAAGGAGGCTTTTAAGAAACGAATCGCAGTTGGACTTTTTTCGAGAATTTCCTGACACCATTTCACCGTTTCTTCTTCCAATTGCTCAAGTGGAACAACGGTGTTCACAAGACCCATGTCCATAGCTTCTTGTGCACTGTACTGACGGCAGAGATACCAGATTTCTCGAGCTTTTTTGTGTCCAACGATACGTGCGAGATAACCCGCTCCGTAACCCGCATCGAAACTCCCAACTTTCGGACCTGTTTGACCAAAAATCGCATTATCTGCCGCAATAGTTAAGTCACACACAACGTGAAGCACATGACCGCCACCAATTGCATAGCCTGCGACCATTGCAATAACCGGCTTAGGCATCGTCCGAATTAGACGTTGAAGATCTAAAACATTTAAGCGTGGGATCTGATCGTCACCAACGTATCCACCATGACCGCGTACCGATTGGTCCCCACCTGAACAAAACGCTTTTCCGCCTGCTCCTGCTAAAATCACAACACCAATGCTTGAATCGTCACGGGCACGACTAAAGGCATCGATCATCTCGTGGACTGTTTTTGGGGTGAACGCATTATGAACACGTGGACGATTAATCGTCACTTTGGCAATGCCATCATACTTTTCATATAGAATTTCGTCGTATGTACGTACTGTTTCCCATTTTACTGACATTTTTCATACATCCTTTCCTAATAGCTTGTCTTGCCATAGATTTAACTCGTGATACCAATGGCTCTTTACTAGTTTACCAAAAAAATCAATTTGTTCCACATGAACCGCATGTCCAGAATGTTTCGTCTCAATAATTCGAGCATTATGGAGCTGTTCGCTCATGTCTTTTGCAAGTTGACAAAACTTAGAATCCCATTCTCCCACAACCAACCAAACGGGCAGATGCAATTCTTGAAGTTGGTCCCATAAGGAGGGTTGAGCGCCTGTCCCCATTCCTATTAAGCTTCCCGCAAGCCCTTGGGCTGTTTGGTTTAATCGTTCCCGGCGAACCGCCTCTTGAACCGTTGTAGGGAGACGCATTTGCGTTTGAAAAATCGGTTGGGCTTCCCATTCCTTAACGAAATGAGCTACACCTAAACTTAAAATCTGATCGGCTAAGGCCCGATCGCTTTGCCGTCTTGCTTCTCGTTCGGTTTCCAACTTTAATCCAGGTGAAGCGCTCTCAAGCATTAACCCCATCACACGTTGTTGATAATGGAGGGCAAAATAGAGGGCCAATCTCCCTCCCATAGAATAGCCAAGAACCGCGGTTTGTTCAAGGCCCAAATGGGTAAGCAAGAGGTCCAGTGCTCGTGACATGGTTTCCATCGTATAGGGTTCCGCTTCTGAATCCAAGAGTGGCTTCGCTTGACTTTTATTATGACCGACAAGATCAACCAAAATTAATTGATACTGATCTTGCCATTCCTTTACAAAAGGATCCCAGGTACAGTGTGAGCCTGTAAAACCATGCAAAAGGAGAAGCGGTATTCCACTCCCTTTTACCTCATAGAAAAGATCAAAAGAATCTTGAATGGGAAGCTTCATGTCAAACCCTCTTCCTATAATTCATTTGTTAAACGGTTGGCAACCCCTAACCAATAGTTTTTATGAATGGCCACATTTTCTTGACGATTCGTGACACATTCAATCAATTTTAACCCTTTAACTGTTTTTGCCTTATGGATCGCTTCACGAAGTTCTATTGGGTCACCTGCTTTAAAATACGTCGCTTTATGAAGGGTAGCGACGTCGCCCACCTCGTAGGCAAGCGGTGTGCCAAACAATTCTTCAAAATGTTCAGCGGTATCAGCTTGAGGAAGGAATGAGAAAATCCCACCTCCATTATTGTTAATCACGATACAGGTCAAATCGAGTCCATAACGCTTAGCCATCATTAACCCGTTAAGATCATGAAAAAAGGCAAGATCCCCCACGATTAAGTAAGTGGGTAGTCCATTTACCGAAACCCCAAGTGCTGTCGAATTTATGCCATCAATACCATTTGCTCCACGATTTCCAAATGTCCGAATCTCTCGATTGGTTCTGAGAAAAAAACTGTCAAGATCTCGAATTGGCATGCTATTACTGGCAAACACAGCGGCTCGATCAGGGAGTTGTTTTAGTAATTCGTCGATTACATGCCCTTCAAACCAAGCTTCCTTTTCAAACAGTGACTCGGTCTCATCTTGAGTGATCCGATTCGCCTTTAACCAACCTTCTGTCCAGCTTGGGTTGACTTGAAGTGGTTTTGATTTGAGCGTGTCAACGAGTTTCTTTATAAAAGGAACCGGACGTGCCTTGATCCAATCGGTCACCTGATGGGTCGGGTCACTGCGCCTCCCACCTTCACTTATAACAACATAAGTAGAAAGTCTAGAGCCCTCTATATATTTTAAAAGTGGTTTGGACACTGGCATCGGCCCAAAGCGAATCACGCCGTCTGGGATATACCGATTTTTAAAACATTCTTCTCTAAGAAAAGCATCGTAACCGTCTATCACCCAAGCCTTGGAATGCCGACCTGCTCTTAATTGGGAAAGGGGATCGGCAAGAACCGGCACTTTGAAGACGTCGGCTAATGTCGCAATGACTTCCCCAAGTGCTGGATCTTCATTCGGTCCTACAACGATGAGTGGACGTTCTAGCTTGGCTAACGTCTGAATCACGGTGTCGAGCACACCTGTTTCATACTCCCCTAAAGGATGCGTTTGAATAACTGGTAAGTGATCCCAAGAGATCCGCCTATCCACACTTGGCATAAGCGGTTCACGAAGTGGCACATTTAAATGAACTGGCCCCTTTGGAGCTTCGGTTGCGTGCCGGACACTTGCAGCAGCTTGTCCAGCCATGAAGCGTTGAATCCCTGGATTAGACTCCGGCAAGGGCAAATCCACAAACTCTTTAACATGTGTCCCGAATAACATGACCTGATTAATGGCCTGAGGTGCACCGACTTCGCGCAGTTCGTGAGGTCGATCGGCAGTCAACACAATTAATGGCACTTCGCTGTACTTAGCCTCGATAATCGCTGGAAAATAATTCGCACCCGCAGTACCGGATGAACAGACTAATGCCACAGGTTCCTGTTTTCCCTTGGCAAGTCCAAGCGCGAAAAAGCCCGCCGAACGTTCATCGACATTCATCCATACTGTAATATCTGGATGTTCTCGAAACAAAACGGTCAGTGGTGTACTCCTGGATCCCGGACTAATGACAACATGTCGGACACCTGAATGAACCAACTGATTAATAAATGGCGCAAGAAATCCGGTTAACACATGATTATACGTCATCGGATTCCCTCCCCTCTAAGGCACGAAGCATCGGTCTTAATTTTAAATGTGTTTCTTCAAACTCTTCGATCGCATTAGAAGCTTCCACCACGCCGCATCCCGCATACAAATGGGCTTCATCGCCCTGAACCAATCCAGACCGGATGGCGACGGCGAACTCTCCCTGCCCGTTTTGATCCATCCATCCAATAGGCGCGGCATACCAGCCACGCGGATGCGTCTCAAGTTTACGAATCCAGGTGAGTGCTTTATCTCTTGGCATTCCCCCTAGAGCTGGGGTAGGGTGGAGTCGTTCCACAACATCTAAAAGGGTGACCCCCTCTTTCGCTATTCCTGAAATAGGGGTGAATAAATGCTGAACATCCTTTACTTTTAAAAGTTCAGGGCGATCTGGGCTCTCAAGTTTGTTGCACAAGTCGCGCATCGCGTGAAGAATCATGTTCACGACGTATTGATGCTCTTCTCTGTTTTTGTGGCTGTAAAGAAGCACTTCGCCTTTTTCCTGGTCTTCTTTAGGAGTTTGCCCTCTTCCGATCGTTCCAGCAACAGCTCCCGTTCTGAAGCGGTCGTCTTTGCGCTCGATTAACCGTTCAGGCGTGGCACCCAGGAAACAGGCTTCCTCTTGTTCCATTGCAAAAATGTAACTGTTCGTTTGTTGTTTTGAAAGATGCCAAAGAATACTCGATATTTTAAACGGAGCATCTGCCTTAACAAGGACCTCTCGAGATAAGACGACTTTTTCGAGTTCGCCTTCCCGAATCGCGTTTGTGATTTTATCAATATTAGTAAACCATTGGTCCTTCTGAAGGTCTTGAATCGAGCGAATGGCATGTCCACGACGATGCTCTCGCCTTTTGTTCTTTAATAAGGCCTGCACGTGAGCCTGGATCTCTTCAATGAGGGCCTGGCCATCGCTTTCTTTCGTCACCCATCTATTTATGGTAAGAAACGTTCGATTTTTGTAGATCGTCAAAACAAAAAGAGGGACCACAAAACCAGCCTGCGGAAAGGTCTTCCATACTGAATCCCCAGGGGGCTGCGGATCAAAGGATAGACCGCCAATTAAGATAGGGCCTGTCCCTTTTTCAACAGGATGGCAAATCACCTGTTCTTTAAAAGCTTCCCACTTTGCATTTACGGTTTGAATCCGTTCCATGCCGCTTCCTTCTATTGTAAAGGCTGCCCCCATACCCACAACTGTGAGCTGATCTGGGCTTTCCCAAAAACATCGTTCACCAGAGAACTGAGTCTCTCCGTTTTCAAAGAATACGATTGGATCGATGGGATGTACCTCTTCTACGTGCGAAACGAATTGTGGGATTCCTTTTTCTTTCGACAACTTAATCCCTTCATCTATAGAACCACGTAGTGTGAGCTGATTCACACTGATCACTTGACTTCCTCCTGACACACGTTCATTCATTAGAACGCCTTACATAATCCCTAACCTACACCTTTAAAAAAATAGGTTTCCACACAAATGGAAATGACACTCTTTATTTTTAATGGAAAATTACTTAATTCTTACCTGCGAATCTTTATGGTTTCTTATCTTTTTAGGATACACCTCATTGTTTTTAAGTGTCAATTTTACTGAATGTGATCCTCTTTCCACTCTTCTAATAATCAGGTAAGACATCCATTTTTTAGTGTGAATTTTTCTTAGTCTAGTGAGTTGACAGTCTCCCCCTATTCTCATAAACTTGAAAGTGTCTTTTAAAGCATTTTTTACTATATTATTTTAAAAGGGTGAACCCTTAATGGACGTAATAAATAAACAACCCCCTGTTGAGAAAAACTCAGGGTGGAGAATTTGGTGGAAGCTTCTCAGACCTCACACGCTGACGGCCTCATTCACACCTGTTATTCTAGGAACAGCGTTAGCCCTATCGTATGGAAAATTCCATCTCGGCCTGTTCATTGCAATGACCATCGCCTCACTCTTAATCCAATCTGCTACTAATATGTTTAACGAGTATTTTGATTTCAAACGCGGATTAGATGACGAACATTCGATCGGCATTGGTGGAACAATTGTAAGAGATGGCGTCAAACCAGAAACGGTATTAAGATTGGCGGTTTCCTTTTGTCTCGCAGCGACCTTAATTGGTGTTTACATTTGTATGGAAACAAGTTGGTGGCTCGCCGCCATCGGAACCGTGTGTATGCTCGCCGGTTATTTTTATACGGGTGGGCCATATCCAATCGCCTACACGCCTTTTGGAGAGCTCGTTGCCGGTACATTTATGGGACTCATTCTCGTCTTAATTTCCTTTTTTATTCAAACCGATACCGTGACACTACCGAGTTTCTTAATTTCCGTACCGATCGCCTTCACATGCGGTGGCATTCTAATGGCGAATAACATCCGTGACTTGGACGGCGACAAAGAAAAAGGCCGACACACACTCGCGATTTTGTTAGGACGTCATAAAGCCATTCGTTTTCTTGGCGGCATGTTTGCTTTTTCCTACCTTTGGATTGTGGCCCTTATGGTCTTCCATGTCGAATCTTTCTGGATGCTCGTCGTTTTCATCAGTTTGCCAAAAGCATTCCAAGCGACGAAGCTTTTTAAAGGCAAGACCAAATCGATCCAAATGATGCCTGCGATGCAAGCAACTGCTCAAATGCACACCTTGTTTGGAATCCTACTCACCGTTGGACTTATAATCGATCATATCGTCTCCTAGAGACCGACTCAGGAAGGGTCTGACCTTCTCAAAACACCCAATTGGTGTTTTGAGGGGTCTGACCCTTTTTTCTTGACATTTCACTTCAAAGAGGTTAATTTTAATTAGAGGTTTATCTAAATATCTAATTAATAAAAGTCTTGGCTTACTAATCGCTTAGGAATAAGAGGTGAACCGTTTGAACGACACATTTAAAGCAATGGGCGATCCAACGCGGCGGAAAATCCTTCAACTTTTAACAAATGGCAACCTAACCGCTGGTGAAATTGCCGATCAGTTTGAGATGTCAAAGCCCAGTATCTCTCATCATCTCAACATTTTAAAACAAGCAAACCTTGTCTTGGATGAACGAAAAGGTCAATTCATTTACTATTCACTGAACACGACTGTCTTTCAAGACATCATTGGTTGGCTCTTACAGTTTAAAGGGGAGTGAGGCGCATGTGGTTTAAGAAAAATGGGTTACTTTTAATAATTGTGTTAATCGGCTTCTTGCCTGGTCTTTTGTTTTGGCAGGCTTTGCCACATCAAGTTCCAAGCCATTGGGGGATTTCCGGTCAGGCAGACGCGACCATGCCCCGAGCTTATGCTGTCATTTTTGAACCGTTGATTAATTTGGTGCTGTTCTTTCTGTTTCTATTTATTCCAAAATGGGACCCAAAAAAGGCCAATTACGATAAGTTTAGTGGAACGTATCAACTAATGCGTTATCTCATTCATCTGTTCTTTACGGCTTTGCAAGTTTGGATTCTATGGAGTGCGGTTCATCCGCCTTCAAGCCCTAATAGCTTTTCGGTCGTTTCAATCCTTCCGTCAATGATCGGAATCTTATTTATCGTTCTCGGTAACTACACGACACGTGTACGCCAAAATTATTTTATGGGCGTGCGAACACCATGGGCTTTGGCCGATGAATACGTTTGGCAAAGAACCAACCGATTTGGTGGGAAAATATTGGTGGGGATTGGTGTGATCACGTTGATCGGACTTCTCTTTCCAACTGCCTATCGATTTTATTTCCTTCTGATCCCGCTCATTGTTGGCATAATCTGGATTTATGTGTACTCCTATTTGGTTTTTAAAAATAAATCAAGTTAAAGCTAGAAGAGGCCGACCTCAATGTTCGAACATTGAGGTCGGCCTCCCTTTTTAAGGAATAGGACTTGAGGGTTACGTTGCTAAGACACACACGAGATCAGCGACTTGCTCTGGCTTGCCCGGACCATGGGAAAGTGGGTGTTGCGCTTTTGGGGTTTCAGTGGTCCCTGGGCAGTTCGCATTGACTCGAATCTTATACTGGGCAAGCTCCAAGTACTGCCATATTAACAAAAGCAACCTGGCCAGCTTTAGATGTGCTATAAGCGGACTTCTATAATCGAAAATTGCCGATCCCCGTTAATGGAACTCGTCACTACAATCGCCCCGCCGTTCTTTTTCAGATTGGTATGTAGGGGTTGAGAGCAAGTGTGGGCGGATGGCCTTGCGCACACTCCCTCACTTCTTTTTGCCCTTTTGTGTGCGCGAGCCTCTCTCTCAGTCTTCTTTCAATCCCGAAATAGTTTTCCTGGATTAAATCGGCCGTCCGGGTCCAGGGCTTGTTTAATCGACTTCATGACCGCAATGGTTCCGGCGTCATGCTCCTTATACAAGAAATCAATTTTCCCGACTCCGATCCCATGTTCTCCTGTACACGTTCCACCTTGCTTCAGCGCATAGTTCACAATTTCATAATTTAATTTTTTGAATTGAGCGACCTCTTCTGGTTGTTCACGATCCACCCCTACGACCACATGAAAATTCCCATCTCCCACATGACCAAAAAGCCCAGCTGTTACCGGATAACGATCTAAAATCTTCCGGGTTTCGATGATCGCCTTGGACAATTCTGAAATGGGCACACACACATCTGTAGATGTTAATTGCTTACCAGGTGTCAATCCAACGACCGACATAGCCGCTTCATGACGAGCATGCCAAAGTTCTTGTCGTCCTTGTTCATCGACTTCAAACGCGACACTCAAACACTGTTCATCTTCCAAAAGGGAATCAATAATGCTCACTTGTTCTTTCACAGATTCTGGCGGCCCATCCAATTCTATAAAAAGTGACGGGCACTCTTCATAGTTCGTATGACTGAACCGATTCACCGCTACAATGGTCTGAGCGTCCACGAGCTCTAACCGCTTGACCTCAACCCCAGCATGTAACAACAATTCGGCGGCTCGACCAGCTGATTCTAAATCTGGGAAAGTCGCTTTCCCCGCTTGGATCACTTCAGGAATCCCATGAACCCTTAAGATCACTTTAGTAATCACACCTAGCGTCCCTTCTGAACCAATCAATAAATCTTTAATAGAATAACCACTTGAAGATTTAAAAGAAAGCCCCCCAGGCTCAATAACTTCCCCGCTCGCAAGTACAACTTGAAGACCTAATACATGCTGGTGCATCCCACCATAGCCCACCGTATTGGTCCCGCTTGCATTTGTAGCCGTCATCCCACCAATCGTCGCATCTGCACCCGGATCAACCGGAAAAAACAAACCGTATTTTTTTAACGCTTTGGCTAATTGTCGACGCGTCACCCCAGGTTCCACCACAACAATAAAATCATTTTCACGAATCTCCAAAATCTGCTTCATCTCTGTTAGGTCGAGCATAATTCCGCCTTGAACGGGAATCGTGTGACCTTCTAGACTACTCGCCGCTCCATATGGGACAACCGGAACGTTAAAAGTATTGGCCACCTTCACAACTGCTTGAACCTCTTCTACTGTTTTAGGAAAAACAACGACATCAGGATGACCTTCTTTATGATAAGTTAAATCTCGGGCATGATTAAAGAGAACGGTTTCATTTTGAGTGACGCGACCAGGATCTAAGATCACCTGTGTGAGCGCTTCAAATAATGCCATTTTGTATTCCCCCATTTCGGTCAAGTCACAACCTTATCTTATATTAGTTAACATTCTTAATAAGACCTTGAAACTCCTGCTATTCAAATGAATGTTCTCTAAGTTAATAAAACTTTTCCCTTGAAAAGTTTCTTGTAATTGATTTATAATAGAAACATAATTAAAGACGTTCCTTCAGGGCAGGGTGAAATTCCCGACCGGCGGTGATGAGGTTACCTCTAAGTCCGCGAGCCAATTTTTGGCAGGATCTGGTGAGATTCCAGAGCCGACAGTACAGTCTGGATGAGAGAAGGATGATGAACTTGCGATAGGCCTTATTTTGGTCGGTTTATTTGTCGTGGTATGCCATCTTAATTTTTTCACACTCAAGCGCCTTGGGAACTTATGTTTCCAAGGCGTTTTTTATTAAGTGTATGATTGAAGTTATGGGATCCCAACATTTGAGCCATCCTAAAGGCATCGCCATCACCAGATCCGCCCTTATAGAAGAACGACTAAATCTAACGAGGTGATCAGATGCCAAACACGTCTTTAAGAAAGAACATTACGCTTGCGTTTCTTTCCGCCATTTCTTTTTTAATCATGTATTTTTCTTTCCCGCTCCCATTGTTCCCGTCTTTTTTACAAATTGATTTTAGTGATCTTCCAGCAATTATTGGTGCCATTATTTATGGACCCCTTGCCGGCATTATTATCGAAGCCATTAAAAACTTGTTAGCCTGGTTACTCAAGGGCTCACCAACAGGAGTACCGGTTGGCGAAATCGCGAACTTCTTAGCCGGAACCCTATTTATTTTAGCCAGCACACTATTCTACCGAAATAAAAAAACCTTCAGTCGTTTGGCACTCGGAATGGCCGTCGGGACGATCGTGATGGCTGTTCTCATGAGCATTGCGAACTACTATCTCATCTTTCCGAGTTACGCCTTTTTCTTGGGCTACGGTGTAAACTCAATGGTTAAAATCGCAAGTGCGGCCAACCACTCGATACACAATCTCATGACACTTGTCGTTCTTGGGGTGCTGCCTTTTAACATCATTAAAGGCATTCTTATGGCGGCTATCGCGATTCCCATTTACTCACGACTTCGTCCAAGATTAAGCAATGTTAATAAATAAATATATAAATAAGCAGCGCTTGGGAGTCAACCCAAGTGCTGCTTTCTTTTTTGTTTGTTACTCCCATGGTTTTTTTACAGTAAACACACCCGCGAATTTTTGACTATTTGCTTTTCTTTGTTTTCGCACTTCATGACGTTCCGGACCGCTTTCATAGAGTAAAATTTCTTCCTCAGTCTGTGGAATTACGGGTGGCACTTCCGTTGGTCGGCCGTCTTCTCCCAAAGCCACAAACGTTAAGAAAGAGGTCGTGGCAATTTGGCGTTCACTAGTCATAAGATCTTCTGTAATAATCTTAACGAAGATCTCCATCGAGCTTCGATGCGTCCACGATACAAACGATTCCAAACAGACGGAACTCCCCACTTTAATCGGATGTAAAAAATCAACGGAATCGGTCGACGCGGTCACAACACCCGTCCGTGCATGACGCGTCGCTGAGATCGCCGCAATATCATCTATATAAGACATGAGTTTTCCACCAAACATGGTGCCATGGGCATTCGAGTCTTGTGGCATGACAAAAGCGGATTTAACCGCTCGTGATTCATTTACGTATTTTCCTTCCATTTAAAAAAATCCTCCTACTATGCAAATATAGTAAGTATAAGTTGAAGCAAAACAGAACGCAACTCTCCTGCATATGTGGCACTATTGAAAAATCTTCTTACAAAGCATCCTTTATTTTACAGGCGTTATCCTTATAAGTTGTTAAACTGAGATCATTTTGTTATTGTTTTGTAATACTATAGGATTACAATGCAAGTTGTTGTTTTATATAAAAGGAGGTCAACTTATGAACCATTTCGCCAAGTTGGCACTCGTGATGACCATCCTGTTTGGCTTATCTTTAAGCTATGCTCATACAAAAACCTATGCAGCACCGCTAAAAAATCAAACCACCCATTTAGATAGATTGAATGCAACTCTACCCATTCAAACCAAAACGATGGAATCCACCATTTCGTTAGGGGTGTTTGGACAAGCTACACAAAGGGCCATCCTTATCTTTCAAAAAAGTCACCAGCTTCCGCTAACAGGAAAGGGTGATGTGGCGACTTTGGATCAACTGGGCATTCAGCACGGGGTGATCAATCCCCCCCTTAAGTTTGGTCAAAAAGGATGCGATGTGATTCTCTTACAAGAAAAACTGGTTGAACTTGGGGTATTAAAAGGGCGAATCCTGCCTTCGAAACTAACCAACCACCCCATGATCTCATCCGTTAAAGTAAGTGAATCAACTCCAGCTACACAAGTCACGACAGGTCAACATCATATAAAAGTAAGAGCAACAGCCTACACTGCTCATTGTACGGGTTGCTCTGGCATTACAAAGACCGGTGTAAATTTAAATGCTCACCCTAACCAGAAAGTCGTTGCAGTCGATCCAAGTCTCATTCCACTGGGGTCAACGCTTTATATCCCGGGTTACGGTGAAGCCATTGCTGCCGATACAGGAAGTGCCATACAAGGTGCCCATATTGACGTTTATCTTCAAAACAAACAGGATGCTAAAAAGTGGGGGTCTCAAACCCTTACCATCACGATTGTGAACTAACAAGACGCACAATTAAATTAGACCGTAATAAAACTCGGTCCTCAGAGTGTAGAGAAACGCATTTTGTTTCTCTACACTTTTTTTGTGCTTTCTTTTTAAACAGGCTATATAAAAACCGTGCTACCACCTAAAGAGACGACTTCAAAGAATATTTATCCCTTATAGATGAAAGAGCAGAGGCTTTGGGGCAATACTGGACCCTCACTATAAGGAACCATGGCTGTATAATCAAACAACTGATTCTACTTACTTAATCCGTCTTGAATTTTAAAAAATAATACATAGTTTAGACTGTCATGAATGAATATCTAAGACGTGAGCCATACTATTTTACTAGAATGATTTATAAGGAAAGGAGCATTTGGTGAAACGACGACGTTCGATCACATTTTCTAGTATTTTAGTTGGATCTTTTGTTACAGCCATTGTCTTAGTAATTGCAACAAGCCTGTTTTTAGAGTTTGGAGGGCTCCTAAAAGGGGTATTTTTAAACTTAATAATACAACATTAAACAGAAAGGACATGTTGGACTTCTCTACGATAAGACATATATTTGGGATTTTTAAAGCACGGTTAATAAAAACCGTGCTTTTTTGTGATCTACTTTGTGATAATAGGTATTAGTATTTTGTGAAAAGCATTGTGATTTGGTGTGATATTTTGTGTTTTGTGCCTCTCAAGTGAACCCCGTTAACAAAAGGGTCAACCCCTGTTGTCTCTGCCTCTTTTTCATTCCAAAATTTTATTCTTCAATCGAAACCGGCAGCTTTCCCGTCGCTTTACTCTTTCCAAACACCACATCTAGACTTGAGTGAATCGCATTCGGTGAATCGTCGTAAACACAGATCGCTTGGACGTCTCCGTCAAATTCTTGAACCGGATACGGTCCGCGTAAGGCAATTAAAACAGCGTTTGTTTTTTTTACAAGTGGTTCAATCGCTTTAAAATAAGAATCCTCTTGGCTAAGGGAATATGCAAACACAATCACTTGATCCAATGGATCCGTGATCTCTACGGTTTCTTCCTCCCCTACCGCATGGGGAATAAGCGCAAGATCATAGGTCTCCAATGCAAGTTGAACTGGGGAATGCTCTTGTTTATCTTCAGCCTGGTTGGTTGCCATACTTTGTGGATAAACCACAATGGTTGGCTTTCCTGCATCCAAACTTTGAATCGCATCTCGCACCACACACACACTTTTCTGATAGGTGGTTTGAGCGAGTTTTTGATGAGCCACACATCCAACATATGAAGTCCCCATTGAATGGAGCGCTTCCCATGATCCAGCATAACGATTTTTTAAATCCATTATGCGTTGATAGGAATCCTGAATCCGTTTTTCAGAGATCTCACCCGTTTCAACCGCTTGAATAAGTGCCTCAATTCCACTGACTTGACGTTCGATCGTGTGGGAAATCATTGTGTAATCGGCACCTGCTTTGACGGCTTCAACGGTACCTTTTGCCACACCCACTGTATTTAAAATTGCGTTCATCTCAAGGCAATCTGTGGTGATGACGCCATTAAAGCCTAGCCGCTCTCTTAAAAGTCCAGTTAAAACTTCGTGAGAGAGGGTCGCGGACTTACCGAATTCTTTTTCTAAAGCTGAAAAATAGATGTGCGCGGACATGATCACATCGGTTCCTTGTTTAATTCCTTCAATAAATGGCACCAATTCCACTTCAAACAAGCGATCCAGTGAATGATGGATGACCGGCAAATCCAAATGGGAATCGACATCGGTATCTCCATGGCCAGGGAAATGTTTCAAGGTGGAGGCCACCCCCGCTTGTTGAAGCCCCTTAAACCATTTGGTTGAAAGTGACGCGACGTTCTGAGGGTTTTCTCCAAACGATCGAACGTTAATGACCGGGTTTTTCGGGTTATTGTTGACATCGACAACTGGTGCTAGATTCCAGTTAATTCCGAGCTCTTTTAATTCGCGACCGGTTGCGAGTCCCACTTGTTCAGAAAGCTCTAAGTCATCGATTGCGCCTAAACTCATAGGGCCAGGAAAAATAGTGGTCGGATCCTTTAATCGGCGAACGACTCCATTTTCTTGATCCAGGCAAATTAAGAGGGGTTGCGCATGTCCAGCTTTTCGCGCCTCCTCTTGAAGGCTCGACGTGAGTTGTTTCACTTCCTCTGGCGTTCCGATATTTCGACTAAATAAGATAAAACTACCAACTCGGTACTCATGGATCAGCTTTCTCACATCGTCATTAATGGTGGTTCCGTGAAATCCCACAACGAACATCTGGCCAATTTTGTTCTTAATCTCGCTTGTCCTATTCACGTGACTCGCTCCTTTGTAAGGATATTTGATCGAAGGCTTATCTTGTTTTGCACACTTTTCTTGACTTCTGCACCTTTTTATATGCATGGAACACTCCACCGCACTACAATCTCGAAGCACCAGCTCCGCGCACCCTCTAACAAGTTTTTGCCGCCAACTTAAAGCGGTTTCATTTTTCTGCCATACTCGCATTCTACTCGATCTTCTCCAACTAAAAAAGCCGCAGTGACCCACACGCCACCACGGCTCTTCTATATTTCTAGAACAATTATCCTAATTTAAGAGGTGTGATGACAAGCCACAAAATGTTCCTCTTGACCCTTAGTTTCGAGCGCTGGCATGTCTTCACGGCACTGATCCGTTGCGAGCGGGCAACGGAAAGCAAACGGACAGCCTTTTCGTTCAACGTTAAGGTTTGGAGGCTCATTTGAATGGTCCGTCAAGTTTGCATCGCGCTGGCTACCTGGAGTTGCCGCGAGAAGTAAACGTGTATAAGGGTGACGCGGATTTTTAATCAATTCTTTAGAATCCGCAACCTCCATTACCTTACCGCCATACATAACCATGATGCGGTCGCCAAAATAACGTGCCGACGCCAAGTCGTGCGTAATATAGAGATAGGCTAACCCGAAATCTTCCTTCAATTGATTCATCAGTTGAAGGACCCCAGCACGAATGGAGACATCCAACATTGAAATCGGCTCATCAGCAACAATGAATTTAGGATTAACTGCCAAGGCACGTGCAATTGCCAAACGTTGACGTTGGCCACCTGAGAGTTCGTGTGGGAACTTTGTCCGTATTTCATTAACAGGCGTCAATCCCACTTGTTCCAGTAATTCACCCACACGTTGGTATAGCTCTTGCCCTCTAAATCCTTGATGCTTTTTAAGAGGAAACGTTAGGTGATTCTCAATCGTTTTCACTGGATTAAGAGAGCCAAACGGATCTTGGAACACCATTTGGGCATTTCGACGGTATTCTTTAAGCGCTGAGTTCTTAATCCCCGTAATATCTTGGCCGTTGACCTTAATGGTTCCACTGCTTGGCTTAAGGATGCGAACCAACGCTTTTCCAATCGTTGACTTTCCACTTCCAGATTCACCAACTAGAGAGAGAACCTCTCCTTTTCTAATATGAAAGTTGACGTGGTCAACGGGAACAATGGTTTGTTTTCCGGAGTCGCTTCGAACCGTAAACTTGACGACAAGATCGTCCACCTCAATCAATTTATCCATTCCGACTTTCGGTTCTTTCATAGCCATATTAGTTCACCGCCTCTTTTTCATAGAGATGGCACGCAATCAAGCGGCCTTCCACGTCACGTTGTTCAGGCATCTTTGTTTTACAACTTTCCATCGCATACTTACAACGAGGATGATAGGCACATCCTGTTGGGAGATTAATAAGGTCTGGCGGGTTTCCTGGAATCCCTTCAATGGTGACCGTCTCAGAGGTGAGTTCCGGAATCGCTCGTAACAAGCCTTCTGTATAAGGATGGTGACGTTGTTCCAAGTTCAATTCTGTGCTATCCGTCATTTCAATCAGACGCCCTGCGTACATGATGGCAACTTTCTGTGCGAGTTCCGCAACCAAACTAAAGTCGTGACTGATAAATAGAACGGCAAAGCCTTTGTCTTTTTGAAGCTCTTTTATTTTATCTAAAATGGACTTTTGGACAACCACATCAAGAGCTGTTGTGGGTTCATCCATGATGACAAGGTCTGGCTCTAAGGCAACGGCAATCGCGATAACCACCCGTTGTCTCATTCCACCGGATAATTCATGTGGATAACTTCGCAAATGTTTCGGATCAATACTGACGAGTTGCATCAATTCAACCGCTTTATTATGAACGTCTTTTCTCGACATATTTGGACGGTGGTACTTAAAAACGTCCGCAATTTGCTGTTCAACCGTTAGCACTGGGTTTAATGCGTTCATGGCACTTTGAAAAACCATAGACATCCGATTCCAACGAAATTTACGCAAGGCTTTATTGCTCATGTCATAGACGTTTTCCCCTTGAACAATGACTTCACCTTCTAGGAGACGTGCATTATTTTTCAATAGATTCATAATCGCATTGGCCATCGTACTTTTTCCAGAACCGGATTCCCCGATCAAACCAACGATGGTATTTGGATATATTTTAAGTGAGACATTTCGCACCGCTTGAACAATCCCATGTGAAGATTCATAACCAACAGAGACATTTCGTAGCTCAAGCACTGGTTGTTGTGGATTTGGCACGACGCTTCCTCCTCTTCTTCTTCTTCTGACCTGCTAGACGCGGGTTCGTAATGCTATCAATGGCGAAGTTCATTAGTACTAAACTTAATCCTACTAAACCGATCCCAAGACCTGGCGGGATAAACCACCACCATGCTCCTGTTAGCATCGCGCCGTTGGAACTCGCCCAGTACAACATGGTTCCCCAGCTGATGGAGTTAATGTCTTCCAGACCAAGGAAAGCAAGACCAGACTCTGCAAGGACTGCAGCAAGTGTCGCATAGATCACGTTAGATGCAATGATCGACATCATGTTCGGACAGATTTCAGTAATCATAATGTTTAAATCAGATTTACCTGACATTTTGGCTGCAACAACAAAGTCACGGTTCGCGAGCGATAAGGTTTGAGCTCGGAATACCCGTGCCCCCCACGCCCAACCCGTCAAACCAATAATTAAACCGTTGATGTAAGGCGTTGAGTTCTTAACATAAGACTCAATAACGATTAACAAAGCGAGGCCTGGCAACACAAGGAAAAGGTTCATACAGAATGAGAGTACAGAATCCACCCAACCTCCACGATACCCTGCGGTTACTCCAAAAAAGATTCCGAGAATCGTCGCTAGAATGCCTGCCCCGAATCCTACGGTGATCGTTGTTCGAGCACCTACAATAAACTGAGAAAAGATGTCTTGACCGGTATTCGTTGTTCCAAACCAGTGTTGGGCATTTGGCGCTAAAGCCATATCAAAATCTAAGGCTTTCGGATTATAAGGGGCAATAAGTGGGGCAAAGATCGCCACTAAAACGAGTATGGCAAAGATGATCAGCCCTGTTAAAGCTTTCCCATTTTTTAAGAATGGTGCAAGAAATCCGGTACGGTCAATCCATTTTCGCTTGGCTTTCTTATAGACGACTTTTGTTGACCCTTGTTGGGGCTCAGTATTAAGACTCATTTGCAGTGCCTCCTGTTCTGACACGTGGATCTAAACGGCTGTATAATAAATCAACGATCAAATTCGCGACAAGAACAGCAACCGCAATCAACAAGAACGAGGATTGAATGAGTGGGAAATCTTCTTGAAGCACCCCATTCGTTAATTGGCCCCCAATTCCTGGGTACGAGAAAACTTGTTCCGTTAAGATCGATCCACTGACGACGTTACCGATTGCAATCGCAAAACTTGTAAGTTGTGGCAAAATTGCGTTCCGAGCCGCATAGGTAAACATCAAGCGTCCTGTGCTAACTCCTTTAGCTTCAGCAAACACCACATAATCTTCACCCAATGTGTTGATCATGTTATTACGCATTCCAACAAGCCAACCACTCAAAGAACCGAGTAAAATCGTAATCCCTGGGAGGAACGAGTGATAGAGCATACTTGAAATAAACGGCCAGTTAAATCCTTTTGTAACGCTGGTATCATAACCATGAGCCATTGGGAACCAATTTAATTTGAATCCAAAAATAAATAAGAATAGAAGGGCAACCCAGAAATAAGGTAATGATTGAATTCCCATAGTTAATAATGGTAGAGAGTTATCCAAAATTCCTTGACGTTTCCAAGAAATGTAAATACCAGCTGACGTTCCAATCACGACCGCTAGAATTGTCGCAACCCCTACAAGACCTACTGTCCAAGGTACACTCTGTTTAATAATGTCCATAACTGGTGTTGGATAGTTTGAGAACGAAAGCCCCCAGTTACCCGTGACAAGTCCTTTAAGATATTCGAAATATTGAATGATCATTGGTTTATCGGTTAAACCAAACGCTTTTTTCATGGCTGCCATGGCGGATGGATCAAGCTGGCCCTTAAATTTCGCGAACATGATGTCGGCCGGATTTCCTGGCATCAAGCGCGGTAGAATAAAGTTAATCGTGATAGCCGCCCACAAAGATAAAACAAAGAATCCAAGTCGGTTTAAGAGAAAACGCATGGGGCACCCTCCTTATTATTAGTTTTCATTATATGAAAAGTCTTGAAAACGGTTTAGTGAAACTTTTAAAAAGAAAGGGGGAAAATCCCCCCACTTTTTAAAAGAATTAATGACCTGCTGGCTTAAGTTTCGAAAGGACAACGGCTGGTGCTGGCCATGAGAAAGGTGCTGGACCTGCATAAGCATTGTTTGAATCTGGGAAACCCGTGTATTTTTTAGTGGAATATTCATACCAAGTTGGTCCGTAGAACAATGGAATAGCCGGAAGCTGGTTCACCATCACATCTTCTACTTTAGCCATTGCGACTTTTTGTTTCGCAGGATCGGTCGTGCCTTGATACTCTTTAAATGCTGCATCAAGTGTTGGATTGCTGTACTTCTCAATATTCCATGCACCATTTGTGTTTAACATATCATTGAACGTTTTATAAGGTGTGTTACCTGAATTTGTCCAACCAATTGCAAGGTCATACTTATCCCCTTGAATCGTGCTCATATAAGCACCATATTGAGGTTGGGCTACTTTCACATCAATCCCAATTGCTTTCAATTCTTGAGAGATGACACTACAAGTTGTTACCCAGTCAGACCAACCGGATACAACGTCAAGAGTAAAGCTTAGTTTCTTACCAGATGGTGAGACGTAGATGCCGTCGCTCCCTTTTTTATAACCTGCAGCCTGAAGAACCTTTTCAGCTCCAGATGGATCGGCTTTGAACTCAGCATTTTGATACTTAGGATCAATTAAATCTTTGAATTGCGGTAAAACAGCCGTTGGGTTTGTTACTTTTGCGTAGCCGTCTTCTGCTTGTTTGACGATCTTATTACGATCAATCGCCATGCTGATTGCTTTACG
This sequence comes from uncultured Sporolactobacillaceae bacterium, assembly GCA_963829575.1. Lineage (GTDB taxonomy): Bacteria > Bacillota > Bacilli > Bacillales > Sporolactobacillaceae > KACC-23026. The sequence goes on along the minus strand of CAWHJF010000013.1, from coordinate 481,302 downwards.
AACGTTTACATCTTTAAGGATTGGATTCTTTAAGTTAGGGTACAACATGATTGGTGCACCTGGTGGGAACCAATATTTGTTGTGTTGTTTGTCTTGTGATGTAAAGATTTTATCGACATTTGGAATGAACATTCCCGTCCAGTCCACATCGCCTTTAGCTAAAGCCAATTGAGCGCTTTCATTAGATGCGTAAGCTGGAAAATCGACTTCTGGTACCGCATAAGAGCTTGCATCATAGTAGCTTGTATTTTTTTTAAGCTTGTATTCTTGAGGTGTAAAGCTGTCTAAAACGTATGGACCTGTACCCACTGGTTTTGTAACCGTTGCTTTAGAAGGATCTCCAAGATCTTTCCAGATGTGCTGAGGCACGATCGGTTGTTGAAGAATATACACGCCAAATGGCACGTTTGGTTGATCAAAATTAAAGTCTACTGTTGTGTCGTCCTTCTTCACAACAGAAGTCACTTGTTTCATTATACCGCTGGTGTCTGCTGCTGGATATTGCTTTAATTCATTAAAAGTGAAGACAACATCGTCAGCTGTGAAATCTTTCCCATCAGACCATTTCACACCTTTGCGAAGGGTTACTTCTAAGGTCTTGTTATTGTTAATCCAAGTATATTTCGTTGCAAGAAACGGATATTTATCTTGACCTACTGTGCTGAAATAATACATAGGTTGATAGATTAAACCGTTAGTTCCACCAAGAGCACTTGTTGAGAACGGGTTGAAGTTTGCTTGCCAGTTCCCTCCGATTGTAGCGACCACTTTAAGCGGTTGAGCTGATGCTGCTTTTGAGGAATTACCGGATGAATTTTTTGTTGAGTTACTTGATCCATTGCTATTACTACTAGAACATCCTACTAAGAAGATACTCAGAGCAAAAACGATGGATAGAATAAGTGTGATGCCGCGTTTTGCTTTCATCATTTTTCCACTCCCATTTTTAATTTTTATGTCTTTAAGTATGACACCGCTTTAATTGTTGACTTAACGGGATGCCTCACCTCCTTAAAGCCTGAGTACACTATTATTAAACGAATTCTAATTGACTGTTCTTCCTTGGTTCTTTCACCGTATCCCGAATCACTAATTCGGTTTCGATTAATGACGAAGAAGAGGGATAATAATTGGTATCCTTCATCATCTTAAGCAGTTCAGTTCCCGCCCGTTGTCCCAATAAAGCTTTATTTTGTCTCATGGTCGTGAGCCCTGGCTTAAAGTACTTTAATAGAGCCAAGTCATCGAATCCAATCACAGATAAATCTTCCGGAACACGAATTCCCTTGTCATTCAAGGCTTTAATCGCACCTAATGCCATCATGTCCCCTGCACAAAACAGAGCTGTTGGTACCTTTCCTTTTTCCAAGAGACGCAGTCCCGCCGTATAACCACCTTGTTCGGTAAAGTCCGCATGTAAAATCCAATTCGATTGAATGGGGATATGATGGGTCTGCATTGCAGCGCGAAAACCAATCAACCGATCTTGACCAGGTTTCGTTGAAAACACATCTGAAATAAAGGCGATTTCGGTATGGCCCATTTGGATGAGGTAGTCAACCGCTTTAATTGCACCGCCAATATTATCCGACGTGATATACCCAGCTCTTGAACCCAATAAATCTAAATCTATCGCCATACACGGTATATTACTATGCGCTAGACTATGGAGGTTTGGATCGGTTCTCGGAACACCCATTAAAAACACACCATCCACGTTACGATGTCTCGCTCTTTCAAAAAAAGTATTGCTTTTATTACTAGGACTATCGTCCGAAAAGAAGACTAAATCATAGCCTGCTTGTCCGACAACTTCTTTAAAACTTGCGAGAATGTCTTGTAAGAAAGGATGGCGAAAACCGGAATTCAGATGATCTGTAAAGAAAATACCGATCGTCGACGATCTTTTGGTTGCTAAGCCCCTTGCTACTGAGTTTGGGCGATACCCCATCTCTTCACAAATTTTTGTGACTTTCGAAACCGTCTTTGCACTGACATCTGAATAGCCATTTAAGACCTTGGAAACGGTAGCTGCAGATACACCTGCCTTTTTTGCAATGTCGTAAATTGTCGCCATATTCTTGAAATTCTCCTTAATCCAGCACTAGCGAAAACGCTTAAGTAAAACAGCGTACTGAATTGTTATTTTTCCGAAACTATGGTCAATCCCTTATGGAGACTAAGTTTCCTAACTGTTTATTTGATTTTATTATACATCTAAAAATTTAATTGTAAAGCGCTTTCTTCTAATTTCAGTTACTTTTTTGTGTATTTCGAAAGCGGTTAAGTTTTTACCCTATTATTTTGAAATAAAAAAAGGGCCCAAAGCCCTGAGTGTTGCTTTCTTATATAAATTGTTCTTCCTGTTGTTGGAGAAATTCCGTAGTTAAACTTTGAATACTTGACCTTTTCTTCGACGATTCATGTATTTGTTGGTTTCGTTTTGCTAAAGTCACCGCACATGCCGCACCAAGTCCTGCGCCTGCAATCATAGACCACCAATTCACTCTTGCCATTTTAACATGACCTCCTACCCAGTGATTTAGAATAACCATTTATAGTGTTTTCCCCTTTTGTTTCTTTCATTCCAATTTTTCCTCTTTCAAAGAAAAATGGGTATTTTTGTAAGGAGAGTTTTTCTAGCGTAAGGGTATTCTAGAGTTGGGAGGTGACACTATGACAGTCGGAACAAAACTGCAACAAACCATTGCAAGTTGTGAATCTGCGCTTGCAAGTTTGGATTCCTTTTCTCTTGAAACAAACGATCAAGCGGCAAAAACGATGTTTCAATCTTTGTCTCAGCAGCAAAAAACCATTCTTGATCAATTGAATCAACGTCTTCAATATATCCAACAAGAGGAACCGCAATACAAACAATAAGCATAACTTGTCCTATGAAAGTCAAAAGGAGCAGTCCTACGCTCGGACTGCTCCCTATTCAGGAGGCATGACTTGATCTTGACCTAAAACAGCGAGGAGGTATTCCGACACAGCTCTGCGTAGCAGCTATGTCCTTAACACTATATTCAATCGTGAACAACATGCATGGGACAAACGTTTAGTTCTGGTCAAATTAGGTTGCTATCCCCTATTCAACCTTCTTTCTTCACCACTCTAAGGCTTCCGTTCAAATCGGGTAAAATTACCTGGTCCGCTATGCCAATAAATAAGCCATTCTCCACCACACCAGGAATCTGATTTAACCAGATGGAGAGTTGGGTAGGATTCTCGATGTGGTTCACATGCATGTCCACAATTAAATTTTGACTGTCTGAAAGAAAGACCTCTCCGTTATCTTTTAATCTAATTTTAGGCGTACACCCGGTTTCTTTAAGTTGTCGAATGGTATGGGCCGACCCAAATCGCAACACTTCAACTGGTAAAGGAAACGCTCCTAAGGATTGAACTTCCTTTTGGCGATCGGCAACCCAAATGTTTTGCCGCGACGCTTTGGCGACAATCTTTTCATAGAGGAGCGCACCACCGCCGCCTTTAATTCCATTTAAAACTGGATCAAATTCGTCACACCCATCAATCGTTACATCGATCTCATCGACATCATTAAGCGAATCCACTCTTAGTCCAAGTGACTCGGCCAGTTCAGTGGATTGTACAGAGGTCGACACAAACCTGACGTTCAATCCTTCTGTCTTCACACGCTCTGCTATTTTTTTAATCGTGAAATACACCGTCGAACCGGTTCCAAGTCCAACAATCATTCCATCCTCTACATACCCTGCAGCAAATTCTCCGGCTAACTGTTTTTCTGCATCTCGTGACACATTCATTCCCCTTTATTCCATACTGAAAACCCTTAATTTTGTCTTCATTTTACCATAAGCTTACGAAAAAATAAGCGGTCAAATTCATTTTTTCTCAATAAACATCAATTCGAAACACCAGGTTCACTTGTTTCGGACCCCATGTTTCGAAACTAGAGTTCATAGAAAAGAGGCTGACTCTTGCTCTGCCTCAAAGTGTAGAGAAACCCCATATTTTTCTCTACACTCGATTTTTTTTGCAGGTCTTGAACTATAATTTATTGTTTTTGATCAAATTGTGGAAATTCGCTCGCTTGCCGCGGACGAACGTCCGAGCCTCCTCACTTTAAATAGGGGTTGCGGGGTCTCGGCCGCCCGTTTTTCCGCAGGCGTCTCGCGATTTCCACTTGGTTATTTTGTATTTAACTCATAAACAAAGACTGTTTTCGTAAACTTTGTTGCTTTTTAGTTCTGGTGAAAATTGGCTCGCTTTCCGCTAAACACAACGAAGTTTTATTAAATATTTTCAATATTATTATAATATATTAATGCGGTAAATGCATAAAGCTTTATGAACAAAAAGGGCTGTCGAAGACTTTTTCGACAGCCTGAGGCTGACCCTTATAGGTCAGCCTACTTGTTTACTTTTTAGAAGAAGACGGTTGATTTTGACCCAGAAGTTTTTCCTCATTTTGTAAATAAGAAATACGCTCAAGCATAGTCGGATGATCATAAGTCAAAAACCGAATGACACTTGGCGGATTGACATCACTTAAGCCAACTTTTGACAGTTCTTGAAAAGCAGCAATACCGGCTTTTGGGTCCTGCGTCATTTTAACCGCATAGGCATCCGCCGCGTGCTCATAGTGTCTCGAAACTGCACTCTCAATCGGCGAACCGATAAAGGACAATACGGAGAAAAACAAAAGCAAAATGGGAATCGTTGCAAGATCTCCTGGGTGTTTAATCCCCAATCGTCCACCCCATCTGTTTAAAAAGGCGATCAAAAACCTAGAACTTAAGAACAGGCCAACAAAGATCAAGACAATTGAGCCAATCATACTGTAAAACAAGTGATGCATGACGTAGTGACCCATTTCATGAGCCATGACAAACAATACCTCGGTATTCTTCAAACGGTCAACCGTCGTATCCCAAAGAACGATTCGCAAGTTTGATCCAATCCCATTAACATAGGCGTTCATCGCATTGGTTTTATCCGACATATTTACTTCATAGACATTGTGAGCCGGAATATCTGCCTTAGCCGCTAATTGAAGAATTTCAGTTTTTAACGGAGACGGCTTTAAGGTATGGATGTCGTTATAAAGCGGATCAATCACAACGGGTTGAATGAACATTAAAAAAATCGTAAATGGGATCGCGAGTAACCCGACTGGAAGCCACCAACGCTTTGGACTGCGTCGGATGAAATAATAAATCACGACAATCGTGACAACTGTGAGGATCCAGTTGACCCAAAAAGAGGTCAATTGATCTTTAAACCAACCCGATAACGGCTGTACGGAAATCCCATAATGAATCGACACATAGTGGGCGCTCAAATGAATGGGGAGCGTCACAATCCAACTCAAAATAGAAAGCGCTAAGAAATAAATCCCCGTGTGAACAATTGAAAATTTAGTCACTTCTTTCGATCGGTTTCGAAGCCACCGGGACAAGCCAAACATCATAACAAACCCATAAAAGACCCAATCGAATGGAAGATTAATAAAATAAATCCAATCCTGTATACGAGAATAGCTTTGGCTCAACATGACCTGATGCGTTGTCATAAACGTACTCGGATCCGCAGCCGTTCCCATATAGGCCTCCGGCACACCAGGGTGCGTAAAAACAAACAAATAAAGCCAGGACAACACAATATAAAACACGTACAACCCCACACTCCACCAAGCTATTTTCTTCATCATATCCTCCTTCTCAACTTTATCATTCCACGCCTCTTATTAATGTAATCCTTTGTCCACAATTTTAGAACGAGCCTTCTTCCCCGAAGTTTCTCCTTGAGTTTCCTCTTTGGTTCACATCTTGCAGGTTTGCCGAAAATTCCATTCTTTTCACTCAGAATTTTTGGCATGTATTCAATACATTTTATAACAATGGCTAAACTTAAACGGCTTCAGGTGACCTGCCCGAAATTCCATTCTTTTGACTAAGGATTTTGGGCAAGCACTAATTTAAAGGAACGGTTGTCCGCTCAGAATCCCAAGCGGACTTCTATTCCGCAAAAACACAAAAAAGCCCTCCAAAAACGGCAGGACTTTATCGTCGACACACACTCGTTTAAGTGAAAAGTGAATAAATGGCAAGCACTGCAATCGCTGAGAGGACTACAAACACGATATTCCATTCAAGCATCGCTGCCACAAACGCCATCCCACCACCGATCAAGCCAAACAACAAATCGTTTAACGACATCGACTGGAGGTGTCCGGACTGGATAATAAAAATGCCAGGAAAAATCAACGCACCCAACACTGCAAATGGCACATTTTTCAAAACCGCTTGAACAAAAGGTGGCACGCCATCCGTTTTGATAAAAACCAAAGGTAACATGCGTGGCGTATACGTAACAAGCCCCATTCCCACAATAATCCAGATCAGGCCATTAGGCATCGCCCGTTACCCCCTTTTTATATAAGAATACTTCCACGACGACACTCGAGATCAACGTGGCCGACACAATCGCCCACCCTGTCGACAAAAAGAACGACGCCACAGTCGACAGAACCGCGGAGCAACTAAATAACACCACAACTTTTCGGTATTTTTTCAATGACGGCACAACCAACCCGATAAACATCGCGTAAAGAGCAATCCCCATACTTTGTTGCAAAACATGTGGCAGACTGGCGCCGATCCCGTAACCAATGCCCGTATTCACGACCCAACTTCCGTAAGCCATCAAAATTAACCCCCACATATAAGAGGCATTGATTTCACCGCTCGAAAGTGAGGCCACCGAAAAGGTCTCATCCGTAATCCCAAAGGCATACAACGCTTTCTTCCATTTTCGTTCTGGTTTCGCTTTCTCATTAATAGAAGCGCTCATTAAAAAATGTCGAATGTTAATAATAAACGTGGCCAAAATCAATTCAAAACCCGTTGTTCCCATTGAAAGCATCGAAAGCGCCATGAATTGAGAAGCTCCAGCGAAAATAAAAAGGCTCATCCCGATCGTGTCGAAGAAAGGTAGACTATAAGTTCTAGATAATAACCCAAACGTCAGTGCGATCGGTAGATAACCAATCGCAATCGGCAGCCCAGCCTTTAGCCCCCTTTTTAACGACGAACTAGGATTCCCAATGGAAGTTTGATAAGATAACAATAGAGCACCTCCGGGCGACATTATAATAAAGTATAATAATTGTATGTTATATTTTACAGTTTGGCAAGGAGTCATCAACCATGGATAAAGGCCAATTAAACGCTCTAATTGGGCAGAGACTAAAACAAATCCGCTTAGCTAAAGGGTTAAGTCTAGACCGCGTCGCAGAGATGACCGGCGTGAGTAAGCCGATGCTCGGGCAAATCGAACGTGCGCAATCCAATCCTACGGTTAGTACGTTATGGAAAATTGCAGAAGGATTGAAGGTGCCCTTTTCCTCTTTTATTGAGGTGGAAGCGCAGAATATTAAACGTGTGAGCGAAGAGGAGATTACCCCGATTCTTGAAGACAGAGACCGTTTTGAAGTCTACCCGATCTTCCCAACTGAAGACGGCAAGCACTTTGAGATTTATCATGTTCGCCTCAAACCGGGCTGTTCATACGAAGCTCATCCTCATCCAATCGGTGTAGAAGAATATCTTTGGGTGACCGAAGGAACCTTGATATTAGACTGTTTGAATCAAACCTATACGTTAACCAAATCCGAAGGCATTCGGTTCCGAGCCGATTCGCTCCATCAATATACCAACCCAACCGCAACGCTCACGACCCTGGTTATGGTCATCCATTACCCATCTATTTAACATAGGATTTAGCTTTTCGCCTCTCAGCCCATTCACTTCAAGAGAACTCTTTACATATTTTATAGGAGAGGTGAGAACGATGGCTGACGAAGAAAAAGAACCGATTTATTGTCAACGTTGTGGGATGACAGGGTATGAAGGTGACAAATTCTGTGTGTCCTGCGGCGCACCATTAGAAAATCGCTGCATGGATGAAGCAGGACTTATTGACGGAGGATGCGGCGCCAAAAATGAGCCACATGCCGCGTTCTGTGTCAAATGCGGTCACAAAACACTGTTTCATCACCATGGGATTGTCAAACCGCATTCGTCCGCATTTAGTGGTGGATCGATGATGGGGAACGGCTTTCCACCACCTGGTGGTTTTTAATGATCGCGTGCCGCTCCATCGTCGGATGACGACTTAAACAAAAAAGGTTAATAAGAGCCACGCAAGGCGAATCACCTAATCGCTTTGCGTGGCTCTTATTTATTCATTTTTAAAAACGCTCAACCAATGTTGCAATGCCTTGCCCCACTCCGATACACATCGTCGCTAATCCACGGCTTACTTCGCGTTTTTTCATTTCATGCAAGAGGGTGGTTAAAATCCGTGCCCCACTCGCACCAAGCGGATGCCCAAAGGCAATCGCTCCACCGTTTACATTGACTCGGTTTGGATCCAATTCCAGCTGGCGAATGCATTCAAGCGATTGGGAAGCGAATGCCTCGTTAATTTCCACTAAATCAAGGTCCTCCACCTTCCAACCCGCTCGTTTCAAAGCCTTTTGCGTTGCACCAATTGGGCCGAGACCCATCACGTCAGGCTGAAGGCCAACCGTTCCGCATGCTACAAAACGCGCCATCGGTTGAACGCCTAGCTCGCGCGCCTTATCCGCACTCATTAATAAAAGTGCTGAAGCGCCATCGTTAATCCCTGACGCATTTCCTGCTGTTATCGTTCCATTCTCAAAAAGAGGGTTTAAAGAAGCTAATTTTTGTTGTGAGGTCGTTGGTCTTGGATGTTCATCTTGATCCACCGTAATTGCCCCTAATTTTCGATCTTGATAGGTTACCGGAACAATTTCGTTAGTCAAGCGCCCCGACTCCATCGCTTTTTTGGCACGCATTTGACTGGTATACGCAAATTCATCTTGCTCCGCTCTCGAAACCCCATATCGATTCGCCACATTTTCAGCGGTTTGGGGCATACTATCTGTCCCATATTGTGCGTCGAGTTGTGGATTCACAAATCGCCAACCAATGGTCGTATCGTACAGCTCTTGGTTCCCGCGTGGAAATTCCGAAGAAGGTTTCGCCATAACAAGCGGCGCACGCGTCATGCTTTCTGTACCACCGGCAATATAGATCTCACCATCCCCCACCATAATCGCGCGAGCGGCTTGGTTGACTGCTTCAAGGCCCGAGCCGCACAAACGGTTTACGGTTGCCCCGCCAACCTGAATCGGTAATCCTGCCAAAAGAGCAGCCATTCGGGCCACGTTTCGATTTTCTTCACCTGCCCCATTGGCATTTCCCATGAACACCTCTTCAATCTCATCACTCGGAACGTTAGGGTTCCGTTCAATTAACGCTTTAATTACTATAGCCGCTAAATCATCCGGTCGGATTTGTTTTAAAGCTCCTTTATACCGACCAATTGGTGTTCGAACCGCATCGACAATCACAACCTCTTTCATATTAAGCCTCCTTAAGCCTCATAATGTAAGTGCTTACATTTTACTCCTTATTGATTCAAATGAAAAGAGATCCGCCCGCCTATGCGGACGAGCAGATTTTACTTATTATAAATTTTACACGTTTATGCTTTAGTCTATTATTGCGAAAGAATGGAAATGCGACAAAACGAGAGTGGAAATCAAGAATTTCCATACCCTTATTAAAAATTTAACCCATTTTAAAACAATTTACTTTATTCCGAGTAAAAAGGTATGTATAATGAGCTTACAAGGAAATTATTTTATATTAGGAGGCATTTTAATGGGAATTCCTAGACCGCTTGTGCGGCTTAATCAAAGTTTTATTGTCCTTACCTCCCTTCTAGGTCTCTTAGTCAGCCACTGGATCCTTTTACTCCCCTTCGTAATTGGTGTGGTAACCTTAATTTTAAAAAAAAATCCGATCATTCGGGTTTCGCGAAACCTTTTACGAAAACCCATGTCCGCTTATATAATGGAAGATCCGGATCAACAACTCTTTAATCAATGGATTGCGACCATTTGTTTAGGCTTGTCACTCGCGTTTTTTGCCATGAATCTCCAAATTATTGCGATTCTCTTTAGCGTGATGGTGATTCTCGCAGCCGGTATTGCCATCATGGGCTTCTGCATTGGTTGTACGATTCGGTTTCGCTATAGAATGTGGAAATACCATCGCAGTCTGAAAGCACGCACTTAATAAAATCAATCCAATTTAAAAGAGAAACTGAAGCAAACGGCTCAGTTTCTCTTTTTTCCTTTATAGAATTCATCCACTATGATTCTTGTGTCACCTCCTTCCTGTCCTATTTTCTTCACAACCATGTTAAAATAAGTTAAACACTCTAAAAATTCATCACTTTATCTTGATAAGGCTTTAAAGCAATGATACTATTTTTAGAAAGCATTAGTGTTTCTTATACTATCTTCCTTAAGCACAATAGCGAAATTTTATACGTTCGATAGTATATAAAAATAGAGAAGTAAGGATGGATGAGATGATTGAAACGATTTTATTTGATGTCGATGGGGTTATTCTAAGCGAGGAGCGCTATTTCGATGCTTCTGCACTGACCGTTCGTGAATTGCTCTACAGTCCGAATTATTTGGGGATTGAGGGTTATGCGTTTAAAACCACGCTCACAAATGAAGAAATTGCTGCTAACCGAGCAGAAGTTTTCCAAAATGATAAAGTCCTAAATTTCATTAAATATCTAGGTATTAATGCCAACTGGGACATGGTCTATTTAACCTTTTCCTACCATCTTATCCACATTTTAGAAGCCATTAATGAAAAGTATTCCGACCTTGTACAAAAAGGGCTTGATGAGGGGTTTGATACCGAACTTCTCAATCAAATCGGTGAGGTCTTTAGTTCCCAGCGTGTTTCGCGAAACTATCAGCCTTCATATGACCAATTCGTAACAGATTTAAGTGCTTGGGACGATGAACCGGATCTTTTCCAGCGTCTCGACAAATTTGCCGAAAGTAAATTAGGCCAGCCGACGACACGTTTCTCAAAACGTGAACCGTTGTGGGCGATTGGTCAGGCGGCATTTCAAGAATTTTACCTTGGAACTAAGCGCTATGAGGAAGTAAATGGCGTAAGGGGGATCGATGGGACGAAACCAGGCTTCTTAGAAGATGAACTGCCACTTCTATCTCCTCCCGATCTCAAAACCTTATTTTCTTCTTTGGTTGAAGAAGGTTACCAGATTGGAATTGGGACAGGACGCCCAACGATTGAAACGGAAGTCCCCCTGCGCGAGCTTGAAATATGGGATTTATTTGAACAAGACCGTATTGTGACCGCGAGTGATATGGAAGACTACAAAAAGAAACACCCGGAATGGGGCTCCCTTTCAAAACCCCACCCGCTCACCTATTTAATTGGATTTTACAAATGGCAACCAGATGTTGAAACCATCTACACTCTCCCTCGTCCAATTGAAAAGGCCGATACCCTATTGATTGTCGGAGATTCATTAGCCGATTTACTCGCTGCCCGTGAGATCGGTGCCCAATTTGTTGCGGTTCTCACTGGTCTTTCAGGAAAAGCCGCTCGTGCTACGTTTGAACAACATGAAGCGGATTATATTTTAAATGACCTAAGTGAGTTTAAATCCATTTTGCCGGAAAAGTAAATTCAAACGAACGCTTAAGACCGACTCCAAAGGATGGGGTCGGTTTTTTTATAGTTACAGTATACGTATTGAAAGATTAGCGTCATCTGAGTGACGTAACGTGCCACCAGGGGTGTGATTGCGGCCAATAACGGATCGTTGTGTCCCTGTTTTGAATTTACGGACACGAGGAGGCGCTATTTGCTTATATCGGCGTGCGGGACAACGGTAGTGTACACGACAGTTCGTTAATCCCCCTCACATGAGGTTCCAACAGACGTTTTTAGAGGAATAGCGTCATTTGGGTGACGTAACGTGCCACCAGGGGTGTGATTGCGGCCGATAACGGATCGTTGTGTCCCTGTTTTGAATTTACGGACACGAGGAGGCGCTATTTACTTATATCGTCGCGCGGCCCACACTCTCAAGGTTCCAACAGACGTTTTTGGAAGAGTAACACCTATAACCGTGTATCCTGTACCTGAAAGAAAAATAACCAGGTCCTGTGAATGGTCTGCCTTTCCATACCATGTAAATGGAATCTTCAAGCTCTTGGATCCTTGTACAACACTTTTGACGAATTTGATTATTCTATACTTCACTTTTCTAAGAATACAAACGAATACGAATGAATTAGTCGTCCTCAAATTTATAATATCTCATTTTAGACCGTTGAACACTCAACGCACATAATAGTATGGAAAAAGAGAGCATAATTACGGTTCCTACAACAATAATAAAACGAATGGAAACGAGTTGAGCTGCGATTCCAAAAGAAGCTGTAAGAAAAATTATAATAACTGCCTCAAACAACCCAAAAATACTCCCTACTCTCCCCATTATGTCCGGAGGTATATGGTCCTGAAAAAAGGTCAGAAAACCTGTGTTAGCGAAAGCTAGGAAAAAAGAAAGAACGAAAAATCCGATAGAGGCAACATTAAAGGAGTTTGAAAAAGAGTAGATGACATAGCCAATGGCCACGAGCGCGGAACCCATACCAATTAAAAGAGAGGTTGAAACTTTTGAAACAAAACATGCATTCGTAATCGCCCCGATGACAAACCCCATTCCTGCAAGACTCACAAGAAACCCGTATTTACTGTCCGAGATCAACAAAACTTCTTTAGCAAAAGATGCCTCCAGTGAGTCCACACTCGAAGGCATAACAACTATGACAAAGCTAAATAATAAATAAATCATAGAGATATACCGATTTGCTTTTACAAAATTCAAAACGGCTTTTAGATCATTTTTGAATACATTCCAATCCAATTTTCCAGCAGAATCGATTCCAGTTGATTGGGTCTCTAGATTAGGCATAAACAATGTGATCAGCCCTGAAAATAAGAATGAAAGGGCGTTGATTAAGATGGCCATTCTGGGTGTCCCAATCATAAATAATAGCCCCGCAATGGCAGGTCCAAGCAAGAACGCGCCAGAAGAAATTAAACTTTCAAAGGCGTTAAATTGCTTTCGCTTTTCTTTTGGAATCAGCTTCGTCATATAGACAATTGAAGACGAACTAAAAATCGCCCCTGCCATGTTTACGACGACGACAATTAAATAAATCGCCTCCATTGAAGGGGTAAAAATCAAAACAATTAAGATAAGGGCCCGAAAGAAATCTAGAACCAGCATTAATAAACGCTTATTCATACGATCGATCAAACTTCCCGACCAACCATTCGTCAAAAGGGTCGCGAAAGGTTTTAATAGGTATAATAAGGCGACAGCAAGAGGTGAATGCGTGAGATTGAGAACCATTAGATTTAAAGCGATTAAATAAATCCAATCTCCAATGTTTGAAACACCAATTCCAAATAACAATAGAAAGCGAAATGTCAGAGCGTGTTTGTGCTTGTTCTCCATATGGCTCTCCCCCTAAATGTTTTCTAGAAAATCAAAAAATCCCGTCCTCAAGACTTGAAAGTCTTGAGGACGAGATTATCTCGTGGTGCCACCTCATTTTATTGATACGTTCCCATACCAAACTCTATAAGTATAGATTCTCCTATACTCTAACTCTATAACGGGAGTGCCGTTACATTATCCCCGAAACGGTTCCAATGTACTGCTCTGTGGCTTGTTTCAATCTGTTAAAAGCCTACTCCTTTTCAGCACATGGAGCTCTCTGTGAAGCCTTATAATGGATTTACTTCCCACTTCATTGCATTAATTTTTTATAAAGTTAACATAATAATCTATATTGCGTCAACAAGAAAAATAATTACCGTGAATTCTCAATATCAATAATAAAGTGCCTTTTTTCTTAACACTATAAAACCAGTAGGCTTAACTCCAACGCTTCCCCGTAGTTCGTTAACAAAAGGCAGATCTTTACTTCCATTCCTCAGCCAAAAGGCCATAGATCACGTGGTCCACATAATGATCATATAACCATTCTGCTTGTCTTAATCGACCTTCTGCTGTAAAGCCTAATCGTTCTGGAAGGGCTCGACTCTTTTTGTTTTCAACCGCCGCACAAATCTCAATTCGATTGAGCTTGAGCTCTTGAAATCCATAATCAATTAACGCTCTCAATGCCCTTGTCATGATCCCTTTACCTTGGAATTGTTCTCCTAACCAATAGCCCACAACACCCATTTTATTCGTTTGATTGACGTCATTAAAACCGATTGTACCCGCAATTTCACCGTTAAAAATAATGGCGAAGGACTTTGGAAAACCACCATTTTCTGCAAAGGCTTGTAATCTAGCCTTAATGTTTTCAGCCGTATCATTTACACTTTGAACAGAATCAAGCCAACCCAGCCATTCTTTTAAATGAGTTTTAGATTGAATTGTCAAATTAAAAAACGCTTCTGCATCGTCCTCGTTAAACATCCTCAATAAGACTTCATCATCAACCTTATGTATCAACACAACGTCTCTCTCCCTTGAAAATTGGTCTATTCCCCTCGGAACACGGGCTTTCGCTTCTCAGCAAAGGCTTGAACCCCTTCCTGGACATCTTTGGTTCCAAAACATTGCTTAATAAACGCGTACTCTTGTTTTAAAATCGTTGTGAGATCCGTGTCAGGGCTCGCAGCAAGTAATCGTTTAGAAAGCGTCATGGCGATCGGCGGTCCGGCCGCTAATTCCCTGGCGACGTTCATCACCTGTTCCTGAAAGTCTGCATGTGGGAATAACCCGTTCACCAATCCCATTCGTTCGGCTTCCTCAGGGTAAATGTCTCGACCGGTTAAGATCAATTCAGCCGCTTTTGCCTGCCCGACCAACCGCGGTAAAAAATAACTCATTCCCGCATCTGGGCTAAGACCACGGCGAATGTAACCCGCTGTCACCCTTGCCTCACTGGACATGAAACGGAGGTCACAGGCAAGTGCCAACGCGAGCCCTGCACCTGCTGCAATCCCATTAATTGCAGCAATGACAGGCTTATCACAATGCACAATCCCCAAGGCCTGATGTCCCACCCAACCCAATTCATCTAATTTTTGATGACGAGACTCTACGTCTGAATTTCTCTTCGCATAATCGGTCAAATCTAGACCTGCACAGAATCCTCGTCCACTGCCAGTAATCACAATGACACGGACGTCATCGTCAGCGGATGCCTCTGAAATGGTCTGAATGATTTCATGACTAAGTGTATCGTTTACAGCGTTCAAGCGCTCCGGTCTGTTTAACGTGAGTGTCCGAACCCCATCCATCGTATCGATCAAAATATGTTTCATTTTGTATTCCTCCTCAATTCGTTGATTTTCTTTTCTGGCCTGTTCTTTTTACTACAAATCAAAAATCAAGCCAATTCGCTTTCTCTTCTTCAGTTAATCTATTGATTCTGTCTGATTCCATGGTTAATCCGTGGTTGAGTTTTGCTGGAACCGCTTCCAAATGTGAGCTTTGCAAAATAGCGTCAATGCATGTCTTTGAACCTCCAACATAGGTCCAGAATAGATCCATATCCGTTGCCACACACCAAGAGTGATCCCCAGGGAACCAATACTCTGGGGGTTCAAAATGATGGGTTGTAAACCCAGTCTGCCCGAACGCTTCTATGCCACCCTTATACAGATAATACTTTCGATAAGGATTCTTAATAATGGGGCGAACCGTTCCTTGAAGAACGCTCCCCACATGCCCTTCCCAAACAAGACACCAGATCGAATCAGGTGTTTGGGTAAAGTTACTTAGAAGATTTGACAACGTTTTTAATTGACTAAGCGGCATTGAGGGCGGTCGGTGGCCATCCCACGGTTTTGGTTCACCCCCAAATCCTTTTAAAGGTGTACCAATGGATTCCAATTGCATGGCTGGATGATAAACTCGGCCAGACCATTCCGCAATCTCGGCCAATGTCACATTAGATTCACCATGTAAACCGTTTGCAGGATGAAGAATCCGTGCATACGCCTCAAATCCTCCAGGGACTAGACTCCCTGCCAGATAACTTTCGAAAGGATCACATCGATCGATTATCCATTTAGTTTTATGTCGCTCCTTTGAAGGTGAAAACATAGTGATCCACCTTTCCACATTATTTTTTCTCAATCTTTACTTAATTTTACCATATATGACATTGGCGCTTTGTATGATTTCTAAAAATCTTCGACTCTACAAAGGACTAACCCTTTTAGTAAACGCTTTCAATATTCGGTTTTTAAACTTATAATAATCCTATCATTTTGTTTTTGAGGAGGAGCCCTGTGAATTATGATGTCCTTATTGTCGGAGCTGGCCTTTCTGGTCTTGTTGCCGCATCCGAATTGAGTGAAGCTGGAAAACGTGTATGCCTGCTTGATCAAGAGCCTGAAGCGTCTTTGGGCGGGCAAGCCTGGTGGTCGTTTGGTGGCCTCTTTCTTGTCGATTCACTTGAACAACGGCGAATGGGAATAAAAGATTCCTATGAGCTTGCTTGGCAAGATTGGCTTGGTACAGCGGGGTTTGACCGTTTGGAAGATGAAGATATCTGGGCTTATAAATGGGCTGAATCCTACGTTCAATTTGCCCATGAAGAAAAACGTACTTGGCTTCGCAACCTCGGGATTCGTTTTTTCCCTGTCGTTGGTTGGGCCGAACGTGGAGGTTATTTAGCAGAAGGACACGGCAATTCTGTTCCGCGCTTCCATATAGTGTGGGGGACAGGACCCGCGATTGTTCAACCATTTGAAGCGAAAGTACGTGAGGGGATTAAAAAGGGGCGAGTGGACTATCGGCCGCGTCATCGTGTGAATGAGCTTTTGCTTGAGAAAGGTGCTGTTGTGGGCGTTCGCGGAGACCTTTTGGTTGAGAGTACCGCCAAGCGAGGGGAAGCCAGTTCAAGAGAAACATGCGGGGAATTTGAATTCAAAGCATCGGCGGTCCTTGTAACGAGCGGCGGGATTGGCGGCAATCACGACTTGATCCGAAAAAATTGGCCCGAATGGCTCGGTTCACCACCGAAAAATATGATTTCAGGCGTGCCCGAGCATGTCGATGGTCGGATGCTCGAGATCACAGAACGTTCCGGTGGGAGAATCGTCAATCGTGATCGCATGTGGCACTACACAGAAGGGATCAAAAACTGGAACCCGGTTTGGCCGATGCACGGGATTCGAATTTTGCCCGGCCCTTCCTCGCTTTGGTTAGATGCGACCGGTAAACGATTCCCCGCCCCGAATTTTCCAGGCTTCGATACACTAGGTACTTTAAAAGCGATTCAGGACACCGGATATGACTATTCCTGGTTTGTTTTAACACAAAAAATCATTGAGAAAGAATTTGCATTATCGGGCTCGGAACAAAACCCAGATCTCACCGGAAAAAGCATTAAAAAAGTACTGTCTCGGGCGCTCCCAGGCGCTTCGCAACCCGTCCAAGCGTTTATGGATCATGGCGAAGATTTTGTGGTAGCCGCTCATTTGCCAGAACTCGTGAATGGTATGAATCGCATCACCGGTGATTCTCTAATTATACATGAGGAATTGGAGCGTCAAATTCGAGCACGAGACCGTGAAATCGACCATACTTTTACGAAAGACCTGCAGATTACAGCGATTCGAGGCGCTCGAAATTATTTGGGTGATAAGTTGATTCGGGTTGCACCACCTCATAAATTCTTAGACGCCAAAAATGGCCCCTTGATTGCCGTACGCCTGAATTTGGTTAGTCGGAAAACATTAGGTGGCCTACAAACCGATTTATCTAGTCGCGTTTTGAACGAAAGCGGCTTACCTATTTCCGGATTATATGCTGCAGGTGAAGCGGCCGGTTTCGGTGGAGGTGGTGTTCACGGGTATCGGGCGCTTGAAGGCACGTTTCTCGGTGGCTGCCTGTTTTCAGGTCGAAAGGCTGGCCAAGGAATTATAGAAGACCTAGGCTAATTGGGCTGTGGCTCGCGCACACTACTCCCTCTTTTTTTGCTTGTTCGTGTGCGTGAGCCATACCTTGCGCACGCTACCCCTTCTATTTTTGCTTGTTTGTGTGCGTGAGCCACCCCCTGCGCACACTACTCCTTCTATTTTTGCTTGTTTGTGTGCGTGAGCCAGCCCTTGCGCACACTACTCCTTCTATTTTTGCTTGATTGTGTGCGTGAGCCACCCCTTACGCACACAACCCACTCTATTTTTGCTTGTTTGTGTGCGTGAGCCAGCCCTTGCGCACACACCTCCACTATTTTTGCTTGTTTGTGTGCGTGAGCCACCCCTTGCGCACACAACCTCCTCTATTTTTGCTTGATTGTGTGCGTGAGCCAGCCCTTGCGCACACAACCCCCTCTATTTTTGCTTGATTGTGTGCGCGAGCCACTCCGGCGAACAAAACTCGATCACGATCTGCCTCTTTTATATGTGTGCCTCAACTTCACTGTCTCCACTCATGCTCCAAAAGACTATATAGCAAGGAGTCGCGCCATTCTCCTCTCATGAGCATGTGCTCACGAAGCCGCCCCTCATAGGACATTCTATTTTTCTCTAAAACTCGAGCTGAAGCCAGGTTATGTGGATGGCAAGTGGCGACTATACGATGCAGATGATGGGTCTTAAATCCATACCTTAATAACAACGCTGCCATTTCAGTTGCGACTCCCTTTCCCCACACCTCAGGGTGAACAATATAGCCGATTTCACCTTCGCTATTTGAAGCATCTCGTATATTCAATTCGCCCGCCCCTATGAGTTGATCGTCACTTTTCCGAATTGCCCCAAACACAAATCGCGTTCGTGGCACTCGTTTTGCATCTTTTAAAGCGATCTCCACATAACCTTTTGACTCATCTTCTGAATTAGGTCCCCACGGCTGATACGTACACACCCGTTTTTGGGACGCATAGCTATGGACGCGTTCCCAATCATCAAATTCAAGTTCTCGCAAATACACGGTCTTTGCTTCCAAATCCAAACGTTCGATAGTAACCCCTCCTCATTCAAACGTTTATTTAATTTTAATCGTAACATTTCCTGGGATTCTTGTGGGGTAATCAAATGAAATGTTAGGTTTCCTTTATAATTTTTCTTCGGTATTTCAAATATGAGGATTGACCGCCCTACATCCATCCCATAATTTTAAAATCTATAGGTTTTAACCGACTCATCTTGAAAACCATCGCACACTCACCATGCCGCCTCTCTCCAAATATATAAAAAACCCCCTTGCACACAAGGAGGCTGTTCACATTCTCGATTAATCCAGTTTTTCAAACGGCTGAGCATTGCCGTAGACTGGTTTAGAGCGCTGAGTTGGTGCGACATAATGAGCCGCATTTACAATCACTTTTTGAACCTCTTTATTGTAATAGGTTGGGAACGTTTCGTGTCCAGGTCGGAAGTAGAAGATCTTCCCTTGCCCTCTCTTAAAGACACACCCACTTCGGAATACCTCTCCACCTTTGAACCAACTGA
The DNA here is from genome assembly GCA_963829575.1 of uncultured Sporolactobacillaceae bacterium. GTDB lineage: Bacteria > Bacillota > Bacilli > Bacillales > Sporolactobacillaceae > KACC-23026. The sequence goes on along the minus strand of CAWHJF010000013.1, from coordinate 461,884 downwards.
CAAAAACGAGTTCATCTGGTGCCGGAATATCAAAGTGCTCGCCGTACATTTCTTCGTGCTCAAGCTCAATGGTTTCGCCGATGCCTTCTGCAATCGGATGGCTTGGGTCGACCACCCAAATCCGCTCATTCTCGCCAGCTTCACGCCATTTTAAGTCACATGACGTGCCCATTAATTTTTTGAAAATTTTTGAGAAATGACCGGAGTGTAAGACAATGAGTCCCATGCCATCGAGCACACGTTGTTGAACACGGTCGACAATTTCATCGGCCACCTCATCGTGCGCCATATGTCCCCACCATACGAGAACATCCGTTCCATTCAAAACCTCTTCTGTTAAACCATGTTCCGGTTCATCGAGCGTTGCGGTAGCGGTATCCAGTCCGGCTTCTTTAAGAAATCCAGCAATCGCTTCGTGAATCCCTTCCGGATACACGTTGCGAACCTCTTCATGTTCTTTTTCATGACGGTATTCATTCCAAACAGTGACTTTCAAATTGAACACTCCTATTTCTCTTTCATATTTTAAAATAGCTACTCTTTAACCGAACCTGATGTCAGACCTGATACAATCCTACGTTGGAAAATGAGGACAAGAATGACAAGTGGTACGGTTACGACCACGGTTGCCGCACAAATTTCTCCCCAAGGCACCGTGTATTGACCTGAGAACATGGAAATCCCCACAGGTACGGTCATCCGTGATTGATCAGTATTGATTGTAAGCGCGAATAAATATTCATTCCATGCTGCTATAAAAGCTAAGATCGCAGTTGTAAAAATCCCTGGAATCGCAAGCGGAAAAATAATCTTCCGATAGGTTTGCATCAGAGTGGCGCCATCAATTTTGGCGGACTCTTCCAATTCCATTGGGATCTTTCGAAAAAAAGTGACCAAAAGCCAGATCGAGAGCGGCAAGGTTATCGTGATATAAGGAATAATCAAACCAATATAACTGTTCGTTAATCCAAGGTGCATCAGAATGATATAGATGGGTGAAAGGGTTGCAATCTGTGGAAACATGGTCACCGATAACGTTAACCCGAGAATCACCGTCTTGCCGGGAAATTGCAGTCTAGCCAGTGCATAAGCAGCAAACGAGGCAAAGAGCACCGCGATTAAGGTTGTAAGCGCTGATACAATCAAGCTATTTCTAAGATATACCAAAAATGGATAATTCACAAATACATCGACATAATTTTTTAACGTTGGATGCACCGCAATCCAGCGAAACGCTTGGTCCCCATAGAGTTCGGACGGGGGTTTTAAGGAACTTAAGAACACCCAAAGAAACGGAAACATGATGACGAAGACAAAGACGATCAAAAAGAGATAAAACCAAGGGCCCGCTTTTTTTGCCATAAAATCCCCTCCTCTATTTTTTTGATCCTTCTGGAAGCAAATCGGATCCTAGCAGTTTGACAAAGATAACAGAAATAATTGCGACGCAAATGAAGACAATCACTGAAAGCGCAGAACCACCGCCGAAATCCGTCTCTGAGAACATCACTTTATACGCGTAAATGGAGATCGTCTCAGTGGAATTGGCTGGACCGCCACCAGTTAGAACATAAATCAAATCGAACACGCGAAAAGCATCTAAGGTTCGGAATAATAACGAAACCAAAATACTCAATTTTAAAAGCGGTAAGGTAATCCGGATGAACTGTTTCCACTTATTCGCGCCATCAATGGCCGCCGCTTCATAAAGCGATTGAGGGATGACTTGTAACCCCGCAAGCAAAAGCAAAGCCATATATGGAGTTGTTTTCCAAACATCCGACAATATAACCGACGCCATGGCTCCATTTGTAGTCGTAAGTAAGGTACCCATATCATGAACAATCCCTATTTTTTCAAAAAACTTAGCTATGATTCCACTTTGACCATCATATAAGTAACGCCACATCATCGCTGAAATAGCCGTTGGAATCGCCCATGGCACCAGGACTGACGCCCGGATTAACCCTCTGCCAAAAAAGGCCTTATTAATCAGCAAAGCGATCGCTAACCCTAAAATAAATTCAATAAAGACCGAAACGACCGTGAACACAACTGTATGAAGAAGCGCTGCCCACATTCGCGGATCTTTAAAATAGGTCTTGTAGTGTTGAAGACCAATAAAGTTCGGTTTAATTAGGGAATCCCCTAGACCACTGGCCAGCCCATAATCTTTTTTGGCATTGGTCAAAACGTTTGAGTTTTGATAAGGTGCCAACTCCTTCACAACTTTTGTTGCCGTTCTTTCTAAATCTTTGGCTGTGGATGAACGAATCCTCATAACTGAGAGTTTGTCAGATGGGGTCTTAAAATTGTTGAGTATGGTGTTAACTTGTGTGTATCGATCGCCCGTTTCTTTTTTAATTTCATTATCGAGCGTCGTCAGCTGTTGATACACAGTCGAAAAGGTCTTTTGATCCGAATCCTTCATGTTCGGCAAGTCTTTCTTAATGTCATACATTAAAAAAGGCAGATCATTGAGATAGCGCTGAAGGTCAATACTATAATGAGTCGTCGTCGTTGATTTCGTCGGGTCATTTAATTGATAGTCAAATAGACTAAAGTACATCGATTGGAGAACGGGATAAATCGCAATGACAAAAATCAAAATTAAGGCTGGTGCCATCAGTAAATAAGCGGCTTTCCAATCTGATTTTTTTCGTTTTACCTTCTGCTTGGTCATAGCATTCACCTCTTTTAAGGACAAGGCTGACTCGAGGAAGGGTCTGACCCCCTCGTTCTTACACCTATCTCACTTTTTCTGAAACTTAGAGATCATAGGTGTTTCTGAAGGAGCCGACCCTCGAACAAAGTCAGCGTCTATTCTTATATCTCTTATTGATTCATTGCCGCTTTCATTTCAGATTCCATGTTTGCTGCGGATTGCTCAGCGGTTTCTTGACCGGCTAATAGCTTCGAAACATGAATTTGAATAATGCTTGAAATTTTTTGGTAATTTGGTGCAACAGGACGCGAGGTCGCATTAGCTACAGCATCTTGGAATCCTTGTTGTTTAAAGAATGGATTCGCTTTCAAAACATCCGGATCTTGATAAAGGCTCATAATCGCTGGAGAGCTACCGCCGCTAATGGATTGAATTTTTTCACCTTCGACACCTGTCATAAACTTAACAAATGTCCAAGCGGCTTGTGGGTGTTTGGAATATTTGTTAATGCCCATTTGCCAACCACCAAGTGCTGAAGCAGAACCGCTATCCCCTGCTGGCAACGCAGCCACGCCCACTTTACCAACAATTTTTGATTTGGTCTTATCTTGTGCATCTGCCCACATATACGGCCAGTTTCGAGCAAAGACGGATTGCCCTTCAATAAACGAACTATCTGTTTCAGGTTCTGTGAAGTTTGTAATGTTCTTTGGTGTAATACCTGAATCAATCGCCACTTTTTTCAACTCTTTTAATCCCTTAATGGCTTGTGGGGAATTGACGGACACTTTGCCGTTTTTATCAATAAATCCGCCACCGTAGCTGCCGAGGTATTCAACGGCGTTACAAACAAGGCCTTCATATTGTTTGGCTTGAAGTAACATGCCATATTTAGTGCCATTCTTTCCTTGAAGGGATTTCGCATCTTTAATGAGAGCATCCCATGTTTTTGGCGGTGTTTTAACAAGGTCTGTGCGATAGAAAAGAACGCCTGCATCAATAAAAAGTGGTAAGGCCCATTGTTTCCCATCAAATTGAGCGGCACTGAGCGCGCCTTTGTTATACTGGCTTAAGTCGACATTATCTTGTTGGATAAATCGATCCAACGGAAGTGTATAGCCTGCTTGAGCAAATTCCGCCGGCCAAACCACATCCATGTTAATCACATCAATAGCCGATGACTTCGCATTGAATGCGGTTACATAAGCGTCGTGTTGTTTACCTGTATCGTTCGGTTCTTCTTGGAGTTTAACGTGGATATGTGGATATTTTTTCTCGAAGGCAGCAAGCATATCTTTGGTCGCGTTTGTTGTATCTTTCCCACGCGCCCAGACAATCGTGACATCTTGATTAGATGAATCCGTTCCACTCGCTTGATCTGAGGATGAGGTGGATGTGTTATCTTTATTGGACTTACTACTGTTGTTCGTCGTTTTTGAAGATGAACAAGCCGACAAAATCAAGCTAAACGCTAATACGATGACCATAAGAAAGCTTAACTTTTTAATCTTCATTTTTATCCTCCTTTATTTGCAAAACATGATATGAAATCGATTTCACATAAGCGGAAACAAAACCTAACTTAAGTAGATGCTCTTATGACTAGATGAAGCGGTAATTCTACTTTATATGGCTTGAGTTCTTTTTCACCCTTTAGTAAATCTAACATCATTTCAATAGAGGTTTTTCCAATTTCTTCGACAGGCTGATAAATCGTAGAAAGACCAGGATCATATAACTCTGCAATCGGCTGATCATCAAAACCAAGAACCGCCAAATCTTCTGGCACAGTGATCCCATGCTTCTTAGCTTCTGCGATAATGCCAATCGCCACTTCGTCACTGCTAGTGAAAACTGCCGTTGGTTGCGAGTTAAGTGCTTTTATTTGATGATAAATTCGTTGTCCATCCTTATAGCCGTAAGCTTCTTTAAAGGTGCAGCGCTCATCAAAAGGTAAACCCGCTTCATATAAAGCCTTCTCAAATCCCAAAAAACGTTCTCGAATATTTGTAAATTGGCTTCCAGCATAACAAAAGCCGAGCTTAGTATGCCCCCGTTCGATTAAATGTTTGGTCCCGATATAGCCGCCCATAAATTGATCTAAACAAATGATCGGTGCTTTGGTGTGGGGTGGGAATTCGTTGCAAAAAATAATCGGACCAAAATCACAATACGTTTGGATGACCTCCCAATTATTCTCGCTTGAAGCCATCACAACACCACCGATTTGCCGAGTTTTTAACCAATTCAAATATGCAATTTCTCGACTTTTCTCAGAGCGTGTTTGGCAAACAATCAACTTAAATCCATTTTCAGCAGCGATGTTTTCCATAGAATCAACTAACCTACTAAAGAAGGGGTTTGAAAGCCTCGGAATTAAAACACCAATCGTCTCATTCGTCTGGGTACGCAATTGCCTTGCAATCGAATTCGGCACATATCCTAATTGATCCATGGCATCTTGAACGAGCTTTCTTTTCTCATCTGATACATAAGGATGATGGTTAATTACCCTTGAAACAGTTGCTGGGGATAAACCCGCTAAACGTGCGACATCTTCAATCCTAGCCATGTCTTTCCTCCTCTAAATAAGACACCCCCCAATTATGAATTAGGTTTCCGTGACGCCAATTTATGAAAACGTTTTCACAATTCAGATTATAGATGAAAGCGCTTCATTTTTCAACTGGTTTTTAATAAATAGTTCTTTTGGGGTATATTCCCCAAAAATCTAAGACTATTTGCGGAAACCCTACGTTGAAAAATGTATTAGGCCTTTTTCAAAAATATGCCAACCTAGCGCTTAGAATCGTTTAGATCCTACTCGGAATCAAGATTTCTTGATCATCGTTATAAATTCGATTTCATCTCTTAAGAACGTTTTTTCTTTTACAAAACCTAATTTTTCATAAAGGTGAATCGCTCGCTCGTTAAAGGTGGCCACCGTCAGCCGAATCGGATGCGAACTTATGCCTTTAATATCCTCTAAAATAAACGTACAAAATGCAGTCCCAAGACCTTGACCCGTTAAATCAGGTCGCATGCCAAATCCAACATCAAGGCCAGGTGTGTCGTAGACTCCAACAAGCATACCGGCGAAAACCTGGGCCGGTCCCCCTACGCAATAAAAACCGACCACCTCTTGATGGTCATCGACCATGACTTGATAGTCCCCATCCACAAGTTCTCGAATGGCCGCATCCGATACATCATTGTTATAAAAATCATAAGGAGGATCGTAGTGCCAGTGTAAGATCTGGATGGCCACTTCTTTTGTCATCTTACCCTTTGAAAAAATCATCATATATTCCCCCTTCACTTAGCTCATTGCGTTCCAGGCAGTCAAACAATTGTTCATAATAGTTCGGCTCGTTTTTGACTAAATCTGTTAAAGTCATTAAACGTTCCATTCCCTCTCGCCTACCTTCTGATAGGGTGAATCCTTTTATTTGAATAGACTCACATTCTCCGAGAACCAATGTCTTAAATTCTCTTAAATCGACCAAAAAAAGGCCGCTTATTTCATCCAATTGAGGGGCATAGCCCACCAAACCCTCTTCCTTATTACTATAAACGAAAAGGTGACAGAATTCATTGTCTTGCACCTCCCCGTCTTGGTCCGAGTAGGTATAAATACCCGCCGAATAGAGCTCCCTAAACGCCACCGTGAGCCCGAGTTCCTCTTCTAATTCTCGAATCCCATCGGCCGGGGTCTCATCCGCCTGCAAGTGACCCGCACAGCTAATATCCAATTTGTTTGGATGGGTGTCCTTTGAAGGATGACGCAATTGCAAAAGTAAGAAAGGACCGAGTTCCGTTTGATGAACCACCCAACAGTGAAAGGTTTGATGCCAGTAGCCTTTTCTATGGACCTCATCGCGTGTCGCCGTACCGAGCCAATTATAATTTTTTGTAAAAATATCAAATACTTCTTCCATGAAATAAGGCCTCCCCGCCCCTCTCTACTCTTCAATCCATCGCATGATGACTAAATAAACTCGCATTTTGCAACTTTTATAATTGTAGCTTACTGTGCCCCTTCAATCCAAATCGCCTGATTTTGCGCCACAATACATAGCTCAGCAGCTTTAAATGCATGTTCCTGACTCATCGCGGTTTCAGTTCCATGGATACAATCTAAAATAAATTGACCAAAAAACGGAAATCCAACTTGCCCTGCGACCTGGAAATGCTGTTCCCCATGATCATTCACAAGATAGACATGGTCTCCGGTGTTCTCACGGGCGACATCAATATATTTTCGCACTTCAATATAGCCTTCAGTTCCTAAGATGGTCACCCGTCCATCGCCCCAAGTCCCTAATCCATCTGGTGTAAACCAATCCACTCGGAAATAAAACGTGGCCCCATTGTCTGCAACCAATGTTGCATCACCAAAATCCTGAAATTTAGGATACTGCTTATATTTATAATTGGCCACTTTACTATGTAACACATCCGCCTCTTTCGCCCCTGAAAAATGTAAGAATTGCTCAATTTGATGACTGCCAATATCACACAAAATTCCTCCAAATTTGTCCGGGTCAAAAAACCAATCTGGCCGATTGTCAATTTGAATGCGATGGGGTCCTGTTCCCATGACTTGGATGACACGGCCAATGGCACCTTCTTCAATAAGTTCTCCAGCAAACACTGCTCCTTCAACATGAAGTCGTTCACTGTAATAGATCCCCCACTTCAATCCTGTTTCCATTGTCTTTTGTCGTGCACGTTCAAGCTGATCTAATGTCGTAAATGCCGGTTTATCCGTGAAGTAATGCTTGCCGTGATCCAAAACGTTTAAGCCTAAGGCGCCGCGATGTGAGGGGATCGCGGCACAGGCAACCAATTGAATAGTCGGATCCTCTAAAACGTCTGCCATTGATTCAACTTGATGGGCCTCAGGAAACTGCTTTCGAAACGCTTCCACTTTTGTGGGATCGGGATCATAGACCGCCACTAACTCCGCTCCCGCTTCAATCAAGCCATTACACATCCCATAGATATGCCCATGGTCTAGCCCGATAGCTGCAAAACGAAACGCTCTCTTTTCAACCACCGGCTTTACGTTTCCTTTAGGCGCATAGTTCATGCCATCTTTCTTGTCCACTTCGTTCTCCCCCTTTTAAATAACTTATCTCTGTCATGGAGTGATTAAGCACGCCCCGACCGAAGTTAAAAAAGCCACCCTCTAAGGATCATTTGTATGATTGGTCTTAGAGAATGGCTCATCAAGTCAAAGGCAATATGTTGGCCACCAGCCCAAGCCTTCAAAACGCGTTCAACTATTATTCAATTTCTAAATCAACATTATGATAGACCTGCTGGACATCATCATGATCTTCAAGTGTATCAATTAATTTCTCGAATTGGGTTAAGGCATCCCCTGTAAGGGTAATCTCGTTTTGCGGTAGCATGGTCAATTCAGCCACTGTAAATTCTTCAATACCCGCACCTTTTAGCGTTTCTTGAACGAGATGGAATTGATCCGGTTCAGCATAGACAATAATGGCCCCATCTTCCTCAAGCAGGTCACGTACATCGAGATCCGCTTCCAAGAAAATTTCGAGTACCTCATCCATGCCTTTCCCTTCAAAACCGATGACCGCCGTCTCATCAAACATATAGTTAACCGAACCGTTCACACCAAGATTTCCACCGTTTTTACTAAAAGCAGCGCGAACGTCGGATGCGGTACGATTGAGGTTATTGGTGAGGGCATTCACAATCACCATCGATCCACTTGGGCCAAAGCCTTCATAGCGCAACTCTTCGTAATTCTCGTCGGCTCCGCCCTTTGCTTTATCAATTGCGCGATCAATAATGTGCCTTGGAACATTATAAGTTTTCGCCCGTTCTAAGACAAACTTAAGAGCTTGGTTACTTTCAGGGTCTGGTTCGCCTTGCTTAGCTGCTACATAAATTTCAATCCCAAATTTCGCATAAATCCGACTTGTATTTTTGTCCTTATTAGCTTTCTTCTCTTTAATGTTATTCCATTTACGTCCCATATGGTCCACTCACTTTCAACTTAAGTAAATACGACTTATCCAATGACACAGCCCATAAGAAAAGGCATTCCATAGACATTATACCTTAATTCAATCCGATAATTCGAGTTTTTAAGCAAATTATAAGCTCATTACTTCTGAGGGGCTGGGCCTTTCGGACTGGTGCGACTCATTTCGGTTGAGAGCTGTCCAATAGGAGCGGCCTTTCGGACTGGTGCGACTCTTTTTTATGAAAGTTGTCCTTTAAGAGCGCCCATTCGGTCAAAAGTACTTCTTCTTTTTGAAAGCGGTCCGTTAGGCGTAGAGCTCCAACTAAATAAAGGTTTTAATAATAAGAAAGCCAAAATAACAAGCTACGCCCCAAATAATGAGTGCAGAGATCTGGTTGAGAAGACGAATCACGCGACCTTCTGCGTCTAATCCTTTCAAAACTTTCCCCAATATGGCGAGAAAAAAGAACCACAACCAAGACACTAGCACACAAGCTACCGTGTAACTCCAACGTGCCCCACCTTGATAGATTAAAGAGCCCGTTCCAATCACGCCGATTGTATCCAAAAGGGCGTGCGGATTGAGGAGCGAAGCCGACAAGGCAAAGGTCACTTGATGCCAAACGGTCCTCTCTTGCTTTGAACCATTGATGGCGGACGAACTCTTCCAAACTTGAACCCCCATATAGAGCAAAAAAAGGAAGCCAATCATATAGATCACAGTACTGAGCCACGGGATTGCAAAGACAATCACGGATAATCCAAGCACCGCAATGACGATTAAGAGTGTGTCGCAAAGTCCAGCTGTAACGACTACGGGAAGCGTTCTAAGAAAGGATGTCTGTGTGGCACCTTGATTAAATATAAAGACATTTTGAGCGCCTAAAGGTAAAATCAGTCCAATTGCTAAAATAAACCCATGCAAAAAAGCATCAACCACTGGTTCACCCTACTTTCAATTAAAATGGATTGATCAAATTATACAAGAAGACCGAACAATCATCATTTTTGAAAAAGGAATTCTCAACCATTTCATTCCATTCCTTTTTTGGTTATAATGAAATGTGTTCTCGGAAGCTTCAAGGCAAACGACTCGTCTCGTTCCGACAACACTTTTCTTAAGGAGCGCCTAAAATGACGACTGTGCGATATTCACGTTCTGAATGGACAACCTGTCTCTCAGACCTCAAACCATTTGATTACAACGATTATACCGTGGCCATCCCACAAGAAGAACTCAGCGACATCTATTGGCCACTTGTACATTTTATTGAAAATTGGCGCCAGGCAAGTAAGGCTCGTCAAACTGCGATCGAGGAATCACTTGGACTTCAGTCTTCCAAACCGGCTCCATTCTTGATCGGGATCGCAGGGAGTGTCGCGGCTGGCAAAAGCACAACGTCACGGCTTATTGCGGATCTTATAAGCCTCTACTTACCCAACCTTAAAGTAGACATTATTTCAACCGATCATTTCCTCTATTCAAATGCGGAATTACAAACCCGAGGGATTATGAATCAAAAAGGGTTCCCTAAATCGTATGATTGGGATAACTTGCAACGCGTTCTTTCGGATTTGAAATCCGGAAAAAATGAAATTGAAACACCTATTTATTCTCATGAGGTGTACGATATTACGGGCGAAACCGCCACTTACCATAAGCCAGATATTGTCCTTTTAGAAGGCATTAATGTGCTTCAAGCCGGTAATGGCTTCCGTCCGATTTCCGATTGGTTGGATTTCAAGCTCTATGTCGATGCCGAAGAGCCTTTTGTGTTTAATTGGTATTGGAAGCGTGTTCAAAATTTAGTTAAGCACGCCGAACACAACCCTTCCTCTTATTTTAGTCAGTTTCAAACAATGGACAAAGAGGCCTTATTTTCCTTTTCAAAACGAATTTGGCGGGATATTAATGCGGTAAATTTAAAAGATTACATCCTTCCTTCACGTGAACGAGCAGATGTAATCCTAAAAAAAGCGGAAGATCATACCATTCAGGAAATCATTATTAATCTTTAAGTCTGAAAAAGAGGCTGACCCCTGGGGTAGCCTCTTTACTTTTCATCTGATGTCGTCGTTTCGGTCTCGGATTTTTTTGTTTTTTTCGAAGGAGTTGTAGCGGTTGGCGGCAGCTGTTGGTCATCAACGGGCAGCCAATCAATCATTTCTTTTACCACGGTATTAATCTTCTGATCGACAAAGGTATCTCCGTATTTTTCTTTTACTTTTCGGATCTTTTCAATCACATCTGGATCAAACTGGATAAAAGGCTCATCCGGTTCTAACTCGTTGTATAAGTTAATAATTGCTTCCATTCCAGTGTTGATTTGATCGATGGAATCACTGAATAATTGGCCTTCTTGCTCGTTTGCCTTCATGCCATTCCCTCCTAGGGCTCTTCTTAGCTTATGTTACAAGAGGGAACTTTAAACAAAACACATCCAATTAATCCTTATCTTAGCGGTCCCACACCCAACCTGTTTGGGCTAGAGAGGCTCTCCCATCCGTTTTTTCATTGACCACTTTAAGAAGTTGGTCATGCTCACCATAGTGCGGCAGATGTGTTAAAAGTACTTCTTTAGCTTGAGAAAGATTGGTAAGCTCAGCGACTTCCAGATTGTTCATGTGACCCATTGGGCTGCCGTCTTGATCTTCATACAAACTACACTCCGCGATTAACAAATCCGCTTCCTTTGAAAAAGGGACCAACTCAGGAATATAGCCTGTATCTGCCGTATAGACAACCGTTGACTGACCATCGGTGATTCGAGCAGCGAAGCAAGGGACGGGATGTTCCGTTTTTAAAAATGTGAGGGTAAATGGACCAATTTGAAGAGCATCCTCTTCTTTATAGACCATTCCCTTTGCCACATTAGGCCGACTTAAGTGACGAAACGCCTCTTGATCGAGATCATGTCCGTAAATCGGCAAAACAGGACTTTTTTGACCGATATAGCCCTTGACTTCTCGAGCAAAATGAAGCGGCCCTATGTCGGCTATATGATCGTAATGATAATGGGAAAGCCAAACCGCATCAAGATCTTCCAATTCTTTGTAATTTTGTAATTTAGACAACACACCACTTCCACAATCTAGCAGAAGAGAAAAACCATCTGCTTCTAATAAATAGCCAGATGTCGCCTCATTTTTAGCAGGAAAACCGCCCCAAAATCCAACTACTGTCAAACGCATAGTCACGCCCCCTTTATGCTAAATACATCCAAAGATTTACGATAATAGTTCACTTGCCACCGTTTTACCTTGGCGAATACAATCTGGTAAACCGACGCCGTCATAAGACGCCCCAGCTAAATGAAGGCCAGGCCATTCACTTGCAAGTTTTGTTTTGAGCGACTGCAACCAATTCTGATGCCCAACTGGATATTGTGGCATGGCTTCTGGCCAGCGAGATACGACAAAAAAGTCTGGGTTCCCTTGTATGGAAACGACTTTACTCATTTCATCCAGTGTCTTTTGAACAAGCGTTTCATCGGATTCGTAAATCACATCACAGTTTCCGGATTTTCCCACATAGGTTCTCAAAAGCGCCTTTCCTTGTGGGGCAGCATGGTCCCATTTCATATGTGTCCATGTACATGCCGTAAGAGCTTTAGGCTCAGTTCGTGAGGTCACAAATCCCGTTCCTTCTCGATCAAGCTTTACCGATTCTTTATCAAACGCCATCGCAATTGTAGCAACCGAGGTGTTAGGAGCCGCATTGTCGCGTTTCAAAAAGTCAGCCTCTGGGAGCAGGCGTTCCACCACATGATGCGGCAATGCGAGCACAACCTGATCAAACCGAGGGGCCTCTCCTGTTGTCAAACCTAATTCAAACCCCGATTCCGTTTTAAACACTTTTTCAAGACCCGTTTCTCTAATAAGAGTGACTCCAAGTTCAGTCAGTGCTTCTAACAGTCGCGCAACAATCGTTTGAAGACCGGTATGGAGAGTGGCAAATTGGCTCGTTTTTTTCTTTGGGGCTTTTCCTTGTAATCCCAGCATCAGACTGCCTTCTTCACTCTCCGCATGAACAAATTGAGGGAGTGTTGTGGCTAAGCTCAACTTATAAATATCTCCTGCATAAATTCCAGATAAAAGCGGGCTAATCAAGTGATCCACTAATTCTTCACCGAAACGTTTCGAAAAGAAATCTCCGACTGAAATGTCATCAAATTTTGGAAGTTTCGGCAGGATCAAGTCATTTAACGCACGAGCTTTACCGTCCATACTTAAAAGACCGGTTTCCATGATCGCATGAATACTAGTCGGAACGCCCATCACGGAACCTGGCGGAATCAAATGGAGTTCATCCGATTTCATGATATAGGACTGACCCGTTTTATTGTCAACCAATTGATCGTCTAATTCCAATTCTTTCACAAGGTCAAGCGCTGCCGGTTTCCGTTTTAAAAAAGAATCAGGACCGCGTTCGATGACAAACCCATCCTGGTTAATCGTTTGGATTTTCCCGCCAAATTGGCCTTCTTTCTCATAAACCGTGACCTCAAGTTCTTGACCTTTTTCACGCCCCCATTTTTTTAAGTAATACGCGGTACTAAGCCCGGTAATCCCTCCACCTATTATTGCAACCTTCATGGTGTTCACCTCTCATTTAATCGATCTATTACAACCTTACTCAAACATTCAATAAATTGAGGTTGATCGTTGGGCATGGCTGGACGATGGTACGTGACACCGAGTTCATCCGTCACTACTTTACACTCATAATCGTTGTCGTAAAGCACTTCTAAATGTTCCGAAACAAACCCGATTGGACAGTAAATAAAATGAGAATACTGGTGTTCACGGTATAAATCACGAGTCAGGTCTTGCACATCCGGACCAATCCAAGGGTCTGGTGTGTTTCCGGCACTTTGCCAACCAATTGCAAAATGTGGAACCTCTGCTTTTTCAGCAATTAAATGCGCCGTTTCCTTTAACTGTTCCGGGTAAGGATCCCCTGCTGCCAGAATCTTCTCAGGAAGACTATGCGCTGAGAACACCACCACACTCTTCTCTTGTTCTAGGGATGGAATCGACGAGAGCGTTTCTTTGACGCGGTCTACCCAATATTGAATAAATTGCGGTTCTTTATACCAACTTTCAATGGTGTAAAGCTTAGGTCCACCAAGTTCTTGAGCCGTTTCAATCGCCCGATCATTGTAGGACTTCACACTGAAGGTCGAATAGTGCGGGGCCAACACAAGGGTGACCGCTTCTTCGATCCCATCTTCATGCATTTTTTTCACCGCATCTTCAAGGAAGGGCTGAATGTGTTTGAGTCCAAGATACATCACAAATTCAACATCCTCTTGAACGGTATTCAGTTGTTTTTCCAATGCTTTCGCTTGATTTAACGTAATTTCAGCAAGCGGAGAAACACCGCCAATGGATTGATAGCGGGATTGAAGATCCTCAAATTGTTCATCCGTAGGACGTCGGCCATGCCGAATATGCGTGTAATAAGGCTCAATGTCTTCTGGCTTATACGGTGTGCCGTATGCCATAACTAATAATCCAATTTTTTGTTTCATCGGTTCGGTGTCCTCCTAGTTCTTTTTGGAATATGTGTGTACAAATTGCGTTAATTGTTTTAGGACATTGGCATCTGCCTCAGGGAAAATGCCGTGTCCGAGATTAAATATATAGCCGGGTTGTTTCATGCCTTGGTCGAGTATGCGGCGCGTTTGGTCCTGCAAGTCTTCAAACGGGGCCAATAGCAGCGATGGGTCTAAATTCCCTTGGATGGCTTTTTCAACACCTCGTTCACGAACTTGGTCAATCGTAATCCGCCAATCCACGGACAATACATCGGCCGGGAGCATGTTCCATTGTTCAAGAAGATGGCTAGAACCACTGCCAAAGTAGATCGTGGGCACTCCTGTTTTCTTCAATTCACTAAAAATATAATGCATAGTAGGGGCAATATAGCGCGCATAATCCTCAGCAGACAAGGCACCGACCCATGAATCAAACACTTGAAGAACCTGAGCACCTGCCTCAACTTGAGCGGATAAGTACGTCACGGTCATATGGGCTAACTTTTCCATTAACGCTTGCCATATGTCAGGATGAGCATACATGAAACCCTTTGTCTTATGGTAATCCTTTGATGGCCCGCCTTCGATTAAATAACTAGACAGTGTGAAGGGCGCTCCGCCAAATCCAATGAGCGGAACATTTAATTGCTCACATAAAATCTGAATGGTTTCTTTGATATAAGGCAAATGGTGATCCACATTTAAGTTGCCGAGATTTGACACGTCTGAGAGCGATCGAATTGGGTTCGCAATGACGGGGCCTCTGCCTGATTCAATATCTACATCAATCCCGATTGGTTTTAGGGGTGTCATAATATCGGCAAATAAGATCGCGGCGTCTACTCCGAGCTGTTCCACTGGGAGGCGTGTCACTTCCGCACATACTTCTGGATTTTCATTGATTTCAAAAAACGAATACTTCTGACGAATCGCTCGGTACTCCGGTTGATAACGCCCAGCTTGTCTCATGTACCATACTGGTACGTGAGACACATCCTCGCGTCGACAAGCTTTTAAAAGTGTATCATTGAACGATGGATTCCCCATTATTTAAAGCACTCCTATTCTATAACAATAAAATGCATTTCAAGAACGTGATCTTAACAGAACGATCCGGTCATTATTTTCTTTCAAAAACCGATCTTTTTTAAATTCAACCCCTATTATTCCACAGAATTTGAGAATAATCGAGTTATTACCTCTTAATTCATCATTACAATTCCTTGAACACCATCCATTGTAAGAAAACCAATTAATATTGTCCCTTTTATCATCAAAAAGAGATATAACAAATGTCACATAACCATTCTTTTTTTAAAGAGCTGTTTCCTTAAACTTTGTTGTTCTTTTAGAAAATAAATGCATAGATCCATGACGAGCGGGTATTCTAACAAATAACAATGGGACATAGCCAAGCGGTAAGGCATCGGAATTTGACTCCGTGATGCGCAGGTTCGAATCCTGCTGTCCCAGTACCATATAACGATGGCCCATGTTGCTTCTTACAACATGGGGCATCGTTTTTTTGCTACGGAGGAAATAATCCTCTAATTAAATCCCTCTTTTTACTTACTTTCGCCCGATCTTTCCAAAACGCTCCCCTTATTCGACAGAATCTTTTATATTTCCTCGGAAATATGGAATAACCCACAAAATTTTACAGATCAAACCTAATAGAAAAATACGTTACCAAGGCACACGCCTAGCCCCTCGCGCATAATTTATCACAGGCGTTGCACAACACATTTAATTAGGAGGGGTCAAGACATGGGTGTTCACTTAACCATGCTTCACTGGACCTATCTCGTTTTTATTCTCTTGATCATGGGTTTTATGATCATGAAACGAGATACAACACTAATTTCTCTAATCGGGATCTTTATTCTTGGGTTAATTGGTACATCGTCCCTGGTTACAGCGACAACTGGAATTTTTTCTAGTCTCGTCTATGCCATTAATCAGTTACTAGACATCATATTGGTCATCTCAGTCATTGTCGCCTTAAGTTCTGTTATGACCAAAACGGGGATTAATGACCGAATGATACGGCCATTCACCAAGCTGATCAAAAATCCAACACTAGCCTTCTGGATCATCGGTCTTATCATGATGATTGTGTCCTGGTTTTTCTGGCCATCGCCTGCTGTGGCCCTGCTCGGCGTTGTCTTACTGCCAGTTGCACTACGAGTCGGTTTACCGGCACTAGGCGTCGCGATCGCCATGAACCTATTCGGACATGGGATTGCCTTATCAGGTGACTATATCATCCAAGGGGCACCAAAACTCACCGCCTCTGCTGCTGGTATTTCAACATCTAGCGTCATGATTGCGAGTGTACCACTTGTTATTGTAATGGGTGTCGTGACGACCGTAACCGCCTTTTTCTTATTAAAACGTGACATGAAGAAAGGAAAGCTGAAAGTCACTGAAGCTGACCTTCAGAGTCTTGATGACGCCCCGTCTGAAAAGTCGACAGCACTCACACCAAAAAGTCAGCAATTTTTCGCTATTCTAATTCCGATCTTGCTCCTTTTGGATGTCTTCGGAATGCTCATGTTCCATTTACAAGGTGGCGATGCGACTGCTTTGATTGGTGGTACGGTTGTATTCATTCTTTCCCTTGTTTCGATTTCCGCACACAAAAATAAGGGCTTAGAGAAAATAACGGATTATTTAATTGAAGGCCTTCAATTTGGTTTCAAAGTCTTTGGCCCGGTGATTCCAATTGCCGCATTTTTCTACATGGGCGATACCGGCATCACTCACGTTTTCGGAAATGTTCTGCCACATGGTTCTCAAGGGATCGTAGCCGATTTAGGTGCCGCATTGGCGAACAGCGTGCCGATTAACCCACAAGTTGCAGCGGGTACCCTAACAGTTGTTGGGGCCATTACCGGACTAGATGGTTCAGGTTTTGCTGGCATAACACTTGCCGGTTCAATTGCTCATTTGTTTGGTTCAGCGATTGGCCATGGCATAGCCACTTTGACCGCCTTAGGCCAAATCGCAGCCATTTACGTTGGGGGTGGCACAATTATTCCATGGGCCTTAATCCCAGTGGCCGCAATCTGTAAAGTGGATGCCTTTGAGTTAGCTAGAAGAAATCTACTCCCTGTGTTACTAGGGTTTATCGTCACAACCATCGTTGCAATGTTCTTAATCTAGGCATCTACTTTTTTAAATGGCTCTGTTAAAACTGTCTGTTGATTTCCGCTCCAGTACCTCGCTCCAACCAAACATTTAACACACTTTATAAAACAGAGGTTTAGCCCAATCTATGAGCGGGAAATAACCAGTATACACTTAGAAAGGATGATTCTTGATAATGTCAATAATAGCAGAAGACACCGTAACTAAGACCGACTTAATCGAAGGACTTAATGTGGACTTAGCGAACGAGTATGGCGCAGTCATCATGTACACCACGTATGCAGCATCCGTTAATGGGTTGAATTATCAGATCCTTAAACCTTTCTTTGAAAAAGAAATCCCAGACGAACAAGGTCACGCTCAGTATCTCTCCGATAAAATTGTAACGCTTGGCGGTAAACCGACAACGGCGGCAGCTGAAGTCCGCTACTTGGATGATGTGCGTGACATGCTCCAGGAAGCGCACCGTGCTGAAAGTGACACGATTAGGCGTTATGAAAAACGTCGTGAGCAAGCGAATACCCTTGGCATGACAGAGCTCGCAATTACTCTTGAAGATCTCATCCAGGACGAAACCTCTCACATGGAAGAGATTGAGCGATTATTAAAAGACCCTAGACTTAGTTAACCTCCCCCTATTTTTATATAGATTAGAAAAGAGACTGGCCCACAAGGGTGACCCTCTCGCTTTTGCGAGGGGGTCTGACCCTTGATCTTGGCCAGTCTCTTTTTCTTTTTAGATCGGTTCTATCTTTTTTCGAGACAACATTTGGATCCAGAGTATCGAAAGAAGAAACCCTAAAATTAACATGCCTATAAAAGGCAGAAGCATTTGTGTAACCGCAAGAAATAAAAGAGAAAGAATGACGCTCTGAATGCCAACAAGTATGCGGATGACTTTTAAAAAGCCTTGTCTCTTCATCGGATCATCAAGCGGATAGAGCCCTTCAAGTGCCGCTGGAAAATCATGGCGGACTAGACTTAAGAGTTGAAAAGCGGTTAAAAAAAGGCTTAATCCAAACACAAGAATCGCAATCATAGGTGCCGATTGAACCACCACGATTAACACAGCGCCAACAAGTGTTAATCGGATGTAGAGTCCAAAATAATCTCCAGTTCGACTGAATGTTTTCAGAAAAAGCAACGGATAAACCGAGGGTTGACCTCTTCCTTTCCAAATTGAGGCTAAAAAATTGAGATATGGTCTCGATTTAACAGGTTGTTCCAGCCCCGGAACATCGGTCACCCAATTAGCAATCCGTAAAATCCTCATTGCTTGTCTAGATTCTTCTTCCGCAAGATCTATCCAATTCATTGGCTCGCGGATTAAAAGTGGCCGCTCTGCAAACCAAAGAAACCCAACTAACACAATTAATAGACAAGTAAGCACAAGCCAAGACACTTTTGAGAACACCATATAAATGAACATAAAGGTGATTAAAAAGCGCAAGAACTGGTATGGAAAACGGGTGTCGGTTCGCGCTTCAGCCCAAACCCCATAGATGTTCCACCCTTTTAGAAGAATAAACAAGATAACAGCGATGAAATAATGATTGGAAGAAGGATCCACTGTTTTTAAATAAAGTGGCATTCCGATCGCCGCTGCAAAAATTAGGACAATGGATTGTCGGATCCAACTGTCTTGAATGGCTTTACGAAAATAAGCGGAAAGCTCAGATTCTGCTGGTAAGAGAAAAATCAAATCAGCTCTTTGAATATAGGTTCGAATGGAACTTGGGAAGACAACTAGAACAAACCAAATCGTTAAAATCAGCACTGCAGGAAAATGAGGGGGGAGCGCTTTTAGAGCTTTTTGGTAATAGACCCCACCAATAAGTAACGCCATATATAGGCTAAACATAAACCCACTATTCCCGACCAGTTTAAGATAGCGAAAGGTAGTGGATGTCCATTCCTGTCGACGCTTTGGGTAAAGATCATGAAGTCTCATGTCCACTCTCCCCTTGCGACTGATAAATAAATCTCATGCAGGGTGGCATCCTTCTTGTTAAATGTGTTCCGAATTTCATCAAGCGTTCCAATGGCCGCAATTTGGCCCTTATGTAAGAAAATAAATCGATCACAATATTCTTCTGCCGTTGCAAGAATGTGGGTCGACATCAAAATGCCTGAACCATTACGCTTTGCTTCCACCATATTATCCAGAAAAGCTTGAATCCCAACTGGATCAAGTCCAACAAAAGGTTCGTCGACTATATAAAGCGCCGGATTGATTAAAAACGCGCATAAAATCATGACTTTCTGCTTCATGCCTTTAGAAAAATGACCTGGAAACCAATCGAGACGTTCTTCCATTTGAAACTGCTTAAGAAGTTTCGGCACCCGTTCTTGAACCGTCTTTTCGTCAATTTTATAAGCCATTGCGGTAAACTCTAAGTGTTCACGGAGCGTGAGTTGATCATAAAGTTCTGGAGCCTCAGGGATGTAGGTTAAGTTAGATCGATAAGTTTGAACGTCCTCATCAATCGTGGTCCCCTGCACTTTAATCGTTCCAGAACTCGCTTTTAATAAGCCTAAAATATGTTTAATGGTCGTGCTCTTTCCAGCTCCATTTAAACCCACTAAACCAACAAGCTCACCTTTTTTCACTTCAAAACTAAGGTCATGCAAGACACGCCCTTTTCCAGCATATCCTCCACTTAATTGGTTAACTTTGAGTACAGATTCCAACCTCATTCCTCCCTCTCTTGAAGTGTGAATTCCGCCGCGTTGTTTAACAAGGCGCCTTTTATTTGTAGGTATTTTCTATTTTAAAGCTTTTTGTCCTAGGATTCCAATTTTCACTCGTATGGTTCTAGAGTCGACTGTCCAAAATGTGGTAAAATAGAACTAATAAGGTCAACCTTCATTCATTGGGCTTTTCCATCCCCCTACGAATGTTAGTTGTGACGCACAGGATGTGCTAATACTTGCGTTGGCACAGGACGTGCCGTTCTTAGCATATGCACTTATCGGACCTTTACAGGCAGTTTATTTCCCACCCAACCTATATTTTAAAAGTTTATGAGGTAGGGTATTACTGCCCGTTAA
Source organism: uncultured Sporolactobacillaceae bacterium (assembly GCA_963829575.1). GTDB lineage: Bacteria > Bacillota > Bacilli > Bacillales > Sporolactobacillaceae > KACC-23026. Next base: position 441,477 of record CAWHJF010000013.1, on the reverse strand, counting down.
GGCAGGACAAACTGAAAGGAAGAACGCGAAAATGGGACATGATCCAAATTGTGTTTTTTGTAAAATCATAAACGGTGAAATTCCGTCGTCTAAAGTCTATGAGAATGAAGATGTGTTTGCGTTCCTAGATCTCGGACAAGTGACAAAGGGGCATACTTTAGTCATTCCGAAAGATCATCAAGCCAATATTTTCGAGCTTAAAGAAGAAACCGCCGCTAAACTTTTCCAAAACGTTCCAAAAATAGCCAATGCCATTAAAAAAGCGTTTAATCCAGTTGGTCTTAACTTGTTGAACAACAACGGAGAACTCGCGGGCCAAAGCGTCTTTCATTATCATGTCCACCTGATCCCACGTTACGGTGAAGGAGATGGATTTGGCGCGGTTTGGAAAACCCATGAAAGTGACTACACACAAGAGGAACGCAACCAAGTCGCTCAAGACATCTCAAATGCTCTAGAGGCATAATCAAAAATCCGGCCGATCGGTCGGATTTATTAATTAGAATTAAGCTTAGGTTTGGTTCCTGTGTGCGTGAGGAAGGCCTTACGCGCACCCCCTCACTTTTTCCGGTAAGTTATGTGCGTGGACGCAACCATTTCTCAGTTTGTACCTCTGTTTGTCTGTATGCACCCTTTAAAACACAAAAAAGAACTTGCCCTTCGCAAGTCCTTTCATCTGAAAAGCTGATCCTATTCTAAAAGAGTGAAAATCATTGTATTTATAGACTTAATTTGGTACCCTCAAAACAGGTTGAACAAAGCAATCAACAATAATATGACCCCAATGCTTGCCACTGCCAATAATTTTTGTGCGGCAACTAAATCCCGAAATAAAAATTGGCTAAGCGTGACCCATTTTAAAAAAGAATACCCTATCAATCCGATTCCAATTAAAAGAAACAGCGTCATCAAGATGAACATCTAAGACCCTCCAAGATTTGACGCGTTTAGTAAAATGATTCTAGTTTCGATATACTATGTATATGCAGCCTTCTATTTTTATGTGTCAACATTAATAAAATAAAATCAGACAACCCCGTATGGAACTTTTATTTCCTCTTTGTTTAAGACAACTTACATAAAAAAACTGGAGTGATGACAATGGGAAGAGCAAAGTCTTTTATTTATGGTGTCACAATTGGCGGTGTCGCCGCTGGCGTTTCTGTACTTTTTTTAACTCCAAAATCCGGTAAAAATGTCCGACAGGAACTAAAAGGTCAAATGACCGATTTCAATACATCCGTCGATGATATTAAACATGCTGTCTACAATGTCCGCTCCAATATTAACGAATTAAAGACAACAGGACTTCCTCTCGTTCGCACCACTATTCAAGATATTAAAGGAATGGTGGATACCTGGCGATCGGACATCCAACCTCACATAGGACGGATTATTGAGGATACCAAGAAACTTGGTGATGAAACCAAGCGGATTTCTTTAAACTCGAACGATGAAAAAAATAATCATTAATCATCCCCTCTCCACTTCCTTGTAAAATCAAGGAAGTTTTTTTATCGAGTCAACTCAAGTCAGGAGAGCGTTGTCCAATGTTTAGCTTGAAAAAAGTCGGGGTAAAAGTCCTCTGAAAGAACGAATTTAAGTGGTTTCCCGAGTCTGTTCCGACCCATGCATCCAGTCACATAAGACTCAGTCGTTTTGATTGATCACGCTTAAAAAGCCTAGCGAGAAATGAATGGCTATGGGCAAAATACTTATTTTTTTATAAAATAGGCCTTTACCCCCTCACCGACACATCCGTTCGCATACATTACTAGTAAAGGCCAATTTTTAGAGATCAAATCGAGGAATAAAAGAAAGGGTATGAGTCCTCTCATACTTCGGATTCTACAAATCTAGTATTTCTTATCGGAATAATTTAAAAATCCGAGCATAGGATGAAACGACTTGACCTATATAAAACGCTTACACAACTAGATTCTTATTAAACTTTCTTAAAACGTAAAAAAAAAGAAAAAAACTTTAGATTTGGTCTTGATTTTAAACACTAAAAAAAGTACATTAATTGAGTGATTAAACGTACAGTAATTAAGTGATTGAATTTGGCTGGAGATAAGAAAGGGCGAGAATTATGAACTGTTGGAAATCTTTTAACATCACAAGGGACCACGGATCCATTCGGCTCATTATCTTATCCGTGCTTTCAATGGTCACATTTATCATTGTATATAATATTGCAATTACAACGTTTTTGGATAATTTTAATAGCGTGGCGTTCAACCCCATTACTATTCTATTATGTTTGATCTTTTTGGTCCCGATTCACAAGCTTGTACATTGCTTACCTCTTTGGTTAAGCGGAACGCGGACTCATATTACATGGGATCGCTCGATGTGGCTTCCATCGCTTAATTTTCATTATAGAAAGCCTATTTCAAAACGCCTTGGTATTATTGCAATGGCGACTCCTGCTTTTCTTGGGACCGTGTTAACCATTGGTATGACTTGGATCTTCCCATCGGGTATGGACTATTTTGGAACGGTTGGAGCGCTTAATTTTGGTCTATCCGCTGCCGATTTCATCTACATCCTAAACCTTGTTAAAGCTCCTCACCATGCATTTGTTGAGGACGATCACGGTGGTTGTAGAATTTTAGTCAAACAATCCTCTTAATCTATTAGAATTATAAATGCACCATTGACTAAGGCAGATCCATTACGGATCTGCCTTTTTAAAAGATTATCATTTAGTAGTCTTCGAAGTCGTATTCGCTGTTTTATAAATATTAAACACGAGCTTGTTATTCGGTAAATCAATCTTTGCTGCGCGTATCGTAAATTGATCGCGAATGATAAAGTTCGAAAGATGCACGACCAAGCGTTTCTTCCCTGGATCCACGACCACCCATTTTGGAAACTGTGTGCCCTTTTTAATAAACTGTAACACTTCACCAACCGGAAGCGGTAGATCACCAATGGACATATACGTTTCATTTAATACGACAGCTTCCCCGCCATTAGATACTTTAGGTTCAAAAATCATTTTAAATGGCACTTTAATATTCAAAAGTTTAATCGATCCTTGCAACGTGACATTTTTTTGGAGAAGAATGGAGGCTTCGAGATTTCCTTTCAACTCTTTCTTTAATTCTTCATTCAGTAAACCAGTCAGTTCAGCTTTATTCCCACTCACAACGAAAACCGGCTTCCCGCTTGTTTTAACTTGTGGCGTCTGTTTAATCGGGCTAGTCGTACTCGGAAATACTAGTGATAAGTAAAGGCCCAATAGGGTAATCACAATGATTCCATCGATCAAGAGGAGGATCCAAAACGCCCTCTTCCACCCATTCTTTGATTGTCTCATCTCTTCTCCCTCTCCATATCCAAATTTCCAGCACTCCAACACTATTCTTTTTCCACTTATTTTGGTACCCTAATAAAAGGATGTCCAAATCATGACATTGCCGCAAAACTAAATCTTTCGTTCGGTGTTTGTTAGGAGGTTGACTAAACGTTGTATGTTCTATATCTCTTTTTTGCTTTTATCATTCTATTTCTCTTCAATTCACTGACCAATTCTCTTTGTTTAAAAAAGAATATTCCAGAAGAAAAACAACCGACCGTCTTTAAATGGATTAATGTGTCGATCACCATTTTACTCGTCTCTTCGTATGTTGAAGTGCTCTTTAGTGTTTAAATCTTTGAAAGTGTTACAAACTAAATCATAGATGTTTTTTGGTGTCGCTTCAAGAGGGAGTTCTTATTTCTGGATTCTTCAAAAATTATGTATTTTTTTTGATTTTCGTTTTTTATTAAGCATTTTTTAATTTAAAATATGCTATAGTAAGAAAGTCGTTTACAAAATGGACAGGCTTTAGTCACTTAATTTAAGGCAAATAGGAGTGTTTACATGAAGAAATTAATCCTCACGATGGCAGTCGTACTTGGTATCTTTGGATTGACTGCTTGTGGCAACCCCACCGTCGTCAATACGAAGGCCGGTAAAATTACACAAGATGATTTTTATAAAGAGCTTAAAAGCGAATATGGAAATCAAGTGATTCAGAACCTTGTCTACACAAAGTTATTAGAAAGTAAGTACAGTGCAACTCAAAAAGAGATTAATGCTAAGATTAAGTATTATCAAGACCAAGTCGGCGGAGCTTCTCAGTTGCAAGCTTACCTTGCACAAAACGGAATGAACATGACTCAGTTTAAGAAAAGTGTCAAAACACAGGTCTTGATGTTCAAAGCTCAAACAGCCGGCATCAAAGTCACCGATCAAGAACTTCAAGATTACTTCAATAAGAACAAGGATAAGTACATTCAAGTGAAAGCGCGTCACATCCTTGTTGATAAGAAGAGCACGGCTCAAGACATCCTTAATAAATTGAAAAATGGCGGAGATTTTGCCGCATTAGCTAAGAAATACTCTACGGATACAGGTTCTAAGTCAAATGGCGGTGAACTTGGTTGGGTTAAGAAAGGCCAAATGGTTGCAGGATTTGAAACGGCCCTCTTCAAGCTTAAAAAAGGTGAAACAAGCGGGATCGTTCATACGCAATACGGGTACCATATCATTCAAGCTGAAGATGTCAAAGACAGCTTATCAGATTTCAAATCACAAGTTAAAACCGATTATTTAACAAGTAAAGAAAAAAATCAGCAAGTTGTGATCAACAATCTGATCAAAAACGGAAAAATTAAAGTCAATGATTCTCAATTTAAAGATGTCTTTAAGCAACAACCGGTTACACCTTCAACTGGTTCTTCAACCGGTAGTTCAAGCTCAAGTAGCTCATCAAGTTCAGGCGCTTCGAGCTCAAACAGTAAATAAGTCGTTTAAAAGAGGCCACGCACATCTATGTGCGTGGCCTCTTTTTCAATTTAGCTATGCTAATCGTAATTCATTTACAACTTCGTTCAACTGCTTCGTTTCTTACGCTCTAATTCTATTCGATTCATATATTCTTTGCCTTGTTCTTCAATCCATTCTTGGTCTGCCTCGCGATCGGATCGACTTTCAACTAAGAAGCGATAGCCGCTAAACAAAATACCAGCCACAACAAAATACATCCACCATGGAAGTGTGGTTAAGAACGAAAAGAATCCTACAGCATTTAAAACATATAATCCCACAAGCCCTCCGATTACGACAAAGGAACGCTTCGCACCTTTTTTCAAACGTTTCCCCTCCTAATGATTAGACAAAACTGGTTCATTTCTTGTCTAAACTCTTAGTTTAATCTATGCTGACAGGCCCTTAAATATGACGAGAATCTATTTTTTGCTCATCAAACTTTCAAAACGCTTAAAATAAAAAAAGGTCAGACTCCTTCTATTTGATAGTTTGAAGGGTCTGACCCATGACCATAATTGTCGCATTTAGTTCATTTTTTTCTTTTTAATCATGTAACATTAATTTAGTTAGGTTTTTAATAATATCGCCTCGGCTGATCACACCGACGACCTTTTTATCTTGATCGAGAACCGGTAACTTTTTGAAGTGATGTTGGGAAAGGAGACGGATCACTTCTTCAAATTCTTCTTCTGGATTGACGAAGTAGATTTGTTTATGTTTGAGTAACTCACTTACCTTATGATCGATTTTATGAGATAAAACTTCTTTTTCCTCTTCTCCCTTTTGTACGTAGACCGAATAAAACAGATCATGGACCAGATCTGGTTTTGGAGCAAGATATCGAATGACATCGCCATCGCTCACCATACCCGCAATCTGGTTCTCTTCATTGACGACTGGAACGCCACCTATCTCTTTTTCCATAAGTAAGGTCAACAGCTCTCTTATTGTAGTAGACGGGCTTACTGAATGGACTTCTGTGATCATAAAGTCTTTGGCTTTCATTGTTCGAGGACCCCTCTTTTGTATAGCATTTAGCATTTATAATTGTCTTAAGCACACGCGATCTAAATGAAGCGCCAAGGTGAGAGGCGTCTCCCCCGCATTAACGCTAAGTTTTTAATGACCTGTTTCTACCGAATCGACATGCGTCACATGGCTGCGATTCATTAGAACGAATACGACCGATACGAGGACGAAGCAACCACCGACAATAAACGGTACATGCGGTGAAAACCAATCGGCAAGTTTCCCGGCTAAGAAAGGAGCCACAGCACCTCCTAAGAAACGCAAGAAACTGTAAGCGGCAGATGCCGTTGAACGTTCAATTGGTGCAGCATTCATGACAGCTGTTGTAATTAACGTGTTATTGTTCCCAAGTAAGGCACCAGCCAGAACAACAGCAAGGATCATCCACCATTCTGAATACGTCCATATTCCCATTGCAAGCAATGTAACGGCGAACAAAAAGAGCATGGCACACATTGAGGTCACTGTTCCAAACCGTTGTTGGAGTTTTGGCGCCATAAAAACGGATGTAACAGCGAGTAAAGCCCCCCAACCGATAAACACATACCCAAGCCCATGAGCATCTAAGCCCATTTTACCTAAGACAAAAGGTGTGTAGGCTAGTAGTGTGAAAAAACCAAAATTATACAGACAAGCCGCTAAACCAAATACGACGATGGATCGATGGCGTAACGCACGAAATGGATCAAGTAGGGATGTCGACTTTTTAGCTTGACCCACTGGAGCCTCGGCAGTTATTTTTTTATTACTTGGCATTAAAATACTAACCAAAATAAACGCCACAACCATTAAGGTAGCCACCCCTAAGAACGGGCCTCTCCAACTATAAGAGCCTAATTCTCCACCAATAAGTGGTCCCACCGAGATCCCAAGCCCGATCGCCGCTTCATATAAAATAACCGCCTTAGCCGTTCCGCTCTTAGAGAGGGTGACAATGGCTGTCAGAGCAGTCGCCACAAAAAGCGCATTTCCAAGTCCCCATCCACCGCGAAGAGCGACAATTTTCCAAATGTTATTGGACAACCCACCCCAAGCAGAGAACACCGCAATAATGACGATCCCTGAGAGTAATGTCGCTTTAATCCCTAAACGTGTAGAGATTACACCCGTGACTAACATGGCCACCGCCATTACAGCATTGTAACTGGTAAAAAGCAAGGTCACTTGACTTTGGGTTGCATTAAGTTGTTTTGAGATTGCAGGTAGAATCGGATCCACTAGCCCTAACCCCATAAATGCAATAATACACGCAAAAAAAACAGCCCATACCGCAATGGGTTGGCCTTCCTTTTCTGTAGAAACACCTTGATGACTATGAGTTGCCATTCTTTTCTTCTCCTCTGCTCACTTAAAATTTTTATTTAGAAGCTGTATCGTTCTCAATTTTTTCAATTTGAACTTTAGCACGTTCCCTTAATGTCATAAGATCGGTCTGAACCGTTAATAGCTTCTTCATCTTTTCCTCAATGACGTCTATTTGGTCATCTAATGCAAGGACAATCTCGTTTAATTTTTCCTTCTGACCAGCCGGATCTTGGGTTTGGCGATACATATCCCGTTCTCTTTCAAACGTTTCTTGTAATCCAAGGAAATGCTGAAGTTCTTGAAGGGTAAATCCCAAGACTTCTTTAAAAGTCGTGACTTTTTTGAGCGCTTCAATATGTTCCTCTGAATAGAGCCGTGTCCCACCTTCACTTCGTGGCGGTGCTTTTAGAAGACCGATTTCTTCGTAATATCGAATCGTTCTTTTGCTTAAACCACATTGTTTGGCAACCTCATCGATCTTTAAGTTTTCCTCCATATCGTGCCTCCAACCCTGAACTATTCAAACATGCCCATAGAACGGAACACGCTGAACCAAACTTCTTCTAATTTTGTCTGAATCCTGACGTTTCAAGTATGAGATCACCTTGCCTATCCAAAAATAGATGACTTAGTTTTCCCTACTTTGGTCCTAAAATCATTCCAAACCAACTATAAGTCCTATTAAAGTATACGTATATCTTACGTAAACGTCAACTTTTGAAATGGTTTACAAGTTATTTTTTTATTCCATATTCAAATAGTCCATTAACTAATCGTTTAATTTAAAAAAACCACCCTTTAAATAACAAAGGATGGTTTAGAGATGTAACAGACCGGTTATTTGACGACAACATTTTTATTCGTGAAGGTTGGCTTATAGAAGGTGCGTTGATCCATTGCAAATAATTTATCAGTGAATTCACCCGGACCAACTTTTTCCAAAGCCCTTGACATCATATTCATCTTCGCATCTAAATTATCAATCATATGGAGAATTTCGGCTTCCTTGACAAGTGGCGGTTTCGGACTTCCCCATTCCCCTTTGGAATGATGACTCAGGATAACGTGTTCTAAGATCAGCACCTCTTCCTCTTGGTCCAAACCTAACTCTTTTGCCATTTGCGCCACTTCATTCACCATAATGGAAATATGGCCTAATAATTTCCCTTCTAGCGTATAGGTAGTCCCAGTTGGCCCCGATAATTCGATCACCTTACCCATATCATGGAGAATGATCCCCGCATATAAAAGGTCTGCATCTAAGTCTGGATAGAGTTTGCAAATCGCCTCGGCGAGATCAAGCATCGACACCACATGATACGCTAACCCGGACATATATTCATGATGATTGCGAGTGGCTGCCGGATAATCAAAAAAAGCGGCTTGATGCTTTTTTAACAGAGCGCGCGTTAAGCGCTGAAGAACCGAATTACTCATTTTAAAAATATACTGAGTGATCTTCTCAATCATTTCTTCGACCGGCTTTGGCGCAACCGGAACCAAGTCCGCTTTTGTAATCGGATCGGCTTCCGTCGCCGGACGGAGATTGCGTAGACGAAGTTGTGTTTTGCCTCTAAAACTTGTAATGTCACCTTCAACTAATACGATGAGATCAGATTGATAAGCGTCTTCATCATCTCGTGTGACATCCCACAACTTTGCTTCAATTTCCCCTGAAATATCTTGCAAGATTAGCGTTAAAAATGGTTTGCCATTGCTCGCAACCGAGCGATTGGCTGATTTAATTAATAGGTATTGGTGAATGCTTTCCCCTTCAACGGCTTGTCCAATTCCTTTCAAAATGAGTTCCTCCTCTATTAGATTTACATTCTCTATTTTTATTTAATACGGAATTACGATTTCAAATATTACGCCATTTTCTTGGTTAAAGAGTGCAATGGTTCCATTATGACGCTCAACTAGGCGTTTCACAATGGCGAGACCCAACCCAAACTGGCCATTCACCCCTTTTTTAAAGGGTTCAAACAAGGAGTTCTTGAGTTCGGCAGGAATCGGCGGGCCATCGTTACTAATCGTGATCACTCGATTTCCTTTTTGTTCTCTAGCGCTTAACAGAATTTCTGATTCCGCATAACGGAGGGCATTCTCAAGCAGATTCTCCAGTATTGTGCCAAATTGCTCAGGATCCACCTTAAGGAAAACACCCTCTCCTTCAATATCAAAATGAACATTCGGCTTCATAATTGAAAACCGTTCTTTTAAAAAACGAGCTAATTCACCAAATGACACGATATCTAACAATGGAGATTCATCTTTTAACGAATCAATTCTAGTATAGTATAAGAGTTTTTTAACTCGGTTTTCCATCTGCTTTGCTTCCCCAGAGATAATATCCATTGTGATGTCCAAGCTGTTCGGCATCATCCCATCCTTGACAGCCTGTGAATAACTTTGAATAACCATAATGGGGGTTTTCAGCTCATGAGAGGCTTGTTGCAAAAATTCTTTTTGTGCCTCATCATAGTGAACTAAGTTCAGTCGCATTTCTTCAAACTGATCGGCAAGTGATTGAAATTCATCTCCACTATTCCAGCGAAAAGGTTCCTTCCAATCGAGCTTGGAGATTGCTTCGAAATTTTTCCCAAGTGCTTTTAATGGCGCTTTTAAGTAATGCGTGAGCCATGCCGAAAAGGCAAGACTAACCAGAACTGCAAGTAAAAAGACAAAGAGTAATCGAATCCATAATTTTTTCGCCATTTCATTTCGATACGTGTCCCACATGAATGAGATGAGATACCCTTGTCCAGTCGAATTCTGTAATTTTCGAGTCACATAAAAAAGCGTGGCACCATTATAATTCAATTCAAAACGCCCGACCTTAGAGCCATGTTGCGCGACATTTGCCATCATTTGTTTAAGGACTTCTGTTGGGACCGTGTCACCGTCCAATTGTCCAACCCCATTAACCACTATAAGGTTGCCGACAGATCGAGAGGCCTGTTGTTGTTCAATAAATCCAAGCCCCGATTTGGGCACACTCTCATTATTCAAGTTTGGGAGTAACGAGAGTTGTTCTTGCTCAATCAGTTCAAATGAGTCTTCTTTTAAAGCCTGTTGAATGGACATCGGATAGATAATCGCTACAATCAGAGCAATCACTAAGATTAAAAAAATAAAAGATAACCAAATCCGTTTGGTTAGCGTTAAACGAAACATGATTAAGTCACAATCCTATAACCGGCACCATATAGGGTTTCAAGCGACAGACGCGGCATTTTTTTTCGAATCCTCCGAATCACATCATCGACCGCACGATTTGAACCAAAATAATCCACACCCCATACCTCAGTAAGAATTTCTTCTCTGGTTCTGGCGACATTTGTATTCTCAAGCAAATACAACAGCACATCAAATTCCTTCATCGTCAGTTCAATCTCGGCACCATCACTCTCTAGCACGCGTCTTTTGGCTACATCAATGTGATAGTCTAACAAGTCGATGATTCGCGTCTTAATCCCGTGACCATAGACACGTTGAAGAAGTTTTTGAACACGAATCACCAGTTCTTTCGGGAGAAACGGTTTTGTGAGATAATCGTCGCTGCCGAGTTCCAAACCTGTGATGCGATCCAAATCCTTATCACGTGCGGATATGAAAATAACAGGTTTCTCTGAGTGAATCGCTTTAACTTGTTTGATTAACTCGTGGCCTGACATGCCCGGCAACATCACATCTAAGATCCATAAATGCGCGCCGTTATGAAGATGGTCCAAAGCGCTTTCCGCATCAGAAAAATCCGATACTTTCCACCCTTCCTTCTCCAAGTACGTTTTTAAGATCGTTGATAGATTTTCTTCATCTTCTACAAGATTAATGTGAAACGTCCAATCGGTCATTCTAATAGACCACCTTTCGACCGTTTTCTTTCCAATCTTCCATTCGGATCGATGCTTCATAATTATTTCGACACGTTAGGAGGAGCACTTGCCGATTATGAGAAAGTTCTCGGAGAAGGGTGAGCATCTCTTCCGTCCGGTTTTCATCAAAATTAACAAAACCGTCGTCAACCAAGAGTGGAAGCGACAGCGCCCCATCAAATAATTGGATGAATCCCAAACGGATCGAGACATATAATTGTTCTGCTGTCCCTCGGCTCAACTCTTCGGCTTTATATATTGCCCCATCGGTATGCTCAACCGTAAAGCCATCCTCTTCCTGATAGTACAGAGCAGAATACGCATTATTTGTTAAACGTTTAAAATAGGTTTGGGCAAAATCAAGGAGTTTTGGCAACCGATTTTCTTTATATGCGTTCTTAGCTTGGCTGAGAAGTCCAAGGGCTACTTTATAAACCGACCATTCATGGGCTTCTTGATTCAATTTAGCCTTTAATCGCTCCATTTTATGGACGAGCTCTGGATGCTGTTCATCTTCCTCAATATGGCGAAGTGCCACGCGATCATCTTCTATTTGACTCAAAAGGGCTTGGCGCTCTCGATCAAGGGTCGATACATCCATTTCCAAACCTTCCTGAGTCACCCCTCTCCAGATTCCTTCGTTCAAACCATTCATATACCTTTCAAGTGTCTCGAGCTCTGGCACTAGGGTTTCTAAGGTTGAGCGCGCCTCCTCATACGCTTTCAGACACTCTTGTTTCTTGATGTATTGAGCTTCTCGTTCATAGAATTCTTCTTCTGAAGTCACGCCTGCCTGTTGCCATAAATTATAGCATTCCTTTTTAAAACGAGCGATTCTTTCATCTAATGAAGCACATTGTTTCTTGAGCAAAGCATCCGCCTGTTCATTTTGGATCCGCGCCTCATCAATCTCTTCCATATTTTCGAGCTTAGAAAGGAGGTCTTTTAGCGTCGCGTCCGGTTGATCCAAACGCTCTTGAAGGCTATGAAAACGCGTTTGAATCGTTTCAATATGGTCTCTTTTGGTTTTTATTTCACCTTCAAGCTCTTCGATTAATGAAACCTTCTCTTTAGCTTTTTCAATAAGTTGGACCATCTCTAATGCGATTGAAAGATCTTGCATAATAGGATAACCCTTAGTTCTTAAAAAAGTGTGCAAACCAGCTTCTCGATCTTCTTTTAAAGCTTCAATCTCTCTCAACTCGAATTGCCGAGCGCTCAAGGTCTTCTCTAGGCTCTCGCGGCTCTTGTCCAGTTCTAGACGACTCCCATGTTCGAACAGATATCTCTCATATTGTTGAAGAAGAGCGTCATGAGCCTGGATCTCCCTTTCCTCTTCTTCCAATTCGGATCGACGCTGCTTCCATTCCTTTAGTTGTGTAAGCGCGGTTTGAAACTTTTTGAGAAACCGTCGAAACCAAATGGTAAGACTAACAAAAAAGAGAATCCATATGCTGCCCTCTATAAAAGTTGTGACGCTCGAATAGGGGGCACCCCTTGAGATCACGAACCCCATTCCAATAAGAATACCGATCAATGGTAGAACAAAAGAAAACTGAAGGATTTTATTGATCGAAGCATTGCGCTCTTTAGCCGTTTGGATGTCGCGGTTGAGCCATTTCATTTCCTCAGATCGCACGTCTGATCGTGCGCGCTGAGTATAAAGTGCCTCTGCTTTGTTTAATGCTTCATCCGACAATCCAAAATCAATGGCCCTTTGTGGATCTTGGACCTCTTCCAAGTCTTGTTTGAGTTTAGTCCATTCTCGCCGAATAAACACCATTTCTTGGTCAAGCTGTTGCAAGTCTTGCAAGGACAATTTCAACTTTTGCTTCACGTCGAGCCCTGTATCGATCGCTTTAATCGTTTGGGTAGGATCAGAATCCCAGGAAATCCCAATCTGACTCCCAATTCGCTGCAAGCCCTCTTCCTCATATTTTCGTTTTTCTTCCAATCTAATCTGCGCGTACGCCTCTCCTTCTATTGACGCTTCGTCCAATGCATGACGGCGAATCGTCTCACTAAGGATGAGCCAACGGTCATCGAATCCACCATCCAAGTGCTCACGATCGGCTTCCAGCTGCTCACGTTGTGCTTCCAATCCGGCCTTCTCGGATTCAAGCGTAACAACTTGAGTCCGCCACGCTTCATAACGCGCCTTGCCCCCTATTGGAAACTGATCCAGACTATTTGGAAAAGCGGCCAATTCCTTTTTTAAAGATTGGCACTTGATTAAGCTTGGCTCTATAGCGTGGTACTCTATAAAGTCCTGCTTGGCTTCTAAGCGTTTATGACGTTCGCGGTCCAGTTCGGTTAATTGGTTCAGAAGACGGACTTGTTTTTCTTTCAAGGCGTCGTAGTCATCCAACTTACGTTCCCAAACCTGAAGCTTCTGCCCAGTTTCTTGCAATTGGATCAGCGTTTGATTAATAGGCGGTTTAGTTCCATTGGGTTTAAATCGATCGCCGACTTCTTTTTCTAATTTCCGCTCCAGTTCTAACACCTTTGAATTCCCTGTCATTCCGGTGCTAAATAAATAATGCTGTAAGGTGTCAGGTTTTAGCTTATGCAAATTTTGCAGACCATCAAGGTCTAATGAAAAAATGGCATTATATAGTGAAAGGTCCATGCCTTTTAACCACTCTTGTAAAAGGCGCTCATCTTGAATCTCACCATTCGAGAAATAGAGTTTGGCCCTTCCATTTTCCTTGCGAAGATGGCGGACAATTGAAAGTGATTCCTCATTTGAGAGTTGGACGTTCAATCTTCCGCCAATTTTCGCCTCGTGTTCCCCCGCATATCCGCTTGATTTGAGCTGATGACGGGAAGGAAAACCCAGCAACATATATTTTATAAAATGAGCTAGGGTAGTCTTTCCCGCTTCGTTCTGACCTTGAATCACCAGAAACGAATGCTGTGGAAATTCAAAGTGTTGATTTGAAAATTGCCCGAATTGCTCAATGTATACGGAAGTGATCTTCATTTAATCCTCGCCTCCGTTTTCCTGGCCTAATCCTCGCACAAGCATTTTTTCTGCCTCTTCTAACAGTGCTTGTTCTTGATCAGAACTTAAAGGTTCCAAATCTCGTTTGGCCTTAGAATGCTTATATAAGTCTTCCAAAAAAGGCGCCGTTGTCTGAACGCCATCCACCAGACGAATCAGATCGCCTAGAAAATGCGTTTCCTCTGCCCATTGTTCCCGTGGGTAAAACGACATGCTGTTAAGACGAAGATCAATGATCCAACAAAAACTTGAATAACGTTCTTCACCATCCTGAAGCGCATCTAAAAACGCTTCTTTCATTTTTGGTTCCTGCAATTGCGGGTGGAGTGCACTCATCCCCTCTAGTTTTAAACGAATGATTCCAGGTCGTCCATCCGCTCTCCAAGTCGCTTTTTTCTCCTCGATCACGTCCATTAGTTCCGAAATCTGTTCAAGCCCAGTAAGATTCACAGTCATCTCATCAAATAAAAAATCGGCAGTCGGGACAAATTCGATGTCATATCCTTTTTCTGAGAGCGTCACAAGATTGATTCCCTTTTCTCCGGTTTCTTTGATCGAAAGGCCTTGGGGAGTCCCAGAATAATAAATCGGTGCATGAGTTGTTAATTGTTGTCGTTCATGAATATGGCCCAATGCCCAATAATCCATGTCTTTGTCTAAAAGCTCTTGGATCTCAAAAGGGGCATACGCCTCATGTTCACCGTTTCCACCTTTTAAATAGCCATGTAAAAGTCCGATATGGAAATCCGCACCCGGCGTTTTGTTATAAAAAGACAGCATCGATTCTTTAACATGGCGGGTCGGGTAACTAAACCCATACAAATGAACAGAAGGTTTGCCAGCTCGTTCAAACCGCTTGACGGTAACGGTTGCTGGGAAACGAAAGACGTGATCCGGCCAATTCTCATGATGCATGGAATCCAAGGGATCATGATTCCCATGAATGAGAAAAACCGGGATATCATAGGCTTCTAAACGCTGTACCTCTTTATAAAAACGATGTTTAGCACGCAAGCTTGGATTCGACCCATCAAATAAATCTCCCGAGAGAATGATGAAATCCACCTCCCGTTCAATCGCGGTTGAGATAATCGTATGTAGAGTTTGAAACGGGGCTTGGCTGATTTTTTCATATAAGGCTTCAGGAAGACTTGCCATATTATGAAACGGACGGTCCAAGTGTAGGTCGGCCGTATGAATAAACCGGATTGACATCCTAATGTTCCCTCCAACTCGTTCAGTAACTTATTCTCTATTCTACCACATTTCCGATCATACGTTCCTATCCTAATCCTTGCCTTATCCAAAAAAAATTGACGGTTTCTGCATCAAATAAAATGAATACTGCGTGTTGACTTGATTCTGACGAGTGGACAAGCTACAATTCACATGAGTCACAATTTGTGACTATGGATTTTTAAAAATAGGAGGATAAACGATGAGTGTACACATAGGAGCCAAACCCAACGCGATCGCTGAGAAAATTCTTTTACCTGGCGACCCATTACGCGCCAAATACATAGCTGAAACCTTTTTAGAAGATGTCACTTGTTATAATGAAGTTCGAGGAATGCTTGGATTTACTGGGACTTACAAAGGCGAGCGGATATCTGTTCAAGGAACGGGAATGGGTGTGCCGTCTATTTCGATTTATACCCATGAATTAATGGCAGATTACGGCGTCCAAACCTTAATCCGAGTCGGTTCTTGTGGGGCTTATGTAGAAGACGTTAAAGTTCGTGACGTTATATTAGCCATGTCCGCATCTACGGACTCCAATGTTAACAAACTGCAATTCCAAGGCATTGATTTTGCCCCAACTGCGAACTTCGACCTGCTAAAATCTGCTTATGATGTGACGGTTGAACAAAACATGCCTGTCCATGTCGGAAGCATCTTTACAAGTGATACATTTTACAGCGACAATCAAGCCTTAACAGATTCTTTAAGACAACACGGCACACTTGCTGTAGAGATGGAATCGGCTGCGCTCTATACGTTAGCGGCTAAGTTCAAGCGCAAAGCCCTTTCGATCTTAACGGTAAGTGACCATCTTGTTACAGGTGAAGCGACCACTTCAGAGGAACGACAAACCACCTTCAATCAAATGATTGAAATTGCTCTTGAAACCGCTAAACGCTCTTAATCTTTACTTGTTTTAAAATACAGGAAATCAATCAGAACCTTAGTGAAAAAAACGCCCAACCACGAACAGAACCCTGACTTCTAAAAGACGTCTTAATCAGGTGAACGGTTCATGCAAATGGGCGTTTTTTTGTTCTGAATGTAATGGATCGTGCATAGAGTGGGAGCGGACCTATGAACTTGAAAAAGCCTTAATTATGAAAAGAAACTTCGCTCTCATTTAAGCACTGCTCGCACTCCATAAAATAAGATTCAGCTTGTTCTTGCATAATTTGACCGCATTCTGGGCAAGACTTCTCCGGCAAATTTTTAAAGAATTCAACTGGATTTTGCATCTGTAGCATCCCCTTCCTTTTATAAAACAGTTTGTTTTATAACACCGTTCTGTTATAAAACAGTATACAATGTTTTCTTTATTTTGTGAACCCACTTTCAAGAAAATTTTCTAAATAATCCGACCATATTTATGTGCTGTGCTCTGAAGATTAAGTCTTTTCAATTATGCCGAATTTCTTAAAATTCTATTCCCACGCCAACCAATTTTAGATTTTTAATCGGTCTTGAGTTCGGAATTGTTCGGTTTCTGTGGATCCTTTTAAGGCTGTGGTGGATGAAAGACCACCTGATACAACTTGAGCGACTTCATCAAAATACCCCGTCCCGACCTCTCTTTGATGACGCGTTGCAGTATAGCCATAGACTTCACTTGCAAACTCCTCCTGCTGAAGTTCTGCATAGGCCGTCATACCACGTTCCTTATATTTTCGAGCCAAATCAAACATGCTATGATTGAGCGCATGGAAACCCGCTAACGTCACAAATTGGAATTTATAGCCCATCTTACCTAACTCGCTCTGAAATTGGGCAATGGTTGTTTCGTCAAGTTTGGTCTTCCAATTAAAAGAGGGGGAGCAGTTATAAGCTAAGAGTTTCCCTGGAAAATGAGCATGTATGGCCTTCGCAAACATTTGCGCTTCATCTAAATTGGGTTCAGAGGTCTCACACCAAATAAGATCCGCATATGGGGCGTAAGATAACCCTCTTGCAATAGCTTGCTCAATACCTGGCTTTGTTCTGTAAAACCCTTCAGGCGTTCGTTCATCAGTTAGGAATGGAGCGTCAACCGGGTCAATATTACTTGTAATGAGATCGGCTGCATTGGCGTCCGTTCGGGCAACCAATACGGTTGGAACCCCCATAACATCCGCCGCTAATCGGGCTGCAATTAAATGTCGAACCGCTGTTTGGGTGGGTTGGAGCACTTTTCCACCTAAATGCCCACATTTTTTCTCAGATGAAAGTTGATCTTCAAAATGAACGCCCGAAGCACCCGCCTCAATCATGCTCTTCATCAACTCAAAGACGTTCAATTGGCCACCAAAGCCTGCTTCCGCATCCGCTATTATCGGAGCAAACCAATCTGTATCTGTTCCCCCTTCCATAAAATCAATCTGATCCGCTCTTTGTAGGGCTTGGTTAATCCGCTTTACAACCTGAGGCACACTGTTTGCTGGGTACAAGCTTTGGTCGGGGTACATGTGCCCTGAAAGGTTCGCATCGGCTGCCACTTGCCACCCGCTTAAGTAAATCGCCTTTAAACCCGCTTTGACCTGTTGGACCGCCTGATTACCCGTCAAAGCGCCAAGTGCTGGAATGTAGTCTTCGTTATGGAGTAACGTCCACAACTTTTCAGCCCCGTGTCTCGCTAATGTATACTCAATGTCAATTGATCCTCTCAATCGAAGGACATCTTCAGGTGAATAAGGCCGAATAATACCTTCCCACCGAGAATCCGTCTCCCAAATATGCTTTAATTGATTTGTTTTTTCTGAAGTCATAGCGTTAACCACCCTCTTTTATAAAATTTCGTACGCTGGTACGGTTAAGAAGTCGATAAAATCATCCTGTAAAACTAATCGTTCAAACAAATACCCGGCTTCCTCAAAGCGTCCTTTTTGGTACGCTTGAATTCCCAATTCTCCTAACAACCCCCCCATCTCTTCTTCTTTTAATTGCTTAATCCATTCTGAGGTCACTTTTCGTCCATCATCTGTGAAAGCTTGTGGATGGCGAACCCATTGCCAAAGTTGCGCCCGAGAAATTTCAGCCGTTGCCGCATCTTCCATTAAATGATTAATTGGAACGGCACCCCGACCGGTTAACCAAGCGGCCAAATAGCGAATCCCAACGCTTATATTGGTGCGAACGCCTTGTTCAGTAATCGCACCCTTTGGTATTTCTAGAAGATCAGATCCCTTAATCTCAAGATTCTCCAAGGTCTTATCAATTTGATTTGGTGTCGGCATCCTCTCATTAAAAACATCTAGTGCCGTCTGAACCATTCCAGGATGAGCAATCCATGTCCCATCATGTCCGTCTTGCGCTTCCCGTTCTTTATCAGCTCTAATTTTTTCAAACGCTTCCGCATTGGCTTCTGGATTGTTCTTAATTGGGATATGTGCCGCCATACCACCTATTGCCGGCGCCTTTCTCTTATGACAAGTCTGGATCGCGAGAAGTGAATAAGCGCGCATATTGGGAACCGTCATCGTAACCGCCATTCGGTCAGGGAACAGAATCTCTTCTCTATTTCTAAATTTCTTTATAAAACTAAAAATATAATCCCACCTGCCACAATTTAAACCAGCAGAATGCTCTCTTAATTCATATAAAATTTCATCCATCTCAAAAGCCGCTAAGATCGTTTCAATTAATACAGTTGCTTTGATTGTCCCTCGAGCCAGGCCTAACGCTTCTTCTGCAAAAATAAAGACGTCATTCCATAGTCTCGCTTCTAGATGATTTTCAATCTTTGGAAGGTAGAAGTAAGGTCCGCTTCCCTTTTCAAGTAAAGCCTTCGCGTTATGAAAGACATACAAACCAAAATCAAACAAGCTTGCTGAAACAGGTTTCCCATTAACTCGTACATGCTTTTCTTCTAGATGCCAGCCTCTTGGTCGAACCATCAGAACTGCTGGATTCTCGTTTAATTTATAAATTTTTCCAGACTCATTCGTAAATGCGAGTGTGCCTCTTACCGCATCTCTTAAATTAATTTGGCCCTCAACTGTATTCTGCCAAGTTGGGGAGTGTGCATCTTCAAAATCCGCCATGAA
Source organism: uncultured Sporolactobacillaceae bacterium (assembly GCA_963829575.1). Classification (GTDB taxonomy): domain Bacteria; phylum Bacillota; class Bacilli; order Bacillales; family Sporolactobacillaceae; genus KACC-23026. The sequence continues at coordinate 422,178 of CAWHJF010000013.1, read as the reverse complement.
TACTTTTGCACCGGAGTTCAAAGCATTGATGACCATCTTCCGGTCGACTGGCCCAGTAATTTCAACGCGTCTGTCCTGGAGATCCTTCGGAAGTAGCGCGATCCTCCAGTCCCCGTTTCTAATGTGAGCCGTATCTTTTAGAAAATCCGGTGTGGAGCCACGGTCCATTTCTTTTTGTAGAATCTCTCGTAATGCCAACAAGTCCTTCCTTCTTCCAGAAAACTTCTGTTCAAGTTTTTCAATAAAATGGAGTGCTTTTGATGTTAGGATCGATTCATAATCCAGATCCATGCTTCCCTGAATTTGTATGCTTGAATGTGTGGTCTTCACTTTTCCTCACGTCTCCTCTTTTTAGACCCCTTTTTTATTTTCTCTTTAAATCAAACCCTGTTTTATAACACAAAACAAAACTCGGCTTCTCTCTTCATTTAAAATAGGTTACTCATATTTCTTAGACAAGCATTTTTCACATTCCAAAAAGTAAGATTCCGCCTGTTCTTCCATGGTATCACCACACTCTGGGCATATTTTCTGGGGTAAATTCTTAAAGAATTCAATTGGATTTTTCATATCAACACCTCTTTTCTATAACAACTTGTTATAGAACAACTATCTGTTATGGTACAGTATATATCCTCGAATGTTATTTGTGAACCCCTAATTAATAGAATATTTAAAGAAATTATCGACTTATTTCGACATTGATGCACAAAAAAAGGAAGAGAAGAGTCTTTGCAGACCTTCTCTTCCTTTTTATCCGATATTAATCACGCACTTAAACGGCAGTTGATCCACCATCCACCATCAAGACATGCCCTGTTACAAAATCTGATGCTTTAGAAGCTAGATAAACAATCGCACCTTTTAAGTCTTCCTCACCGCCTAATTTCTTTAGCGGGCTATGCTCTAGAACCTGTTTCCCTGCCATCTCAAGAACACCTTGAGACATCTTAGTCGGGAAGAAGCCTGGTGCAATCGCATTGACTCGAACCCCTTGTGGTCCAAGTTTGGCTGCCATGTCTCTTGTAAATGAAACAATCGCGCCTTTTGAAGCTTGATAACCAATCGCATCCATGACCCTAGGATCTGAACCTTTAAAAGCTGCTACCGACGCTAAATTGACAATTGATCCCTCACCGCGCTCAACCATATGGCGCGCCACAGCCTGTGTCATCAAAAACGTCCCCGTTACATTGACTTCCAATACTTTATGCCACGCTTCAAGGGGCATCTCAAGAGCTGGGGCTCCCCAACTGGCTCCACTATTATTAACCAATATATCGATTGCGCCAAACCGTTCCAAAGTCGCATCGACAACAGCTTGGACGTCTTCTGGTTTGGTAATGTCACATTTTAATGCAAGCGCTTGGCCGCCCATTTCTTGAATTTCTTGAACCAATGCTTCACAATTTTCTACTCGTCTTGAACAGGCTACGATATTAGCCCCCATTTCAGCTAACGCAATGGACATCTGATGCCCAAGCCCGCGCCCACCTCCTGTTACGATAGCTGTTTTACCCTCTAAGTTAAATAAGTCCATGACTGACATTCGATCACCTCAAGATGTATTTTGTATTTTTTATTTTGATATAAGATTAGGATTAATTATTGAATCGTTTTAATCTTTGCTCGTTCCTCATCACGCAATTCACGTCTTAATAGTTTACCTACGGCCGATTTCGGAAGTTCATCGCGAAATTCAACTAATTTAGGGACTTTATACGGGGCAAGATGTTCCTTGGAAAAAGCAATCAAATCTTCCTCAGAAATGGTTTCACCCTGTTTCAAAGTCACGAACGCTTTAACGGTTTCCCCGCGATAATCATGTGGGACGCCCACAACAATGGTTTCTTGAACAGCAGGATGCTCGTAAAGCACTTCTTCAATTTCTCTTGGATACACATTGTAACCGCTCGCAATAATCATATCCTTTTTCCGATCCGCGATATAAAAGTAACCCTCCTCATCCATTCGAGCGAGGTCACCCGTCAATAACCAGCCCTCTTTTAACACATTGGCTGTGGCTTCCGCCCGGCCCCAATACCCCTTCATTACCTGGGGACCCTTAATCGCTAATTCGCCAACTTCTCCTGGTGGTAAAAATTCCAAGCCATCCTCACCGTCTCTCACAATCCCTGCAGTCGTTCCAGGAAGCGGAAGGCCAATTGACCCCACACGGCGTTCTGCAAAAACAGGATTGTTGTGAGTAACCGGCGAACATTCAGACAAACCGTAGCCCTCAAACAGATGACGTCCTGTTCGTTTTTCAAACAGATGAAGTTGTTGGACGGGCATCGCCGCACCGCCGCTATTATAAAACTCAACTTCCGAAAGACCACTTTCTTCAAGATCCTGTTGGCTGTTCAAGGCCACGTACATAGTTGGGACCCCAGAGAATGAGAACGGTTTATGTCTTGTAATCGTTTCCATAATTTCTTGCGGTTCAAACTTCGGCAGGATAATTTGATTCGCACCGATTCGAATCCCTTGGAACGCATTACAGGTCAAACCATAAATATGGAAAAGAGGCAGAACCGTCATGATCTTTGGATTATAAGGATAGTCAAGCGTTTTAAAAGAAAATTCATAGACCTGTTCGACATTAGAGCGAAGATTGGCATGGGTTAACATGACCCCTTTGGATACACCAGTTGTTCCACCCGTGTATTGAAGGACGGCAACATCTTCTAATGCATTCACTTCCACTTTAGGCACTATTTCTTCTCCAGAGGCTACAAAATGATCAAACGTCCAATCCCCTTCCTCGATGGGTAGATTGGCATTGTCACTAAAGGAAACGACAAGCACAGATTTAAGAGACGTTTTGGACTTAACGGACGTAATTTTAGGATAAAAGGCGTCAAGGGCAATCATCCACTCTGCCCCAGAATCTTTCAAAACATGTTCGATTTCCCGTTCCACGTACATTGGATTCACTTGAACAACGATCCCGCCCAATCGAAACGCAGCAAAGAGAGAGAAAAAAGTATGTGGCGAATTTGGAAGCATAACCGCCAAACGATCGCCTTTTTGAAACCCTGCTTTATATAAGGCCGACGCATAGTTCTCAACAACAGTATGAAATTGTTCATACGTAATGGTGTGATTATAAAAAGTCAGCGCCGGATCTTTTGAGAACTTCTGAACTGCTTGTTCAAACAAATCATTCATCGTCTCACCAGAAGCCACTAAATTCTTCTCAATTGTTTCATCATACAATTTTAACCAAGGTTTTTGGACCGTTTCCATTCCTAAAGTCTCCTTTTCCCACTAATATTTAATACTCCCTTTGAAGTCCGTGACAATTTCTTGTACATTTTCCATTTTGACTTTTCTTTTAAAAGCGCTTACATTATACTTTTTATTATAAATATTCCTACATATAATTGCGAGTACTTTCTTCCATTTTTTTGATTTCTTTCTTAAAGTGCTGTAAAAATGAATGAGGAGGGGATATATAATGGCGATGTACGCCTTAACCGTTTACGAAAAAGACGGCTCCAAACTTTTAGATGAACAATTTGAAGCGCCAGATGATCAACAAGCCCGTTTTGTTGGAGAATCCAAATTGGTTGATCTCGGTCTCTCAGAAAAAACAAGCCGAGTCACCTCACCGGCTGGAAAACTGGTTTCGTTTCACCGTTAAGTAAATGCTTTTTAAAGAGATGTCCACCTCTCTTTTGTGAACGGACATCTCAGTGGTTATCAGAATCACCCCTACTAAAAAGCCTTCTCACTTTAGAGAAGGCTTTTTTAATAGGAATATTAAAAGAGCATTGAGCACTTACACATAAGTTTTCATTTGCTTTCGGAACACTTCGCGAACGACATAGGCCACGCCATCCATATCATTTGAACGTGTCACCCAGTCTGCTTTTTCACGAACCTCTTTAGGGGCATTTTGCATAGCGACACCGAGCCCCGCCTTTTGGATCATTTCCAAATCGTTTTGATCGTTGCCCACAACAACCACTTGATGAGCTGGGACGCCAAGACGACTGCAGAGATAACTTAAGCCGCCCCATTTCGTTGCGCCATGATTCGTCAAGAGTAGGGTGGACTCATTCTCCTGATTAACTTGAAGGGATGGGAAGAAATCCTCCATAGCCTGTATGACTTCCTCCATATTATCATTATATAATTCCACTTCAACTTCCGCCGCATCATCCTCATTTTCACGAAGATAACTGCTTAGAGAATTCACATACGTAACCGGATAGAATAGCGGTTCGCTCATCCCGACCGTCATTTTCGCGATCAGATTTTTCTGTTTGGGTCGGTTGCTAACGGATAATCGTTCGTGAGCCAAACGAATTCTGCAATTGTATGTCTCTAGGAACTCAACCAGTTGAAGCAACACGTCATGACCAATTTTATTAGTATGAATCGGTTCATCAATTGTCGTTGAGATAAACGCCCCATTATGTGTCACAATCGGGTGAGTCAGTTTTAGGGCTTTTGCAACTTTTGCTGCGGAATGAAAATGGCGTTCTGTTACTAGCGTCACAATTGCGCCTTTTTCTTTTGCAAATGCAATAGCTTCTTTTGTTGTACGATCCAATCGATGGTTGCTCTTTAAAAGGGTGCCGTCGATGTCCAATGCGAGTAAGCGATAAACCAAGGTAATCCCCCTTTTCCAATGTGAACTGATGTCCTATTTCCAAACATATGGTGAGAAAATTAAAAATAGAACAGGCATCGTTCCTTTTTTGAATAAAAAGCACACTTGTATTAAAAACTACAACAAAGGAGTGTGATTCAGAAATGTCTTTTTTAGCACCACATGAAATTGCCCATAAAACGGTTGAAAATGGGATTAAAAAAGCCAACATGCCAATCTTAAATCAAGTCTTACTTGGCTTTTTGGCTGGGGCTTTTATCGCATTTGGATTCCTTCTTGATATTCGAGTAACCGCTGGTATGCCCGCCAACATATGGGGGGCGCTTCCATCTTTCATTGGAGGTGCCGTCTTCCCTGTTGGTCTGGTGCTCGTTGTAATCGCAGGCGGTGAACTCTTAACAGGAAACATGATGGCTGTAGCAATGGCCTGGTATTCCAAAAAAATTGGCTTTGGAAAACTCATTAATAACTGGTTTTGGGTGCTTATTAGTAACTTTATTGGCTCTATTTTTGTCGCCTATTTCTTTGGACATGTTGTCGGACTAACGGAAGCCGCACCATTTTTGGATAAAACGGTTGCTATTGCCCAAGCTAAGGCAGGAGAACCTTGGTGGCCAACTTTCGTTTCGGCTATTGGGTGTAACTGGCTCGTTTGTTTGGCCGTTTGGTTGGCTTATGGAGCAGACGACGTGATCGGAAAAATCTTTGGGATCTGGTTTCCAATTATGGCCTTTGTCGCCATTGGATTTCAACACGTTGTCGCCAATATGTTTGTCATTCCAGCCGCCATTTTCTCCGGCCATGCGACCTGGGGTAATTACTTCGCCAACTTTTTCCCTGTACTCCTTGGAAACATTGTCGGTGGTGCCATATTTGTTGGGCTCATCTATTGGATCACTTATCTAAGAGGAGCCAAAGAATAACCAACTTTATAAGCATTGGCTAAAAGCCCTCCCTTGTGGAGGGCTTTTTGGGTGGTGGCCATATCCTCCCGTGCGCTTCAGCTTGGCTTTTGTTGGCACTAGACCACGCCGTCGCAAGCTTGGCTATTTTCGGGCACTATGCGCACGCGGTCGTGCCCGTACGCGTTTTGCCGGCCATTTTCGGGAACGATTAGCGACTTTCAGTTCCCGTATCTGAGTTCATTTTTGTTTACGGGCACTGACTCCCTCTAGATTGTGCCCCTACGCCTCAGCTCACCTTTTTTCGAGCACTAAAGTCTTTCTCCACAAAAAATCCAGCCCTCACAACGAAGGATGGATTTTCCTTTATTTTAATCATGTTTCAAATTCTCTGTACACGTTTCGCACACATCGTAAATATCGAATTCTTCCTCTTCACGTTCTTCGACTCGACCACAAATTTCACAGGTTCTTGCAGCCATTTTGCATATCTCCTTTATAGAATCTCTCGATTACACGCCGAAATTCTTATTTCGTATCTTCCAGGTGATACCCACTGTCTAACAAAGCTTGTTCAAAATCATGAAGCGATGCGGAATCTTCATTAAAGGACACGATCGCTTCATGGGTATCCACGTTGACTTCGACGTCTCGAATTCCCCACACATCATGAAGAATCCGACTCACATCATCGGCTTTTTCTTTATCCAAACTTCTCAACTTGATCGCTTTTGTAACCTCCATATTGGGTCACCTCGCTCCATTTATTTCATAATCAAAATATTAATAGGGGTGATCGAATTAACGCAACCATTGATTGAATCCTCGCACCATTTAATCGAATCCGCACACTTTTTGATCGAATCACTCGCGATTTTAATCGAATCGACTCACCGTAATCGATAAATCCAAAACTTTGATCGAATCTTTCGCGTTATTAATCGATTCCGTCACGATTGATCTTCTATTCACTGTTGCGCGCCATTTGATTCTGCGCTTGATACACGCAGGTGTTCGCCTATTCCTTTTAAAAAGCTAAGGCCCGCGGTCATTGCGGCATTAATATCTGGATCCTTTAAAACTTTTAGCAAGTCCCAGACATTGGTTTGCTCTTTATTTTGTAAAGACTCGGTCGCTTTTTCCATGCCTTTGGATAAACCATTCGTAAGACCTGTTGTGGCCGCGGGTTCCATCGCGCTCAAGAATTCCACCATGCCAATCATGTTTTTAACAAGCCGGTAAGTTCCCGGCTTGTTCATTTCCTGAATGGCGAGGGCGCTGACTTTGTGACCCTTATTCAACATTGCCCGAACGGCTTCCAACATCCCAAATTCTTCAAGACGTTGCGCAATTTCCATTAATTCAAACAGAGCATTTCGGCTGTCCGCTGTCATTTCAATCAATTGCTCAATCGCCTGGCGCTGTTCTTCTACGGGATCTGGAACGCGTTTATTTATTTTCGTGATTGCCTTAGCCATTGTGGTATCCTTCTTTCTCAATGAACTCTGGAATGGATAAGAAATCTTGGCGATTCCACTTTTTCTCAACTTCAACACTTATATGAGGTTGAGGATTTCCAAATCGATGGTTGTGTTCAGGGATTGGGGACGCTCCGTCCGGCTCAAGAACAGTCATCTTAACACTCATCTCTTTATAGTTCGGCGTATGCGTAATTTTGTCATGGTAACTACTTGTCAATTTATTAACTGCGGACTCGCTGTCCATTGTGTTCATCGGCAAATAGAGCTCATTACCTTTGACATGATCGGTTACCCAAACTCTAATTTTGACTTTTCCATATGGTGACTCTAGGCGTACAAGGGCACCGGTCTTGATCCCGCGCTCTGCCGAGAGTTCAGGCGATACTTCGAGCCATGGTCCTGGGACCATATGCGTGATCCCTTCTGAGCGATACGTCATATTGCCCTCATGGAAGTGTTCAAGAAGGCGGCCATTGTTAAGATGAAGATCATACTCTTCTCCCGCTTCAAATGGTGGCGTCCAGTCAACTGGAACCAGTCTTGCTTTTCCATCTGGGAAACCAAACTTGTCCTCATAAAGGAGTGGGGTATCCGTTCCATCTTCCGCGACTGGCCAGATGAGACTCTTCCAGTTTTCAAGACGATCATAAGAAACACCTGCAAATTTAGGTGTAAGGGCGGCCGCTTCATCCATAATTTCTGATGGGTGGTGATACGTCCACATTGCACCTAGACGATTGGCAATCTCTTGGAAAATCTCCCAATCCGGCTTGCTGTCACCCAGTGGTTCAAAGACTTGATACAAACGCTGAATCCGACGCTCAGTGTTCGTAAATGTTCCGTCTTTTTCAAGGCTAGGCGCAGCAGGAAGGATCACATCCGCAAATTGAGCGGTTTGAGAGAAAAAGACATCTTGGACAACAAAGAACTCCAGTTTTTCAAAAGAATTATGAACATGGTTAATATTGGAATCCACAAGCCCCATATCTTCTCCAAAAAGATACATACCCTTTATTCGATCATCCTGTATGGCTTCAACAATCTGATGGTTGTTAAGACCTGGACGTTTAGGAAGCGTTGTTTTCCAAGCCTTTTCAAACTTATTGCGAATTCCATCATCTTCGACTGGTTGATACCCCGGTAAGAAGGTCGGCATCGTACCGAAATCACTCGCTCCTTGTACATTGTTATGACCACGCAACGGATAGGCGCCAGCATTTGGACGTCCAAAATTACCACTAATTAAGAGTAAATTCGAGATTGCCGTACTCGTATCTGTTCCGCCCATGTGTTGAGTCACACCCATGGCCCATAAGATACACGTTCCGTCCGTTTCATGAATGGTGGTTGCGATTTGAATCAGTTCATCTTTGGAGATGCCTGTCATCTCTTCCGCATACTCGAGTGTGTATTTTTCAAGCGATTTAAGAAATTCATCGTAACCGACCATCCGCTCATCGATCATTTTTTGATCCTGCCATCCTTGGTCAATGATGTATTTAGCAACGGCATTTAACCAAATCAAATCCGTCGATGGCTTTGGATGCACATGGAGATCGGCGCGTCTCGCCAAATCATGGTTTCGTAGATCCGCGACGATTAATTTCTGACCATGTAATTTGTGAGCCCGGCGAACACGAGTGGATAAAACTGGATGGGATTCCGCTGGGTTTGCTCCGACGACAATGACTAAACCAGCACCCGCAATATCACGAATAGTACCCGAATCACCGCCGATACCAACGGTTCTCATCAAACCGGTTGAGGCCGGTGTCTGGCAATATCTCGAGCAGTTATCCACGTTATTCGTTCCAATGACCCCGCGCGCTAATTTTTGGAACAAATAATTTTCCTCATTGGTACATTTTGACGACGCGATAAAACCAAGCGAATCGGGTCCGTGGGTATCTTTAATATCTCTCAGTTTTCCACTTATGAGTTCTAAAGCTTCTTCCCAAGTGGCTTCAACAAATTCATCACCTTGACGAATCATAGGCGTCGTAATCCGTTCAGGACTGTTCACAAAATCCCAACCGAATTTACCCTTAACACAAGTTGATACGCCATTCACTGGACCCTCTTCTTGAGGCTGCACTTTTAAAATTTTCCGATCCTTAGTCCAAACTTCAAAGCTGCATCCAACTCCACAATATGTACAAACGGTTTTGGTCTTTTTAATGCGGTCTTCGCGCATCGAGGATTCAATATTTGAGATAGTGAAAATTTGCTCATAACCAGGTTCGACTTCTTTTGTAATGTCGATCATTGGTTCAAGCACATCGTTTGGAATGCCCGTCATGAAACCGGCTTCGCCCAACATATTTTTTTCCATCAAAGCATTACATGGACACACCGTGACACAATGCCCACAAGACACACAGGAGGATTGATCAATTGGCACATCATTGTCCCAAATGACCCGAGGCTGATCGCGTTCCCAGTCAATGCTTAAGACTTCGCTGACTTGGAGATCTTGACAGGCCTCGACACACATCCCACACAAAATACATTGATCCGGTTCATATCGGTAAAACGGATGTGACAGGTCAGCGGCATAAGGTTTCGATTCGAATGCGTATTTTTGATGGTTGATCTTTAGATGTTCAGCCGTATTGTGGATTTCACAGTTCCCGTTGTTGTTATCACAGACTGTACAATAAAGCTCATGATTTTTTAAAATGCGCGACATCGCTTCTTCTTGCGCTTCGCGTACCTTCGAGGATTGGGTTTGAACAACCATGCCTGGCTGAATGTCCGTTGAACAGGCGCGTTCCAGCTTACCGTTCACTTCAACATAACAGGTGTCACACGTTTGGATTGCCCCGACACCTAAGTCAGGCTGGTAGGAACAAATTCCTGGAATATACATATCACTATGGGTCTTCGAGACTTCGAGGATCTTTTGTCCCTTCTGAGCCTCGACCTCCATGTCATCGATTTGAAATTTAATGGTCTCTTGGTTTGATTCCATTTATTGTCCACCTCACCTTCAGATTGGTCATAATTAACCTATTATCATTTTTGACCATAAAGTGAGGATTCATTCAGGGGATTACACTCCATTTTCCTTAAAATAGAAAAAACACCCCAAAGCGCAAGACGCCTTAAGGTGTTCTAATTTTATTAGACTTCGACTAGCCTTGATATAAATCAAGCAAAGGCTGGGTAATAATTTGATTAATATTTTCAATGACTTGGCTCATTCTTTGTTCAGCCATCATCAGTTGACTAATCAATGGTTGTTGCTGCAAAAGTTGGAGCTGCTGTTGAGCTTGTTCGGCTTCCTGTTGAGTAATCTGTTGCCCGCTTTGTTGCTTTTGTTGAAGTTGAAGCTGCACTTGACGAAACGAATCAAACATTTGTTTGGCACTTTGATCAGCATTCACTGCCGCATAGGCCTTTTGTAACGATTGATATTCCTCGCTTGAACGAATTTCCTTTTCCATTAATTGTGCTGTGTCTTGTATACTCACCCAATCCCTCCAGTTAATAAACAATATATCTCTAGTCTAACAGACTCAGGCCGGATAAAAAACCAAAGGACATTCTCTAACCTGCTTTTTACGAAAAAAGAACAAGCCTGTTCTCAAAGGGCTTGGTTCTTTCTAAACTTAATGCTGGATCACAACCATGATTAGGGCTTGCACCAAACCGATAATTCCACCAAGTAACGCTCCCAAGTACGTAATCATTTTGAATTCCTTTTTTGAAATCATGAGAATGACTTGTTCAAGCTCCTGCATAGAAAACTCACGAACTTGGTCACTAACCAATTGATCTAATTCCAGGGATTGAAGCAAACGTGCGGCCTCTGATGATGCCTTTTTCAGCATAACTTCAATACCAATAGGGATCAACTGCTCGGTAATCGGCTCCTTCCAATTAGAAAGCGTAGCGCCCGGACTTTCAATCATGGCGCGCAGTGGTGATGCTTGAACGGCTTTTGTAAGAATTTGATCAAACGTTTCTTTTAAATGAAAGCTCTCATTCAAGTCTTCAAGCGACCGTTCTTTAAGTTGGTTCCATTCTCGTTCTAATAAATCTTGAAGGGCCATTTGAACCGTTGGACGTTCTAAGAACTTTAAAAGGTCAGGATAAACAAAATCCACTAGACTTTGATTTCCCAAAAACATATTGAGCATATTTCCAAGCATGCCGCGCCCTTCAAAGAACTTATCCAATTGACTTTTGACCATCGCCTTTGCTTCATCTGTTTTAAAGTAATCCCGAATGGATTCAGCAAAATGCTTTGAAAGATCCGGTAACTTCCCCTCAACAGCCTGAAGAAACGCTGGAGGCATCACTTCCTCAAGGGAATCCGTCCCTCTTTGCTCAAGATAGTCTCCAAAATAATGCTCAACTTTTTGAATGAGCGTCGATTCCAGATTTTCAGCAATCGATTCGATCGGAAAATGGGCCGCTAAATCGGCTTTAGTTGGTCGTTTTTCATCTAAATAACGTTTGACCCATTCCGTGATTTTTTCTTGGATCACCCCTTTAAAGGTTTCATCAAGAAAACGTTTTTCAAGCCCTTCTGCCGTAATTAAATGCTTCATAACCAGATTGCCGAGCTGAACCGCAATTTCATCATGGCGCTTAGGAATCACCCCAGGTGTAAAGGGCACTCGCATGTTGCCTATATACATAGGCCGATAGGGCCGGAATAACATCTTAATGGCTAAATGATTTGTAATACCTCCAATAAAGGCACCAACAACAACTAATAATAAGACCGTTAAAAAAATGGAAGTGGATGACATGCTGACACTCCTTCAATGACTAACCCAATATTTGTATTCATCTTTTTTTCTATTCTTATAAGGCTCCTGTCACATTATACATACTGAGGTTCGGAAATTCCAGATTTTTAAGTTTTATCGTAACAGTTCTGATCGCGATCCCATCGTCACCGTCCAACTTTATGGTATTCTTAAGGATAGAAACTGTCAGAAGGTGGAGGAATATCTATGTTAACGCATTTTACCTATCACCCCTTTATAGCGCCAGACTCCCGGCGTCGCGAGTACCAAATTTCTTTTTTTCACAAGGGCACTCAATACCAAGCAGTGTATCACTACAATGGGACGATTACATGGGTAGAAGCACCTGCACAAGAGGACCAAGCACAATTAGTCAGCCAAATCCATGAACTCATGCTCTTTCATGTTTACGAATGATCGTTTGAGAGCGTGCTGAGTAGTCCGTTGAATTTCATTGGTGGGACGCTGCGCAACTCGTTCGTATCTTAATCCTCCCACACCCTCTCGGCAATTGGCACGTGTTCTAGGGATTGACCACAGACTTTCTCTTCCCTTTAAGGCTTTGTGTGCCAATGGCTTGCTTTCCGTACATGATTCTCCTTCCTCCTGGTCAAAATAAGAGCAAGGGGGTATGTATCTTGGCAAAGAAAAAGCCACAATGGAAACCAGATCGTTTGCATGAGGGTCGTGAAGATTATTATATTGATGTAGATCGCATGATGAATGAAGGCATGGCTGGGGGTACGGTTAATTGGGAACACGACCATCCATCTGTTGATTTCTATCATGATGTCCTGCAACTCGAAACGAAACCTCGTGAAACTTAAGCCCTTCCCCCGATTTCAAAACTCGGTTCTCTCTTCGAGAACCGAGTTATTGTTTTTTCTAGCTCCAAAAAGGATTATAATATATAGAAGGAACTAAATTTTTATAATTGAACGAACGTTTATTTAGTAGGAGTGTATTTTTAATGGATGAACTAAAAGCCCTGTATGGACAGGCTTTTACATACTATGACGACGAGATTCATGACCCGTCTTCTTATTATTGGTTTGCCCCAAAAGAAACCCCACCATTTGGCATTCGTAAATCAGGCATTACGGATAAGGAGTTGCATCTTCTCAAGTTATTTTATCCAATAGGAGAGCCTCCTCATCAAAGCCTAACTGCCGATCAGAAAAAGTGGTCAGGTATCCTATTTAGGGGAGAAACTCCACCATTTAATCTTAATGGGGCTTTAACCCAATTCATCTATATTCATTTTAAAAATGATCTCTTTGATCAATCGGCTTTTGAGGAAGCCATTATGGGTTATTTTTCTTTGCCCACTACCCTACTTTGGGCTGACAACCATTTTGCTGTCCTCGTTGCCTCAATTGAACCCACTGAACTTCCAGAAGGAGAAACGTTACTGGAGTTGATTAACACCGATTTTTTTGTAAATGCCAAATTAGCCTTTGGCTCACCTTTTAGAGAGATCCATAAAGCAAGACCGCTCTATCAGCATGAAAAACAAGCGTTTGAAACGATCCAAAAAGCGTATCCTGAACGCAATGTTTTTTATTACGCTGAATTTTTACCGCTCACCCTTCTTATCAGTGGATCGGCTGAGACGCTTTCTCTACATTTCGGAACGTTAACCGATTATTTAAATGAAGAAACAGATTTACGTGCCCAACTGGAGGTCTTCTTTTCTTGCAATTTAAATATTTCAACAACTGCCAAAGCCTTATTTATGCACCGGAACAGTTTGGTTTATCGATTTGACAAGTTGAAAGAAAAAACCGGTCTTGATCCCCGTGAGTTTAAAGACGCCCAGTTGATCCACCTTGAATTACTATTTAATAAAAGAAAGCACTAACCGGCCGCCTCTTGATAGATAGGGACGTCTTTTTTTCAAATCCTTGATATGAGACCTTTTTTTACTCATTCCTAAAAGATTGCTTCCTATAAATGATAAAACAAACGAAAATAGGCGCGGCTCGAGAGTGAACAGCGGTCCAGGCGAGCCCTACAGCACGTAAGCTGAGGAGCTCACGGATCGCCGCCCACGGCAATAGCATCCGCTCCCACGTTTTAACTTCGTTTTGCGACGAGGAATGTACGTCCTCGAGATACTTGTAGACGCAGGAACAAGCGCGTGTATTTTCGCATAACTAAAATACAACTTTACAAAAATAGCTTTTGTTTTTAAAAAATTTGTAGTCATTTTGACAAGAGTCCGCCCAATCTTTGTGCAAGATGTCCAATTCCATAATCCATGTATTCGTTTACAATAAAGACAAGATTAATTAAACACACTATTTTTTGGTGTGATTTACAGGAGGTTGTTAAAATGGCTCAAATTTCAATGAAACATATTCAAAAACGTTATGATAACTCAGATACCCTTTCCGTTAAAGATTTTAACTTAGATATTGATGATAAAGAATTTATCGTATTTGTCGGTCCATCTGGTTGTGGTAAATCAACCACCCTTCGAATGATTGCTGGTCTTGAGGACATTACGGATGGCGAATTACACATTGGGGATCGCTTGGTGAACGATGTAGCGCCAAAAGACCGCGACATCGCGATGGTATTCCAAAACTATGCCCTTTATCCTCATATGAGTGTTTATGATAATATGGCATTTGGTCTTAAACTTCGCAAGTTCAAAAAAGACGAAATTGAGCGTCGTGTAAAAGAAGCCGCTCGTATTCTAGGTCTTGAACAATATCTTGAGCGTAAACCAAAAGCGCTTTCCGGTGGTCAGCGTCAACGTGTGGCATTAGGTCGTGCGATTGTTCGTGATCCACAAGTGTTCTTGATGGATGAACCACTTTCCAACTTGGACGCAAAACTACGTGTGCAAATGCGTGCTGAAATCTCAAAACTTCACCAACGTTTACAAACGACTACGATCTACGTAACACATGACCAAACAGAAGCGATGACCATGGCGACTCGAATTGTTGTTATGAAAGACGGTGTCATTCAACAAGTAGGTACTCCAAAAGAAGTGTACGATCTTCCTGATAACATTTTCGTCGGTGGATTTATTGGATCTCCTGCTATGAACTTCTTTAGCGTGAAACTAGAAGATGGCTATGCTTCTCTTGGTAAGCATAAGATCAAAATTCCTGAAGGCAAAATGAAACTTCTTCGTGATAAAGGCTATGTCAACAAAGATCTATTCCTTGGTGTTCGTCCTGAAGACCTTCATGATGAGCCTGTATTCATTGATTCTTCTAAAGACACCACTTTTGAAGCGACCATTGAAGTGGCTGAATTAATGGGGGCTGAAACGTATCTTCATTCTTCCTTTGACGGCCAAGACTTCACAGCTCGTGTTGATTCAAGATCCGATATCAAAAACGGACAAAAATTAACCCTTGCAATGGATATGAACAAAGCGCATTTCTTCGACAAAGACTCTGAGCTTCGCATTCGCTAATTAATCTATATTAAAAAGACTAGACTAAGCTGAACTGCACCTCCAATTGTTAGATGGTGTCTAACAATTGGGGAGCAGCTCAAATACAGTCAGGTCTTTTTTTCTTTTTCAAAAAAATCGGGAGAAGCAGAGTATGCTTCTCCCTAGCCAAAAGTATTTAATTATTTTCCGCCTAACTGCTGTTGAGCAGTGGCAACTAGACGTTTCGTAATCTCGCCACCAACAGAGCCGTTAGATCTAGAAGTTGTATCGGCTCCTAGGTTAACACCAAACTCTTGAGCGATCTCTTGTTTCATTTGATCAAGAGCTTGCTCGACTCCTGGTACAAGCAATTGGTTACTGTTGTTATCAGCCATCAGTGTCACCTCCCTTGTACATGAGTTATCTTGTGTTCAAAGGGGGGGGTTCATGCAGAATAATTATTGTTAATTTTTTCTAATTCAAATTGCTATATATGTCAGGCACAGGTGCGAGCACTCATTTAATCAAACCAATCCTAATAACGATCAAATCCTGCCCCACTGACCAGCTGCCCACAACTCATCGCCACGCCACAGACCCATTCAGATAACAAAAAAGCTGGCCCATTCATCATTAAATGATGAATGGGCCAGCACTTTATTTATTAATTAGATGATTTAAGATCTTCAATCGAATTTGCTTTTACATAGCTTGGAACGACAAGACCCAGTTTTGTACCTGTTAAGTTGGTTGCAAGATCTGTAACTTGACTCTTATATTTTTTCAAGTAAGATGCGTGTGTGGTGGGTAACCAAGCACACACCATTGCATCGGCGTCACCTTTAGCGACAGCTGCCCACATTGGACCTGCTTGAAGTTGTTGAAGCTTAACCGTGTAACCCTCATCTTCTAGAACAACTTTTACAACATTGTTACTAGCAATAGCTGATGACCACGCAACATACGCAAGCGTAATCGTTCCGCTGCCCTTCTTTGCCCCTTGGGTCCATTTGTTGACCTCATCTTGGTTGTTCTTAACCCAATCTTTTGCGGCTTTTTGAGCCGCCACTTCTGGTGAATCACTTGTATCATTTTGAATAGCGAGCATAACTTTACCCATTTGAGCTGGCGTCCAGTTAAATTTCTTTAGGATTTTTGCAGCATTTGGGTGTTTGCTTGGAAAGCTTTTTGTTACAACAGTATGGATGGATTCGGCATTACCAAAGACACCTTTTGGATCTTTAAGGTACTTCAAATCATATTTGGCAAACATCCAGTGTGGAGACCAACCCGTGATAATAATTGGCTGTTTGTTTTTAATAGCTTTTGCCAAAGCTGCAGTCATGGTAGCACCAGAACCAGATTGAAGGGTCCATTTAGAAAGCCCGTATTTATCAATGGCGTTCTGTGCCATTTTCATCTCCCCAGCACCTGCGTCAATTCCTGTAATGGTATAGTTGACCTCTTTGCCGAGTGATGAAGCACTGCTTGACCCCGAATTCGAAGACGCACTTGTTGAACTTTGAGTGTTTGATGATTGATTCGATCCGCAAGCAGACAGTATAAGACCGACCACTAGAAAAACTCCTAAAAACAATAAGCTAAATTTTTTCTTCATGCTGTTTCTCCCCCTTGACTTATTTTTTCTTGCGTGTATTTTGTGAAATCCTGTCTAAGACAATCGCAATGATGACGATCGCAAGACCAGATTCAGCACCGACATCCATGCGAAGCTGTTGGACGGCAAGGTTCACATCTGCCCCAAGTCCAGGTGCTCCGACGAGTGACGCAATAACGACCATTGACAGAGCAAGCATAATACTCTGGTTCACCCCGGCCATAATGGTCGGCAGAGATAAAGGCAATTGCGTTTTGAAAAGTTTTTGCCAAGTTGTCGCCCCAAACGCATTGGAAGCTTCCATTAAATCCTCAGGGACTTGGCGAATACCCAAGCCAGTGAGTCGAATTGTTGGTGGCATGGCAAAAATAACCGTTGAGACAACCCCAGGCGCCATCCCTGTTCCGAATAAGAAAATCGTCGGAATAAGGTACACAAAGGCCGGCATCGTTTGCATGAAGTCCAAAATGGGTGTAAGAGCACTGCGTGCACCGTTACTTAAGCCCACCCAAATACCGACGGGTATCCCAATAATAATTGAGATGATAACTGCTGTTAATACTAAGGCGATCGATTGCATCGCATGTTCCCAATAGCCCATATTAAAAATGAGCCAAAGACCAATGAGAGAAAATAAGGCCACACCCCAACCGCTTCGCCAAAAGGCTAATGCAGCCACAATAAGGATGAACACAAATGGATTCACAAAGGTGAAGATCGTCACCAAGAAACTAACAAATCCATGAATACCATTCGCTATACCATTAAAAAATGGTTCAAAATGATTTACAATAAAATTAATAAAGTCTGATACCCAATTCCCGATCTGAATCTTAGGTATGAAGTGATGATACGAATCCATCATGGTCGCACCTCCTCATTCAAGGCCTCGCTCGAATTTGCCAAGACATCGATAACAGCACTGCGACCAACGATTCCAAGTAACCGGCCGTTTTCACTGACCACAGCTACGGGAACCTTAGACGAAGCAATCGCTTCAAACATATCGCCGACTAATGTATCCGGTAGGACTGTTGCTACTGGTTTGACTAGTTCAGTCAACTTGATGTCTTTATCCTGAGCTTTAGCCGCATCATCTGCATAGACAATGCCAAGTAATTTTTTATTTTTATCGATCGCATAGACCGTTGAAACGCCATTATCTTTCATGAGTTTCACTGCAACACGTGGTCCGCGGCTGACTTCAATCGTTTCAGGACGCTTCATAACGTTCTGTGCAGTAAAGACCTTTGTGACGTCCACATCCTCGACGAATTGTTCGACATAGTCATTCGCTGGATTCCGAAGAATATCTTCAGGAGTACCAATTTGAACAATGACACCATCTTTCATCAACGCGATTCGGTCACCGATCCGTAGTGCCTCGTCCAAGTCATGTGTAATGAATACGATGGTCTTCTTCATTTTTTCTTGTAATTCAAGAAGCTCATCTTGCATGTCTTTTCGGATTAATGGATCTAACGCACTAAATGCTTCATCCATTAATAGCACGTCAGCATCACTGGCTAGTGCACGGGCGAGTCCCACACGTTGTTGCATTCCGCCACTAAGTTCTCCAGGTTTCATAGATTCATAGCCTTTTAATCCTACGAGCTCGAGGGATTCAATAGCTTTTTTCCGACGTTCGTTCTTTGGAACGCCTTGAATCTCAAGACCATACTCAGCGTTTTCAACAATCGTACGATGTGGAAACAAAGCAAATCGTTGGAAAACCATTCCCATTTTCTTTCTTCGTACTTGACGAAGTTGTTCTTTACCCATCTTCGTGATATCTTGCCCATCGATCAAAACCGAGCCGGCTGTAGGTTCAATCAAACGATTGAGTAAGCGAACTAACGTTGACTTTCCACTTCCGGATAAGCCCATAATTACGAAAATTTCGCCATCTTTAATCTCAAAGCTCGCTTGATTCACACCAACGGTCATACCCGTTTTTTCAAGGATTTCATCTTTCTTCAATCCTTTATTTAAATACTCAATTGCACGGCTTGGATTTTTACCGAAAATTTTCGTCACGTTCCGGACTTCAATTTTCTCCATAAATTTCACCTCATATTTTTCCAATTAGACGCTGATCACGGTACGCCCAATTCGTTAACAACAAATCTAATTGTACCTGTTCGTTAGATTCTAAACAAACAGTAAATACTATTAAAACAGGTTATATTGTTTGTAAAGTTTTAACTGTACAAAGTTAATTAAACGGATGCTTAGTTTTCCTCCCGATTACTCCCAATTCCATACTACTTTCATAGTTTTTTTTATTTGTAATTGAGTTATTATATAAATAGAACCTTTATCACTCGCTGTATTTGGTTGAATTGATACCGTTAATACGCACGTTAATGAATCGCATAAAACCCTCCTATTATAGAAACTATAG
Source organism: uncultured Sporolactobacillaceae bacterium (assembly GCA_963829575.1). Classification (GTDB taxonomy): domain Bacteria; phylum Bacillota; class Bacilli; order Bacillales; family Sporolactobacillaceae; genus KACC-23026. The sequence goes on along the minus strand of CAWHJF010000013.1, from coordinate 402,995 downwards.
GATTAACTCGTGTTTCTCTGAATAAATGTGTCGAAGTATAGCGGATTAGAATTATAACTGATTTTAAGATAGGTGTTGCTGATATGTCTAACGAGTCAAATTTTAATAATATTGATCAAAAAATTGACACTGCCCGTGAGCGGGTTATTGAAACCATTTCACAGAACATGCATCTTTATGGGGTAACGCCTTCAATAGGACGCTTATATGGAATCCTCTTTTTTAATGATAGCCCGCTAACACTTGATAATATGAAGGAAGAGCTTCAAATGAGTAAGACCAGCATGAGTACATCTGTGCGGACGTTAACCGATTTGAAAATGGTAGAGAAAGTGTGGCGTAAAGGCGAACGGAAAGATTTATATACCGCCAAAAGGGATTGGTATGAAATTTTTGTAGATTATTTTACGAATGAATGGCGCAAAGTGGTTCAAATCAATATGACGGCGATTAAAGAATCGATGGATGAACTGAGCGGCATGCTGACGTCATTGGAGTTATCGGATGAACAGAAGCAAACGATTCAAGCTGACCTGGACAAACTGCAATACACAAAGGACTATTACAATTGGCTCAATCGTTTGTTTGATTTTTTCGAATCAGAAGAGTTGTTTGATGCGGTAGAAAAATCAGTTAAACCGTAAGCCTAAAATAAGTTAGTTTCATAAAAATAACGGATCCTCATGGATCCGTTATTTTTTATTTCAAGGCGAATTGGTCACCGTAATGTCATTCAATGACACAATTTACGCCAATTCCTCAAAAATCTCTCTTCTTATTGCTCGATCGGGAACCCTCGATTACATAATACTTAATCAAAATTGTGATACTCCTCACGGTTTGTTTGACTCTTGAGTTGTAAAATTTATGTAGCAATAGTTTAGAGGAGGAACCAACGATGGATCATCATCATTTAATCACTGGGGAAACTTTAACAGGAGATCTTATCCTCCAATATCCAACGATTAGTCGATTGTTTACGGAGAACCATATCGATTTTTACCGCAATGGAACGCTCTCCTTAAAAGAAGCATTAAAAGATAAACCCGTTAACATTGAGGATTTCCTGATTCGAGTGAACGCTTTGGTTGAATTAGAATCTCTATCAGATCAACAAAAAAAGCAAGTCAATAGCCCGCCATCTACTTCCTGAAAATGTGCGCGTTACTAAACTTAAGTCCCCCCCGTGCATGAGAGGGTGGTGAACAAAAAAATAGGGTGGTGTGACGTCTTTTTCTCACCCTAAAACACTTCCCAATAATTTTCAAACACTTATATAACTAGGATTAATCCTTTTTAATTAATCGTTTGTTTAAGTCCCTCAAGATCTAAAATCTTGATCCGCCTTCGTTGAATCTCAATCAACCCATCCTTTTTAAACTGATTGAAGATACGGTTAATCGTCTCGCGTGATGTCCCAACCATATTAGCAAAATCTTGATTCGTCAATGGAGTGCTAATGGAACACACCCCATCGATACCTTGATCCCCCTCTGCCACTAAACGGATGAGCGTATGTACCGTTCGGTGAAGCACATCATCCGAGATCAATTCCTGGATCCGTTCGGTCAACGTTTGAATTTTTTGCCCAAGTATTTTCATAACCTTTAAAGCGATGCCAGGTCGTTCAATTAAGAGTGCGTGGAAGTCTTCAACGCGAATCACAACGAGTTGAGTCCGGCCAACAGCCTCGGCCGTTGAGGGGTAAGAACTCTCGTCAAAAAAACCCACATGCGGAAACATTTCACCAGGTGACAGAATGGAAATAAGCTGCTCGTTTCCATTTGCATCTAATTTAAAGGTTTTAATAGCCCCCCTCTGAATGAAATAAACAGCTTCACGCGGCTCACCTTCCATAAAGACAAAATTCTTCTTCTCAAAATTGTGTAGGTTAGAAATCCTCTCGACCTGAGCAAGTTCAAAAGCATTTAACTCAGAAAAAATAGGAATCGATCTCAGTAACTCTGTATACGCGCTTGCAGCATGAGATTGGTTTTGACTTATAAGTGACACACGCGCACCCCCTTTGTTTGAAGAAAGAAATGAGTATATAAAAATCAGAGAAAAAGGGAGAAGAACCCGCTTCCAAGGGACTTCTGCCCTTATATCAATAACACTCTGCTCTAGCATTCTAAGAAAATTCCCTTATTTGAGCTTTGTAATTGCCACACACCAAACATCTGGACCTTCCTCTAAATACACCCATTCAAATGTTCCTTCGCGTTCCATCATGAATTCATAACGCAGCGGCTTTGGATTATGGTCATTGATTAGCTCCATTGTTGTACCTGGGTCTAAGTCTTCAAACGTCTCAAAAATAATCCGATGCTTATCTCTTGGTGCAAAGTCAAGCGCATTCACACGTGTTGCAAAGACTGGTTCTGTCATATATAAAAACCCTCTTTATAAAAGATGCGACCCGCGATCAGTAAAGAGGTCTGACTTTACTGATCGTGACCGTCCCTTGCAAGGTACATCTAGCGTACTTCCTCTCAAACGTCTCTGTCTGTGATAGACATCACTTTTATTAAAACACCCTTTAATGGATCCGTTTGCCATCAAAAACCAACCCTATTCTCAGTAAAAAAAGGGAATTCCAACCCCTTCAAGGTAAAAAGGAAGGATTATTTCGCAAATCACATCCGACTTTCTTCTATTAACAGACGAATAGTTCACATTCGTGAACAAAACGCGACAAACGACTTCCTCATTTATGAACGGTCTGTGAACATTTCCCTGAGTGTGATTTATCTCACATTGAGACAGCCCTCATAATTCGTACAATGAAAAAGCAGAAAGGGGTAACAAGTAGGATAATCGTGAAGTTCGCTTTGAACGATGTCTATTTAATCACCTTTTTCAAACCATTACCTATTTTTAGAAGGGGGAAATTTTGATGCCAAAGAAATTCCGTCGTGGAATCCTTGGCGTGATTTTCACGGCTTTGAGTCTTTCCTTATTATCAGGTTGTAGCGGAAAATACCCAGTGCTTGATCCAGCTGGACCTGTTGCAAGTGAAGAACTCCATCTCATCGAATTATCTGCTTTACTTTGTATGATCATTGTCATTCCAGTTATTATCCTTCTTTTTGTGATCGTTGCGAAATATCGTGACCGCCCTAATCGGAAGGCAGCTTATCAACCAGAATGGTCTGAGAGCAGTAAACTTGAACTGGTTTGGTGGTCGATTCCAATTATTATCATTATTATTCTTGGTACCTTTACAACACGTTCGATTTTTCATTTGCAACATCCACCAACCGCAGCAAGTACAAGTAATGGAACAACGACAAAAGCCCCACTAACCATAGAAGTGACATCACTTGCATGGAAATGGGTATTTATGTATCCCGATCAAGGGGTTGCAACCGTTAATACACTCGATATCCCAACTGATCGTCCGGTTCAATTTTTACTAACTTCAGATGGTCCAATGAATACCTTGTGGATTCCTGCTCTTGGAGGGCAAGAAATGACCATGCCAGGGATGGCCATGCGCTTATGGCTTCAAGCTGATAAAGAGGGAACTTATATTGGCAAAGGCGGTAACTTTTCTGGTAAAGGATTCACTCAAATGGCATTCAAGGTTCATGCCGTAGATGAAAACACATTCAACAAATGGGTCTCAAGCGTCAAAGGGTCTTCACCAAAGATGACTCAAGCAACATGGAACAACTTAACTAAGCAAAGTGTCGTCGGTATTTCAACTTATTCATCCTTTCCAAAATCCATCTACAATAAAACAATTATGCAAGATGGCGGTAAGTACATGAAAGGTAAGGACTGGATGATTAATGGGACCGACCCTTCAACAATAACCGGAAAATCTGGAATGTAATTTTTAGTTTTAATTTCTTTGATAATTAAGGAGGATTCCTATGTCTAGTCTTATGGATTTCGCCTCTCACTTCTTTGTGACGGGTGAACCTATGATTTACATGGCAGATGTCGCAATAGCACTTGTTACAGTTGGCATCATCTTTACGCTCACCTATTTCAAAAAATGGAAATGGTTGTGGCGTGAATATATTACAACTGTCGATCACAAAAAAATCGGAATTATGTATTTGATTGCTGCTCTTTTAATGTTGTTTAGAGGCGGTGTTGATGCTCTTCTTATGAGGACTCAACTTGCATTACCGAATCTTAATTTTCTAGACCCACAGCATTACGATGAAATTTTCACCACACATGGTACAATCATGATTCTCTTCATGGCTATGCCATTCATATTTGCCATGTTTAACATTGCCGTTCCTCTTCAAATTGGAGCGCGTGATGTCGCATTTCCGTATTTAAATGCAATCAGTTTCTGGCTATTCTTTTTCGGTGCCATGCTATTCAACTTATCATTTGTCATCGGCGGCTCGCCAGATGCAGGTTGGATTAGTTATCCACCACTGACTGAATTAGGCTTTGACCCAGGTCCGGGTGAAAACTACTATTTACTTGGTATTTCGATTTCAGGGATCGGAAGTATTGCAACAGGGATCAACTTCCTTGTTACCATCTTGAAAATGCGTGCACCAGGTATGTCTCTCATGAAGATGCCGCTTTTCAGTTGGTCAGTTGTATCTTGTAGTATTGTTATTATCTTTGCGTTTCCGGCTTTAACTATTGCCTTGGCTTTATTATTCTTTGACCGTGAGTTTGGCACTCATTTCTTTACGATTGCCCATGGTGGGAACCCAATGCAGTTCGTTAACCTCTTCTGGTTATGGGGACACCCTGAGGTATATATCGTCGTCTTACCTGCCTTTGGTATATACTCAGAGGTCGTGGCCGCCTTCTCAAAGAAACGTGTGTTTGGTTACAGTTCCATGGTTGCCTCGCTCATGATCATTGCGGTTATTAACTATCTTGTTTGGGCGCATCACTTCTTTATCATGGGCGCAGGCGCTGGGGTCAACACCTACTTTGCCATTGCATCAATGATCATCGCGATTCCGACTGGAGTTAAAATTTTCAACTGGCTCTTTACGATGTACCGAGGCAAAATCGAGCTTACGCTCCCTATGCTTTGGACCATTGCGTTCATTCCTTGTTTCGCAATTGGGGGCTCAACCGGTGTTATGCTGGCAACCGTTCCAGCAGACTATCAAGAACATAATAGCTATTTCATGATTGCTCACTTCCACAACGTATTGATCGGTGGGGTTGTGTTTGGTCTTATTGCCGGTATGTATTACTGGTGGCCGAAAATGTTTGGTCACAAATTAAACCATACTCTAGGTGTTTGGGCTTTCTGGTTATTCCAAATTGGTTTCTATGTCTGTTTCTTCCCACAATACGCCCTTGGATTTATGGGAATGACACGACGCGTGTTTACCTATTCTGCTGATGCAGGATGGACCAGCATGAACTTTATCTCTTCGATCGGTGCTTATCTCATGGGTCTTGGTTTTATCTTTATCGTGATCCAAGTCCTTTATAGCATGAAATACGGGGAAAGAGATACAACTGGAGATGCTTGGGGTGTTGGCCGTACGCTTGAATGGGCAATTCCTTCACCTCCACCACACTATAACTTCGCTCACGTCCCTGATGTCCAAGAGCGTGATGAATGGTGGTATATGAAAGAACAAGGTAAATCACTTGTTGATTTAAATAAATCTAAAGAATTCAAACCGATTCACATGCCAAAGAATTCAGCTAAACCGTTTATGTTATCCCTTTTCTTCTTTATTTCCGGTTTTGGATTTGTCTTTAACTGGCACATTATGGGATTTGTTGGTTTATTAGGCGTCTTGGTAACCTTGTGGCTTCGTTCACAGGATCAACACACGGACTACTACATCCCGGTTGAAGAAGTTAAAGAAACCGAAGCGTCTTACGGGAGGTTATAAAAATGAGTTCAATTTCACAAAAAGGAGTACATGGCAAAAGTCATGCACTCCCCCTAGAATATTCAACGGAAACCGGTCGGTTAAATATATTAGGTTTTTGGATTTTCCTAGCCACTGACCTTATTCTATTTTCTTGTTTATTTGCAACATATATTATTCTTAGCAACCACACAGACGGTGGACCAACTGCTAAGCAATTATTTGAAGTCAAAGGGTTCATGATTGAGACAGTAGCACTTTTAGCAAGTAGCTTTACAGGAAGCTTATCCATCTTTGCCATGAGAAACAATAATAAGTCCCGTATGGTCGGTTGGATGATTGTGACCCTTCTTTTAGGCCTAGTCTTTGTTGGATACGAGATTAGTGAATTCGTACATTACGCATCTATTGGCGCAACTATGCAGCGTAGTGCGTTTCTCTCAGCTTTCTTTACTTTAGTTGGGACCCACGGAGCTCACGTGACGATCGGGATTTTCTGGATGTTCTCCATCCTTACCCAAGTGATCCGTTTTGGCATTACACCAGTAACGGCACGTAAAGCCTTTGTTGTAGGAATCTATTGGCACTTCCTTGATATCGTTTGGGTCTTTATCTTTACAGTTGTTTATATGACAGGGGTGATTTCATAATGAGCGGAAACAATTCCAATCCGTCCAATGCACCTATGATTCCAATGAAGAATTTGATCGGTTTTATCCTTTCTCTAGTCTTAACGTTCGTAGCACTGTGGTTAGGGTTATCAGGTGCCCTTTCTTTTGCGGCAGTCATTGTGATTATTTTGATCTTAGCTTGTTTGCAAATTGCGGTTCAACTTTACTTCTTTATGCACTTTACAGAATCTGATGGTCCTCTGTACCACGTTATTGCTCTATCACTTGGTCTCTTTTTTGCAATCTGCGTCATTGGCGGTACAATCTGGATTATGACCTTTAATTCACAGGTTTCATAAGAAAGGAGAACTGAGATGTCTGCAATAGAATTAGCTTTATCTCGTTCCTCTGCCATCGATCGACTACGAGGATATCTGATCCTCACCAAACCAAGAATTAATGCGCTTTTACTTTTTACAGCCTACTCTGCGGCAATTGTCGCCGCAGGGGGCTTCCCTGATCTATTGACCACTTTTGTTCTCTTAATCGGTCTGGGATTATCTGGTGGTGGAGCGGCTGCTTTTAATATGTGGTACGACAAGGACATTGATCAAATCATGTCCAGAACGCAGAACCGTCCGATTCCACAAGGGATCATTCAACCAACGTCTGCACTCGCCTTTGCTATTATACTTGGAATGGCTTCTTTCTTCGTTTTTTACTTTGGTGCAAACCTCGTGTCTGCGATTCTCTCAGTTGCGGGTTATCTCTATTACGCGGTCGTCTATACCGTTCTCCTAAAACGCCGAACACCACAGAATATTGTCATTGGTGGAGGCGCAGGTGCGATTCCGCCGCTCGTCGGCTGGGCTGCTGTAACCGGCCATCTTAGTCTGACAGCATGGGCAATGTTTCTCATCATATTCTTCTGGACACCGGCACACTTTTGGGCACTTGCACTCTATAAAAATAGTGACTATAAGCGCGCCAACGTACCAATGATGCCCGTTGTCCGAGGCGCACGCACCACTAAAGTTCAGAGTTTTGTTTATACGTTTATCTTGTTTCTTACTATTTTAGGCCTTGCCATTGTTCATCACTTTGGTTTATTCTATGCTGTTGCATCAGGTCTTATTGGTCTCGGTTTTCTAATTGTGACTTGGTTGTTAATACGTGAACCGGATCATGAAATCAAATGGGCAATGCGCACCTTTATTGCGTCACTCGTCGTCCTTCCAGCACTCTTTAGCTTGATGGTAGGCGTCACACTCTGGCAAGCCTTTTTCTAATAAAGAAAATCCATTACCTCTTAATCAAGGTGATGGATTTTTTTGTAATTTATAGGTTTAAGTCTGTTCGTTTGTGGGTAAAGTCAAGTGTTCGGACAACCCGTCACATGAAGATTTACTATTCATTTAGGAGGAGACCCCCTGTGGCTCAACATTCTATGATTTTAAACCTCGTAGCCGATCACAACTGGAATGACCAACGTTCTAATTCATCTACAAATCTTGAACACCTTTATGAAACACAAGGCCTTTTGGAGCAACTCGAGGCTATTAACGCGTTAGAAGAACAAATTGACAAGAACTATGAATGCATCACTTTGCAAATTAATGAGCTTCAGATTCTACGAAAAATGTTCGAAGGCTTCAAACGGTCCTTATAAAAAAGTTCTCCACCCTTCTTCTTACAGTACAACCCATCACAACCAAAATTAAAGAGTAAAAAAAGCAACACGCTTCCGCCCTTTATCATTTGAGCGCAGAGAATGTGTTGCTTTCTTTTTACTATTTTTTATTTTGTCGTCTAAGCATCGCAAAAAATCCAATGATAATTAAAAGAAATAGAATCCCAAGCAACACCGTTACCAGCACATTGCTATGTTTCGATTCTGTTGTATGGGTGTTTGTCGTTTTTTTTGGGGGATTCGTTTCCCCATTCCCGACGGTAAATTTTAACGAGCCTGGTGATTCATGGCCATCCTCGCTAAGTGTTGTCCATGAAAAACGAATGGCTCCTTTTGGTAGTGGGTCAGCAAGGTGGACGACGACTTGTTTTCCGTTATACGAATAGGATCCTACTTTATAAGTATTGCCTTGATTATCTTTTATCGTCATGTCACTCATATGCTTTACACCTTCGCCAAAATTAAGAAGCACATCTTGAACTGGCCCCTGAACACTTGATCCATCAACCGGGTTACTAGACACTAACTCAGCATGAGCAGAGACAACTTTCCCCCCAAGCGTTCCCCATAAAAGACAAAGTAGTAAACCTACACATCCCATTCCCACTAATCGACGCAGACTAAGCATCTTCTATCCTCCATCCTTTATTTTTAAATAATTTCTATAATTCATAACTATACAGGACTTTATTTCTAAGTAAAAGAAGGAATTGGAACACGCTCACACAAAAAAACGGTCTTCTAATCTACTTTTTTGGGTTGAGCACTTATAGATTTCATTCAGCCTGTCCATACTAGTTTTAGAATTTGCTAGAGATGGAGGTTACACATATGTTCAAACTACCCAAAAGAAAACACCTGCTTCAATTTGTATGGATCCTTGGAATTGCACTCTTGCCCTTATTCGTATTTTTCTCCCACCATCAAGAAACAGCGATGGCCAATTCTTTACCTAAAGTGATGGTGACAACTAATCAATTAAATGTTCGATCTCTTCCAGGATTGGATGGTCAAATCCTAACAGAGGTTCAAAAAGGTGACGTCTATGAGGTCTATGCTTCTGACCATAATTGGGATCAAATTAAACTCACTAACAATAAGATGGGGTGGGTCAATGCAACGTATCTTCGTTCCACAACGGATACCGTCCAGATGGGAGTCGTCTCAAAGGTAAAAGGATTGAATGTCCATCAATCTGCGAGCCTCCAGGCCAAAATCATTTCTCATCTTACAACAGATACGATTTATCCGCTTTTAGATCAAAAAGATGGGCTAGTTGAAGTCCAATCACCAAACGGAGCAGGTTGGGTTTCAGCGGCGTTAATCACCCAGAAGCAAATTGGCCATCCAACCGACTCACAAGCGGCTACTGTATCCGCTCATGCTTTGACGATTCGTCAATCCAGTTCAGTCTCAAGTAGTATCGTCGGCTACTTAAAACAAAACGATTCCGTTTTTATTGAAGCTGAACAATCGGGTTGGGCTTGGATCCGAACCCAGTCTGGCGAGACGGGTTGGGTCTCTGACCATTACCTTAAACTGACTCCTTCTAATCAGTCGGAGGCCGTTCAAACCACCACCACTCCTGACTCTAAAACGAGCGAGCCCTCGACGAAAGTAGCCTCTAATTCAATCGTCACCACCAATTCCCTTTCAGGTCAAACGATTGTGCTCGACGCAGGACATGGTGGAAAAGACAATGGAACAACCGGTGTGGATGGAACGCCCGAGAAAATCTTAACGCTACAAACAGCCCAAGCCGTACAAGAAAAGCTTGAAAAAGCTGGTGCCCATGTCATCATGACGCGGAGCGGGGATACCTATCCGACTTTACAGGATCGCGTCACTCTCTCCAATCAATCACAAGCGGATGCGTTTATAAGCTTTCACTATAATTCATCTCCGCTACATTTTATTAACGGGATCAATGATTTTTACTTTAATAAAAACCGCGATTCCCGGCTCGCTTCAGACATACTAAAGGGCGTCGTTCAGGCGACAGGGAGGCATAACCGCGGCACTCATTTTGATAACTTGTACGTGTTGCGAAACAATACTCAGCCAAGCACATTAATCGAACTCGGCTTTCTCTCAAATAAAGCAGAAGATGCGGCAGTACATAACGCCACCTATCAAGGAGAAGTGGCCGATGGCGTCTACCAAGGTTTGCTGAACTATTTTTCAGGGCAATAGACAAAAAAATAAGAGGCTGACCCAAAAAGGGTCCGCCTCTTCATTAAATTACGCTTCTATTGTTTTGGGTTTACGACGTAGTTTGCTTAGTGCTTCGTAGACGATTGGCACAATTAAAAGCGTTAAGAGCGTTGAGCTCGCCAATCCACCAATAACCGTAATACCTAAGCCTTTGCTGATAAAGCCACTGCTTTCATAGCCGAGAGCGAGAGGTAAGAGCGCAAAGATTGTGGCAATAGCGGTCATTAAGATCGGGCGAATTCGAGTCATCCCCGCTTCAAGTAAGGCATCACGTGTCGATAATCCTTCACGTTCTTTATGGATGACGCGATCAATTAACACAATCGCGTTCGTCACGACAATTCCAATCAACATCAACGCTCCGATCATGGCTGAAATACTAAGTGACTCGCCAGAAATCCATAACCCGACTAGACCCCCAATAATTGTAAACGGAAGCGAGAAAAGAATGGCAAATGGGGCAAGCGCTCCGCCAAACGTAATTACAAGGATCAAATAGACAATCGCAATAGCAGCAAGCATCGCCAGACCAAGTTGTGAGAAGGATTGCTTCATATCTTTGGTCACACCGCCCATTGAGGCACTCACACCCGATGGCATTTTCAACTTGTCTAATTCCATTTGAACATTTTTAGACACCTTAGCAACATTATTGCCTTTTACCTTAGCTGAGACACTAACTGAAATTTTCCCATCTTGGTGCGTGATTGTATCCGCTGTTGTTCCTTTTTTCGATGTGACAACATCGCCCACCTTTACTTGCTTTCCGAGTGGTGTTGTAATCTTTTGGTCCAAAAGATCTTGAACATTCGAATAGGTTTTCGAAGCCGTTTTCACATAGACGTCCACCTTTTTATTACCTACCTTTACGGTCGTTAAGGCATTCGAATTAGTTTGTGGACTCAGTGCTAATCCCACTTGTGCCGCGGTTAAACCGTTTTGGCTTAACTTTTTTAGGTCGGCTTCAAACGTGTATTCCTGGTAAGACTTCGAAAGGCTCGAGTCCACCTGTTCCAATTGTGGTTGTTTTTTTAGAATGGCCTCTACCTTCGCTACCACTGGCTTGAGTCCGTCAATCGAATCCCCATGAAGATCAATGGACATTTGGTTCGAACTTCCAGTGGAAGAAAAGTCTTGTGCCTTCCATTCACCCTGGTTTTTCTGAGCTTTTAAGTCTTTTGAGACTTGGGCTTGTTCCTTAGTAAAGTCCTTTACTTGATCATTATATTCGACAAAGAACAGCGCTTGGTTCGATGACGTTGGATCCATTGGATTGCCACCGCCCAAAGAATACTGAATCGTTTTGACGCCTTTTCGTCCTTCCAAATACTTTTCTGTTTGAGCGGCAACCTTCTTCACATCATCCAATGTCTGACCTGGATCTGGATTATAGGTCTCAATGATCATCTTCTGTTCTTGGCTAGGTAAGAAGCTCATACCAATCCTTGGAACCAAAGCTAAGCTTGCGATTAATAGAAGTACCGCAATCCCTGAAGTGATCCATTTGTGATTAAGCGCCCACTGAAGCACTCTTCTATAAAACCGCGCAATCGCATTTGGCCTCTCCTGTTCAGACGTTTTCCGGCGTTTAACGCCACGTCCTAGCAAGCGATGCGCCATTGCTGGCACAACCGTCACCGCAACTAAAAGTGAGGAAAGAAGGGCAAACACGACGGTTAAAGCAAATGGCATAAATAATTGGCCGACCATTCCAGAGACAAAAGCCATTGGTAGAAAGACGGCAATGGTGACAATTGTGGAAGAGGCGATTGGACGGAACATTTCTTGTGTCGCTTCACGAATTAAGTCACGTCCGTGTAATGTCTCACCATCTAAGGCAATTCTCCGATAGATGTTTTCAATAACAACGATGGAGTCATCTACCACCCGACCTATCGCAACGGTCATGGCGCCTAACGTCATCATATTTAAGGTCACATGCATCCGATCTAATATAAGTAAAGAAATTAAAATCGATAGCGGAATTGATACAACTGAAATTATAGTTGTTCGAACGTTGCGTAAGAATAATAAAATGATCAGCATCGCAAAAAGGGCACCGAACAGCGCCTTACTGAGCATCGTATGAACCGAGTCCACAATAGGTTTGCCTTGGTCATAGGTCGAAATTAAACTCACATCTTTATAATCTTTTTTAAACTGTTTCATTTGATCTTTTACAGCATTGACCACATCCACAGTATTAGCATCAGGCGACTTAATGACCTGAAGACTGATGGAGTCTTTGCCATTTGTTTTAGAAATCGAATCCACTTTTTTGACCAAAGTTAAATCCGCAAGGTCTTTGAGGGCAATGGTTGGAAGTTTACTCATTGATGGCTTCTGAAGTGTAGCAGAGCCTGCTCCACTCGTGGTGTTAGTTGCCATGGGACCCGTTCCAGCAGAAGGTCCTCCAGATTGAGCCGTTTGCCCTCTCGTAGATCCTATTCCTTGTGATCCACTCATACCTTGAGCACTTGCACCCAATTGTGTAGTCGGCATCTGAGGGGTATACGTGATCGGCATGTTTTTCAAGTCATCTAGTGATTGAATGTTGCCATTCACTACAATGGACTTCTGCTTTTTGTCTAACGTATATAGACCAAGTGGCATATTTACGGCCGAGGCTTTGATCAACTGTTCCACTTGTGTGTCTGTCAAACCAAGTGCTTTCAATTTCTTTTCCTTGAATTTCAACTGAACCTCTTGAGTTTGCTGACCCGTAACGCTAACAGAAGCAACACCATCCAAACCGCTTAAGGTCGGCTCAATGTCATTTTCAACGCGTTTCGTTAAGCTTGTCATATCGATACCTTTACCTGTCGCACTTAAGGTGATGACTGGCATTTGGTTAAAGCTTAACCGAGATACTTTTGGTGCGTTTACATGATCAGGTAGAGTAACATTAGTAAGTGAATCTTTGACCTCAGCAAGCGCTTTGTCCATGTCCTTGCCAAATTTGTATTGAATCTGAATCGAGGACACGTTAGAGGAGGAAGATGAACTCACCGTGTCGACACCATTTAGATTCTTCACGGCATTTTCCATTGGAACCGTGATTTGGTCGGAAATTTGTTGAGGCGTCGCGCCTGGATCCACCGTTGTGATCGTAATCAATGGAATCGTGATATCTGGTATTGTTTCCATTTTCATCCTCATACCAGAATACAATCCGCCTGCTACAACAATTAACGTCATAAGCAATAAGGCAAATTTATTTCTTAGATTGAAATTTATAAACGACTTCATCTCGCCTCTCCCTTATCTTTTTTATGTAATCCCCATGATCTCTGGACGTTTCATTATCCCATTCACTGCTAATTGTACTCACCGGTTAATTATGCGTCAACTGATAACGACCACCTGTCACGATTTCGCCTTTATTCCTTTCAATACATGGACTCCGTTTATTTCATCTTCATTAGATGGGGCGTCATCTTAGAGAGTGTTCTTAAGATGACGTACATATTTTTTCTTAAAAAATAAAGCATACTTAACCGTCTGTTTGTTTTCCTCAAAAAAATAGACCCTGCTATTAAAAGGATTAGAATTAAAAAGAATTTTTTCATTAAAAAGACCTCCGCTAGATTGCAATATTTTTCACTTGGGATATTTATACCATTTTTTGTTGATAACTAGAACGACGAATGACGAAGAAAGGACGGCTAGAACATGAAGAATAATTCGATAACATCGCTAAACTCTTCTGAAATTGCCAATTTGTGGACTCAATTTATTACCGATAGTATGGCTCTTTGTGTGAATTCTTATTTAGCTCAAACCTGTACCGATCCCGATGTTCAGGATTTATTAGCTCTCACCTTAAAAATGTCAGACAAACACATTCAAAAAATCACATCGTTCTTTAAAGAAGATTACTATCCAATTCCGGATGGTTTTTTAAGTGAGCCCATTAATCTGAAGGCTCCACAACTCTTCTCTAACCAACAATGTTTAATCTACTTGCAAATTATGACCCTTCATGGTTTGAATTCATACTCCCTTTGTGCCACAACCTCATCTCGACCCGATCAACTCCACTATTACACCGAATGTGTCAATGAAACGGTCGAGCTATATAATAACATCATTAGTATCCAATCAAAAAAAGGCATTTTAACCATTCCTGCCCGGATTCAAATTCCTAAAGAGGTGACGTACATTCAAAGTAACCAGTATTTAAATGGTTGGTTCGGAAACAAACGTCCTCTAAATGTCATTGAGATCAGCGGGCTTTTCTATAACATGCAAAAAACAATCGTCAAGATCATGATTGAATTAGGATTTAGTCAAACTGCCCATTCAAAAGAACTTCGAGCTTTTTTTAAGAGAGGGGTTAAATTGTGTGATCGGCAATTAAAGAGTTTCGAAAAAATTCTTGCTAAGGATTATCTGCCTTCTCCAAAAAGGTGGGAATTCGATGTCAGCAACTCAAACGTTGCACCGTTTTCGGACAAGGTGATGCTTTTCTTAGTGACGAGTTTAATTTCCGCTTCAATCGGATATTACGGATCTGCAATGGCAAGCTGCCAACGAGCCGATCTTATTGTGATGTACACAAAAAGGATTGCAGAAGTAGCCCTATACGCAGAAGATGGCTTTAATCTACTCATCAAAAACGGTTGGATGGAACAGCCTCCAATGGCTGCGGATCGAGATGCCCTATCCAAGAAATATTAGAAAGGACATGTCCCTAATATTCAAAAATTCAGAAGTTCCCTCCCCTTCTTTATACAAAAAAAGGACGGTCCTTGTTGCTTTATACAAGAACCGCCCTTTTCTTATTGAAGACGCGCCAATAGGTACACAACCAAAACCCATATTTCTATTGAGGACATCAGACCCGTGAATGCAACTGTAAGCGAAACCCTTCTTTCCTTTGTCCCCTTATTGAAGAATAGTGCCGTAATCAAACCGCCTATAAATAGGACGCAGCCGACTAAAAAGATCATAAAAAATGGAACTCTGCATGTGATGATCCCTATTAAATAAACAATACTAACCACGAATACGACTGCCGTATCCTTTAAAAATCTAGCCATCTCCGGTCACCTCTAGTCTTTTTCCTGTTTCTATCATTCTATTATTCGCCTAGTTTAATTATGCTTTTTAATAGAAAAACAAACCCATACATAGAGGTAATTTACGCATTTTTGCAACAAGACACCAAGGCTAATTCCCTTGGTGTCTTCATCCATGCTCCTTATTCATTTGTGAATCCAAAACCCCGACTTGGTTTCGACCGTTTCGTTTGGCGCTATATAAAGCACGGTCTGCCCGGTCAATCAGCATTTTAGCTGAATCGCCATTTTGGGCTAGGGTGACGCCGAAGCTCGCCGTCAGTTTATAATTAGATAAAGGATTTTCCTCGATCGCACACCTCAAGTGTTCCGCAAGGCCTACAGTACTATCGGCATTTGTTAGCACCACAAATTCTTCCCCACCGTACCTTGCCAGAAAATCGTTCCCTTTGAGTTCATGGGTTATAAGACTTGCCACATATTGAAGAAGGCGATCACCTTCTGTATGCCCATATGTATCATTAAATTGTTTGAAATGGTCCAAATCAAAGAGAATAAGGCCGAAAGCGCTTTCTGGGTGCTCTAATTCGTTTAAAAGAACTTCTAGTTGGCGATCAAAAGAGCCCCTGTTATAAATATTGGTTAACGCATCGATTTCCGCTTGATGCTTTGTCTGATTAAATGTCCATTGCATTTTATAGCGCATGACTTGAAGGCTGTTAACAAGTTCGGTTAATTCATCGTGTTGTCGATTCACAATGGGAAGAGGATAGTCAAAATTCCCCTTCGCTAATTCCTTAATGGCATGATGGACTTCAGTTAGCGGATGAGATAAGCGTTCAAACGATCTTAGAATAAAGAACAGTAGCAATCCAATTAAGAGAATCGAGACCACGATCAGAATCAAATGATATAAATAAATTAATTTCTGAAAATCGATAGCTTGTTTTTGCTCGAAGGCAGATGTCGCCCTAATTGCTTTGTTTGAAGCGGCCCTAAAGGAATCAAAGTTGTTTTTCCCATCTAGTAACCATTGATTCGACACCTGCATGCCTTTCATATTTGCTTGTACTTGGGGTTCACCATAGTAGCTATGCCAATAATTTCCTTTCCGAATCATTTCTTTTATACATGTTTGTAAGTTTGGGAAAGTTTGAGATTGGTTTTTCACAACCACAGACAATTCTTTAAACGATTTTGTTCCATTATTATAAGGAGTCAAAAACGTTTTCTCCGCTGTTAAATTATACCCACGTTGACCCGTTTCTTGGTCTATGAGCGCTTGAACCATGGATTGAAGATTACTCTTCAATTCTTCTAGATTTTGGTTATCTCTATAGATTTGATGAGATTTCTGGTTAAAAAAGACCGTAAAGCCAATTAAAAAGATAAGATAAATCACGGAAACGATGAAGGTTCTTCTAAGAAGTGTCCGCCCGATCTTCGTCTTATATATATTTGATATAAAGTTCCCCAACGGACATCCCCACATCCATCCGACATAAAATGACAAGTTTCGTCATTATTATATCCAACCTAGACCAACTTCTCAAGATCGAACACATTAAATAGTACAAACTTGCCTTGTAGAAAATCACCAATATAAATACTAAAAATAAATGCTCGCTTTTTGATTTTGTTCATGCTATTATCCTTATTAATATTGGTGTTTTACTTGGTTTTATTATGAGTTTAACTGCAATTGCGTTTGTTATTTCTTTCTTTTTTGCGATTAATATTGGCGCGAGCGGATCGGCAGCTTCAATGGCCACTACTTATGGTGCAGGCGCGATTAAGAAACGTTGGATCGCTCTTTTATTAGTGGCTATTGCAGTTTTTTTTGGCGCTTATCTTGGCTGTGGTGAGGTCGTCAAAACCATTGGAAAAGGAATTATCCCTTCTGATTTATTATCTATTAAAGTCATTCTAATTATCTTGAGTTCGGCTTGTGCAACACTTTTTTTGCGAATCTCCTCGGAATCCCGCTCTCAACTCGTGAAGTGACCGTCGGCTCTGTAGTCGGTGTCGGTCTTGCAAGTAAAACATATTTTAACCCTACTTTAAAATCTGTCAATCAGATAAAGATTAACCTATCAAAATGGGAGTTTTGTACTAACAAAGGTTGTTTTTTCATTCATGGGAATTGGGAAAAAAGTATTACAATAAATGACGTGAAATAATTTTCTTAATAGAAAAACGCAGGTGCGAAATGCCCTGCGTTTTCTTATGCTATTTAATTGTCTAAATTGATGTGATTTACTCTGTTATTTTGTATGTTAAATTAATTTTTCTACTTCACAACCGAACTACTTAGCGATGTGCACTTCTTTTTTATTTGGCGTCTTATTATTAGATTTTTTGTTTTTCCTTAGGAACACCCGGTTGCTGATCTTTAGTCCAGATACTCTTAGCCGGAATTTTTGAGTAGTCCACGCGGTGCGCGTACTTTTTCGCAATTTCCGTGACTTCTTTAAGAAGACCGGTATCCAAAGTGGTGGGGTTCAAGCCTTTAGATAAGAACAAATCATTTTTAACATGAAGTTCATTCTCGGCCGCTTCTTTACGTGGGTTAGGTACATAGACCACTTCTCCACCTGCCAATTTGCTGACTTGCTCGGCCAAATCACGAACGCGATGCGTTTCAGTCATCTGGTTAAAGATCATCACGCGCTCATCTCGCTCTGGTGGGTTTTCAATCGCGAGTTGAATACAGCGCACTGTATCTTGAATATGGATAAAGGCACGGGTTTGTCCGCCTGTTCCATGAACGGTAATCGGATAACCAACAGCCGCCTGCATTAAGAAGCGATTTAAAACCGTCCCGTAATCCCCGTCATAATCAAACCGATTGATCAAACGCTCATCCAAATTTGTCTCTTGAGTATTCGTCCCCCATACAATCCCTTGGTGAAGGTCGGTAATTCGAATTGCATCATTTTTATTGTAGTAATGGAACAGAAGTTGATCTTGCGTTTTCGTCATATGATAAACCGAACCCGGGTTCGTTGGATAAAGAATTTGTTGGTGAATTTTTTCTCCAGTATCGGTTGGAACTTCAACATCCAAATAACCTTCTGGAATTTTCATGCCGGCCGTTCCGTATCCATAAACGCCCATTGTGCCTAGATGAACAAGGTGGATATCTAAGCCAGAATCTACGATCGCACAGAGCACATTGTGTGTCGCATTAACATTATTATTTACAGTGTAACGTTTATGCTTCGGTGATTTCATGGAATACGGCGCAGAGCGCTGTTCCGCAAAATGGACAACAACGTCTGGACGTTCCGATTCAATGACATGAAGAAGCGTCTCATAGTCTTCTGCAATGTTAAAATTATGAAAACCGATCTTGTTACCTGTTAATTCTTCCCAAACTTTTAAACGCGTTCCCATTGGTTGAATGGGCGTCAACGATTGAGCTTCCAATTCATTGTCGATATTACGACGTGATAAATTATCAATAATCACCACATCATGGCCTAAATTTGAAAGATGAAGACTTGTTGGCCAACCACAGAAACCGTCGCCGCCTAATACCATAACCTTTAATGAGGTTAAACCCTTATTTTGCATGCCCATATTTAACACCCTTTTTTACTAGTTTATTTATCTGAATAAAATCTAGTGTTCACAGCCTGTTTTTTAGCCTTTTACTAAACCCTATGTTATTCACTAGATTATTATACTTGATTTGTCTAGCATTCGCTAACTAAAATCTAAAAAAGTCACCGATACCGCTCAGAAATAGAGATTTAAACTTATTATACCATTTATACTAGGAAATCATTTATAGACATTTTCGGATAAGGTTTTAAAATGGATTTTGACAATGGATGTCCGCCAACTAAGACCCATGGATTCAGTTCCCCTCATACTTAAGGGTGTGCACCCTCAGGATTTCACAATCAATACATATAAGGAGTCGCGCACTTACAAAATGGAGCTGATCCAGTATTTAACGTCCCTTCATTAATTTCCCTCCCTACATTTTTTAAAAACCGAATTCCTTTGTTCAAACTTAAGTTTAAGAGCAGCCGATCAAACCAATAATAGTTCAAGGTTTGGCTCGAAAAAATTTAATCAATCTTTAGAGAAAACACATGTCATCCAGCAATCTTGCTGTTATTTACTACAGTTCAACAGCCACCAATTATAATATGTCTAAAAAGCTTCAAAAGTAGTTGAAGCGGCCGGTACCAATGTTCGTATTCTAAAGGTTCCTGAATTGGCGCAAAAAGAATCCAGTGCCTGCAATGCAGTGTAGGAAGCCCATCCTAACGAGACCCAGTCAATTTCTGAAGTGATTGGCGGATGCGTTCATTTTCAGTGTTCCAACACGTTTTGGGAATGTTGCCTCACAAATGAACCAATTCCTTTATACAATGGGTGACTTTGAGCTCAAGGGCAAACGGTCAATAAAATTGTCAGTGCCCTGATTAGTGCCCAAAATCTACATGCAGACAAGAAGCCACCCTTCTCAACCTTTATAGCAGGATGTTCCATTGGGGAACCATTGTAGTTACACCTGGTTACACAGACCCCGTCTTTTTTGCAGCAGGTGGTAATCCGGATGGAACACGCGTGACGACCGGAGAAAGTGGTACTATCTCGGATGAATTTGCCAAAGCCATTGACCATCAAGCTCGCCGTGTCGTTCAAATTGCTCAAGCTTTTAAAAGAGGGCAAGCGTAATAAAGACGGAAAAATACCGTCCAAAGGGGCTTCATATACGCGATGAAGCCCTCAATGTCGGAAAACCCACGTCCAAAGGGGCTTCATAAACGGGATGAAGTCCTCAAACTCGGAAAAATCTCGTTGCCCTTAGCTAATCGGCATTATGGAATAGGATCTTTCATATATTGAATGGACAACCATTAAAAGAGGTGAGTTGAATCATTATGTATGGAGGATTATCCTTATTGGCAGCACTAGGCCTTGGTGCCTTGCATTCACTTGAACCAGGTCATGGGAAAGGTGTAATGTCAGCATATATTGTCACATCCAAGGCCAAAGCCTTTCATGCCGTCTTGATTGGAATCATTGCCGCTATTTCTCATTCGATTTCCATTTGTTTAATTGCCTATCTATCCACCCTCTCCATTACCAATTGGACACCGGATACATTGGTCCACTGGATTGAATTGGGGTCAAGTTTAATCATTATTTATATAGGGATGACTCGACTCATCTCCGTCTATTCTCAAAAAACCGTGACCGTAAAAAAATGGGGGGTGAATGCGCCCACTCACCATCATCATGGTCATGGTCATCATCACCATTTTCACCTTCACACTGACACAGAACCTAAAACCCTTTCTCAATTTTTTTGGGTAGGTTTTTTAACTGGAATCATCCCGTGCCCGAGTGCACTTGTTGTCATCTTGGCAGCCATTGGCTCCCATCATTTAATCATTGGCATTCGTTTAGCGATTGCGTTTTCAATAGGAAGTGCCTTGACGCTCGCAACGATCGGGTATCTATTAAGCCATACTGCTTCCAAGTTACAAAAGTTAGAGAATGACTTTTTCGCAAGAATGCTAACCGTGTTCTCATCATGTATTATTATTTTGCTTGGCATGCTTGTCCTGTTTACCTCCATTCAACATCTCTTAACTATGTAGACATTGCCCAACAAACATTGACAGACATGAGATGAACCCTACCTCATGTCATTCCCATGGGTTCGCAAAAAGCACAAGTTGACCATGCAGATGCCGGATTCGTAAACCAAATCAGCGAATGATCATAAAAGGCGCCCTAATAGTAGGACGCCATTTATTATTGAAGGCAGACTTACCCCATTGCGAGGATCCACTAGGTGGTAGTCGTCTTAGTAGACGTAAGAAGTACCTACAATAATCAAAAGAATGAACAATACAACGATAAGTGCAAAGCCTGCACCCATACCGCCTCCACCGTATGCCATAATTAACACCACCTTTTAAGGAGTTAATGTATCTTATGTATCACTTCTCTATTTGGGAAGGCGAAAATCACAACATAGTGAAATTAATACTCAAACAGACCGCCCAAAAAAGTGAGTCGTTTTGAAAAGTTATATTTTTTAAATTAAAAAGGCGCCTCGCACATGGAGACACCTTTCCTAAATAACAACTTGATTTGATTTTTATAGACTTACTTCAAACGATTGAATTACAACTTCCCCGTCAAAAATTGAGCTTCTCCCAGGCCAAAGCTCCAGTCGGCACCACCGTTTTCTGTAATGTTAACCATGAGATCAGCTGGCGAAATCCCACATTCCGCCTTTAATTTTTCGGCGAGCAAGGCATATAATTTTTGTTTCTTTTCTTGTGTACGGGCTTTACTCACAACGGAGATGACGACCAGATTGTCGGTCCGCTCAAACCCTAAACCCGTGTCCTCAATCAACATATGTTCTTTTTTATGTTCATGGACAATTTGGTAGCGATCCCGCTCTGGCACCTGAAAAGCTTCAAGGACCGCCTCATGAATCACATCTAATAATTTCTTAAGACTCGCTTGATCGCGCCCTTCAATTAAATCAATTCGAAGTAATGGCATGATGAATCCTCCTTCTAATATCAATTACTCTATAGGAATTACTCTACATGAAAAACAACGATCCTGCTAATTTCCTGACTCTCACGATCGGCTCTCTCTCAAATAAACTCCGTTCAACCTGAGTAATCAAATTCTTGACTTGTTAAATCGAATCACCTGTCTATTTAACCGAATCCTCCCACATTATGATCGAATCGACACTGTGCGCGAAAGATTGGGTTAACCAGAAAACTTGCTACCAAACCTAGTCCCCGCAAAAAACATCTTTACAAAATTTCTCCTAAAGCGTAGTATATTTTTTGATTGTGACATTCCGCTGAATTTCTTTTGTGGAAAACGGGGAAACCAAGTAGTATGTGATGGGTATCATCACTTGGGGTGAATTCTTCATTGGAAGAAAGGGAAACTTAATAATCCCTAATCCGACAGCTAACTCCGTAAGCGTGTATTAAGAGAAACCCTTGTGATCTAAATTTCTGACCACAGAATCTCTCTCTGTGGTTTTTTCTATTTTAAAGGAGCATTCAGAATGGACAAAAACAGACAATTTGCCGTATTTGGTCTTGGCCGGTTCGGTGGGAATTTGGTTAAAGAATTACATAACTATAATGTTGAAGTTTTAGCCGTTGATGCTGATATTGAACGGGTTGAGGATTATACCCATTTTGCCACCCATGCGGTTCAAGGTGATACAACCGAAGAAGGCGTGCTTAAATCGCTCGGGATTCGCAATTTTGATTACGTGATTGTCTCATACGGAGACAATTTGCAGCAAAGCATTCTGACAACCCTTCTGCTTAAAGAGATGGGTGTGCAAAACGTTTGGGTAAAGGCACAGAATGATTACCATCATCGCGTCCTCGAAAAAATTGGGGCAGATCGTATTATTCATCCAGAACGCGATATGGCAAAGCGGATCGCACATCATATTGTTTCAGATAAGCTTCTTGATTTTATAGAACTATCCGATGAATTTAGTATTGCGGAAGTCATTGCCTCTAAGAAGGTGGCCAACAAAAGCCTTCTTGAGCTCGATACCCGAGCTCGCTTTGGTTGTACAATCGTTGCGATTAAATCGTTTGGAGGCATCAAAGTCTCTCCTTCATCTGATGAAGTGATTCGTGAAAACGATGCTCTAATTGTCATTGGACATAATCGAGACATCGAACGCTTTGAAAAAGAAGGTGTATAAAAGATGCTGAGAAAATTTAGAACCATCAGTCTGACCCCTTCGCAAGTGATTACCTTGGTTTATTTTATCTTTATAGTAGTTGGTACCGGTTTGCTCATGCTTCCGATCTCAACCACCCACGGGATTCACTTTCTTGATGCACTCTTTACCTCGACTTCGGCCATGACCGTAACCGGTCTCGTGGTGGTCGATACGGGTACGGCCTTTACTTATTTTGGCCAAATTGTCATTCTCCTTCTGATTCAAGCAGGAGGGCTCGGGATCATGGTTTTTGCCGTCTTTATCTTCATGCTATTAGGTCGGAAAATTGGTTTAAAACAACGGATTTTAATGCAACAATCCATTAACCAAACAGAGATTGGCGGCATCATTTTTTTGGCAAGACGGCTTCTAAGTTACTCACTAATTATTGAAGCTGTGGGTGCATTTTTTCTTGCGCTAAGATGGGGGCCTGAAATGGGCTGGGGAAAAGGCATTTATAACGCGATTTTCCATTCCGTTTCAGCCTTTAATAACGCTGGCTTCTCAACGTGGTCGGACAGTTTGTCCCGCTATGTAGGCGATCCAACGATTAATATTGTCATCTCCCTTTTATACATCATTGGTGGGTTAGGATTCACGGTTTTGATCGATTTATGGACCAAAAAACACTTCAAAGACCTGAGCCTTCAATCAAAGTTAATGATTGTCAGTACGATCGTGATCAATGTTATAGCTATAATTGCGGTATTTCTCCTTGAATACAATAACCCAGGTACTTTAGGTAAACTCTCTCTTCCGCAAAAAATCTGGGCGGCCTATTTTCAAGGCACGGTCCCTCGGACAGCAGGTTTTAACACCATTGATATTAGTCAATTAAGGCATCCTACTTTATTCCTTATGTATCTTTTAATGTTTGTCGGTGCAGGAAGCGGATCAACGGGTGGCGGGATCAAATTAACCACCTTTATTGCGATGATCCTTTGTGTGGTGGCTTATTTGCGAGGCAAATCCGAAATTGTCGTCTTCAAGCGGACCGTCACCCAATCGATTGTCATTCGCTCTTTGGTCGTGAGCTTTCTCGCTTCATCGCTCATTTTTGTCGCGGTATTCATTTTGGATGTCACGCAAAAAGCCCCACTCATTGAGATTCTATTTGAAACCATCTCAGCGTTTGGGACCGTCGGTTTGTCGATGGGATTAACGGGACATTTAACAACCATAGGACGGATTGTGATCATCTTTGTGATGTTTACAGGGAAAATCGGCCCTGTAACACTCGCCATTTCCTTCGCCAAACAAAACGATGCGCCAATCCGCTATCCAAAAGAAAACATCCTCACTGGTTGAGTGTGCGAGCCCCGCTTGCACACTCTTTTTCTTATTCATCTTAAAGAACGTCCTTGCCACGCTTCCTCATTCATCAGGTCCAAATAAAAGCTGGATCCAGACAAACAAACGGATCCAGCTCCCCATTCTTACATTCTATTCCTTCTTATTGATCAGGTCTTTTCGTTCGGTGACAAGAGGAGGCTGTTCGAGCCATTGCTTATCCACCATAATATCAAATGTTTCCTTACTATATTTTATGACTTCACCAATAATCTTGCTGTACTGAGCCGTAAGATCCGTACGCATGGATAGAGACAAAGCATGCGAGATTAAATTGATGTCTACAGAATTAAGGGCATTAATCATGGACAAAATGAGTTTGTCTGAATACGGCGAAACGGTTGAATCCGTCACTTCCATGCTTACCGTTACCGTTCCAAGGAGTTCCTCGTCCATTAATAAGTCATTAAAAAATGAAATTTGATTTTCGCTAATCGTTTTCCCTTTTAGAATATGTTCTTTAAGAGACTTTTCTTTAACGATTTGCGCAAAACCTAACATGATGAGAACGGAAAAATAATTTCTCTCTATGTTGAAAAATATCTCAGATAACTCAATGGCATTCAATGATCGCTTTTTCCCTACGATTCCTGACACAAACGACTCTTTCTTCACGAATTCAATTTCTTGTGGGTAATTCATCTTTGGGGGTCTGTCATACAACCCTTTTGACAACATCAATTTAACAGCTTTCCCAAGCATCTCCGTTGAGGTATGCAAACATTCATTGAAAAAATCTAATACGTCAAGGCGAACGTTCGTCGACGCTGTATAACTATAGCTGATCATGTTAAGTCGATTTTCCATGTAAATATAACTCAATATAAACGGATCATGAAAAAGAGGGGGGGCAGAGAAATTAACATCAGAGTCACTAAAACCAGCCGGTAATGGGAAGTTTTCATTCTCATAAAATTCTTTGACACGATTAAGCCGTCCCTCCGCAATCTTCAGTGCCTTTTCTGCCAATGGTTTGATGGACTGATCTTGAAGATGGTGAATGAAAAATTTCAAGAAACAGATGCTCATGGATTCTTGATTATAAACGCTCCAAAGCCCACCAATTTCCGTACAGGTCAGCTCAATGTTTTCATGGTCTCGATCTTTCCATACTCGCATTATGACGTCCTCCTATTTATAACTAGAGTTTAGTATTTCTAAATTTCCCTAAATTATAAATGAGGACTTCTTAGAGCACAGACCCGAACACGAAACAACGACACGTTTTTTTGAATTTAGAACTTGACCCGTTTGAGCCTCAAGGCGTTCGTCACAACGGATACTGAACTAAATGCCATGGCCGCGCCTGCTACCCAGGGCGCGAGTAGTCCGAAGGCCGCAATAGGAATGCCAATTGAGTTATAGAAAATCGCCCAGAATAAGTTTTGGCGAATGTTTTTCATCGTTTTCTCACTGAGTACAATGGCTTTTACGAGTTGCTCTAACCCTCCGCCAACTAGTGTCACATCAGCCGTTTCAATCGCGACATCTGCGCCGGATCCGACGGCTATTCCGATGTCCGCAGTAGCAAGGGCCGGCGCATCGTTAATCCCGTCTCCCACCATTCCCACCTTCTTGCCAAGTTTCTGCAGTTCTTTGATTTTCTCCGCTTTCTCTTCAGGTAACACTTCCGCAAACACATGCTCGATCCCGACTTGCTTACCGATCGCTTCTGCGGTTCGCTTATTGTCACCGGTCATCATATAGACCTCTAGTCCTAAAGCTTTCAGATCATGGATGGCGCCTTTAGAAGTTTCTTTGACCGTATCCGCAATAGCCAGAATGCCTTGAAGGCTTCCATTATAAGCCACAAGAACGGCTGTTTTTCCATCTTGTTCAAAAACGGACAGTCTTGGCTCATAGGCCTCAATTGAAATAGCCTCACGTTTCATTAATTTTCGGGTCCCAATCAAAATCGGAATATGGTCCACTGTTGCAGAGAGTCCCGCTCCGGGTATGGCTTCAAAATCGGTGGCGTTCTTCGCTTCAATCCAGTTTTTTCGAGCGTATTGAACGATGGCTTTTGCAAGCGGATGCTCGGACGATTTTTCCGCTGCTACAATCTTGGTGAGTAAGGTTTGATCCGAATCACGACCGATATTTATAAAATTTGTGACTTCCGGTTGACCTTTTGTAATCGTACCAGTCTTGTCCAATACAACAGCATCTAAATGATGGACCGTCTCGAGATATTCACCACCCTTATAGAGAATGCCTGATTCTGCGCCAACACCTGTCCCCACCATAATCGAAGTGGGTGTCGCAAGACCGAGTGAACATGGACAAGCAATAACTAGAACAGCAATCGCCGCTTTCAAGGCAGATGGCAGATGACCGGGTGTGACCCACACAACCCAGGTAATAAACGTCACAATCGCGATTCCAACGACAATCGGGACAAAAATACCGGATAGGACATCAGCCATGCGCTGGATCGGAGCCTTTGAACCTTGGGCCTCTTTGACGCTCTTCACAATTCCGGCCAAAGCAGTATCCTTACCAACCTTCTCAGCTTTCATCGTTAAGGTTCCGTTTTGATTAAGAGTCGACCCGATGACATGATCCCCATGGTGTTTCTCAACTGGGAGCGATTCCCCTGTAATCATGGATGCATCGACCGTTGACTTTCCCTCAATAATCCTCCCATCAACTGGAATCTTTTCTCCAGGGTGCACAATCAGAACGTCACCAACTTGAACGTCATCAACGGGGAGTTTCACTTGCTCCCCATCTCGAACCACTGTAGCGACTTTTGCTTGCAAATTAAGTAGCGATTTAATCGCAAGGGTCGTCCGTCCTTTGGCTCGAGCTTCAAACCATTTACCGAGGAGGATTAGTGTGACAATTAAGGCACTGGTCTCAAAATAAAGCTCAGCCTGCACCTCTGGCTGAACGCGCGACCGAATGATTCCGAATAGACTATAAAAATACGCTGTGCCCGTTCCAAGGGCGATTAAAACATCCATGTTCGCACTCTTATTAGTCAGTGCGCGATAGGCCCCAACAAAGAATGGCCATCCAATATAGAACTCAATAAAAGTGGCTAAAACCAACTGGACCAAGCTATTTTCTAAAACCCCTGGAACTCTTAGAACCCCTGTTTTCCCGATCATCACATAGATAAAAGGGAGTGAAAAAATCAACGAACGTAAAAATGCTTTCCGTTTCTCGTTATCTTCCTTTTCTTTATAGTCTCCTGGCTCGCCTTCCTTTTTAGGTATCGCCTCATACCCTAACTTTTGGACGCGTTCTACAATGTCTTGAACTGTTATCGCACCGGATAGAAATTGAACGGTCCCTGTCTCCGTCACCAAATTGATCGTAGCATGATCCACACCGGGCATTTTATTTAACACAGTTTCAATCCGTGTACTACATGCCGCACAGGTCATACCGCGTATATCAAACTCCTGTGTTTCTTCGCGCACGTCGTAGCCTAATTTTCTAATTTTCTTTAAGAGATCCTCGGTATGGACTTGATTGTTATGAATGGTCACTTTGGCGCTTTCGAGCGCTAAGTTTACGGTTGCTTCAACACCGTCCATTCTGTTCAGGACCTTTTCAATTCGTGTCGAACAAGCCGCACAGGTCATACCTGTGATCGACAATGAGAGGTCTTGATCATTCATCGACATCCCTCTCACCTCCTCAATTTGAGAGATTTTATACTATTATTCTATTGTCCTTTCTACTAATATATGAGTAAAATCTATCACTGTTGAAGAACGTGTGTGCGAAGAATGGTACACGGCGAATTTGGTGGATTTAACGGAACAGGTGGCCGCGCCGCCCCGTGCGGACAGCCATTCCGTTATCACCATTTCCATGTGTAAAAGCACCCTTTCCTGTCCATGAACATAAAAAAGAACGAAGGTCTAAAAGACTAATTTAGGGATTGGCAAAGAAAGGGTGTTGATTTTGAATTGGAGAAAAGCTTGGCGTGAACAGGTCCAACAAACAGGAGAGCTTTGGGTAGATCGCGTGACAGATGGTGATGCTAAGTTTGACGAAAAAGAGTCGGAGCTTATTGCACGGAAAAAAGCTTGGTTAAAAGAGCGGGATGCCGAGATCGTGAAATCGATCATTAACGGTACGGTTTTCAGCCATCACATAGTGAACGATGAAGAACATATTCGTTATCGCCAATATTTGGCGATTCAAATTCAACAAAAGGATCAGAGTTATCTAGAAGAACAAAATCAAGAGAGAGAAATGATCGTTTTTGATGAGATAGTGATTCAGGATCGATTGGTGGAATGGGACATTCCTTCTATTGAGCCGACAGAACTTGATTTCTCTGATGGGAAACAAGAAAGAAAACCATTTCAATATGATCGACAGGGCGTTGTCAATTATGCTGAGAAGTGGTGGAATGATTATAATCCTGATTACCGAAAATTCGATGTCGATTGTACGAACTATGTCTCTCAATGTCTTCGAGCTGGCGGTGCACCTATGGAACACATTGGGGAGAAAACAAAGGGCTGGTGGTACCAAGGTGAAAACTCCTATAGTTACAGTTGGTCGGTAGCCAATGCCTTAAAAACGTATCTTTTAAGTGAAGGAAATCTGTTTAATGCGGCGACGGTTGACGAAGCAAACCAATTAGAGCCCGGAGATGTGATTTGTTATGATTGGGACGGTAACGGTAAATGGAATCATAACTCGATCGTGACCGGATTCGATTCGGATGGCCAGCCACTGGTCAATGCCCATACCACGAACAGTCGTAATCGCTATTGGTCTTATTATGATTCGCCTGCCTTTACAAACAACACCCAATATTTATTTTTCCATATTCAGGCTTGACTATCAGAAACGAGGCACTCCAGAAGGGTATAACCTTTCCTTCTTGGGCTGCCTCTTTTTTTATCGAGCAGCATCAGGCCTTAAATCAGGAATCTGATATTAACCTGAGTTGTATCCAAGATTTATGGGGAAAATAGCGACCTAGATCAAATGAAGGAGGATCCTTAGAGTGAACCAAAAAGAGTTAGCGAATCATGAATCTCTAGAGTTGCATGAAGCCATCAACTTTAAGACACTTTGTTTAGCAAAATCGAAACTCATTCAAGGGCTTGTTTTTGATGAAGATCTAAAAACCCTTATGCAAAAAGACGTGGAGCAATCGATTCAAGCACTTGTGGAACTTCAATCGTTTTATGAAAAGGCACCTTTCCAAGCGCCTGTCCCTGAAAGCCGCCCCACTCCCATTATCAATTGAAAGGAAGGTCAAGCCCGTGAACTATGACCATTTAGATCCGATTAACGCACTTAATGTACCTGAACTTGCGGACACCACATTTGCAACCGATTTTCTAATGCGTGCCAAAGAAGGTGTCCGAAATACCGCTGTCGCTTTGACTGAAACGACAACACCTGAACTTCGCGTACTCTTGCGCAAGCAACTTTTACAAGAAATCGCGATGCATCAAGAAATCACCGACCTGATGGTTAAGAAAAAGTGGTTCCATCCTTACGATTTCTCGGAGCAATACAAATTAGATCAGCTTTCTGCTAAGAATACGATGAGGATCGGTAAAATGACCCTTTTTCCTGGTGAAACGAATAGAAAAGGGATGTTTGATCGGACACCTGATGAACACTAACACTGGAGGTAACGTGTAATGAAGGCTGTAACGTATCAAGGTATCAAAAATGTCGTCGTAAAAGACGTCCAAGATCCGAAAATCCAAAAACCTGATGATATGATCATCAAAGTCACAAGTACCGCGATTTGCGGATCGGATTTACATTTAATTCATGGAATAATCCCAAATACACAAGAGGATTACGTCATTGGGCATGAACCAATGGGCATTGTTGAGGAAGTGGGGCCAGAGGTCACGAAGGTCAAAAAAGGCGATCGTGTGATCATCCCTTTTAATATCGCATGTGGGGAATGCTTTTACTGTAAAAACCACATGGAAAGCCAATGCGACAACTCCAATGAGAACGGGGATATGGGCGCCTATTTCGGTTATTCAGGAACCACAGGTGGTTACCCCGGCGGGCAAGCAGAATACTTAAGAGTCCCATTTGCTAATTTCACCCATTTTAAAATACCAGAAACGTGTGAAGAACCTGATGAAAAGTTAAGTGTCATTGCGGACGCGATGACGACTGGCTTTTGGAGTGTGGACCATGCGGGTATCAAAGACGGCGATACGGTGATCGTGTTGGGGTGCGGCCCCATCGGTCTCTTTGCCCAAAAGTTCGCTTGGTTAAAAGGCGCCAAACGCGTCATCGCGGTGGACTCCATCAATTATAGACTGCATCATGCGAAGCGGACCAACAAGGTCGAAATTGTTAATTTTGAGCACTATGAGAACGTTGGGAGTTACCTAAAGGAAATCACTAAGGGTGGGGCAGACGTCGTCATTGATGCGGTTGGTATGGATGGAAAAATGAACGATTTAGACTTTCTTCAAAGCGGCATGAAACTTCAAGGCGGAACCTTGAGTGCCATAAAGATCGCCTCTCAAGCCGTTCGGAAATTCGGGACCATTCAAGTGACTGGCGTATATGGCGGGCGATATAACGGATTCCCGCTAGGCGATATTATGGAACGCAACGTCACCATTACCTCTGGACAAGCCCCTGTAATCCATTACATGCCTTATATGTTTGAACTCGTTTCAACCGGCAAGATTGATCCAAGCGATGTAGTCAGTCACGTTCTTCCTCTTAGCGAAGCCAAACGCGGTTATGAACTATTTGATACTCGAACGGACAACTGTATTAAAGTCGTGTTAAAACCATGATAAAACAAACAAGCCTAAAGGAGGTCGATCACGTGGATTATGCGATGCATGAACTGCTTGAAGTCCAAGAAATCGCGGCTTTTAAGACGATTTGTTTAACAAAGTCTAAAACCATGAAAGCTCTTGTTTCCGATGAAAAGTTAAAAACGATCCTTCAACACGATGTGGATGCCTCCACTCGACACTTACAGGACTACAACTCCCTTTTTTCTAAAGTCTTGAATTAATTAGGAGATGAACCGATGATGCACACAATTATCGAACACTTAACTGGAATGAATGTCCTAACCGATCAAGTGATTGCAACAGACCTCTTAATTGCTGCAAAAAGCGGTGTCCGCAACTATGCGATGGCTGTAACCGAAGCCGCAACTCCTGAAATTAAGGAGATGTTGACGCGCCATTTGGAAGAATCGCTTGACCTTCACGAAGCCATTTCAAACTATATGATGGAGAAAGGCTGGTACCACGCCTGGAACACGGAGGAGCAACTCAAACTTAATATGAAGAACATGACGATTGCGTTAAACTTACCAACCCTGTAGATAAAATTTAAGGAGGCTGACCTTCACTTTGTGGGTCAGCTTACGATTAATCGTTCAATTAAAGTGGCCCTCAATTCGATTCATGTTCAATAGAAATTTTGGACAAACTAAAATAATGAGTTTAAAAGCACGGCTTAGAAAATAATCAAAAATAGTCAACTAGGGGAAATAAAGAGGATTATAATACAACTAGGAGGGAGAAACAGTACCATGGCCACTCATTCAATTATTAAATTGACATCCGCAGAGATTGCAACCCTTTGGACGGCTTATCAAAATAACACGTTAATCGCGAGTATGTTAGCGTATTTTTCAAAGAAAAATGAAGATCCTGACCTATCGCCTCACATTGATTTCGCAAAATCATTGTCTGAGAAAAGCGTCCAATTCCTTAAACAAACCTTCACGAACGAAACCTTTCCCATACCCGATGGATTTTCAATCGGAAAAGATGTCTTTCCCGATGCTCCAAAGATCTATGAAGACACCTTCTATTTAGCATTTATAAGACAAATGGCTAAGGTGGGT
Organism: uncultured Sporolactobacillaceae bacterium; assembly: GCA_963829575.1. GTDB lineage: Bacteria > Bacillota > Bacilli > Bacillales > Sporolactobacillaceae > KACC-23026. The sequence continues at coordinate 370,688 of CAWHJF010000013.1, read as the reverse complement.
ATGGCGACATCAAGTGTTGCCATGTCAATTGCCTATCGAGAAGATATCATAAATTTTTATCAAAACGATTTAAAGCATTCGAGTGAGTTATACAAAAATACGACCAAAACAATCGAGCAAAAGGGTCTTTTAGTTCGTGCCCCTTATATTGCTTACCCAGAAAAGGTTGAATATGTCACGGACAAAAGTTATCTGACAGGAAGTTTAAATCCTTTAACGACTAAGCGACCTTTAAATGCTATTGAAATCTCTCACCTTTTTATGAATACTGAGACAAACCTTATAGGAAGTATGTTAGCGGTAAGCTTTGCCCAAATGGCCAAAACAAAAGAAGTGTCTGATTTTATGGTCCGTGGACAGAAAATTTCTCAAAAACATATCCAAATCTTTGCTGAAAAATTAATTAAGAGTGACATGCAGACGCCGATGACTTGGGATTCAACAGTCAACCAATCGACCACTCCTGCTTTTTCGGAAAAATTAATGATGTTTATCATGACCTTAATGAGTGACGCGGGACTCGCGAATTACGGTTTAGCAGCAGCATCGAGTTTTAGAGCAGATCTTTCCCAAGCCTACGCCCGACTGTCTCTTGAAGTAGGAGGATTTGTCAAAAGCGGCGCGGACATCATGATTAAAAATGGATGGTTAGAGGAGCCCCCTCAAGCTCTTAACAGAAGAGAGCTTTCCAAAAACAATCCCAACTAAATAACGCTCGTGCACTGAAAGCACCTTTAACACATAGAAAAAAAGCAGGTTTCAAATTCCTGCTTTTTTCTAATGGATAGTTTTATTTTAAGACGCATTTCTGAAAGTAAACTTTCGGAATAACACATCATCTAGCGAAACGATGCGAGACCCCGCAGGTCGTGAAGCATGGGGACGGAGCGGGACCAGTGATAAAGTCCACATTTTTTAATCAGTAAAATTCGTGTTGGAAAAATAGTGCTCAGATTGGCTTCTAAGCCCTGTTTCTGAAGTTAGGAGACATCTATGTACCCCCTGAAATCCAACTATCTAAGTAAAAAGGTACTTTTTCACCAGTCTCGGACGGAGCTTTTGCTTCCGGTTAGGAAGCAGCGGATCCGTCCCCATGCTTCTTATGCTACGTCATAACCTTGATCTTCAACGGCTTCTTTCATTTGTTCAAGGGTGACTTTGCCTTCATCATAGTCCACATTGACTTTTCCAGTTTCTAGGTTAACGTCCACTTTTTGTACACCATCTAGTTCAGTTAGTGCACCATTTACGGCCTTTTCGCAATGGCCACATGTCATCCCTGTCACGTCGAGTGTAATTGATTTCATTATCCATTCCTCCTAGAATTTTATAGTTTTACGCGTTTAAGTCTTAAGGCATTCGCGACAACCGATACGGAACTAAACGCCATTGCTGCTCCTGCGACCCATGGGGCGAGCAGTCCGAGCGCAGCAATTGGAATTCCAATCGAATTGTAGAATAACGCCCAGAATAGATTTTGACGAATATTTTTCATCGTTTTGCCACTTAAGTCTATCGCTTTGACGATGTGTTCTAAACCTCCACCAATTAAAGTCACATCAGCGGTTTCAATCGCAACGTCCGTCCCCGATCCGACCGCCATACCGATATCGGCAGCAGCAAGGGCTGGTGCGTCATTGATTCCATCCCCAACCATTCCAACTTTCTTCCCTTGAGCTTGAAGTTCTTTGACTTTAGAAGCTTTCTCTTCAGGAAGCACTTCAGCAAAGACATGATCAATACCGACTTGTTTGCCAATCGCTTCAGCTGTTTGTCTATTGTCACCTGTGATCATATAGACCTCAAGACCTAAAGCTTTCAAATCGCGGATCGCTTGTTTCGAGGTTTCTTTGACCGTATCTGCCACGGCAATGATTCCTTGCAACTTACCATTATAAGCTACCATCATGGCTGTTTTTCCATCGTGTTCCAGTTGAGACATGATTTTTTCATATTGGGCAGTGGAGACGTTCTCCCCGGCCATCAGCCTACGCGTTCCAATATAGATGGGCTCATCTCCGACTTTCCCTAAGATCCCGTGACCAGGTCGTGCTTCAAAATCCGTTGCTTTTTCTACCTTGACGCCCTTCTCTTTACCATAGTCCACGATTGCTTGGGCAAGCGGGTGCTCCGAAGCGTGTTCAGCAGCGACAATTTTCGCTAACAATTCTGCTTCAGTGTCCTCACCAAAATTAATCAAGTCAGTCACTTCTGGTTGCCCTTTTGTAATCGTTCCTGTTTTATCAAGTAAAATCGCATTCAAATGATGCGTCGTCTCGAGATACTCGCCACCTTTATAGAGAATGCCTGACTCCGCCCCTTTACCTGTTCCCACCATGATTGATGTGGGTGTCGCCAAACCAAGTGAACATGGGCAAGCAATCACCAGAACGGCAATGGCAGCATCTAGGGAATGTGGCAAGTTGCCTGGTGTGACAAACGCGATCCAGACAATAAAAGTTAAAATCGCTATGCCCACCACAATTGGAACAAAAATGCCGGATATCACATCCGCCATTCGCTGGATCGGCGCTTTAGAGCCTTGAGCTTCTTTGACAATCTTAACAATCCCAGCTAAAGCCGTATCCTTTCCGACTTTTTCAGCTTTCACGCTTATGCTTCCGTTTTTGTTAATGGTCGACCCAATGACCGCTTCTCCGACATGCTTCTCAATTGGGAGTGATTCACCTGTAATCATAGACTCATCAACGGATGATTTCCCTTCAATAATGGAACCGTCAACGGGTATTTTTTCACCCGGACGAACAAGAAGAATTTCACCCACTTGAACTTCATCAACTGGGATCTTAATGTGCGCTCCGTTCCGAATGACGGTTGCCTCTTTGGCTTGCAAATTAAGCAGTGATTTGATCGCAACAGTTGTACGACCTTTTGCTCTAGCTTCAAATAGCTTTCCAAGGAGAATCAACGTTACAATTAACACGCTGGTTTCAAAATAGAGTTCTGGCGCAAATCCAGGTTGAACGAGCGACCGGATCACCCCATACAAACTATAAAAATACGCCGCTCCTGTCCCAAGTGCCACTAGGACATCCATATTAGCGCTCTTATTAGCTAAAGCGCGATACGCGCCAATAAAAAATGGCCATCCAATATAAAATTCAACAAAGGTGGCTAAGACCAGTTGGAGCCATCGATTATCCAAGACGCCAGGAACTGGAACCATTCCGGTTTTCCCAACCATCATATAGATAAAAGGGAGAGAGAAGATTGCGGACACACAAAATTTCGTCAGCTTTTCCCGATATTCTTTTTCCTTATAGTCTTCTTGTGCACCGTCTTCTTTTTTAGGAATGGCTTCATAACCTAACCTTTTAACGCGCTCCACAATATCTTGAACGGTAATCGCGCCTGACAAGTATTCAACCGTTCCCGATTCCGTTGCCAGATTAATTGTGGCATGGTCCACACCTGGCATTTTATTTAACACTTTTTCAATCCGCGTACTACAAGCGGCACATGTCATCCCGCGAATATCAAATTCTTGCTTTTCTTCGCGGACATCATAACCTAACTTCCTTATTCTATTAATAATCTCTTCCGAAGTGGCTTGGTTATCATGAATGGTCACTTTGGCATTTTCTAGCGCCAAGTTCACATTCGCGTCCACGCCATCCATTTTGTTTAACACCTTTTCAATACGGGATGAACAAGCCGCACACGTCATGCCCGTAATAGCCAGAGAGAGTTCTTGATCTTTATCTGACCTTACTCTCACCTCTCCTGACATCATGCTCACCTCCAAAACAACAGTCTCCATCCTTATTTTTCAATCTATAAAAAATGATGGTGTCTCTCTTAACCTCTATCTAGAAAATTGTTGAATCACTTTCATTAATTCATCAATGTGATGATCACCATGACCTTCATGGATGGCATTGGCCACACAGGATTTGGTATGGCGCTCCATAAGGTTAAATCCGACCTTTTTTAAAGCGGCTTGAATGGCTGAAATTTGGACAAGGACATCTATACAATAGCGGTCTTCTTCTATCATTTTCTGAAGACCTCTCACTTGCCCTTCCACACGTTTAAGGCGATTAATCAATTTTTCCTTTTCCATATCTGTTCGAGGCACAGCAGGTTTCTTCCCAGAGTCTACCGGTAAGATCTCATTATCTTCGTTTGCCATTGGACCACCTCACCTTTATTTAAATTTATACTATACCCCTATATAGTATATGTCAAATCATTGAAATCGTTGTATACAATATTGAATAAAAATCAAATAATTACGTTTAACATATAGGGGGTATGGGTAAAAATAAACAAGACAAATTATCGGGGGTTAGTGATGACAGGACTAGATCTTATTTCTTATATTGCCATTGGACTCGGGATTTTATCGGCGTTAATTATTTTTGTTGATGTCATTAAAAATCCGCAGCCTATGAAAATCATGAGCATTGTGTGGCCCATACAAGGCCTCTACTTAGGACCGTTTGCGATCTGGTTTTATTGGGCTATGGGGAGGCACAAATCAAATGGTCACGATGCCCTCGGCTCTCACCACATGCAGGACGCACAGATGAATCATGATCATGCCGAGGGTCACCACAGCCACCATGATGGCCATAACATGCACGGAAATAAACCTTTTTATCAAAGTGTCTTTGTTTCGACCAGTCACTGTTCAAGTGGGTGTACCATCGGGGATTTGGTTGGGGCACCCGTGGTATTTTTACTTGGACTTACAGTAGCAGGGTCCATGTTATTTGCGGACTATGTGGTTGAGTTCATTTTGGCATACGTATTGGGGGTATTCTTTCAAGTTTTCTCAATTGTTCCAATGAATCCTGGAATGAGTTGGGGAAAAGGATTTGTGGAAGCCATTAAGGCCGATACGCTTTCTCTAATCGCCTTTGAAATAGGGATGTTTGGCTGGATGGCGATCGTCCATTACGGCATTTTTGCCTCAAATTCCCCTGAACCTAACGAACCGTTATTTTGGTTCATGATGCAAATTGCGATGATCTTAGGTACAGCGACAAGTTATCCAGCCAATTGGTTCCTAGTTAAAAAAGGGGTCAAGCACGGCATGTAAACTAAAAACTCCCTTTGAAGGGAGTTTTTTTGCACAATCTACTAAGCAAATCTATTTGAAACATAAACATACGTTTATCTAATTTACGGGAACTACGCACTCTTTTCAGTTCCCGTAGCGCTATTTTTTTCTGCGTTCGGGCACTATGTGCTCTTCTCAGTTTCTGTAGCTTTTTTCTTTTTTCAGAGTTCTATAAATTTACAACAAAAAAGCTGCCGAAGACTTCGACAGCCAAGAAAGTGAAAAGACAGGACTCCACCTTGTCATTTTAGTTCGTTTAGTTTTTTGATGCCACTCCATTTCCTTAATTGAGTACCTCCTTAATTATTAACGCTTCTGTCCCTTTTCCCCAACACGATGTCTTCAACCCGTTTGCTCGCTTATTGAACAATTATTTTCCCGTACATTCCATTGGCAGCATGGCCTGGAAATTGGCAGATATAATAAAACTGACCAGACTGATTGAGTTGAAAGCTTGTTTGACCATCAGAAAATTGATCGTCCTGTGCTTCTGGTAAAGGCGCGATGATCGTTCCCTTCACTACACCTACTTCCATCATTGACATTTGATCATAGGGTGGTTGAGTCGTTGTTATTTCAATTCCATGCTCCATTCCTTTATCTGCATTCATTAATTCCATACATATTAAAAATACCTTTAACTCTCTGGTGCTAAAATCCAATGCTGAACCCACAAAAATACTCTTTGGGGTATTGGATAAGAGGCAATACCCCGATCCAAATCACTTCTAACTAATTTTTACACATTTAGTGTAACTAAATTAATCCCTCAATACTGTTATTTTTGTCACAAGTTTCACTTGAGACTATTTAATAAAATTTCACTTTTCAGGCGGAAATAAGATCGCTGTCCTCGGTAAACGAACTTATTTCCACATATCAGTGTCAAGTTACATAAAAAAATGGGTTCAAGAACGCTATATAAAAAAAGCGTTTAGAGAAACCACAAGAGGTTCCTCTAAACACTGAAACCCTGACATTTGTCAGGGCATTTAAATTCTATTATTCATTCAACTTTTTTTGATAAGTCTTGAACCACTTGAATGAGATGATCGACTAATGGTAGGAGTGTCTTTTTATCTATGGGATCAACCTTTGTTCCTGCAATCGTTGGATCAAGATCGTTTTCCACTTCTGTATAAAAACTAGGATCGTTTGACTTAATTTGATCTTCAAAAATACTCCATTCCTCTTCTAGCTCCGGGCCTATGGTTTTTACTTTCTTTGTATTATCTTGATTAATGGCAGTTTTCAAATTCTTAGAACTGGACAACAATTGACTTAATCCATCCTTAACATTAGCTACTTTTGCCTGAGTCTCGTCTTTTTTCTTAGCAAAAGAATTGGATTGTCCACACCCCGTTACACTTAAAACAATCACGATTAATCCTGCAACGATGCTTAGAGTTTGTTTTTTCATTGGTTCTCCTGTTAATCTGTTATTTTCGTTTTCTGTCTACGATTCCATAACAATACCCCTAGAGCGAACACTAACAATAAGAGTTGAGGGATCGAACTCTCCCATGTTGGAAAGAATGCAATAAAAGAGAGACTTGGTAAGTGGGAAGCCAAAGTTGTAGGAAGCATACCGGCTAGTTGCAAACTATGGATTCCAAGTCCCGTAAATTTTAAACATAGATAGAAAATGATCAAACTCGATACCATAAAGAACGGCCGAATCGGTAATTTAACCCCCACTACAAAGATGAGAATGGCAATCATCATAAGCACCGCAACACCTACTAAAAGTCCAAGTAGAAGCTTCACCAAGCTAATTTGGTTGGACATTCCGATGACGAAAAGCACCGTTTCGGTTCCTTCTCTAAAGACCGCTAAGAAGGACAAGAAACCAAGTGAAATCAAACTTCCCGAAGTAAGAGCCGCCTGACTCTTCGCCTTTATAAATCGATTCCATTCCGCAACATTTGATTTACTATGAAGCCAATAGCTCATATAAAGCAACATTACAGCCGCGAAGAGTCCAGTTATGCCTGAAATAAGAAAGTTATTAGTGCCAAATGCGCCTGAATTAAAGACAACTTTTACAATAACGGCTAAAACAGCACTTAAACCAACACCAAGGCTTACCCCACTCCAAATCCAGCCTTTACCTTTACCTTCATTCGTTTTCTTAACAAAAGTAAGTAAGGCCCCGACTACAAGAAGCGCTTCTAAGCCTTCTCTAACAGGAATCATCGCTGCGTCCCAAATACTATAACCCTTTACTTGAGCTAATGGCGATAAGTCGTTCATCATTTTCTGCGTATGTGCACTTGCCGATGTAAAATCCTTATTCTGAATCATCGCTTGAATAACCACTAAGTCTTGTTCGGACTGACTATATAATTTTGAAGAGTGGGAAACGACCTTCCCCTCTACGCTAAGCCAAGCGTCTTGTACGTTCTTAATTCTATTAAGAGCTGTTTGTTGATCTTTTGAATCTGACGCCTCTTTTGTTTGCTCAAGCATTCCAATAAAATCATTCATCGAGATGGATGCCTCATCTAAACTCGTTCCGTCTTTATATTTGCCATCTATAAAACGTTGGTTAACACCCTTTAAATCTTTAAGACTTTCTAGAATAGAGGCCGACTTATTTTGTAAAAAAGCATACTCTACTTGGCCCATAGCCGATTCTATATCTTTGTAAGCTTGGCCAGATGCTGGTTTGACGGTCCCCTCAATTTTTAACCATGCTTTCTTAAATCCGGCATAGTCCGTTTTAGCAGACGTGAGATCCCCTTGATTCATATCCTTAATCGCTTTAGTCACAAAGCGATTCGCCTTTTCCAAATTAGTGTGTCCTGACGATGCAGCAAAGGTCGACAAGGGAAAAGCGACCAAAGCAATCAAAAATATAGGGATTAAGCGACTTAAGAATCGAAACATAGGAGGACCTCCCTTAACGGATTTAAAGTGTTAATATGTAACAATCAACAGTGATAATGATTCTCATTTCTATTTAATATATTACAAGAGTTCCTGTCCTTATGTCAATGCAAATGAGAATTTTTTTCAATTATAGGGATGCCAAGGGAGGCGCTACCACTCTAAAGTATCCTTTGTGAAAATAAGGAAGGTAAGGGATTTCTCCCTTACCTTTGCCAGGCGAACGGCTTTCACACACTGTATTTCCTCACGGTGATCTGTGTTCGCTAGTAACACATTGCTTTTTAATTCTTTTCAGTCTATTGACTTCTTAATTAACCCTCAACCTTTAATAAAAATTACAAAACACTAAAAAAGAAATGAATTATGTTCCCCTGCCTTATACGAATCGCTTTGTGTCTCTGTTTTTAAGATTTTTTAACATTTTACCCTTAATTGAGCTTATTTTTTTATACCTGCAAGATAGGTTTTTAACTCTTTATCTGTACTTGGAACTTCCATACATCGTTGCAGCAATAGTCTGCCCCTTATCTGCGGCTGAGAAGCTACCAGCATATTGACTCAATACAGTTGCCTTCGGGTTCACGGTTGCAACACCCGCTTTGAACCCATCTTCAAATTTAGAAATCAAGGCCGATTGAACACCGCCAACAAACCCAATTTTAATTCGTCTTTGTTGTTAATCCAGCTACAACCCCCATTAAAAATGAACCCTGTTCTTCTTGAAAAGTAATACTCGCAACATTGGGTTCGTTAATGACTGAGTCAACAATCGCTAAATGTGCTTTTGGATTTTGTTTCGCCACATTTGTAACGGCATCTTGCATAAGATAGCCGATCCCATAAATTAGATTATAATTGGTATGAACTAAAGCATTTAAATTCGTTTCATAATCCTGTGGTGATGTGGATTGTAAGTATTTATAGCCTGTATTTGGCTGTAAATTCATGTCCTTTCCAAACCGTTGAAGTCCTTCCCATGCGGATTGGTTAAATGATTTATCATTAACCCCGCTTATATCTGTAACCTCAGCGACTTTAAAATTACTTTTTGCTGCGTTCCCTCCACCGCTTGTCGTATTCTTATTTCCATTATTAGTTCCACACCCAACTAGAAAAATGGAAATACTTAAAACGACAATTAAAGGTAAGAGTATCGACTTTTTCAATTATTTGACCTCCCTATTTTTATGTATAGCTTGTCCAAAAACATTCTTTAAATATTAATCGCAGATCATTTAAAATGTTAATGACATTTTTCTGAGACTGAACTTGTCTTAGCACTTTCATTCCAAACACATTTAACCATCATAAAAAATAAAGAGAGAAATGAGAAATCTTTATCATGAAAGGGATACCAAAAAACAGAAAAATTTTACAGTATGGATTTGTATTGAATTTGTCAATAACCCATTGTATACTTTAGTTCGTTAGAGAAGTAAATGAACCAGTTCTTTCTTTGGTTTAACATATCATCCGGTTTTAACATCAGAAAGGAGAACGTATCGAGATGTCTTCACAAGCAAAATTAAGCGTATGGGTTTTAACAGCTTTAGTTGTTGGTAATATGGTGGGATCGGGTATTTTTATGTTACCCAATAGCTTGGCTCAAGTTGCGAGCCCAGGTGGGGTATTGTTGGCTTGGATTTTTACTGGAGTGGGGGTATTGTTCCTTGCTTTAGTATTTGGATATTTGGCTATAAAACGACCAAATATGACGGGTGGACCCCAAATTTATGCGACAGGTTTATTTAAGAAAGGAAGCCACGCCTCTCAATTATCAGGTTATTTAACTTCATGGGGGTATTGGGTCGCAAACTTTGCGGGAAACGTTGCCGTCATCACTTCTTTTGCAGGGTATCTTTCGACCTTTTTCCCAATTTTAAATAGTGCGGCCAAAGTTCATTTAGGTCCTTTCCATACAACAGTTGGCCATTTAATTACCTTTATTGTATGTTCTGTTCTTCTTTGGGGCGTTCATACTCTTATTATGAATGGAATTGAAGGAGCAGGAAAAGTGGCGTTTGTCGCAACGGCTGCCAAAGTCGTTGGATTTTTATTGTTTATATTAGCGACTCTTTTTGTCTTTCAATCTAGCCATCTCGTACCTTTTATTGCACCAAAAGTGGCAGATGGACAAGCTTCTGGTCTTTTAGGGCAGTTAAATCATGCGGCAGTTTCAACTTTATGGGCCTTTGTCGGGGTTGAATCTGCTGTTGTGTTCTCTTCAAGAGCAAAGAAAAGCCAAGACGTAAAAAAAGCAACCATTTATGGGTTGGTCATCGCAACAGTCCTTTATATTGCGATTACATTATTAGTAATGGGGTCACTGAACCAATCCGTCCTTATCCATTCATCTAAACCTCTTGTGGATGCATTAACAGCAGCAGTAGGCAGTACGGGGGGATATCTTCTTGCAGGACTAGCTGTGGTCAGCCTTTTTGGATCAACAATTGGTTGGATTTTGCTTAGTGCAGAAGTTCCTTATCAATCTGCCAAACAAGGCATCTTCTTGAGTGTGTTTAAAGGGGAAAACGCTAAAGGGACACCAGTGAAATCTTTAACGATTACAAATATTGCGTCTCAAATTTTAATTTTTTCAACCATCTCAAGTTCAATTGCTCAAGCCTTTAACTTTGTTATTACGATTGCAACCTTATCCTACCTTTTTCCATATTTGGTCTCAGCTTTATTCCAAATTCGTGTGGTCTTCACGGATCGTTTGGAGCAAGGTGCCAATTGGAAAGACCTTATCATCGGCGCTCTCGCAACCTTGTATTCAATGTATGTGGTGATTGCTGGGACGTCCAATATGAAAACTTTTTTATGGGGCATTTTCTTTGTTGGCGTAGGTATTGTCTTTTATCCGTTTATGCTTAAAAAAGATACAAAGGAAAAAAATCGCACAGTCGCTTAAATTTTTTCGATTTAAGCGATTCGCATTGGCACGGGAACATGACCCGTGCCAATTTTTTGTTTTGAATACGTTTTGAAGTCGACTTGACGAGAGCTACTCATTGGTTATAGCAGTTCTAGCAGTTCGCGTTTCGATTAAATGGTCAGTGGATTCGTTCAAACTTCACCCGAATTCGATTAAATTACGCCAGTATTCGATTACAGCAGGACCCAATTCGATTACGGGCACCGCTCGTTGGTTCTACCTAATAGTAAAAGGCCAATCAGGATTCCATTTCCCAATTGGCCTCAAATTTATTATTTAGTTGATGTCTCGAATTTAATAAGTGTTTCCCATACTTTCACTCGAAATGATTTCGCCATCCGTTTTCACCAATAAATAATGAACATCAGGCATCTGGGTCATAAACCAAGCTTCTCGTTCCTGACCTTTTAATAAGAAACACATTTTAGCTGCAACCTCTGCTTCCACACAGGTCGCAGCAACGACTGTCGCTTGCACAATATCAGCTTGCAAAACCTGACCTGTACGGCCATCTAAAAGGTGATGCTTTTGTTCTTTTCCATCCGTCCAGCTTCGATACACTCGATTGGAAGTGGCGATGCTCGCATTCTCGAACGTAAATACACCGATTTCCTTTCGATCATCCCAAGCATCGGTTACTCCGATCCGCCATTGTTTAGCTCCATTTGACCAAACGGTCATATCTCCTCCGCCATCGACTAACCCATAATCCGCTCCGTGTTCCTGCAACCACTTTGCAGCACCATGTACAGCATACCCTTTACCGATCCCGCCAAGGTCAATTTGACGGTCTGTTTGTTTCACAACCGTAAATCCTTCTTTGAACAAAAAGGGTTGTTCTTCTAATTGAAAAGCATCCAATTGTTTGCTTTGGGATGAGGAAAAGGGAAAACTTCGGTCGTATCCTTGTTGTTCTAATGCTTTTTTCAAATAAGGCGAAAATCGATCTTGTGTTTGGATTCGATAGTGATCTGCCATCCACAACACATCATATAATGGTGGACTGAGAACAAACTCGGTTCCTTTAGGGGCTTGGTTGATTTGATCAAGTTCATTATTTTTTTGAAATCTTGACCATTGTGAATCCACATAACTTAACCACTCACCAATATGCGCCTTCCAATCTGGATCGGTTTGGTCAGATACCTCTATATAAAATTCAGTATTCATAAGTTTAGCTGTATAGGGTTCCATCTTCTCATCCCCTTTGTAGTAAGATCAAACCACTCATTTTCCAAAAAGAAAAGAGCGGAATCCTACGGAAACCGCAAAATCCACCCAATTTCTAATTTTGTTTTGATGCTTTCGACTGTCGATCGCTACTTGAACCTGAACTTTGTGTACTTTTGGAGTAGTTAATGGTCGAGTTTGTACGTCCACTTTGCGTACTACTGCTAGACGGGCTAGTCGTCTTACTAGTTGCTGTACTGCCGCTCGAAGGGCTTGTCGTCTTACTACTTGTTGTATTGTTACTAGACGAACTGGTCGTCTTAGTGCTTGCTGTGCTACTACTAGACGGGCTGGTTGTTGTCTTATTGCTTGCCGTACTGCTGCTAACAGGACTGGTAACCGTGCTGGTTTTTGTACGATCCTTACTGCCAGCAGTATTAACACCAGAAGTTTCTGTCGCTTTATGTGGCTTTGCATTTGCTTTAATAGTGGTCTTAGCTTGTGCTGTGGGTGCAGTTGGAGTTGAACTATGGTGACTGATGACAAATGCTGAGAACGCAGCCACACCAGCTGTACCTACAATCCATTTGGCTTTTCTATTTTTTATTTTTTGTACGATAATGAACAGAACTGCAAAGACCGCTGCAGCAAGTCCCAAAATAAGTGGCGTAGGTACTCCAAAACTAGCATGTTTCCCAATATGCCACGGGGTCAATATGAAAGCTGCAATTGCCCCAATAATTAAAGATGCCACACTAAATCGAATCCGCGCTTTACGTCCCTTAAGTTTATATTGGGGGCGGTTCGTCAAATCGCGGGCAACTAGCCCTGGAACCTTTTTAAGATAAGCGTATAAGTGGATCGCCAAAAGAGGTAACCATATTGCGACACTTACTGCATGCAGTTTTATAATTAGGCTGTTACTGTAATATTTAATCAACAAAAAACCACTCACAAAAACCAAGATGGTTGTTAAAACAAGAAACGGCGCTAAAATCCGAAGCAATGGTTTAGGTGGACCGCCTCTGACATACTCAGGTGACCGAGTATAATAACGGGCAAATCGGTAACCCGTACTAAGCATCTTAACCACAAGTGGCCCCGACAATAGAATGCCAACAAAGATATGAAAAGAAAGCAGGTTATCCAAGTTCGCCGTGATCACCAGTTCCACTATAATCAGGACAAAAAGAATGGCTCCAGCAATCCCCGTCAGTCGTTGGTTTTTGTGAATAGAGGAACTTTTTTGGTAAAAGAAATCTCTTCTACTTTGCATATTTTTCATTCCTTTCTAGGTTGAGATTGAGTTGAAAAGCCTTTATAGACACGTATTCTTTCCAACCAATTTTAGAAATTCCTTAGAAATCTGTTACATTTTCTTGAAAAGCTCCAAAAAAATCATTTGAAAGTTTATGTGTTTGGATTTATGTAACAAATTAAAGGATGAGTATTAAAGATTCCTTAATTTGTTACAGTGCCTTATCGTCTTTCCCTCATTAAAAACAGGACTATCCTCTTCATAGTTTTAAATTATAAGAAGCTTTAATTAGAATCTACTTTGAAAAAGAAAACAACCTCATTACAAGTTAACAAATGGATGAATAGTCATTGAAAATAATGCCGTTCTCATTAGAACGCTCCCTTAAAAATTCCGAATCAATTCTCAAAAATAATTACAATATTGGTCACAATCGTATAAATGAGCGTTCATCAAACATACACATAAGAGAACATTCATGATCAATCATAGGAGTGTGAATCTTATGGCAGGTATTCAATATAACACCAGTGACCTTAATATAATGGCTCGGGTAATGCGTGCAGAAGCAGCTGATCAAGGGGACCTTGGGGAACTTCTAGTGGGTAATGTTGTTGTGAATCGAGTGAAAGCAGGGTGTCTTGACTTCCCTAAAATTAACACAGTTTCTCAAGCTGTTTTCCAGCCACATGGATTTTCATGTGTCTATTATAGTTACTTTTATCAAAGAGCGAGAATAAAAGAGAAACGATTGGCACTTAAAGTTTTAAAAGGGCTTCGTTACCATCCTGCCGAATACTCATTGTATTATTATCGCCCACCAGGTAATGATGGTTGTCGTCCAGAATGGTATGGTCAATGGAACGATGGTCGATTTAAAGCACATTGCTTTTACAAATCACTTGATTCAGATTGTCCCAACATTTATCATTAATTTCATCGTTATGGTGGATCACATAAGGTGATTTATAACGGATTTGGTTAAAAATTATAAAAAATCAAAGCGATTTAATAAGACAAAAGAATCGTCCCGTTGGACGATTCTTTTGTTGTCGAAAAAGTCTTCGGCAGCCTTTTTTACGCCATTCAACTTTATCAAATCACCGCGCTAATGTGTTATAATGTTGTTATAACGATTGTATAAAACTTCGTTTTAATAGGCGGAAATAAGCTCGCTTTCCGCGGGCGATCCGCGAGCCTACTACTTGAGATTTCATCATGACCGACTTCTTGAATCAGCTCTCTTGCTGGCTTGCCTAAAATCCATCAAATACATGGATTTTAGGCAAAACAACACGAAGATTAATCAAAGACGAGAACCACGATGACCTTTCAAGTAGCCGTTTACGCGGAAGAGAACATGCACAAGAACAAGCCTTAATGACAGCAACGGTCCAGAATATAAAGAAGATCGCCAATCACCTCGCGAAGCTTACAGGTCGTTGACGATCTTCTTAGCTCACTTATTTATGAACTAAATACAAAATAACCAAGTGGAAATCGCGAGACGCCTGCGGAAAAACGGGCGGCCGAGACCCCTCAACCCCTATTTAAAGTGAGGAGGCTCGGACGTTCGTCCGCGGCAAGCGAGCGAATGTCCACAATTTGATCAAAAAACAATCAATTATAGCGTTCAAAAACTGTAAAAAAATCGAGTGTAGAGAAAAATAGGGGGGTTCTCTACACTCTGAGAATCGTCCAGTTGGACGATTCTTTTTATCTAACTTTATTCAAATGAATAAGAATCTGGAGTCATTTAATTTTCATCTGCCCATTCATTAATTTACCCGTTTCCGATGCACCTTCGTCCCATCACATGAAAACATGGTCTTTTTGTTTTCAATCATCGACTCTAAATGGACCGTTCGCCCCCACAGCGTATGCACATGCATGAGTACCTTCTCTAGATAATGAATATCCAGTTCTTGCCCTTCAAAGCGATGCACCAAATACAATTCACCATTTTTCATATAGTCGCCGTTTTCCACCACGAGATATGGATAACCTGCATTGACACGGCTTGCGACGAGTTGATCGCGTACATCCTCCCAATCCTTGCTCGAGACGACCACTTCATCGCCTTTTCGCTCAAATAAGAAGAGGTCTTCTCGATTTACAAGGTCCTTTGTGAGGTAATTGCGAATAAACGATTGATCCGATTCAATCTCGCGTACTTCAAACATTTTCTCGCGGCCTAAGTTTGGCTTAAAACCTCGTTTTAACATCTCTTCTGTTGGATTGTTGTACCGCTCTTCAATGTCTTCAAAAATCTTAATACCAAGGTAGTAAGGGTTGATGCGTTGGCGGGATGGTTGCACGACATTTGAATTAAGTTTTGCATATTCAATCGCTTCCTCAGTCGTGAGATCCAATTCCCGCATGATTCGTGCATGCCAGTACGACGCCCAGCCTTCGTTCATGATCTTCGTCTCCATCTGAGGCCAGAAGTAGAGCATTTCTTCCCGCAGCATCGTTAAAATATCGCGCTGCCAGTCTGTTAGTTCACGACTGTGTTCTTCTATGAACAGGAGCAAATCTTTTTCAGGTTCTTCAGGGAATTGAGTCGATACTTTGGTGGGTAGAGTCACCTTTTTATCGTCTAATGCTAAGAGGTCTTCGTATTTGGATCGAGGACGACGGGGGAGCTTGTGTCGCTCTTCGGAGTCTAATGGATTAGATTTAGGATGAATGAGGGTAGGATCAATATGTTCCTGAATGGAAAGAACAGCATCAATAAAGGCTTCCACTTGTTCGCGCCCATAACGCTCTTCATAGGCTTTGATGCGTTCCGCTGTTGCACTCATGCTGTCTACCATATCGCGGCGAGTATTGGAGAATCGGACGTTATTTTTAAAGAAATCACAATGAGCAAGCACATGGGCCACGATCATCTTGTTTTGCACGAGACTGTTCGTATCTAATAAAAAGGCATAACAAGGATTAGAATTAATGACTAGTTCATAAATTTTACTCATACCAAGGTCATATTGAAGCTTCATTTTATGATAGGTCTTTCCAAAGCTCCAGTGTGAAAAGCGGGTTGGCATACCGTAAGCTCCAAACGTGTAAATCACCTCAGCTGGGCAGATCTCAAACCGCATCGGATAAAAATCAAGGCCAAATCCCTCAGCAATCTCCATAATCTCTTCAATCGCAACATTCAGCTTGGTCAACTCATCGGACTTCATATGGCCTCACTCCTTTAAACCTTTTATCTAGTATATGTTGCCATTAGTGTATGAATGAGCGAACAAGCTGGTGACGGTTGTTTGAATTTCATTTTATACTTTCGCGTTCTGTGCTCCTCTGCGGACTCATAAGCGCTTGTTTTAAATTAAGATTTGCTAATCAGTGTGGTGATCCAGAAAAAAAAGGGTCGCTCTGTCCGCCTTTTCATCCAAACGCTCCTTAGTGTATGATTTAAGGTCTGTGGTGTCCGCCTTTTAAAATTCGTGGACTCCACAGACCTTATTTAGGTTTATCTAGTTCCTGCTGGATCTACACCAAAGGCCCGACAATTGAATGCGGAACATAGTGTTCCTCAAGAGATGTGATTTCTTCGGATGTTAACTGGATTGAAAGGGCAGGTACGGCATCTTCTAAATGTGACAATTTTGTCGCCCCAATAATAGGAGAGGTGACCGGTTCTTTTTGCAGTAACCAAGCGAGCGCAATTTGAGCGCGAGGGACACCACGTTTTTCGGCAATTTCAGCCACTTGCTTCGCGATCAATCGATCCGTTTCAGCTGTTGCATCGTATTTTGACCTCTGTACTTGGTCGGTTTCTGAACGGTGGGTGGATTCAGCCCAATCGCGTGTCAATCGGCCGGATGCAAGCGGGCTATAAGGGATCACTCCGATTTTTTCTTCCCTACATAACGGCAACATTTCGCGCTCCTCTTCTCGATACAGTAGATTTAAGTGGTTCTGCATCGAGACGAATTTGGTCCAACCATTTTTCTCCGCAACATGGTTTGCTTTGAGAAATTGCCAAGCGAGCATCGCTGAGGCGCCAATGTATCGTGCCTTACCCGCCTTCACCACATCATGCAGGGCTTCCATCGTTTCTTCGATCGGAGTGTTAGAATCCCACCGATGAATTTGATATAAATCGACATAATCGGTACCAAGGCGTTTCAAACTCTTGTCAATTTCACTCATAATATGTTTACGAGACAGCCCTTTTCCATTTGGACCTTCATGCATAGGGAAAAATACTTTTGTAGCAAGAACATATTCATCGCGATTCGCAAAATCCTTTAAAGCACGTCCAACGATTTCTTCACTCGTTCCATCGGAATAGACATTCGCTGTGTCAAAAAAGTTAATACCTAACTCAAGCGCCTTTTTGATAATCGGACGGCTCTTCTCCTCATCAATAACCCATGGATGGACCCAACGTTCGGCCACCCCAAAACCCATACAGCCAAGACAAAGTCTAGAGACATCCAAACCCGTATTTCCAAGTTTTACATAGTCCATTAAAAATCCCCTCGCTTTCCTTCATACATTTCTATTATAACCGGTCATACCGGTCTTCCCATGATTAATAAAACACGATTTGTTAATTACTGGACAAAATAATCTGCTTTTACAGCAACTCCTGGTGGATGAGGTAAATACTCTGTAAAGTAACTCAGTCCATTCCCCATTACCATTGCGACAAAGGTGGTTTGGAGAAGCTGAGCGATAATCAATTGCCAAGTTTGAGTAGAGATACCTAGAATCATGTAAGAGATGATTGCAATTAAGGAACCACTGTACATGCCTCTTTATTTTTGGGTTAAAGAAACTCAGGTTTCACTGAAATTAGAATACGAGAGTGAAGGACTCCTTTCTTATAAATAGTGACACCCTTATTATGCACCGAATAAGAAATAGGTTGAACACACAATCGTATCAAATGATTGCCTAATCCTATCACATCTATTCCCTTAAGTCTGATCAATGTATTAGAATAGATCTAATCATTCAAAAATTAGGAGGATACTATGTCTGATCAAAGCTTTCGAAAAAAGACGAACCTCGCCAAGGTTATTGACCGTCATACGAATCAAGAAGGGTCTTTCTTAACAGCTATTCCAGCTTTGTTTTTCTCACGTTACTCGAACGTGACTGAACCTAAGTTCGGCATCTATAATCCTTCTTTTTGTGTCATCGTTCAAGGTAAGAAAATGGTATCACTCGCCAAAGACCGATTTGAGTATGGCGCGTCAAATTACCTTTGAAAAAATAGTGTTGCCACCGGGAAAACCAAAGGATTTTTTTAAAATAAACTACCACATTTTATTAAGTTAAAATGTAGTATCTTTTTCCTGTAGATTTTGCGAAAAGATTTTGACCATCTAAAAAAGTTTAGGAGAACAAACGATCAATCATGTTAATTTAACATTTAATCTTATTCTGGTACTATTATACTTGTAAATAGATATAATAAATGGAACGAATTTAGGAGGTCATAGAATGATAAACGCTAGAGCACGAGCTACTTTCAGCCCAGAAGGTCCGTTTGAACTCACGACCATTGAGCGCAGAGATCTCAAACCACATGATATTCTTATTGAAATTAAGTACGCGGGTATTTGCCATTCTGATATACATACCGCACGTGGCGAGTGGGGGAAAGTCAAGTATCCCCTTGTACCAGGTCATGAAATTGCTGGAATTGTCACTCAGGTTGGACCAGAAGTTACCAAGTATGCGATTGGCGATCGAGTAGGCGTCGGTTGTATGGTGGACTCATGCGGGGAGTGTGAGAATTGCCGAAAAGGTGAGGAGCAGTATTGTCTTAAAGGAAATACGGGTACCTATGCTTCCGTTGACAAATACGGACAATACACCCAAGGCGGGTACTCCACTCACATCGTCGTC
Source organism: uncultured Sporolactobacillaceae bacterium (assembly GCA_963829575.1). Taxonomy (GTDB): domain Bacteria; phylum Bacillota; class Bacilli; order Bacillales; family Sporolactobacillaceae; genus KACC-23026. The sequence goes on along the minus strand of CAWHJF010000013.1, from coordinate 351,473 downwards.
ACCGAAGGCTTTGTGGTTCGAATTCCTGATGGTATTGAGCTTGATGCTGCAGCTCCATTGTTATGTGCGGGCATCACCACGTACTCACCGCTCCGTCATTGGAATGCCACACCTGAGAAAAAAGTAGCTGTTGTTGGACTCGGTGGTCTTGGACACATGGCAGTCAAAATCGCCCATGCCATGGGATCAGAAGTCACGGTTTTATCCCAAACATTGAGAAAAAAAGAAGACGGGCTGAAGCTTGGCGCTGACCATTATTATGCGACAAGCGATCCAGAGACGTTTAAGGAACTCGCGGGCACATTCGACCTCATCATTAATACGGTCAGTGCTAAGATTGATATTAGTGCGTATCTTTCCTTGCTTGCGCTAGATGGAACGCTCGTCAACGTTGGCGCTCCAGCTGAGCCCTTACCTGTTAACGCGTTTTCGCTAATTGGTCATCGTCGATCCTTTGCTGGATCCGCTATTGGTGGAATTCGCGAAACACAAGAAATGTTAGACTTTTGTGCGGAACACGGCATTGCTCCCGAGATCGAAGTTATTTCCGCAAATAAGATTGATGATGCTTGGGAACGCGTCCTTGCGTCAGATGTCCGATATCGATTTGTTATTGACATCAGCACAATGGAGAATGAATAAAGACGAGTTTATAAATCGTTTGAAGGCACACCGATCTCTCGGTGTGCCTCATTTTATTGATTATTAAACGTACTATGTGAAAAAGAAAAACCCGGTCAATTAGTTACCCTGCTCACTGGGCATTTGATTTAACTCATTTAATTGGTTGAATAGATGTTCTTTTTCAGTGTTCTTTTTTTCTAAAAAACGCATCGCATAGTAAACCACCCAAAACCCAACCGGAACGATTAATATAAATACTTTGCTGTCTTGTGAAAGTAAGAGGAACAAACCCACGCTCAACAAAATCCCTGGGATCAATAACATCCAATACAACTTGTCTTTAAAATACGTCATTCTACATCTCCTAACCCAACACGTGATTTTCTTATGAAAAATTCGTTGTCTGGAAAGCCATTGTTAACCTATGTCGTTCTCGTCGGATTCAGAACCTGTCCATCTTCCCGTAACAGAAAAGATGAATTGTTACGGATCTGTAATATTTAGCTTCTAGCCCCTTTAAAGCTAGTTTTGTAATATGAGCTCAACCTGACGACCTGAGCCTGAAATGCCGGATGGCCGGTTAACTTGTGTAGTGTAGATACGATTAAATCAGGATGGTGTGGGGGTGGGGTAGAATTCGATTACAGAACCCATTGATTCGATTAAATCGCCCATCGATTCGATCAAAATTCACTGGAATTCGTTCATCGTCACTATCGCGACCTCATCCCACAACTCCGGATTCAATTAAAACGCTCACACTTCCTCTCATTTTGTTCGGCAACCGCAAGAAAACCCCAGAAGCTGCGCTTCGGGGGTTTCATGCTATGGCTTAATTTTTTCCGCTTTATAGTACCGACCATTTTGTTTGAAAATAATCGTTTTGCTATCTTTTTTATCGATATAAAGAGGGGTGCCTTTAGTTAAAATGTTTGAACTTATATTTTCTTTGACTTGATCCGCATGTGTATCCGAAAGTTCTACGCTCACAACGCCTATTTTCTCCCCCACATCCTTAGCGCTTACCACTTTGTCTTGGTCTGTGCTCACACTGTATTGATTTCCATTTACGCTAACAAACGGATAGGTCCAGGATGCACTACTACTACTACTGCTGCTGCCGGACATCGTCCCCCCAGAAGCATTCGATTCACGTCTCTTAGAAGCCGCATTTGAACTCGAGTTCGCACTCTGGTTCGATCTGCTATAAGAGGCGGAACGCTGCCCCGCAAATGGGCTTATAGGACTCAAACTCCATATAATGAGTAGACAAACCGCCGCCAATGACCCTACAGTATATACAATCGGTGCTAAACGTTTTGGCCGCACAATGGATCTCGGGGGATCTGAAGTTCCTGCTTGAATCGCTGCTAGGACGCGTTCATCTAGGTCTTGGGATAGGTTGGTTTCATTTGGAAATTGGTTTAATCGTTGGTGGAGTGTCTCTTCAGAAGGACTCAAAACGGGCACCTCCTTGACTCAAGATGTCTCTCAGTTTCCTTAAAGCCCTATGGTAGGTAATGCGTACTTTATTTTCATTCCAGTTTAAGATTTGTGCCGTTTCCAGGACCGAAAATTCTTTTAACCCTCGCAATATAGTGACTTCCTGATAGTTTTCCTTCAGTTTATAGATTCCATCAAGAATCACCATTTCCCGTTCATTAAGCTGCAAGGTTTCATCTATATTAGAGTGTTCATGTGTAATGAGATGACGCTCAAAACGCCGCCGATTTCGAAGTTGTTTTTCTTCTTTTCGGATATGGTCGATGGCCGAATGTCTTGCAATTGAGATCAGCCAAGAGCGTTCATTCGATAAATGAACGGACTGTTGGATCGCTTTAAAGGCGTTTATAAATGTATCTTGGAAGACATCCTCGACATCGGAGGTCCTCATATAATATAACAAAAAGTTATACACATCCTTTTTGTAAGTTTGAAAAAGGACTTCTATTTTTTCCGCACCATCCACCCAGCACTCCCCCTTCTAACCCACTTCATTAAACGGACGTTACAAGTCGTCCAATTATTTCACTTTTTAAAGAGGTTTAGCAACTTTTTTTGACATGGTTTTTTATTTAAACATAAAAACGACCCGACTAACCGATCGACCCGTTAGCCAGAATCGTTGGATCGTGATTCGAGTATCTCCTAAAAAAAGGGCACCTTCTCTTAGCTTTGCGCATCTGATTTTCGCATTTTTAGCCAATTTAAAACGATTTCCACATGATAATAAAGCAAGGCAGGGCATCCCCCTGCTTCCAAGTTGCGAAAGGTATCGGCAACTGGGGTCGATTTGATCACAACAGTGGTTCCAGATTGGATGGATAAGCCCCATTTTATAGCTAGGATCAAGAGAAATCCGACTACTACGTATACAGCAAAATGCGTGAGGTAATTCCATAATTTTGAATGAAAGGTGACTCGAAGTAAACTGGCATCAATTAGCATCGAACAAGGAGCGCCGCCCAATACAAACGCTGGAAATGCGTAGAGTTGACTCATTAATCCAAAGCCCCATGGCGGACCAAATGCCCCATCATCAGCGCCAAATAAGACCCGCAGATAGCCGACCCCAATAAGAAACGCACCAAGTATTAAACTCGAAAAAACGCCCACACGAATTTTGTGACCAATATAGAAAATACCCTGTCGCCTCATCTAATCCCTTCCTCACCCTTACTTTAAATTAATGAAACCAGCGGACCACTGAAAGAATAAGCATAAACAAAACAAAGGGGACAAGTAATAGCCGTCTACTTTTGATACTCGCTTCATCCTTTATAGTCTCGTCCACAGGCACCACTGAAAAAAACAAATTACCCAATAAGTCACTTTTATAAATCGCTTTCAACCAGAGATTTATGCCGATTAAAATCATAAAATACACGGGTACTCGGATCTCAAACGGAAGAAATATCGTTCCCGAACACAAAATCACAAGGTAACGCAAATAGGCTACCATATAATTCCGATTGCGAAGAAACGCTTTAATTAAAATTTCTGTTAACCCATTCAATTTTGTCCGTTTTCTAAATAACCGCATTGATTTAGGAAACAATACAAATGGCTGATGCTTCTTAATTGGAGTGGTCTTAGCTACTTCCATAGAAAAACTAATAATCAATTTTATGTACTTGATCCGCTCTTGATCTTCAATTTCAATTTCTCTCAAAAATAATGCATGGGTCCTAAGAAGTTTAGTGAAGTATAAGAATAATAGACCTACATTGATCAAAATCCCCACACAACCTGCTGTGTATAGGGGTGTCTTGACGAGCACCAAAAGCGTTGCCAGGATCAACAGAATTATTATGATCCATTTAACAAAAGTTCGATCCATCACCTTTTTTATTGTCCATGCACTGAGGCGAAAGGCACAGAACATAAGAAATAGACAGAGAATTTGTAGATCACTCAGCTCAAAATGAAGGCGTAAAACCGGATAAACCATCACAAAAATGACCAATTGACCGATGATGAGCTTAATGAGCGAATATAGAAAACTCCAGCATTTTAACCCGCCAACCAACTGGTCTATCTGCACGACCTGTAAGAGATCGGCTTCTTTAAGAAAAGTTCTCACATGGCCACGAACGGAAACAAGACTCACCAGTTCTAGTAAGAATGAGAGTGGAAGAAAAGACGGCCAATAAAAGTCGATATGATGCCAAATGTCTAGGTAAACGATTGGAATCGCAATAAGAGTTGGAATAATAAGATAGACGAGAATCGTCCAATCCACAACGGTGTTTAAAACCCCCCATTGAAATCGCCATTCTTCGATAAGTCGCATGAAGAAGAGCTTTCGAGCCGTCATTTTATGAGTGGCTCCGTCAATTGATCAAAGCAATCAAACAAAGATTGCCCTTCCATCCTACTTTCCTTTTGAATCTCAGTTAACGTCCCTTGAATTAGAACCTTTCCGTCCAATATTAAAAGAAACCGATCGCAGTACTTTTCTGCTGAATCCAACACATGTGTCGACATCAAAATTCCGGCTCCACGCTTTTTTTCTTCTTCCAGTAAGTCGAGCAATTTCTTAATCCCTGTTGGATCAAGACCCATAAACGGTTCATCAATAATATACAAATCTGGCTTTTTTAAAAAGGCAAGTATGAGCATAAGTTTTTGTTGCATCCCTTTAGAGAACGTCTCAGGATAGTGATGGATGACACGCGATAGATGAAAAAGGTCAATCAATTCATGGGCGTGTTTGAAAAAGGCGGTCTCGTCTCGATCATCTAGTGTAGAAAGTAAGAATTCGATATGTTCCCATAGCGTAAGCCCCTCATAGAAGATCGGACGCTCGGGTATGTAAGAATAGGTATTCACTTGAACGTTTCCTTTAACATTCTTTAGGATACCTAAAATGGCTTTAATGGTTGAACTTTTACCCGCCCCATTTGGCCCAATGAGACCTACAAGCTCTCCGCTTCCAACTGAAAAATGGATATCTTTTAAGACGGGTTCTCCTTGGGTATACCCGCCTTCTTCCAAATTGACTTCCAAAAACATTCTGTTTCCTCCTATAGATATGAAAAAAATCCCTTCGCATAAAAGTCCGATAGCTTTTATACGAAAGGGATCCCGATCGGTTTCACTGTATAAAGAAAACTCACTACGAATTAAAAGACCTTCCTATCTACACCTTTTTTTGAAAGCATTAACGGATCAGAGCATCCCACAGTGATCCGCGTTTGACTGGATCGCCATGAGCCGGGCACACCCAGTCAAACTTCAGCTGGCCAACGGAACGGATTGATTTCTGCAGGGCGGCCTTATCATGGGTGAGAAAGCCTGGAGAGGCCTTGAGTTTCCCACCTCTTGTTGTCACAAGGTCTCCTGCAAGTAACACATCGCCTGCTCGCAAACAGACATGCCCATCTGTATGACCAGGCGCTGGAATCACCTCAAGATCGCCGACAAGCTGTCCTTTTTCGAACACCCGATCCACTTCTGGACGGTCCACCTTCATCATTCCGCCAATTAATCGACGAATGCCTTTACCCTTTTTTTCACCATGAATATAGGGAACCTCTTCCTCCGGTGCCCACAATGTTGCACCCGATTGTTCTTTTAAAAGTTTTGCATTTCCGATATGGTCGACGTCTTGGTGAGTCAACACAATATGCGCCACATCGCTCGGCTTCATACCAAGTTCTGCCAACGCTTCTACAATCCGATTGCTACGTCCGGGCATACTTGTATCCACTAAGACGGGTTCTTGCCCTAAGATGAGATAGCTGTAACTCCCCTTTGTTCCTTCCAAAAGATGCACATTTTTAGAAATTTCCATTCAATTACTCCCTCCTCAAAATTCCTACTAATTCGATTATTACAATCTAATTGAGATGGAGATGCACTTAAAAAATGGTTGTTTTCGTAAACTTTGTTGTTTTTACTTATGCGAAACTATACTCGTTTGCTCTTGCGTCTTCAAGAATCTCGAGAAGTGAATGCCTCGTCGCAAAACGAAGTTAAAACGCGGGAGCGGATGCTATTGCCGCGGGCGATCCGCGAGTCTCCTCGGCCTACGACCTCCGGGGCCTCACCTGAACGCTTTTCACGTACGTGTCTCACATATTTTCTCTTGTATTATTAGTTAATAGCAAGAATCTTTTTGAAAAGAGCCTAAAAAATTTAAGATCTATTTAAGAGTTCTCATTAATTGTAGCATTTGAACATAAAAATAGATATTTAATTAACTTTATAGTATGTTTAATTTAACCGCTTAAATTTGGAGTTGTTCTTAGAGTTAATGAAATGAGGCGAATCATGACACCCCAACAAACAGACCACCATATTCTTTCTAGATCTAAGCAAGTTTTTGAACAAGAACACGTCCTCTCAGCACTCGAACGTTCCGTTGCCATGATCGAATTTAACACTGAGGGAAAGGTGTTATGGGCCAATGATAATTTTGCAAGCACCTTGGGTTATCATGCTGATGAGATGCCCGGATTGTTACATAGAGTCTTTTGTACAGAGGAATTTTCAAACAGTCCAAGCTATCAGGAATTTTGGATGAATTTGGGATCAGGGAAAATTTTCCAAGAAAAAATCCAACGGTTAACAAAAGACCAACGCTTAGTATGGTTGGAAGCCACCTACTCCCCAGTTTTCAATGATGATGGTGACGTTGTTGGCGTTGTAAAAGTAGCCACAGACATTACAGAACGAGAGAACAATACAATCGAAGTGACCACGCAATTACAACAAATGTCATCAGACTTAATAGAGCGTGCCCAGCAAGGGATTAAGAGAAGTGACGAAATGGCTTTGGCCACAGTAAGTCTCGTCAAAGAATCCGATGAAAATATTACTATATTAAACTCGTTAAAAGAACAAGCCAAATCACTTGAGGAAATTGCCAGTACGATTAAAGACGTTGCTTCTCAAACCAACCTTCTTGCACTTAACGCTGCAATCGAAGCTGCCCATGCGGGTGAACACGGACGTGGTTTTGAAATTGTCGCAAGTGAGGTTCGAAAATTAGCCAATCGTGTCCAAGAATCGACAAAAGAAGCCAATAGACATATAAGTGGCATTACAACTGAAATCCAAAAAATTAGTGAAGGCACAATTCGCTCTCAAAAAGGGATCTCAACAAGTCAAGAATTAGTTGAACAAGCTTTGGAAGCCTTTAAAGAGATTGGGATTGCTGCCAATCAATTGGATAGTCAAGCTAATGTATACAAGAATTTGTTTTAATTAAAACACCCGCTATTTCGTGGGTGTTTTCCTTTTATAAAGTGTTTAGCTTGAACTCCTTTATAATACGTTGAGCGACTTCATCCGCACTCAGGTCTGTGTTGTTAATACGAAGGTAATGTTCTTCTTCAATTTCCCCTGGTTCTGAGTTTAAACGCATCTCTTCATTGAAGATAATAACTCGTTCTCAGAGTATGTCACATCCCGTTTTGTTGGCTTATGCTTTAATCGATTAGGCGTTTGGTTACGTTTTAGACGCTCGTCAAGATCCGCCTCTAACTCTACAAAATAGAGGTCTGCACCGTGCGCGCGAAATATTTCACAGGTTTGCTTTACAAAATCCCAATCTTCTTCCCGGTCAAACGCCCAAACATACGTAAAGATTAAACCATCTTCTTCTGTTTTTGAAAAGGATTCAAAAATTTCTCTTCTGAATAAATCCGACAAACGCCACATGTCAGAACTAAATCCAAAAAGTGGGGCCAATAAATCAATGGTCATATGATTATGCAAAAGTTTTAAATTTGTCTTCTTAGCTAAAGCTTGCCCCACCGTCATTTTACCTACCGCCTGTGGACCAAAAAGGAGTATAAATTTCATGAGAGCCTCCATTTCTGTCAGTTTCACATTATTTTTTTTATTATAGAGTGGCTTTCTTTAATTAGGCAAGGAAAAATTTGAGGCTTTCATAGAAAAGCGCTCCTACAACCCTTGCAGGAGCCTCCTCGTTTATGCGGATCTAGGTAGTTGGATGGAAACAACCGTCCCTTCTCCGATCTTAGTAGAAATGTGAAGCGTACCGTGATGCTTTTCTACGATTCGTTTACTGATTAAGAATCCAAGACCTGTTCCTGTCTCCTTAGTTGTAAAGAACGGTTTCCCTATATTGTGAAGATCTTCGTCTGAAATACCAGGGCCATTATCTTCGAATTGAATGAGTACCGAATCCGCTTGACTGATGAGTTTGATTTCAAGTCGACCATCCTGAGAGACCGCTTCAATTGCATTTTTCCCAAGGTTCAGAAAGACTTGCTTGAGTTGGTTTCCGTCGCCGAGAATGAATGGGTTTTCATTTCCGTATTCTACGTTTAAATGAACATTCTTCATATTCGCCTCACTTTGTAAAAGCGTCTCGACATCTTTCAGCTTGTCCGAAATTAGAAACGGTTGAAAGAAGTTCGCATGAGGCTTTGACAAAACTAGCATTTCACTCACAATCTCTTCGATCCTCGAAAGCTCGCTTATCATAATCTCATAGTAGGCGTTCGTTCGTGGTTCTTGATTGAATTGAAACACAAGCTGCAAAAACCCCTTAATTGAGGTTAATGGATTTCGGATTTCATGGGCAATCCCTGCCGCTAGTTCTCCAATCGCCGACAATTTCTCCGAATTCCTCATATACTCTTCCGTCGCTTTCAAATCAGAAATGTCCGTCACCATTGAAAAATAACCAACTAGTTGACCTTGTTCAAACATAGGGATCACTGTAAAATAGACTGGGAATTCATGCCCACTTCTGTGACGAAACTCAGTTTCTATATTAACCTTTATCTCATTTCCTATGGCATCTTCAAGCATTTTAACCGCGTTCTCTTTTTGATCATCTGGCCAGATCATTAGTCTTGACTTTCCTATTAATTCTGATTCTTTATAACCTGTCATAGATTCATAGGCTGGGTTTACCGCAATAAAATGATCCTGATTATCAAACATTCCAATACTAATTGGGTTATACTTGATCAGGGAATCATGTCTTTTACGGATCCGTCGGTCTTGAATGATGCTTTCAATGAGTACAAAGGCAGCGGATAACAAAACAAGCTGAATCAGGGCGGCTACGCTATTGAAATTGAGTTGTTGGATGATCACAGCCCAGCCCTTCGAACCGCCATATTTAATAAGAGCAAAACCAATAATGAATACAATTTGGAGAAGCGTAACCCCAACCGAGATCAGTATGGAAACCAAATATTTCGTCTTTCTTTTCAGTCCATTGAATCGGTTACAAAAGATCATGGGTAAAATGGCATAGATGAGGATTGCTAAAATATTTGTAAATAGTGCGGGTTCAAAAGTGAACGTTTTGTAGACAATCAGCAGGCCTATTGCGAGCCAACCTGCTTTTCGTTTTCCATACAGTATTGAGAGGATAATTGGCACGCATTGAAAATCCTCTGCAATCCCAAATATATGAACCGGTAGAGTCTCACAAAAAATGGCAGATACCCCACCATACAAACCAATTAATAAGGTGTTTAACCACATCTTTTGGTTGTCAAAACGGAACACCCATAATTGATATAACGTAATGGGAAATAAGATAAAACCAAATTGAACAAAATATTCACCTAAATGATTCATGATCGGCCACTCTTTTCTTCTTTTACTTTACATATCTCCAATGATTAAGCTCCAAATCATTTTATTTTAGCACATATCGCGCATCAAGAATATTGTAAGATCATTTGACGAGACTAGTAAAAAGCAGTCGTTTTATGCAAGGGAGGCGATCTCAATCAAATATCTTCGTCATACACTTATCGCCCTATTGGTGATTGCTTTTATCCTTATGGTTTTCAGCAAACACAAGCCTGCGATTTCACAACAAGCCATTCCATTTTTAGTGTACCATTTAATTGAGCCTTATCCCGGACATGGAGATCGTGCCCTTTATGTCTCACCTAAAGAATTCGAAAACCAAATGACCTATTTAAAAAATCACGGTTTCACACCGTTGACGTTTGAAGATTGGTCCAAGCGCTCTCAAGTGTCAAAACCGATCTTCATCACTTTTGACGATGCTTATAAGGACAATATTCGGTTATGGGGAATTTTCAAACACGTTCAATCTGCTTCTTTCAAACCTAAGGCTACGATTTTTGTTATAACAGATGATATAGGACGACCGAATCATTTAAATCAATCCGACATCGAAAAAATGGCGAAATCCTCTTATTTCTCTATTCAATCGCATACTGTTACGCATCCCAATTTGCGTCGCTCACCAGATCTTGACTATGAACTTGGGGTCTCTCAGGATCTACTTAAAAAGTTAACGCACAAGCCGATCATTGCGGTTTCTTATCCATATGGCGATTTTAATGAAAACGTCATAACCACAGCCAGTCATTATTATAAGTTTGGTGTCACAACAATGCCAGGCTATTTTATTGGGACTGGAAAGGAAAATGAAACGTTACTGATCCCAAGGATCTATATCAAATCTTCCACTTCAATCAAAGAATTCGGACAATTAATTAACGGATAAAGAAGCTTTCTTCACAGAAAGAGCTTCTTTTTTTATTAGTTCTACAATAAAAATTCATTTGAGCCAACACATGACAAGATTCTAGCATCCTCTACCAAATTCGATCATTACCCGAGAAATTTCGACATTATTAGCTTTCTAAATCCCATTCAAAGATACAAACCTGTCGCTCCCCCCGTTGATACATATCGTTGTATGTCGGCAAATCAACGGCTGCTTTGAAAACTGCCCCCACATATTCACACGTTTTCCTTGACGGGAAGTTATCCGGGTTACAGGTAATAATCAGCTTTCTCATACCGTGTGCTAAAGCGACTTGTTTGAGTAATCGACACGCCTTGCCTGCATAGTGATTGCCTCTGTAGTCTTCATCAACCGAATAGCCTATATGACCGCCATAATATAATCTTTCTTGATAACCAATCCTTAGATCAATGCTTCCGACTGTACGGTCACTTCTAGATTGAACGATTTGGTATTTGTAGGCGGGGACCCAACCTTTCTCAGGATCGCCTTGGGACCATTCCTCAATCAAAAGATCAATCTCAAGTCCCTCAATTTTCTTGAACCGTTTAAAATGAATGGACATACACGCTCGTTCCTTCCCTCAAAGACTTAGACGAAACATTCAGTCTCTATAACCAAAATAAAAATGGGCCCCTCAATTTGTATTGAAGCACCGGTGTTTGTTTAAATCAATTTTTAATCTGGCTGGCTTAGTGCATAATGAATCCTGTTCTTAAGCGTTTGGAAACATCTAAATACTTTTAAATTGACTCCTTGAGGCTAAATTCACCAAGTATAATCATTCATCAACCTATTATAGAATATCCTTAATAAAATAAGCCAACTATATTGGATTTTTAATAGATATTTCGTTCGACAGGTCTCGCCGTCTTTCTCATCATTCAATCCTGATCAAACAAAAAACCGGTAATTTACCGGTTTTTTTCATTCTATTGTATTCAACTTTTTTGGGATTAGGCAATGCCTAAGATCGATTTCGCTTGAAGGACTTGTTCATCGGATGGAACGCGCGTGTTCGTCAGTTGATAGGGTAGACCAAGGGCCTTCCACTTATATTCACCTAATTTATGAAAAGGTAGAATTTCAACTTTATGGACATTATTTAAGGTTTGGATGAATTCATGAAGATCGTTTAAGTCTTGCGGATCGTCCGTCAGACCAGGCACAAGAACATGACGAATCCAAACCGGTATCCCTCGATTGGAAAGTAATCTTGCAAATTGCAAGATATTTTGATTGGTGTGAGTGGTGAGGGCTTGATGCTTTTCATCGTCGATCTGTTTAAGGTCTAAGAGAACCAAATCTGTCAATTCAAGAAGTGGCTCTAATTTTTCTATATAATGATACTCATTTCGGAAACATCCGCCTGAACTATCAATGGCGGTATGAATGTTATGAGCCTTGCATTTTTTAAATAAATCGATTAAAAAATCAATATGCAAAAGAGGTTCCCCACCTGAGATCGTAATCCCGCCACCCGTTGCTCGAAAATACGGTTCGTAGGGTAGGAGATCCTCTAAGATCTGATCACTCGTCACCTTCCGTCCTTTCCCTATGGCCCAAGTATCTGGATTATGACAATATTGACACCGTAATAAACAGCCCTGCATAAAGACGACATATCTTAGCCCGGGACCATCCATTGTCCCACAGGTTTCGATTGAATGGATGCGTGCTTCCATTTACAACATCTCCCTATCTCGCGATTCTCTATAGGTAGGCACCTTTTTCAATTTGTTCATAAATCGTTTAACCAAATCAGCGGCTATCGCATCCACTTCTTCTTCATTGCTTCCGTACTTAGGAAATTCACCTGCTGTTTTAAAATCAATCGCCAAGCCAGATTCATCTCGGATTACGTTCACCTTGGCATACTTAATCGCACTTAAGCTATCAGCGGCAACGAATAGACCGGCAATACCACCTGCCATGGTCCGAATAATGGTCGCATCATGAAGCGCCATTTCAATGCGTTCATAGCTGTATTTGTCATGCATGTAGTGAATGACGTTTAAGGCATTAATATAGGTTTCAGCCAACCAATCCAAAACCATCTCGTAACGTTCCATGACTTCGTTGTAATCCAAGACGTCACTCGTAATCGGAGCAAATTTTGGTGTGACTTGCATGTTAATGCATTCATCCATTCCACCATTAATGGCATATAACAAGGCCTTGGCAAGGTTGACTCTGGCACCAAAGAACTGCATTTTCTTACCGATCCGCATAGCGGACACACAACATGCAATCCCGTAATCATCGCCATATTCCACTCGCATGAGATCATCATTTTCGTATTGAAAGGAACTGGTTTTAATGCTCATCTTTGTACAATACCGTTAAGTTCGGTTCTGGTGCAGCCCCTAAATTATCTAAGGTATGAAGAAAACGGAATGAATTCTTCGTAACGAGTGATTTCCCAGATAAACTCATCCCACCGAGCGATTCCATAACCCATATTGGATCATCTCATCACTGAACAGCTCATTATAATCTAGTGTTCTAGCAAATTTAACGAGGCGAAGTTTCATAACAAAGTGATCGACAAGCTCTTGCGCCTGTGCCTCAGTTAAGAGCCCTTCTTCGAGATCCCTTGTGATATAGATGTCCAGGAAGGTTGACGTACGACCTAAGCTCATAGCTGCACCATTTTGTTCTTTAATGGCAGCGAGGTATCCAAAATAGAGCCATTGGAAAGCTTCCTTTGCTGTTGTGGCAGGTTTTGAGAGATCAAACCCATAGGATGAAGCCATTTGCTTGAGTTCGTTTAGTGCATGAATTTGTTCTTGAATTTCCTCTCATTAACGAATGTTGGTTTCCGACATTTGCTTACCAAACAACTCTTTTCTTTTTGCTTTTCGGCAATTAAACGCTCTACGCCATATCGTGCAACTCGTCGATCATCCCCAATGATTCGGCCTCTTTCGCCATTCGAATCCCCCCAAACGGTTGAAGCGACCGTTTAAACGGCTCGTCTGTCTGGACTCCGACAATCTCTTCAAGGTTTTGGTCTAAATAGCCTGGTTGATGGGACGTAATCGTGGATACAATTTTGGTATCCATGTTCAGTACGCCACCTTTTTCACGTTCCTTTTGTGAGAGATCACTGAAATGTTGCATGAGTGTGTCCGTTTTTTCAGTAGGACCAGTTAGAAACGAATCGTTTCCTTGATATTCCGTGTAGTTTAACTGAATAAAGTTACGAACCTCAATTTCATTCACCCATTGCCCTTTTTTAAAAACTTCTCCAACCACGTTCTGATACGTCACCTGCTATATTGGGAGTTGTGTTTACCATCAGTGACATATTCATCATCTCCGGTCCACAAAGGATTTCACTTACACACTTATAATAAGATGAGGAACGCCCTTGAGTAGTGACGTTCCTCACAATTTTAGGATTATTTTTAAAGAACAAGAGTGGCGAAGTAATAGGAGAAAACGGTGTAGAGCCTATAACGCGAGGGGAATATTGGAAGTTGCAGCTGCTAGGATTAGGTCATTTTGCGGTTAATAAGCAAAGAACGGAAGGGTTGTCCACCCCCAATCGGAGCGGACCTCCATTCCCATCTTAGATCGTATCAAGGTCATGAACGGTGCGTTCATTCACCTGGTTCCCGGTATTTAAAGTCGTAGCCGGTTCGAAAAGCACGATGTGAACTTCTTCTTCTGCCACTGGCAAATGCTCGACACCTTTAGGAATGATTAGAAATTCCCCTTCTTCCAATTGCACATCTCGGTCTCGAAACTTAATGACAAGACGCCCTTGAACGACAAGAAACATTTCATCTTCCTCATCGTGTTGGTGCCACATGAATTCCCCTTTTAGCTTGGCAAGTTTGACGTGCATGTCACCTACTTGTCCCGCAACTTTTGGGCTCCAATGCTCATTAAATAGAGCAAACTTTTCCTTTAAATTCACTTTATCCATTTCAAATCACTCTCCTAAACATGATGGTCTACTTAGTTTACCAAAAACGAGTCCAAGATCCTAACCAGAAAAAACCCGCACTCACAATGTGAAGCGGGCTTAGTTGGTTTATTTTCTTTGGAGGTCTTGAATCCCTTTCGCAATTAATTCAAAAAGTTCTTCTAGATCCTCTTCTTCCACACAAGAAAAAGCAATTCTAAGATCGGTTGAATTAATTGAGATCGTCCCCACACCATATTGATCTAATAAGTGAAGCCTCAAGGTTTCCGCATCTATGCCCTCAAGTTTCAGACACATGAAATAGCCTGAATTGAATGGATAAATCGACCACAGGTCCTTGTACTGGTCTTGTGTGACGACTTCTTTTGTGCGATCCGCTCGCCCTTTCATAATTGCAAATTTCTCTTCCTTTTCCTCTAAAAAGTCCTCGGATTGCAACGATTTAAGGATAATGGTCTGAGAAGGATGAGAGGCGCTTGAAATGGTTCCGCGAATAAGTCCCTTTGTTTTGGCTTCTAACGCGTCAAGGACCGCTTGGCTTTCCGAAGCAAACGTAATAAATCCAACACGAAATCCCCAAACGTAATGTTCTTTGGTCGCACCGTCCACTTTAACTGGTAACAAGCGCGGATGAAGACCGGCTAAGCGTCCAAATAAAGATTCCTTAATTGAATCTTCATAGAATAATCCGAAATAGGCGTCATCGATGACAACCACTAGATTCAAACCGTCCTCCGCTGCCTGTTTCAGAATATGAACAATCTCATCTGCTTCCTCTTCATGCGGCGTGTAACCGGTTGGGTTATTGGGAAAATTTAAAAGGACAACCAATTTCCCTTTTTCTTTATTGGCCTCTAGTGTTTCTTTTAGAGCCGCCGTATTGAAACGATCTTGGTCATTAAATAGAGGGAAGGTTTTCAATTGACCGCCTCTACGAATTCCAAAGATGAGATTATAATTGCCCCAATTTTTATCTGGTACGATAATGGCATCTCCAGAGTCAACAAAGAGATCCGCTGTAAGACTTAGACCATGTGTTAAGGCATTGGTCACAATCGGTTTCCCAATTTTTTTCCCATTTAATGAAGGATTGTCTTGAAGCATTTTCTTTTCCCAAACATCACGGAGTTCGGGTTTCCCTTGTGGGGGTGCATAAGGAAAGAGATCCTTAGCCGCATAGCCCGGTATGTTTTGTTGAATATGTTCAAAATGCATCGGTTGATTATGTTCTGTTGCAATACCGATTGTAGCATTAAACTTGGTCGCTTTAGCCCCAGCTTCACTCGATTGACTCAAAATCCCTTTAGGATAATAGAGATTTTTCCCTAAATCGGACATCATCTCAAGAATGGCTTCATTCTCTTTTTGTATAGAATCATTCAACCCTTGTGCGATTGAGTTCATTGTCATCGTTCACTCCATTTCCACCTCAGACACCTAAGCCTAAAGTCGAATTTGTTTGCGAAACGTTTCATTGGGTTTGCCTAACATCCTTAATGCAAAAAAGTTGTTAAGCAAACCTGCAAGAAATTGTTCAAAGAAACAGATCTAGCAGGTCATTCAATTGGGTGTTTCGCTCATTTTAGATAATGCCATTTTAACACAATTATTCTGTTTAAAAAGGTTACCCTTTAAAAAAATCTGCAGGTAACCTTTTTCACCAAGCCTAGAGTTCAGACATTAAGTGGTTAACGTTGGCTCAGGTTCTATAATGTCTAATTTTTTTCTCATAATTCCAGTCTTGACTGCGAACCCATTAGAATTCGTTATGAGAGCCTCTTTTGTGAGCACATAACCAAGCGAGCTATATAGCTGTAAATTCTTTGGTACAGATAAACGCACGCGACAAGAGATATACACGCGGTAATGATCGAGCGCATACGCCTCCAACCACTTTAAAATGTCTTTTGACACCCCTTTTCCCCGCGCTTCTGGAATGACGGATAAGCGGAAAAAGTAAAGGTGTGAGTCTTCCAATTTGAATCGGCATACCCCAACCGGAACGCCATCCAATTCATAGATCAGGGCTTGCTCATCACCGTTTCTCAAGGCCTCATCAATGACATGGATGGTTTCGTTCAGAGCACTTGAAGGAACCTCCAAACGCCGATATTCTTCAAAAGCTTGAAGCATGATTTTGTAAACTAACGGAGCTTCTTCTACTTTTGCGAGTCTGATCATGGTTTAGAATTATCGTCCTTTCTTTCCTTAACTATTTTAAAGCTAATTAAATAATACCACGAAAACCTCAACATTAATCTTATTTTTTGCATATTTTAAAATTCTCCAATATGGATATTTGATTTCTTCAAAACGCATAATACAATTAAGTCTGGTGCAATATTATGGAGGGTAGACAATGGCAAAAGTGGATTTAACATCCAGCGAGATCGGGACCTTATGGATGACTTATCAGGAAAAAACGTTAAATCGGAGAATGCTTGAATACTTCATCAATAATGCTGAAAATCGGGAAGCTAAAAAAATCTTGCAACATGCCCATAATAAAATTGTCGGGTTTGTTAACGATATTGTTAAGATCTTTAAGGAAGCCGATGAAGCCATCCCAGTAGGCTATACAGAGGAAGATGTCAATGTAGGGGCACCGAAGTTATATGATCAACATTTCGATATTCTAATGCTTCGTTTGCTCTCAGAAATTGGAATGGGTCTTCACACCCTTCATCTTAACTTGGCTTACCGCCAGGACATTCGAAACTTCTTCAAACGTCTTACTGAATTCACTCAGGACACGTATGAAACGTGTATGGATTACCTTGACAATAATAAAGTAGTGTTACGTTCCCCCGCGATGTCTCCAGAAAAAATTGTGGAGTTTGCCAAAAGCAAAGAATACTTAAGTGGCCTAAATCCTTTTAATTCAAAACGCACATTGAATTCCGTTGAAGCTGGACATATTTATTTTGCCATTGAGTCAAATTCATTAGGCAGGGATATGATTACAGGATTTGCACAGGTGGCCAATGAGCCCGAAGTTGCTAAGTATTGTGAAAAAGGAAAAAATCTTGCCCAGAACATTATCGAATCACTTTCTAATATCTTAAATGAATCAGATATTCAAGCTCCCATAACTTGGGGGGGATTGGTGACCGATTCCAAAATAGCCCCCTTCTCAGATAAATTAATGATGTACTGCGTAAGCTTATTTTGTAGCTTCGGCCTTGGTAGTAATGCCATTGGGACAGCATTCAGTCTGCGAACAGACTTACCGGTGAAATTTATAAACATCACAAAAGATGTGTTGATGTACGCCCAAAATGGTGCCAAACTCATGGCTGAGCACGGCTGGCTGGAAGAGCCTCCACAAATGGCCAATCGAAGTAACGTCATTCATTAGTTGAACCTATCAAAAATGGACCTCGCAAATAAGCGTAGGTCCACTCTTCTTCCTTAGCCTAAAAATAGCCCTCCGACAAAAGCTGCAATCCCTCTACATAACCCGCCGATCCCTCTGATAAGAAGCGATACAAGAATTTCACCAATCAATTCTTGGAATAGATAAGAAAAAAAGTTACGAATGCCTTTTAGAACACGTCTCATAAGAATCCTCCACCACGCCAATACTGAACCTCATCATAACAACTTCAAATAAAAAAAGGAATGGCGTTTTCTTGGAAATTAAAATCCATGCCATCCCGATTAATTCTCTATATATCATTAGTGATGATGATCATGATGATGGTGATCGTGAGGATCATCATGCCCAGAATCTTGGCAGAGCAACTCATCTCGATGAGGCGTATTGCAATCCTCAATTTGAATGGTACAGTGATGAATCGCTTTTTTCTTTAGCGTTTCATTGATCTCATTAATAATTCCAGGACTTTCGGAAAGCGCGTAGGACTCTTCCAAGACAGCATGACAAGTCAAAAAGTGTTTATCCCCTGTTAACGTCCATATATGAATATCATGAACGCTTCGTATTCCCGGTACATTTTTAATTAAATTCGCAATGTCTTCGAGCTGTACACCTTTAGGCGTCGCCTCCATTAGAATCCGGAAGCTTTGTTTGATGATGTTCCATGCACTAAATGCCACAATTAGTGCGATTAGGACGCTCAATATGGGATCAATTAATTCCCATCCAGTGAACCAAATGATAAGACCCGCAATAATGACACCGGCTGAAGCCCCAACATCCCCCATAACATGAAGGAGGGTCGCTCGCACATTCAAATTATCACCTTCACCATTTAACGCGAAAATGATAATGAGGTTCACAATCAAGCCAATTCCGGCACCTATGAACATCCCGATTCCACCAACTGGCTCTGGATGCATCATCCGCATTATGGCCGAATATAAAATCCAAAGTGTGATGACCACGAGGGTCAATCCATTAACTGCTGCGGCTAGAATTCCGGCCCGCTCATAGCCAAATGTCATTTTTTGGTTAGCTGGTTTTTTACTTTGCACAAGGGCAAACCAAGATAACCCAATTGCTAGCACATCCGTTGCCATGTGCCAAGCATCCGCGAGGAGTGCCAAACTGTTCGACAGAAGACCAAAGATAATTTCTGCTAGAAGAATAATCATGGCCAAGAAAAACGCTTGCTTCATTTTTCCGGCTGGTGCATGAGTATGAAAAAGACCGCTGTGATCATGGTCATGTCCGTGGGCATGATCATGATCTGTATGGGAATGACTCATATTGACCTCCTTTAGAGGATTTATAGGATAAGGGATAGTATATGGTTCGACTATTAAATTGACACATGAACATCTATTCATATATTCATTTTAACGTTCAGAAAAACACTTCGTCAAGGGAATTCGAGGATTCATAAAACTAATTTCAGCGATGAAAAGGCTGCCGAACATCTCGACAGCCTTTTCATTGCATTGCCCTAGAGGCACAATCTGGGGGTGGGCAGTTCCCGTAACAAGATTCTAACTTGCCTACGGGAACTGAAAGGACCCCCATTGTTCCCGTAATGACTAAAATATATGCGGTCGGGAACGGAAGATAGCCCACCGTTCCCGTATCACTTGTCGCATTGCCATACGGGCACAATCTGCTTATGGGCAGTTCCCGTAACAAGATTCTAACTCGCCTACGGGAACTGAAAGGACCCCATCGTTCCCGTAATGACTAAAATATATGCGGTCGGGAACTGAAGATAGCCCACCGTTCCCGTATCACTTGTCGCATTGCCATACGGGCACAATCTGGGGGTGGGCAGTTCCCGTAACAAGATTCTAACTCGCCTACGGGAACTGAAAGGACCCCATTGTTCCCGTAATGACTAAAATATATGCGGTCGGGAACTGAAGATAGCCCACCGTTCCCGTATCACTCGTCGCATTGCCCTAGAGGCACAATCTGGGGGTGGGCAGTTCCCGTAACAAGATTCTAACTTGCCTACGGGAACTGAAAGGACCCCATTGTTCCCGTAATGACTAAAATATATGCGGTCGGGAACGGAACTTCTCTTTTTTAATGCCCTCTTCTTGTCTCTTTGGGTCTGTGCATCCACATGCGATTGTGATTCGCACAATCAGGGAATTTTTGCCCCTCATGCAAGTGGACTGTGGTTGGCGTTTCAACCATGCTTCCCGTCTCACCTATTTCCATATAATAGCCGTCATTTGGAGCCCGGTCTCCTGGATTAAAACGCTTATTATCAAATGGTCCACCCATTTTGCACCCACTCCTTATCAAAAATAAAGTCGATATTAGGATGTCCAAAATCTATATTTTTAATTAACAAAATGGGTTTTGCTGATTCCCCTCGCTTTAAGGTTCATAGCGCGCTATCCCCACCCATATCCCTTTCACTATCAAAAAACCACCCTGCGCTTTTCTGCAAGGTGGTTCCACATCCCCATTAAGAAATAGAGGTTTCGGATAACTGGATGTCTGGATTTTTCTGTTGGAACCATTGAAGACCAAATTCATTTTCAAAAAGAATAACCGGTCGGCCGCGTTGATCCAATACCACCATATTTGACGTACTTCGCAAGGCTTCCGTTGGAACAGTTTCTTGATTGAGCCAGCGCGCAACACGATAATGGAGGGGTTGGACCTCAAGATCCACATTATACTCTGCTTCCATTCGATAAATAAACACATCAAACTGCAACTGGCCGACCGCGCCAAGAACCGTTTCTTCAAATCGTTCAGTTTTATAGACTTGAACGGCCCCTTCTTGAGCAAGTTGTTGCATGCCTTTTTGAAAATGTTTGGCTTTCATAGCCGTTTTAGGACGGACTTTTGCAAAATGTTCTGGCGAGAATTGAGGCAGTTTGCCGAAATTAAACGTGTCTTTTCGGCCAACAAGCGTGTCGCCGATTTGATAAATCCCCGGGT
Source organism: uncultured Sporolactobacillaceae bacterium (assembly GCA_963829575.1). Lineage (GTDB taxonomy): Bacteria > Bacillota > Bacilli > Bacillales > Sporolactobacillaceae > KACC-23026. The sequence goes on along the minus strand of CAWHJF010000013.1, from coordinate 330,581 downwards.
CATAGATCCCGACAATATCTCCAGGGAATGCTTCTTCAATGACTTCGCGACTGTCCGCAAAAAACTGTTGAGGTTGGGCCAGCTTAATCGGTTTTCCGGTTCGATCCAGCCACGTTTCCATCCCCTTTTCATACTTTCCAGAACAAATCCGCAAAAAAGCAATCCGGTCTCTGTGCGCAGGGTTCATGTTGGCTTGAATTTTAAAGACAAACCCTGAGAAGGTCTCATCACCTGGCTCAATATAACCAACGCTGGATTCCCGTCCGTTTGGAGGTGGTGCCATGGTTAAGTAATGCTTAAGAAAAGTGGGTACACCAAAGCTTGAGACTGCACTACCGAAGAAGACAGGTGTCAGTTTTCCGAGAAGAACGGCTTCCATATCAAATGGATTCCCCGCTTCTTCTAAAAGCAACAACTCTTCTTCAAGCTGTACCAACACGTCTTCTTCCGCTTGTCCCTGGAGCGCTTCGCGAACAGCTTCTGGTCCATCTACCTTGAGAGAAGAAAGCTTTCGCCCTTCACCATATATTTCCACTTCATTATTAAACCGGTCATACACGCCTTTAAAAGTCGGCCCCATCCCTATCGGATAATTCACAGGACATGAGGCAATCCCCAACACCTCTTCCAGCTCCTCAAAAAGCTCAAGAGGTTCTTTTCCGACGCGGTCCAGTTTGTTGATGAACGTAAAAATTGGAATCCCCCGGTCCGAACACACTTTAAATAATTTCTTTGTCTGTGGCTCTACACCTTTGGCAACGTCCAAGATCATGACCACGCTGTCAACCGCCATTAGCGTGCGGTACGTGTCTTCACTAAAATCTTGGTGCCCAGGAGTATCCAGAATGTTAATCTTAAAATCGTCAAATTCAAATTGCATCACACTGGACGTGACGGAAATCCCCCGCTGTTTCTCAAGCTCCATCCAGTCTGATGTGGCAAACTTCCCGGTTTTACGCGCTTTAACAGCCCCTGCAGAGCGAATCGCGCCTCCCAACAATAAGAGCTTCTCCGTTAACGTGGTTTTCCCAGCATCCGGGTGGGAAATAATTGCAAACGTTCTGCGCTTTTTCGCCTCTTGATCCATTTTTCCCATGATTAAGTCCTTCCTTTAAAAATCCTAAAATACGGATTCATCTATAATTAATGAAAATAAGTATTATGTTAAACCTTTTATCGTCATGACCGCAAAAAAACAGGCCTATTTAAAAAAGATAGCACAGGATGGCCTGTTCATACAAGGTTCAGTTGATTCAAAAGTTGACTTCTTTGCCAAATTTATAATTGAATGTGATCCGCACTAATGTGATACGTTTTAATTTTACCATGATCTTGATCGACAGTTAGAGTGATGTGCGGATCTTTGGTATTAAGAGAGGCGGTGTCAGGAACTCTCCAATAATAATTTTGGTGAGTTGTTTTAATGACGTAATAATCGATTAAAAGATTCGCATAAAACGTCGTCTTTAAATGAATCCTTTGCCTTTTTCAAATGAGCATAGGTGTCAATAGAAGGGGTCTAATGAAACGCTCGCTCTCTTGCTTTTTTATCATATCTATATAAAAGCGTTTTTGAAACAGATTAAATATAAAAGATGGTCTGCCACATGAGCAAACCATCTTTCCGATTTCTAAATTCAACTCTAATCCATTGCTTTAAATCAGTTCGTTAACAAGTCCCATAACGCCCTCTTTCAGACTGGCCAATTGATCCGTGGCCTCCTGTAAAGACGAACCATTAACTCCGTAATAGAATTTAATTTTCGGTTCGGTACCAGACGGACGCAGACAGAACCAGGAGCCATCTTCAAGCTTAAACTTCAACACATTAGACTTCGGCAGATCAATCGCTTCCTCAGACCCATCTGTGGTTTTGCGAACGGACGTCTGATAATCCTCAATGACCGAAACGGTCTTTCCATCCACCATGGTCGGTGGCGTGGCACGGAATCCTTCTAGAATTTGCGCGATTTTCTGGGTTCCTTCAATGCCCTTTAACGTCATGGAAGATAACCCTTCTTGGTAATACCCATAGATTTCAAACACGTCAAGCAAGGCGTCATACAGAGATTTTCCTTGCAGTTTATAGTAAGCCGCGGCCTCAGCTGCAAGCAAGCACGCTTGAACCGCATCTTTGTCTCGAACGAAATCTCCAATCAAATACCCATAGCTTTCTTCATAGCCAAACAAAAATTGGTGCGCACCACTAAGATTAAATTCTTGAATTTTTTCTCCAATAAATTTAAATCCCGTAAGCGTATCAATGGTTGTCAAACCAAAATGTTCCGCAACTTTACGGCCAATTTCACTCGTCACAATGGTTTTCAGCACCACACCATTTTGCGGCAAGGCACCTTTTTCTTTTTTCTGAGTCAAAAGATAGTGAAGGAGAATCGCACCGGTTTGGTTGCCTGTTAAGACCACATAGTCACCGGACTCATTCTTAACGGCCAACCCTACTCGGTCTGCGTCAGGATCCGTCGCCATGAGTAAATCTGCCTGGCGCTTTTTTCCTTCTTCAATGGCCAATTCAAACGCCTCATGCTCTTCTGGATTTGGGGATTGCACCGTTGAAAAATTAGGATCTGGTTCCGCTTGCGCTTCAACTACCGCAACCTTTTTAAAGCCCCAGTTTTTAAGTCCCTCAACCACTGGTCGATAACCGGTCCCATGTAAAGGGGTATAGATGATGGATAAGTCCTCCCCAACCTCGGCGATCGCTTCTGGATTTTGTTGGATGGTTTTAAGTTGGGCTTGATAGGCCTCGTCAATGGTGTCCCCAATGACTTTAATAAGACCGTTTGCTTTCAACGCTTCTACATCGCCCACTTCAATTTCAAGCTCATTGTCAACTTGGTTAACCCAGTCGATCACTTGATCAGCTTCTGCCGGCGGAAGCTGTCCACCCGTATAGTTGTATACTTTATACCCATTATATTGAGGTGGATTATGGCTTGCTGTGACCACAATACCCGAAAAGGCTTTGAGTTCTCGTACTGCAAAGGAGAGTTCTGGAGTTGGGCGAAGTGACTCAAACACATAGGTTTGGATCCCTAGATTCGAAATCGTACGTGCCGCCTCATAAGCAAACGTTTGAGAAAAATGCCTCGAATCATAGGCGATCACGACACCACGTGAGACCGCGTCTTCCCCAGCTTTTAATATATAATGGGCAAGACCAAGAGACGCCTTGCGAACCGTATAGACATTCATACGATTGGGCCCGGGGCCAATTTCTCCGCGCATTCCACCTGTCCCAAACTCAAGCGCTTTATAAAAACTGTCTTCCAGTACTTTTTCATTGCCTGCCATTTCTTCTAGTTCCGCTTTTAAATTCGGCTCCAAATCCTTTGCCTCTGCCCATTTCTTATAGGCTTGTGACCAATCCGCCATGAACCCTCATCCCTTCACATTCATTTACTCTATTGTCCTAAAACCATTCTTATTATACCGTGTTTCATAGACTTTTGAACCCTTAAATCAAGAAGCCTTATTTCATTTTTTCATCATATTGAAGCGAAAAAAGATCTCGACGGCGATCTTTTAACTGAGTAACCGTCCCATTATTACGTCCTCGGCGAAGGATTTCAAGATCCACATCACCTACTACAACTGTCTCAATATTGGGTTGAGCTTCCCCCACAATGCCATCTCTTGCAAAACTAAAGTCAGATGGGGTAAAGATCCCCGATTGCGCGTATTGGATATCCATATTTTCAACTTGTGGGAGGTTCCCAACTGTTCCCGCAATCACCGTGTAAACTTGATTTTCAACTGCCCGGGCTTGCGCGCAATAACGGACGCGGAGATAGCCTTGACGATCGTCCGTGCAAAAAGGAGAAAAGATAATATTCGCCCCTTGATCAACGGCATACCGCGAAAGCTCTGGGAATTGGATATCATAACAAATTAAAATCGCCACTTTCCCACAATCGGTATCAAAGACGCGCACTTGGTTTCCTGGGCTAATCCCCCACCATTTGCGCTCGTTCGGAGTGATATGAATCTTATATTGTTTCTCAATCGTGCCATCTCTCCGAAATAGATACGCCACATTGTAGATATGCCCTCCTTCTTCAACGAAGTGAGAGCCCCCGACGATGTTAATGTTATATTTTACGGAGAGGTTATTAAACAATTCAATGTAGTCTTCTGTAAAAGTGGTCAATCGTCGAACAGCAGAACTTGGACTTTTTTCCTCAATAAAAGACATGAGTTGTGTCGTGAAAAGCTCTGGAAATACGGCAAAATCAGCCCGATAATCGGCTGCAACATCCGTGAAGTATTCGACTTGATGGGCAAAGTCCTCAAAACTTTGAATCCGTCTCATTTCATATTGAATCGCGCAAATTCGAACAGGTAAAGATGTCCGGTACACGCGGCGTGTCTTTTTGCGGTAATCCACGTTATTCCATTCCATGAGGGTGGCATAGGCATCTGATGCTTTGTCATCGGGTAAATAGTCCGCATTGATCCTTTTTACAGTAAACCCATTCATTAATTGAAAGGTGAGAACAGGGTCATAGATATTTCGTTCCACAACCTCTTCCATATACTCTTGTGGACTCATTTCATCATGATACTTTGAATAGCCCGGAATTCGGCCACCGATCAAGATGCTTTCTAGATTAAGCTCGCGCGCCAAATCTTTTCTAGCCTCATAAAGCCTCCGACCGATTTTCATTCTCCTGAACTCTGGATGGACCATTACTTCGATCCCATATAGATTATCCCCTTCAGGATCATGATTGGTGATGTATCCGTCATCCGTAATTTCTTTCCAGGTATGCTGATTGTCATATTCATCAAAGTTAATAATTAAGCTTGAACAGGACCCGATAATCTCATCTTCATAGGTCACACAAAATTGCCCTTCTGGAAAAATTTGAATGTGACTTTCCAATTGTTCACGTTCCCACGGAATCATCCCAGGAAAACAAATTTGTTGCAGTTCCAAAATAGCATCGATATCGGAAAATTGGATCTGTCGCATTTCTAGCTTCTTCTCAAATTTAGATAACTCAAGTTTCGGCATATGTACGCTCCTTTTTTCTATGATTAAACCACTAATAGGTTAGGCATGAAATCGACTCGCGAGGTCCTCAAGCGAGGTTTCTCCTAATGAGGTCAGCTTCAGGTCAATATCGGATTCAAAGGTTAACCCTTCCGTCACCGCATTTGGAACGACGACACAATAGAGACCCGCCCGTTTGGCCGAAACCGCCCCATGGTAAGAATCTTCAAAAGCAATCGCTTCTTTCGGTTGAACGCCAATCCCTTCGCAAGCTTTTAGGAAAAGCGCCGGATCTGGTTTAACTTGTGCCACGTCATTGGCTTCCACCATGACATCAAAAAAACCAGAAAGTCCTACTCGGTCTAGATGATTTTTGGCCCATTGATCACCAGAACTTGTGGCAAGCGCAATTTTTAGCCCTGCCGCTTTCCCTGCCTCAAGCAATTCTTTCACACCAGGCAGAATGTCTGCTTCTTTAATTAATTCATTAAACCGAGCATCTCGCTTCTCATAAAACACCTGCTCAGTTAAGGTCGAGCCCGTCTTTTCTTTATAATCTTCAAAAAGGTCAAATTCATCGTCATGGGTTCCCGCTAAATTCCCCCATATTTGAATCGATAGACCGTCCCCATATTCTTTATAAAGTTCGTTCGTTGCTTGATACATCAACGTTTCAGTGTCCAGTATAAGACCATCAAAATCAAACACAAGCCCTTTAATCATAAGGTATTCTCCCTCCCTGGGTGGTTTCATTTTAACATAAAGTTGGTTGTTTTTCTCTTTTGGGGGACAGACCCGGGACAGTCCCGGGTCTGTCCCCCAAAAGACGGTGCAAAAGAAAAAGCCCTCCCAAAAAATCAGGAGGGCGACCGTCGTTACTGTGGTGTTGACGGTGTGGAAATTGACTGAAGGGCTTGGCCCGCTTCATCCTCTGAGGCATTTGATGTGGCTAGGTCACCCAAAGCCACCATCCCAACAACCTGGTCTTGATCGACGATTGGTAAGCGACGGATTTGATGTTGGGCCATGACGCGCGATGCCTCATCGGCTGACATGTCTGGAGAACCCGACACCAAGTTTTGGTTCGACATACAATTCGCAACCATTTCTTTCTCGTTACCGCCTTTGGCCGTTGAACGAAGTGTAATGTCGCGATCTGTAATGATCCCTTTCAGTTGATTGTTTTCAACCACTGGCAGAGACCCTACATTGTATTGGCTCATTAAACGCGCTGCATCCTCAATCGTTTGATTCGGCGAAACGGAAATGACGTCTTTGGTCATTAACTCTCCAAGTTGCTTATTCATTGGAAGAACGCCCCCTTCAAGCAATAGTATCACCCGATCTTTCTATTTCATGTTCCAATTGGTCTTCTTTTTTTTGGTGCTTTTTGCCTTATATACATGGGAGCGGGTTATTTCCAACTTTTTCAAGTTCACATGAAATTAAAAGGAGAAGCGGATCACCGCTTCTCCTAATTCAATGTTTCTTGTTTTTGGAAAAAATGCTTTAGAGCATAATACACATCTTTTTTTTGTTTTAAAATAAAGTGTTGAAACCCTTCATCTTGAATGTCTTCGAATGCACTCATTAAGGTACTTCGGCGATTGTAGGGGTTGATCTCACCATAGGCAAAAAAGCCTGTTAATGTCGTCAGTTTGCGGACTAATTCTAAACATTTCGGATTATCTGATGTCAAGTTGTCTCCGTCTGTAAAATGAACTGGGTAAATATTGTAACGCGAAACAGGATAGGCATCCTCGATCCGTTCCAGCGCTTTTGAGTAGGCCGAGGAACAAATGGTTCCACCGCTTTCTCCTCTTGAAAAGAACTCTTCTTCTGAGACGACTTTGGCTTCCGTATGATGCGCAATATATTCAATTTCGACTTTTTCATATTGGGTTCGCAAAAACCGCGTCATCCAGAAAAAGAAGCTTCTCGCCATGAATTTTTCCCAGTTTCCCATTGAACCGCTTGTATCCATAATGGCTAAAACAACCGCACGGCTCTCTTCCTTCTGCTCTTCATTCCACGTTTTGAAACGTAGATCATCCTCCGTGATTGGTGTAACAGATGCGGTTCCGCTTTTGGCATTTCTTTTGATCGCTTCTAATATAGTTCGACGTTTATCAATGTTGCCCATTAATCCTTTTTTTCGAATGTCATTAAATTCAATGTACTCTGTAACCAACTCATCTTCCTCTTTTGGCTTTAGATGAGGAAGTTCCAATTCTTTGAATAGGGCTTCTTCAACATCCATTAAATCCACATTGGCTTCGTAAAAATCAATCCCAGGACGACTTCCAGCTTCACCTTCCCCTTTACCCGGTTGACTTGCGCCTGGCCTCGGTGGAAACTTCGCTAAGACATCCCCTTCTTTTGTTGAGCCGTCACCTTGACCGACTTGCTTCTGTTTTCCAGAATTATAGCGGATTTTATATTCATCTAATGAACGAATGGGAATGCGCGCAATCCCTTTTCCATCTGACATAATAATGTTCTCTTCGCTGACTAAATCTGGTAACTGGTCTTGAATGGCTTTCTTGACCTTCTCCATGTGCCGTTGTTGGTCCTGATGGCCTTTACGGTGGAGATCCCAATGTTCTTCCGATACGGCGTAGCGCTTCATACTCCCCCTCCAATCGGCTTTAAACATGAGCCCGTAGATCGCGTTATACGGGTGGCCCATTTTTTCTTGAAAATTTTTGATATTAATTTAGTTTATGCAGCACCTTCCGACAAATTGCTGGTTTTTTGGCATGAAAAAGAGCCGGTCTCTGTAAACGGACTATTCCGTACACAGGGACCGACTCTTTAATAACAAACGAGCACCCTCTATTTACCGCCAACTAAACTGAATTCGTTCAATGGCCAATATCTTAAATCCACTTTACCGACAATTTGACTCTCATCAACAAAACCAAAATAACGACTGTCTTCACTGTTTAGACGATTGTCTCCCATGACAAACAATTTCCCTTTTGGAACATGGGTGACTCTCCCCGTAGAATCTAACGTATCTAACGAGAAATCCTTTGTGAGTTCTTGTCCAGGTAATAATTTAGATTTATATGGTTTTAAATAGGGCTCATCCACTTTTTTTCCATTCACATACAAAACATCATTTTTATATGTAATGGTGTCACCCGGAAGTCCAATGACACGCTTGACATAGTCTGCTGTAGGCGTCGCATGAAAAATAATGATATCAAATCGTTTCGGTTGAAAAACGTGGTAGCTGAGTTTATTAACGATTAAGCGATTTCCATTCTGTAGTGTGGGCATCATCGATACGCCCTCTACGACATAGTTTTGTAAAATAAAGCTTCTAATGATGATTGCAATAATGAAAGCAATCCCTAGGGCTTTGATCCATTCAAACGCTTCATTTTTTTGAGTTTGTTTTTTTCCTTGTACGTTATCTTGTCCGTTTTCCATTATGGCCCTCCAGCTTATACACATTTCTATTGGTTTACTTTACCACTTTCAATCCCTCTTTCACAAGGTTGTCCGCAGCTCGTCTTGAATATTTAACAATACCTACATATAATGACGGAAAGAATGTCCTTAGAATGTGAGCATTTCGAGGACATTCCTTCCGCGATCTCCCTCTATTCTTTGATTTAGTTATTTTCGCGAACTTCTGTTCCGTTATTCACCCCAGCCCAATTGAATACAAACGGCTTATCGATTCAACAAACTTCCAACATACCTTAAAAGTTCATTGGCCGAGACCGAGTTATAGCCATGTTCATCAATTAGACGTGCAATCACTTCGTTCATGCGTTTCAGCTGCTGCTCATCTGGTGTTTTCGTTGAGGTGGTGATTTTCACAACATCTTTAAGATCCGCAAATAGTTTTTTCTGAATCGCTTCACGAAGTCGATCATGCGATTGATAATCAAATTTCTTCCCTTTACGAGCATAAGCGGAAATTCGAATTAAAATCTCTTCACGAAATGTCTTCTTAGCATTCTCCGAAATCCCAATCTGCTCTTCAATAGAGCGCATGAGTTTTTCATCTGGATCCATTTCTTCACCGGTAATAGGATCATGAATTTTATTTTTATTACAAAACGCCTCAACATTATCAAGGTAATTATCCATAAGCGTTTTAGCCGACTCTTCATACGAATAAACAAATGCCTTTTGGATTTCTTGCTTGGCTAGTTCATCATATTCACGGCGGGCCATCGCAATAAAATTCAAGTAGCGTTCCCGATCGTCTTTTGACAAGGATGGCAATTGATCCAATCCATCCTTTAATGAGCGGAGCACATCTAACGCATTAATCGACTTCACATCTTTTTTAATAATGGCCGAGGAAATTCTGTTGATCACATATCGCGGATCAATTCCAGACATTCCTTCATCCGGGTGCTCATTTTTCAAATCAACTAGATCGGCCTCATTGAAGCCCTCAACATGCTCACCATTATAAAGGTTTAATTTTTTTATCGGATCAATACCTCGAATTGAGGAATCTTTTATTCGGGTCAAAATGGAAAAAATAGCCGCTGCCTTTAACGCATGCGGAGCAATGTGGATATCCACCAAATCGCTTTGGTCAATCATTTTTTTGTAAATTTTCTCTTCCTCATCCACTTTCAAGTTATAAGGAATTGGCATGACCATAATTCGGGAATGCAGCGCCTCATTCTTCTTGTTGTTCATAAAAGACCGAAATTCGGCTTCGTTTGTATGCGCGACAATGAGTTCATCTGCACTTATTAAAGCAAAGCGCCCGGCTTTAAAATTCCCTTCTTGGGTCAGGGACAGCAAATGCCAGAGAAATTTTTCATCGCACTTTAACATTTCTTGAAATTCCATCATGCCCCGGTTCGCTTTGTTCAGTTCACCATCAAAACGGTAAGCCCGCGGGTCGGATTCTGAACCATATTCAGCAATCGTTGAGAAGTCAATGCTTCCTGTTAGGTCCGCGATATCTTGAGATTTTGGATCAGACGGACTAAACGTACCGATCCCAACACGCTTCTCTTCAGAAAACAAAATGCGTTCAACCGGCATGTCTTCAATCCGTCCGCCATATTCTTCTTCCAATCGAAGCGCATTGAGCGGCGTTAAACTTCCTTCGACCCGAATTCCATATTCTTTATAAAAATCGGCCCTTAGTGAAGGGGGAATAAGATGAAGGGGGTCTTCGTGCATGGGACACCCTTTAATGGCGTACACCGCACCTTCTTCTGTTCTTGAAAAAGCTTCAAGGCCCCTTTTTAGTAATGTCACAAGAGTCGATTTCCCACCACTGACAGGTCCCATCAATAATAAAATACGTTTCTTAACGTCTAATCGTTTTGCAGCGGGATGGAAATATTCTTCAACCAGTCGTTCAAGTGATTCTTCCAAACCAAAAATTTCGTCATCAAAAAAATGATAAATTTTCTTACCATCTTTCTCTTCGATACCGGCTTCTTTCAACATATTATAAAGACGGGTGTGAGCGGATTGGGCAATCCATGGCTTCTCTTTTAGTAATTCTAAATACTCGGCAAAGGTCCCTTCCCACTTAAGCTGGTTTTCTTGTTCACGGTAATCTTTGACTTTATTAAGAAATTCCATGATGGTCCCCCTGTCTTACTTAGATTACTATACATAATATGCATGCTCTCCCTATAATTTTCATGACAATTCAGAACATAGTGGAACTTAGGCCAATTACAGGTGATTCGTTTGGCGGACGTCGCTCTCTTATTTGAAGATAAAGATGCAAAATTAAGGAGGGAGTGGGGACATAAGGGCATCTGAGTCCGCGTAACACACATTCGGCCCATTTTATGTAAAATAACGTCACTGGTGTCCGCAAAAAAACAAGGGACAACAACGCTCTTTGTCCATTTCATAGCGAGCTAAATAAAAGCTTGCCTTTATAAAAAAGATATACTTCACGCAAATTATCCGATATAATTGAATTAACGAAACATTTGATCAAAAAGGGTGGGTCAGCCAATGCATCTGTTTCTCATTTTACTTGTGGCGATTTCATTTTTGTCTGCGATCTTTACGGCAGGCTATAACGATAAACCGGAATCCCACAAATACTAAGTTGGGCGAATGCCTCCCTACATAGGCGGGAACGCCAACGAAAAAAGAGGTTGACTCAAGTAAAGTCTGACTCCTCATCTAAACCCATATCCCATTTCTTTAAGATAGGGTGTTTTGAGGGGTCTGACGTTGCTTCTTGGTCAGCCTCTTTTTATTTCGTAAATCGGCCATTTTTTCAAAACAGGTTTGGATACCCCTGTTGTCGAAGTGCTTCATACACCATGATCGCGGCCGTATTTGATAGGTTGAGTGAGCGCATGACAGAGGACATGGGGAGCCTCAAGCAACGTTCTAAGTTTGCTTGACATAACGCCTCTGGCAAACCAGTCGTTTCTCGGCCAAACACGAAGAAATAATCTTTCGTTACATCGCTATAATCGAAGGCTGAATGTGGTTTGTCGCCATACGTTTCGATGTAAAAGAACTCTCCGTTTGGATGTGTATTAAAAAACGCCTCTAATGAATCATAATAATGGAGATCCACGTGCTCCCAATAGTCTAAACCCGCTCGCTTTAAATATTTATCTTCAGTTGAAAATCCAAGCGGTCGAATCAAATGAAGCGCCGTATTTGTTCCTGCACAGGTTCTCGCAATATTCCCTGTGTTAGCTGGAATTTCTGGTTGATATAAGACCACATTCAAACCCACTGACCTGGCACCTCTTTCTATATAATAAAAACCTCTCTTACTCATCCTGTTGTTACGCCCCTCAAAAGACCGAGAAGCCACTTCCGATTTTACATTATACCATTTCTCTTTATTCACGAACATGTAGGACATAAAAATGAGACCAAACGCCCTCGTCCTAACACCCTATTTAGACTTAACTCTAAATAGGGTGTTTTGAGGGGGTTGACCCTTATTTTTAATCGGCATTGATATGAAAAAATTTATAGTTTGTATGTTCCGTATAGGCCGGTGAATCTTCGTAGGCCCAATACCGATGTCGACTATTGTACGTGTGGGCGTTAACGAGCGGCATCCCGTCGCGATCTTTATCGGTTACAATGGTGTTATGATCCCATGTATCGTCTCCGTTCCAATCATAGCAAATGACATCACCCGGCACCAATTGGTCCGGTCGCTCAACGGCCACCGCATGCAAATGGTTGCCTTCGCTAGCCAAATACCAACGGAAGGAATGGGCCACCGACCAACTCAAACTGCAGGTTTGGTCGTTACACCACCAGCCTTTGTTTTTCGCTCCGGTCTCATCCATAGCCGCTCCGCCTGCCCGTAAGCATTGGGACACATAATTCGTACAATCTACCTCAAAAGTTGGGTAATCTGAATTCTCTCTGTTCCACCACTTATCCGCATACTTTACAACCTCAGATCGATCATAGGAAAAGCGCGAGGCTTCCCCAGATTTACGACGACTCTCTGGAAATAAAATCCGTGGCCGTTCCGTTTGCGCCACCTCTCGGTCCAACGTCAGATCCTTGATAAGCACGCCATCTTCAAATATCCCTTTTTTTCCAACATCAAATTCTTCTATATAGAAATGATCATCTTGCTTAATTAAGAGTGCCAAATGATTACGGTAAAAAATATGTTTTTCATTTCCAAGCGTTTGATGGCCAACGACACGACCATTAGCCGTTGCTTTCACAATCTGGGCCTCGCGTTTTTTTAAGCTCTCTTTTTTGCACTGAATAATGGCTTCTTCATATGCATCCATCACAACATCCCGTTCCAAATTTCGGTCCACCCAAAGATCACTCGTTTTCTTTATATGCGCACGCCATGCGTCTCTCCAGCTAATAGTGAAAACCCCCTCTTCACATGCTTGCTTATTTTCCTATTGCAGAAAAATAAGCAATTGCTACTTACTATGAGAGTTCTCGAAAAAAAATGACCAAACTCACGTATTGACAGGAGTCTTGGTCATGCCTTATATTGCTTTTCATGGTTTAACAACTGCTCTTTTTTATCTAGTCCACCACCATAGCCGACGAGTGCTCCACTTGTTCCAATGACGCGATGGCACGGCACAATGATTGAGATCGGATTCTTATTATTCGCACCTCCAACCGCTCTAACGGCTTTCGGACTGCCAATGATTTCGGCAATCTCCTTGTACGATTTGGTTTCTCCAAAAGGGATCGTCTGAAGCGCTTGCCAAACCTTGATTTGAAAAGGTGTCCCTTTTAATGCAACCGGAACATCAAAAGTGTGGCGGGCACCATTAAAATACCCTTGGAGTTGTGCGATGGACTCTAGGATCCAATCATTGGCATCCTGTTTCAATTCGTAAGAGAGCTGATTTTTTTTCATCCAAACCTTAAAATTAGGCCACTCCTCTTGAACGGATCCAAAGGTAAGACCACACAAGCCTTCCTCACACGCCGCAAGACTAAGTTTGCCCATCGGACTTTCCATATCCTTTACATACATCACTTGGTTACTTTCCATTTTAACGCCTTCTTTTCAATATTGGAGGTTGTCTTGTACGCCCTTTAATTCGATTTGAACCTTTGAATCTTTTTCCACAGCCACTTGTTCGTCTAATAAGCGAGAAATCTCGTCATGATGGTTTGGATGCGCTTTGGCAATTTTTCCTAATGCCCATACAGAGGCTTCGCGAATCTCAGGTCTCGGATCGGATTTCATACACTGGCTTAAAAGCTCTAAAGCTGTTGCATCTTTATAGTTACCGATCGCGAGGATCGCATTTCTTTGGATCGGTTTTTTCCCTCTCCAAGAACCAGCCATTTCGCCATAGGTCGCTTTAAACTCCCGATTCGTTAAAAACAGGAGCGATTTTAATTCGGGTTTAACTTTTTCTGGATCGGGTTCCATTTCCGGATGAAGATGCCAATCCTGACCTCTATTATATGGGCATACTTGCTGACACGTATCGCAACCATAAACACGATTGCCAATCGCCTGACGATACGGTTCCGGAATGGAGGTTTTCTTTTGAGTCAAAAAAGCAATACACTTCTGAGCATTTAATTGACCGCCTTGAACGATGGCGCCTGTTGGACAGGTATCGATACAAATCGTACAGTCGCCGCAAAGATTCGAAACGGGATCATCTGGTTCAAAAGGCAGGTTGGTAATTAACTCACCTAGATAGACATAAGACCCAAACTCGTTGGTTATTAAATTGGTGTGCTTTCCAATAAACCCTATTCCTGCGCGTTCAGCAACCGCTCGATCGGAAAGTTCCCCTGTGTCTACCATTGATTTGAGCACGGCATTTGGCGCATGCTCTAATATAAACGTTTCTAACTTTTTTAATCGATCGCGCAGGAGATCGTGATAATCCGTTCCCCAAGACGCCCGACTAAAACTCCCCCGTCGGTTTTCTTTGGTGGTAACGGGTTTATTTTTCATTTTGCTCGGGTACGCCAGTGCAATAGAGAGAATGGAACGCGCCTCTGCCATTATTAAGGTAGGTGTGACGCGTTTTTCGATCTCCTTCTCCTCAAAACCGGATTGATAGCCGAGCATTTGTTGTTGGTAGAGGCGGTCTCTTAGGGAAAGAAAGGGATCCGCTGTCGTAAAACCAATTTTATCGATGCCAATTGTTTTGCTATAGTCTATTATAGAGCGCTTGAACGCTTGTAGATCCATGGGTTTCCCCTCTTTTTGTCTTGAATTAAATGATATGATACTACTATAAGAGGAAAAATGAGCGTTGCGAACACTCACTATTAATCCTCACGCTTTACAAAATGAACCAAATTTCAATGTTTGGGCCATCTATTATCATGATATAACGGTTGACCCAACACCGCAAATGTGGAAAGGTCGAGTGGATCTTTTTTTGAACATGAATCACTCGCCCATAGGTTCCAAAAACGTCCGTGCATACAGCTATTACCAGATCAATTTTATCGTGGGAAAATCGTAACCCAAATTGAGCCAAATTAGGATTATAAGGAGAATGGATCATGAATACCGATAAATTTAGTGTGGATTTTTTTAAAGAAGCGTTATCCTTACACATTGAGAAAAACAAAGAATTTGTTAAACCCGTACATGCTGCAAATAGCTTCTACCGGTCGATGGTGTCCTCCATCATCTATGACACTTTAAATAAAAACTTTGAATTAATTCGGCGGTTGAAAAATTTAGATGCGGCCTATAATGCGATTAAACAAACCATTCAAAATGTGGAAACTAAGGCCTAGTCGTTTTCTCTAAAAATCAAGACTCTTTTGGTTAAGCCAAAAAGGGTCTTTTTTATGTCGTTGTTGAGACTACTAGCGTTTAGACCGCCGATTCAATTTAGTTGTCTGGTGCATAGGGCATGACTTCTGGATGGAAGCCGTCTTCTTGTGCATAGCCATTCACCTTCCAAACCCCCAAATGGTGACCCTTCGCGATCGCCTCTGCTCTTTGGTAGTCTTGTAGATGATTGAGATTGGGCGGAAAGAGATAGGCAACCCTTGCAAGACCCTTCTGAAGCAAATCCATCTCAACCGATTGGTGAGACGTAAACACATAAGCGAGCCGTCTCCCATATTTGTCCGTTCCATTTCCTTTTGCTAATTCTAGAATGACCATTTGATTGTCGAGCAAACGATGAGTCTCTTGTGAGGCTTCTGGCCCATAGGGTTGGACACCTAATTTTGGATGATGGGTTTCGGGAGTGTCGATTAAAAGTAGTCGAACGGTAACCGGTTGCCCCTCAAGTTGAACACGAATTGTATCACCATCAATCACTTTAAGGACTGGGACTTTGACGACGTGAGTGCCATCCACTTTTGGAGGCTTAAGGAGCAGTAAGGATGAAGAGGAGGAGTAGGGGCGACAAGAAGTAAAGGTTAGGAGGTAACCCATTAATCCGATTAAAAGCCAGATCCTAGTGGTTCGCACAGGAGTGCTCCTTCCGAATAGGTTTTTATAAAATTGAAATTCAAATAAGGGAAATTGTTTTTCTTCATATTGGGGAATGGAAAATAATGGTTAATTATAAGGCTTTGAGGATGATGCGACTTGAATCATTCGTAGAGTCAGACATTCGAAGCATTAAATCACATTTTAAACTAACACTTTTGTCGGTCAGACTGTTCTGAAACTTTTTGAGACATCCAGTTGATAAACGTCAGTTCTTCTTCCGTTAATGGACGATTTAATTTCTTCTCAAAAGTGGCTTGCAATTCCTGTTCTAAATTCATAAAGCTACCTCCTAATTTGACTCCCTTCCATTATACCCATCTTATGCCAAAAATGAAAGATGAAATTGGATAATTTGCTGACCAAAAAGCGTTCTGAATTAAAGCGTTTTGTGTCAACTATTCGACACAAAGTTTGTGAAAAGCATCACATACTATCCCTTTGATCAGGTGTACATTATAGACAAGGAAGTTAAAGAACTTCCAAAAACAAAAAGGCTGGTGATCGTCATGATCGTCAAATTTTTAAGAGAAAACAAAGTCGCTTCTTACCTATTGCTGATCCTTAGATGGTATCTTGGCTATGAATGGATGAAAGCAGGGATTGAAAAGTTGTCTTCTGGATTTGATGCTTCTGGATTTTTGATGGGAGCTGTCAAGAGTGCTACGGGTGCTCATCCAGCCGTTCAACCTTGGTGGGCGAGTTTCCTTCAGAATTTTGCGATCCCAAACGTCGGTCTCTTTAATTTCCTCATCCCTTGGGGTGAACTCCTTGTTGGTCTAGGTTTAATTCTGGGCTGCCTAACGACCTTCGTAGCATTAATGGGTGCGGTCATGAATTTCGCTTACATGCTCTCTGGTACAACGAGTACAAACCCACAAATGGTTTTACTCACCATGTTTATACTTGTTGCAGGTATGAATGCTGGAAAAATCGGCTTAGACGTTTTGATTCACCATTACTTTAAAAGACATCCTGTTAAATTTAATATTTTCCGTCGCCATCACATTGGTCATCACCATGCTTAACAACGTAAGATAAGGATTAATAGAGTAAGCGAATCAGGTGGGCACGCTCACCTGATTCGCTCAAATAAAACTTTCAATATATCATCAAAGGAGGAATTTCTCATGAAATTTGAAATCCGCACCATCGGTTTTACTCGAACTCCTGCCATCGAACACTATGCGGAAAAACGACTAAGAAAGCTTGAGACTTTCTTCTCCAAACCAGAGAACTTAACAGTGTTTGTAAAATGTACCCAGATTCGAGAGTTCTTTCGAGTGGAAGTGTCTTTAACAAAAGATGATTTAAACATGCGTGCTGAGGAAAAAGGTCGCGATTTGTATGAAGCGATTGATCAAGTCGAGAAAAAAATGATTCGTCAAATCCATAAATATAAAACCAAAATGAATCGACATGTCCGTAAAGACATACCTATTTCTCACCGACTTTACCGAGGAAAAGGAGGCTCATGAGGATCGCTTTGAGATCGTCAGAAGAAAAGCTTTTTCAACAAAGCCAATGTCACCTGAGGAAGCGATTTTAGAAATGAATTTACTCGATCACACCTTCTTTGTTTTCCAAGAAGCGGAAACCGGAGAAACTCAGGTTGTTTATAAAAGACACGATGGAAAATATGGCTTAATCACAACCGAACGCCCTATCCCCACTCGATTGTTAACTGCGTTTTAATCTAACAATAACAGAGGGATTTGAGTGCACACCTCGCACTCAGGCCCCTCTTTTTTATGTGGTTTTCGTTGATGAACGAGTCGCTTTAAAAAAATTAGCTTAACCGCCCCATCGGACTCGCCAAACGCTTTAATGATTGGCACGGTCTGATCCGTGCTACCCTCATTTATAAAAGGATGTTCATAAGGCTCATCCGCTGCTCCCATTACATGGGTTAATCTTTGATAGGTTTCCTTTATAACGGCTTCTTCATTGAAAACAGGTATTATGACTGAATAACGAATGGCTCCCATAAGTCACCCCTTTTTAAACGCGCGCAAACCCACAATTTTTCTTTTTTCGTCAACTCTTCTAATATCTAATTTAAGGGTTTGATCATAATTTTTGATTGATTTCCTTAAAAGGGATCTCAGGGCCTGTCCTTTCAATTTTTATTAGGGGTTTTCGAAAAAGTGACGTCTCCAAAAAGCTTCCATCAAACAAAAGACACGCCAAGTTTTAAACTTAACGCGTCTTTACGTGTTTATTTTATTATATCCTTTAGCCATTTCTCGCATAACGACGTCCACTGCTCGACAGCCCCTTCTCCCTTTGCGAGACCAAGCCCATGCCGACCTTCTGGGAACACATGCAATTCAAAAGGCACGCCTTGTTTTTTCAGAGCACTCGATAAGAGAAACACATTTTCGACTTGAACAGAGGCGTCATCGGCAGTATGCCACAAAAAAGCAGGAGGTGTCCGAGATGTTACATGCTCGTCTGGACTTACTTTTTCTAGCATATCGGCAGTCGGATTCCCCCCAAGTAGATTCATTTGTGAGCCAAAATGCGCATAGGGACCTTGCATTGAAATAACCGGATAACAAAGAATCATAAAATTAGGGTTAGAAGGCATGTTTTCAACGGGATCCTCGGATTCGTTGATTCCAGGATCAAATTGAACGCCTGACAAGGCTGCTAAGTGCCCTCCTGCTGAGAAGCCTAAAACGCCAATCTTATCGGGATCGATCCCCCATTCCTTAGAGCCTGCTCGGACCGTACGAATCGCTCGTTTGGCATCGAGTAATGGAGTAGGGTAGCGATGCGGGGCAACTCGATAGTGACACACAAAGGCGGAAAGCCCAATCGAATTGAGCCATCTGGCAACCGGCTCTCCTTCATGCGCCGCCCGCATACCATATCCACCACCTGGAAAAATAATCACAGCGATCGTATCCTGACGGCTTGAGATCAGATAAGGTTCAAGGATCGGTTCTTCTTCTCCATCAATGTGATTCGGAAGGCGATCGGTTGGCCAAAGTTTCAAACGACTCACACTCCTTTTCTATTAATCTTTCGGGCATTGGTGTCGCTCTCGATCGGTGGTGGTTCCTGTACGGATGTCAGCTTCTAATTTTGGGCACAATCGCCTTGTTTCAGTTCCCGTAGCGCCAGTCCTGATTCCGTTCGGGAACTAACTACCGCACACTAAGTGAAGCATTCCTGTATTAATTCACAATCAAATGCTTAGTAATTGTTTTTGAGCCAATTGTAAGGATGACGTTATAAGTTCCCGGTGTTGTGTGGGTTCCCACAAACCAGGACCAGGAGAGAACGCCATTCTGATCGGACTTTTTGGGATCGAGTCCTTTGGCATGGCTCGGACCTGATTTATAATCCACTTCAATGGAGCCTTCTGTATTCGGAGTTGTTTTTACTGAAACCGTTGCTTCGTCTCCGGGATGAACCCTCAACTGGTCAGAACCAGAACTACTGACAGAATCCGTTGATGAAGCGGAAGCGCTGTTCGTTGAACGTTTACTTGAAGTTGCTGTACTGCTCTTAGATGCCGTTCCGGACGAACACCCGTGTGTTGTATAATTGTGTGTTTCGGCATATTGACACGCAATTGACAGATTATAACCGGAGGACGTCACGTACCCATTCATGCTCCAAATCCCTAATTTATGGGATTTCGCATAAGATTCGGCACTTTTTAAGGAGGTTAAATGCTGTGTATTGGGCGGATAGACATACGCAACCCGAGCATAGCCCTTTTTCACAACATCTAAATTATATAGATCCGTTGGCGTCCGATAGATAAAGGCTAACAAACGGCCGTACTTATCCCGAGTATAGCCCTTTACACCCTCTTCGATATAGATCTTTTTCCCTACTGGTAGGACGCTTTTTGCATAATTCGCCGCCGTATAGCCAAAAGGCTCGACCGGTTTCGATGGAGACACATCCTCAGGTGTATCGATCAGGAGCATCCGAACATCCTCTTCTTTTCCAGAGGGCATTGTGACGTGAATTGTGTCCCCATCGACATTCTTAGCGACCACAACAGGAATTAATCCTTTTGGGGTTTGCTTGGTTTCTGCAGACTGCGTCAAATTTCCGCTCGAGTCCGAGGTAGAGGGATCGCTCTGTTTCCCGGATTCCGCATTCGCCTGAGCCTTGGCCATCGACGCGGAGGCCTGAATCGAGGAATCCGACGCCTGACCCGATCCTTGTGTTTGAACCGCTGAGGTGTGACTTGGATCTGCTTTCTGCTTCTGTTGGGCTTTCGAAGATGGAACCGTCACAGTCGTCGATCCATCTTGTGTGCTAGTAGCCACCCCGCACGCGGATAATCCCATTACAACAAGGGGGACCACAACGACGCTTAAAAGAGCTTTATGCCTAAAGCGCGGATGCATTTCTCTACTTAAGAAGACACCCATTCCCGTTAAAAAAAGGCATCCCATGAACACCCATTCCGGCATACCTCCACCTCCATATAATCTATTTATCTTATATTATATTTTAACATATTAACCTCCACTTTATATTAATAGAGTTTCCATCACCAATGAAAAATGCACCCCCAAATTTTGGGGATGCATTTTGTTTAAAAAAACTTTCTCTACCCGTACGCGCGCGCTCTCAATCATTTATTTAAAAAAGGATCGGTTAATCTGAATGAATTCAAATTGATCCTCTGGCACTTCTTCTTCTGGATAAATGGCTTCGACTGGGCAAACCGCTTCACACGCCCCGCAATCAATGCACACATCCGGGTCAATATAGTATTGATCGGGACCTTGAACAATACAATCTACGGGACAGGACTGAACACATTCGGCTGCGTTTTCATCTTGACAAGGTGAGGTAATCACATAGGCCATTTCAAAACATCCTCCATTTTATATAAAAGATTTAAAGACATCCCCTAAAAATTAATCCTCGTAGCTCTCAAAATCTAGTTACATTCCAATTCTTAAAACTTAATTAAAAAATTAGGCTCGTCCTTCTGCCATTCGTGGTTTGGTTTTAACCTTACCTTTTCTCGTATTCTTTTCAGGGTTTCGAAACTTAACAGCTTTCCACGCATTGGCTACTAAAAGGCCAATTAGAGGATAGGCAAGCCCCCCAATATCAAGATAAACCACACCACTTATGAGACCTGCAAGAGCCGCAAAAATCATTTGGTGACGATATTTCGCGGGAGAAGTCGGTGGGTCGGTAAGCATCACAAATCCTAAAAATAATGTTGTATTAATTAACGGGGCTCGATAGATTGCCGTTACATCCTGAATATGAAGGGCTGTCACTAAAACAAAAAGCAGAAAATACACCCCAAAATAAGTAAAAACTTGAGGAAACTTATTCACCTTTTTAGCAATCATAAATCCAACGATTAAAAGAATTGGAATCGTCCAGGTTGGAAGGAGTGATAAGCCTCCCCACCAACTTTGATTGGTATGAAACACAAAAAGTGAAACGAGAAGTCCAAATGCCGCTGGATTAAAAATCGGCTTCCGATTCAGAACCAATAAATGCTTTGATAATAAGGCCAAGGCCATCACGAGCGCAGCCTGATACCAAGGAGCAGTAGCGCTCAAAACTAAGCCTATAATTAACGATGTGACCATGGCGCCATCTGGTAATAATCGTTTATTATGACGAAGCTTACCAATTATATAATCCACGACAACACCTGTAACGAAGGCAACCCCTACATTTCTAATGCCGTCCAATTGTCCGGCATGCCATTGCCCAATCAGCATGAGAATGACAAGTAAGGAAAACACAAGCCCTTTGGGAGTTTTTAGGAATTTTTTGAATCTGCCTTCTTTTCTACGTTTCTTCACTTGATTTGACTGGACTCTGGACAACGTGTCAGGGCGAGGCGGAGCATTTCGTCCGATCGCCGGGTTCGCGTTATTAGCCATTGATTCACACACCCTCCTTTTTACAGCTTGGCTTTGCCAAGGGCCTGTTGAACCGCTTGTTGAAAGTCTTCAGAACTCACAGTCGCGCCGGATACCAAAGCAATATTGGCACTTTGCTTAGCAACCACCTCTTGAGGTAAGGGTGCAATATTGGATTCTGAATAACTGGTTGTACAATTCGTAATTTGAACTGAAGTAATGCGATCTTGTTTGGTCGTAACCGCGACTTGAACCGTTCCATTCCAAGCTGAACCAACGCCTGTGAACGTACCATCCTTATAAACTTTATTGGTCGGAGTTGGAGACGTTTTTTTAGGTGCGGTTTGTGGTTTAGTTGTTGACACAGTAGGCTTTGTTGCCGATGCTTGTTTTGAACTCGATGTTTGTTTTGAACTTGTTGCTTGTTTTGAACTCGATGTTTGTTTTGAATTTGTTGCTTGTTTTGAACTCGATGTTTGTTTTGAATTTGTTGCTTGTTTTGAACTCGACGCCTTAGATTGACTTTGTGTGTGTGTGTTAGTTGTTGTCTTTTTTGTAGTACTCGTGTTGTTTTGGTTAGCGGATACAGCCCCGCTTACCGGTTTTGCTGTTGGTTGATTACCCGTTTGTGTTTGAACATTAGAAGAAGCGGCAGTTGGTGTTTTCTGACTCGATGACTGCTTAGGGATCGTAGCTTCAACCTTTTGCTGAACCGGTGTTCCGGCAGCAGCATGAGTCGGTTCAGTCATCGTAAAGCCCGTTACATAGATCGATCCAATCGCCAACGTGCAAAGCGTAATCATTTTGTTGTTCATTTTAACCATTGAAGTCCCTCCAAAGGTGAAAAAGTCAATCCATTGTTAACAAAGTTCAGTATAGGCAATTTCTATTAGAAACGGATTAGAAATTGGAGACAAGTCTTTTACAATATTAAAAAGAGGCCATTCTATTGACTAACAATAAGAATGGTCCCTTTTAATCAAACGTTTAATTAGTTGGGAAAGTCAGCGTGACTTGTGTGCCCTTCCCTTCCTCACTCTCAATTCGAATTCGCCCCTCATGGGCTTCAACAATCCATTTGGCAATGGAAAGACCTAGTCCAGTTCCTTCATACTGCCGGGTTCGCGAGCGATCGCCTCTAAAATAACGATCGAAAATGTAGGGAAGATCTTGCCTAGGAATCCCAATTCCTTCATCTTTGATCGTCACTCTTAATTTAGAGCCGTTTTTCTCACCGGAAATGGAGACCCCTCCTTGTTCCTTTGAGTATTTGATACCATTGTCGAACAATATGATGAATAGCTGTTTGAGCCGTTCTCGATCTCCATTCATCTCTAACGGCTCCAACTCTTCCAACTGTAAGTCTACTCGTCTTGCTTCCGCAAAGGGGCGAATCTCTCGAACCACTTGATTAATCAACTGGTCTAAACGCACCTTGTCCGGTTGAATCATAAGTTCGTCCGCATCGGATCGGGCAAGGGTTAACAGTTCAGACGTCATTTTGGTTAGATAATTAATTTCATTGATCGCCTGAAGAATGATTTCACTATCCTCTTCAATGGTGTGATCTGGATGACGAAATAAATACTCTAAATTAAGTTTTGTAACCGATAGTGGAGTGCGCAATTCATGTGAGGCATCTGCAACAAATTGTTGTTGTTTCTGCCACGCTTTTCGAATCGGAATTAAGGAGCCCTTAGCCAAGTAAAATCCTGCAAAAATGGCTAATATTAAACTTATAAAATCACTTATTCCAATGACGTATAAAAGATCTTGGAGCATATCTTCTTCTCTTTGCTCATTATAAAGAATTTGAATCCGCATCCCTTGAAGGGCTTTTCCATTTAATTTAAGCTTTGAAACTGGAAACGTAACGTAACGAAAATGCGTTCCGTTGATCGTCACAGATTGAAACCCTGGCTGAAGATTGGCTTTAGCAAATAACGCCACATCCTTTTTTGCAACCGCATTTTCCGGGAACATGTGGTCAAGCGTGTCACCCTTCTTCCAAAGTAAATAAAACAAGCGATGATCGCCTTCTTTATCAGGATGAACAAGTTTCTGGAGATCTTCTAAATGTTTGTTTTTAAAATCTTTCATTTGTTCTTGCAAAGTATCATCCACTTGATTTTTCAACCGATAATTCGTATAGAGATAGACCATGGAACCCATAAAATTCAAGAGTACAAAAAGAACGAGAACGTTTACCAAAACCAAACGTCTGCGAGTACGATTAAACACAATTTAACGCTCCTTTAGCATATAACCGACTCCGCGCACTGTACGCACCGATTTATCCATCTCAAAAGGAGCCAATTTTTTTCTTAAATAATGGATGTAGAGATCCACAATGCTATCGGTTGTATCGGATTCAACACCCCATACACGTTCGAAAATTTGGTCACGCGTCAAGATTTGTTCCTTGTTCTGAATCATGTACATCAATAGCTCGTATTCTTTAATGGTCAATCTCAGCGGACTCTCATCTACAAAACCTTCGTGCTGATTGACGTCCATTTGTATTTTTCCATAGGTTAATTTCCCCTCAACTTCCAACTTCCCTGCTCTACGCAATAAGGAACGCAAACGAGCAAGCAGTTCTTGACCGGCAAAGGGCTTTGTTAGATAATCATCTGCACCTAAATCCAGTCCTTTGACCCTGTCCTCAACACGGTCTTTCGCGGTTAGAAGGAGCGTTGGCGTTTTGATTCCTTCCTGTCGAAGCTTCTTAATGAGGGTAAACCCATCTAATTTTGGCATCATGACATCAAAAATAAAGACATCATAATCTGAGAGTTTGGCGAGCCAAAGCCCTTCTTCTCCATCCACACCTAAGTCCACTTCATAGTTTTCTTCTTTTAAAAATCTTTCTACACTTTTACCTAAAGCTTGGTCATCTTCAACAAGTAAGACGCGCATTCGAATCACTCTTCCTTCAAAAGAATAAGGCAAGTTTTCTATCTATATATAATCATGCCATTTTTTGAGTCTAATTAGAAACATTTTTAACAATTGGTTTTGTAAACATTACTTTTTTCTTCTACAAGACTATACGCGCTTGCCGCGGGCGATCCGCGAGCCTGCCTAATACTTGGTTCTCATCGTGAATTTTATCCATTGAGAAGAGTCGGACTGGCTTGCCTGAACTCTCATTTCTTTAGACAAGGGTTTTAGGCATCTTATTCGGTCTACAACTTCTGGAGCTCGCCTGGACTACTTTTCCCGTAGGCCTCTAGGTGACACTTTTTGAGTAAGTGGTGCTGAGGACTATTCAAGAAATGTTGTGTTCCGAAACTCACACAGTTTCAATTGTTTTACTTACAAATTACCACAACTTTTAAGAAAAATAGAAAGGCATGTCTTGTGAGAATCCGATGTCCATCTGCGCCCAAAAGTTGGGAATCAAAAATGGGGATCTGGGTAAGCTATGCGTACTATTACGTCAAGGAGTTGAAACAGTATGTATGTGACCTATTTAGTTGCGATGGTCTGCTTGTTGATTTTGGCTACAACCGTGGCTTTTGCTTGGTACCGAATGTGGAAAGGAAAAAAATGGGGGAAACAATAGTGAGCACAGGCTTTTTGCATGGTTTCCCCTCCCATTGCACATAACTCCTACTTCCTACTGTCAGGGCATGAGTTGTGTGCATTGAACCCTCCATTTTTGTTCCTGTTGTTTGAGCCATTCTTTATGTGATCTGACCATATTTAAGAAAAACCAACTTTTCCACTCGGAAAAATCAATTTTATCTTTAAATATCACACATTATTGTTTATAATGTGGTGGAGTGCTAAAAGGCATTAATAAAATTTTACGATCTAATCTTTATAGTTATTATGGCTGATCCACACAGGAATTTAATCATTTTAACAATATTGGAGGTTCAAACATGGTTTTACCGGCACACGGAGGTACTTTAATTAATCGTGAATTAGTAGGTGCTGAGCGAGAAATTGCTCTTAAAGAAGCGGCAGGCTTCAAACCTTTAACCATTTCTGCATGGACAGTTTCCGACTTAGAATTGATTGGAATTGGTGGCTTTAGCCCTTTACAAGGATTCATGGGTCAAAAAGACTACGAAAGCGTCGTTACCAACTTTCAACTAGCTGATGGAAACGTCTGGAGTATTCCGATTACCCTTGGCGTCAGTCAAGAACAAGCCGACCAATTCGAAATTGGCGAAACAATTGCTCTTAAGGGTGAAGATGATGTCATTTACGGCACGCTTGAACTCGAAGAAAAATATACGCACGAAAAAGAACTTGAAGCTCAAAATGTCTATGGGACTACTGAAGCTGCCCACCCTGGTGTAAAGAAATTATACGAACGTGGTGACGTCCAGCTTGGCGGACCCGTCAAACTTCTTAACCGCCCAGATCATAGCGATTTTGCTGCTTATTACATGGACCCTAGCGAAACCCGTAAAATGTTCGAAGATCTTGGTTGGAAAACCGTGGTTGGTTTCCAAACGCGTAATCCTGTTCACCGTGCTCATGAATACATTCAAAAATGTGCGCTTGAAACGGTGGACGGTTTGCTTCTCAATCCACTTGTTGGAGAAACCAAATCGGATGACATTTCAGCTGGAGTTCGGATGGAAAGCTATGAAGTCATCTTGAAAAACTACTATCCAGCGGATCGCACGCGACTTGTCATCTATCCTGCTGCAATGCGTTATGCGGGACCTAAGGAAGCCATCCTTCATGCCATTGTCCGCAAAAATTATGGCTGTACGCACTTCATCGTCGGGCGCGACCATGCAGGTGTCGGTGATTATTATGGGACGTATGAGGCACAAGACTTCATTTCACAATTTGAAGAAGAATTAGGCATTCAAATCTTTAAATTTGAACATGCCTTCTTCTGTACAGAATGCGGAAACATGGGCACACCGAAAACATGCCCACACGATAAAGAATTCCATGTACACCTAAGTGGAACAAAAGTGCGTGAGATGTTGCGTAATGGCCAAAAGCCTCCAAAAGAGTTTTCTCGACCAGAGGTAGCCGAAGTTTTAATCCGCGGTATGCAAGAAATCGAATCACATTAACAGGTCCATACAATGACAATTCAAATGGTTTTTGTTTTAATCATGATTATCGCCATGTTTGGCGGGCTCGTATTTGAACTAGCCCGGCCTGACATGGTTGTTTTTTCAGTCCTGGTTATTTTCTTAATTACCGGTATTCTCACACCAGAAGAAGCCGTTAGCGGATTTTCGAACCAAGGCATGCTGACCATTGCGTTTCTCTTCATTGTGGCTGGAGCCGTGCAAAAGAGTGGATTAATTGACCTTGCAATCAAAAGCTGGCTTAGCCGAAGTCAAACGCAAACGAGTACTATGCTGCGATTCTTCTTACCGATTGCCCTATTATCCGCCTTTCTTAACAACACACCAATCGTTGTAACCTTTACGCCAATTATTAAAAAATGGTGTGAAGACCGCGGACTCGCCCCATCAAAGTTTCTCATTCCGTTATCCTATGTGACCATCTTAGGAGGCACACTGACCTTGATTGGGACCTCGACTAACTTGGTCATTCAAGGTTTGCTGCTACAAAATGGAATAAAGGGCTTTTCTTTGTTTACCATAACGCTTGTTGGGATTCCCGTGGCTCTAATTGGATTGCTTTACATATTCACCGTGGGCATCCGACTTCTACCTGAACATAAGGGGTTTCGAGAGCAAGTTCAGGAGAACACTAAGGAATTCATTGCCGAAATGAAGGTTAGCCCGACCTTTCCATATTTGAATAAAACGGTTGAACAAGCAGGATTGCGCGATCTTAAAGGGTTATATCTGATTGAAATTATCAGAGGCCCAGAACACATTACACCGGTTAAATCCACCACAACGATTATGGATGACGACCGTCTGATCTTTACCGGACTCATCTCCACGATTGTGGATCTGCAAAAAATTCCAGGCCTCAGTTTAGAAACTGGGACACATCTTGAACTCGAGGATTTGAAAAACGACACCGTTAATCTCGTAGAAGCGGTCGTGTCACACCAGTCTTCTTTATTATCCAAGACGATTAAGCAATCCAAATTTCGATCCCGATACGATGCCGGCGTTATTGCGGTCCATCGTAATAACGAACGTCTGAACAACAAAGTCGGAGATATTAAATTAAGGCCCGGTGATACATTGCTTTTAATCGCTGGATCTGACTTCATTGAAAAGTACAATCAATCTAATGACTTTTATGTGGTTTCAAACCTAGAAAAGCCGGATAATTTGAAACAGAGTCGCATAAAAGGCATTCTCTCTCTTGTCATTTTTGCTTGTTTAATTGCTCTCGTTACAGCAGGTGTCTTATCCATGTTTAAAGCCATGGCGATGGCCGTGCTTCTGAATGTGTTCTTCAAGATTGTGAGCGTTGCAGAAGCCAAATCTTCCATCCAGTTTGATGTCCTATTACTAATTGCGAGCTCTTTTGGGATCGGAAACGCTATGACACAAACGGGGTTATCCAAATTATTTGCAGGCGGTTTAATGCATGTTGGGGAATCATTCGGACTCTTTTCTATATTAATTATTCTTTTTTTAATGACAAGCTTGTTTACGGAATTAATCACCAATAGCGCAGCAGCTGTTCTGATGCTTCCAATTGCCCTTGATATGGCAAATCTGCTGCACCTTCCAGTAATGGGGTTTGCCGTCCTGATTGCGATTGCGGCTTCTGCGAGTTTTATCACGCCGATTGGTTATCAAACGAATCTGATTGTCTATGGACCAGGCGGCTATAAATTTTGGGATTATGTGAAAATCGGTCTTCCTTTAACGTTCTTAGTCATGATCACGAGCGTAACAGCCATCTATTGGATCTGGTTTTAGAGAAATCTAGACTCGTGTTATCCTTAAGATTTTATAGAAGAAAGGGATTTTCAAATGAATCAAACTGATATTAAAAAGTTATTTGATCTTTCATTAAAGGCTGGGCAAGCCATCATGGAGGTGTATGCCCAAGACTTCGAAGTGGAAACCAAATCCGATGACTCACCGTTAACCTTAGCGGATCGCCGCTCCCATCAAGTCATTACGGAGGGTTTAACCCATCATTTTCCGCACATCCCCATCATTAGTGAGGAAGGCTCTCATATTTCTTATGCGGAACGCAAGGATTGGAAAAGCCTTTGGTTAGTAGATCCGCTCGATGGCACGAAAGAATTTGTTAAAAAAAATGGCGAATTCACCGTTAACATTGCACGGATTGAGGAGTCTTATCCAACTCTTGGGGTGATCTATGTGCCCGCTCAAGATATTTTTTATTTTGGGCAAAAAGGAGTTGGAGCTTATAAACTCGAAAACGCTTCCCATTATTTATCTGTTGAGGCAGACGTTTTAATTAAACAGAGCATTTCCCTTCCTGAAAAAGCACCTTCCGAAGCAATTCGTGTTGTCGCAAGTCGTTCACATATGTCGAGCGAAACGCAAGCGTTTATTGATCGGCTTGAAGGATCGGTAGAAGTGGTTTCCTCAGGCAGCTCTTTAAAATTCTGCCTAGTGGCTGAGGGGAAAGCCGACTATTATCCACGCTATGCGCCAACAATGGAATGGGACACGGCTGCCGGACAGGCGATTGTCGAAGCTGCCGGTGGATCCGTCACACGCTACGAAGATCAGGAACGTTTTGATTACAATCGCGAAAATCAACTCAACGGCTGGTTTCTAGCTGCAAACGCTCAAAAAAGGTGACCTCCTCAGCTTGATATGGGTATCAATCTGATCGTGAAGCGAAATAAAACCTATGAAACCCTCTTTTTCGTCTTACCAACGGATTTGGGGGCTTCATCCGCGCTATGAAGCCCTCTTTTTCGTCTTACCAACGGATTTGGGGGCTTCATCCGCGCTATGAAGCCACTATCAACAAAAATCCCATGCCATGCTTTTTCCCGATCAGCTGTCATCCTCAAATTGAGGGTATTTTTTTATGTTGACTTGCATATAGTGAACAGAAAGCATTTTGATTGTCTTACCAAATTAATGAAAAATACGAAAAATAAGGTTTACAACGCACGCTAGATGTGTTAATGTAATTACGAATTGATAAACATTTCAAATTTTTAAGATAGGAGGTCGCGATGATTATGAAAACCGTTCTTATGCCAACATTCACTCAACTTCATAGTGTAGTTTCTGACACGGCCTCAGTGGTGAGACCCCTTTAAGTTATTTTACATTAAACGCACTTAACCCATTTTGTCTATTCACCCACAGACCTGTCAACACAGGTTCTGTGGGTTTTTAATTTTATTCTCGTTTTAAAAAGCCGTGGATCCATTCCATGGCTTTTTATTATATATTTTTATTACCAAAAAAAGGAGGAATTTACAATGATTGGGACAAAACACACGCGCACAGCAGTTTTTAACGAGGTGACAGATTTTAAATGAAGGAAATCGCTCGAGAAGGGAGGCATTCGTATGCTAAAACTGAATTTCTTAGCATTCACTCTCATGATCCAAGTTCGGAAACAGGATGATACAGAAAATGGAAGTAACTACCACCATGAACAACGTTTGAAAGAGATTGGCGACCGTAACCTAGACCGTCGCACTCAAATCAAAACGTTTATGTAAGTCACAACGAGTAGGCGCTTACTCCCCTTTAAATTCAAATAAATGGAATGTGACACAAGCCACACAAGGACATTTACTAAATGTTTAAGTGTGGCTTTTTATGTATGATCTACACCTTAAACAAATCGTTTGACAATTCCTTTCGAAGCATTAAAAATGGGTGAAGTGAGCATTATTATAACTTTTAACATAAGGGGGAGAACATCCTGAGCGTCCAGCATCCTCAGAATCAAACCACTTCACTCTCTAAAAGTCTCGTGCTGCTTATGGCTATAACAGCCGGCATGGGCGTTGCTAATTTATACTACAACCAACCTTTGCTTGGCGATATTGGGTCAAGCCTCCACGCCAATTCCCACTTAACCGGTAATATTTCCATGTTTACTCAGGTGGGTTATGCAGTTGGCATGTTTTTCTTCGTACCCCTCGGTGATATTAAAGAACGCAGAAATCTGATCTCGATCTTATTACTCTTAGTTGCCCTGTCCCTGATCGGGGTCGCCACGGCGCAAAACCTTGTTTGGATTTATGTCGCAAGCTTATTCGTTGGAATCACCACCATCGTGCCACAAATCATGATTCCACTTGCCGCTTCTCTCGCACCGCCGAAAGAACAAGGCAAAGTGCTCGGAACTGTTCTCAGTGGTTTATTATTTGGGGTCCTTCTTGCTCGAACGTTCTCTGGATTAATTGGCGGAACGTTTGGTTGGCGCGTCATGTTCTGGATTGCCGCCGCTTTAATGCTCGCCTTAGCCGGAAGTCTCCGAATTCTACTTCCGAAGAACGAGCCGGATACTTCGATGACCTATGGCCAGTTGTTTGTCTCGCTTTTTCAACTCGTCAAAAAGCATGCCACACTAAGAGAAGCCTCATGGATTGGGTTTATGATGTTTGGGAGTTTCAGTGCCTTTTGGACCTCACTTACATACTTTTTAGGCGGGCCAACTTATCACTATAGCAGTCAAATTATTGGGTTGTTTGGCTTGGTCGGTGTTGTTGGAGCTTCTGCAGCTCCGATTGTGGGGCGTCTGGCAGATCGCTTAAAACCAGGAACACTCGTTGGCGCCCTAATTGTGACGACCCTCGTTTCGTTTTTAATTTTCGGTTTTGCAGGCGCGACTTTAATTGGACTCATTATTGGTATAATCCTTCTCGACCTCGGCATCCAAGGCACGCAAGTCGGAAACCAAGCCCGCATCTACCCACTTGCTCCTGAAGCCCGTAGTCGAATTAATACGGTCTTTATGGTCAGCACGTTTCTTGGTGGAGCACTGGGTTCAACGCTTGGAAGTTACGCTTGGAAAACATGGGGTTGGCCTGGCGTATGCACAGTAGCTGGGAGCATGGTTATTTTAGCTTTTATTCGCTGGGGAATTGGTCTCAACTTAAAGAAAGCCTAAAATAGGCAGTAATTAAAAGCCCTCTGTCATCCAAGAATGACGAGGGCTTTTCAACTTATAGACGAGTTCCGATTCATGATCCCAATCGATCGGTGGCCTCGCGCCCATCCATGTTTACTGAGCTTTTTGCACAGGGACTAGTTCAGGATGTACTGCTGCATCGACTGCTGCCATGAGGCCTTTAAACACAATGAATAGACCGATTACAGCAGAAATGATTCCGGACCATCCACCGAATGCTGAATTAATCCCAGCCAAGTTAGTTAAGGCCCCGCCGAGAAAAGCTAAAAGCACGAATAAGAACATAAGTCCCATTAATTTGCTTTCTTTATAAGCGGCAATTGAAAATGGAATGGCCACTATTGTCCAAACTAACAAGAAAGTGCCGAGTGCCACCTCACCTGCTTCACCAAATTTCAATGTGCCATTTAATTCAAAGACTATGAACATTGCAAGTGCGGTAAAAAAGCCGCCAAAAATTCCGAAGGTCGTCATTCCGACCACATTGCCCCGAATGTACTCAAAAATAGCACAAAGAAATTGGATCCCTCCCCCACAAAACAAAACAGTTGTAAGGAAAAGCGGTGTTGCGAGCGGTGGAACTAGATGCGCATTGGGAATATTTAATAAAGATTGCGACACAACAAAAGCAGCAAGACCTAATAATCCTGGATCAGCCAATTTTTTTTGTTCAATCACAAAAACTCGCCCCTTCTTTAAGGAAATTTTGATAGCGCTTACATTTTTTTACTAAAAAAATAATCTTTCCATCTTCAACTGAATTTATCTTCCCAAGAACACCTTCACCCCCTGATACTTTTTATAGTTAAAGACAGTGTTTGTTTAAATTTAAAGCGAAGTCCCACTAATCAGAATATTAACAAACAAACAGCAATATCACAAACAAAACTGTTCGATGGCATCCGACAAAAAGTGACATCCATTAAAAATTTCATATTAAAAAAGATCTCCTCTCAAAAAAGGAAGATCTTTCGGCTATTATTGGTTTTCAGAGATGGGGTAACGAAATGCTTTGACAATGATCCCATCATTAACCGGTTCAAAATCAAATTCAGGAATGCGTACAAACCCTCTTCTTTCATAGAGTGCCATAGCACGATCCATAAAGTCACCTGTGTGAAGTCCAATTGCTTTTTTCCCTGCTTCTTTAGATCGATCGATACACGCATTAATCAACGCCAATGCCACACCTTTTTTTCGTGCAGCAGGATCAACCGCCAGCATGCGTATTTCTGGATACTCGGACCTATCCGTCAACCCTTTGTAAGCATCTGTGTTTTCTGGGCACAGGACCACGCTCCCGACAATTTCCCCATCGCTTTCTGCAACCAAAAGCTCGGCTCCATCCTCCACATCAGCATCCGAACGGATTGCCGCTTTCAGCCCTTCCCAATGGTCGGATGGAAGTTTCATAGCATGTTCTTCATAAGCGCTTAGACGCTGGCTTCTCACTAAATCCAGTTCCTCTTTTAAAACAGAACGTATTGTAATCATCCATTAACCTCTTCTCTTCAAACGAACCACAGCTTAATCAACATTCTGTTTCATTATTAGCGGATTGAATTGCTCTGTCAACAAATAGGGGTTGAGTTCTCAGCTCCTACTCTTCTTCAACCGTGCTTTGAATGAGTTGATGGATCGTATCCGTCAGTCTCTCCTTTTTCGGTAAGTCCGCTTGATGTCTCCCTACATAGCCATACACAATTTTTTGATCAGGGGAAATTAAGAACACACTGGGCCGGGCAATGTTAAACGCGTCAATCCCAATTGGATGATAGACATCAAACGCCTTGATGACTTCCCGCGTTTCATCGACCAAAACTGGAAACGGCAGGGGGTGCTTTTCTAAATAACTTTGAACCGAAGCTTTGTTCTGACCCAAAATCGAAAAGACGTCCACATTAAGCTTTTGAAACTGATTGTAATGCTTCGCAAATTGGTTGAGTTCATGCCGACAACTTGGGCACCAAGTCCCTCTGTGAAACAACAAAAGCACATAACGGCCTTGCCAATTCTTAGATTGAACCCTACCACCGTCTGAAGCTTCTAAAGAAAAGTCCGGGATCGCATCCCCTGGGCGAAGCCCTTTTTGTTTGGCCATCCTCATATCCTCCGCTCTTGAGATTAGTTCCTCACTTACTTACCAATCGCTTTCAGTCTTGTTGTATCGCGTAAGTCATCTAGCGTTCGGTGGCCGGTTGCAAACATAACCATCCGAAGTTCCATTTCAATCGTTTCAAATACCTGACAGATTGACTCAACCGATTCTTCTGCGCTCGCTAGAAGGCGTCGACCAAACCCAACAAGGTGCGCCCCGAGGCCCATCGCAATGGCCGCGTCCAATCCGGTTTGCATCCCACCGCTTGCGAGCATGTGTCCTGCAATTCCCGCTCGCTTCGCGTCAATCAAACACTCCGCGGTTGAAATTCCCCATCCTGCGAACACCTCGGCTGCTTTTCGCTTGACTGGATCTTGACTTCTTAAGCGCTCCACTTGACTCCAAGATGTCCCGCCAGCCCCTGCGACATCGACAAACTGAACCCCTGCCTCAAACAAAGAATGGGCCAGATCGCCATGAATCCCCCAGCCGACTTCCTTAACGCCAACGGGAATCTCTAATTCCTTACAGAGCGCTTCTATTTTTCTAAACAATCCTTTAAAATTGGTGTCGCCACCTGTTTGAATCACTTCTTGGAGCGCATTTAAATGGAGTACCAGCGCATCCGCTTCAATGGTTTCCACAATTCGACGGCATTCTTCCACACCATAGCCCTTATTCAATTGTACTGCTCCAAGATTTGCAACCAAGGGAATCGTTGGTGCCCACTCGCGGATTTGAAAAGAATATGCGCGTTCTGGATCTTCAATCGCGATCCGACTCGACCCCATTGCCATCGACCAGCCCATTCGTTCCGCTGCTTCGGCCAAATTCCGATTAATCTTAAAGGCCCGTTCCGTTCCCCCGGTCATCGAACTAATTAGAAAAGGGGTTTTAACGGATTTTCCCAAAAAAGTGGTGTTGATTTGAATCTCACCAAAATCAACCTCCGGCAAGGCTTGATGCTGAAACCGGTAGGCGTCAAATCCATTTGAGACCGCCACCCCTTTTACTTGATCCGTTAAACAAAGATCAAGATGTTCATTTTTGCGGACTTCAATCAACTCTTTCTCGTTCATAATGACCTCCTATTCTGTAGATCAAACGTTCATGATGGCTTCTGCGACAAGCTGACCGCCAATCGTCACAATGGGTGTCCCACCACCTGGATGAGTGGACCCACCTACAAACCAAAGGCTAGAGAGATCCTTTAATCGATTTGATGGGCGGAAAAAAGCTTGTTTGATACCGTTAGAAGACAAGCCATAGATGGCCCCTTTGTAGGCACCGGTTCGACTTTGCCAAGTTTCCGGTGTATAAATTTTGCGGGCCGTCACCGACTCTGTGAGAGTTGCAAGGCCGCGCGTTTCGAGTTTTTGAAGAATAGCCTCGGCATAGTCCTCTTCTTTGTTACACCAACTCCAATGATCGGATAGCGCTGGAGCATTCACCAAGATAAATAGATGACTTTCACCAGGCGCTGTCCCTTCCAAATCAGAATAACCTGAGTTACAGATATAAATAGTTGGATCGGTTGGCGGTGTGTTTTGTTTAAAAATCGATTCAAATTCGTGCCTATATTGCTCCGGAAAAAACACGGTATGATGACGAAGCGTGTCAAACCGTTTCTGTACACTTGCTAAGACGACAAAACCGGAAAGTGACGGCTCTATTTTTAAAAGGTTAGCATCAGGCATAGATGGCCGATCGTCTTCCTCAATCAATGAGAGGGCGGAGAGATAATCGAGATTCACAACCACATGATCCGCCTGCTCCACTCGCCCCTGTACGTCCACGCCTTGAACAGTCTTGTTCTTAACGACGAGCTTTGAAACGGGTGATGCGGTATGGATCTGAACCCCCAATTCACGGGCCAACCGCTCAAACGCTTCAACAAGCGTGTAAGTCCCACCTTTAATTCCATAAATTCCAAGCTGACTCTCTAGATGTGCCATCATCGCATAGATCGCCGGCGCTTGATAGGGCGAAGCCCCTACATAGGTGGCATAACGCCCAAACATCGCTAATGTATTCGGATGTGTGAAGTATTTCTTTAAGAAACGGTCTAAGGTCGTAAAAGGACGCACTCGTATAAAATCTCTCAATAAAGATGGACTGAGTTTATCTCTCCAATTCACCAATAAGCGATTTAAAAATCGCGTTTCAGCCAGATTATACAAGTTTTTTGACTCTTGGAGAAAATGTTTATAATTCAACGCATCATGAGGGCTAAACGTGGCAATTTGCTCAGCCATCCCATCCACATCTTTGGTTAAGTCTACTATAGATCCATCCCAAAAGACATTTCGTGTGAGCGGATCAATCGAGTAAAACTCAAGATAATCCTCGATTTTCCGTCCTACTGATTGAAACACACGCTCAAACGCGCTTATCATGGTAAGGGTACTCGGTCCGACATCAAATCGATTCTGGCCCAACACCTCTCGCTTGAGTTTTCCACCAAGCTCCGCTTCCTTTTCATAAATGGTCACCGCATATCCCGCATGAGCCAATCGAATCGCACAGGATAATCCGCCTAGTCCTCCGCCAACTAGGATTACCCGCTTCATATGTATCGCCTCCCTTTCCAATGATACCCTCGCTTCGTGAGACCACTGTACATGGAAGCCGTTGCAATCACACAAAGAATAAGGACGCTAACCGGCAAGAAGAACGAAACCCAAATGGGAAGATGATGCTTCCTATCGATCCATGCTTTGATTAGTAGTCCTAAAAGCCATGCCAGTGCAAAACCGATGACAACCTCCCCACTCAATAACCCTACTAGAAAGAGAATAAGCGGGAGTACATAAAGAAGCATATAAAGGCCCATCATACCTAGCACAAGTGAAACCCGCCGGCCAACACCTGGAAATATATTTTTCTGATAGCCTTGAAACACTTCTTTTGAACTCGTATACATGCGCATCCAGACCCAATCATCAATTTTGGCTAAGGTTACAGGCCATCCGCCTGACTTAATTAACTGAGCAAGAGCCATATCTTCTACCATTTGGTTGCGTATGTGCGCATGACCACCAGAGTCCCTATAACAATGTCGTTCCACCAAAAGGAAGCCGCCATGTGCCGCGATAAATTCCGGCCGTCTTGATCCTCGAACAAGCCAAATCGGCAAGTGGCACGCAATCGTAAAAAGCATAAAAGGAACAATGGCTTTCTCCATCCAGGTTTGGACCTCTTGTCTTGGAAATCCGGTGAGAAGACCGGTCTTTTGATCCGCCATTTCCCCCGCTAATGAATGGAGCGTTCCAGGTTGTAATCGAACATCTGCATCCAAAAACAAGAACCAATCCCCCTTTGCTTCTTGACTAAGCTGGTGACACGCAAAATTTTTGCCCATCCATCCTTCAGGTAGAGGCGCTCCCTCAATCATCCGAATCCAAGGGTAGTTCTCGGTGTAGGACTGAACGACTTCTGCAGTACGGTCCGTTGAATGATCATTTAAAACCAAGACTTCAAGCGGCCGGCAGGTTTCCTGAACCAGAGACTCCAATAATTCAGGGAGGCGCTCCTCTTCATTGCGTGCTGGAATCAGGATCGAGAGCGACAAATCCGACGCTTCACCTATCCCCTTTCTTAACACGGGATAGCACGAGAGGTTCCACACAACAAACCCGAATTGGATGACCAAAAAGACGTTAAGAACGAGCAGCCAAGCGGTCATCGCCCCATCCTGCCTTTCATTTGAAGAAATCGATCGCTAGTCGATCGGCCTATTTTGAGCGCTGGTCTGAACGCTTTTTCTTTGTAGTTGGGATGGGACAAAACAATTTGTCGGTGCGCGTTAAGTTGAGCCTCTAGCTGTTCCTGAAGCATACCCATGCCTTCTTTCTTCGGAAGGTCCTGCCATGATTGCTGAATCGGCTCTCCAAACCAAACGGAGGCTGTTGGTTTTTGTTCAGAATCAAACGCATAATAAAATGTGACCGGTTTGACCACAGCCTCAGGAACATGTTTCAAGAGATAAGCCAAACCCGACTGAAAGGCCAAGGGGCGCTTTTCTAATGGTTGTATGTCACCTTGTGGAAATACCCACACACATTGAGTCTGTTGTAAGAGATCGGCCGCATAATGTAAGGAGGCCATAACCGCACGGGGTCTTTTTTTATAAATCGAAAACGCGCCAAGCTTAGAAAAAAAGCGAAAGGATCGAAGCTGCTCTTCCTCCATCATGACATAATGGTTCCTCTTCGAATAAAGTTGCGTGAGTTGAAAAAGAAGTAAACCATCCCACCAAGACGAATGATTGCCTATGTACACGGTCGGTTGAGTTGTCGGCGCTTCAACCGTGCCTTTTACGCATACAGTATGAAAAAACTTTGGCAATAAGTAGAGGTTTTGATAAAGGAAAAAAAGTTTTTTAAACCAACGACTTGAGCGTGCGTAGATCATGGCTATGCCTCCTTTCAAGGGCTAAAATCCCAAAGAGCGCAACGCCAACCGCCACGCCTTCCTTCGCCTCAATCGCAAGCAGACCAAATAAAATCAACATCCATTGAAACAATCGAATTGCCCATTTTCGTTCATGAACCGAAACAGGTTGGAGCGGCAGGAGGAGTGATAAAACGCTCGTAGCACCCAACCAACCAATAAAATTTTCAATAGGAATCCCATAATAGACACTGGAATCTTGCCAGATCCAAAAATGTCGGGTTAATGCCACGGGATCAAGAACCAAGTCAAGCCCCAACACCCAAACCCCCATTTCAACAGCGCGACGAAGGTGAGAGGTTTGCGTGCTTATTAAGTTCGCATTTAGGATCACACCGAGCCAGGCAAACGCCATTGGGTACGGAACGCCTAGAACTTCAAACCCTAGTGTGGACGTATAATGATAGCGTCCAAATGGCCACCCGAATTTGGACCCGACCACTTCAAGTAAAAAGCCAAGAATGCTAACTCCAATTGAGGGAATCAGCAGGTGCTTCCAACTCCCAATTCGAGTGTGTTCAAGTTCAAGCACGCTGAACGCATAAAAAATTAGAAAGAACCCACTGGAAAACTGGAGGCTATGGGGCAGACGATCGGTCAGCAGGAATCCCCAGCCCACGACGGACCAAGCCAAAAATACCCAACGCCATTTCATAAAAAGGCCAA
This sequence comes from uncultured Sporolactobacillaceae bacterium, assembly GCA_963829575.1. GTDB lineage: Bacteria > Bacillota > Bacilli > Bacillales > Sporolactobacillaceae > KACC-23026. The sequence continues at coordinate 291,558 of CAWHJF010000013.1, read as the reverse complement.
TCCCTCTTTCGCTTCAGCTTCAGCCTCAAATAGATTGTGTGCCACTTTAGAAAAAAGCGTTTGTTTCATGGTATCTGAAACGAAAGCTCGTTCTTCAAACACCCTGTAATGATTGGTTTGAATGATGACATCTATTATGGTTCGATAATAACAAGCCGCAAGCTCCACGCCGAGCCGACTTTGAATCGGTAGCGCAGCAAGCCCATCCAGTCCTTCCTTAAACCACTGATCCGCCTGCTTTGTCAAAGCATCAATCATTTTTTTAAAAGGCGCATTCACTTCTCTTTCCTCAAAACTTCGAACCGTGTAACCGTATTGATGCATAAGATCTAAAGGTAAATAGCGCCTACCTCTGGCTTGATCTTCACCTACATCCCTTATAATATTGACCAATTGCATCGCTTTCCCAAGCTTAACTCCAGCTTCCGGCGCAACAGAATTTGGCGTTTCTTGGAGAACAGGGAGCAGCATTTCGCCGACCGTACCCGCGACTTGATAACAGTACTTTTCAAGATCATTCATCTTCTCATAATGCGTGTCAATCAAATCACGTTCTTGTCCGTCCATTTGTGTTAGAAAAGGGGATTTTGACATAGGAAAGGCCTCGAATAACCATCGAAGGGCAGGCCAGATAAAATGGCCCTTTGCTTCATCAAGATTTTTAAACGCCTCTCTTAGTTCATTTAGGGTAAAGGGCGACGTTTCTGGTTCATCGACCGCATCATCTATTAAGCGACAGAAGGCATAGATCACATAAACGGCTTCTTTTTTCGGCGAAGGAAGCACTCGAAAGGCCTGATAAAAACTTGAAGAATGCCTCCGAATGACATCCTCGCACTGCTTAAAATGAATAGGGTTTAACATACGCTTAACTCCTTTTCCAAGTGTTTACTGAGTAAATAAGCCCCTTGCATGACAATGGGAACCCCTCCCCCTGGATGAACCGAAGCCCCCACACAATAAAGACCGCTGATTTTCTTATGTGTGATTTGGGGACGAAAGCCACCAGATTGTCTGAGCGTAGGCGCGAGTCCGAAGCTCCCACCTTGAAACAAACCGTCACTTAATGCCTCACGCGGTGTGCGAATATCGAGCCACTTCAAGTGAGACGTGAGCCCAGGGAAGAGTTGCTGCTCTGCGCGTTTTAAGACCTGATCAACCAAAGGCTCAAACGCCTCTTTACTTAAACGATGTGTCAATGGGGACACGGGAATCAGAAAATACAAGATGCTCTCTCCAGGTGCAGCCGCTTCGGCATCCAAGGCCACCGGATTAAACACATAAAAAGATGGATCAACCGGCAACTGTTCAGATTGGAGGGCCTTCATATGTCGGCCAAACTGTTGACTCATAAAGAACTGATGCATCTTAGAGGTGGACCATCTCTTACGGACCCCCGCATAGATTAATAGACAGCCTGTCGATGGGTGTTGCGATTGATCGGAACCCGTGACAACTTGCTTTTCTTCTGGCAGGAGCTTGGGCAAATGAGGAACATCTCCGTTATAGATGACAAGATCATGGGAGAGGCGTTCCTTGCCGATCCGAACCCCCTGGACACGCGCGTTATGAACCAAAATCTCTTCTACTTCAGTTCCTTTATGTAACGCGATGCCTTTCGTTAGACATTCCTGTTCTAACTTATTTATAAGCGAGGCATAACCGCCCTTCAAATACCAAATGCCATGGGCATGTTCACTGAATGAGATTAAAGAGTATAAGGCAGGCGTTTGGTCCGGTACACCTCCTATATATAACGTCTGGAGGGCATAGGCTTCTTGGAGACGTGGATCACGAAAAAATCGTTTCACATAACGCTCGCTAGATAAATAAGCTTTTGATCGGATCAGCAGATTAAGATTTCGAAAGGTTAAGAACTCCGAATGAGAAGAAAAAAGTTGATTAAGAAACACCTCTTCCCCAGCTTGAAATGTTCGCGAAAGATGACTCATATAGGAGAGAAAATGACCACTTTCTCCTGGAAAACATCGTTCGATTTCTTCAAGTTGTTTGGACAGGTCACGCCATTTTGTAAAGGTTTGACCATCCTGAAAATGAAGATCATAAAGCGGATCACAGGGAATCATCGTGAGATCCTGCGTATCGACATCGGCTTCATTCAGAATCGAGGTCATCATCTGAGGCAATAGAACGATAGTCGGACCTTGATCGATCCGATCTGAACCATGGCGGTGAAAGGTCAGCCTTCCCCCCATTTCCTCTTCTTTTTCATAAATGGTCAGTGTGTGGCCTTGTTTTCGTAAGAGAAGAGCGGTCGTTAACCCACCAATTCCTCCCCCGATTACGGCAATGTCCATGGGATGCGTGCCTCCTTCCACTTTCTTAATCGACCCACCCGCCGAGACGGTACTCGGTACTGTTGATTAAGTAAGTTCGCCGTGATTTTGGCCGATTCAAAAATCGTTGGAAGCCCACTCCCAGGGTGTGTGCCGCCTCCAACCAAGAAACAATGGCGGACTTCTTCAAACGCATTGTGTGGTCTAAGAATCATCATTTGACCTAGATCATGTGACAGATTAAACGTTGCCCCTTTATAGACATTGTGTGCCTCCTGCCACCCTAATGGCGTCAAGCGCTTTTCTGCTATAATCGCATGTCTTAATCCCTTTAGCTCAGGTTCCCTTTCTAAGCGATCCAAGATTTGATTTCGAACATGTGCCTCCTCGTGTTCCCAATCAATGTGCGCGTCTAGGTTCGGAACCGGCATTAAAATATAGAGCGCTGACTGTCCTTCTGGTGCTAGAGTAGGATCCAGCACGGACGGGTTATGCACATAGATGGACGCATCTTCAGAAAGTTTTCCGAGTCGTGTCAAATCCTCTACATTTTTCTTGTAATCTTTTGCAAAGAAAATCGTATGGTGAGGCAGATCAACAGGACGATCGAGGCCGAGATACAACATATAAGTGGAACACGAAAAGCGGCGTTCTGAGAGTTTTTCTGGTCTATATTTTTTTAAAAGACCGTCTTCAAAAAGAGAGGTTGCAGCATAACCAAAATCTGCATTAATCACCACATCATCTGCGTCAATGCGCTCTCCCGACTCGAGCTCGACGCCAATTGCGCGTTTGTCTTTCACAAGAATTTGTCGAACAGGGGCATTGGTGACGATTTGTCCCCCATATTCCTCTATAACGCGCGCCATCGCCGCACAGATCTGATTGACACCGCCGATTGGGTGAAAGAGTCCAAATCGATGCTCTAAATAGGAGAGAATCGTAAACGTTGCTGGACATTCCCAAGCGGACATGCCTAAATATTTGGCTTGGAAAGAAAAGGCCCATCTTAAGCGCTCGTCTTTAAAATAACTGGCCAAACGCCCATACACCGTTTGGGTGGCATCCAGAAAAGGAAGGGCGCGCAGCACATCACTTGATAAGTAATCGGTGAGCTTGGTAAACGGTTTTTGCAAAAGCGTGCGTACCTTATCAAACTTACGTCCTTCTTTTTTCATAAACATGCGATACCCAGCAGACTCGCCGGGAAAAAGGGCTTCAATTTTTTGCGCCGTTTGCTCTTGGTCTCTAGAAGGCGAAAAAGACAGATCACCAAATCGCAGGGTGTAAAGCGGTGAGAGTTCCTTTAGCTTCACGTAATCATTAAGATTTCGATCCACGGCTTCAAAAAGTTCTTCAAGCACCTCTGGCATCATTAAAAAAGTTGGGCCAAGATCAAATGTAAACGGACCGAGGTGTAGGGCAGCGGTCCGACCACCGATATCTTGTTGTTTTTCAAAGAGTGTGACCTGATGACCCGAAGCGACGAGCCGCATCGCTGCCGCTAATCCCCCTGGCCCGGCACCAATTATCACAACCTTTTTCTTAGATTCCATCCTGTTTCCCCTCTCGCTTACTCATAAAATTTTTGACGCGACATCCTTAATCAACAAACTGAGGTTGAGGCGCTTGACTTCGAATAAGGTCTGCTGTTAATTGACCTGAGAGCGTCACCATTGGCACACCACCACCTGGATGTGTAGATCCTCCTACAAAATATAACTGGTCTAAGACCCCACTTTTACTTGGGATTTTAAACCCCCCATTCATTTTCCGGTCCGTCACAACCCCATAAATTGAACCGCCATTTGCACCATAGAGTTGGGCCAAATCATCTGGAATAAAACGATCTTCATATTCAATGTGATCCCGCAGTCCTCTGAGTCCCATTCTTTCAAGCTTTGTCAGCACGCGATCTCGATACGCCTCAGCTTGATCTCTCCAGGACTCTCCTTCTTTAAGTGGCGGCACATGTGTCAGGACAAACCAATTTTCTTTGCCTTCTGGAGCTTGCGTGGAATCGGATTTTTTCGAAATACCAATATAGATCGTTGGATCATCTGCAGGAATCCCTTTTTCGAAAATTTGTTGGAACTCTTTTGCAGGATCTTTTGAAAAAAAGAAGTTATGATGCGCCAATTCAGGGAAGGACTGATCCATCCCGAGCAATAGGACAAGACCCGAAACTGCCGGCTTATAAGCCTTCAGGCGATCCGCTTCGACTTGGGCCGGTGCAAAGGACTTCAGCAGCGTTTTATAGGCCGGAATGACTTCAAGATTACAAATGATCTGGTCACCCATCACGCTCTTTCCATCTCGTAGTTGTAGGCCAGTGACTTGACTGCCATTGTGCAAAATGGCTTCGACAGGGGTAGAGGTATGCACCGGGACATTTAATTCATCTAACAATTGAAGCATGGCTTTGGCAATGTTATACATACCGCCTTTGACGTAATAAATCCCAAGCCCCAGCTGCACATAGACAAGTTGAGACAGAATGGCCGGTGCCTGATAAGGAGACGACCCGACATACATGGAGAAAAAGTTAAAAAGTTGTCTAAGATGTGGGTCCTCTAGGTGAATATGGGTGCGTTCAGACATGGACTTTAACGGATTCATCTCTAATAATTCAGAAAGCGTATGAAGTTTTCGCAGCTCTTTCAAACCACCCAAGCTTTTGTTATAAAAGCTCTTCATACTCAGTTCGTACATTCGAGCGCAATATTTGAGGTATTCAAAAATAGAAACGGAATCTTCTCTTGAAAGTCCCTTAATCTGTTGAAGCAGAGTTGGGAGGTCTGAGGTCACATCCATGGAAAAGCCATCTTCAAAGAATGTTCGCCATTGTGGCTCGACACGCTCAAGCGTTATGTAATCTTCCAACTTACGCCCTGCACTGCTAAAAAGTTGTTCCAGCACCCATGGCATCGTCAGAATCGAGGGTCCCGTGTCAAAGCTATAGCCTTGACCTGTGCGAGTATTAAGCTTTCCTCCTGCTCGCTCGTTTTGTTCGAAAACTTCGACCTTATAGCCATCTACGGCCAATCGAATGGCGGCGGATAACCCACCTAATCCACCTCCAATTACAAGTACCTTTTCCTTAGACATTCCAATCCCTCCTAATTTTGAACTTCAAAAATTTCAAGTTTCATTTGTTTAGTCATTGTATTAATTCTGTATAAATATTATACTGTTATTGTATAAGTATTGTATAAGAATGTCTAGTGTCGAGGTGGTATTCCTTGAAACAAAATTTGCACCTTCCAAGCGATCGGGTGGATGCGCAGACCATTCTGAAATTGGCGCGACGTGAAGCATCGGTGTGGCAATCCACCTCCGTTCAGGACCGTCTTCACTTACTCCACCAGTTCAAGAAAACCCTTAAAGAGGATCTTGAGGACTGGGTGACTTGTCTGTCTAAGCACGAACAAAAAACTCCAACGGATGCACTCACCTCTGAAGTCATGACAACCCTGTCTACCCTGAACTTTTTATTAAAAAATGGAAAGCAACTCTTGAAGCCACGCCAAGAAAAAACATCTCTTTTTTCAAGAGGGGATCGGGCCAAAGTGATCCATAAGCCCTATGGGGTTATCTTGATTTTTTCGCCATGGAATGTCCCAATGCAATTATCGTTAATTCCCATTTTCACATCATTACTTGCTGGAAATGCCATTATTTTAAAACCATCTGAACGCTTATCAGAGGCGTTTATCCTCCAATTAGTAGCCTTTGTAAGGAAGACTTTACAAAAGGTCGGTGTATCCGAGCACCTGATCCAAATTGTTGAAGGTGGACCTACGATTGGCCAAGCGTTAATCCAAGAAAAGCCAGATAAAATTTTCTTCACAGGTGGCACATATTCAGGACAACTGGTCTATGAACAAGCCGCGCGTTTGATGATTCCTTGTGTGTTGGAACTAGGGGGGAACGATGCGTTAATTGTCTGTGAAGATGCCTTTGTCGAACGCGCAGCCAAAGCTGCTGTATGGGGAGCCCTATTCTCTGGCGGTCAAGCCTGCATCAGTCTCGAACGTATCTATGTCCACAAAATGGTCAGCACTGCATTTATCCAGTTGGTCCAAAATGAGTTGAACCAACTCCAGGTGGGACGCGACCTTCCACTCGAACTGAATGTGGTCGCGAAAAATCAAACGGTTCAACAAGTCCAAGAAGCGCTTGATCAAGGGGCCTGTCTCCTATTTGGCGATCCTGAACTCAGAACGGTGACGCCCATTCTCTTAACCAACATCCACTCAAACATGAGGGTGATGCGCGACGAAACGTTTGGTCCAGTTCTCCCGATCCAAACATTCGAATCCGAGGAAGACGTGATCGAACTGGTCAACCAATCTGAGTATGGCTTAAATGCCGCCATTTTTTCTCGAGATCTGAAGAGAGCAGAAAGGCTTGCCCATGCCCTTGAGGTCGGTAATTGCATGATCAACAACGTCCTCACTAATGTCAGCAATATGAATCTCCCATTCGGTGGACGCAAGAAAAGTGGGTTCGGCGTCTCCCATGGAGTAGAAGGCTTTTATGAGTTTACAAGGCCGTTTAGTCTTACTATAAATAAAGGAAAAACAACCCGTTCCATTAATTGGTTCCCCTATAAAGAAGAGGGACTCAAATTTCTAAAAGCCTTTGTTAAATTTTTGGGTTAGGTAGGGCTATTGAACTTGGAGGGTGGACCATTAGAGTAAGAGTGCAGCACGACACTCTTAACTTAGAGGAGGTGACGTATGACCAGTGTATTCATAATGATCGGCTGGTGTATGGGATGGGTTCTTTTTTGGAAAAGTCCTTACATAAAAAAAAACCAAGCTATTGGACCTGATGTCTACCTTTCAATCATTATACCAGCGCGTAATGAGTCCCAAAATCTGTCTCGACTTCTTAAAAGCTTGCATAATCAAACCTTTCCCCCTTATGAAATTCTAGTCATCGACGACCATTCAACCGATACTACGGCTGAGATCGCGAAGCATTACACGAGTCACGTTCATTCCATCACCCAATTACCAAATGGCTGGCTTGGAAAACCACACGCGTGTTGGATGGGGGCAAAAAAGGCAACGGGCGATTTTTTTCTCTTTTTAGATGCGGACACATGGTTTACGAATGACGGTTTAGAAAAACTAATTGCCTTGTTTTTGCAAGAGGAACTCGATGCGATGACGGTTCAGCCTTATCATGCCATCCATCGAGTCTATGAGCACATGTCTTTATTTTTTAATTTAGTCATTCCAGCTTCACTTGGAATTGGGTTACCTCGTGGTGCACTCAAGGTTTCTGCAAAAGGTGGATTCGGCCCTTGCTTTCTATGTACCCGAGCAGCTTACTTTGAAATTGGTGGGCATCGCGCCGCCGCTCAACACATTCTCGAGCATTTCGAATTAAGCAACCAGTTCAGTCTCCATAAGAAAAAAATCAGACATGTGCTTGGAAAAGACACCCTTCTATTTCGAATGTATCCCGAAGGCCTTCGACAGTTAATCAATGGCTGGAGCAAAAGCTTTATAAGCGGCGCGGCCCAAACCTCATTTTTACCGTTTGTAGGTGTCCTTCTCTGGCTCTCCGGCTGTTATGCATTCATTTTTTCATTAGGGAAACAAAGCCTCCATGCTCCTCTTCATCTGATCCTATGGGTAGGATGGTACATCGCTTATGGCATTCAAATAGGTCTTCTCAGTCAAAGAGTGGGTCAATTCAGGTGGGGTTCCGCCCTCTTATTTCCCATCCCGCTCCTATTTTATCTTTTTGTTTTTGTAAGAGCATGGTTCCTAAAACTCTTGAAACAACCGGTTCATTGGAAAGGTCGTACGGTTTCTAAGGAGAAAAAAGAAAGGCGTTGGCGTTTATGAGGGTGTTCCTTTTCTCACCAGCCTGGACGGTTGGACTCAATGTAGGGGCTTGGTTATTGATCCACTTTGCCGTCTCGTATTTGTGTTATCGAATGCCGCAGAGCTGGTTTCGCCTGATCCAATTTCCTTTGTTTGGGTTTGAAGTAACGACCCGTTTTTATGAAAAACGTTTGAAAATCAAAAAATGGAAAGGGCTTCTTCCAGACGGAAGTTCTTGGTTTAAAAAAGGATTTCGAAAACGCCATCTTGCCTCTACAACCACGCCTTATCTCGAGACCTTTATTCTTGAATCCCGTCGTGCCGAACTCACGCATTGGCTCTGCCTTTTGCCAGCAGCCGTTCTATTCCCCCTATGGAATGATGGGCAATCCGATGTCATCATGATTCTCTATGCCTTAATGGCTAACCTCCCCTGTATCCTAGTCCAACGCTATAACCGCATGCGCCTAGAGCGCATTCTTTGGCAAACTCGTAACGTTTAAATAAACATTTGTTTAAAACATAGTCGAGGGGTTGAGCGCTCAAATAGTGGTCTAGGCGCTCAGATCCCTTCATTTTTCGCTCATATGATCTTCTCTCCCACTCACTCCCATTAAACTTCAAGTCCCATCCTCATACCCCTCTTAAGATCGGGCAAACTATTAATCCTAATTTAACTCATCCCTATTTTACGGGATTTCTAAAATAAAGCGTTTGACATTCGGATAAAAATAATGTAAATTACCCAATGGACGAACGATTTAATATCAAACGAACTTTAATGTTCGTTTTAGGGGTGTTAATATGGAAAACGTTTTTGATTATGAAGATATTCAACTTATTCCAGCAAAGTGTATTGTGAACAGTCGTTCTGAGTGTAATACTAATGTGAAATTAGGTGGTCGGACATTTAAACTTCCTGTCGTCCCCGCCAATATGCAAACGATTATAGATGAAAAGATTGCAATTTTCCTCGCTGAAAACGATTACTTCTACATCATGCATCGCTTTGAGCCTAAAAAGCGAATCGCTTTTATAAAAGATATGAATGCCCGCGGCCTTTACGCTTCAATTAGTGTTGGAGTTAAAGAGGAAGAATATCAGTTTGTTGAAGACGTCGCTGCAGAACAACTATCACCTGAGTACATTACCATCGACATTGCCCACGGTCATTCCAATGCCGTGATTCAAATGATCAAGCACATCAAAAAACACCTCCCGGAAAGCTTTATCATTGCGGGTAATGTTGGGACGCCAGAAGCCGTAAGAGAGTTGGAAAACGCGGGTGCGGATGCGACAAAAGTCGGCATCGGACCAGGAAAAGTCTGCATCACGAAAATTAAAACAGGTTTTGGAACCGGTGGTTGGCAGCTCGCCGCCCTTCGCTGGTGCGCGAAAGCCGCTAGTAAACCTATTATTGCCGACGGTGGGATTCGCACACATGGCGATATTGCGAAATCAGTTCGCTTCGGTGCAACCATGGTCATGATCGGCTCTCTATTCGCAGGTCATGAAGAATCCCCTGGTCAAACAATTGAAAAAGACGGGAAACTTGTCAAAGAGTACTTTGGTTCTGCTTCGGAATATCAAAAAGGCGAACGTAAGAACGTTGAAGGTAAGAAAATGTACGTTGAACACAAAGGGGCATTAAAAGATACCCTTATTGAAATGGAGCAAGATCTGCAATCTTCTATCTCATATGCCGGTGGCAATAAGCTCGATGCCATTCGGAACGTCGACTATGTCGTGGTTAAAAACTCCATTTTTAATGGGGATCGTGTTTACTAAAAATGGACTTCATTGAGACTCATAGTTCATTTTAAAGAAGCCCAATCTGGTGGGACTCGGGCTGCTGAACTCGTCTTCGGCAGCCCTTTTTCTATTTTGGGAAGAGAAATCTGCCGTATGAAGCCCTATTTGATTGAAAATTCCCGGCTAACGGGGCTTCATCACCGGCATGAAGCACGCTTTGCTTGAAAATTATCGGCTAACGGGGCTTCATCTGACCGATAATCAGTCCTTCCTTTTGCAGGCGTAGACCTTTCGCTCACATTATTCAAACCGAATGCTTTTTCAACAGACAATCTACAAGGCACAAAATCAAATAAAACAAATGCTTATACTGTTTATCATTGTTGTACTCAACGTGACCGGTGCCGTCCTCTTACCAAAATGGGTTCCTAATTTCGGGTATCCGTTACAAATTGGAGGGCTATTCGAACTCCTTGCGGGGATTCTCATCCTTCTCCTCTCCAAGTAGTTCGATCGAACGTCCAAATCACCTAATAAAAGAAGGCAAAAAATAAGGGAAATGAATCGGGGCATCACCCGTTCATTTCCCTTTTCTTATACTAGTTATTAAATCTATTTTTTCTTCTCATCATCCATGCAAGCGCCAAACCACCAAGAACAATAATTAAAATGCCCCCAGCCAGTACATTTGGATAAGGCGTGCTTGTATTTGGCAGTGAACCTGTGCCTGAAGTTGCGCTGGTCTTAGAAGACGTGGCACTAGACCTTGTAAACACACCATAAGTTGAGAAGTGTGGCACAGATACCGTAATCGTTCCATTTGCGGCATCGGCCTTACCACCTATGAACTCCCACTTTTGAGTGTTCTCATTGAAGTAGTATATCCCAACTTGATTGGACGAGAATTTGGATACATCATAAGACAAGGTGAGTTTGAAAGAGCCCGTAAAATTCTCATGGCCTTTCGGATACGTAAAATCAAAGTGATAAATGTCCCCAGCAACTTTTAGATTAGACGCCTTTTTGACTTCAGAAGACGTTGGGTCCAATTTTGTCACTTTAACGGTCGTACCACTTGGTAGATTGGCAGGCAACTGTACGTTGGCGTTTGTTCCCTTTACTTCAAGCGTTTCTCCTGCTTTTACGGCTACTGCTTTTGAATTTCCTGGAGTGGCCGTTACCGTTTTACCAGGTTGACCCGTTCCTGAGTCGTTTCCATTGCCTTTGTTAGTTTGACCTGAACCGTTTCCTTGCTCAGAAGCCGGTACAACGGTTACCTTTGTTTGGGCTTTGACTTTGCCAATACTATCAACTGTCGTGGCAGTTATCGTCGCTTGACCCTTTCCAACCGCAGTGACCATTCCATCTGAGTTCACTTTTGCAACAGACGGATCACTGGAAGACCAATTGACCGCTTTTAAAGTCGCATTCGTTGGAGCAACCGTTGCCGATAGTTTTGAGCGATGTCCGAGTTCAAGTGTAAGTGTATCTTTCAAGCTAACACTAATTGTCAAAACTCGGTCCTTTACAATGTAGGATGGATCGAAAGCTGGCGCTAATGCCGCATCATCCACTTTCACAGCCTCATAATGATTGACCAAAATAATTCCCGATTGAGCGGGGACTGTTACGGTCACCTTTCCATTTTGAACGGTATAGGTTTCTTGACGATCAAGGGCATTCGTTAAAACCGTACCGTCTGGAATATCGGATACCGATAAGGTCAAACTCCTTACCACATTAGTATCTCGATTTGCGACGACTACGGCGTGATTAGAAGAATCATCACGCTGATACGCCATGACCGTCTTGGAATCGGTCGAATCAACTGTTAAAGGATGAAGATCGCCCGTTCTTAAAACGGAATACGTATCTCTTATATTCGCAAGTTGCGCATACCATTCTACAAGGTTCTTATTTCCTTTACCCCATGCCATTGGACGACGGCTATCTGGGTCACCTGCACCCGGCATTCCAATTTCATCTCCATAGTAAATGGTTGGCGCACCTGGATACGTCATTTGAATGAACGGAACAAGTTTCATTTTCGCAAGATCTTGGGCTGTTGGTTGCGGTGCCACAGCCTTTACATTTCCAATTCCAGCAAAATCAGAGATGATCCTTTCTGTATCATGTGAATCGACGATATTCATCATGGCATCAAACGCTGGCGCTGGATATTCTTCTCTTATTTTTTCAAGGTCATTCGTTGCCTTAGTTGCATCGGCCGTTCCCGTCACAAATTCTTGAAGGGCCGTGCGGAATTGATAGTTCATAACGGAATCAAACATATTACCGAGTAAATATTTGGAGGAATCGCCCCAAATCTCACCCACAATGACATCACTGGAGTCTAAATTTTTAACCACAGGCCTAAAATGCTTCCAGACATCATCTGACATACTGTCGGCAGCATCTAATCTCCAACCGTCTGAACCTTGGTTTAACCAGAACTTCGCATCTGAATTCGGACCCGAGATTAGATCATTGGCCCATGAAGTCACATTGTATTCAGAGTTATTCAAGGCTTGAATTTCGGGCAAACTCGCATCGCCATTCCAGCCATTATACTCATAAACGCCATTAGCGTCTTTCACGTTTTTGACAATAAACCAATCTTTATAGTGGAAATCGGTAATGCCTTGAGCCTTAAGATTGGCTTGAACTTTCGTTTCAGCTTGTTGCTGAGTCATTCCACTGTTCGCGTTCATCATGTCATAGACACGGGACCAATATTGATAAGCCCCAATTGGCTGACCGGCCTTTACATATTTTCCGTATCGGTCAAAATACACCGAATCATCCGAGACATGATTGAAGACGCCATCTAAAATGATATGCATGCCCATTTTGTGAGCTTCAGAGATTAGATTCGCATAGTCTTGCATCGTTCCTAGCATTGGATCCACTTGTTTGTAATTTCGAGTGTCATAACGGTGGTTGGAACTTGCACTTGAGATCGGATTAAGGTACAGGGTATTGACCCCTAACGCTTTTAGATAGTTTAAGCGATCTTGAATCCCCTTAAGATCCCCTCCGAACACATCGTTGTTCCAAAGTCCATCGCCCACATTGGCTTTATAAGTTGGATCAATAACTGGGTTCCCCTTGGCATCCTTTACGACATTTCCATTTGCATCTGTTTTATACTCGATATTTGGATCCTCAGGAATAGAGTTCCAATCGGTTGAAAATTCAAATGGTGTTGTGCCTCTCGCCAATTGATTGGCATAATCATTGCTTGGGTCACCATTAAAGAAGCGGTCTGGGAAGATTTGATAGATGACCGCATTTTTCATCCAATCTGGTGTTTGGAAATTGGAATCATAGACGGTCATTTCATATTTGCCGACTTTTCCAATGTTGTCAGCTTTACCTGGGCCATAATAGCCATCATCATCGCCATAGGCTTTAACATCAAACCCATTCGTCACAACAAAATAGTAGTGATACAAACCAATGGTTGACGGCGAATAAGTCGTGGTCCAATGCTCGTATTGACCTGAACTATAGTTGTCGTCTTTTTTCATATCAATAACCTGAGTGCCATCCCCAGATTGCATGACGAGTTTGGCATCTGTCAAATCGCCTTTTTTCGACTGGAGATTAAATGTGACCTTTTGTTTGTTGGTCACGGCTCCATAAATACTCTTGAATTTGGCGTCTTTTGAATTGAAATAGAGACTGCTTGTATCAATGGACTTAGTTGAAAGATTGTTAAACACAATGCCCGTGACTTCATCATAGCTGATCGTCACGCTCTCAGAAGAATTTGAGATCGTGATCGGATTAACGGCAATCGTTTTGTCACCATCTGTGATCTTCAAATCATTGTAAGTCCCTTGGTTCAAGGTAAGCGTTGTACTATATACACCTGTTAAGTTATAGTCTACAAGATTCGAATGTGCTGGAACCCCCGATCCACTTAATACAGGTGTGGCTGGTGTATACGTTGTGGAATCCACAATAATATGGGTACTATCCGAATAATAAAAGGTCACATCTTCATCTTTTGTAACACTTAGTGAGAGATTCCCACCATTTGGTGCAGCATTGGCCCCATAGTTATCAGCCCAAGAGCCACCAATTGCTACTTTATATTGATAGTTTCCTTGAGGAACATTTTTTAAAGTCAGAGTATACAAACCGTTTCCCTGATAAAGCATCCGCGTGGCCGCACTCGCTGGATCCCAAGCACTTTTTTGCACAGTAGACTGTATATCCCCTGCAACAACAACGTCTTTACCACCTGGTACTTCAGTGAGCTTGTCGACAATCTTAATATCTTTCGTTACCGTAGCCCCGTCTTTTACCCCAGTAATGGTAACATCTTGACTGCTTGTCCCACTTGGTAGGGCTTTTGCCGTTAATTGGCCTGAAGCATCAACAGTAGCAGCCGTGCTTGGTGACACACTCCAGTCTATACCGGTTAGATCTTCATCCGTGCCGTCCGCCTTTAAACCAACGCCCGTCAGTTGGACGGATGTGTTTTGTTGAATTTGACTTTGAGCATTTATTTTATAAAAACCTGGTACATTAACCACTGAATTTCCACCACTCGATTGCGTAGCGTTATTCGGATCCGTCATCCAGTTACTTCCATCGACAACAAATTTATATTCATGCTGACCTGGAGGGAGTGTACCCGTTTTGACACTCCAAATATTGGTTGTCCCTTTGGTCATTTGATCCCCGTTGGTTGCGCTCCAACCATTCCAGTCCCCCGCAACATTGACCGATTGTGTGGCGTCATTTCCTTGATACTGGAAAGTCGCCGTGTTGTCGGCGTTGACTGTAGGATCTGCCCCAACATGTTGAGGCACTGTGATCACCGAGTTATTGCCCGAAGAGAGTTTTGTGTTTCCTGGGTCGGTCACCCACATGGTTCCACCGTTTATCGCAAATTTGTATTCATGATCCCCAGCTGATAATGGTGCCGTAGTAATCGTCCAGACATTATTGTCCCCTTTTGTCATCTTAGCACCATTCTTAGGATCCCAATTATTCCAATCCCCCGCAACAACTACAGAGGTCGTATCACTTCCACCCGTATATTTGAAAGTTACCGTTCCATCCGAATTTGCAACGGGTGCTGTTCCTGTAGGACTAGGAACCGTGATCACACTATTCCCACTTGCTTGATTTAGATTAGCCGGATCCGTCATCCAATTCCCGTCCACCACCAATTTATACTCATGGTCACCAGGTGGCAAAGCAGATGTGGTGACTGACCAAACGTGATTCGCTCCCTCGGTCATTTGGTCACCGTTTTTCGGATCAAAATTATTCCAATCCCCTGCAACGACAACTGAAGTCGTGCTGGCATCTCCTTGATATTGAAAAGTTACCGTTCCATTGGAATCTGCAACAGGCTTTAGTGTTGCCGCGTGAGCCTCTAACCCCCACTGAGGAAACAAACTGAAGAGCAAGAGGAAACTCATGATCCAACTAATGCGTTTTAACGACTTTCTCACCTAATTCAACTCCTTTTCCTTTTTGTTGTGCAATCGATTGCGCGTTTGCTTAAAAAATAATAGAGTGCACCTCCTCAGCAAAAACGATTCAACTTTTCTGTAGTGAAATCGTTTGCACAATGCGCCAAAAAAAATAAAATTTCTACAAATCTATTATTATTGTACACGCTTTCAAAATTTTTTCAACATTAACTATTAATAAAATTTTGAAAGCACCCTTTCTGAATTTAAAAAGACTCTTTTTTGATTTCACCCCGTTTGCCCGCAGCAGAACCTGGGACTTCATCCTCAATTACCACTCCTCCACCTCTAACTCTGGTTATGCAGAATCGAAACCGCTTCACATTCAATAAGAGCAACTTTACATGGTCAACTTTTTAAAAAAGTAACTTACATACTATATAAGTTCATCCACCAAGACAAAAATCCTCACCTCCAAAGCTAAAACTTAAGAGATGAGGCCCTTTTTGCGCGTTAAGAACGTATAAAATTTCAGTTAAGAATACGGCTCAATATCACCAAAATTCAAAGAATTAAGTTAAAAAAACAAGGCGTCACCTTAGGACTTGGCGACTCCTAAGGTGACGCCTAAATGAACTCAGGTCACATCAGATGTCCTGTAAGGGTTAGGCACGTTTTTCTAACTGAATTTCTACCCACCAACAGATTAAACGGTTTCTCTAGCTAAAACCACATAGATACTCAGATACAGATTACTATTATTTTCAATGCTTAATTTTTGATTTTTGCTGCAGTGGATCGCAAACCCTTCTTTAATATGGTAATCGGTGGTATCAATGGTGCAACGTCCTTCTCCTTCTAAAACCAAAAGATACACCTGCGTATTAGGATGTCCATGTGAAGGCAACGATTGACCGGGTGCAAAATTCAAAACGAACGCTTGACTTTTATCTTCTTTAAAGACCATATGCTTGGTCATTTTTTCTGGATCAATAATTTGATAATCCTCAATTTTCTTTACAAACATCGCGCATCACCTTGCCTTTTCCTTATTTAAAAAAATCAGCATTCATTTGAATAAACCTCTGTTCGTCTTTCGGGACTTCTTCTTCAGGATAAATGGCTTCAACGGGACACACAGCTTCACAAGCCCCGCAATCAATGCAAATTTCTGGATCGATGTAATACATCTCATCACCTTCATGGATGCAATCGACTGGGCAGACTTGCACACACTCCGCTGCCTTCTCTCCAATGCATGGAGACGTAATCACAAACGCCATAGGTTCGCCTCCTTTTAGTTGGCAAGGGAAAGGGAACACTGAACGATCGAGTGCCTGGGTTTCCAGTTTCAAAACCTCTCAAAGCGCCTCCAACTCCCTCATTTCTTAGTCAAGTATAGCGCTCTCCAACTAAAATAAATGTGACGTGCCTCACATTTCTAGAAAAGAAAAAGAGGCTGACCAAGAAGCAAGGATCAGACCCCTCAAAACACCCTATTTAGATTTTAATTTTAGTCTATTTTTGTAAACTTTGTTGCTTTTACTAATGCGAAAAGCCCCTCGTTTGCCATTCATTTATTATGAACCAGCAAGTTTGGATGCGGGTTCGGATTGGACGAGCTTAGGGTCCCTTTGAACTTTTGAACCTCCTCGGTGTGTGGGGCGGTCAGGTTTTGTTTGTTTTTATTTCCGTTATAATTGCAGCAAGTAGTGTGTTGTTCTTTAAACCTAAAATTGCCCCGATATTAATTGACCAATAGCGAAGACCAAACACCTTGGCACGCTTATCTTTCGGTGTCACATCCGCAAGTAACGCTTGTGAGGCAGGTTCAAAAAACGAACGACACATTCCATTTAATATATTAAGTGCCGTAAACATCCATAGGGAATGGGCAAATGAAAAACCGATATAGACCAACACCCAGAGGCTGACCGAACTTATCATAATCCGTTTGCGTCCGATCCGGTCCGACAAATTGCCGCCTATAAAACTGACGAATGTGCTAGTGAGTGGTCCAACCCCAATGGTTAAGCCAATCCAAAGAGGACTCGTATGCGTTGTCTTAGATAAATAAATTGCTAGAAAAGGCATCGTCATAAATAAAGACATCCGTGAAAAAATGGTTCCCATAATAATGGTCCACACAATTGGATGATACTGGGCACCCCATCGCTTCAATACAGACATTTAAATTCCCCACTTTTTTCTCTCGATCAAATATTTTTAAATTGTACTCGATTTTTGCTCAAAAAGAAACCGGCAGTGAAACCGCCGATTCCTCTTCTGAAGTCCTAATGAGATTTTTCATAAAGCGTGTTATTTGAAACTATGAACCTTTGTCCAACGCTTACCGCCATTAGACGTCGTATACATAACAGCAGGTTTTGTAGGATCGTTTATGATCCACCAACCGTTCAAAGCGTTCGCAATCGCCAGCAATTGACGGCCATGCCCATCAACATTAACCGTTCCGTTCTGCCAGGACTTTCCACCATCCTTGGTCCAACCAATCGTATTCGGTTGACTACAGGCTTGGCATTCACCACCCATAAAGGCGACTTTCGTACTGGCAACATAGAACGCACCAGGTGCTGAACCGCTATTCTGGGCAACATTTGGTGACATCCCAAATCCAGGTGCGGGTCCTCCTCCCGACGTCGAGTGGGCTAGTACATTCTGCCAACTCTTCCCTCCGTTCGTTGTATGGAGGACGGAGTAAGACCTTTGGCTCATCCCTGAACCCCCAATTAACTCAATCCAAGCATCGCTTGTTCCTGCAGACCTTATTATGGCATTCTTGAGCACCTTCACATGTTGCTTCGTCATCACCGGATTCCAGGTTTGGCCACCGTCTGTCGTTTTTTGAATGTGCATCGTTTGATTGGCATAGGTCACGACCCAACCATTGCTCGGATCATGAAAATAGGCGTTCCCAACCGTGTCTTTAGGAATCGGTAACCGCGTCCAGTGCCGGCCGCCATCTTGGGTTTCCTCGTTAGCCATCATCGCCGTTTGGCCGGTTTTCGAGGTGAAATGCAAAAATCCTGCGTTCGGAACGATACCAGATGAGATCCAAGTCTTCCCGCCATCTGTTGAATGAAGTAACTTTGACGGCCCATTCGCCCCATCAGAACCTAGCACCGCCCACACCTCTTGATCGTTTAATGCAAAAATTTGTTGAACGGTTTGCTTGGTTTTATACTGAACCGCCCAATTTTTTCCACCATCCGTCGTTTTGGCAATCCAGCCTTTTCCTCCAGTCCATCCTTCTTTCGGACTGGCTAATCGCACCGCTGTCACTTCACGCATAGATGGGCTCGCTTGGGGTGTGGACTTCGTTTTCGTAAGCTTTGAGGGCTGGGTCGCCGAGTTGTCGTGCCCTTGATGATTAGGCATCAACCCATTTTTCCCAACTACATAGAAGATTCCAACCAATAGAACCAAGCAGAAGGCAGCACTCAAAACCGGTTTAAACCACGTTCCCCACCCGCTCATCGTTCGCCTTTGTTTTCGATTTTTGGCTTCTGACTTTCTAATTTGATCCAAAACGGCCTGTCGATTTTTATCAGTGAAATGTTGCTCTTTAAAAACGGTCTCGTCAAGGCTTGAACGGAGGCGTTTCAACGGATCATCTTCCATTAGTCGGGTCCCCCTCTAATTTTTGTTTCAATAATTTCCGAGCACGAAACAGCCGCGTGCGTATGGTTTTATCATTTTTCTTAAGCATTTGGCCAATTTCGTCAATCTTCAAATCCGAATAATAATGAAGGAATAAAACTTCTCTGTATTTAATAGGCAGGGTCAACAAAACTTGAGCTAACTGTTCATTTTCAGATTGACGGAAGGCCGCTTCTTCCGGTGTCTCTTCCTCACTTGATAATGAGAACAAGGTATCAAGTGGCTGAACATTTAAATTTCTGTAAGCCCAAGATTTTTTGACATCCTTACACTTGTTAATCGTGATTCGATATAACCAGGTGCGATAGGTAGAATCTCCGCGAAATGTTGCAAGCTTCTGATAGCACTTCACAAAAACCTCTTGCACAACATCTTCAGCCTGTCCCCAATCATGTAGATAGGAATAAGCTAAATTCGTCAATTCATTACCATGCTGGGACATAAGGTCACTAAGAAGCACGTCGTCTGACGAGTCAGACTCATTATATTCAAAATCAGGACTCCCCTTCTTCATAGTACCCCCCACTTCTCTCTTACTTTATTAGACGAGGCTCACAGGAAAAATGCTTCTTTTCCCTGAAAATTTTTATGTAAATTAAGAGCCTCTCACGCTTGTTCCACTCTTTTCTTGTATCTTACACTTCTAATCAAAAAAAAGCACACCCACATTGGGTGTGCAGCGTCTAAACAATCAACTAGCCGTTTGGTTCGGTTTTTTTTGTTTTCCAGTTTTGTGTTCAGTGTGCTGCCACGGTGTACCTAGGTAAGGGAGCGCAAAGCGGTCAAGTCCATACCAACCGCCAACTTTCCAAGCGAGAACCAAGATGGTCGCACAGAGTAGAAGAAGTGGGTTCGTGCTAAGCGTACCAGCAAATAGATAACTGATATTCATCATACCACCAAAGAATGCCGCAACCCCTGTAAGAAGACCGAGAATAAGTCCTAATCCGACCAAAAATTCACCGTATGAGACAACGATTGAGAACACTTTAGCATTCGGTAAGACAACGTGTTGCAAGAAGTTTGCATACCAACCCGTTACATCAGCGTGGCCGCCAGGAGCTGCTTTTGATTTGGCCAATGCTCCCTGAATGAAACCGTGCAAGGCCAACCCTGCTTTCCCACCTGTCCAGACATCGGAATGAATTTTTTCCCAACCGGCACTGATCCATTGATACCCGACATATAATCTTAAAATCAACCAAATCCAAGCAGACCGAGTACTGACAAACAAGAAATGTGACACTGGATTTTCAGGAATAATCACTTCATGTTTTTTCATTTAAATCAAACCCCCAATGAATTTTTAAACGATTGGTTTTGATACATTAAATTTAGCATGCTACAGTCCACCTGTAATTCGGGATTCTCCCTGATTTTAGATCCTTAAAACCCTTATTAGAAAAGTATAAAGTGGAAGCTCGATAAGGGATTCTCCTTATCCAAGCAAACGATTGCTTGCTACTTCTTCCATTAGATTTCAAAACACTCATACGCGTGGCAACCGTTTGCGTGCTGCCACCGGGATGCGATTCTGACTTCACTTCAATGGTTTGATCATCCATAAAGTACATCTTCATTCAACCTTAATCATGACGCCACTATGATCCACATATAAACCAACCGTTTGAATCCGTGACTCAGGAATCGAGTCTAAAAAATCAATTAGATTTTTCGGGCGCACAGCTCCATTTTGCGTTTTTCCTAGACATTCTGGTTCTAAATGAATCGTGAATAGGCGCATGTCGTCTCTTCCTTTAAGGTCTTTATCTAAGGCTATTCACTTAGAAATGTCACACTTCCGTCTAATTCAACAAAAAAACGCCAGCATGCACATCGGCACGTTGGCGTCCTTATTTCTATTTTTATAAATTTGCTTAAATTTGGTATTTGTCGAAGGTGAGCGCTTGAATGAGTTCATTTTTCTGCAGCTTAGAAACGTATGCAATCTCCTGACAGTCTCTAAAGTGGACAAAATTGGTCTCGCCCTCATAAGAAAGGTGGGAGACATAATCGAGATTAATAATATAAGATCGGTGAGACTTGAAAAAAGAATCGTTTAATTTACGAAAAATCTGATCCAACGATTCATTGGTTTCAAATCGTTTAGCCGTCGTATGAATTTGAGTTTTTCGACCTATTTTTTCAATAAAAATGATATCTTTAAAAGGAATGAAATAGCTCGTCCGGTCCACAATGACTGAAAGAACAGGTCTTTGTTGGTACCGTTGTTTGAGTGAAATTCTTTTTTTGGCGCGTTCCAAAGCGACATATAAACGGTCTTTATCAATGGGTTTTACCAAATAATCGACAGCGTCCAATTCAAAGGCCTGAATCGCAAATTCTTCAAACCCTGTTATAAAAATAAACTGCAAGTGAGGGCATGTTTTTAAGCACATGTTAATGGCCTCTACTCCAGTTAGCTTTGGCATCTGGATATCAGCAAGAATTAAA
Organism: uncultured Sporolactobacillaceae bacterium; assembly: GCA_963829575.1. Lineage (GTDB taxonomy): Bacteria > Bacillota > Bacilli > Bacillales > Sporolactobacillaceae > KACC-23026. The sequence continues at coordinate 270,096 of CAWHJF010000013.1, read as the reverse complement.
TCCGGTTGTTCATTACTGATCATCTCGATTAATTGTTCGCCATCTTCCGCTATTCCCACAATTTCAAAGGCATTAAGGGGTTCAATAAACTCTTTCAGAACGAATTGAAAATTAATGTAATCTTCAGCCAGTATGAGCTTGATTTTACGCATTTTTCGCATCGCTCCTCTCATTACAAGTTTGCTAGATTTAAAAAAGGATGAAAGGATCTATTTAACATTTTTAAATCATACCCCTATTTTAACATTAATTGACCCGTCTTTTTGGAGTCATTTTTTACTAATTTTGCTAAACTATTCTAACGTTCCTCAACCTTGCAATCCATTAAAAATCCAAGGCCGTTCTTTTTAAAGAGCTGTCTGATTCCTTAACTCGATTTCTTCTTTTAATACCTTGATAAAATCTTCATTCAAACCGAGTCGAAGAGCTTCCGCATAAGCTTCAATTAGTTGCTGATCCGATAATCGATTCATAGCATTACCCCTTTTAATAACCATTTTATAGGGTATATTCACGTTTTGAAACAATTTCAAACGAAGAAACGTTCGCATCTAAGGGTGCTCAAACTTATTAAACGGCTATTCAAACAGTAATTTATTGACTTAAGGAAGGAGAATTGGCTTTTTGGTCAATTTTACAAATTTCGCTAATATTAGACCAAAATCCCGTCCTTCACCTTTAAAGCGGTTTTTCAAATCAGCTGTGGTTAAAAGCGTGATTCAAAATTACACGCCTCTGCTTTTCCTTCAATTACCACACCTTCTCCCCCCTATAAAAAGAACATCTGTTCTATTGAACCCATTTTTTGATGGTCTAAACGCCTAATTAGATAACTTTTCTATATGGCTTTTTTGCCATTTATCTCAAAATGATATTTTTTTAATATCACTTTGAGATATATAATAAAAGTAAGAAAACAACCTGATTAAAACAAAAGGGAAGCAATCAAGGAGGATTTACGATGAGCCAATCAGAACGTCAATATAAAGTCAAAAAATTAGTGGATCGCAAGAAGTTAGGCGCGAAAGAACTTGCAAAAATGACGGATGGGCAAATCGAATATTATTACTGGCTTTACTTTGTTGATTCCGTTTACGATTACATGTAATGCTATAAAAAATAAATGATGAATGACGTGTAAAAAGAGGTTATTCCATTAGGGATAACCTCTTTTATAGTGCTTCATAAGTGGGATGAAGCACTCAATTCCGAAGTTGTCTCAGCCAATAGGGCTTCATTGACCGGTTGCTCCCCTCTTACTTACAAATTACTTCTTCTATAGTTCTTCGTTTTTCCATTTTATTTAGAGTGAATTTTCCAAACTCACGTTTAGAGTCATGCTATAATTTGAAGAGTGACTAATACTTTTCGATTGATGGTGTGTGACATGACAATTTCCCAATTAAAAATACAAATCCAAAACGATATCCCCAAAATAATAGACATGCATCTTAAAAAAATGACTCAGTATCCTGAGTTTTGCACATTTCTTAACAACCACCCCTCCTACGCAAACAACTTGTCCCAAACGATGCATGATTACTGCTTAGCGATGTTTTATTTTGAAAACGATTATCATAATTTTATTGCGCAAGAAGACATTGGTGCCTATCACTTAGGAACCGCTTACGCAACCGAAACCACACTGACCTCGGAGCTTGTTTTTATTATGAATCACAGCACGAGAATGGCAGCTAGCCATTATATTGGAATTGCATTAGAGTCCATGGGTGAAGAAGCGTTCACACTAGCTCGACTCATCGAACGATTATTTGAGCTTTTTAATACGCGTCAAGTTTCTTTTATTAAAGGATATATTGAAAAACAGACTGAGAAGCTTAAATTAATGAGTCAAACCGATCCATTAACTGGTGCTTATAACAGACGCTATTTTTATCAAGTGGTTCGGGACCTATTAACCCAAGCCAGTCTTGATCAGTGTCCACTTACCCTTGTTCTTGTAGATCTTAACAATTTCAAGTCTATAAATGACACCATTGGGCATCAATGTGGGGATCGAGTATTGGAAAACTTTGCATCTCTAGTCAATACGCATCTTGCCAACCACGATCTCCTTTTTCGATTTGGTGGCGATGAGTTTGTCTTGCTCTTAACGGATTCGGATGAAACGTTTGCAATTGAAACCGTGTTAAAGATCAACACGGCATTGCAGAATAATGAGCCTAAATTATCCCTCTCATTTGGTTGCATTGAATTGCCAACCCATCCATCCACTGAGAATTTCAACATTGAAGACTATTTGAAACGTGTAGACGAGCGCATGTATGCTTATAAAAAAGAGCACTCTCCAAATGTGGTCTAAAATTACGCCTACCAAGGGGCGGATTCCGCCCCTTGTCTTTATGTATTGGATACCTAAACTCCCACACCCATTTATTTTTTACAAAGATGTACAGAAATCCGATTCAAATCAGCCATTCACCCAAAAAATAGAACACGCGTTCTATTTTTTGCCGATTTCCCCCTATAATGACCGCAAACCATCCCTTTTCCATATCACTTTTTCGTTAACTATCTCAAAACGGTATTTTATTAATATCACTTTGAGATATATAATGAGTGTAACAAATCGTTACTTACACGTTGCCAAAGCCAATACTTATTAAAAAAGCTGAAAAAGCATTTATTAAAAAGGGGTCTTAAACGATGAGTCAAACAGAACGGAATTTCAAAGTAACCAAATTAGTAGAAAAACACAAAGTAACTGAAAAAGATGTGTCTCAAATGACAGATGGTCAAGTTGAGTACTACTACTGGCTTTATTTTGTAGATTCTGTTTACGATTATATGTAAGTCACGTCTCCCGATCTCTCATAAAATACAAAAAAACAAATCAACGCCTGTCCGCGAACCTCGCGAACAGGCGTTTTTATTTGAATAATAATCAATTGCTTAAGTTTCAATACACCCATTAAGATTGAAAAATAGGCGGCTTGATTGACAGAGAGATAAAGCCGTCCAATAAAAGTTAAGAGTAAGGATAAACAAGCTGGAACGATTCCTCCATAAAAGGCCAATAAGAGGGTCGGAATAAAACGCAAATCAATGACTGTATGCTCAATGGGAATCCCATATAGCATTAATAGGAGACTTAGCAGTCCACCAGCTAAACCCGTGCTTACCTTTGTTTTTAAAGGAGAGGTAGGTGCGAGTGGTACCTTTGCTATGAATTGAGAGTAAATAAAAAGCAAGGCAATGAGTATAGAAAAGTTAGAAAGGAATTCTTTAATTAACAGATCACCGTCACCTTTGCCACAAGATCGATTAATGGTTGGTTTATAGACAAATTAGTTGTCTTAATTAATTTATCGACTGCTTGGGCCAAAACTTAAGCGGTTAAGTTCAACTATCTTTCGACCCCCGTCTCCTAACATTACCGGGTCCGCTCGGATCCTTTATCATTTATCGATCAACCGTTAGAACGTTCTAATCGGATGCTTACAAGAAAGGTTTGTAAGTTAAACCTCTACAGGCGAATTATCAAAAAATTTACAAATACGTTCAATACAAAGTAAAAAAGGTTTTGACACATGCCCTCCCCGGGAAGAGTTCAAGTGTAGTCAGAAAAATTAAACGAAAGGGGAATGGCACATGTCCGTTTTTTCATCTACAGCATTTATACCTCTCGCTATTGGATTCTTTGGTCTTGCTACAGGGTATCTCGTTTGGGGTGGGCAAGCAGTGTTTGGTTCAACGCCCTCTTCACCTGAGCTAGATCGCACGATGGGATTATGGGGGATCTGGATGTCAGGGTTCATGCAATTTTTAACAGGTTTATACTTAATGGTTGGTCTCACATGGTTCCAGGTCTTTACCAATCAAGCCCCTTTATATATGGCAGCCCTCGCGTTTACCGCATATGGTGTCCATTGGTTTGCCATGGCTTACCGGAAATACAAAGGTGGCGACGAAACGCCTGAAGGGTGGATGGCCATCGCCTTTTTGTTCTTATCCATTCTCGGTATGAGTGTTTTCTTTATAGCCGGCGACGTCCCAGTAGCCCTTCTATTCATAGGGTTATCCCTTATTTATTTATTTGAGATCCCAACCAAATTTTCCGGATCAAAAAGTGGCGCACGTTGGGTTGGCGTTTTCCAATTGCTCACTGGAGTTTGGCTCTTGTATTTAACCTACGGTGTTGTCATAAATACTGCGGTTGGCGGTCACTGGTGGATTTAAAGGTTTAGCTTTCAATACTATTAAAGCAACCCCTCCTATTTATTAAGGAATGCCGGTTGTTGGAAAACTGATAAACTCCCCTTAAGTTAGACAGATAAAGATCTGTTTAGCCTTGAGGGGAGTTTGTGTGTAAAAGCTTTGACAGTAAAAGCTTCCTGAATGGGAAGCAGCCCCTAAGCTCATAGACTCACAGCCAAAGGGGCTTAATAAATGTAGGCCTTATTATCTAATTCCATCTATATAATGTCTAATATAGTCCGGTTTTCCAGTGTTTTTAATATCTTCGTAGGTTTTTTCAAGTTCTTCCATAATTTCTCGTTCGACTTCATCCACAACTTTCAAAAAGTTTTTTTCCGTTTTGATATTAATAGTCTCATTATTTAACGTTTTTAGTCCCACTTGCATTAAGCGTTCGCTCTTCAGATCATCAAACCGCTTAAACAACTCCTGGCAAAAAATAGCTAAATCTTTATAAACTAAAGGCACGGTTTCCTTAAACTCTTGCAGCCGCTTTATATGAACCATATCGTTATAACGCGCTTCAATCTCATCCGTGTGTTCACTAGCTCTTTTTAATTCCTCAATAATGATTTCATGGCATTGGTGCACACTAGAAAAGAATTCATTTCTTACCAATTCTTTTCTTTTTACACGGTTATCTTTGAAGGCATTTAAGGCAACCGTGAGATGGTGAGCAAAATAGGCCAAATCCTGATGAGAGGATGGCAGCTGGTTGTATATTTCTTTGATTTTCTTCTCCATTGCAAGCGCTCCTTAACATGAATTTAAAACAAACCGTTCTTTATTAAAGGGTGTTTTAGTAAACTTTGTTATGTTTGACGTATGCGAAAATAGTCTCGCTTGTTATATGAAAATCTTTTAGGAATGAGCCATATTTAAAAGCCTTTTCAGCCTGAATTTGCGATAGAATGGCACTCACTCACACCCTCACATTTTCCTCACTATTAGACTATGCGATTAAGTTGGGACCAATTCCAAAGTCAATAGAAAGGAAAAGGGTGACACGAATCAAAATCTACAGAACACTCCCTTATAATAAATGACCGCTTATAGAGAAATAATATTAAATAAAAAATTACATAATTAGCGAACTGAAAAAGCTTTGCCACACCTAAATGTTACGTATGCCCTTGGTCGATTGCTTTGAACAGTAGAATCCGAAACACAACCAAACAGTAAGTAACAATTAATGTGAACGTGTCATGAGGTGATCATTTGTTATTAATTTTTATTGGATTTTTTTCGATCGCTTGTGCCTGGAGATGGGGGGATTGGAGACATTGGCACCGTTATCTTCCAACCATCCAATATTTAATTATGGGGGACATGCTCTATAATCTATTATGCCAACACTTTTTAATGTGGAGCTACCCCTCCCCCCCCAACCTCTTCCCTAGCCATTTGTTTAACAATCTCTTCATCATGTTTACTATTTATCCAAGCACAATGCTCTTATTTCTATATCGTTTTCCAAAAGCAAACATCTCAAAGAAAATTCTATACATCGTTTTCTGGATCTGCTTATGGTTAGTTTATGAACTGATTATGGACATAAGGGGTTTACTTATATATGACAACCATTGGTCCTATTCCGCATCCGTTTGCTTTGTAATCATCATGGTTCCTATGCTTTACCTTCACTTCAAACGGCCAGGGCTTGCCTATTTGGTATCCGTCCCAATTATCGTTGCTTTACTTATATATTTCCATGTGCCGTTGCCTTGATTTCGCTCGAGACACACGAAAAAAACCCGATTTGCGAAAAGTCAGATCTTCGCGATCGGGAACAACTATCCTATATTGGAAGTGGCAGTAAAGCTAACTAAGCGGAAGACGGGATTCGAACCCGCGACCCCCACCTTGGCAAGGTGGTGTTCTACCTCTGAACTACTTCCGCACATCCTTCTATTTCGGAAGGTGGCAGGCACCTTATCTTGGTGGAGGGAGAAGGATTTGAACCTTCGAACCCATTGGGAACGGATTTACAGTCCGTCGCGTTTGACCCCTTCGCTACCCCTCCATTTTCCCCCTGCTACACTATTACCATATGCAGACCCCAAGCCAATGTGAACCTTTCCGCACATTCGAATGTGTTTTTCCCCTCCATTCACGCCTTAATAAAAACCATCTAATAAAAACTGGTATAACAACACTATAAAAAGTAAAAAATGAACTCGTATTAATTTTGAAAGAAGGTCCTTTCCATTAAAACCATCGGAAGACGCACCCATTCGTTTCTTTCATATCGGTCCTTTCCCTTCAAAATTCAAACTAGTTCCTCTATCCATATTATTGTCTAGTTCTATAGAGTTTGTCCACGATCTACAATAAAAAGCTGTTTTATTATATAACGGTGGATCATTTAAAAAGGACGGCTTCCGCACGATCACTTTTATTGAGATTCTTTTGTTAAAAGAAACATTAAAATCGCCAATCCCTGCCATTGGAAGAGCGTAGGCTTTCCCCGTCAATCCAAAGAAGCCTACAATCATACTTAAGAAAAGAAGCCCTGCAACCAGTGCCCCCCAGAATCGCTTTCGACTAAGTCGCCGTCCCTTTTCTTCTACGTTATTTGTAACCGTTTCCATTTAAAACCCTCCTTTTTTGTGGTTCAGTCCGTGTTGGATAACACTGACTGAACCCATATAAAGGGATCGAAACGTTTAGCTAGGACCGTTACAGGATTGGTAAGTAGATTTGATTTACAGTACGTTCCGATCCTTATCGATAGTTTTCGAAATCATTTGAATTATTATGACGGTCCAATTGAAATTATTATAAAAAAAGCATACTGCGTTGCTCGGATCCTTCAAACTATTTTTTGCGCAAAAATTCCTCGCGAACACGATTCTCAATTTCGTCCACCTTTGGTGTGCATAGTTCCACTCTTGCTCCGTGTTTTAAACATCCCCTTATCCAATTTAATCCAATTAGGTCATTCGCCTGAACACATGGCCCGTTATTTACATAGTATGTATTAATCCTTTAATTAAAGGGGGTAATGGATTATGGCTTACGGTGCTGGTTTCGGCGGCGGTGGTTTCGCCTTGATCGTCGTATTGTTCATTCTCTTGATTATCGTTGGTACTTCTTACGTTTACTAAAACGTGAGATTAACAAAAAGACCGCTTAAGAACCTCAGTTCTCGGCGGTCTTTCGTTTTTTGTGCGACTGACGTTGCTGCGCACACATTTATCGATTACTTGCCATTTTTATGCCATTCTCTTGTGTACGCTCCAAACATTTCCTTATCTAATTTGATCCAATCAGGACATTCTCTCTGAACACATTTGGGAGGTGACAGGCACCTTATCTTATTTTTCTTTTTTAAGTTGCGTTTCTTCATTTACAATTGAAAGCGGCTTATCCTTTGTTAGCACCCGCTGTTAAACCTTCTGTCATTTGTTTTTGGAACAATAAGAATAAAATAGTAATGGGTATCGTAACTAAAACAGCACCTGCTGCAAATGTCGAGAACTGTGTATTTTGAGTTCCAGTAACCATAGCATACAAACCAACAGCAAGGGTTGTTTTATTGCTACTTGTCAAAACAAGTGAAGGGAAGATAAAATCCATCCATGGTCCAATAAAGTGTGTAACCGCAATAAAAGCAATCATCGGCTTAGCTAATGGTAACATGATTGTGAAAAAGATTTTTGTATTTCCTGCTCCATCAATTTTAGCAGCTTCTTCTAAACTTTTGGGAAGAGAATCAAAATAGCCTTTAATGAGCCAAACGTTAAATGGGATAGACGATCCTGCATAAATAAGAATCAACCCCCATAAGCTATCAAGCAATCCATGAGGACCAAACCAAGTCATTTGTTGAAGAAGCGCAAACATAGCAATCATTCCTAAAAATCCGGGAAAGCCTTGTAAAATCATCAAAGAAAGTAAACCATATCTACGACCTTTAAAGCGGAAACGGCTCATGGCATAGGCAGCCGAAATAACTAGAACAGTAGAAATAATAGTGTTCATCCCCGCAACAAAGAGCGTGTTTTTAAACCAAATCAAATAATCCGTTTTCTTGAATAAATACGAATAGTGGGCAAAAGATATATATTTCGGAAAAATAGATGTTGCACTTAGAGAATCGCCCGGATTTAAGGAACCGATAAAGATCCAATAGATAGGATACAAAACACTAATGACAGACAGCGATAAAATAAGATAGATGATGCCTCGAACTAAACGAGAGCCTGGCTTAGGTTTCTTTTTAAATCTTTTTGCTTGAGAGATCGTGGTCATGACATCATATCCTCCTCTTTAAACGCTCTGGTTCTTAACAGGTTCCAAGTCGTCACAATTGAAATCACGATAAAGATTAATAAAGTAACCACACTCGCCATATTATATTGACCAACATTTAATGTCATATTATAGATCCAAGAAATTAAAATATCTGTTGAACCAGCATACATATAGTTGCTATTAACAGGGTGGCCTTGGGTCATAAGATAAATCACATTAAAGTTATTGAAGTTCATCGCAAAACTCATAATAAGCAATGGAGCTGTTGAAAACATAACAGTTGGTAGTGTGATTTTTCTAAATTTTTGAAGACCGCTTGCCCCATCAACGTCAGCCGCTTCGTACATCTCTTGATTAATCGACGTCATAACCCCACTCATAAGCATGGTCCAATATGGGAAACCAAACCAAATATTGACGAGCACGAGAAGGAACTTTGCTGCAAGTGGATTTGAAAACCACGGGACAGCAGGTAAATGTATGGCTTGAAGATACGAATCGATTGGTCCAAAACTTTCATTAAACATATCGTGCAAAATTAAAATACTAATAAATTGCGGAATTGCCCAAGGCAAAATAAAAACGCCTCTCCAAAACGATTTAAACCGAATGCCTTGATTGTTAATAATAACAGCAAAGAAAAGACCGACAAAGAAACAAGTTAAAGTAGAAGTAATGGTCCATATAATTGTCCAACTAAAAACACCGATAAATGTAGAACTCCAGCCTTTCATAGTAAAGAGTTGAACAAAAGATTGGAAACCCACCCATTGAACGAGGTTTTTAGGCGGAAGATGGTTTGGACTTGAATAGTTTGTAAAAGCAAGAAAAATACCGAATAGTAACGGTAAAAAGGTTAAAAATAAAGTAATAATAAGAGAAGGCGTTAAAAGAACATAAGGGAATCCATTCTCCGTCAAATATTTCAGTGTTTGCTTAAAACTATTGGCTTTTATGCCCGTATCTTTTAATGCGCCATTTTTTCTAGCATCTTTAATATTTAAAATGTACACACAAATAAAAATACCCATTGATATTAAATTAATAATCCCAATTAACATCAAATCAATTGAGTTATCTCCTGGAATAATCGTCCAACCATCTTGATGAGCAGTCTGTGTGCCTAATGTAACAAGCCCCCACATACTATGGAAAAATGGTACTATACCAAAAATCAAAACACTTGCTTCTACTAAAACAAAAATAATTCCTTTTATAAATTGTTTGTTATAAAATTGGCCAACCCCCATAAACAAAAGCGAAAGTAAACCTGCCTTAGTTGACTGTTTCATGTTTCCACCCTTCCTACTCTCTGCTAGCTCCAAACCTTAGTTCGTGATCTTAAAAGTCCTTTAGTTAAAAGGAATAAGACTAATATCAAAAAATGATACTAGTCTTATTCAATTTTTGATATTCAATTAATCGAGATCTTTATTTAGTTTGCGAACTAAGGGCAGTTTTAATTGCGGCTTCAGCCTTATCAAATGGGGCTGTACCATTTGGCTTATCCCAAGCGGTGACAAAAGCCGTTCCCATTGGTCCCCATACAGCTTGCATTTGAGGAATATTAGGCATTGGAATCGCACGTGTACCTTGTTTTAAGAATGCAGCATTAATAGGGTTGGCTTGAATGGTTGAACTATCCGCAAGCGATTTCGCAACAGGAAGTGTTTGCTCGATTTGATAACGAAGTTTTTGAGCATCAGGACTCGTAGCGAACTTTGCGTACAAATAAGCAGCTTTAGGATATTTCGTATTAGCATTTACAAACAAGGCGTTAACAGTCGAGAAACTTTGTGGATACTTACCGTTATCAAGTTGTGGTAATGGTGTCACACCAAATTCAAAGCCAGCTTTGTCAGCAGCTTTTTTATGACCCGCTACAGCCCAAGGACCGTCAACATAGAATAAGAGTTTACTTTGGTCAAATAAAGATGTCATCGCATCTCCAGTAATACTCGCTTGTTTAATCGGTAAAATAGCGTGCATTTTATTTAAGAAAGCTACCGTTTTAGCAGCAGGATCACCGGAAAGACCTAAGTCAGATGGATCCGTGTTATTCTTACCAAATACATAACCCCCATAAGCAGAAAGGAATGATTGCATGTAGTATTCATTACCAACATCCATCATAAAACCATAATGCTTGCCTGAAATAGAAGAATCATTGTTAAACTTCTTAGCATCAGCAAATAATTCGTCCCATGTTGTTGGAAGGGTCATACCCTCTTTTTTAAGTAAGGTTTTATTATAGAACAGACCATATGTTTGAATTTCAAGAGGATAACCATACATGGTGTACTTACCATTACTGTCATTAGTGGATACACCATTTATAGCAGCTGAAATATCATTTTTCTTGTAATAAGAGGGATCCATGTTTTTATAAACAATACCTTGAGCAACCATATCACCTGTGTGATCGTGTGGCGCTGTAAATACGTCAGCACCAAGACCTGCAGGACCATCTTTTGCCATTTTTCCTGGTGCGTCAGCAGAACCCACATTTTCAAGTTTCACAGGAACATTGTATTTTGAAGTAAACTGGCTTGCAATTTTTGTTGCCCAATCTTTGTCGCCTGGGCCACTGTACCAGACCGTTAGTTTAGCACCATCTTCAGGTTTCACTTGCGCAACCTGAGTTGATTTGGCTTTGCTGGTGTCCTTTGTTCCTTTGGATACATGATTACCCGTTGTTTTTGAGTTACTTCCACATGCCGCGAGCAAGGAAACCGCTAGAATTCCAGTCGCTAATACTTTTAATGGTTTTTTAAAATCCATTTTTTTCTCCTCCTCTTTTTTGCGAACGGTTACATTTTATAACAAAATTCATTTACCCCTACAAACTTAGGTAGATGGACGTCCCCCTTTAAAAATTTAGCAAACGATTGCACAAAATAGATAATTTAATGCAAACGATTGCACTTTGAATATATTTGTAATTATACTTTATAACTTTTATTTTTGAAAGCGTTTTTTTATAAAAATTTTCTAAAGAATTTACTGCTTTCAAAGAATCGTTTTTAGACAGTGATGCCGTCTCTTTCTGACTGCGGTAAAAATTCAAATTTCTAAGGTTTCTTCTCCATTTTTTAATGCCTTCATCCCTATCCCTAATCTTATTCACAAAATTCGGTCAAGAACCGTTTGATAAAATTACTGTGGTATAGGCAGGCACCTGAATGGTTTTTCCCATTCTCAGTTTTGATGAAGTCGAAAAATAAACCGATTGTTCGCTAGCATCCTCTTTTTTTAACTGAATAGACTTTAACTTACCTGTCATGTTTGAAAAAACGAGCAAACTTTTCTTGTTTAAAACACGTTTAAAAGAAATCACACCATCGATCGTATAAGTTGTCTCAGCAAGTGTTCCGTCCATCAAAATAGGGCTAGACCTACGGGCGTAAATTAAATTTTTGTACCAGTTATACATAGAAGCTGCGTCTTTTTCTTCCACATTTACCGCAATTTTACTTTCATCATTAAGACCTGTTGGTTCCCATGAGGTTTGGGCTTTATTTTTAGAATCATTCGACCAAATGAACGGTTCACGTTTGGCTTCATCAGGTCCTCCACCTTGCATACCAATTTCTTCACCATAATAGATAAAGGGGTTTCCAGGCAACGTGAGAAGCAGGGATGCCGCCATTTTAGCTTCATTCGAGTTATTACCCAATTGGCTCATCACACGGTCCATGTCATGATTCGTAATAAACGTCGAATCTTTAAATTCTGGATTTTGTTTCGCATAGTAGGCGCGAACCGAGACCAATCTTGAAACCAAACCATTATCGGTTTCGTTTTTGGCCGCATCTAAAAGTTGTGTGGATAAATCAAAGTTAAATCCTGACGTCAATGCGTTCTTTAGATAGGGTCCCACTACTGTTGGCGAATCCCATATTTCTCCTACCAAATAAGTACTCGGATTGATTTGTTTCATCGCATTGTAGAACTCCGCCCACCACTTGTAATTCTTTTGATCTGCATCTTGATACTGCCATTTTGAGTAGATATGCATGGCAGCGTCCAGACGATACCCATCAATATGATCATTTTTCAACCAGTATTGGCCTATGTTAATAATCTGTTTTCGAACTTCCCGATTATCATAATTCAAATCCGGCATACTCTTGTCAAAGATACTCTCATAGGACTTTCCATTCATACTGTGCCAGACCTGTTGGCCCCAAGAACCGAGTTGATCCGGATTGTCTGTCTTCTTCTGCCAAATGTAATAATTTTTATACTTTGGGTCCCCAGCTAACGCTTTTTGAAACCACGGGTTCTGTGTGCTTGTATCATTAACTGCCAAGTCCAATAAGACTTTAATCCCCATTTGATGCGCTTTAGCAACCAAATTTTTCAAATCGGCCTCGGTTCCATAATCCGGGTTGATTTTGTAATAATTCGTCGTGTCGTACCCATGGTAAGACGGGGAATCAAAAATGGGCATGAGCCAAATGCCTTGAACACCTAATTTTTTTAGATAACTTAATTTCTCAGTGACGCCATTTAAATCGCCAATTCCATCCCCATTGCTATCAGCAAATGCGCGCACAAAAATTTCATAATACACCTCATGAGAAGAATTCGTCACAAAATCAGTAGGTGTAAACGCTTTAGAATGTAAGCTCAACGAATCCTTAACATTTGCATTCGTGTTCTTGGTGTTAGACGGATTTCCTATCGAATGATTACAAGCGGTAAGCATAGCAAGGACTAGAGTCAGAACAAAACATATTAACCACAAATTCTTCTTAATCACACAACTCCCCCTTCATCCTCTTATTTTTTGTAATACTCATCTTTGTAGTAATCCTTGTACAACATCCCCCCACATTTTATACATTTAGATTGTCCGAATGAGTTGACTTTCCTATGACAGTTGGAACAAATTACCCTTGTTCGCCGTAAAAACGCTTAACAAGTAATGCTATGACCACCCAAATCATTAAAATCGTTCCAATAAAAATAAGGATATATTCACCAAGAGTCATAGGTCACAGCCCTCTTTTGTTTGACGGGGAGCGACTCCCCCGCCTCCCGTTTATTAAATGCTTAAGTAAGGATTTGATAAATGCGTGTTTCATAGGGTTGAAACATAAAGGTCTCTGGATTATGCTCAGTTCCAACATTATAGTTATTAAGAAGAAGAATAAACGTTTGATTTTCATAAGCTTTGGGAACTTTAATTTCTGTAGACGTGTTAAATAAATTACAAAGCACGACAATGGTTTCATTGTCTAGCGTACGAGTGTATCCATACACATACTCATGATCCTTTAAAATCAGATTATAATTCCCATATACTAAACTCTTATGTGTCTTTCTTAGCTTAATTAGCGATTTATAAAAATGATAAATCGAATTTTGATCTGCGAGTGACGCTTCAACATTAATTTCAGGATAATTTGGATTGACCTTTAGCCAAGGTTCACTCGTTGAGAAACCCGCTTGAGGCGTATTGCTCCATTGCATGGGTGTTCGAGAATTGTCTCGACCGTTTTTCCAGATCACTTCCATGATTTCCTTGTGCGTCTTTCCTTCTTCTATAGCGGTTTGGTACAGATTCTTAATTGCCACATCATTATAGTCTTCAATGGAATCAAAACGAACATTTGTCATTCCAATTTCTTGGCCTTGATAGATATACGGCGTACCCTGCATTAAAAAGTACAAAGTTGCAAGGGATTTCGCAGATTTCACGTGGTGTTTTTGATCATTCCCCCAAGTCGAAACCGATCTGGGTTGGTCATGATTTTCTAGAAATAACGCATTCCAACCCATTCCTTCTAGGCCTTTTTGCCACTTGGTTAATATGTTCCTCAAAGCGTCCAAATCCAAGCCGCCCTCTGAGCTCCTTTTCCATAACCCTAAATGCTCAAATTGGAAGATCATATTGAACTTGCCGTTTTCTTCATCGACCCAATCCTCTGCTTCTTCTACATGAACACCATTAGCCTCACCAACCGTCATAATGTCATAGTGATCAAATGTTTTTTCTTTAAGTTCCTGCAAAAACGGTTGAATACCTGGACGGTTCATATGGCCGTCAAATGAAGGTACATATTTCTTGTTCTCAGGATTAGGTAAATCTGGAAACCCTGGTAGCTTCTTAATATGCGAGATGGCGTCAATTCTAAATCCATCAATTCCTTTATCTAGCCACCAATTCACCATGCCATAAAGCGCCTCGCGAACAACCGCGTTTTCCCAATTCAAGTCTGGCTGTTTCTTTGAAAACACATGTAAATAGTAATCATTTGTTAACTCATTAAACTCCCAAGCGGACCCACCAAAGATGGACTCCCAGTTGTTCGGTTCCTTACCATTCCGACCTGGGTGCCAGATGTAATAATCCCGATATGGACTATTCTTTGAGCTCCGCGACTCAACAAACCAAGGATGTTCATCTGAACTGTGGTTAATGACCAAATCCAAAATAAGTTTCATGCCTCTCTTATGCACTTCATCCATTAGCTGATCAAAGTCCGACATGGAACCAAACTCATCCATAATGTCTTTGTAATCACTAATATCATATCCATTATCATCATTCGGGGATTTAAATATTGGACAGATCCAAATTACATCAATCCCTAATTCTTTTAGATAATCCAACTTTGATATTATCCCTTGGAGATCACCAATGCCATCTCCATTAGAATCCATAAAACTGCGCGGATAAATTTGATACGCTACCGCTTCTTTCCACCATTTGTGCTTCATCTGCATGTCTCCCTATCCTTTCTTTTAAGAACCTTTTGATCTATTACATTAAACTGTGCAACCGTTCGCATAAAACTGCGCAACCGTTGGCGCAAATGGGTTTGCAAAGCCCTCCATTCAATAGAAGAAGCCTTCACTAAAACGATCTTCTAAAAAAGAGGAGACCAACCGTCTCATAAAAACGGACAACACCAGGCAGCCTGTTTCCTAGTGTTGTTGTCCCTATACACCGCATGCCCTACACCTTTTCCTATAAAAACTATAAAACTTAAAGTACTGATAAGTCAATTGATTTTTGAAAGCGTTTATAAAAAGAAGGTGTCTTCCTTTTAACATTTTACTTAAAAGATTTGAAAGCGATTATTTCTTTAGATAATTTTGTGTAGCTGATTGATTTAGATCAACCCAAAACGGGTAAACGTTGATTCATTCAATTAAATAGCAACGCATTTATTATAAGCTTGTGAGTTTCTAATGTCATTAAGATTTGCTGGTCTTCGATCTCCCCAACCGTTTGGGTACGCGAGCCACCTCTTGCACACACAACTCTCCATTTTCCCAACTATTTGTGTGCATGAGCCATCTACTCTCAAGCCCTTTTCAAACATCGGCTTATTTCTTTTCATTCAATAGGGACATTCACCTGAACACATGGCCCGTTATCTACATAGTATGTATTAATCCTTTAATTAAAGGGGGTAATGGATTATGGCTTACGGTGCTGGTTTCGGCGGCGGTGGTTTCGCCTTGATCGTCGTATTGTTCATTCTCTTGATTATCGTTGGTACTTCTTACGTTTACTAAAACGTGAGAATTAAAAAATGACCGCTCGAGAACGCTCGTCGCGGTCTTTTATTTTGTCATCTTGGGACGGAGCGATTAAAAGTTTTAATAGAGATTATAAGGATCCGAAAAGGGCTCAGGCAATTTCCCCAAGATTTCGGCAACCTTCTGATTAAATGGTTTTGGCCCGCTTAAAAGTTGATTGGTTGTTGGCCTACCTAAATCTGGCAAAAAGTGCACGATGATATTCAAATACTTTTGGACATATTTAGGTGTATTAGGGTCTGCAGGCGCAATTAAATCATTTCCTAGTTGCGAGACAATGTACCCCAATCGGATCACATCAGTATTTTTCTCGGATCCCCCAAGTACAGTCATTTCCCCACCTGCTGTTGCCAATGTCCCTGCTGCCTTGTTTAATTGTTTGGAATCGTTTGAGTTCAAATAAGAATCCAAATTTCTGTGGGCTTGATTGATTCTGATTACAGAATTTACCGAACCATCGGCTAAATCTAATTTGGAATGATTTAATTTATATAGACTCATGCCTGACAAAACTAATAGAACAACAAGAATAACATTTATAGTTAAAGATAGTTTTAGTTTATTCAAATTAAATCCACACCTTCTCCCTATAGACGTTAGCTCCAAGTACACAAGTATTTCTCTCAGAATGATTTATGTCTTTATAAACTAGTACCATTAGTTCATACATAAGGACACCTTTGTTAAGGACATGGCCTCCGGCAAATCGTGATGATCATCCGGATTGAATGGTCCATTGATCCCCATTGTTAAAAGAACAACACCAATCAGAAGCGCCTTTTATATTAAATCAAGACCTCCTTTAACTGGTTTAAGGCATTGATTTGATACGCTTTCCGATAATACTGATTGGCCATTTTATATCTTCCTTGATTGCTGTAGATCTCCCCTAACAGGGCACAGCACTCTCTTGCCACCGCGGGTTCTTGTGTCTCAAAATAAGGAAGGATTTCATTTTCTAACTTTTGAAGGAATGTGGAACATTCAAAGTCAGGAAACAAAATCGATGTTTCCAATATATAACCTTTATAGAAATATTCCTTTTGAAAAGGATCCGGATGTTCCATGCACTTTTGGCAGAACGCTAGCGCTTGGTCTCGTTTTCCTTGTTTCTTATAAATATAAGCTAACAAATAGTAGGTATCGACTTTTAAATCCGGTTGCGTAGAGACGTTCAACGCGTCCTGAAATACCTCTTCAGCCTTCCCCACTTGCTCAGTGACCAAGTAGAGATAACCTAAATTATGATAGACCTTGCTTAATAGATTTGGATTCTGATAATCCATTTTTAACAGTTGAATCAGGTTCTTATAATGGTCTTCTGCCAATTCCGTATAGTTAACCTTACTATAATTAATCGCTAACAGAAGCTTACACTCGGTGATTTTTTGCAAGTTGTAGCCTTGTCTCGTATAAATATCTAATGCCCGTTCTGTATGATAGATGGATTTCGAGATCAACATGAGTCTTGTATTCACCAAACCGAGCAAATACTCGATTTGTGGATCCGAGTTTCCCGCTTCTTCTATAAGGGTTTGAGCTTTATAAAAATAATCAACACTCCGTTCTAAGTTACCGTATGTATACTCATAGTAACCAAGGGCTTTGTAATACCAAACATTCGTCTCTTCATTTAAATAATTCAACCGATCAAGAAGCTTTGATTTAAATTGAGCCGCATTCTCACAATGACGAGCTGCGACTTCAAATTCTAACCGAATGATAAAATAAGCCGTCGAAATCATTGGATTTATTGAATGTGCTAGATCTTCAAATGCTGCAAGCTTTGGTTCTGCGTCTTGTGTTTGCCGCTTGTTAACCAAAACATAAACTCGTCTGAGTTGATCCATTATTGAGGTGAAATCATCCACTGTTATTTGATCATGATCTAAATCAAGCCGCTCACACAAAAAAGACAGGATTTCATTTTGCGCATCAATTTTATTGTTTTCCAACTTACTTAGATAGGCCGTGGAACAAATACCGTCCGCCAGTTCTCTCTGGGTCATGTTTTTATTTTTCCTATGGAAGGCGATCTTCTCTCCAATATTCATCTCTTGGAACTCCTCTTTGAGAACAATAATGGGTAATGGCAGTCGTTTCACCTGCTTTTATTGAAAGGTGTTACTTAGAAAATTTCACGATTGAAACAAAAACCATTTAACACTTCTTCTACCAAAAATACAAAATCTATGAATATTTAAATTTTAACATTTTTTTCCGTATTACTGTATTGATAAATTTTTCCGAGAAACCCTGTTTAATTTTTATATTTGGTGAAAAGTTTATTAACTCCCCCTCACTACACCTCAACCTTTATACGCAATAGAATGACAGAGCAAGATTTTGAATGTTGTTCCTAATCCTTCTTGCTATAATGAAGTAGGAAAAAATAAGCGGTGGGGTTGAGGACCATGGGCAAAATTCATACAGACGTCATGTGGGAGGCTGTGATTTGTTGTGATAATACATTTGATGGTCTTTTCTATTACGGGGTTAAGTCTACAAAAATTTGTTGCAAACCGTCCTGTAAATCGAGGACACCGTTGAGAGCAAATGTGGTGTTCTTTCCTGATGTTCCTTCAGCTCTTTCAGAAGGCTATCGACCTTGTAAAAGATGCCGTCCGGACCTTGGTCAAACCACTGAACAAGAGATCGTCCAATCCATCAAACAAGTCATTGACCGTGACCGCCGTTACGGACTCACATTAGATCAACTGGCCATAGAAGTTGGTGTGAGCAAATACCATCTTCAAAGGGTGTTTAAATCTATGACCGGTCAGTCTCCACTCGAATACATGACAACGCTTCGAATGGCGGAGGCAAAGCGGCTGCTCACCACCACAAATACACCCGTAACTGAGATCGCCTATTTGCTCGGTTACAAGAGTTCTGCCCATTTTTCAAATGTATTTCGACAGCAAACGGCTTGTACGCCATCACACTATAGAATCCGGGGGTAACGGTATGAAACCGCAAGAAATACTAGCCTTATTTGTGCTTGCTGCTTTATGGGGCGCATCCTTTTTGTTTATTCGAATGGCCTCACCAGTGTTCGGACCGATCCTCACGATCGAGGGGCGAGTTACGATTGCCACCCTTGCTTTGGTCATTGTTTTAACTGCCACTAAAGGTGCTACCCATTTTAAAGAAAGATGGAAACAATTTATTGTTATTGGGACATTGAACGCTGCGATTCCGTTTACTCTAATTGCGACAGCTGAATTGACGCTCCCCTCTTCCATGTCCGCCATCCTTAACTCGTTAACACCACTATTCACAGCCTTGATCGCATGGGGATGGTTGAATGAAACCCTAAACAGAAGAAAATGGCTCGGTATTGTTATTGGGGTCATAGGGGTCGGGGTCCTTGTCGGCTGGAGTTCGGTCCCGCTCACGCCTAAAACACTCCTTGCGGTGAGCCTTTCCGTTCTAGCAACGATTTTTTATGGGATTGCGGGTGTTTATGCGAAAAAAACCTTTAAAGGCGTCCCATCCCTAACACTTGCTACGGGACAACAGTTTGGGGCAACCGTTATTTTAATTCCATTTACATTTATTAAGATTCCACATTCAGCCGCTCACCCATCCACTTTGGCTGGTCTATCGGTTGTTGGACTCGCCTTATTTTGCACAGCGCTTGCTTACCTTTTATATTTTTATTTGATTGAGAACGTTGGCCCAACCAAGACGCTGAGCGTCACCTTTCTCGTCCCGATCTTCGGCATTATTTGGAGTCTCCTTTTTCTCCATGAAAAGCTTACAAGCGGCATGATGATCGGACTTTTCATTATCTTAAGCAGTGTGCTTCTAATTTCAGATGTAAAAGTGAAGCTTAAACCAGTCCACAAACAAATCGGATCATGATTTCAGTTATTTTAAAAAAAATAGCGTTGTAAGAAATCGCTTGTTGAAATGCCCAAGCGATTTTTCATCGTTGGAAAAGTGGGTGACTCGTAAAAGTAAAGCGTATTCATATTATAAATTTAATCGTGCCAAAATCAGTTGGGTAAGGTAAATTAATAAGGTATGGATGTGTTGATCTCGGAAACGGAAGACAACTCAATGGATTTGGGGGTACATATGAAACCAAAGGAAACCAAGCTCGTTCCTGTTATGATTGGGCTATTATTAGGTATTTTTATCGCTTCTTTAGACAACACCATTGTGTCCACCGCGATGAGTACGATTGTCGCCGACCTTGGAGGACTTTCTCAATTTGTCTGGGTCACTTCAGCGTATCTCGTGACCGAAATGGCGGGAATGCCGATCTTCGGAAAACTATCGGATATGTATGGAAGAAAACGATTTTTCCTTCTAGGCATTTTCTTATTCTTATTCGGATCCATTCTTTGCGGAACCGCTCACTCTATGGTTCAATTAAGTCTTTATCGCGCCATCCAGGGCATTGGCGGGAGCGCGCTCATGCCGATCGCCTTTACAATTGTATGGGATGTCTTTCCTGCCGACAAACGCGGAAAAATGGGCGGGATTTTCGGCGCCGTCTTTGGCGTTTCAAGTATCTTCGGCCCACTGATCGGGGCTTATTTCACCGATTACCTCAACTGGCGCTGGGTATTTTACATTAACATCCCACTTGGTCTCATTGCTTTGGCCCTCATTGCCTTCGGCTATCATGAATCCAAGCATCATGAAAAACAAAAAATTGATTGGTGGGGCGCCATAACATTAGTAGGTGCGGTCGTTTCACTAATGTTTGCCTTAGAGCTTGGCGGCGAAACCTACCCATGGAATTCCGGTCAGATCATTGGGTTATTTAGCGCGTTTGGTGTTTTATTAATTATTTTTATATGGGTGGAACGGGTGGCACACGAGCCGATTATTTCGTTTCAAATGTTCCGCCATCGCTTGTTTGCAACAAGTAATTTGGTTGCCATGTTTTACGGGGCCACTTTTCTTGTGGCGACCGTTTACATCCCCATTTTTGTTCAAGGTGTTACCGGCGGATCCGCGACCAATTCAGGTCTGATCTTACTTCCGATGATGCTCGGAACAACGGTTACGGCCCCTCTTGGCGCCCAAGCCTCTTCTAAAACAAGTTATCGAAATGTCATGTTTGTCTCGGTCATCGTTCTAATTATCGGTGTCCTCCTTCTGACGACGTTAACAACAGATACTTCTAGATGGATGGTTACTTTGTACATGATCATTGTTGGGCTCGGAACAGGGGCTTCTTTCTCCGTCCTCAGTATGGCCGCGATGCATCACTTTAATAGCAGTCAAAGAGGGTCTGCCAGTTCCACCAATGCTTTTTTACGGTCGCTTGGGATGACCGTAGGAATTACGATTTTTGGAGTCATCCAACGCAATCTCTTTATGACCAAATTAAAAGACGCGTTTTCAGGTTTTGGCTCTGGCTCCATGAATGGTACTGCGAATTTTAAAGATACACGGTCGATTCTCACACCCGATACCCGTGCCCATATACCAAAGGCCATTCTCGATCGAATCACGGGATCGCTCGCCATATCGATCGCTCACACATTTGCTTGGACGCTCGTTCCAGCCCTCCTCGCTTGCGTATTTGTGCTACTGATGGGGAAAGCCCAACTCTCCGAAAATAAAAGCTTTCAAAATGAGCCGACTAAAGATCCAAACATTTAATAAACGGTCCGATGAGCTGCCCCTAAATAGGCAGCTCATTTGTTTTTGAATACAGTGCGACTACTTTTACTTGTTGATACCGTTTAAAAAAATGGGAGCTCTCCCTCCATTGAATAGTTGACCACCCAATCGTGGATAATGGTAAACAGATAGAAATGGAGGCTAACTATGAAAGAATATGAAACACGATCCAATCGTTTACCGTTTGAGCCAGAGCCGTATTGGAGAGAAGGCGTGCAACTCCCAACCTTTCCCCCAATGGAGGAGGACCAACGTGTCGATGTGGCCATAGTAGGTGGCGGCATCACAGGAATCACAGCCGCTTACCTTTTAATAAAAGAAGGCGTCAAAGTCGCCTTAGTCGAAGCCGATCGCCTTTTAAATGGCACAACCGGACACACCACTGCCAAAGTCACTGCCCAACACGGACTCATCTACCATGAATTCCTTCAGCACTTAGGCGTTGAAAAAACTCGAGGTTATTATGAAGCGAACACTGAATCGATCGACTTCATTCGAACCACCATAAGAGAAGCTCAAATCGAGTGTGATTGGCACGAAGAAGACGCCTACCTTTACGCGACAACCGATTTGTATGCGAAAAAGTTGGAGAAAGAATTAACCGCCTATCGAAAATTAAGCATTGAAGGTGGACTATCCGACACGATCCCGCTAGGACTCAGCGTTCAAAACGCGCTTTCTATGAAACACCAAGGGCAGTTTCATCCTTTAAAATACTTATCCCATTTGGTAAATGCGTTTACCGAAGCAGGTGGGCAAATATTTGAGAATACCACTGCAATTCATGTCGAAGAAGGCCCTGAGGCCACAGAGGTTCTCATGCGAAACGGCGCTAAGCTCAAATGCAAAGCCGTCCTTGCCTGTTCACATTTCCCTTTTCACGGTGGAATGGGGTTTTATTTTTCAAGAATGCATGCTGTGCGCTCTTATTTGATTGCTGTCAAACCTGAGAGGGATTTTGCAGGTGGTATGTATTTAGGTGTTGACCCACCCAAACGATCGGTTCGCGCTGCAACGCGACATGGTGAAACCATTTTGCTTGTAGGTGGGGAAAGTCACAAAGCCGGCCAAGGAAAAGATGCCCTTGAGCACTACCAAGCCCTGGAAAACTTTGCACGGACGGAAATCGGCATTAAGGACGTCCTATTCCGGTGGTCCGCTCAAGACCTGACCACCTTGGACAAACTTCCTTATATAGGACCTATTACTCAAAATCAACCTCATATAATGGTTGCAACAGGGTATCGAAAATGGGGCATGACGAATGGAACGCAGGCCGCTCTCTTGCTTAAAGACCTTGTTTTAAACCGAGATAATCCTTATAAAGACTTATTTGCCCCAACACGTTTCTATGTGGACCCAAGTTTAAAGCATTTCTTTATGGAAAATACCGATGTCGCCAAGCATCTAGTTAAGGGGAAATTGGAGGTACCAACGAAGGATCCTGAAGAACTTGCCCATGATGAAGGGGCTGTGTGCCTGGTCAACGGGCAACGCAAAGGGGCCTACAAGGATTCAGATGGGAAGCTTTATATTGTGGATACGACGTGCACCCACATGAAATGCGAAGTGAATTGGAACCATGGCGACCGAACTTGGGACTGCCCGTGTCACGGCTCACGCTACTCCTATAAGGGTGACGTCATTGAAGGCCCTGCCAAAAAGCCGTTGAAGCGTCAGGATGAGGCTATGGATTCAAGGCACTAAACATAAATAGACTGGAATGCACACGATTATTCCCTTCATCAATCCCTTATGAAAGGGGCTTAAGAAGAATGTAAAAAACGTGGGGCTCACACGCTCCACGTTTTTTATTATGTTTTATAGGAGACTCTGACCGATTCTTGTAGAGGATTTCCTTGGTTTATTGAAAGGGGACTCTAACTGTATAAGAATCAATCCATTTTTGATGAGTGAAATCTCGTCCTTTCACAATGACTTTGTCTTTAAAAACTTGGACCACGAGTCCCTCACGATCCCCCACGAATCGATTCTCTGGAGTAATAGGATTACGGACACTAGAGTCATTAAACATAGTAAAATGATTTTGGTAGATCGTCTTGGGTTGATTTTTCAAAGTAAAATGACGATGTCCTGAGAAGAAAACCGCTTGGGGAAACCGATTAAGAATTGCCACTAACTTATCCGAGTAATCATTAGAGCGTTCCTCATAACTGCCTGCAACAGTATGAGGAATAGGTTGGTGCGTTCTGCCTCATCATCGATTTCGGTTCTTCCAACCGCATCCACATCTTCGTGCAAATGAAGGTCACTTAATACACCAAAACTCAAACGTGGGTTTTCCGCAGCACCTTGTCCTCCCTTCCCATCCGCACTAATTGGATGTCCCAAAAACCCCGTAAATATAATGAGGGTAATCAAGCTCCAACCCCAAACTTGACGACATTGACTTCGTCTAAAAAAAGCCTTCTTCCTTAAACGCATCATTCTTTTTGAACCGTTTCCCTTATCTTAGGATCTTGAACGTTTTTCTATCTTGTGTCAAAAAAATATTTATTATTAAGATTACACATAATCTCGGTCGAGTTATGCATTCTAAATAAAAAAGGGAGGGATTGTTTTGCTTAAGCGAACAGATATCCTGATTTGTTTTGTGATCCAAACGATTTTAACTTTATTTCAAACCAAACACGTGATCAAAAGAGCTAAGCAATATAATTCTCGAAATTTATTATTACTTCTCTTTTTGGCCGTATTTGCTTCCATCGTCTCTGTCTTTCAGAGTAAAGTAATTATTAAGAAGACAACAAAAAACATTAAGCGCACAGAATAATGTTGTGATCAAACACCGATCCCTTTTATCCTTACAAACATGGCCTAGGACAATTGCGCGTATGTCGCTTACTTTTCAATAGTCTATTTTATGTAAAGGTATCATAGGTCAGATCCGACTGTCCCTAACCTAGATACCCATTTGTTAAAATATAGCCTAGCCCTGATCTAAGACTTTGGTCGAACCCCGTTGAGTAGATCCCACGTATTTAATCCATAAGTATATTGGAAATGCGGATAATCCACGATACTCTTAAATGTGCCTCCCCATTCCAAACCTACTTGTTCGCCCAAATGTCCCATAAGTTTATATTTACTTGTGTCGTTTGAGACTTTTCCATTTTCAATAGGTGCTGCATCAAAGGCCAACCCCCAATTATGATAGGAATTTCCTCCCTGGGCATTCGAAACGATTGGACCTGGTGCGGTTCTTCCTTTTGCATATAGCCGATCGGATTCATCCCAGCTTCTAAACGCAGTTGTAATATGGACATTGAGATTATGCTGTCGAGTTAACGCTAGAAATTGTTCCGCCATCCTCCCCACGTTTGGATCTAAGGCATGGATCGAGTTGGACGATGGCCGTAATTCAAAATGATCCTTATTATTTGGATTGAATAACTTTTGTCTCGTACGGGGATCCACAATCCCATTCACCGTTAATCCATTATGGCTTTGAAAGCTTCTGACAGCGCTGATTGTTCGTGTTCCATACCAGCCATCTGCCACCCCAACGTCATATCCCCTTGAACTTAATAAACGCTGAATGGCTTTCACATTATTTAACAAGAGTGTCCAGGTCCGTGCCCCCACGACTCCATCTCGGTTTAACTCAAAGCGATCTTGAAAATTTTTAACTACATCATCTGTTTTGGTACCGAACTGACTATCTACTTTAAATCCATTATAGTTGAGGCCTAGCCCGTTTAAATCTAATTGAAGAAACCGAACATAACGTCCTGTTGACCCGATTCTTAAAGTTGGTAATTGTGGCATGTTCATCCTCCCATTTCAGACTAATCATATTATGCTATGCGTCCATCTATGGGTTGGTGCCCCCTTCACCAGTGGTTTTACATTGTTAGTGAGGGATTCCATATCCAGCCACTTCAAAATGCTATCTAAATCACACAAGAAAAAGACATAATTCCTTTAAAAAACAACTTAACCCCTAAACGATTAAAAAGCACTTTAAATCAAAAGATCGAACGGATGTCCCTCCATCCATACACACTTTCATTAAACGTTTCACCGGAAATCTCAGCTTCAACCGTATCGATTAGTTTAGCCCCTAGAGCCTCATAAAAAAATTTCGAGTTATTTTCCTCTAGGACAAAAACTAACATACTCGTAATTCCCTGTTTCGTTAAATAATCGATCAGAGGTTTTACCAGTGCCTTTCCAATCCCTTTTCCTTGGTACTCTTGTAACAGATAAATCGCATACAGTTCTCCACTATATAAAGGGTAATCCCCCGTTCGTTCGAGACCGCAGCTGGAAAACCCGATCATTCCAACACTTTTGTCCTCCGCAACAAACACCACGCCTCCCTTTTCTAAAATTTGCACCCATAACTGTTCCCTATTTTCATAATTCATCTCTTCTAAATACGCGTTTGGAACAATGCCCTTATAGGTTGTTTTCCAACTGTCCACTTGAACCTTCGCAATCCCCGCCGCATCGCCTACATTTGCTTGTCTAATTTGCATCCTAACACCTCGAATTTATAAGATTTTAGATTTTATAGACTCATCATTCTGCTATTTCCCTCACATGCCTGCTTTTTCTATTTTACCCAAAATTATAATCTAATGATTCAAAAAGATAAACGGCTGCCTTTTCTATTCAGGTCATACTTTTTCTAATAATAGACAGCCCAATTAGTAAATTGACGCTCACACTCTACTAATCTCTTTCATAGATTATTAATGAAGTTGATAGATTTGACTTTGAAAGGAGAGAAACTTATATGTTTAACGGACCTCATGGAAATAGCTCCTGTTATGGTGGCCAACCGGCGATTAATTTTTTGAATGGAATCGGCATTGGCACTCAGATCTATGTATGGTTTGATCGCTCTGGTTTTATCCATGCTCGATATGAAGGACTCGTAAATGGCGTTGCCTTGTTTACCGTAAACGGCCGCACAATCCGTGTACCGGTCAATAACATTGTTGCTGTTGCCACTTAAACGTGTTCGAAAATGACCGCCCCTAGAACCGCCACCGTACGTAACCAGCACCCACTGTAAGCCATGGAGTTTCACCCCTTTTGGGTGGCGTTCACCGCTTGAACGCCACCTCTTACATCGTTTTGATGCCACTACTAATCTCATTTCAAAAAAATAAAACCCTTAAAAACAGGATTTTAGAATCTCGTCAGGTAGCCTTAAGTTTTCAACAATGAATTTGTAATGGTCACACGTAATTAGAGGTATTGTTTTTAGGGAGTCTAAATCTGCTTTCTGTGCTGTCGTTTCAAAACTTTTCACATAATTCACGACTTCAAATAGATACAAAAGCCTGTACATTTCAATATTATGCAGAATGTCTATTTGTTCCTTCGAATGGTATTGGATGACCTCTCCCATTTATTCACCTCCCTAAAGAATCAGATAGTATATGGTATGTTTTAAAAATAATGTCGAACAGGCTCTTGTATTAAACTCAACAAAAAGAAACGTATGTCCATAGACACTCGCATTTTTCACAATAAAGGAATCCACCTCTACTTAACGCCAATGTCCGACATCGTTCGTCAAAGGAATTTAAAATTCGTGTTATTTTTGTAAAGCGTTCGTCTTCAATTTCAAAGCAACTTATAATCTTTTCTTTTTATACTTTAGACCTCACCAACCCATCATTGCCGTTCTAAGTGTTCATTTCTCAACTTATGAGCTGCAAGAAAAGGTAGGGATTTCATGATAAATCGAGAAGACTTTTATGTGGGAGAAAGAACTCGTCGAGCGAAAAAGAAGCCCCGGATTGATCAAAACACTCGACTCACATCCATTGCGGGTGCTTTACTTTTTGGATTGATCCTAGTGGAGTTATTCATTACCGCTAGCGTGAAGAGCCTTGGAACGGAGCATGTTTTCGTGGGCATCCTGCTCTCTGGACCTCTCGTTGTAAAGTTGATGAGTACAGGCTATCGATTTTTCCGTTTTTATACAAGGTCACCCAAATATGTTCGCCAAGGACCTCCTAATGTCGTTCTTAGGATTTTGGCACCGTTTCTCGTTTTAACCACCCTTTTAGTTTTCATCAGTGGGTATTTGATGGTATTTGGTCATGACTTTCCATTGTATTTTTAAATACATGCTGTTTCTGCCGCTTTATGGATCCCTCTTGTGGGTGTACATGCCCTTGCCTATATCCGAAAGGCTTTATCCGTTATTTCCAGCAAACGGAACGCATACACCAAACGTCCAACTAAGAGAGGAAATGTGAGTTTAGGCCTTAACGTGGCTGGTTTAGTCATAGGCGTGATGGCCGCGATCGCTCTACTTCCAAAATACGGAAGAGGCTGGGGCCATTTTGTCTTCCATGTCCCAAGTCCCCTTTCTTTAGGCATTGTGCTTGCACTCGTCGCTGTAGCAGTGGCCATGCCGCTGATCCGTTTAACCCGCCAGAGAGCAAAACGACACACTAACTCATGATCGATACAGTAGAACGAGGAGATGATCCCTATCCAATATAGGGATCATCTCCTCGTGGTTTAATCTCGTTTTAAAAATAGCTTTGACATAGGTTCCATTTAAACTTTAGATTAAATCCTTCAAATACGCCGAAAGAGCACGATAACTCCATGAATAATGATCACAAGGGCAAAAACAATGACAGCCAAAACACCAATAATCGTTAATAGTGGCCCTAAACCTGCAAGGAATGTTCCTGCCACGGATACACGTATGAGACCAAATCCAGCGAGCATGCAAACGAAGTATAAGAGCCAATGTTCATTTAACATTTGATCACCCCATATAATTGTATTTATAATATCCTATGATTAAGTGGGGGATCATGTGTCCAAGTATACAAAAATAGTCGTATACCCATTATTAAATGGTTACCAAACGAAACCAACCATTATGAAGATTTAACTGATCACCTCAAGTTTAACCACCTGCTCACCAATTACTCGAATGAGTTCAGGCGGCATCGGGAAGTTTAAGGCCGCTGGATCCTTCGCCACAGCAACGGATGCACGCTCAAAATCCTCAGCGGAAATTTTATAACCTTCAAAATTACTTGGAAGGCCCACTTTAACCTGCATCGTTCTAATTTTTTCCACGACGTTCGACAGGAGGAGCGGCTCATGTCGAATGCTAAGTTCTGAAATAATCACGTATCTTGCACAACACCGGACAACCCATGATCCTTTGTACAAACTCAAAGCGATTTTAACAAGGTCTCATCACTTTTTTCCCATTTAGGCGTGCCTCCGTTTTCACCTATTCCCCCTTAAATAATAAAGGGGAAGGCATTCTACAAATTGATGATGGCGTGTTTCATTCTATGACGGATATTTAAGAAGATGTTCGCACGTTCCCTGCCATATTGCGATCCATTACTCAAAACAAACCACCTCTTCTCCATATCAATTAGGGAAAATGGGAACTTCCCAAAAAATATGTGAAACAGTTCCAACTCGTCAAATGCAGTGGTGATTAACAACCACCCACAGTTAATATAGAGCCAAAACGTATCGGTTTCTATCGAAACGTTTCAAACATAAAAAAGCTCACAAACCCTTTCATATCAAGGTTTATGAGCTCTAATGTTTTTCATATCGTAACGTAAATGATTCTAGAAATACCGGTGGTCGGGGTCGAACCGACACTCCGTGAGGAACACGATTTTGAGTCGTGCGCGTCTGCCAATTCCGCCACACCGGCACAATAAAAATTAGTGGAGGCGGCAACCGGATTCGAACCGGTGGATAAGGGTTTTGCAGACCCGTGCCTTACCACTTGGCTATGCCGCCAATATTCAGTATTCAAATGGAGCGGAAGACGGGATTCGAACCCGCGACCCCCACCTTGGCAAGGTGGTGTTCTACCACTGAACTACTTCCGCAATCTAAGCTGGCTGCCCCACCTGGATTCGAACCAGGGCATGACGGAATCAAAATCCGTTGCCTTACCGCTTGGCTATGGGGCAATTATATGGGGCGGCTGATGGGAATTGAACCCACGAATGTCGGAATCACAATCCGATGCGTTAACCACTTCGCCACAACCGCCAAGATGTTTTTATGGCAGGGGCAGTAGGAATCGAACCCACACTAGAGGTTTTGGAGACCTCTGTTCTACCGTTAAACTATGCCCCTAGGATGGTGGAGGGAGAAGGATTCGAACCTTCGAACCCGTAGGGAACGGATTTACAGTCCGTCGCGTTTGGCCGCTTCGCTATCCCTCCACGTTACAACTATATCACTATATGCGAAATTTCTAAAAAATGATACGTGGTGCCGGCCAGAGGACTTGAACCCCCAACCTACTGATTACAAGTCAGTTGCTCTACCAATTGAGCTAGGCCGGCACAACATTTAATTAAGATGGTGGCTCGGGACGGAATCGAACCGCCGACACGAGGATTTTCAGTCCTCTGCTCTACCGACTGAGCTACCGAGCCAATTTATTAGTTTTGTCGGTTTTCTATAATCTCTGTAAAAAATCACTTGATAAAGCTGTGAATTTTTACAACTCGAAGTCTATTCAAGAAGCAATGCTTGTTGCTCTACCGACTGAGCTACCGAGCCATAATCGTTCAAATTATAAATGGCGGGCCCGACCGGGATCGAACCGGCGATCTCCTGCGTGACAGGCAGGCATGTTAACCGCTACACCACGGGCCCTTTATAATTAATTGGTTGCACTAAAGTACAACTGATGTAAAACGTACAGGAAGTATATCTACGTAGAACGTTTTACAAATATTGGTTGCGGGGGCAGGATTTGAACCTACGACCTTCGGGTTATGAGCCCGACGAGCTACCAGACTGCTCCACCCCGCGACGATAAAATTGTTGCTTATTGTGTCACCTTTTAAACTGTATAATTCACTTTTCTATACAGTGTGATTTATACAACTCGAAGTTTCTTCAACGAAGCATATGCTCGTTGCTCCACCCCGCGACAATAAGAATTTAAATGGTGGAGGATGACGGGATCGAACCGCCGACCCCCTGCTTGTAAGGCAGGTGCTCTCCCAGCTGAGCTAATCCTCCATTTAACGAGAGACAATAAATATTATAAGCTATTTCAGACTGAAAATCAAGGCTTATTTTTAGATCAATGGTGACCCCTACGGGATTCGAACCCGTGTTACCGCCGTGAAAGGGCGGTGTCTTAACCGCTTGACCAAGGGGCCATACGTTAGAAAAATGGCGGAGAGCGAGGGATTCGAACCCTCGAGACGGCTTTTGACCGTCTACACGATTTCCAATCGTGCTCCTTCGGCCAGCTCGGACAGCTCTCCAGATAAATGGCTCCGCAGGTAGGACTCGAACCTACGACCGATCGGTTAACAGCCGATTGCTCTACCACTGAGCTACTGCGGAATAATTTAATTAAAGTTTCTTTTATGAATAGACAAATCTGTCCAGAGCATATGTATGAAATAATTGCCTGGCGGCGTTCTACTCTCACAGGGAGCCAACTACTTGAAATTACCTCTTGTAAAGCTTCCTCGAGTTCACAACGTGCTGGCTTGCGCGAAATCTCATTCTTTCAACTAAAGATTTTGCGCAGGACCCATTAAAAGTCCAATACATAAAGCAACGTAATACAGAAAGTTATTGATAGTTTGAATATTGCCTGGCGGCGTTCTACTCTCACAGGGGGAAGCCCCCAATTACCATCGACGCTGAAGAGCTTAACGACCGTGTTCGGGATGGGTACGGGTGTGACCTCTTCGCCATAACCACCAGACAAGTATTCAATTGAAGGATATCCCTTCAAAACTAGAATGAAGTGAAAAAATTAGGTTAAGCCCTCGATCGATTAGTATCCGTCAGCTGCATATGTTACCATACTTCCACCTCGGACCTATCTACCTCATCATCTCTAAGGGATCTTACTGACTTAAAGTCATGGGAAATCTCATCTTGAGGGGGGCTTCATGCTTAGATGCTTTCAGCACTTATCCCTTCCACACATAGCTACCCAGCGATGCTCTTGGCAGAACAACTGGGACACCAGCGGTGTGTCCATCCCGGTCCTCTCGTACTAAGGACAGCTCCTCTCAAATTTCCAACGCCCGCGACGGATAGGGACCGAACTGTCTCACGACGTTCTGAACCCAGCTCGCGTACCGCTTTAATGGGCGAACAGCCCAACCCTTGGGACCCACTTCAGCCCCAGGATGCGATGAGCCGACATCGAGGTGCCAAACCTCCCCGTCGATGTGGACTCTTGGGGGAGATAAGCCTGTTATCCCCAGGGTAGCTTTTATCCGTTGAGCGATGGCCCTTCCATGCGGTGCCACCGGATCACTAAGCCCGACTTTCGTCCCTGCTCGACTTGTAGGTCTCGCAGTCAAGCTCCCTTGTGCCTTTACACTCTGCGAATGATTTCCAACCATTCTGAGGGAACCTTTGGGCGCCTCCGTTACATTTTAGGAGGCGACCGCCCCAGTCAAACTGCCCACCAGACACTGTCTCCGAACCGGATTACGGTTCCGGGTTAGAATGTCCATACCGAAAGGGTAGTATTCCACCGACGCCTCCACCGAACCTAGCGGTCCGGCTTCTCAGGCTCCTACCTATCCTATACAATCGATACAGACATCCAATATCAAGCTGCAGTAAAGCTCCATGGGGTCTTTCCGTCCTGTCGCGGGTAACCAGCATCTTCACTGGTACTATAATTTCACCGGGTCTCTCGTTGAGACAGTATCCAAGTCGTTGCACCTTTCGTGCGGGTCAGAACTTACCTGACAAGGAATTTCGCTACCTTAGGACCGTTATAGTTACGGCCGCCGTTTACTGGGGCTTCAATTCAGAGCTTCTCCCGAAGGATAACCCCTCCTCTTAACCTTCCAGCACCGGGCAGGTGTCAGCCCCTATACATCACCTTTCGGTTTAGCAGAGACCTGTGTTTTTGCTAAACAGTCGCTTGGATCTTTTCACTGCGGCTCAGCAGGGCTTTCACCCCGCCAAGCACCCCTTCTCCCGAAGTTACGGGGTCATTTTGCCGAGTTCCTTAACGAGAGTTCTCCCGAGCGTCTTAGAATTCTCTTCTCGCCTACCTGTGTCGGTTTGGGGTACGGGCACCTTAAGACTCGCTAGAGGCTTTTCTTGGCAGTGTAAGCACGGGCACTTCGGTACTAAATTCCCTCCCCATCACAGTTCAGTCTTAGAGTGGCGGGATTTGCCTCACCACAAACCTTACTGCTTGGACGCGCATAACCAGCAGCGCGCTTGCCTTACCTTCCTGCGTCCCCCCATTACTCAAACGTCTTTTGGTGGTACAGGAATATCAACCTGTTGTCCATCGCCTACGCCTTCCGGCCTCGGCTTAGGTCCCGACTAACCCTGAGCGGACGAACCTTCCTCAGGAAACCTTAGGCTTTCGACGGAGGGGATTCTCACCCCTCTTTTCGTTACTCATACCGGCATTCTCACTTCTAAGCGCTCCAACAAACCTTCCGGTTTATCTTCTCTGCCCTTAGAACGCTCCCCTACCATCCCAAATGGGATCCATAGCTTCGGTGATACGTTTAGCCCCGTTACATTTTCGGCGCAGCGCCACTCGACCAGTGAGCTATTACGCACTCTTTAAATGGTGGCTGCTTCTAAGCCAACATCCTGGTTGTCTGGGCAACGCCACATCCTTTGCCACTTAACGTATACTTTGGGACCTTAGCTGATGGTCTGGGCTGTTTCCCTTTCGACGACGGATCTTATCACTCGCCGTCTGACTCCCGAGTATGAGTACTTGGCATTCGGAGTTTGACTGAACTCGGTAACCCTGTGGGGGCCCCTCACTCAATCAGTGCTCTACCTCCAAGACTCTCTACCTCGAGGCTAGCCCTAAAGCTATTTCGGGGAGAACCAGCTATCTCCGAGTTCGATTGGCATTTCACCCCTACCCACACCTCATCCCCGCACTTTTCAACGTGCGTGGGTTCGGGCCTCCATTCAGTGTTACCTGAACTTCACCCTGGACATGGGTAGATCACACGGTTTCGGGTCTACAACCTTAAACTTTGTCGCCCTATTCAGACTCGCTTTCGCTGCGGCTCCGCCTCATCAGCTTAACCTTGCTTAAAATCGTAACTCGCCGGTCCATTCTACAAAAGGCACGCCGTCATCCATAAAAGGACTCCGACTACTTGTAAGCACACGGTTTCAGGATCTATTTCACTCCCCTTCCGGGGTGCTTTTCACCTTTCCCTCACGGTACTGGTTCACTATCGGTCACTAGGGAGTATTTAGCCTTGGGAGATGGTCCTCCCGGATTCCGACGGGGTTTCACGTGTCCCGCCGTACTCAGGATCCACTCTGGTTTGGGTCTGTTTCGACTACAGGGCTGTTACCTTCTATGGCTGGTCTTTCCAGACCGCTTCGTCTACAGCGCCCGCCCCGTGATGAGTGTCCTACAACCCCAAAGGCAAGCTCTTGGTTTGGGCTGTTCCCGTTTCGCTCGCCACTACTCAGGGAATCGCATTTGCTTTCTCTTCCTCTGGGTACTAAGATGTTTCAGTTCCCCAGGTCTGCCTTCTCATACCCTATGAATTCAGGTATGGATTCTGCCCGTTCAGGGCAGAGGGTTTCCCCATTCGGAAATCTCCGGATCAAAGCCTACTTACAGCTCCCCGAAGCATATCGGTGTTCGTCCCGTCCTTCATCGGCTCCTAGTGCCAAGGCATCCACCGTGCGCTCTTCTTAGCTTAACCTAATTAAAGTATTGATTGATGTCTTGTTTCATTCATTATCCAGTTTTCAAAGAACATTAACTATTTCGTAAAAGATACTTCACTTAGTTTGCAAATATTTATGAAAAACATTCACAAAAAATAATTGGTGGAGCTTAGCGGGATCGAACCGCTGACCTCCTGCGTGCAAAGCAGGCGCTCTCCCAGCTGAGCTAAAGCCCCAAATTCTAATTTGAGATGATAATGGTGGGCCTGAGTAGATTCGAACTACCGACCTCACGCTTATCAGGCGTGCGCTCTAACCAACTGAGCTACAGGCCCATTATCTTATGTCTCATACTATTCAAATGAGTGATTCTTGCACACTCAAAACCAAACAAATAACCAAAGCGCAAACGCTACGAATTGTTTCCTTAGAAAGGAGGTGATCCAGCCGCACCTTCCGATACGGCTACCTTGTTACGACTTCACCCCAATCATTTGTCCCACCTTCGGCGGCTGGTTCCAAAAGGTTACCTCACCGACTTCGGGTGTTACAAACTCTCGTGGTGTGACGGGCGGTGTGTACAAGGCCCGGGAACGTATTCACCGCGGCATGCTGATCCGCGATTACTAGCAATTCCGGCTTCATGCAGGCGAGTTGCAGCCTGCAATCCGAACTGAGAGTGGCTTTATGGGATTCGCTCGACCTCGCGGTTTCGCTGCCCTTTGTACCACCCATTGTAGCACGTGTGTAGCCCAGGTCATAAGGGGCATGATGATTTGACGTCATCCCCACCTTCCTCCGGTTTGTCACCGGCAGTCACCTTAGAGTGCCCAACTAAATGCTGGCAACTAAGATCAAGGGTTGCGCTCGTTGCGGGACTTAACCCAACATCTCACGACACGAGCTGACGACAACCATGCACCACCTGTCACTCTGTCCCCCGAAGGGGAACGCCCTATCTCTAGGGTTGTCAGAGGATGTCAAGACCTGGTAAGGTTCTTCGCGTTGCTTCGAATTAAACCACATGCTCCACTGCTTGTGCGGGCCCCCGTCAATTCCTTTGAGTTTCAACCTTGCGGTCGTACTCCCCAGGCGGAGTGCTTAATGTGTTAACTTCAGCACTAAGGGGTGGCCCCCCTAACACCTAGCACTCATCGTTTACGGCGTGGACTACCAGGGTATCTAATCCTGTTTGCTCCCCACGCTTTCGCGCCTCAGCGTCAGTTACAGACCAGAGAGCCGCTTTCGCCACTGGTGTTCCTCCACATATCTACGCATTTCACCGCTACACGTGGAATTCCACTCTCCTCTTCTGCACTCAAGCTCCCCAGTTTCCAATGACCCTCCACGGTTGAGCCGTGGGCTTTCACATCAGACTTAAGAAGCCGCCTGCGCGCGCTTTACGCCCAATAATTCCGGACAACGCTTGCCCCCTACGTATTACCGCGGCTGCTGGCACGTAGTTAGCCGGGGCTTTCTGGTCAGATACCGTCAAGGTGACAGCATTTCCTCTATCACTTGTTCTTCTCTGACAACAGAGCTTTACGATCCGAAAACCTTCATCACTCACGCGGCGTTGCTCGGTCAGACTTTCGTCCATTGCCGAAGATTCCCTACTGCTGCCTCCCGTAGGAGTCTGGGCCGTGTCTCAGTCCCAGTGTGGCCGATCACCCTCTCAGGTCGGCTACGCATCGTCGCCTTGGTAGGCCATTACCCTACCAACTAGCTAATGCGCCGCGGGCCCATCTGTAAGTGATGGCAGAACCATCTTTCACAAGAACACCATGTGGTGTCCTTGATTATTCGGTATTAGCTCCGGTTTCCCGGGGTTATCCCAGTCTTACAGGCAGGTTGCCCACGTGTTACTCACCCGTCCGCCGCTCGATTCACACATCGTCACCCCGAAGGGATCCGATGTGTTTCACGCGCTCGACTTGCATGTATTAGGCACGCCGCCAGCGTTCGTCCTGAGCCAGGATCAAACTCTCAAAATTGAGCAGAAATGATTCGTCGTTAGAACGAACCATTTCTGCTGGCGTTGCACTTTAAAGTGCAATCTTTAAAAAGGATGTTGCCATCCATAATATCGTTCGTATAATTCCTAGCGTTTTTTCTCAAAGTTAAACTTTGACTGGCGCTTTGGTTTTTGTTTAGTTTTCAATGTACAAGGCTTCGCTTTTCTCTTGACAGCGACTCTATTAATATAACATAGAATCGAAAACGTGTCAATACTTTATTTCATTTCCTTGTTTCGCTCTTTTATAGCGACAACGTTTAATACTTTACCACGATTATTAAACCTGGGTCAATAGTTTTCTCGAAAATAATTTTAGAAAAAGAACGATCTATATAAAATCCCCCATTATAAAAGGCAAATGGAACCCCAAGTCCATTTTTATGGGAGGATGAATTTTAATAAGAACTAATGTGATAGTGCGTTTTTCCCAAGGTAAAGCTTGTTTCAAACCTATAAAAACATCTTAATAAGTTGACCCAACTTCAACAGCCACTTCTCTTACCTTAATTCAGTCACACGGATTTTATAAATAGGCATCACCCCTTAATGAAAAACGCTTACAAACAGGATGGGATATGCTATACTCCTTTATAAATAGGAGGTCGTCCAATGTTCAAAAGGCAGAGTAAGATTAACAAGTTTCGCTCCTTTGCCCTGATCCTTGTGTTTTTCGGAATCGGGATTATGTACCTTGCCCTATACTTTAGAGCGCATTATTTGATTATGACCATCTTCATGTTACTCGGCTTCATTTCCGTTCTTGTGAGTTCTACGGTGTATTTATGGGTTGGCATAATTTCAACTCGAACCATTCAAGTAACATGTCCGAGTTGTGGAAAGTCCACGAAGGTGTTAGGTCGAGTGGATCTATGTATGTTTTGCAATGAACCGTTGACTGTTGACCCTACCTTAGAAGGAAAACCGTTTGATCCGAAATATAATAAGCAAAATACAACCGACATGAATTAGATCCCTTTATATAGAAGGGATTATTATTTTAAAAAAGCCGCTTTAAAAGTTGGAGTGTGTGACACCAAGCTTTTAAAGCGGCTTTTCCGTTGTTTATTTATTTAAGTATAAAAAGCCAAGACGGCAATGTCCCGGCTCATATTTTAAGTTGGAATTTAGTTTTTAATAGGATGTGCATTTTTCTTG
This sequence comes from uncultured Sporolactobacillaceae bacterium, assembly GCA_963829575.1. GTDB lineage: Bacteria > Bacillota > Bacilli > Bacillales > Sporolactobacillaceae > KACC-23026. The sequence goes on along the minus strand of CAWHJF010000013.1, from coordinate 232,586 downwards.
CAATCCGCACAGGTTCCGTAGACTTCCATCCTGTGTTCATTCACCGTAAAGCCCGTAACGTGTTCGGCAAGCGCCTCGACTTCATCAAGACCTGGGTAAAAGAAATCCACAATCTTGCCACATGATTCACAAATGACGTGATAGTGATCGGACGATGCAAAATCAAACCGACTAGAAGCATCACCGTAGGTTAATTCTTTTACAAGTCCCGCTTTCTTAAACACACGCAGATTATTATAGACGGTCGCGACACTCATATTTGGAAATTTGGATTCAAGTGCTTTATAGATGTCGTCGGCAGTAGGATGTGTCATTGTTATAATGAGGTACTCTAAAATCGCATGACGTTGCGGAGTTATGCGAACACCAGATTCTTTAAGTGTACCGATCGCTTCTTTTATCTTTAATTCCGTCATCGCTCGCACCTCGCTTTCTAACAAAAATATTAAGACAATCCTTTTCATAAAAGCAAAAGAGTGAATTACTCATTATTACATTAGAATTGTTATAATTAATTTTAAAGGAATCCCCTAATTCTGTCAATTTTTTTCATTCGCTATGAAGAATGGTCTCTTTACTATTTAATATATGATTAATGTAGCGGCCTGATACGAACAGCAAATCAGATAATCGATTTAAATAAGATAAGACGAGTGGATTGACCTCACCATCGAGTTTGACCGCCAAGCGTTCGGCACGGCGCACAATGGTTCGTGCAACATGGAAGGCTGCTCCTGATGGACTTCCCCCTGGAAGAATAAATTGTTTAAGCGGTTCAAGCGTGCCGTCCCATTCATCAATGTTTTGTTCTAATTCCTCGATGTGCGCGTTTGTAACGCTCCATTTAACTTCTTTATCATTTGGGGTGGCAAGTTCTGCCCCAACATGAAATAAGGCGGTTTGGATTTTATGAAAAGCGTTTAAGAAGGCATCCTTTCCTTCAAAGGCTTGGTCCTGCAACTGGCTGAGTGCAAAGCCGATCATGGAATTAGCTTCGTCACATGTGCCGTAAGCCTCCACCCTAACATCATCTTTTTTCACACGTTTTCCATACACTAAAGACGTCGTGCCTTTATCACCTGAGCGCGTATAGATTCTCATTCTCAATACCCCCGATCTAAATCAATCTGATTCATAAAATTGTTTTCTTTATTCAGATATGTTGTAAGGTTCTTTTTAAAAATCTCCAATGCTCTCGGTTGATAGTTGGCTGTAACCGATGAAAAATGTGGGGTGACTGTTACGTTGTTCATGCTCCAAAATGGATGTGATTTTGAAAGGGGCTCTTCTTCAAAAACATCAAGAATCGCATGGGCAATCTGGTTGGTTTGCAGAGCTTGAAGAAGCGCGTCCTGATCTACGGTTTTCCCGCGACCTATGTTTACAAAAACAGCCTCTGAGCGCATCGCCCGAAATACATCAGCGTTCAGTAGGTTTTGAGTTTGTCGAGTCTCAGGTAAAATCGCCACAATATATTTCGCGGTTCGGCAGGCTTCAAGGAGCGCTTCCGTTGTATACATTTTATCAATATAAGCGGATTCGTGGCCGCTTCTTGTCACTCCCACAGTCGTCATACCGAACGCTTTGGCAAGTCGGGCAATCTCGCTGCCAATAGCCCCAGCCCCTATGATTGCCATCGTTTCCCCGTGCAACTCTTCCATCTTGACACGCCGGTCCCAGTTCGCTTGGTGTTGCTGTTCGAACCAGACCCGTGTGTTCTTAGCGACGTTAAGAATGGTAGTGAAGGTATACTCCGCCATTGGAATCCGATGAATTCCTTTAGCATTTGTCACCATTATATGGTGCTCTTTTATTTTTATAAGTGGCATTTTTTCCAGACCGGCCGAAATGACCATAATCCATTTGAGCGCATGGGCCTGCTCAATATGCGCCTCGGTCAGATCTTCCCCATAGGTAATGAGGATTTCCGCTTCTGGCAGATCCTTTTCTGCCTCTTCAATAGAAGGATAGAAAAGAAACTCAAGGTTTGGGAAGCAGGTTTCTAAATCCTCCCTGAGCTCTTTCTTTAACTTTGCGCTTGAAAGAATCTTCATATTTGACGGCCTCCATTTAAAAAGACGGCCCTTGCGCTTGGCCAAATCGTCTGCGCACAAGACCGTCCTTTAGATTAAAGATTTTCTTTGATAAAGTCATGAACCTCTTGTACGTGGCCATCGACTTTAACTTTTGGCCACACTTTGCGAATGACTCCTTCACCGTCAATCACAAACGTGGAACGAACGATCCCCATATAGGTTTTGCCAAAATTCTTTTTCTCCTGCCAAACGCCATAGGCTTCCGCAAGCGTATGATCCACATCCGCTAAAAGTGGAAAAGGCAAACTATGCTTTTCCGTAAACTTGACGTGATCGGTTACCGGATCAGGACTCACACCTAGTACCACTGTGTTCAAGTCTCCAAACCCAGCATGGTGGTCGCGGAAATCACACGCTTCTGTCGTGCACCCTGGTGTCATGTCCTTAGGGTAAAAATAAAGGACAACATTCTTCCCTATAAAATCAGACATGGATACGGTTTCCCCATTTGTCGCTTCCAAAGTAAAATCTGGTGCTTGTTGATTGGCTTCTAACATTTAAATGCACTCCTTCGTATTTTTGATTGATAGTGCCTTATTGTGCGCGCGGGCGGGAAGGCGCTTAAGTGATGGAATGGCCACCTAGCAATCGGCGCGGACCTCTATTCCGTTAATCCCTGCATTCTGAGCTTTTCCGGAATTTCGCGGCCACCGGACTCCGCAAGCCGCAAAGTCCCCTCTATTCTCTCTTATGTACAAAGGGATCGCGTCCTCTCCTCTAACACAGGAAAACGCACGCGTCTGGTCAAACTGCCTCACCCTTACCCTACCTCTGAATCGAGAACGCTATTTTCCCAAACTGTTCACTTTTCTCAAGGCGTTGCATGGCCGGCAGATACTCTTCTAATTCAAACACACTGTCCACTATTGGCGCAATTTCATATTTCGAGATAAAGGCAAGCATGTCATGGAACTCTTCTATGCTGCCCATCGTTGAACCGAGTAACGTGTATTGTCCATAGAAAAAGTCGCGAAGGTTCATCGTCACAGTATCACCTGCGGATGCTCCAAAAATCACGATCCGACCGCCTTTTTTTAACACATCCAACGAACGCTGCCAGGTTGCTGCTCCCACGCTTTCAATGACCAAATCGACTGACTCCTCGCTCAGCGCTCGGGTCCAATCGTCGTCATTCAAAAGCGTCACATCCGCTCCTAATTCACGAGCCCGTTGTAGCTTAGCTTCTTCGCGAGACGTTACAATCACCCGAGCGCCTTGTGCTTTCGCCATTTTCAATATAAGGTTGGCCACACCGCTGCCAATCCCGGGAAGCATCACCGTTTCTCCTTTTTGAAGCTGACCTTTTGTAAAAAGAGCTCGATAAGCGGTCACTGCACCGAGCGGAAGTACGCCGGCTTCTTCCCAGGACAAATGAGCGGGTTTTGCTGCCACATTGTCTTCAGGGACAACAATGGATTCAGCAAACGTCCCATCATCTGGCAACCCTAAGATCTCAAACCCCTCTGGTGGCGCTGGTGTATTGTTTTTCCAGCCCAGACTTGGGATGACCACAACCTCATCGCCAACTTTGACAGATGTCACTTGATCCCCAACAGCCTCCACAATACCAGCCCCATCAGAGCCAATCACAAGCGGCGGGTCCTCGGGCTTATGCCGAGTCAGAACAAAGAGATCCCTGTGATTCAAACCGGCTGTTTTGAGTCGAATTTTCACTTCATCATTGCTAGCCGCTTTTTCTGGATGATCGACGAGTGACACCCCTGCAAACCCAGAAGCACCATGATGAACAACTGCTCTCATGATCGTCCCCCTCCAAAACTTTAATTGACTTGAGTATAACACGAGAGACCTGACCTCTGCCTTTCAGACGTGTTATTATTAATTATAAGAAATTTTGGTGTGAATCCCAACTCTAACGTGGCTCAAAATGATTCCACTATTTATATAATTCGTCGCGTGGTTTTATAGAAGATCCAAATCATAATCAGAGGAAAGAGGAGGAGTTCTGGTGGATACAATCAATCAAATTGAAATGGCGATTAAAAACCATTTTACAGGCGGCCTTATCGGAGAAGAAAAAGCACTTCGAGCGGCTGTTTTAGTCCCGTTAGTCCAAATCAACCACTCTTGGCATGTGCTCTTTGAAGTGAGAGCCTACCATCTGACTAGCCAGCCTGGGGATATCTGTTTTCCCGGTGGAAAAATTGATGCAACGGACCCTACCCCACTTGATGCCGCCTTGCGCGAGACATCTGAGGAACTTGGGATTGGGCGGGATCTCATTCAACCTATTGGCTCACTGAACCTCTATGTCCCCTCCTCCCAGTTGATCATTTACCCGTTTGTCGGGAAGCTGCTTAATCATGCGTTTTCTATTAATAAAGAAGAAGTGGATCACACGTTCACCATCCCATTAGATTGGTTGCTCACCCATCAGCCCGAAAAACACGTCGTCTCAATGGCACCAGAGCCTGGCGCAGACTTTCCCTATGATAAAATTTCACAAGGTCGCAAATATGCTTGGCGAACTCGAAAGATGGAAGAGTTGTTTTATCATTACAAGGAGCACAGTGTCTGGGGCATGACCGCTCGAATTTTAACGCACTTTTTAAACATTATAAAGGCGGATTCCTCCAACAGCCCGGATTCTCTGAACGACTTATAATTCACACTATTTGTCGCAGGTTACCAGGCTTTTTGAATCGGTTCTAAACGAACGAAATGCCCCACTCGAAGTCCCTCAAAAAACTTATGGTTTTATAAAGACTTCATCTTGCTAGTAAACCTATTTTAGGGCATGATAGGTTAAATGGAGGGACTTTGCAATGAAACTATTATTGATTTTTATTCATTCAATCCTTTTAGTTGTACTATCGATCGCAGTCGGTCTCTCATTGTACGGAATGCTGGGCCCGCCACATGCCAAGACTGCGCTCACGGATGACTTCGGCCAGCTTGCTTTTTTTCTCACCCAACCGCTTGGCCTTGCGATTCTCTATGTGGTGTTCGTTCTCTTTCTTACTTACATAATCTGGCTCCTGCAACACCTGCCCATTGCAAACGTGACGACCAAACATTATCACGACATGGTGAAGCGCACCGAAATGCTCGAAAAGCGACAAGAGGCCGCCTTTCAACAACTCACCCAATTGGAAGCAGGTTGGACGCGTATGAGGCAGCTTGAAGAAGATGCCATCAAGACCGCTGCGCCACCAGAGGATCATCAACACTTAATCCGAATCAAAGAGGAACTTGATGAGGTTCTCGAGAAAATTCAGCACCAGAAAAAGTACCCTTATTCGGAACTTCTGGACTATATCCAAACCCAAATTGAAGGGGTCGAAACACAAATCTCAGACTGGGTCAGGCGCCCCAATCCAGATGTTTTTGAGGAACCTGGGATTCCCGTGTCAACACCAGCGCCTGAGGAAGCGGCACCCCTTCCGTCGAGACGCAACCGTCAAAAAGCTTTTCATCAAAAAAGGATCTCTTCTCTGGACGAATCCGCTCGACAATTGGCCCAATCCGGTTCCCTGGAGGCGATGCCAACACCACCTGTCGATCGAGCGCCCTCGGATCTTTCAGAGCTTCCAAGCCGCCGCATGGCCCACGCCCCATGGTGGCGAAAACGCCGGACTCGCGCACCAGAAAAAGAAAAAAAACAACCCTCGGACCCCTTAACCTAAGGGTCCGCTGTTGTTTTGCGCCTATTGTTCTGCGGTGAGGGGCTTTGGACTTGGGTCCCAGTTCCCCAAACGTACTCAGCACGCTTCCGTCCTGGAACTATGTGGGACCAAACAACTGCTCAAAAACTGATTTAATACGTAAACAGAAAGAAGGAATCCATCCTATGAATCCACGCACAAAGTCTGAACATTATTATGAAGAAGCCCAAAGCGTCATTGTTGGCGGTGTGAACAGCCCGTCTCGATCGTTTAAAGCGGTCGGTGGCGGCGCTCCTGTTTTTATGGATCGCGCAAAAGGAGCGCACTTCTGGGATGTCGACGGCAACGAATACATTGATTATCTCGCGGCATATGGCCCAATCATTACAGGCCACGCGCATCCCCACATCACTCAAGCCATTCAACGTGCAGCAGAGCGCGGTGTACTATACGGAACGCCGACCACACTTGAAATTCAATTTGCCAATATGTTGCAAGAAGCAATGCCCTCTCTTGAAAAAGTTCGTTTTGTAAACTCAGGGACCGAGGCCGTGATGACCACCATCCGAGTTGCCCGGGCTTTTACCGGTCGCGATAAAATTTTAAAATTTGCCGGCTGCTATCACGGGCATTCTGATCTTGTTTTAGTCGCTGCCGGGTCTGGCCCATCTACGCTTGGGACACCAGATTCCGCAGGCGTTACAAAGAACATCGCCGAAGAAGTGATCACAGTCCCTTTTAACGATCCAGAAGCATTAAAAGCGGCCATTGAAAAATGGGGCGACAGCCTTGCCGCTGTTTTAGTGGAACCCATTGTCGGCAATTTCGGCATCGTCATGCCTGAGCCCGGTTTTCTTGAGACGGTTAACGAACTGACCCACGCCAACGGCTCTCTTGTCATTTATGATGAAGTGATTACCGCCTTTCGTTTTATGTATGGCGGCGCCCAGAATCTGCTCGGCGTGGAACCAGATATGACAGCATTAGGGAAAATTATTGGCGGCGGACTCCCAATCGGCGCTTATGGCGGAAAAAAATCCATCATGGAAAAAGTAGCCCCGCTCGGCCCAGCCTATCAAGCAGGAACAATGGCCGGAAACCCCGCATCCATGTCGGCTGGGATTGCGTGCCTAGAAATCTTGCGCGAACCTGGTGTCTATGATGAATTGGACCGACTTGGCGCTCGGCTTGAAGATGGCATCCATGCCATTAACGAATCATTTGACCTGCCGATTGTCATTAATCGATTAAAAGGAGCGCTCACGCTTTATTTTTCAGATCACCCTATAAAAAATTACGAAGATGCCAAAGCAACAGAAGGTGAGCGGTTTGGCCGATTTTTCAAAGGCATGCTCGATGAAGGCATCAACTTGGCGCCTTCGAAATACGAAGCGTGGTTCCTCACAACCGCTCATACGGATGAGGATATTGACCGCACCCTAGAGGCCGTTCGAAAAGTATTTGGCACATTATAATTTAAGACATACACACCGACCGGGAGGCAGCTCCCGGTTTTTTTGTTTAATCAACATCAACTAGCGTGCAGCATTAAACCTTCCATTGCACACAACTCCTCGCTAGCATTACGCGCCTTGTTCCTTGCCCACCCTACCGCACCCTAAGCCAAGACTTAATCGGCTCTAAGCCACACCCCCTCTCCATAATCCGCCTCCCTAATTTGAAAACGCTCGCTTTTTTTTCATATAATTAAAGTGACGACACTGACACGATTTCGTCATAGCTTAAGTATTGAATTCATTTGTTCATCGTTGTATAGTCAATGTCATGTGACGAAGCGGAGGGAACATTTCCCTCCTAGTGAAAGGATTTTGGTAAAGATGAAACTTGGGGCTCGCGTCTTTAAGACCGGTATTGCCATTACGCTTTCCATCTATATTGCCATTCTGTTTGGTTACAGTTCGCCTTCAGGCGCAGCTGTTGCGGCGACCTTTGCCATCCAACCCTCTGTGTATCGCTCCTGGCAATCCATCGTTGAAAATGTACAAGGAAATGTCATTGGCGCAGCCATTGCTATCTTAGTTTTGATGCTCATCGGCTCAAATCCTGTTTTGATCGGACTCGCCGTTGTTTTAGTCATCGCCTTTCATTTGAAACTAAAGATACAAGGTACAATCCCACTCAGCATCGTAACGGTGATCATCATGATGAGCGGCGTCCCGTCCAATGAAGGCGTACTCACCTATGCCATCTATCGATTTCTGTTAATCTTGATCGGTGTGTTCTCGGCTTTCCTAGTGAACATCGCTTTCTTACCACCGAATTACGAGAAAAAACTCTATGACCTAATTTTTGGTCAAACGACCGAACTGTTTAGTTGGATTCGCCTAGCACTCCAGCATTCACCAGAGCCCGGTAGCCTTAAAAATGAGCTCAAAAAATTCCAAGATCAAAAATTTAAAATTGGCCAATTTTTCTTGTGGTACAAGGAAGAACGCGCTTATTTTAAAAAAATACGGTACGCGAAGCACCGCAAAAGCGTTTTGTTCCGGCAAATGATCACCACCACAAACAAACTGAATGATATTCTACGTTTAATCAGTGAATACGAAAACCTGTTTCACCATCTGCCTGATGAATTCAAAGCCAACATTCAAGATCGCGTGGAAGGGCTGATGACGCTTCATGACGGCATTCTTCTGCGATTGAATCATAAAATCCGCAAAGAGCCCCATGAAAACATCGTCCAAGGCGCGTACCAACATAAAGCTAAGCTTGCGAAAAGCTTTTTTAAATATTATGAGGAGACCCACGATACGGAAGGTCTTCAACTTTTCCCACTTATTGCTGCAGTCGTCGAATATGGGCAAAACCTCGAACATCTCGATAAGTTGGTGGATAGTTTTCAATCGTTTCATAAAAAAGAGAATCAAATGGTTTGAGTCCTTGGCTTCCTGCTAAGGCTCTTTTTTTGCTCTGAAAAAAATCAAAATGGATAATCCTTCCCTTTTTCAGCCATATTAAAAGAAGGTCATTTTTCAAAACCCATATTTTGGATGGTGCAATAATCGGCAAGAGAAATGAAATGAGGGATTTTTCTATGGAACATCCCGTGACACAAGACTATCGGGAGAATGTTGAGTACATAAAAAAAGAACTTGGATTTGGTGAGAGTTTTGATATTTTAGCAGTGGATGCCCATTATGCTGGACGAGATATGACCTATTTTATGGTGGATGGCATGGTTCAAGGGGACATTATGCTCTATCTTATGAGGTTCCTTGCTAAACTGAATCCAAAGCAGATCGAGACCGACCCACTAAACTCTCTTTTACGAGAAGCCATTCCATATGTTGAGGTGAGCTCTGAAAAAGATTTGGATAAAGCCATCTTTTGGATCACCACCGGCTGTACAGCCCTTTTAGTGGATGGCGTCGATCAAGCGATCATCATTGATGCTCGCACCTACCCGGCCAGAAGTCCGCAAGAGCCGGACGTCGAGCGTGTTGTACGCGGGGCTCGGGACGGATTTGTCGAAACGATTGTCTTCAATACCGCCTTAACCCGGCGGCGTGTGCGCGACCCTTCTCTCAGAATGGAATATCTCTCTGTGGGCCGGCGTTCCAAAACGGATATTTGCATTGGGTACATAAAGGATATTGCCAATCCAGAGATTGTCGCTCAACTAAAAAGGTCGATTTCTGCGATCGACACCGATGGACTACCTATGGGCGAAAAAACGATCGAGGAATTTATTGCTGGGCGCCATTATAATCCATTTCCAATTGTCCGTTATACCGAACGACCGGATACCGCTGCGGTCCATTTGTTTGAAGGCCATGTGCTCATTTTTGTTGATGGGTCGCCCGTTGTCTTGATTGCCCCATCAACTTTATGGAACCAGCTCCAGCATGTTGAGGAATATCGGCAAAAACCGATTATCGGAAGCTATCTACGATTGGTTCGATATATCTGTGTATGGGCCAGTGTCTTTTTCCTTCCACTATGGTATGTTCTTGCAACAAATCAAGAGATGTTGGGGTTTCATTCTAAAATCATTTCCGCCGGGCATTCGTCCCATGTTCCCTTGATTCTTCAGTTACTTTTAATTGAAGTGGGATTGGATGCCCTTCGAATGGCAACGATTCATACCCCGACTTCACTTGCGACAGCGCTTGGCTTAGTCGCCGCAATTATGATCGGACAAATGGCCATCGCGATCGGCCTTTTTTCAAGTCAAACGGTCATCTATATGTCGTTTGCCGCAATCGGAACCTTTGCGACACCGCTCTATGAGTTGAGCCTTGCCAACCGGTTTTCACGGCTTGTGTTAATTTTTATCGCCTTCTTGTTTGGTGTTCCCGGATTTGTCCTCGGTTCAACGGCTCTTATTGTCTACATGGCCCGGATTGATTCCATGACCGTCCCATATCTCTGGCCATTCATTCCATTTTCAGCTCAAGGCATGCGCGATGTCGTCTTTCGAATTCCAGCTCCTCTGAAAAGCAAACGATCCTTGGCGATGCGCACCATGGATCCAGACCGGTAAAGGAAAAGGGGACAGTCCCGGGACTGTCCCCTAATCCAATTGTTGAACCTGAAAAAGCTGGTGATACGTGCCTTGTTTCCTCATCAATTCGGCGTGGTTGCCGACTTCGACGATTTGTCCGTTTTCAATCACCACAATGCGGTCAGCATGGGTGATGGTTGAAAGCCGGTGAGCCACGATGAAGGTCGTGCGCTCCTTAGCCAAGGCTTCCAATGCCTCTTGAATTAAGTGCTCACTCTCAAGATCCAAAGCAGAAGTGGCTTCATCTAACACCAATAATGGTGGATTTTTTAAGAATACTCGTGCGATCGAAACGCGTTGTTTCTGTCCGCCGGAAAGCTTAACCCCTCGCTCCCCAACCTGAGTATCATATCCATTTGGTAAATTCAAGATGAACTCATGGGCGTTTGCTTGTTTGGCCGCCTGGATCACCTCTTCTTCAGTTGCTTCGGGATTCCCCATTTTAATATTTTCACGAACCGAGTTGCTAAATAAAATCGTGTCTTGGAGTACCATCCCAATTTTATCACGCAACGAACGGACCTTGAGATTTCGAATGTCCTCTCCATCCAAGTAAATCGCGCCATCGGTCACGTCATAAAAACGAGGAATTAAGCTGACAAGGGTGGATTTACCGCCCCCACTCATCCCAACAAGTGCAATGGTCTCACCTGGTTTCACGACGAGGTTCACATGGTCTAATGCTGGGCGCTCCCCTTCATTATAAGCAAACGTGACATCTGAAAAATGCACATGACCTTGCATCTCTTCAACCGTGATCGCATCCTCGTTGTCGACAATGTCATACTTTTGATCCATTAATTCAAACACCCGGTCCATAGAAGCAAGCGCCTGGGTGAGCGTTGTTGAGGAACTCACTAACCGTCTAAGCGGACTGTAGAGTTGTTCCAAAAACGCAAAAAATGCGACAACCGTTCCGATATCCGTACGGCCAATGATCACTTCATACGCTCCGATTCCTATGACCAAAAGTGGTGCGATATCCGTTACGGTGTTCATGACCGCAAATGTTTTCGCGTTCCAAGCCGTGTGATCCAAGGCGCGATTTAGAAAATTGGAGTTTCGTTTGCGGAATTGTTCCTGCTCATAATCTTCTAAAGCAAAACTTTTAATCACGTTCATGCCTTGGACGCGCTCATGAAGATGGCCTTGCACTTCGGCTAAAGCTTGCGAGCGTTTGCGGGTTAACAAGCGAAGCCGTGAGTAGAAAATTTTGACGGACAAGCCATAAAACGGAAACATGGAGATCGAAACCACGGTCAGCCAGAAATTCATGGTGAACATCAGGCAAAGCGCGATTAAAATCGTCACCATATCCAACCAAATATTCATCATCCCCGTCATGACAAAATCTTTGGTTTGCTCCACATCATTAATCATCCGAGAAATAATTTCACCGGCCTTACTATTTGAGTAAAACCGAAGGCTCAGCCGTTGAATATGGTCAAATAGGCGGTCTCGAAGATCATATAATACCTTGTTCCCAACCCATTGGGCATAATATTGCCGAAAATATTCGACTGGGGGCCTTAAAATCACGAAAACAAAGAAACTGATGACCGTCACATACAGCAACCTATGCATTTTTTCCGATGCTGGAATATGGACGTTAATGACATTATTGATGACATATTTCAGAATGAGTGGCAAAGCCAACGGGATTCCGAATTTGATGATTCCAATAAAAATGGTAATAATAATTTGCTTTAAGTACGGGCGAACAAATGTTAGATATCTCTTGATGCTACCCAGAGAAATCCCTCCTCTTTCTGAGACTACTTATTAATGATAGCGATTAGCCAACGTGCGACTCTCAAAGGTAATTTTTATAAACGCCATACCATTTGTCTACGAATTTTGGATTAAACGGGCCTTTGCGGTGTTCAATCCAGTTAATCAATTCATCCACATGATGGCGCAAGATCTTATCGAGTTTCTTTGGATAATTCATTTTCTCACTATGTAGGGAATATTCATCTTCATCCAAAAGTCGATAGCTCCCATTCGGGAAAACTTTGATATCGAGGTCATAATCAATATACTTTAACGCCTCTTCATCCCATGTAATCGGTGAACCCAAATTACAATAATAATAATTTCCATCTGGCCGAATCATGCAAATAATATTAAACCATTCTGTGGTACTAAAATAAATAATCGCTGGCTCTTTCGTCTGCCACCTACGCCCATCGGATTCTGTCACCAACGTTTGGTTATTCCCACCGATTATGGTCTCCTTAGAACTGGAAAGAATGAGCGTTTCATCCCAGATTCGATGGAGCGTTCCATCATGCTTATAGCTTTGTATTTCAATTGTAGAGCCTGTTTTGGGTACACGCATCGCACAACCCCCTTTGAATGTGGCATTTAAGCTAGATTAAAAAAACTTATTTGTTTTGAGTGTAAATTTGGCATACAGGCGAGCCTTTGGTTGAATCTAAACGTCGGAAAGCCAACCGGTTTGCCGTCCCTTCAAAGACGAACATCCTGCTTTAATCGTAAAATGCGCTTAGTCCCGAAACAGAGCCGGCTCTTTTGTTAATTAGCCGTGATCGGTTGGAGCAAATCGACTTTGTTATAGCGAGGATTATTGACCTTTGAAGAGACCGGATACATGGTCATGTCTTGATCTGGAAAAGAATTTAGTAATGAGCGGACCTCATTAAAAGAGTGGGTCGAATTTAACCACGCCTCTTCTTCTTCAGGTTTAAGAATAATCGGCATTCTGTGATGGATTGGCGACATAAATGAATGCGCAGCAGCCGTTAGAATCGTGCATGTCGCAAGCTTTTGATCTCCTTTTTTCCAGACAGACCACAATCCCGCAAAGGCAAAGGGCTCCCCGGATTTTAGAACGATCCGGTAGGGTTGTTTGGTGTCATTCGTGCGCTTCCATTCATAAAAACTATCTGCAATCACGAGACACCGTTGTCTTTGGATCAGGGACTTGAAACTGGGTTTTTCATGAATGGTTTCCGACCGTGCATTAATTAACTTACTTCCCATGCTGGCGTCACGCGCCCACGCGGGCACAAGCCCCCACTGCAATTGGCCGATTTTATTCCCCTGCTCCCCGCGAATGACAGTAAGGACGGATTGTGTCGGCGCAATATTATAACTCGGAGTGTACTCAAAAGAAAGCGGATAGGCACCCGCAAAGCGTTCAAATAAGACATCGAGTTCGACTGTCAAAGTAAACCGTCCACACATAGATTGTGCACGCCCTTTGCTTCATCCTAAAAAAAACTTCGGATCCGCCGTAAAGTGCTTGGCTCTCCTTACCTTAAATCGCTGGTTGATCCCCAATCAAGAGGGTTTTCTTGACCTAAAGCCTTCTACTCCGTACACGTTCTTAATTCTCCAAATCTAAAAGGAAAACTGATCTATTAGGAAAACTTGACTATCGCCAAAGCCTTTATATCGATAGCTTTAGTTTTACTTATACTAAATTCTTAGAAAGATTTACGCCGTCGACTCTTCTCTCCTGCTAAAATTCCATATTTCCTTTACGTATAAAAAAGATACCATAAATGAAGCGGCTATGTATATTGTGGGCAACTGCAAAACTTTTGAGACTCTCCCGAACAAATTAAGATTTCGCAACCAGAGATTCCTTAACTTTTCTTATACTTGATTTCTAAAACGCGATTGCAAAGTTTCATATATTATAAAAGGACAAAAAACTCCCAACCCAGAGTTGGGTGAGAGTTTGTCTGTGCAGGTGACAATTATTGTTTATTTTGCTGAGACTTTTTGTTTTGTTTGCTTACTTCTTGAACGTTTGTTTCGCTACCAAACTCAGCATTGAATTGGCCTTGGTTAGAACCACTTTGAGATTGTTGGTTTTGGCGCTTTACTTCTTCTACGTTTGTGCCAACCTTAGTTTTCTTTGCCATCAGTATCACCTCCACGCAGATTAATTTAACCCATTTGACCAAAAATATGTGAAAAAAATAAACGAAATTTTTTTTGATCATACATGTTGTTACGCTTAGAGGAAAAACTGAGATAGAACGCTTAAGTTTTTAAGAAGATTGAAGAACAGGAGGGATTTCGATGTATGTTGGGAGAGATCTCATGGCCTTAACCATGACCTCAAAAAAGGAATGGAAAAATGAAGAATTAGCTTACTTTGCAAACTGTTTCTCAGAAATTACCCCATATCTCAATTCCCAAGGTGCAACACTCAGGAATGAAATCGTCGAGGAAATCGAGTCAAGAGAAGATTTCCGCCATCGCGATGGGGCAGATTGGCAAAACGGAACCAAGATTGTGTATGACTAAAAGAATGTTGGAGATTGGGACAGCAAAGTAGAAGTTTCTGCTAAGCTGCCCAAACTCTACGACGTCTTTTTTCTATAATTATTGTTCGTACTCACGTTGTTCCGACGCTGACCAAACGTTTTGATGGGCGACCGGAAAAGGGAGTTCTTCTAGTCGTTCTTTAGATACCCATTTATAGGACACCGGCAATTCTTCTACTAGTTGATGGGTTTTGGCTTGCCAGACCGTGAGTTCCCATTTTAAGTGCGAGAACACATGAATTATGGGTTGGCCGATCCTTTCAATGTGGATCGGGTCTGCCAGTTTCAATTCCTCTTTGAAAAAGATATGGCATTTTTCTAAATCAAGCGAATCGGCTTCGAGCATGGGAAATTCCCACATATTGGCCAAAAGCCCTTCGCTCGGTCGTTGATGCACAAGATAGTCACCAGTAGGATTCTGCAGAACAAAAACCTGATAGCCTAAATTTTTCTTAGTTACCTTACGGGTTTTGACCGGGAATTGGGTTTCCACGCTCTTAGAATGGGCCACACAGCACGACTGCAATGGACAGGCTTCACACTGTGGTTGCTTGGGTCTACATACTAAAGCGCCTAACTCCATCAAAGCCTGATTAAAATCAGAAGCGGACTCGGAAGGGATCAATTGGTAAAGGAGATCTTCAAAGATTTTTCGCGTTTTGGGTTTCGTGATATCCTCTGAAATCAGAAATAAGCGGGAAAGAACGCGCATGACATTTCCATCAACAGCAGGTTCAGGTAGGTTGTACGCGATGCTTAAAACAGCTCCAGCTGTATACGGTCCGATCCCTTTAATATTTAAAATCTCAGAACGGGTTCTCGGCACCTCACTCCCATATTGCTCAACAACTTCTCTGACACCAGCTTGGAGATTTCGGGCTCTTGAGTAATAGCCCAGACCCTCCCAATATTTTAGGACTTCCTCCTCATTTGCGTGAGCCAGTGCTTCCATGGTTGGAAATCGTTCCGTAAATCGTTCATAATAAGGGATGACGGTATCGACTTGTGTTTGTTGAAGCATAACCTCCGACACCCATATAAAATAAGGGTTTTGAGTTCGGCGCCAAGGCAAATCACGTTTGACTTGCTGATACCAATCGAGTAATTGAATTTGAATGGTTTTAAATAAAGATAAATTGATTTCCATAATAAAAACCTCTTTATGACTCTAAATTAAGATCTAAAATTTTGACTTTCTAAAACAACCGACAAAAGGGAGAGACAGCGCTTGGTTAAACGATTGCTTGCCAACACTTTCTTGTTGTCGGAGAATCTATACACACATTTGGAAATTGAAGGAGGGTTTTAAATTGGATACAGGTACGCATGTCGTGATGGGGATTGGACTTGCTGGACTTTCAACGCTTGATCCAGTCGTTGTGCATGATCCGTTTACGGCTCACGCTGCACTTATTGGGACTATTGCTGGGTCCTTAGTTCCCGATATCGATACCGTTCTTAAGTTGAAAGATAACGCCACCTATATCCGGCATCATCGCGGAAACACCCATTCCCTTCCTGCAACGATACTCTGGCCACTCTTATTAACTGGTTTGATTTCTCACTTTGCTAACACCGCTTCGATCTTTCATGTGTGGCTTTGGACATTTCTAGCCGTGGCCATTCATGTCTTTGTAGATATATTTAATGCCTATGGGACTCAAGCGCTCCGGCCACTTAATAATAACTGGATTGCCCTCGGGATTATTAATATTTTTGACCCCTTTATCTTCGGGCTGCATGTCATCGGTTTGTTCGTTTGGGTTATAATCGGCTATCCTGGCTATATTTTCTTAACCGTCTATGCCATTCTTGTTGTTTATTATTTATTGAGAGCTTGGCACCACAAACAAGCGAAGAATTTAGTTTACAAAAGCCTTCCAGACGTTCAGCACATTTACCTTTCTCCTACCTATAAATGGACGCATTATCATCTTTCGGCAAAAAGTGAGGACCAGTTCTATGTAGGGGAAATTAAAGGGGATCGGATTGAACTGATTGATACCTTCAAACGTTCACCGCTCCCTCAAGACGTGGGATTTACGACCGCTTTAAAAGACCCCAATATCGACGCCTTTCTTCATTTCTCTCCAATCTACCGTTGGGAGCGAGAAGCGCGTGAACTTGGGGAAGAAATTCGATTTATTGATTTGCGTTACTTCGCGAACGGCCGTTATCCATTTGCTGCCACAGTGTGGATCGACGACA
This sequence comes from uncultured Sporolactobacillaceae bacterium, assembly GCA_963829575.1. GTDB lineage: Bacteria > Bacillota > Bacilli > Bacillales > Sporolactobacillaceae > KACC-23026. The sequence goes on along the minus strand of CAWHJF010000013.1, from coordinate 215,824 downwards.
ATGGACGGATTATTTCTTCCTTTACAGGCTGGGTGTTCAGTGAAACCAAACTGAAGAAAAAATTGATCTTAGCATCCGATGATCGCTAAGACTAAGCCAGGACGATTGGGGTGACGATGCGTTTGTCATTCTAATCGTCCTCTATTTTTCCTCGATCCCTATCCGCGTTTTTCTAGCAGCGCAATCGGAAACGCCACTTGTTCGCCTGCTTCACCACGGGTTCCCCAAGCAAAAACACCATCCAGAAAATCAACCTTAAGCGGGGCACCTTCGTCGTCTCCCTTTATAAAATAGACATCGCCAGCCTTAAATTGGTTGGGGTCTAACAAATACGACTCCGCCATCGTCTTTTTTCGTTCGTAGACGGCCATTTCACTGGTGTTGCCCATGGAAAGCGCCTGCTGAACCTTTTCCTTTAATTGTTTGATTTCTTCTCTTATTTCAAATTCATCCATTTGGCTAAAACGGCGATTCATGTCGTTCTGCCTCCTCTATTGGTCATTAAGACATACACTTACATATCCTCTCAATTAGTCCTCTAAAGCGTGACCGAGCCATTTCTCTATGTGATCGGATTGAAATCCTTTTCTATATAAAAATTGTTTGAGTTTCATCTTTTTTTCATAGCCGGAAAACGCTCGATATTTTTTCAACGCCTTTTCACCCTGCTTTTTTAATGCGGCCCACTCTTCGGATTCACTCTGTTCTTCATCCGCTAACTCCTCTAAAACCACACTAATCATGCGACTTGGGAAGCCTTTTTGCATAAGTGCCTGCCTTAATTTTTGCAGAATCTCCTTCTCGGACCGCCCATGATAACTTGCCCTTTTTTTCTTTGCAAAGATTTGCGCTTGTTCCAATTGCGCCTCTTCGCTATATTGTTCCAACGCTTGGTCCACTTGAGGTTCCACCAATCCCTTTTGAATGAGTTCTTTTCTGATCACCGCTGGCCCTTTACTAGAAAGGTGCATTCGCGAACGAACGAATGCATCTCCAAAGGCTTGGTCATCGAGAAAATTCGCCTTTTTTAACTTTTCAATGATACTTTGGATCAAAGACTCTGAAAAATCTTTTCCTTTTAAATAATCACGTACTTCTTTTTGGGATCTCATGCGATAACTGATATAATTTAAGGCAGATTGATACACATGATGGGCTTGATTCTCTGAATCAAGTTCACGCACTTTTTGGTCAGAGAGTGGCATTCCTTTACTCAATTGGTACTTTACAATTAGATCCTCATGAACCTCGATCTCAGAAGCCACCTCTGAAGACTGTTGGTCGACCAATTCTAACAGATAAGTTTGTCCTTTTTTCGGATGGACCTTTATTTTCGACACCATCAACATGATATCATCACCCCTATTCATGATACATGCTCCTGCACCAAACGACAACGATAAGCCATTTCCAATTACAATGGGAGGATTCAAAATGAAAATTGGGATTACGGGTGGACGCGGTTTTATAGGACAAGCCTTAACTGACTATTTTTTGGAGCACGGACACGAACTTCTGATTTTCACAAGAAGTCATTCTAAGAAAGAGACGCCGCCTGGACTAACCTATAGTGTTTGGGATCCAGAACACCTTAGCCCGCCAAATCCAGTTCCTCAACTCGATGTTCTAATCAACCTAGCTGGTGCCACGATCAACAAACGATGGACAGAAGATTATAAAAAAGAGATTCTCGAAAGTCGAATTGAAGCCACCAAAATGGTCCAATCGATTCTTCGTGCGCAACACAAGCCTGCTTTTTTAATCAATGCCTCAGCAATCGGGTATTACGGAACCTCTGTCGACAAGATGTTCACCGAAGATGACATTGTCCCACCCTCAGATTTTCTATCTTCAGTCGTCAATCAATGGGAGGATCTTGCCATGGCTTGTGAACCGTTCTGCTCCCGAGTGGTGGCTATGCGGTTTGGACTAGTGCTCGGCAAGGATCAAGGCGCGTTTCCTAAGCTGGCACTCCCATATAAATTTTTCCTTGGTGGAAGGTTCGGTTCAGGCGCACAATGGGTATCTTGGATTCATATAAATGATTTAGTTCGGTTAACCGATTTTGTTATAAAAAATGCGGACATAACAGGGACAATCAATGCAACAGCACCTGAACCGGTTCGAATGAATCAATTCGGTCAAACGATTGCGAATGTGATGCATCGACCACATTTTTTCCCTGTCCCAGAGTTCGCTCTTAAGACCATGCTTGGAGAGATGAGCGAGCTCTTGATAAAAGGTCAAAACGTGCGTCCAAAAAAGGCGCTCGACCACGGTTTTTCCTTTAAATATTCGGAACTAAAACCGGCTGTAAAAGCGTTAACAATTTGAAATTAAAAGATAATATTTTACCTATATCTTTTTACAAATAAATCGATTATACTGTGTATGATTTGATGAAGGGAACGTACAAATTTGACGTCTACATTAATTAAAAATGCCAAACTATTTCCTATAAGTTCCGCCGTCATAGACCGCGGGGATGTGTTAGTAACAGACGGAAAAATCCAGCAGATTGCTTCCACAATTGTTGCACCGGACAACGCTACAATCTTACATGCAGATGGTGCGTTGCTGTTCCCCGGTTTCATTGACCCACACACCCATCTCGGCCTTTACGATGAAGGCACCGGGTGGGCAGGAAATGATGCAAATGAAACCTTAGAAGTTACAACACCTCATGTTCGAGCCATCGACAGTGTCCATCCATTCGATCACGCGTTTCGCGAAGCTGTGAGAGCTGGTATTACAGCCGTTCAAATCATGCCGGGAAGTGCCAATGTCATAGGCGGTCAGACCGCGGTCATCAAAACATCAGGGAATCGCGTGGATCAAATGATCGTGCGCAATCCGGCTGGGTTAAAAATTGCCCTTGGTGAAAATCCTAAACGCGTTCATAGCGACGGCTCAAGCTCTTCGATGACACGAATGGGCATTATGGGTTTATTGAGAGAAACCTTTTATGAGGCGAGTAAAATCAATGATCCTGATAACATTCGAATGAAACCGATTCTAATGGCACTGAATCGCGAAATTCCTGTCCGCATTCATGCCCATCGCTCAGATGACATTATTTCGGCCATTCGTTTTGCTGAGGAATTTAATTTAGACCTTAGGATTGAACACGGGACTGAAGGGCATTTGATTGCGGATGCTTTGAATTATCCTAATCTTAAGGTGTCAGTTGGCCCTACGTTCACTCGGCGCTCAAAGGTAGAGCTTCGACACAAATCATGGAGTACCTATCACATCTTGCACGAGCACGGTGTCGAAATCTCCATTACAACCGACCACCCTTATACTCCGATTCAGTACTTAAATATCTGTGCATCATTAGCTGTAAGAGAAGGACTTGATGAAGACGTCGCTTTAAGAGCCATTACATTGAACCCCGCCCGAAGCTTGGGCGTTCAAGATCGCATTGGTTCAATTGAAGTGGGAAAAGACGCCGATCTTGTCCTTTGGAACAAACATCCTTTTGATTATTTAGCGAAACCAATTTGGACCATGATGGATGGTGAACTGGTTTACCAGCAAAAAACAACCGAATAACGGGAAGGCAATTGGTGCGCCACCAAAGTTACTTTTGGTCTTAGTGGGTTCGATTCCCACCCCGGAATAGGTGACACATTTTTTTAGTGGTTACCCCCACTAGTGAACATGGAGGTAATGTAAAATGTTGAAAAAACGTGACCTAACCGAGAGTGGAGCGCTATTTGAGCTCATGCGCGACCCTGAAGTTTTCCCGTTTGTCCGGCAAAAAGCAAACACAGCTGAAGAGTATCTGTTTGTGACCAAACAAACTCTTGAGCTTGAAGAACAAGGCCAATTGATTTCACGCACTATTTTAGATGAGTGGAATCAGCCAATTGGAACCATTAATTTATATGATATAAAAGAAGGTAGTGGGTTTCTTGGTACCTGGATCGGTAAGCCGTATTTTGGAAAAGGCTATAACAAACAAGCAAAAGATGCCTTCTTCAATGAAGTCTTCACTGAAACCGAGATCCACACCATTTTCATGAGAATTCGCAAAGAAAATATCCGCTCACAAAAAGCAGCACTCAAGCTTCCTTTTGTTCAATTCGCAAACGAGTCCCATTCAGAAATCTTAAATGCGCTCAATGCAAACGGTGCGCTATATGATTTATTCGCTATTACTAAGGACCGCTTCTTAACCCACCAATTAATGGTCGCAACGCTGATCAATTTTAGCGATCAAGAAGAGCGTCTAGAAGCCTAAACCGAGTTGGAGTAGAAGGCCCGAATGGGTCTTCTTTTTTTGTGTGAGCGAATTAGCGGATCCTCGTGGTCACTTTTTGATTTTGCGTCCACCTTGATCCGCTATTCCGCGGGATGCGCTCCTGCCGTGGGTTTTACAGCATCGACGTTCCTCTATTTCCCCCTCACCTTCCATTTTCCGTGCTTTTTTGTTGCATTAACGGATCCTCGTTTACATAACGGGCTCATTCCACCCTCTTTACGGGAAATAGCGGATCGGCGTGGTCGCTTTTTCATTTTGCGTCCACCTTGATCCGCTATTCCGCGGGATGCGCTCCTGTCGTGGGTTTTGTGGCATCGACGTTCCTCTATTTCCCCCTCACCTTCCATTTTCCGTGCTTTTTTGTTGCATTAACGGATCCTCGTTTACATAACGGGCTCATTCCACCCTCTTTACGGGAATTAGCGGATCGCTCGTGGTCACTTTTTGATTTTGCGTCCACCTTGATCCGCTATTCCGCGGGATGCGCTCCTGTCGTGGGTTTTGTGGCATCGACGTTCCTCTATTTCCCCCTCACCTTCCATTTTCCGTGCTTTTTTGTTGCATTAACGGATCCTCGTTTACATAACGGGCTCATTCCACCCTCTTTACGGGAAATAGCGGATCGGCGTGGTCACTTTTTGATTTTGCGTCCACCTTGATCCGCTATTCCTCGGGATGTGCTCCTGTCGTGGGTTTTACAGCATCGACGTTCCTCTATTTGCCCAATTATATTCCCATCGACGATAACAAAACACTATAAATACAAATAAATACGTTCCTTAAAGATTAAACTTTGTGCGTCTTGCCAAAACTAATGGGAAGGTATTTTTTAAAACTCATCGCAATGGGAGGAAATTAAAATGGTAAAAAAGAAACTCCAACAATTTCGGGATCTCGATGTCTTGAATAAGAACCAATCCGTCCTATATCAACGTGAATTCAAACGGGCTGATCGCGCCTATAATCGCAGCAAAGCATAACTAAAGGGGCTACTCGTAAACATTCACTTGCAAGGGCCTTACTTTCGGAAAGAACTCCCACCTGATAATCTGAGCCTGTGATGCAAACCAATAAGGGTTTTGGGAATAGTAAGGAGTAGGGACCTTGTCCCAAACTTCCTTAAAGGGGTGCTCATATGCCAAAGAACGGGAAGGCCAAAGAGGATCAAACAAACGTCGGGATTGCTCGTAATGAAGATATTCATTATACCGATCCGTTTGACACCGATGATTGGGAAGCTCAAGAGCGCATGAAAGCCGCTGACATTCGTGCTCAAAAAAATCGATAAACAAAAAAAAGAGACTTAACCAAAAGGTTCAGACTCTCTTGACCAAACACACCCTATCTAAAAGCAGGATAGGGTGTTTTGTGTGATTAGATCCCAGCTTCTTGGCCAGCCTCTTTTTAAGGTTTAGTTATTCTTATATTTCCCTAATATCTTAACCGCATTGTCAGCGAGCGAGGTGTCAACGGCTTTATTCAGATCCACCGACCCTTGAATCCCGCCATTGGACTTATACCAATCATATTGATTTTTAATATCGGAAACGAACATTTGACCGTTCGGATTGAGTCCCGTCACATCAACCTTTTTCCACAAGGCTGGATCTTTTAAGGCTGTGTGATTCGTCATAATTTTAATAATCTCATCTTTATTGCCCTTGTTCTTAACGAAGGCATCGTTGTAATCACGGACGCCTTTTAAATACGCCAGCATAAAGCGCTGCGCCACATCTTTTCTTTGGCTAACAAATTGCGGAGAAGCAAGCACCATCGCAATTTGAGCTTTTGGTGCAAAATCAGTAGCATCACCTAAGCGTACACAAATGCCTTTTGAAACCCCTTGTGTGATTAATGGTTCAATTTCAAGGGCGGCATCCACCGTTCCATTACTTAACGCAGCAAGCATGTTACCAAAGTCAGACATTAAAACGAAATGCACATCGCTTCGCTTAAGCCCTGCTTTGTTTAACATTTGTTGAAAAATATAATCATCCACTGCATTTTTCGTTGAAACGGCAATCTTTTTACCTTTTAGATCTTTATAGGATTTGATCGTGTTTGCTTCTTGTTTTCGAACAACAAATGAGAAATACGATTTTCCTGGTACATTATGCCCTTTATCTGCAATCATTTTAACATCGATCCCTTGTGCGATCGAGTTAAAGAACGATGCGGAAGAGATCCCGCCTGCTACATCAATTTTTCCTGAGGCCAGTGCCGGAAGCATATCGTCACTGTTTTGGAATGTGGCAAACTTTACATTAATATTGTAATCCTTAAAATACCCCTTGTCAGCGGCAATGTAGAAACCTGCACCTGATGCCGAGCCATCTTCAGCAATGGTAACGGTCGCCGGTTTCTTAAGTGGTGGAAGATCGCCATTGACCGGTTTGTCAGAATTGGCTTGCTGACTACTGCCACTTCCTCCCCCATCATTGGACGAGGTGGTGGTCTTGCTTGCACCACATGCTGCTAGTGTCCAAACCATCATGGGAACGACAAGCAGCACCGTAAGAACTTTTTTCCACATAGATAACGCTCCTATCCCTTTTGAAGTTTATCAATTTATATAAGACTGCAGGGCAAAAGTTGCGCCACAGATATTGTTTCTATGAGTTATTTCCGTCCTTTTTGAACCGCATCTTGAAGGTGGGCCCAAATGTCAACAAACTCATTCGCCATAGATGGGTCAGAGCGAACCTTCTCAATACTTCTTGGTCTGGGCAATTTGATGTCTTTCACTTCAACGATTTGCCCGGGTTGTGAACTCATTAAAAGAATTCGATCGCTTAGTAAGAGCGCTTCGTCAATACTGTGCGTAATAAACAGTACCGTTTTCTTGGTTTCTTCCCAAATGCTCAGTAACTCTTCTTGAAGAATGAATTTATTTTGTTCATCGAGTGCCGCAAACGGTTCATCCATCAGCAAAATTTCTGGATCATTAGCAAACGCACGGGCGATACTCACTCTTTGCTTCATGCCTCCTGAGATCTCAGATGGATACAGGTCGCGATATTCCGAAAGGCCAACTTTAGTGAGATAATAATCGGTCCGTTCTTTGAGCTCACTTTTCGGAGCATGGCGCATGCGTAGACCAAATGACACATTTTCTTCGACCGTCATCCAAGGAATAATGCCCTTTTCTTGAAAAATCATCGATTGAAGGGGTCTGTTTTGACCCCCTGGTAGGATTTCGAAACTACCAGAACTTTGCGATTCTAATCCAGCTAGAATGCGCAACAAAGTGGTTTTTCCACATCCACTTGGGCCGATTATACAGACAAATTCGCCTTCTTCAATGTCAAGATTGATGTCTTGAAGGGCAAATACACTGTCCCTTTTTTTATAAAAAACTTTCGTTAAATGATCGATTCGAATTTTGGGATCTCCCATTTTACAGCCCTCCTTACTTTACGTCTTCCTCCACGGAATCAACTTCCTTGTCATCCATCGAATAATCAGCGAAAAGAAATATCCAAAGAAGGAAATAAGAACGAGACCGACGTACATCTCTTTTAATAAAAAGGCCTTATATTCCGTCCAGATAATGTATCCAATTCCGGAATTCGCGCCAATCATTTCGGCCGCGACAATTGTTAGAAGCGCGATAGCCTGCCCCATCTGAATTCCTTCCATCATCACCGGAAGCGCTCCTGGCAGTGCAATCTTAAAAAAGAAATCCTTTGATTTGGCACCGTAGTTCTTCGCGACATCCACGTAGATCGGTTCTATATTAGAAACCCCTGCTGCCGTATTGATTACTACTGGAAAAAACACACTTCCCGCGATGGTGACCATTTTGGCGAAATCATTGATTCCAAAAATGATCAAAATGAGTGGCATTAAAGCAAGGGTCGGAATAGGCATTAGTGTCATTATGAGCGGTTGGAAACTATAACGGATCGGTGCGTACATTCCCATTAAAAGACCCAAAATAACGGCTGGTATGACGCCAAGGAAAAAACCACCGATAATTCGATATAAGCTGACCCCAATATTTGCGGTTAACTGCCCATGAAACAGCATTTTAAAGAAAGCCACAACGATCAAAGAAGGTGGTGGAAAAAATCTAGGATCAATAATAGAAGTTCGTGATAGCAGTTCCCATAATAAAAGGAGAAGGATCGGCGAACTTACGGTTAACATTTGTAAGTATCGGTGCTTTTTCTGCCGTTTTTTCCACTCTCTCTTCTCGCGCTCAACTGGGTTCACATCATTTAAGGCATGACTCTGAGTCATTAGCTCACCCCCTCTGATAGGCATCATATGCACAAACGCCCAGATGGTGAGAAAACGAAACATTTATAAATCGCTAATTTTTTTAAGTGAATTCGGCTTTGTTTCGGAAAGGAAGGGATAGTTTCGCTAAAAACGTGGATAAGTGGATAAGTGTGTGGAACATTTGTGGGGAAAGGCTTTTGGTTGTGTGTAAAATTGTGGATAAAATCGTGGATAACTTGAGTAAAATGTGGATAGATATTAAAACCCCTTATTTTATTGTTCATTTCAAATGTTTATAAGTGGATAAGTCAGTGGATAAAAAAGTAGAGATGGCCCTTAAGAACCATCTCTTAGATCTATTATCATTTGTTTAATATAGAGGGCATCGCTTGGCTTAGCATGAGATCATCTAAGCTCGCAAAATGATAGCCCTCTTTCCTTAAATCCTCGATGACTCGCCCAAGAGCATCGGCATTGTCTTTTGAGACGGTGTGAAGCAAAAGAATTGCCCCGGGATGCACACGCCTCATAATGCTTTTATAAGCGTAATCCGCTCCCTTTTGGCTATCGGTCCAATCGACATAAGCAAACGACCAGAAGACACTGGTGTAACCAAGGCTCTGACCTAGTTTGAGCGAGCGCTCACTAAATGTGCCTCTAGGCGGTCGCAGATAAACCATATCATGACGCCCCGTTAACTTTGTATAAGCCGCTTTTAATTGATCGAGTTCTTTCTTATACTTTTCATCACTTATATTTGATAGGTCGGGATGACCCCATGAGTGATTCCCCACAATATGACCTTCTTGAACCATCCTTTTTACAAGTTCTGGTGACGATTCAATATAATGCCCAGTTATAAAAAAAGCAGCAGGGACATGCTTTTCTTTTAGAACATCGAGAATTTTACCCGTATACCCTTTTTCATACCCGTTATCAAAGGTGAGATAGATGGTTTTCTTATTGGTGTCGCCAATCCAAACCCCACCATACCTGTCCAGTAGATCCATGTATTCTTTCTCTGTCGTTGACGGTTGGTTGTTTTGACTCGGTTTAAAATACCAGTCTTTGGCATAGCTTTTTGTGCCGACCATCATAAACAAAAGTCCTAACGTTAAAATGGGCAGGACCCAACGCATGACTCGCTGTCGCATGAAGGGTGTCACCTCCTATGGTTATAGTTATAGGATGACCCCCGCAACCTTTGATTATGAATGAAGATACGGGTTTTTTATATGAAAAATAAAAGCTTACACCCTTCTACCTTTAACGCGTTTCTTCGGTTTCCCAATCTTGTTTAAAACGTTGGATCTTGATCGTGAGCGCCTTGATTTGTTGGTTAAGGTTTTCCAAATCGGCTGAGCCCGCCCCATCATCTAGCCCACTCGTCATCTCAGAAATGAGCCGAATACGATTCTTTAGATAGAGAAGTTGTTCCGTTTTTGATTCCGTTGCTCGTCCCATGCATTCCATCCTTTTTCCTTTAACATACAAAATTAAACGTCACTTGTCACCCTTTCCGCTTGAGATTAGGTCGACTTAGATGATCTGGTGCCCGTAGTGCATCTCCAAAATGTTTCGGGAACGATCACGTGCTCTCGCTCAGTGCAGTGCACCCGAAAACAAAAAAACCAGCGCAGGAGCACTGGTTAATTCGAGACATGATAACGAAGCGAGATGTGGTCTTGAATAGGAATCCATGCTCCGATCCCATGTTGGGTAATGTTCTTGACTTCAATTCTTTTCTTGCTACCATCTAACACGAGATATACTTCGCCAAATGTTACTTTTCCTTTTTCACTAACAGCCGGTACAAAACCTTTTAAGTAACCGACTTTTTTAGGCTCAACATTATAAACCCGTTCGATCTTTGTTCCATGACCGACATAAGTCGTGAAGCCTAAGGGTAGATCGGTTTTCTGTGCTGCTTTTATCATCATGAGTTTTTTTACTTCGTTTTCATCCGAGATCTTAGAAGTTAACCCACCTGAGACTTTCGCTTGTTTCTCTTGATTATAAGTCAACTTGGACATTTGTTTCCCACCAATGTTGTCCAATCGATTCGTGTTGACCGCTTTATACTCCCAATTCACCGTTGTTTTTTCAGAGTCATAATTCAGAGCCCATTTTCCCAAATAGATATGAGCATGATAGCCAAGTGCTAATTTCGTCGTATGGATGTCGGACTCATTAAGACGGCGAATGAGCGTTGGATTCTCTATTTTTACATTCGAGGCTTTAATTAACTCTTCTGCCAATGAACTTGGTTTAAGTTCTGGCTCACTCTGGGCTGGATTCGGATAAGTATTCTCTTTAGAAATATCCACCACTGAATTTGGCACATTAATGGATTGGTGTTGAGGTGTTGGTTGTTTTTTCTGAGGGGCAACTTTTGCAAAGCCGGTCGTTGTCATTGTTATTGTCAAGATAAGGGTACACGCAATGAGCAGACTTCTCATTGTATAAAACCTCCTTTTTCTTAGTTTTTTCGCCAAGCCTCCTTTTTATCCAAAAAAGAAATAGAGGAACACCTTCTAGCGCTAAAATGCGCATAAGAAGCATCCCTCTATTAGTCGGTTAGTTTTGGTGATTGAAAAAGATCAATTTTACGCCAGCCGCCTTTCAGGTAATAACCAATCGAAAAGCCACTGCTTACAAAGAAGCTCATGCCAATTCCAATTGCAATGCCACTCACGCCCCAAAGGTGAGCAGTCCAATTGGTCAAGGGCACGCGTAAAATCCAGAATGAAATTAAATTAAGCGCGAGCACTTGGAACATGGCCCCGGACGCTCGAATAATGCCATTTAAAACAAAATTAATTCCTAGGAAGACATAGAAAAAAGCAATACCCTTTAAATAAATAGAACCAAATTGTAGAGCGCTTGGATCCGATGTAAACCAATGAATCAATTGAGATGAAAACAGAAACGTTAAGCAGCCGATCAAAAAGCTGATCGTAAGGCCAAATAAAAGGCCTGTTTTGGCAATCTGTGACACCCGTGTCCAGGATTTGGACCCAATGTTTTGCCCGGCCATGCTTTGCGATGCCGTGCCCAGAGTCGTAATCGGGATCATAATCAAATTATTAATCCGCTGAGAGGCACCAAAACCAGCCAATACATTCGAACCGAATCCCGCTGCGACACTAGTTATCGCAGCACTTCCTGCGGAAATCGCCATCATCTGGAGTCCAGCCGGAATTCCGAGTTTCGTAATTAATTTAATTTGGGCGAAACTTGGGACCCTTGGTTTAGAAAAAGGGACTTTGGCAATTTTTATGGAGTGCACGAGTCCATAAAAGAAGGCCACCCCTTGCGCGATTACGGTTGAAAGCGCAGCGCCTGTAATCCCAAGCCCTACCCATGTCATTAAAATAGGAGCAAGCCCGGCATTAATCACAACAGCTAAACCAACAAAACGGATCGGTGTTTGACTATCGCCTAATGATCTTAAAACACTACTGACAAAATTATCTCCCCTTTAATTTTAGAATTATGTCTACCTTACCTAATGATTGGGGGGCTCCGCTCCAGTGCGCACCCATGTTACAAATTAATAAGGCCTAATTCTATAATTGTGAGTCCCACTAATGCTGTTTATTTCAAAAGCTCAAAGGTTTCGGTAATCGCTATACTGTCCTTAACGGATTGAACCATTGAGCAGTTTTTGCTCGTGAGTTGGACAATCTTCTCCATCGCGTGCGCATCGAGTTTGTCGCATTTTACCTTAAAATGAATGTGAATGGCTTCAATTCGATCTGCTTTTTCCGGGTTACGAGTCACATCCGTTTCGATCTTAAGCGTTTCGAATTCCAAGCGTTTTTTAGCAAAAATCTTCTTCATAACAGTACCACTACAACCTGCAATTGATGCGACCATCAGTTGAAAAGGGCGGAAACCTAAAGATTCATCCGACGAGATTGTCATTTGTCCAAACTCTGTTTCACTTTCATAAGCCGTTCCATTCCATGTAAGTTCCATTGTATCCACCTTTCTTTCACTTTCACTATTTTTGAAAAAATGTAAACCTAAAACGGGGGGATTGATAAATTCTATCCCTCTTTTTTATCTAACCATATAACGTCCCACTTGTTCAATTTGTTTACCTTACGGAGGGTGTGGTGAAGATGTGGCACCATGAAAAAACAAGCGATAAGCAGGTTTTCAATCCGCTTACCGCCTCTTCCATTAATTTACCCTTTTATAAAATTCCCAAACGCTTTTAAAGAGCAGCCAGCCAAGTATAGACCCTAGAGTATTGAGTAGGAGATCATCCACGTCAAAAATCCGTTGCGCAAACTCATACTGACAGGCCTCGATCAGCAAACTTAATCCAAAACCTGTGAGGCTTGAGAGCCAAAACCTCCGAAGTGGTCTTAAAAGTAGCGGCGCAAGAAATCCAAAAGGGACAAACAAGCAGACATTACCCAAAATGTTCTTTATGATAAGAAGAGGATTGTGGCTTGCCATCATCAACTTAATACTGTTGAAAATGACCAGGTTTACTGATTTTCCGTAGACATAATAATTAAATGTGAATAAGGTTAAGTACAAAACAATGAGGAGATAAGTGAGGAATAGTGTGGTGCCAAATCGCTTGACCCGGTACGCTACAAAATCAACGATTTCTCTGTGCATCCCATCTATCCCCTTTCCCCTCAGAAATAAAAACCGTCTAATCCTTTTTCACTCTAAACAAAAAAACACTTAAGAAGATTGTCTTTTTGTTTCATATAAATCTTGCATGGTATAATGCCGACTTTGATCATCAATATAGGCAATATGCGTATCATTTAATTCAACAGGTGAAGCTAAGCCTGCTGCCGCTGCGGTGGTGAAAAGACCATCACGAAGGGCAATGACATAATTCATCACTCTGTGCGATTTTTCCTCAATATCAAGCGCTTTTTGAAGTTTCGGATCCGTTGTTGCAACCCCAACTGGACACGTGTTGGTGTGGCAGCGCTGTGCCATTATACACCCAACCGTGATCATAAATGGACGAGCCAGATTCACAAGATCTGCCCCCATCCCAAGAACAATGGCAATTCGATCGGGCGTAAATAATTTACCTGAAGCTATCAATTTGACTTGATCACGAACTCCATATGATTTTAAGGTGTGATGGACAATCTGAATGGCCGCCTTAATCGGTAAACCTACACTATCGGCCAATTCTTGATAAGTCGCCCCTGTGCCGCCTTCTCCACCATCCACTGTAATAAAATCTGGTCCTTCATTGTTTTCCTTCAGATAAGAGGCCAAGTGATCAACATCTCCAGGCTCTCCGACTACCATTTTCATGCCGACAGGAAGACCGGTCTCTTCTTTGATTCTCTTAATAAACGCCATCATGCTTGGAAGATCTGAAAATTCTTTAAAGCGGTTGGGACTATCCACTGTTTTATAAGGTTCAAGTCCCCTAATTTCTGCAATTTCAGGCGTCACCTTTCGTCCGTCCAAATGACCGCCTCTCGCTTTTGCTCCTTGAGCTAATTTCAATTCAATGGCCTTGACTTGTTTAAGACCTGCTTTTCGTTTCAATTCTTCCCAATCAAATTCGCCGTCCTTATCCCGCACACCAAAAAGACCCGGTCCGATTTGCATGATCACATCGACGTTCCCTTTGAGATGATATGAAGAAAGACCGCCTTCCCCAGTATTCATCCAGGTTCCACCCGCCATACCCAAACCTATGGAGAGTGCTGTGATGGCCTTATTTCCTAAGGCCCCATAACTCATTGCTGACATACCAACCAATCCTTTGACTTTAAAAGGCTCACGACAATTCGGCCCAATCACAACCTGATCTTCATCTGCCAAAAGCCAAGGCTTGGTTTCAACCTTTTCCAAATGCTCTTTGCGGTTAAAAAGCATATCGCGGTCAATGTTGTATTTCTGGCCATGTAAGATAATGGTGTTATCCACTCTCATCTCATCGCGTTGCTTAGGAAACATCGAGTTTCGAATATAGTAACCAGCCTTGTCAAAATTTCGCTTTGAACCAAAACCAATCATATTGGATTGATATTTCGCGGGTAACACGATATCTTTATAATCTTCTCTGGAGAACGGTTTACCGGCCAAGTCCTCATCAAATAAATATTGTCTAAATTCTGGTCCAATCTTTTCCATAAGATAACGGACTCTGCCGAGAATCGGAAAATTACGCAGAACAGCGTGCTGAGACTGTCTACCATCATAAAAATAAAGATAGATGGCAAAGAGCAGTGGAACTAAAATAATTAACGTCACAACAATTCCGAGAATCGATAAACCCATCAAGTTGTATCCCCTCTCATTTCTTCCTTATATTTATCCTATGAGATTCCTCACTTGTAAATGAATGCAAGCAGTCAAAGCAGATTTAACCCATAGAAAAAAAGGATTCTACCCAACTTATTTCGACAAATTTTGGGTGAAATCCTTTATTGTAGAGAGTTCGCTTCTCGAGATTCACGGAACTTGTGGAGCACAACATTGATTTCTCCGCCAATTAAAAGAATCATGCCGGATATATAAAACCAAGTCATGATTACAATAACCCCCGCTAACGTCCCATATGTGTATGAATAGTGCATATATTTATCTACAAAAAATGAAAATAAAAAAGAAACAAGTTGCCACGCGATGGCTGCAACGGCTGCACCAATTGACACATCTTTTAAATTGAGATGCTTGCTTGGTGAGACAAAATAGAGACATCCAAATATCAGGTAAATAATTATAAAGCTAGTAAGCAAACGAAAAATTGTCCATAGATGCAAAAACGAATGCGCAATGTTCAGGTGTGTAAAAATGAATCTGCCAATTACAGGCCCAAACACATTTAAAATCAAGGCAACCACAAAAACAAAAAGCATGCCAATTGTAAAAAGGAAAACAATCGCCCACATGACAAAAAAGGAGCGCGTCTCTTTTACTCCATATGCTTTATTTAGTACATTTCGAATCCCCATAATTGCTGAGGCCATTGGCCATAACGTTGCAATTACTCCAAAAGAAAGCAACCCGCCATTTCGTTCGAGCACTTGATGAACATTCTTGTGGATCATCGTCATTAATTCGGGGGGTGCATAATCTTTTAAAAAAGAGGTCACCGCATCTGGCGTTAAGCCAAGATAAGGCAATAAAGAAAATATAAAAATAAGAAATGGAAATAAGGAAAAAAGGAATGTATAAGCGAGTTGTGAGGCTAAACCAAAGATCTGATCTTCGTTAAGCCTTTGAATTAATTTTTTTATAAAATCCAACACGGATTGTCGTTTCCCCATTTTTACCGCCTGCCCTCACTCTAATGTTGCTTTTTAAAGTCTCTTTTAGTGCTCTCTTTTATTTTTCATCAATTTCTTCAATGGCCTCTTTAGCCTCACCCATCAAATAATTCTCATCACTCTTGCTAGAAGTGGCGTTTGCCGAACTCGAATTTTTTGAAGAAGTGGAGCTTGTTTGACTTGTATAAGCCGAACTTGAAGGACCCGTTTGACTAGAAGAAGCCGAATTTGAAGCTCCAGTTTGACTTGAAGCATTGCTGCTTTCAATCGGCTGAGCCGTCCCGTCATTCATAGAGGTATTAGACGCATTCATTTTTCCCATGCTCGTTCCTGTATAACTGGAACTGGAACTGGAACTGAACTGGAACTCCCCGTAGAAGTTGAGGACGCATCGCTCAAGTAAGAAGAAGAATTGGCAGAAGAAAGACTAAAGTCACTTCCCGAATTACGGATTTTCGAAGCAATTTCCGTAATTTCTCCGCCTGCTTCCATTGCATATTGGTAAGCTTGTTTTGTGCTTTGGGTTACGCCGCTTACGTTTTGAGCCATTTGCTTCATATCATCCGTCACGTCTTGGGCTGTTTTTCTTATATTATTCGCTGTATTTTGAAGGTAATTCGCAATTTGATTTGTGACTTGTGCTGGGTCTTGACGCATTGTTGACATGATTGAGGAGCTTCCGTCCTTCATTGAGTCAAAGACACTAGCCATTTGCTTTCGTGTCCCGCGATCAATTAGAGAGACACCAGCGCCAACAAGTCCACCAATTAGCATGTAACGTCCAAATTTACTCTTTGGTCGACTTGTTTCCATTGAAGATCGTGATCCATAGTAATCATAGTGATCCATTTATGTCGCCCCCCATTCGTGATTTGCAACCATTCGCGGTTACATGAGTTTAGTGTTGAACATTCGGCCAGGGATTATGAGTCCAGCCAATTAGCAAATCTTAGGGAAACATGATGAAAAAGTTAAGTTTAGTAAATAATACGTGAAATGACAGGAACGATTGTAAAAATAGAATATCGGTGTGATTTGATCAAATTATTCATTTATATGAACGAATAATTGATGACTTTGATCGAATCATAATATTGTGTAATCGAATAATTAGGGATCTTAATCGAATCATTCGTGTTTTAATCGAGTTCTCACCTTTCTTGATCGAATCGCTAAATTGCCACACCCAAATTCAATCCCAAAATCAATTCAGCTAAAGCAAAACAAAAAAAGCCGCGATCGCTCACGGCTTTTTTTGTTATAGTCCATATTTAAGAAGCATGGATTAGATCAAATTAATTACCAACTGGTTTAAGCTTAGAAAGCACGATCTCTGGAGCCGGATATGCCCATGGTGCCGGCGACGCATAAGGTGAATTAGCGTCTGGGAATCCGGTGTAATTCTTGGTTGAATACTCATACCATGTTGGTCCATAGAACAATGGAATCGCTGGGACTTGGTCGACCATTACACCTTCTAAAGTCGCCATTGCTGCTTTTTGTTGGTTCACATCTGTTGTTGACTTCATCGTAGCAAGCGCTTGATCAGTAGCCGGATCGCTCCATTTTTCAAGGTTCCAGCCTCCGTTTGAATTGAGAAGGTCTTGATACGTTTTATAAGGTGTGGCACCCGAGTTGGTCCAAGAAATTGCGAGGTCAAATTTCCCGCCTTGAACAGCACTCATATAAGCCCCATATTGTGGTTGTTGAACCTTAACATCAATTCCGATCTTCTTAAGGTCTTGAGTGATAATACTACAAGTGGAGACCCAGTCTGACCAACCCGAAACCACTTGGAGATTAAAGCTGAGTTTTTTACCTGATGGCGAAACGTAAATGCCGTCACTGCCTTTCTTATACCCAGCATCTTTAAGTAATTTTTCAGCACCTGCAGCATCTTGAGAATACGATAGGTTCGAGTATTTTGAAGCAATGAAATCCTTATCACGTGGCATCACAGCTGTTGGATTCGCAACTTGAGCATAGCCAAATTCTGCGGATTTCGCAATTTTCTCACGATTAATCGCCATGCTGATTGCCTTACGCACATTCACATCTTTTAAAATTGGATTTTTAAGGTTTGGATACAACATAACTGGTGCACCTGGTGGGAACCAATACTTGTTATGTGATTTGTCATTATTAATATAAACCTTCTCAATGTTCGGAATAAACATGCCTGCCCAATCCACTGTGCCTTTTGCTAAAGCAAGTTGAGCACTTTCGTTAGAGTCGTAAGCTGGGTAGTCAAGCTCAGGAACCGCATAATCTTTGGCATCGTAGAAACTGTCATTTTTCTTTAGTTTATATTCTTGAGGTGTAAAAGCGTCTAGCACATATGGACCTGTACCAACCGGTTTGGTGATATTCGCTTTTGATGGATCACCAAGGTCTTTCCAGAGGTGTTGCGGCACAATGTTCACGCCTAAAACGTATTCTTGGAACGGAATATTTGGAGAGTCAAAATTAAAGTCTACTTTGTTATCGCCATTTTTCACGACCGATTGAACAACCTTCATGACACCGTTCGTATCAGCAGCCGGATATTGTTTTAAGAGGTTAAATGTAAACAAGACATCATCTGCCGTGAACGCTTGACCATCTGACCATTTCACACCATCTCTTAAAGTCACTTCCAATGTTTTATTATTATTGGTCCATTCAAAGCTCGTTGCGAGCATTGGATAAGAATCATGGCTAACTGAACTGAAGTAGTACATGGGTTGATAAATTAAACCCGTTGTTCCACCTAAGGCACTGGTTGAGAATGGGTTGAAATTTGCCTGCCAGTTACCTTCTGGACTTGCTACAATGGTTAACGGTTTACCAACAGCGGGTGTGGAACTCGTCGTATTTCCTCCAGTTGAATTATCCGTGCTTTTAGTCGTGTCTGTGGATGGTTTTGACGACGTCGTTTTATTGCCACATCCAACTAAGAAAATGCTGAGTGCAAATAAAACAGCGAGTACCAAAGCAAAACTCTTTTTGATCTTCATTTTCACATTCACTCCCTATTCCCCTGTTCAAAACAGGACAAATTGATAACGCTTACATTATTACTAAAGATAAAACGGATCAGGTTTCTACCGATGCCTCACCTCCTTTAAGTTCTCCATGATATGGCTCATCTTGCATAGACAAGGCGTTGGCATTCAAATCTAACACGGTTTCCCTAACTATGAGTTCGGTCTCAATCAGAGAAGTGCTTTCAGGAAAATAGTGAGGATCCTTAATCATTTTCAATAATTCGATACCCGCTTGTTTTCCCAACTGTTCTTTATTCTGATGAATGGTTGTTAAACCGGGCCTTACATATTTTAAAAGAGCTAAGTTGTCAAACCCGATAATGGACAGATCTTCTGGAACTCGAAGACCTCTTTCATTTAATGCGCGTATGGCCCCTAATGCCATCATATCTCCTGCACAAAAAATAGCTGTGGGGAGTCGTTTTTTCTCTAAAAGACGGAGACACGACTGATAGCCTCCTTTTTCGGTAAAATCTCCGTTTAAAATCCAATCAGAGCGAACCGCAAGTTTATGCGTCTGCATGCCCGCGTAAAATCCCATTAACCGATCTTGACCTGGCTTTGTTGAGAAGACATCTGAAAGAAAGGCTATATCTTGGTGGCCCATTTTGACTAAATAATTGACAGCCTTTAGAGCGCCTCCCACATTATCAGACGTTATAAACCCAGCTCTTGGACCAAGTAAATCTAAATCAATTGCCATACATGGTAAGTCACAATGAGCCAAACTACTAAGATTAGGATCGGTCCGTTGAACGCCCATTAAAAAGACGCCATCCACATTGCGATACCTTGCTCGATCATAGAAATTATTCAAATGATTGTTCGGACTATCATCAGAGAAGAATACAAGATCATAACCCGCCGTCCCCACTATATCTTTGAAACTAGCCAGAACGTCTTGTAAAAACGGGTGACGAAACCCTGAATTTAAATGATCGGTAAAAAAGATTCCAATTGATGATGACTTTTTTGTTGCCAATCCGCGGGCTGCTGAATTAGGTCGAAACCCCATTTCTACACATAATTTTTTAATACGCTCAACCGTCTTCGGGCTAATATCTGAATACCCGTTCATAACTTTTGAAACGGTTGCGGTTGACACACCTGCCTTTTTGGCAATATCATAGATCGTCACCATTTTAATTACTCCTTTTTAAATCAGAGTATGAACTTATATGTTTCTTTCGCTCAAGGGGTTTAGAAGGTGTTTTATAACCTTATGAGCCTGAACGAAAAGGTTTTCTCTGTGAGATAAATTTATTATATTATATTTTCTTAATTTGTAAACGCTTACTTATTAAAAATTTAAAAAGTTTTAAATTTACTAAAATAAGTTTTTCACCTTACTTAAACCTGAAAATAGCAGACAAAAAAAAGCCGTGACGCTTCACGGCTTCTTCCACTAATAACCTACCATATAGTATTTATCTAATTTAAGAAGCATGGTGGCAAGCCACCGTGTGCTCCCCTTGGCCTTTTGTTTCAAGCGCAGGCATTTCTTCCCGACAGACTTCCGTTGCAAGCGGACAACGGAAAGCAAACGGACACCCTTTTCTATCAATTGAAAGATTTGGTGGCTCATTTGAATGATCGGTGAGGTTTGCGTCGCGCTGACTTCCCGGTGTTGCAGCAAGAAGCAAACGCGTATAAGGGTGACGTGGGTTCTTAATTAATTCCTTGGAATCTGCCACTTCCATTACCTTACCGCCATACATGACCATAATACGGTCTCCAAAGTAACGCGCGGATGCTAAGTCATGGGTGATATAGAGATACGCTAAACCAAAATCAGTTTTTAATTGATTCATAAGTTGCAAAACGCCTGCCCGAATAGAGACATCTAACATCGAGATCGGCTCATCGGCCACAACAAATTTGGGATTAACCGCTAAGGCACGTGCAATTGCCAGGCGCTGACGTTGACCACCAGAAAGTTCATGCGGGAATTTCGTACGAATTTCGTTCACAGGCGTTAATCCCACTTGTTCCAACAATTCTCCAACGCGTTGGTAAAGCGCTTGACCTCTAAACCCTTGGTGTTTCCTAAGTGGAAAGGTTAAATGGTTTTCAATGGTCTTAACTGGATTCAACGAACCAAATGGATCTTGGAACACCATTTGCGCTTCTTTGCGATAGTTATTAAGTTCCGAACCACTGATGTTCGTAATGTCCTTGCCATTCACTTTAATTGTTCCGCTGCTCGGTTTCAAGATTCTCACAAGTGCGCGCCCAATTGTCGTTTTCCCACTTCCGGATTCCCCAACCAGAGAAAGCACTTCACCTTTTTTAATATGGAAATTCACATGGTCAACTGGAATAATCGTTTGCTTACCCGTTTCGCTTCTTACACTAAACTTAACGACTAGATCCTCCGCCTCGATCAGTGTCTCATTCGTCACTTTCGGTTCTTTCATGGCCATCTTAGTTCACCGCCTCTTTTTCATAGAGATGGCACGCAATCAAGCGCCCTTCTACATCGCGTTGTTCTGGATGTACGGTCTTGCAACTTTCCATCGCAAATTTGCATCGCGGGTGGTACGCACATCCGGTTGGAAGATTGATAAGGTCTGGTGGATTCCCTGGAATCCCTTCAATCGTAACTGTTTCAGACGTGAGTTCCGGAATCGCGCGCAACAAGCCTTCTGTATAAGGATGGTGGCGTTGTTCCAAGTTCAATTCTCCACTGTTTGTAATCTCAATCAGACGCCCAGCGTACATAATGGCTACTTTTTGAGCAAGCTCTGCAACGAGACTAAAGTCGTGACTGATAAAAAGAACGGCAAAGCCTTTGACTTTCTGAAGCTCTTTAATCTTATCCAAAATGGATTTCTGTACAACCACATCAAGTGCTGTTGTGGGTTCATCCATGATGACCAAGTCCGGTTCCAACGCTACAGCAATTGCAATTACCACCCGTTGTCTCATTCCACCAGAAAGTTCATGCGGATAACTTCTGAGATGCTTTGGATCGATGCTCACGAGTTCCATTAATTCAACGGCTTTTTCATGAACTTCTTTTCTAGACATATTAGGCCGGTGGTACTTAAAAACGTCCGCAATTTGCTGTTCAACCGTTAGTACTGGGTTTAATGCGTTCATGGCACTTTGGAAAACCATAGACATCCGATTCCAACGAAATTTACGCAAGGCTTTATTGCTCATGTCATAGACGTTTTCCCCTTGAACAATGACTTCACCTTCTAGGAGACGTGCATTATTTTTTAATAGGTTCATAATCGCGTTTGCCATGGTACTTTTCCCGGAGCCAGATTCACCAATTAACCCGACAATCGTGTTGGGATAAATCTTCAAGGATACATCACGAACGGCTTGTACTGTACCATAAGGAGAATCATAACCAACAGAGACATTTCGCAGTTCAAGCACTGGCTGTTGTGGATTTGTCACGACGCTTCCTCCTCTTCTTCTTCTTCTGGCTTGCAAGACGCGGGTTCGTAATGCTATCAATGGCGAAGTTCATTAATACTAAACTTAATCCTACTAAACCGATCCCAAGACCTGGCGGAATGAACCACCACCATGCTCCTGTTAGCATCGCGCCGTTGGAGCTTGCCCAGTATAACATCGTTCCCCAACTAATAGAGTTGATGTCTTCAAGACCCAAGAACGCGAGTCCAGATTCTGCAAGAACTGCACCAAGCGTTGCATAGATCACGTTTGATGCAATAATTGACATCATGTTTGGACAAATTTCAGTGATCATAATGTTTAAGTCGGATTTTCCGGACATTTTGGCGGCTACTACGAAGTCTCGATTCGCAAGCGACATTGTCTGTGCGCGAAATACACGAGCGCCCCATGCCCAGCCGGTTAATCCAATGATTAATCCGTTAATGTAAGGTGTTGAGTTCTTAACATAAGACTCAATAACGATTAACAAAGCAAGACCTGGCAAGACAAGGAATAGGTTCATAAAGAAGGAGAGTATCGAATCCACCCATCCTCCACGATACCCTGCCGTTACTCCAAACAAGATTCCGAGAATCGTTGCTAGAATACCTGCCCCGAACCCAACAGTAATTGTGGTACGAGCACCCACAATAAATTGAGAAAAGATATCCTGACCAGTATTAGTGGTCCCAAACCAATGTTGGGCATTCGGTGACAAGGCCATATCAAAATCTAAAGCCTTTGGGTTATATGGCGCCAAAAGGTTAGCGAAAATAGCGACCAATATGAAAATGACAAATATAATTAATCCTGTTAAGGCTTTACCATTTTTCAAGAAAGGGGCTAGAAAACCGGTTCGATCAATCCATCGTCTCTTGGCTTTTTTGTAGACGACTTTTGTTGACCCTTGTTGGGGCTCAGTATTAAGACTCATTTGCAGTGCCTCCTGTTCTGACACGTGGATCTAAACGGCTGTATAATAAATCAACGATCAAATTCGCGACAAGAACAGCAACCGCAATCAACAAGAACGAGGATTGAATGAGTGGGAAATCTTCTTGAAGCACCCCATTCGTTAATTGGCCCCCAATTCCTGGGTACGAGAAAACTTGTTCCGTTAAGATCGATCCACTGACGACGTTACCGATTGCAATCGCAAAACTTGTAAGTTGTGGCAAAATTGCGTTCCGAGCCGCATAGGTAAACATCAAGCGTCCTGTGCTAACTCCTTTAGCTTCAGCAAACACCACATAATCTTCACCCAATGTGTTGATCATGTTATTACGCATTCCAACAAGCCAACCACTCAAAGAACCGAGTAAAATCGTAATCCCTGGGAGGAACGAGTGATAGAGCATACTTGAAATAAACGGCCAGTTAAATCCTTTTGTAACGCTGGTATCATAACCATGAGCCATTGGGAACCAATTTAATTTGAATCCAAAAATAAATAAGAATAGAAGGGCAACCCAGAAATAAGGTAATGATTGAATTCCCATAGTTAATAATGGTAGAGAGTTATCCAAAATCCCTTGACGTTTCCAAGAAATGTAAATACCAGCTGACGTTCCAATCACGACCGCTAGAATTGTCGCAACCCCTACAAGACCTACTGTCCAGGGTACACTCTGTTTAATAATGTCCATAACTGGTGTTGGATAGTTGGAGAACGATAGCCCCCAATTACCTGTTACGAGCCCTCTAAGATACTCAAAATATTGAATGATCATTGGTTTATCTGTTAGACCAAACGCTTTTTTCATCGCTGCCATGGCGGATGGGTCAAGTTGTCCCTTGAATTTTGCAAACATAATGTCCGCCGGGTTGCCTGGCATTAAGCGTGGAAGTATAAAGTTAATGGTGATCGCCGCCCACAGGGATAAGACAAAAAACCCGAGCCGGTTTAAAAGAAAACGCATGGGGCACCCTCCTTATTAAAAATTATTATGAAAGTTTATGAAATCGGTTTAGCGAAACTTTATTAAGAAAGGGAGAAGAAAGTGCTCTCCCCCCTTTTTTATACAACTACTAGATTAGTTACCTGCTGGCTTCAACTTTGAAAGCACAACAGCTGATGCTTGCCAGCTATAAGGAGATGGTGCTGCATAGACATTTCCTTTGTCTGGGAAGCCGGTGTATTTCTTAGTCGAATATTCAAACCATGTTGGGCCGTAGAATAATGGAATGGCTGGAACTTGGTTCACCATTACATCTTCAATTGTTGCCATTGCCGCTTTTTGTTTTGCTGGATCTGTTGTAGATTGATAGGTTGCTAGAGCCTTGTCAGTAGCAGGATTGCTATATTTTTCAAGGTTCCATGCACCGTGAGTATTCAAAAGATCTTGGTACGTTTTATATGGTGTCGGTCCACCATTCGTCCAACCAATTGCAAGGTCGTATTTGTCGCCTTGAACGGTTGTCATGTAGGCACCATATTGAGGTTGTTGAACTTTAACTTCAATACCGATTGCTTTCAGGTTTTGAGCGATTACACTACAGCTTGTTACCCAGTCAGACCAACCGGATACCACTTGAAGGGTAAAGCTTAATTTCTTACCAGATGGAGACACGTAAATGCCATCGCTACCTTTTTTATAGCCAGCATTTTGAAGGATCTTTTCGGCTCCAGATGGATCTGATGTGAATTTTGCATTTTGGTATTTAGGATCAATTAAATCTTTGAATTGTGGTAATACAGCAGTTGGATTGGTTACAAGAGCGTACCCATCTTCTGCTTGTTTCACAATCTTATCGCGGTCGATTGCCATGCTGATCGCTTTACGAACGTTCACATCTTTAAGAATTGGGTTCTTAAGGTTTGGATACAACATAACTGGGCTTGCTGGTGGGAAGTAGTAATGGTTATGTTGTGAATCCTGGTTAACAAAGATTTTATCTACGTTTGGAATAAACATCCCGGTCCAGTCAATGTCTCCTTTAGCTAATGCTAATTGAGCACTTTCGTTGGAAGCGTAAGCAGGATAGTTTAGCTCAGGAACAGCATAGGAACTTGCATCATAGTAAGTTGCATTCTTTTTAAGTTTATATTCTTGAGGTGTAAAGCTATCAAGCACATAAGGACCTGTTCCAACTGGCTTAGTAATGCTTGCTTTAGATGGATCGCCAAGGTCTTTCCAAATGTGTTGTGGGACAATTGGTTGTTCTAGGATATACACACCGAATGGTACGTTAGGTTGCGCAAAGTTGAAGTCAACCGTTGTAGCATCCTTTTTCTCAACTGAAGTCACTTCTTTCATAATTCCAGCTGTATCTGCTGCAGGATATTGCTTCAACTCATTAAAAGTGAAAACAACATCGTCAGCTGTGAAGTCTTGACCATCTGACCATTTAACACCTGAGCGAAGGGTAACTTCTAGAGTCTTGTTAGCATTAATCCATTGGTACTTTGTAGCAAGGAATGGATACTCATTTGTGCTAACTGTGTCTAGGTAGAACATAGGTTGATAAATCAAGCCGTTTGTTCCCCCAAGAGCACTTGTTGAGAATGGGTTAAAGTTTTCTTGCCAGTTACCACCGATTGTTCCAACGATGTTAAGCGGCTGACCAGCTGCTGGAGTTGAGGACCCTGTATTTGTTTTAGTAGTCGTACCTGTTTTAGTTGAACCAGTTGTGGATTTCGAGTTATTGTTCGAACATCCAACTAGAAACACGCTAAGGGCAAAGACAATTGCCAATACCATTGTTAAGGTGTGTTTCATTTTAATCTTCATCTTTTTCACTCCTCAAATGTCCCGTATTAACGCGGGTTGTAAAATGATAGCGTTTTCACACTTCCCCTAAAAAAAGAACCAATTATGCGATTCTATGCTGAGCCCAGCCTCACCTCCTTAAGATAGTAAAAGCTTTTAGTTATACAAGTTCTAAGTTGTTTTTTGCTTTTCGATTTAACACGGTGTCCCTCACGACCAATTCTGTTTCGATTAAAGACGTACTCTCTGGAAAATAATTGGAATCTTTGATCATTTTTAGTAACTCCAAACCCGCTTGTTTTCCAAGTTGTTCTTTATTTTGCCGAATGGTTGTCAAACCCGGTTTAATATACCGCAACATCGCTAAGTCATCAAAACCAATGATGGAAATGTCTTCGGGTACTTTTACACCTTTCTCAGAAAGAGCGGCCATTGCACCTATTGCCATCATGTCTCCTGCACAGAAGATGGCGGTCGGCAGGTCTTCTTTTTCTAATAATCGAAGACAGGAATTATAACCTCCGATTTCGGTAAAATCACCGTTTAGAATCCAATCTGATCGTATAGGTAATTTGTGGTGCCGCATCCCTGCTCGAAAGCCGATGAGTCGGTCTTGACCAGGTTTCGTTGAAAACACATCTGAGATAAAAGCAATTTCGGTGTGCCCCATGTCCACCAAGTGATTCACCGCTTTAAAGGCGCCTCCAATGTTATCCGAAGTAATGTAACCTGCTCTTGGACCAAGTAGATCCAAATCAATGGCCATGCAGGGCATGTTGCTGTGGGCTAAACTGTGAAGGTTGGGATCCGTTCTTGGAACACCCATTAAGAAAACGCCGTCCACATTCCGATATCTTGCCCTTTCATGGAAATTATTCAGATTATTGTTCGGACTATCATCCGAGAAAAAAACGAGATCGTAGCCTGCCGGACCAACAACATCTTTAAAGCTTGCCAGGATATCTTGCAAGAACGGATGTCGAAAACCAGAATTGAGATGGTCCGTGAAAAAAATTCCAATTGTGGAAGATTTTTTCGTGGCCAACCCCCTCGCAACAGAATTTGGCCGAAATCCCATTTCGTCACAAATTTTTTGGATTCTTACGACCGTTTTTGGGCTGATATCTGTGTAACCATTGATAACTTTGGAAACGGTTGCGGTTGATACACCTGCCTTTTTGGCAATATCATAAATCGTGACCATTTTTAAACTTCTCCTCAAATAAGAGTGGGTTATGGCGTTGTTTCATTCTTCAATTCGTTCATTTTAAGACGTTACTTAAGGGGTTTAGGAATGTCTCAAAAAATATAAGTTTTCGAACTCAAAACCCTATCAAAACAACAATGAAAGGGCTTTCGTATCTCTGATAAATCCAATTATAGACTAATATTTTTGTTTGTAAAGTCCCTTTTTTAAAATTTTTCTATTGTCTGATATTTAATTTTCGAAAATATCCTATTTTTGGCAAAATCACGAAAGTTTTTCGTTTTTATTGATCTGTTTGCTCGGTTGAGAGAATGGATCAGTGCCCCGTGCGAATCCATTGCCCCTTTCGGGCTAATCCCAGGTTGGTCGGTTCCCCTATGCTTTATCCAATCCCATTTTCGGGCACAGAAAGGAGCGCTCAGTTTCCGTGGGCTCATCTTTTTTTCGCTTGGGGAACTATGACTGGTCTTTACGACGGGATGAAGCCCTCAAAGCAGAAAAAACCACTGACAAAGGAGCTTCATCGGCGGGATGAAGCCCTCTATGACAAAAAAATCCCAGACAAAGGGGCTTCATACAACGGATGAAGCCCTCTATGACAGAAAAATCTCAGCCAATGGGGCTTCATACATACATTCATAAACGATTTGACAAGCCCGAGAGATTTTTATTAATTCTTCAACCTGGCTTCTGTCATTTGTTTCCATACCGAACCTTTGGCTTCGTGGCCGCCTTCGATTCGCTCAATCGCCATTTGAATTTGTAGCTTGACTTCAAATTCCGGATCATTTCGAGCCGCTTTCAAACCTTCTAAAGTCGTCTCATCCCCTACCTCATATAAAAACATAGCGGCCCGCCAGCGCACAATTTTACTTGGATCCTTTAAGGCTTTGACCATGACCGGAATCGCATCTGGATTCCCGATATCAGACAAAGCGTCTCCCGCGGTTCGGCGCACCGTTACCGTCGGATCCTCCATCGCTTTATAAAGATAAGGCAGAACTGCCTCATCCTCAATTAATCCAAAATACACTGCAGCCAACCGGCGAATCGCTACTTTTTCATCTTCCAATGCGTTCTCCAAAACGGGAAGATCTTCAAGTGTTGGATCCATACGATCAAGTGCTGCATAGCGTTTTTTCCAATCGGAATCCCTTAGCATCTCGATCGTGACTTTTGGATACACCACTTTTGGTTTTTCACTCGGATCAAGTACGCGTGCCACTAATTCATCCAATCGTTCCTGAGGATATGTTGCCGAAATCTCTTCTAAAAGCTCTTTTTTAATGCTCTCTACCTCGCCATAACGCGGATAATTTTCCACCCATTTTCGCGCAAACACCACATTACTTACTGCACTTTGGGCTTTCATGATCGCTTCTAGAAACCGTTCGGGAAGCCCAATTCGAACCTCTTCCCCATTCAATTCAAGCTTCATCTGCATAGGCAGGTCAAAGAGCATCTGTGTAAACACGCGCACTTCACCAAACGCCTGATCCTGATTTGTCCCTTCCTCAACCACACCCATCGGTTTAAACTCTGAATTGAAAACAGAACGAACGGATGGTAAAAGCCGTTCCCACTCATATTTCGGATGGCGTTCCAATGAAATGAAATCCGCGACACGATAAATCGATTTAACGCCTTCAACCTTCAAAATATCCTGTAATAATTGAGGGGCATCCCCCATATTCTCTTGAGTATATGAAGAACTTGTCCCCATTGGAAGCATTTCAGATACCACTAATTTCATATTATTAGGACTGGGGGTGGGTTCAATCTTGAGCAGGTTCATCCTTTACCATCTCCTCTTCCAAATGGTTTTCTTTGATTATCCGATCTAATAATGCTGTTGTTCCGGCTGATACCAACGAATAGGTTTCCTCAAAGTCACCGGTATACCAAGGGTCTGGCACTTCCGACTGTTGGATGGTTGGACATTCATCTAATAGTTTCGTGACACGAACTTCTTTTGAAGACGTCTTTTTTTGAATCATATCTTGGACATTCTGCGCATCCATCGCAACGAGATAATCATAGTCATCAAAATCGACCGACTTAAATTCTCGTGCAAAAAGATTGCTTGAATCAATACCTTTTTCTTTTAATAGGTTTAAAGTACCATTATGTGGAGGTTCCCCCACATGCCAATTACCAGTTCCTGCCGAATCGACTTTAATTCTATGAGCCAAACCTCGTTCTTTTACAAGGTTTCGAAAAATAGCCTCCGCCATAGGTGAGCGGCATATGTTTCCTAAACAGACAAACATCACCTTAATCATCGTTGTCCTCCTTGATCTGTCTACCGGTTTATTTTCGTCCAATTTAAAGGAGCTGAAATAAAATTGAAACACGTGGTGTTCTTTTTAATTTTCACACTTATCTTTATGATAACAAGTGGATGTACAGGCGCCAACCACTCTACAAAAACAACTTCCACACAAGCTAGCTCTTCGGAAGCTGGGAACGGGATTGTCCAAGGCTCGATTGAACCCTCTGTAAGGATCAGCCATAAGGCGTCGGAAATGACCCTTCACTTTTCAGTACAAAACCAAACTGAAAAACCCATTTCCTTAAAGTTTAACACAACCCAACGTTTTGATTACAGGATAACCGATTCTTCTGGTGCGGAAGCTTACCTTTATTCCATGCATCGTATGTTTGGTCAAATGGTCTCAAGCCAACTTCTTAGACAAGGGCAAAGCCTTGATTTTTCGGATCCTCTCCCAAAACTTAAACCGGGCCATTACAGTTTGACCGTCTGGTTAACCGATCAAACCTACCGGCCCCATCAAACCCTATCATTTACCGTCTCATAAAAGGAGTATTTTGTCGAAAACTCTTAAACAAAACCAGTCTTCATTAATTTCTATGAACGATGGAACTCTGATAAGATAAGAAGAACACTGATCTCGTTTAAAATAAGAACGATGTTATGGATCGTTGTTTTTTCTACATACTAATATCGGATTTTTTACGGATCAAGATTTTCATATTATATATAGGAGGTCAAAACATGGATCAAAAACTTAATCAAACATGGAATTTAGATGTCTTTTTTGAAGGCGGCAGTGACTCGATTGAATTCAAACAGTTTATTGAAGATATTAAGAAAGATTCAACCCATTTTTCGAATCAATTGCAGGTTCTTTCATTAGAAAACCTTCCTAATAGCTTAGACGTTTTTGCTGACCTAAAAAAACGCCTGACACAAGCATTTTCTTTTGTGGGGTGTTTGACGGCACAGAATACGTCCGACAAAAAGGCTTCCCAACTGCAAAGCGAATTGCAAGCATTAGGCGCACGATTTGAAACCATTACCTCTCAGCTTGATCAATATTTAGCTGCTATTTCTGAACAAGATTGGGAGGCGTTGATCCACTCTGATGCCGGTGCCCCAATCCGCTTTACACTTGAAGAGAGACGGCACCACACTAAGGAAAAGTTACCTTTAGACAAAGAAAATCTAATTAGCCAGTTATCCGTGGACGGCTATCATGCTTGGGGAGAACTTTACGACACCACCGTTGGCCAAATGGCGATTCCCATTCAATTGCCTGGCGAAGAAGAGAAATCGGTTTCTGTCGGACAAGCTGCCAATCTGCTTTCTTCAAGCGACCGCTCAGTTCGTGAGCATGTGTTTAACCAATGGGAAAAAGCATGGGAAAAAACAAGCGATTTTTGCAGTGCAGCGCTTAACCATTTAGCTGGGTTTCGTTTGAACGTCTATGAAGAACGTAAATGGGAGCACGTTTTAAAAGAGCCTCTTGCCTATAATCGCATGACGAACAAGACCTTGAACACGATGTGGGAAGTGATTAACGACTATAAGCCTCACATTATCAAATACTTGAATAAAAAAGCCGAGATGTTGGGGGTCGAAAAGTTGACATGGTCCGATGTCGATGCACCCCTATCCACTTCTGATGAAAAAGTGACTTATGAGGACGCGTGCCAATTTATTGAAACCCATTTCTCGACATTTAACCCAAATATGGGGCAGTTTGCAAAAGGCGCGCTTCATAATCGGTGGGTTGAAGCAGAAGACCGCGCTGGCAAGCGTCCAGGAGGTTTTTGTACAGGCTTTCCACTCAATGAAGCCTCTCGAATCTTTATGACATTTAGTGGGACCGCGTCCAATATCTCAACACTTGCCCATGAACTTGGGCATGCCTACCATTCACATGTCATGACGGACCTTCCTTATTTGAATCAGGAATATGCTATGAATGTGGCCGAAACGGCGTCGACCTTTGCTGAACAAATTGTGAGTGATGCCGCAATCCGAGCTGCTGATTCTTCCGAGAAGAAATTAGCCTTGTTAGAGGATAAACTACAACGGGCGGTTGCCTTCTTTATGAATATCCATGCCCGTTTCTTATTCGAAACGCGTTTTTATGAAGAACGAAAAGACGGTGTCGTTTCGATTGAGCGCCTCAATGACCTGATGGAAGAAGCCCAAAAAGAGGCTTATTGCGGGGAATTGGCAAGTTATCATCCATCGTTCTGGGAGTCCAAGTTGCATTTCTATATCACGGATGTTCCGTTCTACAACTTCCCTTACACATTTGGATATCTTTTCAGCACGGGTATTTATGCGCGAGCACTAGAAGAAGGGGCCACATTTAGCGATAAATATGACGCACTTCTTCGAGACACAGGTTCCATGACCGTCGAAGAACTTGCGCTCAAACACTTAGGTGTGAACCTAGAACAGCGCACCTTCTGGGAATTGGCTTGCGATCAAGTCGTCAAAGATGTCGAACAGTTTCTAGAACTGACTAAATAAATCGAAGCGAAAGGGCAAGAAAAGCGAATAATGCCGCTTTCCTTGCCCTTTTTTTGTTGGGGTGGATGGGATTTGAGTGGAAACACTAGTCATTATAAAACTAGCACATAGAAATAAGCTGTTCCTTAGACGTCACTTCCCAAGGAACAGCTTCTTAATGTTAAGCCCAAATTTAAGTATAGGATTAGCCTTCAAGTAGTTTAAGCGATTCACGATTAAACGCTGGAATATCATCAGGTGTCCGGCTCGTCACAAGCTGGTTACAGCATACGACGACTTCTTGATCTTTATAATTCACACCTGCATATTCCATATCCACTCGAATCGATTTATAACCGGTTGCGGTTCGCCCTTCAAGTGTTTTCGCTGTAATTAAAAGTTGAGGTCCGTGGCAAATTGCAAAAACTGGCTTTTTCTCATCCATAAAGGCTTTCGCAAACTGGACAAAATCTTCATCATCACGAAGAAGGTCTGGAGAGAAACCTCCTGGAATTAAAAGAGCATCAAACTCATTTGGACGGACGTCTTTAATCGCAGCGTCGACTACAACCTTAGCTTGGCCTTGTTTACCTGTCAGTTGTTTGCCTTTTTCCTTTTCGATGACTGTAAGCGTATGACCTGCATTTTGGTAAGTTTCTGCTGGGCCAGTAAATTCCGCATCTTCAAATTCATTTGTCATGAGTACTGCAATTTTTTTACTCATTTCATCCTCTCCTTCCATCCTCTTCCCTTTTATTGTAAAGACAAACGTCCGCACAACTCAAATCATCTGCTTGCGAACTCGTTCAGGCATTTTCTATAAGCCCTATTCACTCTGACTATTACGGAATTACGCAACCAAACGCTTCTAATGCATGAGCTAAAGCGGCAAGTGGCAATCCGACCACATTAAAATAGTCTCCTTCGATCCGCTGAATCAACGTACTCCCTATTCCTTGAATCCCGTAAGCACCGGCCTTGTCCATTGGCTCGCCACTCGCAATATAGCGTTCAATTTGGGCCTCGTCTAAGGCTTTCATCCAGACGCTAGTTTCTTCATGAAACGTAGTTTGTTTTCCAGTTGCAAAATCTAGGATGGTCACACCGGTCATTACTGTATGGGTGTTTCCTTGAAGGTCCATTAATATGGAATGTGCATGTTTGGCATCTTGCGGTTTGCCCAAAATTCTATTGTTTAGAACAACAATGGTATCTGCACCTATTAAAAGTCCGCTTTTATGGGTGGCTTTTGAAGCATTAAATGCCGCCTCGGCTTTGATCTGTGAGAGTTGTTCAACTGCAACCTCCGGAGTCCAGTTTGGCTCAATGGTTTCATCGGCCTTATTGGCGACAATCCGAACCGGTAAACCGAAAATCCGAATCAATTCTTGACGACGCGGCGAGGTTGACGCTAAATAAAGCGTGACAGGATTGGTCATATGTAAGTCTCCTTAATTTTTTTGATATGTCGTCTTGCAACTTGCTGAAATAAGGAAGCGGGTATCCTCCTCCTACTCTTTGCGCGGACACCAGCGACGCGATCTAGTGACACAACTCCCCCACTCAATCTCTTCATAACGTTTCACAATCATAACCCCATTATAAAACAAACCGTTTTCAACGCAAAAAGGCGACCCCATTCATTAAGAACAGAGTCGTCCGAGTGACCTTAATTTTCAAAGAATTATTTTCCGGCGCGTTGACGGCGTTTACGCGTAACCGTATCAATCGTAACAGCAAGAAGGAGAATACTTCCTTCAACGATATACTTCACACTAGATGGAGAGCTCAGTAAGTCCATCCCATTTTCCACACTACCGATCACTAGCGCACCAACAAGAGCGTTCCATACAGAACCGCGTCCACCGAAAAGACTGGTACCACCGATCACCGCAACAGCGATGGCATCCATTTGTAAGTTTCCGCCACCAGATGCTGGAGACGCAGAACCCAAGAAGGATGCACCGATGATCCCACCGATTGCCCCCATCACTCCACTAAGGATAAAGACGCTTAAGCGAATGCCCTTTGTCTTGATTCCAGAACGACGTGATGCCTCTGCGTTTCCACCTAAAGCAAAGATATGTCGCCCATAAGGCGTTGAGGTCGTAATAAACGAGAAGACTAGAATAAAGGCAATAAGCAAGAGACCCGCATTTGGAACTCCATTATAAGAGTTCAATATGAGGAACACAGCAACCGTCACAACGATTAGCAACCCTGTCTTCCAATAAACACTTGAGTAAGAGTGTGTGAGATTATGAATCTGTCTGGTTTTCTGCCCTCTCCATTGGATTAAGAAATAAAGGACAACGATTACGGCCAACACAACCCAACCGACCGATTGCGGAAGATAGGTCGAGGTAATGTTCAAAATCGATTGATTCGTAATTGGAACAGTCCCTGTGCTTCCGAGCATCATGAGCAAGATCCCTTGATATGCGAAGGAACCCGCTAATGTTACGATAAAAGCCGGAACCCCCACATAAGTGACCCAAATTCCTTGGAAAGTACCGATTGCAGCACCTACAGCAATTGCAATGATAATCGCAATGATTGGATTGATGCCTGCATTGGACGTGAGGACAAGAACTGCTGCCGAAACCCCACTGACCGCTGCAATCGAAAGGTCAATTTCTCCGAGTAACAGAATGAAGGTTTCTCCAATACCAAGCATACCAATCTCAACCATCTGAATAATTAAGTTAGATAGATTTCGACCGCTTAAGAAGTTTTGGTTCACGACTTGAAAAATGATCCAAATAATGACAAGACCCAGAAGAACAGGAATGAGTCCAAGTTCTCGACCGTTGAATCGACTTAGTAATCCGGATTGTTTTGTTTTACCCATTTGCCTGACCTCCCGCAGAAGCACCGGTAATGGCTGCGATGACTTCTTCTCTTGTGGATTCTGAAGTCACATAGTTCGCAACGGTTTTCCCGAGACGAAGTACTACGATCCGATCAGCGACTTCAAATACGTCTGCCATATTATGAGAAATGACAACGACGCCAACACCCTTATCTCTTAGATTTTTTATTAAGTCTAAAACGGTTCTTTGCTGCGCAACACCGAGTGCTGCCGTTGGTTCATCTAGCATCACTAATTTCGATCCCCATAATACGGCCCGTGCAACGGCGACCACTTGGCGTTGACCACCTGAAAGGCTTGCAACATGGGATGTAAGTGGTGGTAAGTTAATTTTCAATTCTTTTAACACAGGTGCTGCTTTTTGTTCCATTTCGTTTTTATTTAAAACACTAAGTACTCCTGGGATAATAGGTTTACGAAGCTCTCTACCTAAATAAAGATTGGATACAATATCCAAGTTGTCGCACAATGCTAAATCCTGATAAACCGTTTGGATTCCATGACGTTCGGAAACCGCTGGTCCATCTAAGACAGCGGGTTCGCCTTCAATCAAGATTTGCCCTTCACTAGGCTGCTCAACCCCCGCGATCATTTTAATGGTTGTAGATTTTCCAGCCCCGTTATCACCAACTAGTGCAACGACTTCTCCTGGATAGACATCGAAGGACACGCCACCAAGTGCTTGAACCGCTCCATAATTCTTTTTGATCGACTGTACGCTTAAGAATGGTTGTTTACTCTGACTCATATGGAACACCTACCTCCTAAAAAAAACTGGGTTACCCCAAGCTTCTACGCAAGGCTCTTCGCCCGCGCTCTCTTTTAACTGTTTTCGTCTATTTCTAATGATCCATTGCCAGCCTAGTCTTTAACTCTTGCAGGACCATGGGTATTCGAAGGTTAGTGAATGCTCGACTTCCGACTTTGTTCCCTTGAAATTCAAACTTGGAAATAAAGAACGCGGTGCACGCACCGGCGCTCTCTACTCCAAAACAAATTGTGGATTATTTACCTGGGTTATTGATCTTAGCCATTGTGGTATAACCATCTTTGATAACGGTATCTTGGATATTATCTTTGGTTACGACAACTGGTGTTAAGAGAACAGCAGGAACGGTTGTTGAACCAACAGTCGTTGAATTGTTTACAAGAGAGCTAGACGGTGTGTTGCCTTTGAGTAAGTCAGCAGCTATTTCTGCGGCTGCTTCTGCTTCTTTCGGAACCGCTTTATAGACCGTCATGCCTTGAGTGCCTTGCATGATGTCATGCAAACCAGCATCGGTTGCATCTTGGCCTGTTACAGGAACAGATCCAGCTAACTTTTGAGCGGACAATGCTTGAATAATGGCACTTGCTAAACCATCATTAGCAGAGAGTACGCCATCAACATGGTTGTTTAACTTAGTTAAAGCCTGTTGCATTTCGCGGAGACCATTTGCTGGATCCCAGTTTGGCGTATACGTTTCATAGCCTTTTTTGAGCGTCCCATTTTTAAATAATGGATCGAGAATAGCGTGTGCCCCTTTTGCGAATTCGAGAGCATTTGGATCAGTCTGGGCACCGTTGATCATCACAACTGTACCGCCCTTTTTCGTGTGATCCGCAATGTATTGACCTTGAAGTTCTCCCACTTTTTCATTGTTGAAAGACACATAATAATCAACCGGTGCGTTAATCATACGATCGTATGAAATGACTTTAACACCTGCGCGATGAGCTTGTGTTACAATCGTTGCTGCCGCTTTAGAATCAACTGGATCGACGACTAAGACTTGAGCACCATTCGTGATCTCAGCTTGCGCTTGTTTTTGCTGAGTGGTGGCATCCGCTTGGGCGTTTTGATAATCAACGGTTGCATTTGGTACTAATTTTTTCATATCGGCCATGAAATCTGGCTTATCTTCTGACTCATAACGAGCAGATGACGTGGTGTCCGGCAATAGTAAAGCGACCTTTTCCGGAGCAGATTTTTTGGTGCTGGCTTTTGAACCGGTTGACGTATTGCTTCCCCCGTTATTGTTACTGGAGCTTGAGCCACATCCGACTAAAAGTGATACTGCGATCGCCATAACGGCGGAAGTGGACACTACTTTTTTGATTGAACTGTTGAACTTCAAATTAAGTTCCTCCCTTTTTAAATACGTATACGGTAAACCTAAGATGTAACCGTTCACATATACTAATATATCGAACTGAATCCGTTTTCACAGAAAAACATCCTTCACTTTTTTGTGGTCCTTCTTCACTTATTTGTGTTTTAACAGTTATGAGGGTCCTATTTCCTTTTTGGTGTAAATTATCGAAATAGTTAGAAAACTATACTTTTTATTTAAAATGACTTTCGCCCCTTTTTAGGAAAGCCATCGCTATTCGAAGGTTAATTTGACATGCTTCATATTAAAAATAAAGAACGCGGTGACAATGCACCGCTGTTCTTTATTTTAGACTATTGTTAGGTGTTATTTTCCTGGGTTATTGATTTTATCCATTGTGGTATAACCGTCTTTAATAACGGTATCTTGAATATTGTCTTTCGTTACGACAACTGGTGTTAATAGAACAGCAGGAACAGTAGCCGATCCAACAGTTGTTGAGTTATTTACAAGATCGCTGGATGGTGTTTTGCCTTGAAGTAAGTCCGCTGTAATTTGGGCTGCGGCATCCGCTTCTTTTGGAACCGCTTTATAAACGGACATCCCTTGAGTACCTTGCATGATATCATGTAACCCTGCATCCGTTGCATCTTGACCAGTTACCGGAACTTGACCCGCTAATTTCTGGGCAGACAATGCTTGAATAATCGCACCCGCTAGACCATCATTCGCCGATAAGACGCCATCCACATGGTTGTTTAATTTCGTCAAAGCTTGCTGCATTTCACGTAGACCATTCGCTGGATCCCAGTTTGGTGTATAGGTTTCATAGCCCTTTTTGAGCGTCCCATTTTTGAACAATGGATCGAGGATAGCATGTGCGCCTTTAGCAAAATCCAAAGCATTTGGATCGGTTTGAGCGCCATCAATCATCACAACCGTGCCGCCTTTTTTCGTATGGTCCGCAATGTACTGACCTTGAAGTTCTCCCACTTTTTCATTGTTAAAAGATACATAATAATCCGCTGGTGCGTTAATCATTCGGTCGTACGACACGACTTTTACTCCTGCACGATGGGCTTGAGTGACAATTGTGGCTGCAGCTTTGGCATCAACTGGACAAACCACCAATACCTTGACCCCGTTTGTAATCTCAGCTTGTGCTTGTTTCTGTTGGGTTGTCGCATCCCCTTGAGCGTTTTGATAATCGACTTGAGCATTTGGCGCTAATTTTTTCAGACTTGCGATAAAATCTGGTTTGTCCTGTCCTTCCCAACGGGCCGAGGACGTGGTATCAGGCAATAGTAAGCCAACTTTTTCGGTCGTGGATTTTTTGGCCGATGAACCAGAACCTTTTGAACTGTTATTACCGCTCGCATTTCCCGAGGTCGTGCTTGAACCGCAGCCCACGAGCAATGAGACGGCGATGGCCATGACAGCTGTCGTGGACAGCACTTTTTTAATGGATTGGTTGAACCTCACAATGAGTTCCTCCTCTTTTAATAAAAAGATGTTTTTGGAATCGCTTACATTTATACTATAATGATTTTGTCTATTAGGCGAACAAAGTTAACCTGTATTTTTTTGTTATTATTCTGCACTTTATTGCTATTCCAAATATTGTAATAAAAATGAGTAATGATCAATCGACCATCACTCCTCATTATCACCATTCTAAGTCCCTAGTTTATTCGTTTTTCGATAGTCACTCGGTGTTGTACTTGTTATTTTCTTAAAGACCCGACTAAAATAGTTAGGGTCATGATAACCTACTTCATAACAGATTTCTTTAAACGTCTTCTCTGTTCGAACCAAAAGCGATTTGGCTAACTCTATTCGTCTCTGAGTTAAATAATCGATAAAGGTCTGGCCAAAGTTCTCTTTAAACAATTTACTAAAATAATAAGAGCTTAATTGAACCGTTGCTGCAGCATCATCAAGTGTGACGGCTTCGCAGAAATGTTGATCGATCCAATCCTTAGCTTTATAAATCATTCCGTTCTCTTGGTTGTCATGCCATTCATGAATTTGTTGAACCAATATGATCAACCCACTTCTAGCCCGTTCTCTTAATTGAACCAGTGTCTCGGCACGAAAGGCGTGTTCAGGGACCCACAAATCTGATTTCCAATCTTTTAAATAACGATTAATAAGAATCCTTAGTTCCTCCAAATGTTTCATCATTTTAACAAGCGATTGTTTAAAAAAGACGGTCAACTCTTTAAAATAGGAATAAAAGACTTGGTCAAATGTCTCAACCTTACCGGAACGGATCATTTCGATTAATATGTTTTCTTCTTCATCAAGTTTGGATTCCGAACGATTTTTTAGGATCGATGGATGATAGTACATATATTTCACATTGGAATTCGTCTCTTCAAGAGCTAGTACCGCATTTTGATAAGATTGGGAAAACTGATGGACATCTTTAACCGGTGAACCGAGACCAATTCGACAGTTCCATTCGGGTTTTTGTTTTTCTATTTGCTTGAGCAACTGGCGCGCGACTCCGGTCGCACGACTTTGAATCGAGCTTTCCCCTTCTTCTTCATTAAAAGGGAGTAAAACAGGGAGCTGATCATTCATTAATGGGCCAACCGCAGCAAGGCTAACAGATTGTATGAGCGCGGCGATCTCTTCATAAAAAGTGGATGGTGAGACTTTGACGTCTTCCGATTGAATTTGTAGGACTAAGGCTAGGAAGGACTGATAATCGCCAACCGAAAAGGATTCTAAATAAAAAGATTCGCGATTGATATGATTTAACAAAAGACTCGCGACCCAATCGGTCTGGAGCTGATTCATCGCGCGGTAATAGTTGTTCTGTATTTGTTCTTCCTCTTTTTGTTTCGCTTGTTCCACTTCTATTTCTTGAAGCACCCTCGAAATGGTTTGAATAATTTCTTCTTTTTTACTCGGCTTTACCAAATAATCCTTAACCCCTTCACGGATCGCCTGCTGGGCATATTCAAAGGTGTTAAAAGCAGATACCATGATAAAACGGGTCTGTGGCTGGATTTTTTTAATCGTTTGTATCGCCTCCAAACCATCCATCCCTGGCATTTTAATATCCATAAGAACGAGATCCGGTGCATCGGTTTTGACATAATAGACCGACTCGTTCCCATTGCTCGCCTCCCCAATTCTGTTGACCCCTGGAATCGACATCGAAATGATTTTTTTCATAGCTTGGCGTTCTAAAGCCTCATCATCGACTATTAAAACATGCGTCATTCTTCGTTGCCCCCTTTCTGACTCTCAAGTCGCGCTTTTGGCAAAATTAGCCGAATTCGTGTGCCCTCTCCCGATCTCGTCCGAATCTCGATAACATCTTGACATTGATAAAACAATTGCAAACGTCTGATCACATTTCGGAGTCCTAAACCTGTTGAATGCCCACCCTTTTTCGCCTCGTTGTTTAGCGATTCTTCGTCCGACAAAATGGCATTTACCGTGGTTTGGGCCATGCCTTTTCCAGTATCTTCAACATCTATTTGGACATGTTCTTTGTAATTTTTTACAGTTACACGAATTTTTCCTGACTCTGCATAAGGTTCAATGCCATGTATAAACGCATTCTCAATAAGCGGTTGCAAGGTTAAATTGGGCATCGGTAAGCTCATGGCTTCTTCATCGACATTTAACTCAAAGGTTACTCGATCTTGAAACCGAGTCGATTGAATATAAAAATACTCTTTAATAACACGAATTTCCTGTTTCAATGTAACGGGCTGATTCAATTTCCCAAGATTATATCTTAACAAGGCCGCGACACTGTCAATCAATTCACTCGTTTCCTCCGCATTCTCAAGGTACGCCTTCTTAGAAATGGTATTAAGGACATTAAACAAAAAATGTGGATTAATTTGACTTTGAAGGTTTTTTAATTCCATTTCCTTTAATAGGCGGTCAAGTTCTGCTTTT
This sequence comes from uncultured Sporolactobacillaceae bacterium, assembly GCA_963829575.1. Lineage (GTDB taxonomy): Bacteria > Bacillota > Bacilli > Bacillales > Sporolactobacillaceae > KACC-23026. The sequence continues at coordinate 175,045 of CAWHJF010000013.1, read as the reverse complement.
TGCTTGATTTCTTCAATAAGTTGGACAATATTAGACCTCATATCGTTAAAGGCTTGAGCAAGAAATTGCATCTCATCTTTTGTAGAGACTTCGACTGGCGGTCCATCAAATTTTCCTTTAGAGATCTCTCTTGCAGCAGAACTTAAACGGGAAATCGGTTTGGTGATCCCACGCGAAAACCAAAACGCAAAAAACAAACCAAGAAAGATACTCGATAGAAACATAAAGATTCCCATCTTTTGAAAGTACCGATCCTTTAGCTGTAGATTTCTGTAAAACCCGTTATAATTCGTCAACGCCGAGTTAATGAGGTCTAATGTTGTTTGATGGATATAGCCCTGAATATTTTCTGTTTCTGTTAAATGCTGCGAATATTGGTCCACTTTGTTTGCCTGAAACGCACTCGAAACCACGCGGCTTTCATTTAAATAGGTTTCAATCATATTCTCATAGTTTTGCAAAAAAATAGCATTGTCTTTTGTCTGTATACTTGGAAGCTCGGTCCGGACATTTTCTAAGGCGTTTCGCTTATTAAGATAATTTTCATAGTCTGCATTCGACTCACTGTTCAAATAGGTCTCCAGGGATTGATAGAGCGCATCTGTATCTTGAGAGACGAGATTCAATAAGAAAAAGCGACCCAAAAATTGATCATATTGCTGAATGGTATCTTGTTCATTTTTATATAGAAAATAAGCAATACTGTTAAAGACGATGATTAAAAAAAGAAATAGCAAAATGATCTTAGTACGAATCCGAATCATGGTGTCCCTCCATTCATTTGCGAAGCTGGAGGTAAATTACTTGGATTAATAATCGTCGTATCGGTGTAATTGATTTCTGGAATTTTTTTCCCTTCCAAGAGCGCCACCATTAATTGAACACTCTTGTAGCCCATTAAATAAGGTTCCTGGGCAACCGTTTCGTTAATTTTTCCCTGTTTGATGAGCTTTAAGGTGTCCGGGAGATCATCAAATCCAATAATAAAGGGTTTGGTTGACGGGTTGGTAGGGGTCACAGATGAAATCCCTAGTGCATCTAAAGCGCTTGTCCCAAAGAAAGCATTGACATTTGGATGTGCCTTATAGATGTCAAAAGTTTTTTCAGCCGCCTGAATGCGTGAAATATTGGAAGACTCCATGGCAACTACTTTAATGCCTGGATAATTTTTTAAAGCGGCTTTAAAGCCATTGACTCTCGATTGTTGATTCGCGGATACCGTGCTCCCAATGATGATGGCAACATTTGCTTTTCCGCCTGTTGCATCCACTAAGGCCTGGCCCGCTTGTAAGCCTGCTTTATAATTATTAGTACCAACGTACGCAGCACGTTTACTATTTGGAGCATCTGTATCAATTGTAATCACAGGAATGCCTTCTTCAACCGCCTTATTAATAATGCTTGTCATTTTACCTGGATTCAGCCCTTGCGTAATAATGCCATCGACTTTCGATGAAATGGCTTCATCAATAAACCGAATATGCTCATTAATGCTTGTCTGGATAGGCCCTGTGTATTCAATCACCGCATTATCGTCTTTTCCCGCATCATCGGCCCCCTTCTTAATCATTTGCCAATAAGGGTTGTGTATTTCCTCCGGTATAAGCATAAAATGATAGGTCGGTTTCTTGACATTCGGTTCGCTCGCCAAGACCGTTTTATAATGAAGCGCTTTCAGGAAATAGTGTATAGTAAATGAAGCGGAAATTAGAAACGCTGTAAGCAGAAAAAAATAAATAAAATTACGTACTTTCAATTTGGTAACCTGCCTTGTTATTAAATTTTTCTTTTTCTGTATGAACCTGGCTATCATGCATTTGTGTGTCTTTTGATAGTATATTAACAAGCTTGTCTAAAAAGCAACCTACAACATGAAAAGAAGTCAGCCTGAATCAGGCTGACTTCTATGCCATACTTTTAATTACTTTTGATTGTTAAGGTTTTGTTCGGCATAATTGATCAATCGTTTGACCATCTCGCCACCCACTGATCCGTTCGCACGAGCGGTTGTATCCGCGCCAAGTTCGACACCGAATTCACTCGCAATTTCCTGCTTCATACTATCCAAAGCATTCTCTGCACCAGGCACTAACAGTTGATTGTTATTAGCCATTTGAATCACTCCTTAGTGTGGGTTTTAAACAGGAGTTAACCTGCTCAACCCTAGTGTGTGAAGCGACTCATTGTTTTATTCATAGGGGGACAGTCCCGGGACTGTCCCCCTAAAACCATCAAACCCACTAATTCTAACGTTTTTAACCCTTCAAAAGCGTTAGAATTAGTGGGTTAAAGCACTACAGGGGTCTGTCCCGGGACAGACCCCTTAAAAACTCCCCAATACCTGAATCGAGTTGCCATACAACTCTAGAACATTCATGGCTTTATTCATTGCCTCAGCACTGAGGCCTTCGGTTATTTTTAAGAAGAATTGGTAATCCCCTAAACGCTTTTTGGTCGGACGGGACTCAATCCACGTTAAGTTCAAATTAAGAGCTGCAAAGACGTTCAAAATATTCACCAATACACCTGAATGTTCTTCTTTTGGAGTCACAAGTAAGAATGTCGTCTTTGCTGTGGGAGGCACTTTTAAACCTTGTCCAACAATGACAAAACGGGTGTGATTCTCTTCAAAATCCTGAATGTCTTTTGACAAAACCGTTAAACCTAAACGCTCTGCCATCAGGTTCGAACCTAGGGCGCCAATATGAGTGCCTTCTTCTTTTACAACCGCTTCTGCGGCTTGGACCGTACTACCAAATGTTTTTGTTTGAACTGAAAGGCTTTGAACATATTGACGACATTGCGCTAACGGCTGAGGATGTGACCAGATTTCTTTTAGATCGGATATATGAGTCCCTGGTTTACCAAGGAGGTTTTGCTCAACATTTAAAACCATTTCACCTCTAATATACAGATCCGAGTAATGCTGAATTCCGTCTAAAACACTTGTCACCGATCCTTCAATTGAATTTTCAATTGGCAAGATGCCTTGATCAACCGCTCCTGTTTGGATGGCTTCTAGGATATCCCAAAAATTCATATATGGAATGCGTTCGGTTGTGGCTTCATCATAATAAATTAACGCGGCCTCTTCAGAAAAGGTTCCTTGAGGACCCAAATAACCAACTTTCACACAAAATGCCTCCAGACATTACCCGCTCAAACTAACCGTCATTAGTAGTAAGGGTTATGTATTTTTTAAACACGGCGTTTTCCTGAGCCGTCATTTTCCAAAAGAAACAGGGAATGCGATATAATATGTATAAGATATTGCTTTACCTTAATTGTTCGACAACTAATAGGAAATCCACTCTCATAATAATTATTAACTGTACCTAAATTTCTAAAAACATTCAAGGTTTTTTCCTTTCAAAATATTAAAAGAGCGACTAAAATAGATAATCTCGATACTGTTCAAAAACAAACGAAGAATTGGGGATGTCCTATATGAAAGAAGAGCCACTTCTACAATTTAGAACCTCGATTGCAAGTCTTAAGCCGAACAGCCTTCACCATAATCATGCCTGTCCTTTTTGTGAAGTGGATCAATTAACCGACATTCTTGCTAGAGAAGACTCCATTATCCTATTAAAAAACAAATATCCGGTCATTCAACATGCCGAGCCTCTCCTAATTATCGAAACCGATGAATGTGAAAGTGATTTATCGGAATACAGCTCGGCGCATTTAAATCGATTGATGCGCTTTGCCATGCACCATTGGCTTCAGATGGAAGCGTCTGGTGAATATGTATCGGTTCTTTTTTACAAAAACCATGGTCCTTTGTCAGGTGGGACGATTCGCCACCCTCATATGCAAATTATTGGGCTTCACGATGTGGATTACACGACGAGCCTCAAACAAGCTTATTTTGAAGGTCTGCCCATTACCGCTTCCAACGGCCTTCACCTGAATCTCTCTACTGAACCGATGGTTGGGTTTACTGAGTTCAATGTGATTATGACCGATCTTGAAGCCCTCCCTCAATTCGCAGCACATATACAAAATACGGTGAAGTTTTTATTGAACGACTATCATGCACGCGTCACCAGTTATAATTTGTTTTTTTATCATTATAATGAACAGTTCATCTGTAAAATTGTTCCTAGATTCCCCACTTCTCCATTGTTTGTGGGATTCCGCCTCAGACAAGTGTCTAATAACTTACAGGCCATTGTTAAGCAATATCAAGAGCGCTATGGTGTCACCCATAAAGGAGCTGAAGAGTCTTAATTATGACTGCAAACCCATCCAAACGCCCTAGTTTACTAATAGTCGCCGTAGCTCTTGGCATTTTACTAAACCCGCTTAATTCATCCATGATCGCTGTTGCCCTACCACGATTTCAATCGGATTTTCATTTGACATTTACCAGTGTGTCTTGGCTAATCTCGACATACTATCTCGCAAGCGCCGTTGCACAACCTATTATGGGAAAACTCGCCGATATGTTCGGGGCGAAGCGATTGTTTCTAATTGGACTTCTGCTCATCGCCCTCGCATCGGTGTTAGCGCCCTTTTCCCCTGGCTTTATTTGGCTCGTGAGCTTTCGGATCATCCAAGCGATTGGGAGTTCCACACTTTTTCCAAGTGGAATGGCCATGGTACGTAAAGCCATTACAGACGCCCAAGCACGAGCCTTAGCTATGCTTGCCGTTTTCTCTTCTACATCGGCTGCCTTTGGGCCGTCGATCGGCGGTTTATTAATCCATTATTGGGATTGGCCCGCTTTATTTGCTGTCAACTTTCCTTTTATTATCGCTTCTTTTGTACTTGGAATTTGGATTCTCCCGAAAGATGGGCATATTAAAATGGAATGGCGTCGCATCGATTTCGTTGGTATTGTACTTTTTGTCTTATCCGTTGTGTTTTCTCTTATTTTCTTATTATCATTAGGAAATGCCTTAAGAGTTGTGCCTCTTGTCGTCGGAATTATTGGGATTATCGTGTTTTTATTTTATGAAAAAAGACGCGTGGAGCCCTTTATTGATCCTGTCATGCTTAAAGAGAATAAAAATGCGTCCTTTGTTTATCTCCAATTTATTGCGATCAACATCATTTTTTATTCCATTTTCTTTGGAATGCCGTCCTTCTTACAGCAGGTTCGTGGGTATTCCGACCAACAGACGGGGTTCATCATGCTAGCTATTGCAGGTTTTGGTGTCCTCATTACACCGATTACAGGTAGATGGATTGATAAGCACGGCTCCAAGCCCCCTGTATTAACCGGTGCACTGACCGTCATGAGCGGAACGGCGCTGCTTTTAACCGTTCATGGTGCGACCCCTTTGTGGTGGATCATCGTTGTGCTCTCTGTATTAGGGGTCAGCAATGGATTCAATAATATTGGGATGCAAACGGCTTTGTACGATTTTGTGAGAAAAGAAGAAACCGGATCCGCGTCCGGTCTATTCATGACGAGCCGCTATCTGGGTACCATTCTTTCCTCAACCTTGCTTGGCATTCTTTTTGATAAAAAAATGAATGCTGCCCATTTTCATGAGATGGCCATTGTTTGTCTGATTGTGAGTTTTATTATTGTAGGATTGTCAATCCGTATGCCTAGTCAAGGCACACAAAAATCCCAAGCATAATTTTGAGGGGGTTCACCGATGGACATTTTTGCTTTGATTGCAGAGGATAAAATCAAAACCGCCATAAAAAAAGGGGACATGGACAATCTCCCCGGCAAAGGGAAGCCTCTTCAATTGGATGACTTATCAATGATTCCAGAGGATTTACGGATGGGCTATCGATTGTTAAAGAATGCTGGATTTATGAATGAGGAATCCAAGCTTTCGAAGGACATTTTGAAGCTTAGTGATCTGGTCAAAAATTGCACAGATCCCTCTGAGCGTGAAAAGTTCCAGAAAGAAATGAATGAAAAGCGAGCACGTTTTGAAAAACTGATGGATGAGCGCACACTCACCCAATCGAAGGCTTACAAGCAATATCGCGATAAGCTAAGAAATAAACTATAAAGAGTATGTGGAGTTAAATGGTGTTTCGAGTGAGCAAGAGAAAGCTCACTTGAAACACTTTTTTATACTTACAAGTTGCTCTATTTTAAATAGATGATGACTCTCCTAGACGTGCTATACTTAAGATATCCATACATATTTGGACAAAAAAGAGGGGGATCTCTGTATGATCGAACAGAAAATCTATTCCGTTACGCTTCGTGATGGACGTACACTTCAGGTTGCGGAAGCCGGAAAAGAAAAAGGCCCAGCCATCATTGTCCACAACGGGACTCCATCAGGTGTTGGGCTTCTTCAAGCCCATATAGAAGATGCGGCAGAACGCGGGTTCAGACTCATTAATTACGGTCGGCCAGGATACGGCGAATCCTCGCGTAAGCCAGGGGCGAACGGTCGCTTCTGCTGCTCTCAGACACCGCGGAATTAGCCGATTTATTAGGCATTGATCGGTTTGCAACCTGGGGGATCTCCGGGGGTGGTCCGCATGCTTTAGCTTGTGCGGCATTATTAAGTGACCGCGTGGTTGCCGCAGCCTGTCTCGCGAGTGTAGCCCCTTATACCGCTGAAGACCTCGATTTTTTAGCTGGAATGGGTCAAGATAATCTTGATGAATTTGGCGCTGCTGTAAAAGGCGAAGAAGCCCTGACCGCTTTTTTAAATGAACAAGCCCCACCTTTTCTTGAAGCTGCACCAGAAAGCATTGCTGAACATATGAGCACCATTTTAAGCCCTCCTGATCAAGCGGTTTTTACAGGCGCGTTCGGTAAGGACCTTGCTAGTGTTATGCAAAATGGTGTCCAGGGGAGTATTAACGGCTGGCTGGACGATGATTTGGCATTTGTGAGAAATTGGGGATTTTCTCCTTCTTCTATCCAAGTTCCTTTACAAATCTGGCAAGGACGCCAGGACTTAATGGTGCCTTATAGTCATGGCGAGTGGCTCGCGAAAACGATCCCTCAAGCGGAGACCCATCTGAATGAGGAAGATGGCCACCTCACTTTGTATGTGAATCGTATTCCAGAGGTTCACGCTTGGCTTGGTAAACATTTTTAATTTTAAAAAAGGAACCGCATGGCTTAACAGCCCGGTTCCTTTTTGATTAGACCATTTTTAATTGCGTTCCCATTTAGGCTTGAGATCGGGTCGTTCATACGTCTTCATTTTTTCAACCAGTGTCGAACTGTCTTCGGCGAACAGCATAAGCTGCTGATGTTCCGGTTTAACGAAGCCCCGGTCAACGGCATGCTTGACCATCTCAAGAAGTGGCTCATAGTAGGATTCAATATTAAACAACGCAATTGGTTTTTCATGAATGCCGAGTTGAGACCAACTGACGACTTCAAATAGTTCTTCAAAAGTCCCATAGCCGCCTGGAAGGGCCATATAACCATCGGCAAGCTCGCTCATCTTGGCTTTTCGTTCATGCATATCGGCGACTTCAATCAGTTTCGTTAATCCCGTATGCACGAGCTCGCCTCGCATAAGTAGGGTGGGCATGATGCCAGTGACGAGCCCACCATGCTCGAGTGCGCTGTCCGCAAGAGCGCCCATTAATCCATTCTTAGAACCACCATAGACGACCTCTATTTCGTTTTGCGCTAAAACTTTACCCAGTTCACGCGCATGATCCGTAAAAGCCCCTAACGCACCCGAAGTAGATCCCGCAAAGACACAAATTCGTTTCATCGGTTTCTCTCCTTATTCCCTCGATTCTCTCTCTTCGGACCCGAGGCATTCGAAGTTCGCTGTCCGCTATTTTTATGATTAGAAGTTCCGTAGCTTTTTCCCTTTTCTCCAACCGGCCGATTCGTTGTTGAACGGTGGGGCGTCCTGTGTTTCAGCGCAGCTTTCGGGTAACCCTCCAGTTTTTTCAACGTAACTTGAAGTTGCCCTGCAAACTGTTGCAGATTTTTTTCATCTCTAGGGGTTAAAATGGACACGACAGTTCCTTCGGCTCCTTGGCGTCCGGTACGTCCGGAGCGGTGAATATATTGAGTGAACGCCTCTGGCAAATCGAAATGAAACACATGGGTAATCCCTTCGATGTCCAACCCTCTTGCAGCAAGATCAGTTGTGAGTAAAATCGGAAATTGACCCTTGCGAAATTGTATAACGGTCGCTTCTCTTTCTGTCTTTGTTCCTTCACCGCTTAAAATTCCAGACTGAACACCTCTACTTTTTAATCGTTTGGCGACTTCCGGAATATAAGCTGAACCATTGATAAACACAAGTCCTTTTACATTATGGGCTTTAATGTAATCCCTCAACGCGTCAATTTTTTCTCTTGGGTGGGACACGATATAGACGTGTTCGACATTAGAATCCTCAGAATTTCCCCTTGGAATACGGAGAATGTCCGGCTGTTTCATAAGCGTTTTGGCTATCGCTTCAGTCCGTTCTGTAATCGTAGCCGAAACAACAATAACCTGACGCTCTGCTAAAGTTGTCCGAATCAGATCTTCAATTTTAGGTTTCGTATCTGGACTAAATAACTGATCCGCCTCATCAAGTACGATGGTACGCACCTCATGCATCTTTAATTTTTTCATCGAGACAAGCTCTTGAAGTCGATCTGGCGTTCCGACAACTATTGTCGGATGTTTTTTAAGTTTTTCAACCTGCCTCTTGATATCTGCACCACCAATAAAGGCTGCGCTTGAGCTTTCGCTCGTTGTAAGCCAGGTTTGTGCGACTTGATTGATTTGCATGACGAGTTCCCTTGTCGGCGCGATAATCAAAGCTTGTGTCTTCTTTAACTCATAGTCTATTTTATTGAAAATGGGTAAAAGATACCCTAAAGTTTTACCGGTGCCCGTTGGGGATTCAATGATCAAGTCTTTCCCGTCTAATAACGGCGGCAATGCCCTTTCTTGAACGGGTGTTAATGACGAAAACCCTTCTTTTTCCCATTGTTTTTGTATAAATGTTGGAAATTGTTCCAGTACGTTTTGTTCCACACTCATTCTCCTTTAGTCGTGCAACTTCGATCACTTAAAGCTTTGTCTTATTTTAACCAGTTTAACACATTTGTGTGCAAGACCCACCTTGTGGGCACAAACATGATGAAATATCATGGGCTGTGTGCGCGAGACAGAGACCATCCTTGCGCACAAATCAGGATTAAAACTCCCTTTGGTGTGCATTGAGTCCTCCATTGCACACGCGCATACCATTGCCCTGCATTTCGCCGCAAAGCCGTCATATCTCTTTGACGCGTTCAACTCGTCATGAATACCAGCATGGCACCCATCCAAAATCCAAGAAAAGTGTTGATGTCATGTGGAAAATGACATATAATTAGGAAAAGTGACATTGATTGTAAGGAGATATGACATTACATGGAAATTCGTGAATCTCTCCACCAAGATTGGGTTGCGACCGTTGATCCTGCACAATTAACCAACTGGCTACACACTTTACTCAATAAAAAAGAAGACGAAATTTCAACGCTTAGAGAACGTATTATTAAATTTGAACAAAAAGTTCGTGCTCAAGATGCGTTTTACCAGTCTTTGTCACCCATTCGAAAGCTTTTTACCGGCCGTGCACCCAGTCATCACCAAGCCGTTGAATACATGGTCAATGTCAAAGACCGTATGCGAAAAATTGAAACACTGAAACTTCATGTGAATGAAATCACGCATCACTTAGAACACTTAGAAAAAGCGGTGCCTGACACGATTGAACTCTCCCACTCCATTTTAGAAGACCTAAGCCCATTAATCATGCAAGGAGACACGTTGAAATGACCACGCTGCATCAAGTTAATCTTGGCCTTAACACGATCTGGGTTGTCCTAACCGCTGCAATGATTCTCCTAATGGAAGGTGGTTTTGCCCTTCTTGAAGCAGGTTTTGTTCGCTACAAAAACAATGTGAATATTATAATGAAAGTTTTTGTCGATATTACGATTGGAACGCTTTGCTTCTACATTTTAGGATTTGGGCTTATGTACGGAAAAGATTGGAGCGGATTAATTGGCTCTAATGGCTTTTTACTTAACGGGAACTTATCCTTCTTACATCTTCAAATTTCAACGGAAACCTTTTGGCTTTTCCAGGCCGCGTTCGTTATTGCCGTGATTTCTATAGTGTCCGGTGCGGTTGCGGAGCGAATTAATTTTAGAGCCTATATCTTATATGCCGTTTTAATGACCACGATCATCTACCCAATAGCTGGTCACTGGGCTTGGGGTGGCGGTTGGCTTGGCCAACTTGGCTTTTTAGATTTTGCTGGTTCTGGCGTAATTCATGCTCTTGGTGGTTTTTCTGCATTAGCCGCTGCTATGTTTATCGGGCCACGAAAAGGAAAATTTACACCTGAAGGCGTTGCGACGATTGCTTTACCAAGCAACCTGCCACTGGCTTCAGTCGGAGCCTTCTTACTTTGGTTTGGCTGGTTTGGGTTTAACGCCGGCAGTACGTTATCGGCAACGGATCCACGGATTGGCCACATCGCCATTCTCACCATGTTATCGGCCGCAGCTGGTGGCGCAACAGCTATGTTGTTTACCCTTTTTCGCTACAATCGTTCAGATGCACCTTCTGTCATTAATGGCTCTTTAGCTGGGCTCGTAGCTATCACTGCAGGTTGTGCGTTTGTCAGCGACTATTCCGCCATTCTGATTGGTGTCGTCGCCGGTTTCTTAATGATGTTTGCCACAACCTGGCTTGAGACCCGGGGTATCGATGATCCCGTTGGCGCGTTTCCCGTTCATGGAGTTTCCGGGGTTTGGGGTACGTTTGCGGTTGGCCTTTTTGCCACAAAAGACGGCCTATTTTCAACCGGGCACTGGCACTTGTTAGGCATCCAACTTCTCGGCTTAATCGTCCTTTCCATTTGGGGATTTGTCCTCACTTGGGGCGGGTTAAAGCTCATTAAATGGATGGTTCCGGTTCGCGCCACCGAAGAAGAAGAAGATCTTGGACTTGATATTAGTTATCACGGGATCATGGCCGCCTACCAAGAACATGAATTCATCACCTACGAAAATCCCTATTCTCAAAATCACGAAAAAGATTCTAAACATTAAACACATAAAGCGCAATTTCCATTCATCTGGAAACTGCGCTTTTTAGTGTGTTTTTTTTTATCTTTTAATCACTTTAAAAAAAGCACTCGGAGTCGGTGATTCAAAGCGCATGTGTTTCCCAGTTCTTGGGTGTGAGAATCCTAGCACATGGGCATGAAGACCAAGGCGCCCAATTGGATTTCCCTTTCCCCCATATTTTTTATCCCCAACAACCGGGTGCCCCATTTCTTGCATCGCAACCCGGATTTGATTTTTGCGTCCTGTTTCTAAATTCACTTTTAAAAGTGAATAATTCCGATTAGACGTTATACTTGAATAATGTGTCACCGCTTTTTGTCCGCCATTAGGCTTTGGGCTAGACACCACAAGATGGGTTCGAGTCTCTTTTAACCAGGAAGTGAGGGTTCCAGTTTTTTTCTTTACCTCCCCTTCAACCAAGGCCAAGTAAGTTCGTTCAAAGACGGATTCTTTCCATGCAGTTTGAAGGGCTTGTTGAATGGCTTCGCTTTTGGCAAACATTAAAACCCCTGATGTATCACGATCAAGTCGATGAACAATAAACACTCTATTTTTTGGATCGGCGGATTGAACATACTCCATCAACTCTCGGTAAGCCGTTTCCTGCCGCTCCGTATCCGTCGCAATCGTTAATAACCCTTCTCTTTTGTCCACAACAATGAGATCCTCATCTTCATAAAGAATCGCCAAACCTTTAAGAGTTGAGGAATCCCCTTGCCTTGTCCAATCAACCGTTACAGTCTGACCCTTTTGTAAGGGAGCGTTAAATTGAGTAGTCGGAGTCCCATTAATCGCAACTTGACCTCGTGCTAGAATGGACTTCACACTATTTCTCGATCGATTGGATAACTCTTTTAACAGAAGCGCTAAAAGCTCTTCTTCTTCCTCGACCACAAACTTGGATCCCGGAATGTTTTCTTTTACAGTTTCCCTACTTCGCGAGGGTTTCTGTCTGGGATTAAAACGTTGCTTAGAACCGTGTTTCATATCGTCACCTCATTATATAACCTGTACCGAAATCGGACTGATTTTTCTTAGCTTAACATAGTCTTACGAAAAATGAACACCCTATAGACATGGAGGTGGTAATGATGGCAACAAAATCAAAACATCCAATGACTCAAGGGATCAACGACTCACAGCGTGTTAAGGAATCTCGGCAATTTGACCATGAGCTCGCCAACGAACCTCTAACAGCCGAGGAACGTGCTTTTAATAAAAAAACTAAGAAACGCCAATAACCACTCATCAGATCACAACCCGTCCCACTCACTGGACGGGTTGATTCATTTATGATGGACAGAAACGGAGATTTGATTTTCGCTCATGCAGTCTGCATTCTGCTCATTTCCCTCCTTGTTTCGTTCGAAAAACCGAGCTTACTTTTAATGTATGTCCTCCAGATGTTTTGGACATTTTAGTAAGGATTATAGGGAAAAGGTGGTAATGATTTTGGAAGATCACAATGAGAATAATGGTTCAAGCGAACAGAATAAAAACCGCGAGACCTTGACAACTCGGCAGGGTCATCCTGTAACAGATAATCAAAACATGAAAACAATTGGTAACCGCGGACCCGCTACACTCGAGAATTATCACTTCATTGAAAAGATCTCCCACTTTAAAGCGGATCCCGCTTCTAATGTTCCAAGTCCACAACGGATGTTTGATTTCGTTTCCCGTACTCCTGAAGCCACACACATGATCACTTTCCTCTTCTCTCCATGGGGGATTCCCGCTACATACCGTCATATGCAAGGATCTGGCGTGAACACTTATAAATGGGTTAATGATAAGGGCGAGGCTGTGTTAGTCAAATATCATTGGGAGCCTAAACAAGGCATCCGAAATTTAACACAAGAAGAGGCGGACTCCATTCAAGCCAAAAACGTCGGCCATGCGACACAAGACCTGTATGAAGCCATTGAGAGCGGAGAGTATCCCGCATGGGAGTTTTTTGTTCAAATCATGTCATGGAAGAGGATTACCACAAGGAACTTGATTTTGATCCACTAGATGATACAAAACTTTGGCCTGAAGACCGATTCCCATGGCTACCAGTAGGCCGTATGGTGCTCAATCGTAACCCGAAAGATTATCATGCAGAGATCGAACAAGCCGCCTTTGGTACAGGGGTACTTGTTGATGGAATGGATTTTTCTGACGATAAAATGTTACAAGGTCGTACATTCTCTTACTCGGATACACAACGTTACCGCGTTGGAGCAAATTATCTAAAGTTACCTGTAAATAAACCCAAAGTGGCGGTTCACACCAACCAACAGCGCGGTCAAATGGATGTTCGTGAACCAGACGAGTCTGGACATAATCCACACATTAATTATGAGCCGTCGATACTTGGTGGCTTTCAGGAAGAAAGCGAAGAAAAACGAGTCCCACATCGTCCAACTTATAACGCTGCAACAATGAGTGCGCCAATCGACCGACCAAATAACTACGGTCAAGCGGGAGATACATACCGGAAATTAGAGGATTGGGAACGTGATGAATTAATTAAGAACTTGTCCGATGCCCTTTCCGTCTGTGATCAAACGATACAAGAGGCCATGATTGAGCACTTTACACAAGCTGATGAGGATTATGGTCGCCGTGTTAAGGAAGGCATCCAAATGAAGATGAATGGTATGAAGGAAATGAAAAATAGGACGATGAACCCGTTACCTGGTCGTGAATCCGGTATCTCGAAATATGGCGAAGGTACATTATCTGCGCATCATGCAGCCGAAGAGGCTGTCAAGAAAAGTCACGGCGCCGAGCCATATTAAAAAGATACTTAAAATTCAACTTTAACCTGAAGTCTTGAGGGTTGCGCCGATTACCGTTATCTTGACCCACACTCCACTCACGTTCTAAATAATAAGAGGACGGTTCTTTATACAGGAACCGTCCTCTTTAATCATTTAAATGTTAAAAGATACTCCATGATTTTTTCCTCTGGAATCGGCTTACTGAAGTAATAGCCTTGGCCGTGCTGACAACCATAACTTTTTAAAAGCTGAGCTTGGGCCCTCGTCTCAATGCCCTCTGCAATCACATATAAATCAAGGGCTTTTGCCATTTGAATTATGCTCTGGATAATAGATCGCGAATCTTGGTTTTCCTCAAGATCTTCAACAAACGCACGATCAATTTTTAATGTATCAATAGGGAGACCTTTAAGATAAGAGAATGAAGAATAACCTTTTCCAAAATCGTCAATCGCAATTTTGACGCCTAACTCTCTAAACTTCTCCAAATGATCGTTGGTTAAAACCATATCCTTGATCATTAAAGATTCCGTGATCTCAAGCTTTAGTAACGAATGGTCCACTCTATAATTGTCCATCACCTGTTTAAATACAGTAAATAAATTTGGATCTTGAAATTGTCTCGGCGATAAATTAAAAGCCAGTTCAACGGGTGGGTGGCCGTTCGCTTTCCATCGGCGACTGACTTCACAGACTTTCTCTAGTACCCACTCACCGAGCGCCAAAATCCATCCTGAATTCTCAGCGACCGAGATAAAGTGATGAGGGGAAAGTAGTCCTTTTTGAGGATGTTGCCAGCGAACTAAGGTTTCAAACCCTTCCAGCTTCCCAGTTGAGAGATTGACTTGAGGTTGAAAAAATAACTTGAATTCATCATTTAGAAGACCCTGGCGAATTTCATTTTCAATTTCCAATTCGCTATATAGATCATGGGTTGCATTAGGGCGATAAAAACTGTAGGCATTGCCTCCGTTTTCTCTCACTAGAGCAAGTCCCGTTTCAGCATTTTTAATTAAATCAGCTAATGACTCTCCATCTTTTGGAAAACTTGTAATGCCAATATTGGCGGTGATTTGAAACTCTTGTTGGTCGAGCAAGACCGGCTCGGCTAAAGTGTTCAAAAGGACATCCGCACATTTAGCAGTTAAGACATCCACATTGTCTTTTCCCGTTGATTCCATTAATACAATGAATTTATCGCCATTAAATCGAGCCAACAAATGTTTGGCGCCCACGGCATCCTTCAACCGTTGACTCATCGTGCGAATCACATCGTCTCCAATCGAATACCCAAACACATCATTGATCCGCTTAAAGCGATTAAGTTCTATAAAAAGCAAGCCCATCTTTTCAGATTTCTTCGCACTTTTAGAAAATAGTCTTGCAAAAATTCCCTGTTATATAAACCTGTTAAAGGGTCCCGGATGGTCCATTCTTCAAGTGTCACCACTCGAGAAAGCAAATCTCCTACGGTTTGAATCGCTTGAATCTCTTTTTCTTGAAAATCACCTGGTTCCTGATCCAATGCGCAAAGCGTCCCAAACACCTGATCTTCATTAATTATAATAGGTACCCCTATAAAACGACCGGAACCCATTTTTTGTGTTAAAGGATGCGATTGACTTAGAGGATGCTTGACAAGATCTGAAATAACAATCGGACCTTTCCCCTGTTCCACCACAAACTTACAGAACACCTCATCAAGTGGGGTGTCGCAGCCTTCTTCAACTAAAACCCGGTCTCGGTTATAAGCCGAAATGACATGATTGATTGTCGAGTCATTAAACGCTATAAAGATGGTGTTCATCGGAGAAATGAGAGGCAGTAACTTAATACTGTCCCTCACAGCTTGATCCAATCTTTTCAAATAGGGTCGATCTAATTTATAATCCATCCCACATGCTTGCCCCTTTTTTCAGATCCTCTAGACCCATTCATAATCGCCGATTCTTGTTCATTGTTTTCATCTTAATATAGAATCATTGGTTTTGAAATATACGACTAAAAATTTCTTTATTACGTAAGCGCATGGGATAGGGATTGCCCCTGGTTATATAACTCGTAATAGGCACCTTTTCTCTCCAAAAGTTCGTTGTGCGATCCAGATTCGATTAATCTTCCTTGGCTCATGACCAAAATTCGGTCCGCATTTTGAATGGTGTTTAAGCGATGCGCGATCACAAAAGATGTTCTCCCATTCATTAGACGATTCAAAGCCTCTTGAATTTTGACCTCTGTCACCGTATCAATACTACTCGTGGCCTCATCTAGGATTAACAGTGTCGGTTGGGCTAAGATGGCTCTTGAAATTGAAAGCAATTGTTTTTGCCCTTGACTAATTCCTGAACCGTCTTGTTTGAGCACCGTTTCAAACCCTTTTGGAAGTTTCATAATAAAGGTGTAAGCATTGGCAAGCCTTGCTGCTTCTTCAATCTCCTTATCCGTCGCATCAAGACGACCATATCGAATATTCTCTCGAACGGATCCTTCAAAGAGATAGGAGTCTTGTAAAACAAATCCCATTTTTGCTCGGACACTCTCACGGCTCATTTTAGACAAGTCATGGCCGTCAATTGAAATCACCCCTTCATCGACTTGATAAAATCGGGATAATAGATTGACAATTGTCGTCTTCCCTGCTCCTGTCGCTCCGACTAATGCAACCGTCTCACCTGGCTTTGCTTCAAATGACACACCTTCAAGGGTGGGTGCTCCAGACTCATAGGAAAACGTGACCTCACTAAAACGCACATGCCCCTGAACTTCAGGCAGAGTTTGTGCGCCTGTTTCATCGGCCGCCTCTTCCGGTTCATCCAAAATTTCAAAGACGCGCTCTGCTCCTGCAATAGCCGATAAAAGAGTATTAAATTGGTTGGATAAATCATTAAGCGGACGGGTGAATTGACGCGTATACTCTGCAAAAATAACGATCGTTCCAATCGAAATATGCCCACTCACCGCGAGCAAACCACCGATTGCCGCGACAATCGTAAAACTCAAATTATTAAGTCCGTTCATGAGTTTAGGTATCATTCCAGAATAGGTTTGCGCCCAGAACCCGGATTGCCTTAATCGATCACTCTTTTCGATAAAAGACTCAATGACAACGTTCTCTTGAGAAAACGTCTTCACGATTCTTTGTCCTGAGACAATTTCCTCAATATAGCCATTTAATCCACCTAAATTCCTTTGTTGGGCTTTGAAGAACTGGCCCGTCCGTTTGGTAATCCAACGCATTCCCAGAACTAATAGCGGCACGATTATTAGAGTGACCAGCGTTAAAATAGGACTGAGCCACAGCATCACGCTTAGGGTCCCGATCAGGAGGATGCCACTTGAGAAAATCTGCACCACCGAATCATTCAAAGTTGAACTAATATTATCAATATCATTTGTTACACGGCTCATCAATTCACCTTGTTGACGACGATCAAAAAACCGAATCGGCAGTCTTTGAAACTTTTTAAAAAGATCGGTTCGCATGGTATACACAGTTTTTTGAGCAATGCCCACCATTAAAATGTTTTGCGTCCATGTGAAAAGCGAATAACCCAAATAAATGGCAGCCAGTTCTACAAGAACTTTGATTAGATCGACATTTGTCTTAAATAGGTGAAAGCGATCAATAGTTTTCCCAATGGTATAAGGGCCTAGTAAGCCAAGGATGGCGCTCATAATAACCATAAGTAGCACAAATGAGAGCGGTTTTCGACTCTCGCCAAGATACGCGATGATTCGCCGTACGGTTCCGAGCCTTCCCTTCCTTAATGGAATGCCTACTTTTGATGAGGGGCCCTGTGTTATGGCTGCTTTTGAAGGCGCATCTAGCTTTGGGTATCGAAAGGGGATCAAAAGCTGCTTAAACAACGGGTTCACCTTCCCTTCCTTTTTGCGACTCGCAAATCGATTGATAGAGCGGAAGATTGGCCAAAAGGGTCTCGTGGGTCCCAAGACCCATTAACCGTCCATCATCTAGCAACCCAATCCAATCCGCCTTTTTCGCGGTACTGATTTTCTGAGTAATAATAAGGGTTGTACACGAATAATTCTGTTCAATAGCTTGTAAGAGCTTGGCTTCCGTTTTTAAATCTAAGGCACTAGTACTATCATCTAGAAGCAACAATTTGGGGTTCCGAATGAGCGCACGCGCAATAGACAGTCGTTGTTTCTGCCCACCTGATAAGTTAACCCCACGTTGGCCGAGCACCGTGTCGTATTGATCCGGAAGCGAAAGAATCGTTTCATGAATTTGCGCATGTTGAGCCGCCTTTATAATGTCTTCCATCGTCGCTTCACGATTCCCCCAAGAAATATTCTCTCGGACAGACCCCGTAAAAAGAAGCGCTTCTTGTGGCACATAACCGATTTGTTGTCTTAAATTTCCAAACGTAAAGGTGCGGAGATCTTTGCCCTCTAATGACACAGACCCTCCTGTCACCTCGTAAAGCCTTGGGATCAATTGAAACAACGAGGATTTCCCAGAACCGGTTGCCCCTAAGAAAGCAACCGTTTGACCCGGCTCTACTTTAAAAGAGATCTCAGTTAAAACAAGCGAATCGGTTCCTGGATATGAAAAGGAAACGTTTTGGAACTCAATGCCTCCTTTTATTTGGGTGAATTCTAAGTCTGCCTTGTCATCGGTCAGATCCACTTCCTCATTTAAAACACGTTCCAAGCGGCTCGCTGAAGCTCGCGCTCTTGAAAAGGCCATAATTATAAAGGAAAGCGGCGTAAAAGCTCCTGTAATTCGTGTGGCATAGTTGACGATGGCAACTAGGTCCCCGATCTGAATGCTCCCGGATTGATACTGGATATGTCCCACCCAAATAATACCGATCAAACAAAGATTCATCACCAAAAGTAGGGTTGGCATGGTCGTTTCCATTAAACGAAGGGCTTTGACCGTACGTTCTTTTAAATCCGTACTCGCATGGTCAAATCGCGTCGTTTCAAAAGGACCGCGTCGAATGGCCTTGATCAAGCGCATCGCTATTAGATTTTCCCTCATGGTTCCATTGACTGAATCAAGGCGTTCTTGAACCAGCCGGAACAAACGACCACCAAAATTCATGGCCCAGATCAGAAATCCGATGAGAAACGGGATGACTACAACAAAGAATAGTCCGAGTTGGGCATTAACCAACAAAACTGAAAGGGTTCCGCCAATCACGAGAAGTGGCGCCCGAAGCATGATCCGTAGCCCCATGAATACAGTGTTCTGGACTTGTGTGAGATCATTCGTCATTCGCGTGATTAAAGAAGCGGTTGGAAATTGATTGAAATTCGAAAATGAGAACGCTTGAATTTTTTTAAACACCTTCACTCTTAAATCCAACCCGAAGCTTTGACTGGTGTGAGAGGCGTAAAATGAATTCAAAATCCCTGAGAAGAACGCAAGAAGCGTGACCCCCAACATGGCCGCTCCCCAGTGCCATACCGCGGTCAGATTCTTTTGGACAATCCCATTATTAATGATATGTGCCATGAGCAAAGGTTGCGCGAGTTCCACCAACAACTCGACTAACATAAAAAACAAGGCTACTCCCGCTGCCACTTTATAAGGCTTTAAATAACGAAATACACTCATGATGACCAAACTCCTTCGATAAACGAACGATTTGAATGATTGATCTCATTATATAGCAATTCCAGATCATCTGGGAGACATATTTATCTAATAAAAGAGGGGCTTTTGCACCAAAACAAGTCCACTTTACCTTCGATCACCACAAACACAGACGGTATTTTTAAACCAGCCAATTCTTTGTAAATTGGCTTTCTCCCGAACGAATTAGGAATTCGCCGCCTTGGTTTAAGGGTTGTCCAAAATGTGGTCGACGAAGGCCTTATCCTTCGTCACGTCCTCACAACTCAAAGAGTTCATTGTAGTCTGCACGTTCATGATGAATGTAAAAATAATCATTACTCACGGGATCATAGAGATAGTCTTTTTCCCACTCGTCAACATGGGTAATAATTTGCTTCATCGCATGGAGAAATCCATAGGCTTCTTGGTTTGTCATTGTTGGGTGAATTGAGAACCGAACCCAGCCTGGCTTCTCTGACTGATCGTCTTTCTCAAGTTGCGCTTCAATGTGTTCCGACTCTTCTTGGTTAATGTGTAGTAAGTAATGCGCGTACGTCCCTGCGCACGAACACCCGCCTCGTACCTGATAACCAAATCGATCGTTTAAGAGTTTCACAATTAAGTTATAATGGATGTCCTCCGAAATAAAGGACACCATTCCGAGCCGATCCCAGACATCCCCATCTAAAACACGAATGCTTTTCATTTGTTTAAGATTTGGCAGCACAATATCCAACAATTCTTTTTCTCTTTTGGCCATCTGATCTGTACCCATTTTTTCTTTTAGTTTAATAGCCAGTGCCGCCCGAATACCTTGCAAAATACCCGGTGTCCCACTGTCCTCACGGGTTTCAATATCTTTTTTATAGAGATGGACGCCCCAGGGATTCGTCCAATCAACGGTTCCACCACCGGGTTCATCCGGCACACGGTTATGATACAGTTGAGAATTGAAAATACCTACCCCACTTGCCCCAGGCCCGCCTAAGAATTTATGTGTTGAAAAAAAGAGTCCATCTAACCGTTCTTCTGGATCATCAGGATGCATGTTCATGTCTTCATAAGGCGCGGATGCCGCAAAATCGATGACACAAATACCCCCATGTTGATGCATGATTCGCGCTAACTTTGAATAAGGCGTGCGAATGCCAGTGACATTCGAACACGCGGTAAATGCGCCAATTTTTAGCGGACGATCTTTATAAAGATCTAGAAGTCGCTCGAGCGTGCGAAGGTCCATCCCGCCGCCTGGGGCCGGTGGGACAATGACGACATCCGCAATCGTTTCTTCCCAAGAGGTTTGGTTGGAATGATGCTCCATATGGCTAACGAAAACAACTGGACGCTCATTCTCTGCTAGACGCATCTGAGCCTGCCATTGTTCCGGTCCTTTTAAGCCTAGTATTCTCTGAAACTTTGCCATAACTGAGGTCATCCCAGAACCTTCGAGCATGATCACCTCCTCATCCGACGCATTCACATGATGCTTAATAATTCGCTTCGCTTCTTCATAAGCGAGCGTCATGGTTTGACCCGTATAATTAGACTCTGAATGTGTATTAGCCATTCGCGGTCCAAAAACAGAACGCATACGATCTTCTATCGGACCAAACAAGCGACCGCTCGCGATCCAATCCGTATATATAATCTTTTGCTCTCCATATGGAGATTCAAAAGTTTCATCAAGCCCAATAATCCCTTCTCGGAAAGGCTTGAAATACTGTTCCCAATCCGTTTGATACTCGAACGTCTGATTACCAATTTTTGCTATAATCAAGGCTTCTCCACCTTTCCTTTTTACTCAGAATCCAACTCCGCTTCCCCCCAACATCCTAGATTAGTATATGAACCGATCCTCTTAATGGTTAGTCTCAGGGCATACTTCAAAACATGCCCGAAGTAAATAAAAAAGGACGGTAGTTCCGCGGAGTTAAAATTAGAATCCGCTAAAATACCGTCCTTTTGACCTTATATCATTCGCTCATTTGGCCCTTGTTATCCTATTGTCTAATCCTCATCCTTTGCATCCCAGTCTTCGGGTATCGGCTCTTCCTGCTCCGCTTTCAATCGTTCTTTATACCTTTCCAACTGATCAAAATAATCGCTAAATTGCTCTCTATTAATTAGGATTTGATCACCATTAGAGACCGTCCGTATGCGTTTGGCTTGTATCAGCTGATGAATCGTGTTGATTGGTAGCGATAAGTAATCCGCTGTTTCTTCAATGGTTAAATACATGGCTTTCCCTCTGTTTCTCAAACTAAGTCTGCCTTAATTATAGCATCTCAGTTGCACGAACGTTAGAAAAACTTGGCTGATCGTCAAGTCCTTCATGGCGAAAACCTAAGCGTTTTCTTTTATTTTCCCCTTAATCGAGACAACGAATTTATAGCGTTTCTTAACGTAAAAAAAGCGAAGAGTGGCTCTTGACTCGCCCCCTTCGCTCTAGATTAACCTACGATCCGCTTAATTGCTTCTACGACACGCTCTTCATTAAAAGGTTTCACAATAAAATCAGCTGCACCGGATTGGATCGCTTCAATGACCATCGCTTGCTGACCCATTGCAGACGCCATAATGATCTTTGCTTTAGGATCGATCTCCCTAATTTCTTTGAGCGCTTGTAAGCCGTCCTTTTCAGGCATCGTGATGTCCATTGTAACGATATCTGGGCGTAATTCCTGGTACTGTTCAATTGCCTCTGCTCCATTTGCGGCTTCTCCAATAATTTCAAAACCCGCCTTTGTTAATATGGTTTTTAACATCATTCTCATAAAAGCTGCATCGTCTACAATCAATACTTTTGACATTATTAGGTCCCCCTCTTTCTCTTTGCGTTTCTACACTATTTTCCTTCAAATAATAAACTAATCCGTAATGTTCCAACCCCTTCAATAATCATAGGAAGCGTTAGGGATTTTTTAAATCCGGAAAATTTCGTTTGTCCAACGATCACCGTTGGGTGTGTAATATCTAAATGAATCCCTTCGTTTGAAGTATAGGTGCACATATTGCCCCCAACCATATTCCCTATTTCTCCGATAAAGGACTCGAGCATATCCCCTTCTAATTCCATCCCATATAAAATAGAAGCAAGATGAGAAAATGAACGTAAGCTGCCGTCAATGACTAGTTGACACTGCGTGGCACCAATAACTCCAATCAAAACACCAACCTCTGGTTGAGTCAATTGGTGGCTAGAAAACTCAGGCTTTCCTTTTTCCATTGGCTGAGGGATTACTGTGCTTATTCCATGTACAACACCATTTAATATTTCCGCTAAAATTAAAGAATCTGTTTTTTCAATCACCCTAAGCCCTCCCCCATTTAAAACACTTACTTATTTTAGGAAAATCCGAACAAATACATTAGATTTGTCTGATCCATTTTCCTATGTTTTTTATCGGCTAAACTCACAAATATTTAATAGTTTTTGAAAAAAGAGCTTATTAAAAGCCATCTTGTTTCAAAACAAGATGGCCTAGAGTGTGAGAAACCCCATGTTTTTTCTCTACACTCGTTTTTTATGCCGTTTTTGAACGAAGATTTAATGTATTTTGTATCGACCTGTGGACATTCGCTCGCTTGCCGCGGACGAACGTCCGAGCCTCCTCACTTTAAATGGGGGTTGCGGGGTCTCGGCCGCCCGTTTTTCCGCAGGCGTCTCGCAATTTCCACTTGGTTATTTTGTATTTAGCTCATAAATAAAGGCTGTTTTCGTAAACTTTGTTGCTTTTTAGTTCTGGTGAAAATTCGCTCGCTTGCCGCTAAAAACAACGAAGTTTTATTTAATATGTTTTAATATTATTAAACCATATTAACGCGGCGAATGGGTAAAGTTTTATGTTGCAAAAAAAGGCTGTCGAAGACTTTTTTCGACAGCCTGAGCCATCTTGTTTCAAAACAAGATGGCCGTTATATCTTTTTCTTTACTTTTTAAATGGTAAGGTCACTTCAATCAGCGTACCCTGATTAGTTTCACTTGTGACGTGTAAACTCCCGTTGTGATCCTCAATAATTTTCTTGCTCACCATAAAGCCAAGACCCGTTCCCTTTTCCTTTGTTGTATAAAAAGGTTGCCCTAATTTTGAGATGAACTCTTCTGGAATTCCAACGCCTTCATCTTTAAATTGGACGCGATAGTAATCCTCTTCTTCCACCAAAACTCGAATTGATAGGTCGCCACCATCTGGCATTGCTTCAATTCCATTTTTAATGAAATTAATAAAAACCTGTTTGATTTGATTCACTTCACAATGAATCATGCATTGTCTTGGCGGGGCATGGAAGATTAATTGGACGTTGTTTAAGATCGCTTGCGAAAATAACAATTGGACGACATCTTCAATCAGTGAACCCAACTCTACTGTCGTATAGACCACTTTTTGCGGTTTGGCAAGAATCAGTAGCTCGCTTACTATACCTTCAATTCTTTCAATTTCTGAAGTCACAATTTCATAATAGCCGGACGTATCGGAGGTATCGGAGGTATTCATAGAACTTTTCAACAATTGAATAAACCCTTTCACAGCCGTGAGTGGATTGCGAATTTCATGAGCAATCCCTGCTGCCAACTGTCCGGCGACTGACAATTTTTCAGAATTAATCATGATGCTCTCAGCCCGTTTTTGGTCTGAAATATCGCGAAAAGCTGAAGCCCAACCATTCGCTTTTCCTTCTTCATTTATAATCGGAAAACTCGTCACAATTGTTGGTACCGCGGTACCATCCGTTCTTAGACGAACCGTTTCTCGATGACCAACAGACTCCCCTTTTCTTAAAACGTCTATTCTTTTAATCACATCCGGGATTTCTTCCCTAGGGATGGCCTCCAACTCTCGTACATTTTTCCCAATTAAGGATTGCCCGTCCCAACCATAAATTTGGTCAAACGTCTTGTTCACTTTAACGAGTTCATCATTGGAATTAAAAATCAAAATAGAATCAGAGTGGTTGTTAATGAAGGCCTCCATCTGGTCATGCATAGTCTTTATAGCCACTTCCGCATATCGTCTCTTTGAGATGTTTCGAGCAACTCCAAAAACCCCCACCACTTCACCATCTACTAATATTGGAATATTCGTGACATCAATAATCAGTGGTTGTCCGTTTTTTATATGGATTCTACATTCATAACGTTGGACCTTCCCATTGACTGTTTCCTCAAAGCGCTGCTTTACATAGTCATGATCCCTTTGATCCACTAAACAATGGTAACTTAATGAAGAATGAAGAAGTTGTTCCTTCGAATAGCCTGTGAGCGTTTCGCAAGCAAGGTTAATTGAGGTGAAACGACCCTCTAAATCCATGGAATAGACCATATCTGGATGGTATCTATAAAGCGACTGATATCGCTCTTCACTTTCTTTCAGTCTTTTTTGCTCTCGTTTTCTCCGAGTCACATCCCGCGACCACACATAAATCGTTCCCATTCCATCTTTATTTGGTAGCCTGATTAGGGTCGACTCAAGCCAAACAATCCTTCCTTTTTTATGGAAGGCCCGATGGGTAATGGTTCCATTTCCAACTATCCCCAATACGTTTTCAAAAAACAATTGAATCTTTGGTAAATCATCAGGATGAATAAAATGTTGGCCATCTTTTCCAAGCATGTCGTTTGGTAGATAGCCTAATATGGACTCTGATGCTGGAGAAACATACCGCAAAGTCCCCTCATATGTGATCATGCAAATCAAATCAAGGGCATGGTTCACAAGCAATTGATAGTGTGCTTCACTCTCTTTATATTGCGTTTCGATCCGCTTTTCTTCCGTCAGATCAATGATTTGGACGGTCACGACCTGATTCCCCTCTATAGGAGTCATCGTCACTTTGACCCGCGCCCAAAGAAGAGAGCCGTCTTTATGTTGATACTTTTTCTCAATCTCATAGGATTGCCGGTCTCCACTAACGAGTTCATCAAAGTACATCTTACATCGCTCGAGTTCATCAGTCTGAGTGAGTTCTAAGAAAAAGCGATTGCTTAATTCATCCATCGTATAACCAAAAAAAGAAAGCGCTGCAGGGTTCATCTTAATAATCCTACCATCTAACGCCAAAATACACATACCCATTTGTGAGTGTTCAAATATATGGTTAAAGAGCTGATTTCCTTCAAGATTTGCCGTGATGATTTGCACAAAGTACCTCCTCTTTTTAAAGGCCTGAGTTGTCAAGAATCAGTAAGGAAACTCTTATTGTATCAAAATTCCGATTTATCCTATTTATATAATTATATCATATTCCTTTATGAGTCAAAATAGTTGCATGTAAATCTAGTTCACGGAATAGAGTTTAATAAAGTAACCTTCATTCATTGGGTGTGTTGTTCATCTCCAATGAATGTTAGGTGCACGGATCGGACCGTTACGGGCGTTGATCCTCCGCTTAAACGTATAACTTAAACGTCTTGAGGTGGAGGGATGAATGGTTCTTATATAAGTGTTCGATTGAATTCAAATAGGAAAGGAGATGGCCCCTTGAGCGAACCGGCTTCCATCCAAGCAGTGCCAGTAATTGCGTTCAGACCAAAACCTAATCTTAATACTACCCTAGATCAGGACTTCTATTGTGAACTAGGTAAATCCGCAAAAGAAATTCTAGAATTAAAAAACGCTTTTGATTCGATTAATGCCAACAGAGATCCGTTTAGTGCAGACCGCATTTCATTAAGATTGACAGCGGCTGAGCAAGAGTTCTTCCTTATATTTAACAAACTACGAGAACAAAAAGGCTATCCGACGCTGCCAGGCAAACGATTTACCGGCATCTTTTCATACGAGTCTTATCTCTATCAGCCTTAAAGAGGACATGCTCATCTCTTTCTTTACAATCACACGTTTAATTCTTCTATATTTAAGGTAATCTAATATATAAAACGTGTTTTGAAAAGGGGAATGAAGATGGCACATAAAGAAATTGATGTTACAGGGGTATCCGAAGGGTATACCACAACCCTTACAGCCGGTCCCCACCTCTATTACTTAGATGAACCCGAAAAAGTAGGTGGCCATGATCTCGGTCCCAACCCGCTTCAGGCTTTATTAGGTGCCTTAATTGGGTGTGAAACCATTACCGCTACAGCCGCTGCTCGGCAGATGGACTTTCATTTAGAAGGCATTTCTTTTTCTGTAAAAGGGGCATTTGATTCAAGAGGACTTAAAGGAGACCCCAACGTTCGAACCTATTTTGAGAAAGTAGAGATCCACGCAGAACTTCAAACCGAGGAATCCGATGAGCGAATCAAAGAACTTCAGGAAACGACACATGCGCGTTGCCCTGTGTTCAACACTCTAAAGGCTGCGGACGTGACACTTGAATCCACCTGGACTCGTAAGATCGAGTAAGGCGTTTCTAATTCTAACGTGGCGATCGCATGCCCCATTCGACCAAATAAAAAACTGCTGAGATTCACAACGATAATGTGGACCCCATGTCAAGGACACTTTGAAAAAAACTACTAACTTTTATCAATTTTACCTCTTATGCTATGTTCCATAGGAGGAGTGGTGACAGGTAAAAAGCACACGCTCAAAACATAGAGTGTGTGCTTTTGTCATCCATCATGAAAATGAATTATTTTAGAAGTATGGCGGCGTTAGAGTTTTCTGTTTTTCAAGATGAGCACGTATTAAGGATGTATCCAAATTGGATGATAAGGTATTTTGATTCTCTAACGAAAAAGGAACAATGGCATTACTTCCTAGAATATCGAAGGGTTGCCGATCAAATGTTTTCGGAACACGATCTTATAGAACAGTTAAAATGGATCTTGAAGCATTCGTTCGTTGAATTGGAATACGATCTATATGTGCAAACCATGTTGGACCCAGATTTTTTCGAAAGTGACGTCTTTAAACCAGGGAAATGGGACGAGCTCCACAAAAAATATGCTCCACGATTCAAACTAGATTTTAGCACGGTGTTTGAATCATCGGAACCTCTGGCGTCCTCACAAGATGAGCGAGAGGATATATTCCCGTTTGAATAAATTCCACATATTGATTAGGGGATAACTTTGCGAGATTCCACTGATAGCGATCATTGTTGTAGTAATCCATGTAGTCATCAATCGTTGTACGAAGTTCTGCAAATGTATTTAAGCTGTCAAGATTTTTAATTTCATCTTTCATGTGTCCAAAGAAGGACTCCTGCGGAGCATTATCCCAACAGTTTCCTCTGCGCGACATCGATTGACGTAATTCTTTGTCATTCAGTAAAGATTGGAATTTCATACTTGTATAGTGTACGCCCTGATCGGAATGGATCAGGGTTTTCTGGTTTTTGGGAATAGAGTGGTTCTCCAACAATTGGTCAATGGTTTTTAAAACAAAATCAACTTCCAACGATTCACTAGTCGCATAGGAAAGAATTTGGTTGGTATAGGCATCTTTGATGGTAGATAAATAGGCTTTCTGAGCTCGACCAAAATACAGATAAGTAATATCAGTAAGCAAGACTGTTTTGGGACCGTAAGCTTTAAATTGGCGATTCAAATGATTGGGTTTCGTTGCACTTTCTTGTTTTGCTTTGGCCATTTGCTTGTACGGATTGGGTTTTCTAATCGGGCATACCAGATTGTATTTATTCATCAATCGTTTAATTTTCTTGCGGTTCATCACAATTCCTGTTTGAAGCAAGCGCATATGAATACCTCTTGATCCTTTATCATACCCACGGTGTTGATAGGCTTCTAGAATCCGTTCGAAATCAGTGCGATCGCATTTCTCACGCTCGTTACGCCTCTCTTCACAATTGAGCCATCCATAATAACCCGAGCGAGAAACTTGTGCAATGTCACATAGCCACTTGATATTCAAGAGATTATGATCTCTTTCTGTTAATGTTTGGATGAGTTGATATTTTTCTTGAGCAAAGCTTTGGCTGCTTTGCGATGGATAAAATTTGTTTTTTTTAAAGCCTCTATTTGCTGTTTTTGTAAAGTCACCTGATGCTTTAGATAGGCGATTTCCTCTTCAGGTGTGCGCTCTTTCGTTGGGGGGCGTCCTGAATGATGTGTGCGCAAATCTGTAAAACCTTCTGTTCTATCCGCCATTTTCCGCACCCTGCGAGAAAAATTATTGATTCTTTGTTTCCCCACTCCCTTCGTATCAAAGCCTGCTTCTCTAAAAATTTGTGTAGGAAGCTTCCCTCGATCTAGTTCATTCATAAAATGGTGCTTAAAGGCTTCTGAATAAGTAATGGCTTTGTTTGAAACCTTATCAACATAAGGGTTTCTTCTTAGCTCTTCGATTTGCTTATCTGAAAAATAATGACCTCCCATATTATCAACCTCGCTTATGATTATAAAATAATAATACGACAAAAAACCCTGTATTACAGAACGGATAGGTAGTTTTTTATCCGTGTCTGTTATACAGGGTCCATTTTAACGATGTCTCAGCAGTTTTTTATTATTTAGAGAGGACGTCTGTTAGAACAGGCACAATTTGTTTCTTACGCGAAACAACACCTTTTAACAACGCTTTATTATTATCAAGAGTGACATTAT
Source organism: uncultured Sporolactobacillaceae bacterium (assembly GCA_963829575.1). Classification (GTDB taxonomy): domain Bacteria; phylum Bacillota; class Bacilli; order Bacillales; family Sporolactobacillaceae; genus KACC-23026. The sequence goes on along the minus strand of CAWHJF010000013.1, from coordinate 146,148 downwards.
ACGCTTTTTCAACCGCATTGAAAGCCGAGCCCAATGCAAGTGCGACGGAATCATTAGTTAGGATGTCTGTGACAACAAATAGGAAGAGATCTAACCCCTTTGATTCAATGGTGCTAGTGATTGCCGACTCAAGATCAGCTTGAAGTGCGAGTACTTCATCCGCATCTACCGTGTTAACTTGCGCGATTTCAACCTTTTGGCCGCCCATATTGAATTCTTTGGCATCTAGAGTCAGTAACTCTGCTGGACTCTTACCGCTAAGGTCCGCACCTGCTTTAAGCATATCTAAACCATACTTTTCAGCGTCGACACCCGCGATTTGGGCCAATTCCTTCGCCGCTGCTACATCTTGATCTGTACAAGTCGGCGATTTAAATAAAAGTGAATCGGAAATGATGGCAGATAGCATAAGACCTGCGATGTCTTTTTCGATTGCCACACCATTTTCTTTGTACATTTTATTTAAAATCGTTGCTGTACACCCCACCGGCTCCGCGCGGTAATAAAGCGGGTCACTTGTTTCAAAGTTTGCAATTCGGTGATGGTCAATCACTTCAAGGACTTTCACCTGCTCAATATCAGTCGCACTTTGTTGACGCTCATTGTGGTCCACCAAGATCACCGATTTTGCCTCAGTTGCCACCTGCTCGACCAAACGTGGTGCTTGTGCTTTAAAGTAATCGAGTGCAAATTGGGTTTCCCCATTCACTTCGCCAAGCCGAACCGGCTCAACCACTTGTCCAAGCTTTGTTTTAAGATCCGCATAAGCAATCGCGGAACAGATCGTATCTGTATCTGGATTTTTGTGCCCGAAAATCAAAACCTTTTCCATAGACCTTCAATCTCCTTTATTTTAAAATTTCACTTTAGTCTAGTATGTAGCATGCAAATTTTATTTTACCACAAAACGAGATAGGGGGGACAGTCCCGGGACTGTCCCCTTTTTTAAATAAACGTTTGTTTAAGAACAAACAACCAGCGCCAAGTCTCTAAACTTAAAGACAATGATCCAAAATACGCCCACAACACTTGCTTCAAACAAACCGGTGATGACCTGAATAAGGAGGTGATTTCCCTTTCTGTATATTTTGTTGCACAAGTTGCATTATGAAACTTTTGAGTGTAAAAGCAACTTTACTAAATTGATTTTTAAAAAACGTTAGCCGCGCCATTTTTTGAAATCCTGATTTAATCTTATTAAGTTGTGCTCTAATTGAGCAAGTTCCTCTTCCGACCACTCTTTTAGCACGTTCTCATACACATCAAATCGTGCCTTATGGACTTTTTCTAAAATACTCTGTCCATCTGTTGTCAGTTCAAGTAGACTAATTCGCCCATTATTTTGATCGGGATAACGTCTCACATAGTTTTTGGATTCAAGTGTCGCCACTTGTCGACTTGCTGTTGAAAGGTTTAACATCAGCTGATCGGCGAGTTCATTAATGGCCAGCGGACTTCTTTTTTCAAGTTCACTTAACAATAAATATTCAGACCGATCCAAACTGCCTAGTCGAGGACTGTAGGCTGTCGTCAAACGGACAAGTAAAGCAATCTCATACTCGATCTGTTCTAACGAATTACGCATTCCCTCTCCCCCATTTTCCTCCATATGTTTTTGATTATTAGAGCCCTCAAACGAGAAGTTCTTGAATGGTGTAGATTCGGCCGCTTTCATATCCATTGTTAATCAATGTTAAAAGACGGTCCGCCACAAGATCGGTTGAGCGAAGCTTGCCTGTCTCTTTAAAATCTCGAAATGTTTCAACGTGCGAGAATTGCTCTTGACCACTCGCTCTAATTTCCCCTTGCATGTCCGTATCCATCACACCTGGGGAAAAACCCCTGTTATGATGTATGTTGTCGTCATCTTAAAGGAAACTCCCTCTCTTATTTAATTCGCAAATTAAGGATTTTTTATTGAATAGCCAGCTTTATTTAAATGGATGTTCTTTACTCTAGATTACCAAGTTTCAACTCAACAATAAAGGGGAAAATTCAATAAGATCTGGGCTGACAATCAAAGTATAGGTTAAGGATGACCTAATATTCGGGGGTCGGGTCTGTTAGTGGTAAATAGAGGATCCTAGATGGCGCAAGTTTAAAACAGGGACACTACGGGGGGTTATTTGTTCAATTCCTTTTTAATTCGGCGCGTTATGTACACGAGGTTCCGCTATTATGCTCAAACTAAGGTTGATTGACGTCTCCAAGCGGAAATAAAGGATTGAGGATGACCTAACATTTGGATTAAGGCCTGTGAGTTGCAAATAGAGGATTCTCGATGACACAAGTTTAAAACAGGGACACTACGGGGCGTTATTTGTTCAATTCCTTTTTAATTCGGCGCGTTATGTACACGAGGTTCCGCTATTATGCTCAAACTAAGGCTGATTGACGTCTCCAAGCGGAAATAAAGGATTGAGGATGACCTAACATTTGGATTAAGGCCTGTGAGTTGCAAATAGAGGATCCTAGATGGCGCAAGTTTAAAACAGGGACACTACGGGGCGTTATTTGTTCAATTCCTTTTTAATTCGGCGCGTTATGTACACGAGGTTCCGCTATTATGCTCAAACTAAGGCTGATTGACGTCTCCAAGCGGAAATAAAGGATTGAGGATGACCTAACATTTGGATTAAGGCCTGTGAGTTGCAAATAGAGGATCCTAGATGGCGCAAGTTTAAAACCGGGACACTGTGAGTCGTTATTTCGCCACCTAAAATAGAAAACGTGATCGACCACGATTTCACACACCCTATCCTCTAAACCCCACAAATTCCCCAAACCATTTCAACCCAATAATTGGGCTTGCATTGAAAACGCTAAACCTGCTATACTATCAAACAATATACATTTTTACAAATTTTACAGAAAGAAAGTATAACCAGTCAGGAGGTTTTTTCATGCGAACGATTACGCTTGAAATGATTTTTACACATCCAATTGCTCAACGTTATTTGCGGCGCTCAGGAGTTGCCCATGCCGTGAAGGTAGCGGAACACGCGTACGACTTAGCTCATGCGTTTAAGGTCGATCTGGATTTAGCGACCAAATCTGCCTTGCTCCATGATATCGGTCACTATACATGGTACCGAAACGGCGAATGGGATTTTGACCTTTATAAAGAAAATGATATTCACGCGATTAAGGGAGCAAACCGCGCTCATAAATTGCTCATTCGCATTGGGGAAGATCCTAGAAAAGCCAAACAGATTGCCCTGGCGATCCTCCTTCATACCGACTCCTATCTGCCAGATGGCGAGCTTCACTTAAATCCGTTACAACAAGTGGTCGCGCTTGCCGATGAAGCCGATGAAGAGCCACAAGGCCACCACCACTATCAAACTCTCGATCACACCACTGCACTCCAACGCCTCCGACACCTCGACCATCTTATTGACAACGGAAACCAACTCGCATCAGGCGGCGCTTGGTGAGACGGGTTTTCTCTTAATCTCCTTTTGTTCAATCCAATAAAACATCATGTTTTTCAAAGCAAATCTCATTTGGAAGATTTGCTTTTTAATTTGTTCGTTTAATTATAGTCTAAAATAAAATGAACCTTTCAACATCCTAATGACTCTAACATATGAGAGGGGGTCAGGACGTGACCGACGAGCACCGTAAATGGATTAAGAAAGCCCAGAAGGGAGATCGGCAAGCATTAGTATCGCTGATCACGGCTTATAAAAATGAGTATTTCCGACTTGCCCTCGCATATGTGGGAAACCAAGAAGATGCCATGGACGCCATAGAAGACTTGATTGTCATCCTCTATGAAAAAATCGGCACATTGAAAAAAACCGAAGCCTTCTCTTCGTGGAGCAAAACCATTCTGGTGAATGGCTGTCGGAAACTATTGAGAGAAAAAAAGAAAGTCCTTGCGTTAGAACAGCCCATTGAGGAAATCTATCACGAAGCCTTCCATGTTGAAGAAAACCGTCTTGACCTCGAGCCACATCTCGCCAAGCTTAATCCGCAACAAGTGGAAACCATTAAATTACGGTTTTACTTGGATTATGATCTGAACACGATTTCTGAGATTACAGGCGTCCCAATCGGAACTGTGAAATCCCGCTTGTCCATTGGTTTAAAAAAATTACAAGAGAGCTTAAGGGGTGAGGAACATGAAGGATCTTTATGATCTTCTGGAAGAAAAAAAGACGAAATGGCAGGCGATCGAAGCCCCAGCTGATTTCGAGTCCCGGCTTAACCAGGCACTAGAACAGGCCTCTCCTCGCCCAACTCGCAAAAGACGTCTCACTCTCAGCTTGATCTCCGCGGCGGCGGTTCTCTTGATCTTTTTAATTGGTCTGACTTATCCAACGCTTGCTTATTACGGGAAGCAAATTTTGGGGTTTGATTCAGTGATGAGCCACAACCTTAAAGCCCTTAACCACGCCGGAAAAGGTCAAATCATTAATAAAAGGTTCACTTTTAAAGATGGGACAGTCGTGACCTTGGATGGCATAATGAGCGACCCTAACGAAATGATTGCCTTTGTAACGGTCAAAAACAATTCGCGCAAGATCTCCAACTACAGTTTTACATCCGATGGGTTCACAGGGCTCTGGACACGGCTGAATCCGACAAGTGGTTACGGAAAGATGAGTCAGAGCGGTCACACCATGAAATATGTGGAAAATTTCAAAGCACCTGGACCCTTTACTAACAGACATCTAACGTATTCTTTTACGTTAACTAATGCACAGGATCATCAGGAGTCCGGAGAGATCGGATTAAATTATAATCGTGACAAAGCGATGCCGACCAGTGTGCAAAAGACGCTCAATCAAACCATCGACCTTGATGGAAATCGCCTATTTGTGAAGCAATTAACTGCGACTCCAACTTCGACCGTCCTAACCGGCTCCTTTCATTCTAAGGTTTTAAAGCAGCTGATGGATTCAAGTCCTGATTCATGGATTCAACTGATTGCAAATGGGAAGGTCATTGGCGAACAAGGCGGCGGCTTTCAGTCCAACGGTCTTAATATAAAGTTCCAAGAACAGTTCGATCCGTTGCCTCAGCCGTTGAAAAACCTTCAAGTGGTCATTAATAAGGCGCCAAATCATGATTCAAGCGTAAAGCACTGGCCATTGGAAAGCTTACAAAAAGGCACAGTCTTAGCGATTCAGCCACAATCGATTACAGTAATGGACAAAGAAATCGAGAACACACATCTCACACTTATCCTTTCGATCCCAGATACGGTGAAATTAGGATCACTCTCAATTCAAGCAAATGGGCAGACTATTAAAGGGAAAATCATCGGTGCCAACTTACAAAAACAAAAAGACGGAACCCTTGCCCGGCAGATCACCTATCAATTTGATACCGGCCACACAAATGGCCAACTGACTTTGGCCGGCTATAATTATTTCAAGACCTATCATAAGGTGATCAAGGTCTCAATCGAAAACTAGCCAAAAGCGCGAGACTGTCCAAAAGGTTTTTCCTCCCTTTTTATATGGGAGAAAACGATTCCTGGACAGCCTCGGGTTTTATTTTATTCTGGGATATAAGGCAATTCCTTCATTTTCGGATTATTGATGACATGCGCTTCGTTATAGGCCAGCAAGCCTTCTTTCTCATACTCTTGCCCCTTCCAGATTGTTTGACACCACCGAACCAAAAAAAGCCTTTCATATTAGAGCGTTCTAATATGAAAGGCTTAATAAGAGCTTCTATAAAGGGTGATCCAGCCGTTCTGGTTCATCGCGATTTTTTTCTTTTACAAAAATGAGCGTATTCCAATTTCGGTCCGTCCAACGCTTGTAGATCAACACGCCACGAAGCCATTCGTCCACGATAAAACTGATCCAAATGCCAATAAGCCCTAGGCCAATCGTTATACTGCCAATCCAGGCAACAGGTAGTCCAACCAACCACATGACAATCATGCCAAGATAAACCGGAAAACGGACATCGCCAACCGAACGAAGCGCACTGATTAAAATGATATTAAACGCGCGCCCCGGTTCTAGAAGGATTGTCAAGGCAAGTAAGAGACGTCCAGTGTGAATAATGTCTGGATTGTGGGTAAAGAGATGGAGAATTTGGCCAGATAAAAGGAAAAAGATAAGAGCGACAAGACCGGAACCAACAAATCCAATTCGGATGCTCTTCATCCCCCGCATGAAGGCATCGTTTAAACGCCCTGCTCCGATATAATGACTAATGATAATCTGGGAACCTTCACCTATTGCGATGGAAAACAACATGATGAATAACATAATGTTCTGCAGATAAATCTTCGTGGTTAACGCCTCTGTCCCTAACAACGTGACAAAGTACGTAATCACCAGTTGTGAGAGATCATAAGACAACTGTTCACCTGCTGAAGGGATCCCAATTCGCATTAAGTCTCGAATGTGCGTCCATTTATGCTGAATCAGCATAGTCACTCGCGGGACCACACCCGTCCGCCAAATTAAAACAAGGATGAGGACAACCACCCCAATTGCACGGCTCGAGGTTGTCGAGAGCGCTGCCCCATATACACCTAACCGCGGAAAAACCCCCGGCCCAAAAATCAACAGAAAGTTTCCAATTACATTTAAGACATTGATGCCAATGGTAATCGCCATGGCATCTTTTGTATAGCCATAGCTTCTTAGGATTGCCCCGACTGTCATGCCGATCGCGACAAGAAAAATGGAGCCCCCCACAAGCCGCATGTAAGTCATCGATTGAGGAATGAGTATCAAAGGGGTGTTCATGACATGCAGCAATTGAATGCCAAAAAGCAAGAGGACAACTCCGAGCAATAGGCCAACTACCAAATTCATGACGATTGAGGTATAACCCACTTGTAACGCCTCTTTTTGATTCTTTGCACCCAGCATTTTTGAAACGATTATAACAGTTCCAAGTGTCGTAAAGTTAAACAGAACGAGGACGATTTGTAAAATTTGATTGGACATTCCAACCGCTGCCACAGATTGATCCGAATAGTGGCTGAGCATTAATGTATCAGCGCTCCCCATTAGCATTTGCAACAAAATCTCAATAAAGATCGGCCAAGTGAGTTTAAATAAGGATGATGTATTTGAACGCATGACTTGCCCCTCTCTCACTTTAAGGGCTTTTGATACGCACCCTTTTTTGGAGTCAAAAGGACGCCTCTTTTCCAAAAATAGAAAAGAGGCGCATACTTTGACTTCGTAACGAATCCTTTACAATTAAAAACAATGTTAATGGATGTCAGGGTCTCCGTCAATCCTATTTTTTCTTAAGATTAATTCATTAAAGCAGCCATTCATCTCCCACCTAAAATGTTATCGCATTTTTGAGGAAGGCGTTTTTCGGCCTAAAGTTCGTTAAATTACAGTTTTTTGACCAACCATAAGCTTAAGTTGCGCTTATAAATGTTTTTCTTTCCCTTTTTATATCTCTATTACTATTTATCGCCACGAATTGATTTCCCAATGCCCAAATAGTTTTAGGTTCAGCTCTCCCACACACTGTGTCCCCGGTTCGCATAAACTAATTCCAGCACAGAAAAAAGGATGTATGAAACATGCCAGCAGTCGTAGGAGCGGTAAAAGTGAATTCCGTGTCAGGAAGCGGCATCTTTCATATCGGAGATGTCCTAAATATAAATGCAAACAGTACGCTTAAAACGTTCGCCGGTTCCGGTTCATTTAATACGGGGGATTACCTCCATGTCCAAAGCGGCTACAACGTCACCACGACGAATGACTCCGATCTAGTGGATAACATCAACATTGGTAATATATAATTCTCAAAATCAGCAAGACCGGGCCATCCCTTGCATAAAATGGGAGTATCCCATATACAATGGAGGGATTCAACTTTCATGGCCATTGACCCACGTCTTCAACACTATCTTAACCATCTAAATAACGTCATCCATTCCCTTCAGAACCGACTCGAAACCACTGAAGCACGAGTGCGTCAATTAGAGAGTGATCTGGAGTCGATGAAATCTGATCCAAAAATGAATGTCGGACGGATTGAATATAAGTTTGACCAGCTTAAAATTGAACGACTTGACGGCACTTTAAACATCGGGCTCACACCAAAATCAGAAGGGGAATTGCTTGATGAGTTGACGGTAGGCAATACGCCCCTAAATCGAGGAAATCAGCCAAACAACCCGCCTTCCCCAATGATGCAAGACGTCTTGCAGCGAACCGATGCTTTTTTACAAAACGAAGCCATGGATTCTTTAATTCAAATCGAGAACAAACACGCTTTTCCTCTAAACGATCCCTATCGACTTTTTATTATAGAAGATGTTCGAAAACAAATTCCGAATCAAGTCACACAAATTATGAATCAATTCGAACGTCAACCCGAACAGAAAAAGCGTTTGGAAGAAGAACCTGATCAAGTCGTGGATGACATCTATGAAATGGTGAAACAGGACGTTGTAAATGGACTTGAACGTTTTATTGTAAATTTGAGAAATGGGAGTGAACCAGAATGATTTTAAATGTGGTCAATCATGGTCTGTCTGTCGGTTCCATTGAAGTGAGAGGTCTCGCTGCCTCTTCCGTTCTACTGATTGGCGATAGCGAGCGGATCGGCGCTTCATCTGTTTTTGATACGCCGCCAGAATCATTAATCGTCGGATCCGGAAATGTCCTCGTTCCGCTTTCACCACGCTAAACGTCTAACATGGAGGTGAGTTATGAGTCGATTGAGTCTTGTGGATGAAGTTAAAGTTACGAATGTTATATCCTCCTCACAATTTCAAATTGGGGACAGCGGTCATGTTCAATTGACCTGCCGAGTACTTGCCGTGCAAAAGGATCCGCCTGTATTCAGAGGAATAGATGGAAATCTGGCCATTTTTGATATTTATACAAAACCCATTCCAAAACCTATTTATTCAGATCATCTCCAATATACCTCTACCCATGCGGTTCCTGTCATCAAAGTAGGCAGTGTCCGGGTTATTGCAGCAGCAGCGTCTTCCATGATTCATATCGGATCTAACCAATCAATCCTGTCAGAGTCACGCATTAAACACTTTAGACATTATGGAAGTGTGCCAGAAGGATTTCGCACCCGTCCAGAGCTAACTTTTTATACTTAGGTTCTATAACTAGTTTTCTAAAAAAGGAGGTTTGATCGTATGCCGTCCATTGTAGGCCCAGTTAAAATCAATTCAATCTCTAACGCCGCTCAAGTGAACTTTGGTGACAGCTTAAATGTGGCACCCAAAAACAACTCCAAAACTTACGGTGGTGCGGGGGCTTTTTCAACCGGCGACCTCCAATTTCATTATGACCTCATAAGCAACACCAACACTCTTGATCCTGATGTAAACGACGAAACCATGGCTGGCAACAATTAAAAGAGGAGCGTGAGAGGGCTTGAATTTTTACGTGACACAAACCATTACCATTCAAAAACTCTCTATTGGCGCTATTAATAATTCCTCTGTTGTTCAAATAGGCACCGCTGGCATCATCAACCCATTAACCAATCTTTATGATACCGGTAATTTTCAAGAAGCTGCACCGCCAGTCGGAAGTGCACCAGACCATATTGCGCAATCTTTTGCCTCGGGACCCTCTCTTGTTCCGCTCTCCCCACGATAGTCGTGGGGTTTTTTATTTTTTTGAGACAGTTATAGGATCAGTGTTGATTTTTAAAACCGCATTGCCCGCGGCAAGCGAGGGGCTTTTCGCATAAGTAAAAACAACAAAGTTTACGAAAACAGTCGTTTTAAAAGGTGACTTTAAAGGAATTGGAAGCGCTCTCGTGGAATTACTTAGAGACAAATTAAATGTGTACTTAGAATCATTTATCCTATTTTGAGGAGGAGATCAGATGACTTATCAACTTGTGGAAACGCGTTACGGGCAGGTTCAAGGAGAAAGGATTGGCAATGTGTCGGTATGGCGAGGCATTCCATATGCCAAACCACCCATTGGCCCTAGACGATTTCGGGCGCCTGAGCCATTAGAATCATGGGAAGGAATTCTCGATGCCACTCAGTTTGGCCCTATTTCACCACAGCCCGAACAAGAAATCATGACCTTTCTAGGGACACAATTAGAGAATATGAGCGAAGACTGTTTGTATCTTAACGTATGGTCCCCCGCTGCAGACGGCCGTAGAAGACCGGTTATGGTCTGGATTCATGGTGGTGCCTTCATCTCTGGATCAGGTTCTAGCCCTTCATATAACGGAGCCACATTTTCAGAAAACGGGGATGTCGTCGTGGTGACCTTGAATTATCGTCTCGGTGCACTCGGGTTTCTTCACCTGGGCGAATTAGCAGGCAAAGATTACGCGACCTCTGGTAATAATGGAATTTTAGATCAAATTTTAGCTTTAAAATGGGTACAAGAAAATATTGAAGCCTTTGGGGGTGACCCTGAGCGCGTCACGATCTTTGGTGAATCCGCTGGAGCAATGAGTGTCGCAACCTTACTTGCGACACCAGCTACAAAGGGCCTGTTCCAACAAGCTATTTTGGAAAGTGGGGCCGCAGCTAATGTTGTGAGCGCTACAAAAGCAACAGAAAACGCTACAAAAGTGCTACAAGCGATGACCGTCGATCCAACCAACCTTTCTGAACTCGAAACGCTTTCTGTCGAACAAATCGTTCAGGCTTCAACTGCGGTTCCACCCATGCAATTAGTCCCTGTTATTGATGGAATAATACTTCCAAAATCACCCCAAGCTTTGCTCGAAGAAGGCGCAGCCCGTGACATTCCGATCCTCATTGGGACAAATAAAGATGAATACCGCCTCTTTACCTGCTTTGACCCGAGATTTCAACAACCAACGGAGGAGGCACTTCAAAGTCTCTATCAACAAACATTTGGTCCAATGTGGGATCAGTTCGGTCCACTGTTCTTAGGTGACCGATCACTTAGTGTCGAGCTTTATGATCAACTTATGACCCAAGTGGTGTTCAATGGCCCGGCCACCCAATTCGCACAGATTCAACTCCAACATGGATCCCCCGTGTGGATGTATCGGTTCGATTGGGAATCTCCAGTCTTAAATGGTGTCTTAAAATCCTGTCATGCGCTAGAGATTCCTTTTGTGTGGCATACCATCCGTCAGCCTGGCACGGACAAACTCGTTGGGAACGCATCTGAGCTAGACGATTTAGCGGATCAATTGCATCAAGCCTGGATTGCCTTCGCCCATCACGGAGATCCAAACACTTCCGGTCTTCCTGAATGGAAGCCATATACGCTTAATGAACGTGCCACTTTTCTTTTCAATGTAGAGAGCCGTTTGGTCGAAGATCCGAACCAAGCGATGCGTTTAGGTTGGGAAAACGTTCAAAGTCTTGTAAAAGGGTGAAAAGTAGCGACTCGTCCAATAGGGTCAGACGCCTCGTAATCGGGACTGACCCTTGCTCCTTGGATTAACATCTGCTTGGTTAATTAACCTTTCAATTTTTGATTCAGAAAGGCGAAGGCTTCTTTTAATTTCTCTTTTGGTACTGCCTCATACAAATCCCCAATGCTTAACTCAAATGAACACGCAGGATCGCCCTGAGCTTTTAGATAACTCGTCAATCCGACCCCTGTCTCTAACGCCGCCTCTGTCAATACGGATTCAATGGTTTCTTTCGTCCCTTTAAAATGAACGTGGAACATATTGGAGACAGGAACCTCCGGACGCGTTTCGATCCCCTCACATTGATTAAAAAGGCGGGCGAGCTCTATTGCTTCCTCATAGTATTGAGGCATTTTCTCAATTCTTAAATCAAAATAGTAATCTGCCGTAAGAACATAAGGATACAGACTAATCAAATCACCGCCATGGCGTCTTTTCCATACCTTGGACTGCTCTGTGAACGAGGCCGGTCCCGCAAGTATTGCCCCGGCAAGCCCACCGATCCCTTTATAAAAGGAAACATATACGCTATCAAACAAGCTGCAGATTTCGGCTGCTGATTTTTTATAAAAGGGAAGAATCTCAAAAAGTCTGGCACCGTCAAGATGAAGGCGAATCCCTTTTTCCTTGCAATAAGTTGAAATTTTTTCAAGCGTTTCAAGGTCTGGAAGCTGCCCCCCAATTTCACGTTGTGGCAGTTCTAATAGGAGACACGCAATCTCTTCGTCTAATCCGGTGATATCCTCCAGTTGGATCACACGGTCTCGATCCGCAAGTAAAACGGGTTCAATGTTGTGGAGCTTTTTCAAGCCGTCTTCTTCGTGAATTTCTAGGTGACATAGTGGATGATAAGCGACTTTGTGGATCCCTTTTTCCTCACACCATAATCTAAAGGCGATTTGTTGGGCCATTGTTCCACTTGGAAAAAAGACAGCGGATTCGGTTCCCAGATAATTGGCCATCTTCTTCTCAAAGGCTTCAATCAAAGATCCTTTGCCGTACATATCACTCTCTAATTCATTGGGCAAAGCATCAATAGCTTGTGTTAATACGCTTAAATTACGAGGACCGTGTCCGGAAACTTTATAAGGTGTTTGTTTGTAAGCTTCTGCTAGTGTTGTCATGAGTTGACCCCTTTTTTTATTTAATATTAAGGTTTTCTTTAGAAAGACAAAGGCTCGCCTTCAAAAACGAGGACGCTCAAATGATGGGTGCTACGTTTTTTGCTGCTCTCATTGAACAAAAGAGGTTGCCCTTTTAATAATATCAGACAAGACGTCCACCGCTTGATCGATTTCCTCAAAACGAGTGGTCGGCCCGAAGGATAAGCGGATCACTTGACGCGCTTCTTCTACACTTCGTCCCATTGCAAGCAAAATAGAGGACGGGGTTTTTTTTGAAACACTGCAGGCTGAACCGGTCGAAATCGCGACGCCTCTCCGGTTGGCCTCTAACATGACGTATTGCCCTTCCAAGCCCAAAACGCGAAGAGCCAAGATGTAAGGACTCGTCTCATCCATCGGACTTTCACTTACAATCGGAAGTTGTGCGTTTCTAATCCGTTCTACAAAATAGGATTTAATTTTCATAACATGATCATAATGGTCCGTCCTGTGATCAAACGCCTCTTCCATCGCTTCTGTGAAGGCCGCAATCCCAGGAACATTCACCGTCCCCTGGCGTCGACCCAACTCATGAGAAACGGAGGGCAGAAAGGGTTCGAATGCGACATCGGGATTCACATACAATCCCCCGACGCCTTTTGGCCCGTAGATTTTATGACTTGAAAAAGCAAGGCTCGACACCTGAAAAGCCTCAACATCAACTGGATGCTTCCCAAAGGATTGAACCGCATCGACATGGAATGAAATGCCTTTGGCGGCTAAAAAATTGCCGATGGTCTCGATCTCTGTTAAAAAGCCAAACTCACTGTTAACATGTGCTAAGACCACGAGACACGTATCCGGTTGAACGAGGGATTCTATTTTAGATAATTGAATCTTGCCTTTTGAGTCGGCTGGAATCTCCTCCACTCTAAATCCTTGTTCCACCAACCATTCTAGGGAGCTTTTGACCGAACCGTGCGCGCCTTTTCCAACCAAAATATGCTGCCCCTTCGCTCGGTTGCCCATCGCGAGACCATAGAGGGCGAGCCAATTACTTTCGGAACCTCCGCTTGAAAAAACGACACTATCTTCCTCTGCATTTAGACGAGTCGTTACTTTTTCTCGACAATAGGTTAATAAATCAGACGTGTCTGTTCCTGTATCGTGAAGACTCATTGAGTTTCCAAAGTAGGTTTGGGCAGTCTTTGTATAAACTTTTAAGGCAAGGTCTGACATAGGTGTCGATGCGGCATAATCCAGATAAATCATAAACGCCCTCTTTTCCTAAAATGTATCATCACACATCGCGATGGTTTTTTATCTTGCTATTAGTCTAGTAATGTGTCAATATATGTGTCAAGACAGTTGTAATATAGAGGTGTTCAATATGAAGAGCATTCACTGTGATGCATTAATTCTCGGGAGTGGTTTAGCGGGGCAAATGTTAGCACACAGCCTTTCTTCAGACCACTTTGTGATATGTCTCACAAAGGGTCAATGGAACGCGTGCAATTCTTACCTCGCTCAAGGTGGGATCGCGAGCGTCACCTCACCTGATGACAATTGGCTCGACCATACACAAGACACTATGCTTGCTGGACGATTTCATAATAAGACTACCCAAGTGCAAGCTCTTACAAAAGAGAGTCCTGCCATTATTCAAAAGCTCGTTGAACTGGGCGTCCCTTTCGATCGGGATGAATCCGGCAATTACCTGAGAACACGTGAAGGCGGACACCATCAAGCCCGTATTCTTCATTCTGGTGGGGACGCAACGGGTCGACACATGATGGAAGCTTTACACCGCCGTCTTCCCCCACATGTTGAAATTCAAGAACATACTCAAGCATTGGATCTTTTCATCGAAAACACGGGATGCAAAGGCGTTTGGGCCCGAGACCCTAAAGGAGAATTAATTCTCTACACAGCTAACTATACCGTACTCGCAACAGGAGGGCTAGGGCAACTCTTTAACCATACAACGAATGCCCAAACGATTACTGGGGATGGCATCGCTATGGCGTATCGCGCCGGGGCACGTTGCACGGATTTAGAGTTCGTTCAATTTCATCCGACACTGTTAAACCTGCCAACTAGTCGAGGGGCCCTCATCTCAGAAGCCGTTCGAGGCGAAGGGGCGATCCTTGTCAATCAACGGAATGAACCTATTATGGAAGGCATTCACCCTTTAGGTGATTTAGCCCCGCGAGATGTGGTTGCACGCGAAATTCATAAAAGAATACTTGATGGAGACAAGATCTTTTTAGATGTCTCCTCCATTCTAAATTTTCCAACACGATTTCCAACTATAGCAAAACTCTGTTCACAAGCTGGGTTAACCATTCCTCTTAAAAGGATCCCAGTTTCACCTGGTGCACATTTTATTATGGGTGGAATTGAAACAAACGTGCATGGTCAAACCACGATTCCAGGCTTGTTTGCCATTGGCGAGACCGCCTGGACTGGGGTTCATGGCGCTAATCGCTTAGCCAGTAATTCACTTTTGGAAGCTGCCGGTTTTGCCATGAGATTAGGGGCTTATCTCAACCAACTCCATAAAACCGCTCCGTTTATAGACAGGACGGCACCTGACATACAGACCGCCCAATATCATTACGTAACATTGCCTTCTAAAGAAAGCATTCAACATCACCTATCAGAGTCCCTTGGCATCATTCGAGACCCCGTACGACTTTTAGAATTGAAAAAATGGTTGTCTGAATGGGTTCAGGCTTACAGAAACTCCCCTGCCTATCTGATGAGTAAAGACCAGAATGAACGGTGGAATATGATCACGGTTGCGGATCTGATGACCCAATCCATGCTCGAGCGAACCGAAAGTCGAGGCGCACATTCTCGCATAGATTATCCCGAGGAGCGACCAGATTGGGCACAATTTAACATCCTAAGGGAGCGTGCTGTTAATGAATCGATTTAAACTGAGAGAATTACTCACACAATTTTTATTAGAGGATCTTGGAGATGGTGACCGCACAAGCCTCGGCATCTTTGAAAAAGACAATCGCGCTCGAGGTCTGTTCACGGCCAAAGCCGATGGCATTTTTTCAGGTGTCGATGTTTTGACGGAAGGATATGCGCTCGGAGACGCTTCCATCCACTTCGACCCTCTTATTCAAGATGGCAACCCTGTCACCAAAGGGCAACCCATCGCCTATGTAGAAGGATCGGTCATTGAGCTTTTGAGTCGGGAGCGCGTCCTTTTAAACCTCATTCAACGCATGTCTGGAATTGCCACCCAAACCCGACAAGCGGTCCAGCTTTTAAATTCTGCCCACACCAAAATCTGTGATACGCGAAAAACAATGCCTGGTCTTCGAATGCTTGATAAATATGCTGTAACGTGTGGTGGCGGCTCCAACCACCGCTTTGGACTATTTGATGGTGTGATGATCAAAGACAACCATATTGAACACATGGGAAGCCTCACCAAAGCGATTCAAAAAGCACGTCAGGCGCTCGGCCATATGGTCAAAATCGAAGTCGAAACGGAAAGCCGCGATCAAGTTTTAGAAGCGGTTGAAGCAGGAGCTGACGTCATCATGTTTGATAACCGGAGCCCTGAAGAAATTAAGACATTTGTCCAACTCGTTCCTGAGCCTATTATTACAGAAGCATCCGGCGGCATCACCCTCCAATCCTTACCAGACTACTCGGATACAGGGGTTGATTACATCTCGTTGGGTGCCTTAACTCACTCGGTTGTCGCCTTAGATATCAGTTTTAATCTTTTAACAAGGAGTGACTTAAATGGGACTTTTAGAAACCTTTCAACTTCCGAACCTTGTACCTAAATCGATTTTAGACTTATCCGAGTCGGAAATGGTGGCTCGCGTTCAAGCCATCAAAGCGCATTTCGGTTCACGTCTCTTTATTCCAGGTCACCATTATCAAAAAGATGAGGTGATTCAGTTTGCCGATACGACAGGAGATTCTCTACAACTCGCACGGATTTCTGCCGATGCCAAAGATGCCGAGTATATTGTGTTCTGTGGCGTGCATTTTATGGCCGAAACCGCGGACACCTTAACACGCGATGAACAAATCGTCATTCTCCCTGACATGAGAGCTGGATGCTCAATGGCAGATATGGCGAATCTCAAACAATTAGAGCGTGCCTGGGATCAGCTTCAGTCGGAATTCGGAGACACCATCATTCCCATTACTTATGTTAATTCCACCGCTGCGATCAAAGCATTTTGTGGTCGGCACGGCGGCGCAACCGTGACCTCTTCCAACGCCAAGCACGTACTAGAGTGGGCCTTCTCACAAAAGGGGTGCGTGCTCTTTTTACCCGATCAACATCTAGGCCGTAACACCGGGGTCGAACTTGGTATCCCGCTTCATAAGATGGTTGTATGGAATCCAATTGCGGAGACGTTCGAGGGAGATGGAGCGGCTAATCTCAAAAGTTGCCAAATGATTCTATGGAAGGGCCATTGTTCAGTCCATGAAAAATTCACTGTGGAAAATATAGCAACTTGGCGTGCCGAGGATCCTGACATTAAGATTTTAGTCCATCCAGAGTGCTCCTATGAAGTCGTGTCGGCAGCAGATATTTCGGGTTCCACCCAAAAAATCATTCAGACGATTGCGGAGGCTCCTGCCGGCAGTCATTGGGCGATTGGGACCGAGATGAACTTGATCAATCGCCTAAAGCAGACCTATCCTGACCTTCAGATTGAGTCCTTAAATCCGATGATGTGTCCGTGTTTAACCATGAATCGGATCGATCTTCCCCATCTTCTCTGGTCGTTGGAACATCTTATTGCGGGTGAGCCTGCCAATGTGATCCGTGTTCCTGAAGCCATTAAAGAAGACGCTCGCCTCGCGATCGAGCGGATGTTTCGGGTGTTGTGAGGCAATGTTGATGGAATAGCGGAGTCTCGTGTCCATAATTCTCTTTTATGGTCACGTTGTTCCGCTATCCTGCTTCTCACGCCAGCTCCGCTAAATTTATGTCATCCCTATTCCGCTATCCTGCCGATTTCAGCTCGATTTCGCTTCGTTTTGCGGCAATAGCGGATTCTCGTGTCCCTTTTTCTCTCCATGACGCTATTTTTTATGGAATAGCGGATCCTCGTGTCCATAATTCTCTTTTATGGTCACGTTGTTCCGCTATCCTGTTTCTCACGCCAGCCACGCTAAATTTATGTCATCCCTATTCCGCTATCCTGCCGATTTCAATTCGATTTCGCTTCGTTTTGCGGCAATAGCGGATCCTCGTGTCCCTTTTTCTCTCCATGACCCTATTTTTTATGGAATAGCGGATCCTCGTGTCCATAATTCTCTTTTATGGTCACGTTGTTCCGCTATCCTGTTTCTCACGCCAGCCACGCTAAATTTATGTCATCCCTATGCCGCTATCCTGCCGATTTCAGCTCGATTTCGCTTCGTTTTGCGGCAATAGCGGAGTCTCGTGTCCCTTTTTCTCTCCATGACCCTATTTTTTATGGAATAGCGGATCCTCGTGTCCATAATTCTTCTTTATGGTCGCGTTGTTCCGCTATCCTGCTTCTCACGCCAGCTCCGCTAAATTTATGTCATCCCTATGCCGCTATCCTGCCGATTTCAGCTCGATTTCGCTTCGTTTTGCGGCAATAGCGGATTCTCGTGTC
The DNA here is from genome assembly GCA_963829575.1 of uncultured Sporolactobacillaceae bacterium. Lineage (GTDB taxonomy): Bacteria > Bacillota > Bacilli > Bacillales > Sporolactobacillaceae > KACC-23026. Next base: position 128,066 of record CAWHJF010000013.1, on the reverse strand, counting down.
CCTTTTTCTCTCCATGACCCTATTTTTTATGGAATAGCGGATCCTCGTGACCATAATTCTCTCTTATGGTCACGTTGTTCCGCTATCCTGCTTCTCACGCCAGCTCCGCTAAATTTATGTCATCCCTATGCCGCTATCATGCCGATTTCAGCTCGATTTCGCTTCGTTTTACGGCAATAACGGAGTCTCGTGTCCCTTTTTCTCTCCATGACCCTATTTTTTATGGAATAGCGGATCCTCGTGTCCATAATTCTCTTTTATGGTCGCGTTGTTCCGCTATCCTGCTTCTCACGCCAGCTCCGCTAAATTTATGTCATCCCTATGCCGCTATCATGCCGATTTCAGCTCGATTTCGCTTCGTTTTGCGGCAATAGCGGAGTCTCGTGTCCCTTTTTCTCTCCATGACCCTATTTTTAATGGAATAGCGGATCCTCGTGACCATAATTCTCTCTTATGGTCACGTTGTTCCGCTATTTAACTCTAAAATAATTTTGTTATAGAAAAATCGACATCCTCCATCATTTTAAACTGTAAGATCGAGCTCGATCTTTTCCACTTGCAACAATTAGGTAGCCTTTTTCAACCATTTTCTTTAATAGAATTCTTGAATACCGGTCACTAATCTTTAAATGCTTAGCTATATCTAATGGAGTAATAGGGCGAAGTATTCGTCTTGAATATCTAATGATCTCAGCTTCCAACCAAGTAACCTCTTCATCAATGGAACTCGACATAAAATGGCCTATAAACGCAAGAATTAATTGCTGACATTGTTTGGTATCATCACGAATTGATAGATAGGCAACGGGTAGAATTGACCACCCCTCCAGAGTAAGGTAACTCTGTCTCATACATAAATCTTTAAATCTAGTTGTGTCTAAATTTCTAGCATGAGGGCCATATCCCTGGATTTCTATCCCACCCTTTACCCCACCTGGCATGTACGCAAAGTCCAAATAACGAAACCCGCTATTCAAATCTCGAACTTCCCATTCCGGTTGTAAAAAGTTGAAATTCCCAACAACTGGAAACCAAACTTCTCGAAGAAATTCTATTGAACTAAAACCTAGACCGTTTGCGATACGCTCACGTCTCCTAGGGTTTTTTTCATTCGCATTCAATTCTTCAATCCACTTTTTGTAAGCATGGTCAAATTTCAATAAGTATCGCCCTTTCCTATTTTAAAAAATCATAGATGGAACAAAAAGTCCAATGGATATTTGTTAGAAAAAAGCTGTCAAACATAATGGAGTTGGAAATTCGAAAGTAGTTTTTTAATGAGGCTAAACATGGGGGAATTCGACAGTGGGTTAGAGTGAAAATTTTCCGTTGGTTGAAGCGAACTTAAAAATGAGCAGCTACATCTATCTTTTCACCTCCTTAAGATTTAATTTTACTATACAAACCTTATTAGACTACTGTCAAGATTGATTCGTTATATTCAGAAGAAAGATCTTATAATTAATACCTACAACAAAGCAGTTGGATCGTGGGAACCTCGTTGCCACTTTTTGTTAGCGGAACCTCGTATCCCTAATTTCATTTTATGTACACGGCGTTCCGCTATCCTCCTCAAATTCACCTTCTCGCTTTATTTATGTCATCTATATGTCGCTATTTCCCTGTTCCCACCTCGTATCCCTGATTTCATTTTATGTACACGTCGTTCCGCTATCCTCCTCACATTCACCTTCTCGCTTTATTTATGTCATCTATATGTCGCTATTTCCCTGTTCCCACCTCGTTTTCCCTCCTGTTTTCAGGAATAGCGGATTCTCGTTTACCTTTTCTGAGTCCTATGCCTCTTTTAATGCAATAGTGGAACCTCGTATCCCTAATTTCATTTTATGTACACGGCGTTCCGCTATCCTCCTCACATTCACCTTCTCGCTTTATTTATGTCATCTATATGTCGCTATTTCCCTGTTCCCACCTCGTTTTCCCTCCTATTTTCCGGAATAGCGGATTCTCGTTTTCCTTTTCTGAGTCCTATGCCTCTTTTCAGTGCAATAACGGAACCTCGTATCCCTAATTTCATTTTATGTACACGGCGTTCCGCTATCCTCCTCAAATTCACCTTCTCGCTTTATTTATGTCATCTATATGTCGCTATTTCCCTGTTCCCACCTCGTTTTCCCTCCTGTTTTCCGGAATAGCGGATTCTCGTTTTCCTTTTCTTCCGCTCGACACTCTTTTCAATAAAATAGCGGAACGGCGTGGCCATAATTTCATTTTACGGCCACGTCATTCCGCTATCCTGCTTCTATCCTGCTTCTATTCCATCAATTTACCGAAGACTGCAGAAACGCCTTGAATCTTAGACTCGCCACAATCAAACCGGCCACACCGAAGGCCAGGAGCACGACAAGGGATTTCCACACACCACCAAGAGTTGCACTATGAACCATGGCGTTCACCATGCCCTGATCGGCCCAGTACTGAGGTGTGAAACGACCAATCGTTTGAGCAAATTTGGGGAGCATGTCAAAAGGCACCCATAAACCGGAAAGGGCCGCGCCTCCAAGTGTAAGAATTTGCGTGACACCAATTCCTTGGTTTTCTCCGCGAACGAGCAAAGAAAGCGCGAGGCCAATCCCCGTTCCACAAATGGCCAAACAAACCACAAGTACAATTATTGTAAACGGATTGCCAAGTTTTACATGATAGGCAAAATGACCGAAAGACAAAAGGACCGCGCATTGAATTAATACACTGATCAAGGAAGGAATCCACATGCCGACTAAATAGGTCAATGGATTCATTGGCGTGCTTCGCAGACGCGCCACCATTCCCGACTCCTTCTCCTTAAAAAATCGACGAACCATTGTGATTAAGATAAAAAACACAAACATGACCGTATAGCCAGGTACAATTTGCGAAACCAGATCGACATGTGCCGCACTTTCCTTTATGCTCTGTATCTTGATTGGAGGCTGCATAATCCTTTTGACGGCGGCAGGTGATTGACCAGAGGATGCCAAAGTCGCCGCAAGCTTTTGCTCACGATAGCCGCTAGAAATATTTTGCAAAACAGCTTCAATTGGTGCAATCTCTTGGCTCGATGCCGCGTCTTGATAAAATTTAAGTTGAACGGGGTTTTGCCCACTCTTTAAAGTTGACTCGAACCCTTTAGGCAACACCAACAAAGAAGTTGCTTTGCCATCCTTAATTTTTTGAATTTGATCATTCAATGTGTTTACGGACAACGAATCTACTTTAAACCCTTTAATCCCATTAATCTGATGGATAAAAGCAATCGACGTTGCGGATTGATCTTGGTCAATAATTGAGACCTGAGTCGTCGAATTTCCAATATTACCGAAGATCGAACCGAATAAGACAATAAAAAGAATCGGCATGATGATTAGAAAGAAAAAATTCCCGCGCTCTTTTACCATTAATTTCAATTCTTTAATCACAAGACTTTTCAATGACTCGTCACACCCCTTCCTTAAACTCCATTAATCTCTTAAACTCGTACCGGTTAAGGATAAAAAGACAGCTTCCAAAGAGGGCCGCAGAATCTCAAGGGCTTTGATCTGACCCGCTTCGGTTTGTTCACCTTCCAACAACGCTTTCATGACTTTAACTGGACTTTTCGTCTCCAACACCCAGCCTCGATTTTTAGAAAAAACGTTGGAAACATCGACTAATTCTGGTGGCTCTTCTTGATATTGAGTTTCGAAGTAAACCGCTTTTTGTCCATAACGGTCCAACAATTCTTCCAAACTCCCTTGGGCAATGACGTTCCCGTTATCAATAATCGCAATATGATCACAAAGTGCCTCTACCTCTTCCATATAGTGGGTGGAGTAAATCATAGTGACACCCTCTTCTTTCAAAGATCGAATCATTTCAAAGATCCGATTCCGTGACTGAGGATCAATCCCTACAGTCGGTTCATCCAAAATGAGGAGCTTTGGTTTGTGGAGAAGCGCACAGGCAATATTAATCCGGCGTTTCATCCCACCTGAAAAATCTTTCACCGGTTCCTTGGCTCGGTCGGTAAGACCCGTCTGTTCCAAAACCTCGGCAATCCGATTTTTCAATGTCTGGCCCTTCACACCATACATTTCACCAAAAAATTGCAGGTTCTCATAGGCGCTTAATTTTTCGTAAAGGGTAATCGATTGTGGCACATAGCCAACTAGTTGTTGGATCGCTCGGCGTTCTTTCTGACCATCCATCCCCAACACCTGAATGTTTCCTTGATCCGCTTCAATAATCCCCGTTAGAATTTTCATCGTTGTCGATTTTCCCGCTCCGTTTGGCCCTAATAATCCAAAGCACGTCCCTTGTTTTACCGAAAATTGAACGTCTTCCAATGCCACTTTATTTCCATACTTCTTTTTTAGATTTTGCACATCTAACACATTCTCCAACGTTTCCCCTCCTAACCCTTCTACAGTTTCATTCTGGTCATTCGCTCTTCATCTCGCAATTTTATCAAATACTTCTTTAACGGTCCTTCACACTCACCGCTTTAAAAAGATCACATATTATAAGACGTAAATCATCATTAAAAAGATTCAATTTTTTTGTTATTTGTGTCAGCTTTTAGAGGGCTTGAAAGATTCCTACCAGATTCTCAATAGGCTCAGGTGCTCCTATATAAAAATACAGATCAGCTTTCCATAGACAGAAATTTTGGTGGCATTATGTTTAACACTAATTTATTTTTAGAAAAAAGGTGAAAACAAGTGGTTGTAAACATCGGGTTTGCCGCGTTAAATGTAAATGGCCAAAGACGGAATGCCAGTGTCGCTATTGGTGAGAATAGCCAGGGCGGCTGGAGTGCCCATTCTAAGAGAAATTTTGGAAATGGGATGCTCTTTGGTCACAATACTTCTTTCCATGTGGTCAATACGATTAGTGACAACGATTGGATCGACGCCCCAATCGGAGATCATGATTTTATCCAAATTAACCAAAACCAGAGTGTCTAAAATCAAAGGCGATTCAGAAAAAAGAGCATTGTGGACGACAACGACTTTCACAATGCTCTTTCTTCCATATTTGCCTCGTTACTAATAAACAGTTTACCCTTTTGCCGATCTCCACCATGTGATCGTACAAGTCTTGATTGACCGGTGTTGGAAACCCACGTTCTCTCCATAGCTCCAGTAACATACCGGCAAAGAGAGCCACCTCTGTTTTTCGATTGGCCGCTACATCGCCGAATTATGAAATCTCATGATTGTCTATTTTTCTGAATCCCCCGTCATTTGCGCGCTTGACTGCGACAGGTTGGTACGTTTTCCTTTTCAGATTTTTTAAACAAACGTTTAATTAAGAGGTATGTTCGCTTATTTATTCGAAGATTGAAGAGGCGCAATGTTCAAAGGTATTCGGTAAACGTTCATGGTAGAATAATTCATAACGAATTTATCAATGAACGGGAGACGACTATGAAACACACAACCTTTTTCGTTGCACGCTTAATGCCCCTATGGATCGTATTTTTTTCAATATGGGGCATCTATGAACCGCGTCTTTTTTCAAGTTGGAGCCATGCCACAGGGCCAGCGCTCGGATTCGTCTTGTTTATGATAGGGCTCACCCTCGATCGAAGCAGGCTTTCACTTCTTATAAAAAAACCACAAACACCATTGTTAGGCTCATTAGGTAAATGGATCATCGCCCCGTTAGTGTCGCTTGGCATCGGGCTTATATTTTTTGGCACCTCTAAAATTTTCTATGGCGTACTTATGGCAGGTATTGTTCCAAGCGGTACGTCTGCGAATTTGAACGCCTTTATCGCGCGCGGAGATCTTGCTTTAAGTGTCACTATGTCTGCAGTAGATACAATCGTCGGGCCCTTATTTACACCGATTTTAGCCAAATGGTTATTAGGCTCGAGCGTCCATATTGGCGATCTCTTTTTCTTGTGGAAGATGCTCCGAATCGTCTTTTTTCCTTTAATGAGTGGCATTTTGATTCAACACTTTTTCCCAAGATTGAGCCTAAAGGCGTCTGCCTTTTCTTCGATTCTGTCTGCCCTTGCCTTGTACGTCGTCGTGCTTAGCATTGCGTCTGGCGGTAGTCACGCGCTTCTCAGTCATGCCGGGATGTTACCTAAACTCTTTCTTTGCGTATGCCTTCAAATCTTGTTACAAATGGGATTGGGCTATTATTACGCACGCGCCATGAAATGGCGTGATGCGGAATGCCGCTCCATGCTTTTTGAAGTGGGAATTTGTAACACCGCCCTCTCCACAATCTTGGCGAATGATGCGTTTGGCCCTCTTGCAGGCCTCGCTTCAATGGCAAATATGGTCTGCAATCTGACTTTGGGGAGTTTATTTGCGGCGCTCCTCTCGATGCGCCCGCTTCGGGGAGCTGGCCAAAAGCCTGAATTTAAGGCTAATTGAGGAGTGGACTAATTCGGGGGGCTCGTGGCCTCTTTTTTATCTTATGGATACACCGTTCCGCTATTTCGCCCTCCACAACAGAAAAAGGGCGCCCCAACAAGGACGCCCTCTGTATAACCCATTCAATTTTTGAATCTTTCACGTTACCTTTTCGCACCTAACTTACCTTTGGATCCGCCACCATGTAATGAGAAGAGGTTGGAATCAATGGTGAAGGTCAACTTGCTGCGCTCGCGATGACGCTTGAGCGCAAGTTGGATCAAATCGGTTGTCAATTGAGTCAGCGATTTGCCAAGCGGTTCCCATAGATAAAATGCGAGTGAACCTGGAAGGGTGTTGATTTCATTCACATACACCTTGTTTTCTTCTTTATTTATTAAAAAGTCGATGCGTGAGACACCACTACAACCAAGCGCACGGAAGGTTTGTTTCGCTAAATCTTGAATCTCAAGCGTCATGTCGTCTGATATTTCAGCCGGGATTTTTCGACTTGTGCTTTGCATCCCCTTAGATCCGCCACCTTTTGTTCCATTGCCTTCATACTTATCCGCATAGGTTAGAATCTCTTGGCTACTCAGAACTTCTTCACAAATCGAAGCTTCTGCTTCCTCATAATCCCCTAAAACGGAACAGTTGACTTCTTTTAGGTTTGGCACCATTTGTTCAACGACTAATTTATTTGCAAAGGTCATCGCTAACTCAATGGCTTCTCTTAACTCCTCTACGTTCTTAGCAGAGCTAATTCCAACGCTTGAACCCAAGTTAGCCGGCTTAACGATGACTGGATAGCCCATTTCTTCTATTTTCTTCTCAAACGTCTCCGGATGATCGGTCCATTCAGAAGAATAGAACCAGCAGTAATCCGCCATTGAAATCCCCGTTGACTGGAGGATTTGTTTCATGAGTACTTTATCCATACCGGTTGCCGAGGAGGGCACATCACTGCCGACATAAGGGATGTTATAAAGTTCAAATAGACCTTGAAGTGACCCGTCTTCCCCAAATGTTCCGTGAAGCACAGGGAACGCGACATCAATTTCAGCAATCGTTTTCTTACCAAAAAGACCAAATGGGTATTTTTGAAGGACGGTTCGATCGTTCGCATCTTGAGTCAAGATGATCTGCTGAGAATTTGCCAAGAGGCCTTTAAGGTCCTTGTAATTTTCAACATCCAGTAATCCTTCACCGGTATACCATTTACGGTCTTTACTTAAATAAATGGGCACCACTTCATATTTCGTCGTATCCATGTTTTGGATGGCCTGAAGTGCCGAAATAACCGACACCTCATGTTCGACTGATAGGCCACCAAAGAATACCCCCACTCTAACTTTCATTCCAAATCCCCCTATTCATTAAACGTATCCGGCAGATCATTTTCTAATAAAACGATGGCTTCACCCTTCACAATCGTATGCATATGGGCAATCGCATCCTGTAAATTCTTCGCAACATAATATTGGTTTTCAGGGTAATTGGCTTCTTTCAATCCATCCTGAAGCGGGATCGTTTGCTTTTCACCAACCAAGATGACGTAATCACATTTTTCCGCGGCATACCGTCCAAATTCCTTATTCAGTTCATATTCTTTTTCGCCGAGCTCAATCATTCCTGGCGTCACAAGCACTCTAAAGCCATCCATTTCCGAAAGAACATCGAGCGCCATTTTAGAACCCCGTGGATTAGAGTTAAAGGCATCATCAATGATGGTAATCCCGCCCGCTTGCTTCTTAATTTCCATTCGATGTGGGACGGCGGCGACTTGCTTGATTGCTCGCGCTATTTTTTCAAGCGGTATACCCATTTCTGAACCGACCGCAACGGCCGCTAATATATTGTAAATATTATGTTTCCCGAGCAGTTTCGTGTTCATTACAGCCGTTCGACCATCAGACGTTTCAACGGTAAACGTAGAGCCACCTGAATGAAACGAAATGTCTTTTGCTCTATAATCAAGCCCTTCTGCATCGATCCCATAATACACTTTTCGGCATGTGTTTTTCGGCGTATAGGACATAATATTCTCATCGTCTTTATTTAAAAAACCCACACCATCTTCCGGAAGCGTCTCAATAATTTCATACTTCGTTTTTTTGATATTATCAAGCGTTTTAAAGGTCTCGAGATGTTGCGGCCCAATTGCCGTTAAAATGCTGTACTTTTGATTGACAAGTTCACAAATTTCTTGTATATCGTTCGGTTGTTTGGCACCCATCTCCGCGATGAAAATGTCATGGAACGGGCGCAATTGTTCACGAATCGTTCGCGTGACCCCAAGCTTGGTATTGTAGCTTTCCGGTGTCATTAAAACATTGTATTGAGAGGCAAGTACGGTATTTAGAATGTGCTTCACACTCGTTTTTCCATAACTTCCTGTAATCCCGACCACATCTAAGTTCGACATGCCTTGAACAATCCGTGTGGCGTCATTAAAGTACCCTTGATTGATACTTTTCTCAATCGGTAAATTGATCGAATTGGCAACCAAGGTGACCATATAAATGAAGAAATTAACCGCAATTAAGACAAGGCCTGACCAGAATAGGCCCGTGGCTTTGTAAAGGATAAAATCAAGGACCACCACAATTAAACTGACCACAGTAACTGTTGTAATTAAGCGTTTGACCCTTGGTGTCACAACTAACTTCTTCTTCTCGACTTCCTTTCCTCTTGCTAAAAAGAGAATGAGGTAATAGAGAACAAGGAGAATGATACTCACCCATTGCCAACCAAAAGCCAACGGGATCAGCCAAATTAAGGCAAAAAGATCTCTGAAAGCAAAAACTTTCCCTTTATTTCTCGACATCCACAGAAGAAAACGTTCATTCCGGTATGAATTAAGCTGAAGCATATGAATGGTTTTCTTTACTTTCCAGCCCGTATAAATCCCCCAAATGACAACGAGGACGGCTAAACCAATTCCAATCATTCGTTACGCTCCTCCCTTCTCTTTCTCTAGAAATTTATCAATAATGATCAGAAACTCATGCTGTTTGTCTAGAAAAGAGTAATGACCCGCATTTTTCAAGACCACGAGTCCGGCATCAGGAATCTTCTTTTCCATGAGTTCACCGTCAGATACAGGTGTCGAATCATCTCGATCTCCCCATACCAATAGCGTTGGGACTTCAATGTTCGGAAAGAAATGCTGTAGATCTTCATTGACTACTTTAACAAACGTCTGCTGCATGATCCCTGACACATTTTTGTAATCCGAGGAGCCAAACTTACTTTTCAGTTTGGTCAAAAGCCCGCCGGTAAACTTTCGAATACCAGGTATTGTAAGTAAGTTTCGGCAAAATTTATAAGTATAGACTCTAACATAGTAATTCAATTTTCGTTTTGGTTTGATCCCGGCGCTGTCTACAAGGATCAACTTTTTCACCGGGTTTTTTCTTCCCGAATGAATAATGGAAACGCGACCGCCAAAAGAATGCCCAACAAGAATTGGATTTTCAATTTCAAAAGACTTAAGAAAATCAGCCAAAAAATCAGCATAGTCATAGACGCTCCACGTTTCTGGCGGCTCATGACTTTCACCAAAACCCGGAAAATCGATGGAATATACTTTGAAGTGAGGTTCTAAAAATTTGTGGACGTGCTGAAACGTCTTCAGGTTAGCTCCCCAACCGTGCAAAAGCAAGATGGGTTGACCAGCGCCTGATACTTCATAATGCACGCGAGTCCCTTTAATATCTATAAACACATTAAACGCTCCTTAAACCGTTTTTCAGAGAAGTGTAAGAGGGACGGCCCTTATGCCCGAGTAGTTAAACGGACATCCAGCACCAACAACCGTTCATCTCTAATAAGTTCAATTATTTTATAAAAAAATGTATAGAAAACCGATTCCCCTGAATACCTGATCAAACCATTGCCTATTAATTGTTCTATTCAGATCGCCCAAATTCTGTGCGTCTTCAAACGATGCGAATGGGCTCATGATCCTCAAATTTAAAGATCTCCAACTTAAAAGTCATACAAAGGTAATTTTACCACATTTAAACGGATTCTAATATCTTTTGCAAAAATATATCATCCCCCTTGTTACATAGAAACAAGGGGAATGATGGACACTCTTTGTGTTATTACATTAGAGTTGCGGTAAAAAGGCTAATTATTCAGAACTGTATAAAAAATTATTTTTTATACATAATGTGATTGGAATCACTAGGAGTACTTGTTGATGAGAACGATGTAACGTGTTTGATCATGGTTACATTGATTATGAGCGGTTTAATAGGATGTCAGATAAAGGACAGTTTTCTGTTTCTAGACTATAAAATCGATAATTAGTGAGATCGATACTTTTAAACAGCCAGAAGAATCTAAGCTTTATCCGATAAAATGGTTTAGATCGGTCCGCCACAAAACCGGTGATATTTACCGATCTCACAGAGCTATTGAGTTCTTCCATTAAACAGTACGCAATCTACAACTTCTCTTTAGGTATGCAACCCTTTTATGATATTAATCATTAATCGACAGTTGAAAATCCCCTTTTTTATTCACTATTAAACCTTTAACCTTTACGTACGATGGAATTAACGGATGCTGACGAATCATTTCAATACTCTTTTGGACACTCTCAGCAACTTTTTCATTTTTGTTCTCGATCCATTCTTTTAAACTTCCATCCATAAATTCAGGCATACAATTTTTAAAAAGGTAATCCATTGTTTCTAGTTTTCCCCTTATTTGTTTACCTTCTGGATCAAGTAGACTTTTTAGATCAATTGAAACGTTCTCCTTATCTTCTATACCAACTACAAATATCTCCTCAATATTTTCTTGATAAATAGCGATAATTATAGATCTCATAATATCACCATAAGGATTAGAGATGAGAGGACCATAGATTTGTATATTTAGCATGTCTTTAAGTTCAATATTCGTCTCTTTTTGGAAGAAAGGCTCTAAACCAAGATCTATGTCCGTTAAAAACAAAGCTTTTTTGTTATTTTTATTCAAATCCATCTCTTACACCCTTTCTTATAAAATAATAATTTAATGTTAATTCGATACACCTATAATATTTGCCATTACCAATTTGTCCAACATCCTTCTAAATCAATACTTGCAAGCCTAAGCCATCCATTTTGAACTTTTTGATGGAATACAGCATCATTCTTTAATAACCGCTCTACATATTCTTTAGGTGCTTGAATGACAATGAGTAATCGAATAGGAGCATGGTAGATCTCATAATCAGATTCCATAACAGATTGCCAAGGAAGACCAAATAACAAATCACTGGCAGTCCCCTGCATAACACCAAGCCCTGCCGTCACGGTTTGCGTCCTTTTATTGCCGCTCCCATAATAGTGGGGGGCAATGGTTGAGGCATAATACTGTAAGTTAATCCATTGTGCCACTGTTCCTGGTCCAGCGATAATGTTAGCAAGAAGATCACCATTTTGATCTTGTTCCCAATCATAATTATGAAGGAACACTCTCCCTTGCAAATTACAATTCTTAGTCAATTGTCGCTTTCCAATTATAAAGGCCGCATTCCTAGCCAATCCCCATTCAGGACGAATCTCACTCCAATCTTCTGCAAAACGGTGTGCTTCCTCTCTTGGATCTTTAAGATGAGATTTGATATTAGGTAATTGAATTAAACGTTCTTCATTGGCATCATGACTCACTTTAGGCAATACAGATTTGAGGCGATCAAACGATTCTTGAGCTGGTTTTGAAAGTTTTGGCACATAAAGCCACTTTATCTCATCCAAAGTAGTTTGATGCTCTGCTGCAATGAAAATTGTTTCCTCTGAAATTTTGATCCCTTCCATTAAAAGCCCCTCTCTTACCTCAGGTAAGTTGCACAAAGCTGCTAAAACCCGTGCGTTAAATCCACCTGCCGCTCCGCCACACGCCCCGCATTCAAGAGATGCTGAATACGGATTGTTGTTGCTTTGACTTCCATGCCCACAAATCACGACCAAAGGTGCTAAATTCTTCGTAAGTCCCATCATTTTGAGCGCTTGACTTGTATAGCTGACTCTCTCTTCTGCAGTAAAACCAATCGGAATTTCAGATTCTATGTTTTTCACATAATCAAGTTGAAGCTCAGTATCAGGTTTTCCTAACCAGGTTTCTCGAAAACGACGCACTAATCGTCCTGCTTTTCGTGGGATAAAACTCCGTGACACCATTCTGAGACCCAGCCATGGACCACTGACCTCTGGTAAAAGTAAACTTGCCAGGACATTCTGCTTCATTTTTTTAAACGTATAGCTAGTCGAATCGATCGCTTGTTTGCGTTGTTGATAGTACTTCAGTTTATTTTCATTTGAGGTCTCTATTATTTTATGCTTTGGGGTGTGCATAACAGGTACGGAGGCATGGTCATGCTTACTTGCCAATTCACTCGTTGCAATTGGTAATCCGAAGAAACCCGCTATCCCAATCGTTTCAAAGGGCCCTACTTTTTCCAGATGGCGACGAAAAGGCTCTGAACGTGTATCAATACAAAATGCTAATTGAGCTAATACAGGCTTCGGCGTTTCTTCCTTCACGAGTCGTTTAGTGGTTAGCTTCTTAGTCAATCGACTATTAAAAGTTTGTTCCCAGGCTTCTAACCAAATCTTGTAACGAATTCTATTATTGAAATGGTAAACAAATTTTAAACAATCAATTTGTTCACTGTCCGACATTGTTAACCATTTTTCAATCGTTTGCCCTCCCCATTGCATCCAAGAGGCTAAAAGAGGAACAAGTGATATTTTCCTCTCAACATTTTTTCTAATTATGGGAAGGTAAGGCTTCATAAGAACCCATTCTATCGTGAGTCGAACAGCTAAGTAGTCGATTAAAAGTTTTTTTTCAGATGAGGATTGTTGTGAGCGCCAAAGCATCATTCCTGCCCAACCAGGCAAGGCAAGCAAATGGCCTTCAAGGTATGTCTGCCTCTCTGATTCCGGAATATTTAGTGCTTGTAACGCTGCATCTAAAGCCGCGTGGGCATCTTTTGGCCAATCTTTTAACCGATTGCGTTGATTTTTAATAAACGTTGGATCGTATTGAATGAGCCGACGCCAAGAACAATAGAAACCCTGATCACGATTTGGCATTTTCCAAGCTGACTGAACATCATCTAGATATAACTTACACCACTTAATGACATGTTGATCAAGAATTTTCGAAAGTTTTCCATGCTCTTTGTGTTCCACATGTTCGCTCATTGGGTGTATTGTATACCTTTCAGATCCAGTGATACTCAAACTTTTTATCGGCTCAACGATTTTTTCTAACTCTTGTGATGTTAAAAGCTGTGAAGGCAATGATTCTAATTTCAGTGACCCCCGACAAAAACGCTCCGCCACATTGGTTGGTATATTAAAGGATTGTTGGTCAAGCCATTTCTCTAAGCCTCTTTCTAGAAGTGTTTCATCAATCTCGTCACGTTTTTTTGCTGAAAGGATCAAAGAAGCACTAGGATATAGATCGATATCTCGAACCTTTTTTAACCAATCTGCAACCTGATCAAAGGTCTGCTGCTCTAGACCATTCCAGGGATGACGGGCTGCAAATGTAGAAATCGGCGATAGTGGTACAATAACCCGACTCGCTAATTGAACGCATTTGTCTAGATCGATCAATTTTAAATCCGTTATCAGTTCATCTTTTTTCCTTTTAATTCCTTTAGGTAATGTTGACATTCCGCTCACGTACGATAACCTCCCTTAAAAGATAATGTTTTAGGTAATTTGGATGGCTTTCCATTGCTTTTGGTTGTCCTTCACCTAATTTGACTAACCAAAGGTAGAGGACTGAAAGGGCAATAGAAATAGAATAACGAGCCACGAGTACCCCGATCACACTTCCAAGTATTAAGAGACAAACAACAAGAATCAGGACAGAAATTGGAAGGTGTAAACGTTGGTCAGCGACCGTGTCATGTAACCACTTATAGAATAATTGATGGACCAGAAGGTAAACGATGGCAGAACCTCCTAAAAGCACTAAACCTACTAGCTTATCAATTCTTCCTTTGCCCAAAGCAACAAGCTGTGTCCAAGAAAAAGATAATGACCAGCCTAAAATAATAGCATTCACTAAATCATACCCACAACCCGTAGCCAGCTTCCAATACACGATACCCGTCAACAAGCCTAACGCCCAACCAAACACGGTTGATAAATAAGGTGACTTTTTATTAAAACGTTGGACTCCTTCATATTGGTGGACAACCGAGCCAGACTGTAAAAATAGAGTCGTTTTAAACATGCCATGTAATACTAGGTGAATAATGGCTGCCAAATAAGCACCTAACGCACATTGAACAAGCATAAACCCCATCTGTGCAATAGTTGAACCCACTAATTGACGCTTATAGTCAACCTGGACCATACTAATTCCAGTTCCGATTAAGATGGAAATAGTAGAAAGAATAAGTAAAATAACTTGGGCTATACCTCCATCAAACATTGGTGAAAACCGTGTGAGAATAATTCCACCTGCATTGACTAAACCCGCATGCATGATTGCAGAAACAGGAGTAGGTGCAGCTACAGATTCAATTAACCACCTTTGAAATGGCCATTGAGCAGCTGGGATCATAACAACCAAGATCAAAAGTAAATTCAGGCCAATTCTTTCCCACATTCCTAGTTGAGCCAAATTATTATTCGTTAGAACTTGCGATAACCTCCAAGTTCCTGTGACATGAGAAAGGCTAACTATAATTATTAAGAGTGATAGCCAACTCACTCCAAATAAACAGCCTGAAAGCGTTCCAGCTACATTTCTCACTTTCCATCCTCTGTTTAAACCGATAAGTAAGGTTATCAGGAAAAGCATGGCCCCCCAGCATACAATAAACAAACGAAGATCATCACTTAACCAAGTCACAGATGTAAAACTGGTTATAAATGTAAAAAGAGTAAAGTATTTTCGATACGAATGATCCCCCAATAAATAATGCACAGAAAATCGCTGAATAACTAACCCAATCGAAAGAACAAAACAAGCCAAAAACCAAGCAAGCGAATCTAGATGCAAAGGGCCTACAATCTCTTTTCCCCCTCCCCTTAATAGAGCCATGAAGGCCACCAAAGGTGGTAAAGCAATGATGCCGACGTGAATACGAACAAAACCTAAAGGAACTCGATTAGATAACATGATTAATCCACTTAACCCAGATAGAATCAGTGTGACAAAAAATAGAGTGAGTACTGGTGACAAACTAAGCGAAAACATAAGTTAACCCTCCATATCTGATGGTCGAATATAAATTTTATCCAATAAAAAAACCAACAATTTCAAAATTTAATGGTCTTCACCACTAAAAATGAATTGTTGGTTTCTCTTCAACTGACTTAAAAAAGCCTTTTAAAGATCTCCCTTTTATTCTTTTATTTACATCGCTTTATGGGCACTAATATCCCCTTCTCAAAACTTTAGGACTAATTAAGGTGGGTAAAAAATTGCCACTGAGGTCTGAAAGGTTCAACTAACATTCAGTAGGGAATCCAAAAACCACCACACCTTAGCTGAACTTTTTCTCTAAGTTGTTATATAATTTAAAAACTATGACGCGCTCTCCTGTACGAGAACTTAGATCAGTATGGAAACTCTTCACTTCTTCTCCAGTTATCATTAAAATTAGTTCCTTTAAATCTTCTAAACCCGATTCAACCAATTCATTACGGATTTTTTTAATAGAAAGCATACCTTCTCTTGTTTCGCAAACTTGATATTCAGCCGGTGTTAATACACCATGTAAATAAATAATTATCATATCACGTAATATATCTGTTTTTACAGAAACAGATCCACGACCCAAAAAATCCTTTTCCCATTGAGTAATTACCTTACTTATTTCTGATTCAACAGACCCCTTTGTTTTAATCATATTGCCCCTCCCTTCATAAAAAAAAGGTATATTTCGAGACTAATCCTTTCTAGTCATGAAATATACCGATTTATCTTATTCCTTATTTCTTTACGGTAAAAGAATACTTTTTCATACTACCCAATTTAGATTGGATAGCACGCTAAAGTTCCTTTATAAATAAAGAAAGGAAAAATAATATCTTTCGGTTATAGATTTATTAACAATATATCCAAAAGGCTTAATCTTGTCAACCCTTTTTTAGTCAAAAGCATGAAAAATACTGGATAAAAGGTAATCTCCTTCGTCCCATCCCCAACCGTTTTAATTAAGGGCTATGACGAAATACGTTTTGACTTACAGATAAATGGTGTCTTTCCCGCTTGGGTCTTTAAACATCGTATAGATTTTCTCTAGGTCCAGCTTGGTCAAACTAATGAATTCACCTTTTTCAGAGCGGACCAACACAACATTTCCTCTTAATGTGATCGGTATGTATCCTTTACTTTCTAGAACAAACTGACGATTGATATCCAATTCTAATTCTTTCGCGTTTCCATTAAATACGGCGTGAATGTCATCGAACAGGGGGATTTCCTGAATCACTTCACCGACAAAATCATGTAGGTCTTTTAGACTCATATCCACATCGCGCACAGGTTTTCCCGGTTCGATCGCTACAACTTTATACGTCTCCATTCGCATGACCTCCTATCATATAATTAAAACTCATTGACGTTCTGAAAAGCAAATTTAGTTACTTGATGGGAGTGAACCGGCGAAAATCCAACTCGCTGATTTAACCAAAACAACTTAAAAAGAGACAAGCCTCTGATTAAGACTCGTCTCCTGAAAACACACTTTCGATTTCAATATTCTTTAGAGCTTGGGTCGCGAGTGCATCGGCTTCTTGATTCAAACGGCGTTCAACCAACTCATACTCAGGCTGAAGACCTAATTCCTCAAGTTTGGCCTCGATTCGGTCGGCCCATTTATTCAACTCCGCTTCATAGGACGCCCATTCTCCCATCATTTGATTAATCACGACTTGTGAATCCCCAACAAACTTAACAGGAAGATGGTGAACGCCCAGGCGCTTAAGCTCCGTGACCGCAAGATGCAAGGCCGCATATTCTGCCTCATTATTTGACCTCAACTGCTCCGACATCAGATTCTTTCTAAGTCGAAGTGATTTGCCACTTTGTTCATAGTAAATCACACAACCCAAGCCGGACGTTTGAGTCTCAATGTCGAACCCGCCATCAAAATAAACAGTGGCGTTATGGGGTTCGGTTTCGATGCCTTTCAAGAACTTTTTAAGTTCTTTCATCGTCCATGAACGGTCTAGCCGATCAATAAACTTAAAGTGTTTGACGCGACCGGTCTTCTCTAGATCCTCTGCAAGCACAACCGCTTGACTAGCAGGTAATTCTTCTGAATGAAACATTGCCTCAAGCCCTTTAGGTGTTTTGTAAACCAGCTCCAACCGAACGTCCATCTGAACACCTCTTTTTTATTGTAGTATGCCAGATTAAGTCGTTTCTATGAAGGGCATAGCACGGTTCACCAAGAATTGTCCCCAATCCTTATTCTTAAGAAGCAAAAGACCGTCCCTACGCTTCCAACTTCTGAGTTAAGTCGTTTAAGTCTGTCATGAGGGCACTCACGCGTTGAGTCATGGAATGAATGTTTTCAACGGCTTTATTAGTGAGTTCGGAGTCCTTGGAAATGGCCTCACTGCTTGTGGCTGTGTCGTGGGCTAAGGCTGTGATCTCAGTCACCGCCGTTAAAACCTGGTCTGAACTTGCGGCGAGTTCTTCAGATACTCCGGCCGCTTCATGAATTTGATCGTACACTCGGTTGACTTGACTCAGAACTTGATCAAAAATGGATTCTGCATCATAGATGTAACGATTGCCTTTTTCCACTTCTACCGTTCCTTTTTCCATGAAGAGATTGGCTTCTGCCGTCTCGTTTTGTATTTCTGCAATTAACTGCGCAATTTCCCCAACAGATTCCTGTGAGCGGTTAGCGAGTTTTCGGACTTCTTCCGCTACAACCGCAAACCCTCTCCCCGATTCACCTGCCCGAGCAGCCTCTATAGCGGCATTGAGCGCCAGAAGATTGGTCTGTTCCGAGAGCTCTGAGATCACTGAAATAATCTCCTCTATTTCAATCGACCGCATTTTCAGCCCTTCAACCCTTTTGGCAAGTTGCCTGATTTCGCCATGAATGGTGTCCATTTGCTTACTCGCATTTTGAATCGTCGTTTTCCCCTGTTCGGCGCCTTTCGTTGCCTCAGCAGCAGCTTCCACAATCACATTTGATTTTTCCGCAATTTGTTGGACACCACTGGTCATCTCTTTTAAAACATATCCACTTTCAGCAGTCATGGTAAGTTGTTCCTCAGCCCCACTCGCCATTTGTTGGATGGCAGCGGTAATCTGTTCCGTGGCACTTTGCGTCTCCGTTGCGTTTTGCGAGAGATCGTGGACCGTGCTCAGCACGTATTGACTTGTTTCCACTAACTTTTCTTTCAAACGATCAAACGACTCCTGTTTCTTTCGGTTGTCTTCTTTAAGTTTTCGAGAATACGATTTGGAATAGGTAATTTGCAGACTGGTTGCCCCTGTTGTTAAGACGAGGTACACGACATGAAGGGACAACATGGAAAGTCCGTAATGCGGGACACCAAAGATTAAGGGTGTCCAGTAACTCGAGAAAAACCCCAATAAATGCTCGGCTGCAAAGAGTGTGGTCATCACAATCAACAAAGGAATGCTTGCATAATAGGACAAAATCGCGACCACCATAAAAATTGAGAAATGGTATTCGACCATTCCTCCGCCACTGATGACGGTTCCAATACTTGAGAAGGTTAAGGTGAGTGTCACCATCAGCGGCACCCATTTGTGATTGCTATTAATCCAATAGAGCAAGGAGGTTGCACAGGCTAACAAAGCAGGAATAAGACAGGCCACAAGTCCAATTACAGGGTGCGGATTACTTTTGATTCGCAAGCCATCCATCGACGTTATGACGGAATATTTATGTAAAAAATAAGCAATTATTGCAAGACTTGCAGCACCTGAAGATAAAATAACCATTAATCTATTTTTGTTCATAAAGCACCCCTTTAGCTTTCTTATACTAATTATCGGTTAGAATATGTCACAATTGAAGGATTTCACTCCTAGGTTCATAAAATATGTTCGCTAATTTGTACAGAGTTTTGTATAATTATAAAGTATTGCTTAGACATAAATTATACAACAAAACTCGATTAAATCCATACTTTTTTTTAACATCTGCGTTTTATGTATAAGTTCTTGTGTAACTTTAAGGTTATTGGGGGCACGACATATGTATAAGATTAAGAGAGCCGCTGAACTCTCAGATATTCCGGCCGTTACCATACGGGCTTGGGAGAAACGTTATAACATCTTGGAACCAAATCGAAGTCAAGGCGGCCATCGTCTGTATTCCGAAAAAGATCTCCAAACTCTTAAGTGGTTGAAAGCTCAAGTGGACCAAGGCTTAAAAATTAGCGAGGCGGCTGAATTGCTTAAACAAAAATCCATTAAGCAAACTCGCACCCTTGAGAACTCTATGGGCCAAATAAACGAAAAAGAGTCTCTCTCAAGCGAACTCTACACACATCTCATCACTATGAATACCATTCAGGCCAATCATGCGCTGGATCTTGCTTTTTCTTTGTATTCTTTTCAATATGTGTTTCATGATATTATTTCACCCATCCTTATGAAAATAGGAACAGAATGGGAAGCCGGTCATTTAACTGTGGCCCAGGAGCATTTTGCAACCGAACTTGTGACCCAACGATTTCATAACGTGTTCAGGGTGCTTCCTGTTCATCCTGACCAACCTAAAGCACTTGCGTTTTGTCCTGAAGGCGAGCATCATCAATTCGGTCTAATGATGTTCAGTCTATTTTTAAAAGAGAAAGGGGTAGATGTGGTTTATCTTGGTGCCAATACCCCTTACGATGGGCTGATCGAGCAATTGATCTCCTTAAATGTAACGATTGTTGCCGTTTCCGTTAGCCATGAGGATCGACTTTTAGATTTGATTCATTGGGTTAATACGTGCCAAGCAGAGAATTCCAAACTTTCTTTTATAATTGGCGGAAATGGCTTGGAGGCGTTCACACCGCCAGAACTCGCAAACGTCTATTTTGTCAAAAATCTAGATGATACGGATTGGGAATCGTTGATTTAAATTTTAAAAAACCCGTTGTCTTCATTAGAGAAGACAGCGGGTTTTTGATTACGCCTACTTTTTTAGGCTTGTGCTTGCTGAAGGGCTTGTTGAACAGCGATTTGGAAATCTTCTGAGCTTCCTGTTGCCCCACTAACAAGATCAACGTTTGCAGAATGTACACAACGCAACCCATTTATTTGTTATTTGCGGCATTTTTTTAAATCCTCCACCAAAAGGTTTTTCTTTCTAAATTCACTATAAAACACTAGCCTTAAGATAGGATTAATGATTCTTCTATAAAATAGAAAAGCCTTGCAGTAGGAGATCCGCACTCCTCTGCAAGGCTTTTTATTAGTTGATTAATCTATTTCTATATAATCAATCATTGAGCTGACTTTAAGCGCACCCGGTTTAGCGGGGACTCGCCATTTTTCGCCCTCAGCCGACACTGTGAAGGTGATTTCGACTGGAATCCCTGGGATCAAATCAAAGAAATTATCTGAAAAGACACCGTCATGTTCACTCGACACCCATACCTGTTTCGCCAACTGATCTGATTCCAAAACAAAACGTGTGCCATTGGAACCCTCAACTTCCTCAATTGAGATTTGGGTTTTTGACAAGACGATTTCCTTAGATGACCTAAAGAAATGGTCTTTTGCCTCCACAACTTCGCCGTTCTTTTCAAGTTTCACGACTAGAATGGCGCGTTCAGGCGAATGGGCACCTAGAATGTCCGCTTCCTTCATTGACCAAAGAACCTGTGACGTGTTGGCCTTAACCTCAACCGTTTCGTTCCATGCTTGAAGAACCTCACCACTAAAATTCAGAAGTTGAATCGAAAGTTCAGCTGAAAATGGGTCTAACTGGTCCGAGACGCCATAAACCTTAACGTCGCTCGTGGTTCCATCTATGGAGACCATAACCTGTTGGAAACTTCTCTTAGCATAGTAATGGAGGGCTTTCCAACGACCATAATAATCGGTACTTGCCCATGACGCAACCGGCCAGCAATCGTTTAATTGCCAGTAGAGCGACCCCATGGTAAACGGCATTTTTCTGCGATGGGCTTCAATCGCAGACTTAATCGCTTCCGCCTGTTGAACTTGACTCATATATAGGAAAGATGGAAAATCCTTTGGTGTCCTAAAATATTTCATCATATAATCTTTGATAATCGAATTTCCCCGGCCATTTTTTTGGTGGGCGAGCATGACATCCGATTCAAGTTCCATATCCCCATCTTCCGCGTAAGTCCGTACCGATTTTTCTTCAGGGAAGGATTGGAACCCATACTCACTCATAAAGCGGCCAATTTTTACATTATAATCCTCAAACGGTTCAAGGGCATGCCAGACACCCCAATAATGAATATCACCGCTTGGCTTGAACCCTAAGGCATGTTGATTCTCATCCCCTGACCAAACACTCATTGGTGAGGACGGCCAGTAACTCGCTTCTGGTAATTCCACAGAAAGCGCTTCTGGTAGAATCTTATGGAAAACCGCTTCATAATCCACCCAAATTTGGTCACGTTGCTCTGGTGTATAGGCCTTTTTCCAGCCCCAACCGCCGTCTTCGACATAATGAGCCCATGCACCGTCAATCTCATTGTTTCCGCACCAAAGCGCAATCGATGGGTGATTTCTCAAACGCTTAATCGTCTCCAAAGCTTCCTGTTTCACATTATCTAAGAATGCCACGTCACCTGGATACATGGAACATGCAAACATAAAGTCCTGCCAAACTAAAATTCCGTATTCATCACAAAGCTCATAGAACCACTCGTATTCGTAGATCCCGCCGCCCCAGACACGAATCATATTCATATTCGCTTCAGCCGCCGACTGTATTTCTTGTTTATAGCGGTCATAGGTTAAATCTGTTAAGAAACTGTCCAGTGGTATATGGTTAGCCCCTTTTGCGAAGACCGGAACGCCATTTAATTCGAAGTAAAAAGACGTGCCATAGTCGTCTTTTTCTCTTACAAGTTTAATGGAACGTAGACCTGTTCGAACGGATTTAGAATCGACCGCTTGGCCCTCTTTCGTAAGGGTTGTCTCAAACTTATAGAGATGAGATTCGCCTAATCCATTCGACCACCATAATTTAGGTTGATCGATTTTGAAATCCACTTGAATACGGTTTCGCCCTTCTTTTAGAGAAACGGGATATTCGATGTTGACCCCTTCTGAAGTAAGTGTGAGCGTCCCTTCAAAAGCAACTTCCGCTTCAATCTCAACGTTTGCCGCAAGCGTAGCCTTAGATGCCGTGATCTCTTTTTGCTCAATAAACAGATTTTCCATTCGCGCTTCTGACCAGCCTTCTAAATACACGTCTTTCCAGATGCCGCTTGTCACAAAACGCGGACCCCAATCCCAACCAAAATGATACGGTGCCTTTCTTGAAAAGACACTTACTTTCTGATCCCCAATCCCGCCGAACTCTGAGACATCATTGGTTGCGGGTAGCCCGTAGCCATGAGCCGCTAACTTGTCGAGTCCAACATTAATAGGGGAATGAAAGTACACTCTCAAGACATTCCCTTTTTCTTTTAGCAAGGCTTTAACTTCAGCCTTCCAAGTTCGGAACATATTGTCGGCTGTGATAATTTTCTTCCCATTCAAAAAGACATCCGCGTATGTATCGAGCCCACTAAATACGAGCTCAACAAAACGATTGCTTAACACCCTCGCCTCGACATCAAAAGTCGTTTGGTATTCCCAATCTTTTTTGTCAATCCACTGCAAATCCTTTTCATTGGTTCCATAGAAAGGATCTTGAATTTGACCATTTTTGAGCAAGTCCGTGTGTACACATCCTGGGACCTGCGCCGGCAACCCCTTCTGATCATCACTAGACTTAAACGTCCAATTGCCAAGATTAGATTGTAAATTTTTCAAACTCATTACCCCCTCTTTTGTAATAAAGCGGTTCCAAAATCCAAAAAGACAGACCTTTACGAACGGACACTCGTAAATTTTCGGTATTCTGTCGGTGTCATATTGGTACGTTGTTTAAAAATTTGAACAAAATACTTGTAGTTTTGATACCCAACTTGTTCTGCAATCGTGTTAATTTTATCCTGTGTTTCTTCAAGAAGCATTTGGGCTTTTTCAATCCTTAACTGATTGAGATAATCGTTAAAGGTTAACCCTGTATGTTGTTTGAAAACGCCACTGAAATAATTAGGCGAAATATTAATATAATCCGCCACTTCCGATGCCTTAATATCATAATTATAATATTGATCAATATAATTCAAGGCTCGGTCAACTAGCCAATGGTGCGATTCTGCCTGATCGTGTAAGGTCATGTAGATTTGGTTTAAATCATTTAGAAATAGTTCTTGTAATAACTGATATGAATTATAGAGATTGGTATCCACATTTACAATATAATTCAAATTAAGATTCCTAAACTGCTCATACGATAAGTTCTTTTTATACACATTACCGGCTCGATTTAAAACTTCTTGGCAGGTCTCTTCCACTTGATCTAACCGGATTTTCCCTTTCTGTAACCTCTTAAATAATTCTAAGACGGCGTGCTCGACCTCTTTCCAATCCCTGTTTAAGGAAAGAATCACCGCTTCTTTTAGAAAATCAGGAAGCTCGGATAGGCTTGTGGCTGCTTCATAGGGCTCCACTTCAATATAGGCATTTTGCAACCGTTCATAAAGCTCTTTATAGACATCTGGAAGCTCGGATAAATTCGTCTTGTCTTTTCCAACTATGAAATAATACTCAAAGTCTTCACCTTTGATTTGGTCTAAAATTTCTTTAAGACCTTTTGTAGTAGGCAGAGCTGCTTCATCCCATTTATATACACAGGCTAAAAGCACATTTTCTGAAAAAAAATGCGACACAGCGGTCATACCTTTCTTCTCAAGAAGGGCCAGCACCGTTTTCTGTGCCTTAACTTGAATCGTTGACCGATCCTCCTCTTCTTCAACCTGAGCCATAAAATTCCTTATACTTGTTAGAAAAGGAAAGACCGATTTATTAAGAGGAGTATCACTTAATGAAGGCACACTTCCATATATGTCTTGTATTAATGTCGAGCGTATCGTCAATTCTGTGACTTCTTCTAGCTGTTTTTTCTCTTGCAGAATAGAATCCGAAAGAGCTTTTACAGTTCTAATTAACTCATCAATGTCAACGGGTTTTAAAAGATAATCTTTGACTCCATTTTTGATGGCTTGTTGGGCATACTCAAATTCATCATATCCACTTAAAATAATCACTTTAGGAGGATTGGCATGGTTTGAGAGCGCCTCGATTAAAGCAATCCCATCCATATTAGGCATCTTAACATCCGTAATGACAAGCTCAAGATCCTTATGTTGATTGATCTTGTCAATCGCCTCTCGTCCATCCTGTGCCTCGGCAACTACCGTTACACCATATTGTTCCCAAGGAATGGTTTCTCTTAAGCCTTGACGAATGATCGGCTCATCATCCACAATTATCATTTTGATCATGATTCTCTAGTCTCCATTATCTTGATATCGTTTTTGAATTTGCGTGCGATCAAATATAAGCGGCATTTTAACCCGAATCCATGTACCAGAATGCTCAAGTGGTTTTAATTCCAAACCATAGTCTTTTCCAAATGCAAGGACAAGCCGATCCTGTAGATTTTTCAGAGCATGACCTTCATTTCTTAGAATCGCGGCATTGAACGTTTCCGGGTCCATACCGACTCCGTTATCAATCCCATCTATAATTAGAAAATTGCCTTCTATTGAAAAATGTATGTGAATCTCTTTAGGTCCTTGTTTGTCCTTCATGCCGTGCTTTATTGCATTTTCAACGATCGGTTGAAGCAGTTGTTTTAAAATAAAAGCTTTTTCCAGTGGATGATCGACTTGAATCTGATAATGAAACGACTCCCCAATCCGTTTCTTTTGCAAATCCAAATAACTCTCCAGGAAGGTCTGCTCATCTTTAATCGTCGTAAAGAGTGTTCCGCTTTTCAAGCTATTTCGAAAGACTTTAGACAAAAGTTCAATAAGATGGCTCGTCTCTTCCGCCTTTTCAATTCGTGCTTTCCAACGGATCATATCTAATGTGTTATACAAAAAATGGGGATCCATTTGATTTTGTAAGGCTTTGAGTTCTGATTCTTTTTGTTCGATTTTAAGACGATATTCACGATCGATATAATCTTGAATCGTTTCGACCATCTTATTAAAACGAAGACCCAGTTTTCCAATCTCATCCCGGACCCTAACCTTTACTTTTACTTTAAAGTTTCGATTTTCAACTTGTCGAGTCGTCTCCATTAAATCAATAATTCTTTTGATATTAAAATAATAGTAGGCCAAAAAGCCGAAGAGTCCTAAGACGATCAATAGAATAATGAGAAACCTCATCAATTGTCTAATATGATTTAGAGAGTGGTCAATTTGGTTTTGATTGACCACATCGAGGAGAATCCAATCCGTTCCTGTGACGGGACGCGTCAATGTAGAATAGTTCTGTCCACCTAATTTAGTTGAAAAGGAAGCCTTATTGGTTTGGTCTCTCTCTAATTTTTTTATTACGTCGGTTGATACATGTAAAGGATGACCACTTTCAATGAGCACTTGCCCTTCTTTATTGGTTAAGAAAATGGATCCTTTATTAATTAGGGAAGGAGTCGCAATTAGATGGTTTAATTTATCGGAATCTAAGCGAATCCGAACGCGACCTATGGGATGATTAATTTGATCGATATCATTAATTACCCGAGTTAAACTGATCACTTTTTTGGTTTCATTGACCCCCATATGAAGGCTATATGTGTTACTCCAGACACTCTCACCTTCCTTGGCTTGAGCAATTTGATTCCAAATTGACTCGTCCCCGGTTAATGCATCCCCCATCTGGACCTGACTTCCATTGATTCCAATGAGATCAAATGAACTAATATAGGGCTTTGACATAAGTTGGAAAGTCAAGTATCCCCGAATGTTATCGAGACTTTGTTGATAGGAGGTATTGGTTTGATCTGGGTGTGAGGTGGTCATAACATTGCGGAAATCATCATTATAGATGGTATACAAGGAGACATTCTCAATGTCATCTACAATGGACTTCAGATTGCCCTCAATCTTATCCATTGCGGTGGTGTTTGACGCAATGACTTGTTGCTGGAGCAAGTGATTCATCTGAGCATTGATAAAAAGACCAATACAAAGAGTAGGCAGCGTTATGAATAGAAGAAACACGGCCACGAATTTATATTTTAGACTGACATGGAGAAAGGGAATTTTATCTAACATACTTTCCAACCCTTACTTTGAAGAAGTTTAAACTAGACACTTAAAAGGCAAAACGGACGGTCCGTTGAACGCTCAGGAACCGCCCTGTTTTTAGCTTAACCTTTAACTGCACCTGCTGTCATCCCTTTAACCAACTCTTTCTCTAAGAGGAGGTAGACAATAACAATAGGGATCAAGGCCATCGTGAGACCCGCCATTTGTCCCACGTAGTTGGTGTCGTGGGCCCCGGCAAAGTTCTGGAGTCCGAGCGGCAAGGTTTGCTGACTTGGATTGTTGATTAAAACGAGTGCAAAGACGAACTCATTCCAGTTTTGAATAAATGCTAAAATGACGGTCGTTGCGATTGCAGGGCGTGACATTGGCAAGATAATTTGGAAGAAAATCCGCATAATTCCTGCACCGTCCATGTAAGCCGATTCCTCGATATCTTTCGGAAAGCTTTTCATAAAACTGACTAACAAGAAAATCGTAATCGGAAGGTTAAACGCGATATATGGGAAAATCAGTGACAATTTTGTATTTAAAAGACCTATTTTACTCATTAGAATAAACATTGGGACTAATGTTGCATGAATAGGCACGAGCATTCCGAAGATAAAAAAGCCATAAATCAATCCACTAAGTTTAAAATCAAATCGTGATAAGAAGAACGCTGCTAACGCTCCAAATAGCACAGTTATAATAACGGCCACTACCGAAACAACGACACTATTTAAGAAAAACTGACCGAAATTGGCTGTGTGCCAGGCATCCACATAGTTATGGAATTGTAAGACTTTTGGAAAACCAAGTTTATTCAGTGAAAATTCTTGTTCTGTTTTAAACGAGTTGATTACCATCCAAAGGATTGGATATAAATTGACAATCGCAAACAATATTAAGGCGACATAGATAAAAATCTTTGCTACGCTTCTACTTGATGTTGTCACGTTCAGCCCTCCCTTATGCCGTTCTATTTCTCATAAATGCATTTAAAATCAAGATAATGGCAAGACCAAAGATAAAGATAAAGACAGAAATTGCACTGCCGTACCCATATTGCAAGTTTTCAAAGGTTTGTTTGTACATATAAATTGCGGATACTTCAGTCGAATGTGAGGGTCCACCGCTCGTCATAATGTAAATCTGATCAAATGCCTTTAGGCTTCCTGAAATCGCCAAAACGAGTGCGGCTAGAATGGTTTCTTTAATCATTGGAACAACGATTTTCCAAGTTTTTGTCCATTCGCTTGCGCCATCAATGTCTGCTGCTTCTAAAATTTCATTCGGTACATTCTGCAAGGCTGCTAAGAAAATAATCATATATAGACCGATAAACTGCCAAATAATAACCATACACACTGAGAACATTGCCCAATGTTCACTACCAAGCCAGTTTTCAGCCATGACACCTAATCCTAAATGACGTAAAACGGTATTAAGCAAACCATTGGTTGGATTAAGAATAAGGCTCCAAGTAAGTGATACGACAACTGAAGAAAGAACAACAGGCAAAAAGCCAATTGTACGGAAAAACTTCGCCCCTTTAATCTTGGTGTTTAAAATTAATGCAAAGAATAAAGCCAAGACCAATTGTCCAACAACAGACGCGATAATAATATAAACGTTATTCTTTAAAGAATTCCAAAAAAGTCCATCATGAATCAATCGTTTAAAGTTAGCAAGTCCAACAAAATGCATGGGAGAAAAACCGTCCCACTTCACTAACGAATAGTAAAACGAAATGATGATTGGAACGATGGCGAATCCGATGTAAATAAGAAGGGCTGGGATTAAACCAAGTCCAATTCCCCATTTTACCTTTCGAGTAATTTTCATGTTAGTCACTCCTAGAAAATGAATTGCGGACTGCAGAGATGTACTCCGCAGTCCCAATAACTATTTATTTATTGTCCAAGTGCGGATTGCATATCTTGTGCAAGTTTTTTCGGAGTGGTTGAACCAGTCGTGATGGCCTGTAACCCGTTATTGATAATTGATGTTTCAGACGCACTTAACGTCGCATCGTATACTGGTGCTGCGCCGCCTTTTGTTGCGTTGATTACATCTTTCAACAATGGATCAGCATTATCTGGAACGGGAAGTGTTGCGGCAACAACAGAACCACCATCCATCAACTTGCTATACAATTTCTTGCTGTAGAAGAATTCCAAGAATTTCTTCGCATCGGCAAGTTTTTCACCGCTTAGGTTGCTGTTAAGACCAAAAGCCATACTACCCACACCAGAAACTTTGCTTGGGTCACCATTTCCACCAGAGATGGATGGGAACTTAGCTGCTCCGATATTCATATCTTTTGGTTTATCCTGAAGAATACCTGTTGTGGACCATGAACCAGAGACGAACATAGCACCTTTACCTTGTAGGAAGTTATCGCGCGCTTGGGCATCATCAATGGTGTTAAGGTCTTTGTTAAAGGCACCCATGTCATTCATTTCTTTAATGACGCCAAGTGCTTGAACAAATTTCGGATCCGTAAATTTAGCTTTTCCAGCTTGAACGTTTGCTAAGAAGTCGCTTCCAGTCAACCGATCACCAATTGTCGACATATAACAAGATTGAAGTGGCCATTGTGCTTTGTCACCAAGTTCAATTGGCACTAAACCTTTGGCTCTCAATTTTTTAATTAATGTTTTGAGATCTGCGTAAGTAGTTGGGAACGAATCATAACCGACACTCTTAAGCGCATCTTTGTCATAATAAATGATACTTGTGTAACTCATTGTGGTTGGAACTCCGTAAACGTTTCCATTTACTGTGAATGGAGCAAGGTTACTTTTAGGAACTATTGTATCCATGTTCTTAACGACGTCGTTAATTGGTTGAACCACTTTACCTTGAACAAGTGGAGTCAACTCAGAACCAGGCCATACTAAGAAAATATCTGGTAACTGCTTACCTGCCGCTTGTGTTTTGAGCTTTGTACGATACTGGTCATTTGCTGTGGTTTGAAGCGTGATTTTCACGTTCGGATTTTGCTTTTCAAACTCACTTACCATAGATTTATAAGCTCTGTTTTCAGCTGTATTATCTGACCAGATTTCCCATAAAGTTAAGTTCACTTTACCGTTACTGCTACCGCCACTACTGGCGTTATTTTTTCCATTGCTGCCACACGCGGCTAATGAAAAGACTAATAATGCGCCTATTACGATTAGGCTCAAACGTTTAAACTTTGTTGACATGCCTTTTGCCTCCTTTATGTTGTAAACCGCTTACAGTAGTTATTCTATAAGCTCTAGCATTTCATGAAAATCCTTAAAATTAATAAAATGTCCAATTATTTAAGAAAGCGGTTTAGTTCTTTGGTTTTAAGTAGATATTAGTTAGAGTGATCCAATTTCCAGCCCACCCAACTCAAAAAAATCAATAAGTTTTTGATCAAGTATAGAATTACTTTTAATCAGTTAACTATTCATTAGAACGTGTTTTTGAATAAAAGAAAAGGTTACACATAAAGGGGAATAGGGGCGCTCGTGTCCGCCAAATTGTCAGGTGACCCTCAAAATAGACACCGTGCCTGTCTCATTTTCTTAAATATAAAAAAGGCCCGGCATTCGCCAGGCCCCAAAATCTATATTAATAGAAGAATGATGCTCCACCATGACCAAATCCAGGTCGACCGTAACCGTACCCGTAACCACCAAATCCTGGTCGACCATAACCGTAACCGCCGTGCGCTCCAGCACCTGTCATTTCAGCACCAAGAGTCGCACCAAGTCCGGCACCTAATCCTGCACCTAGAAATGAACCCATGCCACCCCCATAACCATATCCACCATAAGGGGCACCACCGTACATTCCTGCACCATAACCTCCGAAAGGCATACCGAAAGCCATGCAAAATCACCCTTCCTTAAATCTGTATTTCGTCTTACACTAATACCCTATGCAGTCCACCCACCTTCTCGAGCATGTCCAAGGCCAAAATAGACGAATGTCCTAGACGAACAACCGGAACGGGCACTAGGCTAACGCCTCTCCTCTAGTCCGGTCCCCAGACCAACAGACTATATTGCTGAATTTATTGGCTTAAATAGCACGGATTAAGGAAAAATTAATAAAAGTTCGCTAAAATTACATATATAAAAGATTGTTTATAATTTGTCAAACTTTACATTTGAAAAGGTTTTCATTTATAGGCATAATAGGGATATAGACGTATAAGGTCTTCCTCATCTTAGGTTTTCTAGACCTAAGGAGAGAAAGGAGGGGAATCGATGAAGCTCAAAAATATATTAATGACGGGTGTTTTGGTTGCAACGTTAAGTTCCAGTTCTGTAGCCTTTGCTGCAACGGCTCCCACTAAGACTGCCCATCCCTCCACAACTCGTTCCGAAAATAATGTCCGACGTGTCAAAACAGATCTTCTTAACACGTTTTCTGCTCTGTTAAACGTTTCTCAAGCGGACTTATTAAATAAATTAGAATCTGGACAATCCATATCTGACATCGCTTCAGAATCTGGAGTAAGTAAAGCTTACTTGATCTCTAAACTATTGGAAAACGAGAAAAAGGTACTTGATCTAGAAGTTTTAAAGGGGACCCTTTCTTTAGAAAAAGAGTCTCACATTCTATATAAAGCAACGAGTCGACTTTCAACATTACTCGACCGTTCAGATGTTTTGGACACGCCACTCTTCCAGAAAAAAGCGGCGGAGCTTTCTAACAAAGAAGTGGAAACCTTATTTAAACTCGGATGATCAAGCTTTAATTGTGGATGACAATGGCGTATGACTTATGACACGCGTCCAGGCAGTTATCACTCGCATCGAACTTTAGAACGACGCACTATGTGAGGAGGCAGCCAACATGGCTGCCTCCTTTTCTGTGATCAATTAAACGTTTTTAAAAGCATTGACCGCTTTCATAGGATCATCGGCCTCCCAAACGGCAGAAATGACGGCCACACCTTCTGCTCCCTTTTCTTTTAACAAAGGCACGTTCTCTTGAGTAATTCCACCAATTGCGACAACTGGAATGGCAACCGATTGGCAAATCTCTCGGAAAGCCTCCATTGAGATGGAGGTGGCATCCTTCTTCGTTCCTGTTGGAAAGACAGCGCCTACCCCCAAATAATCCGCTCCATCCGCTTCTGCTTGAACGGCTTCCTTTAAACTCCCCGCTGAAACACCTAAAATTTTGTTAGGTCCGATTAATTTACGAGCCCGTTTTGCTGGAAGATCGTCCTGCCCCACATGAAGGCCATCCGCCTCGAGGGCAAGAGCTAAATCTAACCGATCGTTTATTATAAATGGGGTATGGTATGCCGAGGCCATCCTTTGGACAACTTTTGCGTGCTGGTAGAGCACCCGGGTACTTCCACTTTTTTCACGGAACTGAAGGGCTGAGATTCCAGCACTCAAAGCCTTTTCCAAAATCATGTAATACGAGTCTTTGACGTCTGAAATCGGTTTGGTAATCAGATAAACGGATAGAGTAGTTGGTTTATAAGGAGGTTTCATAGACTTGAACCTCCCCAATCGCGCCTTCGTTTGTGACGACATCCACCCAATCAAATAGACGCGTTCTAAACGTTCCGATACGTTCATGACCCTTTAATGATTCAAATGCCCGTTCTCCTGCCAAGCCCATGGTTAAAATCCCGAATACACTAGCCTCCAACAAGTCCTCTCCAACCGCCGCGAAGGATGCGATCAAAGAATTCGTCATGCAACCTGTACCCGTCACCCGAGCCAACATGGGATGCCCATGACGAAGTGTGACTAAGCGCCTTCCGTCCGTTACAATATCCACTGGCCCTGTAACCGCAACAACCGCACCAATCTCCTGAGACAAGGAGCAGGCGATCTCCCCCATATTCTCCATCCCGTCCCCTGAATCCACACCTTTACCCTGTGAGTGGATGCCAGCAAGGGTTCGAATTTCAGAGGCATTCCCCTTAACAATGGAAATTCGCTTTTCCTTAAGTAATTCATCCGCAAGTTGTTTTCGAAAAACGGTCGCACCTACCCCAACTGGATCAAAAATGGTGGGGATGTTTTGACCCGTTGCGACAAAACTCGCCCGTTTCATCGCCTCCGCGCCATCTCTTGAAATCGTCCCCATATTTAAAACAAGCGCACGGGAGAGTCCGGTCATTTCATGAACCTCATCTGGACAATCGGCCATAATTGGGCTCGCCCCAATCGCGAGTGTCATATTGGCACAATCCGTCATCGTCACCATATTGGTAATATGATGAATTAGCGGATGGCTTTCTCTTATTCTTTTACAATATTGGGTGAAATTAGTTTGGATTTCCATACTGCCAACCTCCCTTTTATTAACCAATAAAGAAATGCCGTGATCAGCATCGATGGAAGTGTCCCACCTAAAATAAAGTTAATTTTTATAAATACGTTATACAAAACCACTCCAAGGATCCAGATCACAAAACTCGGCACATAGTCTCCAAAACCCACGTTCACAGACTTACCCATTTTCAATACGTAATAGTGGGTAAGGACCACCGCATAAAGAGGCGAAAACAGCGACCCGACCAGATAGAGGAAGGTTTCATAGTGACTCATTGGTACAACGAGCGCAAGCCCTAAACCGATCAGTCCAATTAATAGCGTGACCCCTCTCTCATGCCATTTAGGAAAAATTAATAGAAGGCTGAGGCTTGCCGATTTGGCATCTAAGAATGTCGTCGTGACAGTTGAGAGCGTAATAATCAAAAATCCTACCAAAACGGCCCGCCCTAGAAAACCATTTAATGTGATGTGTGAGAGCGCTAATAAGAGACCGATCGCGTACATCCAGGCGCTGCCTATGCCGTAACCCAGCCAAGAGTGGATCGCGACACCTTTTGTCGATCGACCTTGCCGATTATAATCGGCAATAACCGGAAGCCAGGAAATGGGCATGACAATGACCATTTCGAGCCCTGCCCCAATGGATAAACCCGATGTTCGAGCTGTGGTAAAGGAACCATGACTGAGAAGTTCTATGAATAATAAGATCGTAAGAAAGAACAGGAGAACCACCGCAATCGAATTAAGCCGATGCATCGTTTTATTTCTTATGGCCATCCATAGAATGGTGATACCACCCATGACCAAAACACCCCATGTCGCTTGATGAAAAAAACTGGTTTGGGGACTCGCTGAGGCAAGCTGCTCTCCACCTGTTTTTAGCATCACAGCCGTCCACCCCAAGAGTTGAATTACATTAAGGAGCGCAAACACTCCTTTTCCATAGTTACCAAACGCTGCTTGAGTGGAGCCAATCGCGGTTTCCTTTTCCCTCGTTCCAATCATGCCACCCAAGACCAGTAAGGAAGTTCCGATTAAATGGCCAAATAAGATCACCGTCAATCCAACAGCGAGGCCTAGAGGCGCTAAAAACGTTCCCGTCAAAATCTCTGATAAAGAGACCGCCGCACCAAACCATAAAAAGAAAAAACGGGAATCTTTTAAATTAGACTTCATCATGGGTCGCCCCTTTCAATTTGTTAGACCCGTGATAAAAATGCTGAAGGGGTCCAGAACCAGCCCCAAGCCCTGGTGCCTGTTCAATCGCCGACTGAACATACGCCTTAGCTAATCGGGCCGCCTCTATAAGCGAGTGACCGGTTGCTAAGTGCGCGGCAATGGCTGAGGAAAGTGTACATCCGGTGCCATGTGTATGGCGTGTCGCGATCCGTCTCCCTTTTAAATGATGAAACCCCTCAACGCTCGCGAGTACATCAATAGGCTCCCCTTCTAGATGTCCCCCTTTTACGAGAACAGCCTGTGGTCCCATGGACAAAATCGTCTGCGCCACCCGCTCCATGTCTTCTACAGAATGAATCGCGTCACCCGTTAGTTCTGAAGCTTCTGATAGATTCGGTGTTACAAGCGTTGCTAGAGGTAAAAGTCGATCAATTAAGGTTGCTTGAGCGCGTTTCTCAAGAAGTGGATGCCCGCTTTTTGAAATCATCACAGGGTCCAAAACAATTGGGTGTGAATTGTATTCCAATAAACGATCCGCGATCACACCAATTGCTTCACAATTGGCCACCATCCCGATCTTAACGGCATCCACCGGCAAATCCGAAAAGACCGCGTTCAGTTGCGCGTTAATGATTTCTGGGGACAATATCTCAACACCGGATACACCTCGAGTATTCTGAGCGGTCACTGCTGTGAGCACACTCATGCCAAACACACCATTTGCAGCAAACGTTTTGAGATCCGCTTGAATTCCAGCGCCGCCTCCACTGTCCGATCCCGCAATCGTCAGAGCTGTCTTCATAACGCCCGTTCCTCCCCTTTGAGATAATGCTTAATGGTTCGGTGGCTTTTTAAGCCCGTCAAAACACTCACAGCAATCACACTACCAAAGGTGGTGCTTAATAGAAATGGCAACACATAATAGAAGGCGGCAGCTTGAGTGCCATAAACGACTTTGGCAATCGGAACCGAAATAAGGGCCCCAAGAATGCCGGTTCCAAACACTTCGCCACAGGCAGCCAAGATGATGTTTTTCGTTTTAGAAAAAAGTTGGCCTGCAAGTAGGGCGCCAATCATACTCCCTGGAAACGCGAGAATCGACCCAGTACCAAAAAGATTACGCAATAACGAAATCATAAACGCGTTGGCTACGGCATACCAAGGCCCAAGAAAAACAGCAGACACCACATTCACAAAATGTTGAACAGGAAATACCTTTGAAACCCCGACCGGAATATAGATTACATTCCCTGCGACAGTTCCAATCGCAATTAGTAAAGCTGAAAAGGTTAACTTCTGGGTGGAGCGCACACAAATCTCTCCTTTTTGTGTGCTGGAGGTGGGAAAAGGCAGGAAGAGCAGAGGGTTAAAGTGGACCGTGGGGTTCCCCTGATCCGATAAGGAACGGCAAACAACCCCAACTTTTAATTGGCGGGTCTCTTATTAAAAAACGCACTTCGCACTTTTAAAAAAAATAAAAAAAAGCAAATCCGAATGGGATTTGCGTGTGCGTGCGGTTTCTATGTAAACAGACCTTAGCCACGGCTTCCCTCCGCTGGTATGAACCAGATCAGGTTTAAAGGGTCAAAGACTTTACGGGTCTTACTCTCAGCCGGCCAATTCCGGCACCCCCAGCACAAATATTAGTATTTAATTGAATTTATTAAAGAGATTACCACACTATGACAGAACTGACAATCTTTTTTTCACTCTCTTAGCAAATAAAGGAATCGTTGTCCGCTAATCTCACCCAGCGGACACGGGATCCGCTCTTTCACCATTTTCACCCGTGATCCACTCGGTTTCCCCCCATATAACGGATCGCCTGTCCGCGAAAACGAGCCATCCCCTCGAATTCCTAAACTCTACTTCCAAGCGCTTTATCCATTCATAACATCGTTTAAAGCTAGTTGTAGCGTGCCTTTAAATTCGGTAATCCCTCTAAGATCCACGACGCTTTCGATCAAACTTTGGACGACTTCGGATCGCAAACCCGTCAAGATCGTTCGGCACCCCATCATGGAGATGGCCTCAATAATTTTTTTCAATTCAAGTGGTGTCTCCTCTTTCAATGGTGGAATCCCCGAAAGGTCCATAATCAACGTTTGAATATGATTTCGACCGATTTCTTCTAAAACTTTTTCTTGAATCGTACGGATGCGAATGGTGTCCATCTCACCTATAAGCGGTAAGATGCGAATGGTGTCGTTAATTGGGATAATGGGAACCGATAGATTCTCAACCAGTTCTCGTTGTTGATCTAAAAGTCCATCTTTAAACTTTGAATAACTAATAAAGAAATTGGTCAAAAATTGGTCAATATGGTCATTGATTCGTTTTTCCATCATAAAGAAATAGTGACTCGTATCCCTTGATTCGTTCAATCGATCAAATTCTTTTAAAAACCTCCAAACCGTCCGGCGAATCGCGTGAATCCATTCTAATTTAAACGCCAATGTCATCGAATATTTCGCCCAAACGACACCCTCTTGTTTGGCAAATGCAATCAATTCCTCTTCACGGTCTTCCACAATAAATAAAACTAATTTATGAGCATTCTCAACTAAGTTAATATTTCCTATGTACTGGATCTCTGTAATTTTATCTTTTACTGTACTGGCCTCTTCAAGCAATTCTGCTTCGAAGGTCATTTGATTTTCGAGAATAAAGTCCTCAATGGACCAGTCTGGTTTGTAATTCAACTCCAATTGCCTCACACTCCATTCCTCAATTCGAAATTAAAAACTAAAACTCCAGAACGGCTCGAACCGACTTATTACAATTGTACCATAGTTAAATTCTAAAATAGGGTACAAAAACGCATCAAAAACTCCATTCAATCTATTCTTAAGGGTCATTAATCATTTAAACTTTTTGAATCGTTAAAGGGGTCTGATAAAAAAGACCCTGACCCCAACGTGTCAAGAAAAAACGTTGGGGTCGGGATCTGAAAAGTTTTGGGTCGCACGTTGAGTGGCCTCCAATTCGGCCATTCCATCATAAGTTTCTCACTCGAACTGATCGAGTAAAGCACGCACTTCATCTGTGGTCTCTGTGCTCATCAATTGGTTTCGTAATTCACTCGCCCCTCGAAATCCCTTCACATAAATTTTAAAAAAGCGGCGAAGTGGTTTGAATGGACGAGGCTCTAATTCGTGTGAATATTTATCATGGAGATCCAACTGCAACCTTAAGAGATCCAGCAATTCCTCGCTGCTATGTTCTCTGGGCTCTTTTTCAAAAGCAAATGGATTTTTGAAAATACCACGCCCAATCATAACCCCGTCCACACCGTACTGATTGGCGAGTTCTAAGCCCTTTTGACGGTCGGAAATGTCCCCATTGATTGTGAGAAGTGTATCGGGTGCCACTTGATCACGAAGTTTTTTGATCTCCGGAATCAGTTCCCAATGCGCATCCACTTGGCTCATTTCCTTTCTTGTACGCAGATGAATAGAAAGATTGACGATGTCTTGTTTCAATAAATGAGTGAGCCAACCCTGCCACTCCTCTACATCCGAGTAACCAAGCCTTGTCTTCACACTGACAGGCAATCCCCCTGCTTTTGCAGCTTGTATGAGATCGGCCGCAACGTCTGGACGGCGGATCAAGCCGCTCCCCTTCCCTTTGGGTGCCACATTGGCAACCGGACAGCCCATATTGATGTCAATTCCCTTAAACCCGAGTTCCGCCATGCCAATACTCATTTGCCGAAAATAGTCGGGCTTGTCCCCCCATATATGGGCCACCATCGGTTGTTCATCTTCTGTAAAAGCCAATCGACCCCTCACACTTTGTGTCCCCTCTGGGTGACAGTAACTTTCCGTATTTGTAAACTCCGTAAAAAACACATCAGGTCTCCCTGCTTCACTCACGACATGACGGAATACCACATCCGTCACATCTTCCATCGGTGCCAGTACAAAAAACGGCCGTGGTAACTCCCGCCAAAAATTTTGCTTCATATCTATATTCAAATCCTTTCATTACGGAACGCCAGATCAAGCCCTTGTCCCAAAAATAAACGAAAGATGTCCAAGCACCGTTTAGACGTATGCCCGCTTTAAGCATCTTTATCTCAACTTCTAGTGAATTTTATCATTATAAACTTTAATAGTTACAAATTAAAAGTGCAAGGAAATTAGTTAAGCTGAAGCAAAATTGTATAAAAAGACCCCGACTTCGGAAATGTTTATTTTCACGAAAATCGGGGTGGTGGTAGGACATGTTTATTTTGACAAGGGAATGTTTATTATTTGGTTACAAACTCAACTCAATCTTTGCAACAGCTTCACAATGGGTGGTCTGAGGGAACATGTCTACGGGCTGAACTTCAATGGTTTTAAAACCCGCCTCCTCAAGTATTTTAAGGTCACGGGCCAGTGTAGAAGGATTGCAGGAGACATAAACCACTTTTTTCGGCTTCATGTCGATGATGGTATTAAGCAACGCCGCGTCACAGCCTTTCCGAGGCGGGTCAACCACCAAAACGTCAGCCTCTATCCCTTGCTTATACCAATTTGGTATCACCTCTTCGGCAGCCCCTACTTCGAATTCTACATTGCTGAGTTTATTTAGCTCTGCATTAGCCCTTGCATCTTCAATCGCTTCTGGAACAATTTCCACGCCATAGACCTTTTTGGCTTTTTGAGCTAAAAATAAAGAGATTGTCCCAATGCCGCAATACGCGTCAATGACCGTTTCATCTCCCGTCAACTCAGCGAACTCCAACGCTTTTTCATATAAAACACGCGTCTGATCAGGGTTCACTTGATAAAACGATCGAGGGGAGATGGCAAATTTGATTGTTCCAATCGTGTCCGTAATCGTCTCACGTCCCCACAGAATTCGCGTGTCCTCACCAAAGATGGTATTCGTCCTTTTCTTATTCACATTTTGAGCAATCGACTTAATCTGCGGGAATTTTTCAGGAAGGCCTTTTATAAACGCTTTTCTAAAAGGTAGCTCTTCCGTTTTGGTGACAAGCACAACCATCACTTCACCCGTCTGTTTTCCAATCCGAACAATAATATGGCGGAGCACACCCCGATTTGTTTCCTCGTTATACGGTTCAACTCCATTGGCCTTGGCAATTTGCTTAACTTCTTGGATGACCTCATCAACCGTCGGATCGGTAATTAAGCAATGATCCATGTCAATGATAAAATGGCTCCTCTTTTGATAAAAGCCCGCAATAAATTCTCCATTTCGGCTCGCGACTGGAACACTTGCTTTATTGCGATAATTCCATGGGTGCTCCATGGTTAAAACAGGGTGGACTGGCACGTCCGTTAACCCACCTAGTCGTTCTATAGCATCGGTTACCATTTTATGTTTGAACTCAGCTTGTCCATTTCGACTAAGATGCTGAATCTGGCAGCCGCCACAACGGTCAAAAATTTCACAAGGTGGGTCTACCCGTTCTTCACTGGTTTGCGTAATTTCTAGGAGCTTGGCAAACCCATACCCCTTCTTCGTTTTTAAGACTTGTACGGCGGCTTGTTCTCCGGGAAGAGCACCCGGAACAAAAAGGGTGTACCCTTCAACCTTTGCCACACCTGCCCCATCATGGGATAAATCGGTAAAAGTCACTTCAAGCGTATCGTTTTTTTGGACAGGTTGAATACTGGCCATTATGGTCACCTCTTGTTCATGAAACTCTTATTCTTTGTTCCTGAAATCTATTTGTCTTCTCGTTTCGGGAAGTATGCGGCGCGTTCAGTTCCCGTATCGCCTTCTCAATCTGCGTTCGGGCACTAACACCATTCAGATAAAACTAAAACAATGACGGAGGAAGCGGTGCTTTCGATGGTGCAAGTTGTTGAATGACATGACGGCCGCCACCATTTTTCATTGCCATCTCTTCTGGCACAATGACGACTAAATGGCGATAGAGATTTTGAAAGTCACCAGGAAGATCCCCGCCGTATTCGCCATCCAGATTCAACTGCATCTTCTCATCATTGTACACTCGAATTCGATTGGCCTTAGCATAAATGATGTTTGGATCATTTAAATGATCGCCTTTTACTGCCAAGCGAACCACACGAATGAATTCTGCAAGGCTCGTTTTTTTCAAAATAATCAAATCAAACAAACCATCATTCATCGATGCTCCTGGTGCGAGTTTTTCAAACCCACCAACCGAATTTGTATTGGATACCAGAAACAGCATGATTTCGCCTTCAAATAATTTTCCATCATATTCAATTCGAACTTGAGAGGGACGGATTGAGGGCAGCATTTCAATGCCCTTTAGGTAGTAGGCCAGTTGGCCAACCATGGTTTTCATTCTGCTCGGCACTTCATACGTCAATTCCGTTAACTTGCCGCCACCCGCAATATTAATAAAATATTGTGTGTTCACTTTGCCGATATCAAGTGGCATTTCAAACTCACGGCAAATAATTTCACACGCGGTTTCAATCTCACGAGGGACCCCAATTGCACGAGCAAAATCATTGGTGGTACCCGTCGGAAGAATGGCGAGCCGCGGGCGATAAGGATGCTCACATAGCCCGTTGACCACTTCATTAATCGTACCATCTCCGCCCGCCGCAATAACGAGATCAAATTCTCGTTCAACAGCCACCTTCGCAGCTTTTGTGGCATCCCCTACCCCTGTTGTCGCATGGGTCGACGTTTCCCAGCCACCTCGTTCTAACCGATCTAAAATATAGGGGAGATTTTTCTTAATCGTTTCTCGTCCAGATGTAGGATTATAAATTAATCGAGCACGTCTCATAGAATCACCTGTTTTTCAGCTATTCAAACCCTGTTCCAATACATAATCTCTGTTCTATTTATAATGTATGCAAGGACATTACTGCGTATGGAAAAAGGTTCTAATTAACTATCTTTTACCTCTAGTCAAAATGCCCTTAAACGAATCTCAATAAACCTTTATTTGATGACCTCTTTCACCGACTTTTTGAGTGAGATTATGTCCTCTTAAAAATCAAATGAACCGAAACGGTCTATCCATGTTTATTCTTTTAAATAAACAAAGCAGCTCTCGCTTCCTGAGAGCTGCAAGTCATGTCCTATTATAGTGATTTTTAAAAGGCATTGCAAAACCAAAGCTACCTCAGATTGGTTACTGGTCCTTTCAGGATATTAGGGAAAGGTTTAGAATGAGAACCATAGAATCTAATAATACCCGATTTAAAAAGGGAGGAGTTCCTTTGACGATACGCTTTGCCCTACTCCAAATGGATATTGTGTTTGGAGAGCCCGATCCCAACTTCAAAAAAGCTAAACAACTTATTGAAAAAGCGATGGAAAAGAAGCCTGATGTGTTGGTTTTGCCGGAGCTTTGGACAACGGGCTACGACCTAGAGCGGTTGGATCAAATTGCTGACAAGGACGGATTACGTACGAAAGCTTTTTTCTCGGAACTCGCAAACCATTATTCTGTCAATATCATTGGCGGTTCTGTTGCCATTCAGAAAACAGACGGCGTTTATAACACCTTGCTCGCCTTCAATCGTGAGGGGACATGTATTAAGGAATATGCAAAAGTTCATCTTTTTCGCTTGATGCGCGAGGAGCAGTTTTTGCAGCCTGGGAAGGACGAGAGTCTATTTGAGCTCGAGGGATTGCCGGCATCCGGAATGATTTGTTACGATATTCGCTTTCCTGAATGGCTAAGAGTCCATGCCCTTAAAGGCTCTGGTTTATTTATTGTACCTGCGGAATGGCCGACACCAAGGATTGATCATTGGCGTACCTTACTCATCAGTCGTGCCATCGAAAACCAAAGTTTTGTGGTGGCCTGTAATCGAGTGGGACGTGATCCAGAGAATGCATTCGGTGGACATTCCCTTGTGATCAGTCCTTGGGGTGAGGTACTAGCTGAAGCAGCTGGGGACGAGGAGATTCTGATCTCGGACATTGAGCCTGATACATTGGCGGATTTTCGTAGCCGTATTCCTGTGTTTGAAGACCGTCGTCCCAAGCTCTATGGCGATCTTTTTAAAAACACTAGCGTACCCCTAGACTCAAAAAAATGAGGTCCTCCCTTACTCTGGGAGAACCTCATTTTTTTAAGAGTTTACGCCACTTTATTGCGCTTAACGCTCTGAGAAAGGGTGACCGCTTTGTACACACGCGGAGAAATCAGGCCTGCGATGACCGTTAAAATAATATCTTTTGGCAATGGCACCATCATCCAGCTCCAAGCCATTTCATAAGTAAAGCCTGCTGGAGCTGCTGCCCATAATTTATAGGCAAAATACATATACGTCGTCCCAAGAACATAATTGATAATTAAGCCGGCAAAACACGCCACCAAGAACGCCCCTATACCTGGCTTTCGGCTTGCTTCAACAATTTTACCAGTTACATAAGCTAGTAGGATAAAAGTTAAAACAAAACCAAAACTAGGGCTGACAAGCGTCCCAAGTCCCCCTGAAAATTTAGCAAATACAGGGACCCCAACTAAGCCTAATAGTGTATACACGCTCATTGAAATCGTCGCAACACGACTTCCTAAGATCGCCCCGGCAAGAATAGCCACAAAGGTCTGTAGCGTAATGGGAACCCCGCCGATTGGTGGAATAAATTGCGCAATATTTGCCCCAACCGCCATCAAGGCAGCAAACAAGGCCGCATAGGTCATGTCCAATGTACTCATTTTCCGTTTCTGTTCCATTCATACCCCACTCTTTCTAAACTCGTTTAATAAAATATGATTTCAATACTTTTCTTAGTTAAAGTATAAAAAAAGGGATTATATTTGTCAACCTAATCACCATTTTGGTTAACTAATATGGTAGATGCATTCGAAACCATGGTCGGAGGGGCTTCATAAACCGGATGAAGCCCTCTTTGCCGGAGAAATCACGTTCAAACGGGCTTCATAAACCGGATGAGCATTGGTTTTCAATCATAAGATCCCTCTTCGCTACCGCTACCCTTTTCTTTAAAAAAGTTCCGAACCACAGCCCCAATTAAGAGCCCTGGCAGGAGAAAGAGAATGGGCAGAAAAACCGGGCCGAGATACGCACCAAATACCTTAATTTGAGTAGCATACGTCAAACCGACGGTGACAAAATAAGCCCCAAACACAAATGGAAGATATGTTTTGAAAGTGATAGCCCCCTTTGCATCTCGATACGCATCCCACATCGTAAACATATACACACAAGGGTAAAACATTAACCACTCATAGTTAATCACATGGCTCGCGAGATCAATGTGCCCCCTAAACGACTCTAAGATTGCACTATTAAAATGGCTCTTTATGTTTATCAGGAATTCTAGTCCTATAAAAACAAGACCTTTGATTAGTTTCCCATTTAAGATTTGACCAAATCCAGGCAAGGCTATACTCCAAAGAATCGCTTCCAATTTGGAAGGCTTTTGAATGGGTGTTGTCATGTTGATCCCTATTTCCGCTTATATTTGAAAGTGCATGATGACTTACCTTCATTTTGTGCAACCCAAATTATTCAATAGGCTCATTTTCTGCCAATGGGTTTATATCTTTTTGTATTAATAATGCTTTCGCAGAACCTTTTTTAAAAGAGACATCGCCAGTATATCTATAGTATGACTGATTTTTAGGAATTTAAAACGCGAAGGACCTATTTTACCATCTGAATAGCCAACTTTAATTGAAGGGTATTTACTTGTTAAAGAAATTGTTCGAATGCCATCTATTTTAATCCAGTCAAAGAAGCTCTACACCTCACTCAGTACGCTCGCCCTGTATTAAAAAATCAAAACAAAACAATGGCTCCCTCTTTTTGATGAGAGCCATTGTTTGTTCGTGTTTTGGGTTTGAAAGAATAACATAATTTCAACGAGGAAAAACTAACATTATACTTTTAAAATTTGAGGGATTTATATGGACAAGAAGTTATTAAAATTTTTTTGGGGTTTAGGTCTCCTATTAGTCCCCTTTGCCTTTCGCAGAAAACACCTTAAGACGTTACTTCTTACTTTCTTTATTAAAGGCTATCTGGTGAGTTTTATTGACCAAATTGTTGTAAAAAGAAAACAGTTAAAATACCCCGTTCGAAATTTTCAGAACTATTTTAAAACCAGTATCTTGTTTGATTATTTTCTGTTCCCTCTTCTTTGTGTCTTCTATCACCGTACCACTGAGAAGAAAAAAGGACTCGCCATCCTCCTCAATGCATTTTTTTATAGCATCCCTGTGACTCTAATCGAAGGGATCCTTGAAAAAAAGACAAATTTAATTCACTATAAAAACCAATGGACCCGGTGGATCTCTTTTGCAACCTTGACCGGAACCTTATGGACGGTCAGAATTCTTGTGGTCCTGATTAATAAATTTAATCGCGATGAGACTAAGCCAGCCCAAAATCCACCCAATTCATTTAAATCGTAGCTTTAAACCGTTCGAAAATAAAAGCGGTTTTGTTCTTGAGCGAACCCCAATTTTTCGTAAAGATTCTGAGCGACTAAATTATCCTCTCCAGTCTCAAGCAGGATTCCTTTAGTCGATGTTTCTTTTGCAAATTCAATCACTCGATTAAGCAAGGTTTCACCGACTTTTTGTCCTCTAGATTCTTCATTTACGTATAAATCATTTAAAATCCATGTC
Organism: uncultured Sporolactobacillaceae bacterium; assembly: GCA_963829575.1. GTDB lineage: Bacteria > Bacillota > Bacilli > Bacillales > Sporolactobacillaceae > KACC-23026. The sequence goes on along the minus strand of CAWHJF010000013.1, from coordinate 83,356 downwards.
CGTTGCAAACCAACCGAAGAAAAAGTCGGATAGAGTTGAGCAAAGCCGGCTGGGTGTTTGACATCGTCGGATCGGTAGGCAAGAAAAATAATGGATTCTCCACGAACCAACCTCTCCTTTAGGAATGTGTAAGCCGCATCTATATTAGACTCTTGGTTATAGAAAATACGATAGAGATTAAAGAGTTCTGCCACCTCTTTCAAATCATCTAGGGTTGCTTGTTTGATTTTCATTTTTTCATGACTCCCTTCAAAATCAATTGACTTTGAGCAATTGGGGTTAGCATGCTCTCTAAAAGGCAACAAAAAACGGTTGAGTCTGTTCACTTAAGCAGAGTTCAATTCTTTGTCTGAAATTTCCCCAAGTGACTAATTCTAAGCCTTTCTCAAGAGGAAAAAAACCCACTTCAAGGCTTTCGGGACTCGTTGTCGGTGTTCCACCAATCGGTTTGGCCAAGAATAATGTATTACAGACGGAGCCTTGTACATTTTGAAAAAGCCCACAAAATTTTATAATCTCAATGTCAATCCCAGACTCTTCTTTGGTTTCTCGAATGGCGGCATCCCAAATCGATTCCCCTTCTTCCACTTGCCCCCCTGGCATTTCCCATCCTCGTCGCGGTCCTTTGATTAATAGCAACTCATTTTGTTCATTCAACACAATTGCTGCGGCTGAGACAATATGCTTAGGTATTGTCATCACGCTTCCCCCCTTTAAAATGAGGAGAGGCAATTTGCCTCTCCTCAAAAACATGGTTCATGAAGTTTAGATCACCCAATTTCCTTTTCTGAACAGAGGAATCAATGTGCCATCTTCCGTTTCCCCATCAAGATCCAATTCCGCAGAACCAATCATAAAATCTGTATGGCCGAAGCTTTGGTTAACGCCGATTTCTTCCAGTTCATCTCGAGACATAGGGGCTGCTCCTTCGACCGACATATCAATCGCTCCGCCTAATGCAATATGACACGACGCGTTCTCATCGTACAAGGTATTATTGAAAATAATGCCAGAATTTGAAATAGGCGAATCGTCTGGGACCAAGGCAACTTCTCCTAAATAATGCATCCCTTCGTCAATGTTCAGAAGTTCCTTAAGTGCTTCTTGGCCCTTTTCAGCCTTAAAATCAACCACTCGTCCTTTTTCAAATGTCAAACTAAAGTTTTCAATCATATTCCCCATAGCTGAGAGTGGCTTCGTACTCGTAACCGTGCCATTTACGCCCTCTTTTAATGGTGTCGTAAAGACTTCCTCTGTTGGGAGGTTCGGGATGAAAAGGTCGCCATTTGCAGAGTGATGTGGCCCGCCGACCCAAATATGCTTTGGATGGAGTTCAATGACAAGATCTGTACCTGGTGCTTTATAATGAAGGGCTTTAAATTTCTTTTGAGTTAAGTACTCCACTTTGTCGTTCAGGTTTTGGACGTGCCCTTCCCAAGCTGCAATCGGATCTTCTTGATCTACGCGTACTGTTTTAAAAATCGCTTCCCACAGCGCGTCCACAGCTTCTTCTTCAGAGCGATCTGGAAACACCGTCTTCGCCCAAGCTTGGGTTGGAACCCCAACGATACACCACGTTAAATGCCCGTTCATTTGAGCTTTACTAAAAAATTCTAATTTTTCTCCACTTGCTTTCTGGCGCATCGTAATGCGTTCCGGATTAACACCTTCCAATGCTTTTGGATCACTTCCGGTAATATGTAATAGGGCATCCTTATGATCGGCAAGATCCTTATAGCGATCGATCTCCCATTGCTCGATCTGCTTTAATGTCTCTTCAGGTGCTTCTTCAAAATAAATCCGTTGGGATTCGGAATCCGACCAGTCAATAATGACTCGTTTGGCTCCTGCCTTGTAAGCATGGCGTGTGACTTTGCGTGTAAACTCAGCCGCTTCAAGCGGTGACGAAATGATTAATCGTTGACCTTTTTGAAGGTTCAAGCCAATTTTCACAACTGTTTCAGCGTATTGATCAAGCAACACTTCGAAGTTTTTCATTGTGTGACCCCCTATTTTTTCATAACATTACCTTTTAAATATATCATTTTTCGAAACAATCCGCCTAATTCTCAAACAAGATCTGCCCTGTTAGAGAAAGGTTGTACCCCCCTATATATTGAAGTTCATTTTTAAAGGCGATTGAACCGAGTATGTCTTTAATCGTTTCAATTAATGCCTGATTTCGCTCATTTTTTAATAAAACAAGGTCGTAACGCTCTTCAATCAGTGGAATAAAATCAATTCCGACAACCTCTGCAGAGCGCTCTGAACCGACGCCAGCATCGGCGTCACCGTTTGCGATGACTGCGGCGACACCAAGGTGGCTCGTCTCTTCTTGTTCGTAACCCGCAATCCGGTTTGGATCAAGGCCATAAAGCTTGAGTTGCTCGTCCAGAAGCACGCGTGCCCCTGACCCTTTTTCTCGATTAATGAGCGTTAGCCCTGCTTTTTCCAAGTCACGCCAGTCTTTCAGATGGAGTGGATTTCCTTTTTGAACATAAAGACCTGCTTTTCTTTGAATCAAATTAATTACAATATAACGGTGCCCAGATAAAAGCTTCGAGAGATAGGGGAGATTGTAGGTCCCACTCTCACCATCAAATAAATGCGTGCTGGCAATATCTGCTTCCTCGCGAAACAAAGCAATCAAACTATCCATACTTCCTTTATTTAATCTGAGAAGGGAGAGGTTCGCTATGCGCTTTTCAAGATGTCGTCCAAGAAAGTCGAGGGACAAATCTTGCCCGGTCATCACGACCTCTTGACCTGAACGCAACGTCTTTGAATGTTGGCCCTTTAGTTCGGATGATTTTACGACGGAGTCTATTGGAGGCGACTCTGAACGCACCCCTGCCTTAGCCCTTTCTTTATAGGCTTCAAGGTCCTTTGCATCAATCCGCATTTGCCTTCCAACACGGTAGGCCGGAAGCTCTCCTTTTTTGATTAAATCATAGACCGTGAGTTTTGAAATTTTCAACAAACTTGCGATCTCTTCTGTTGTATAAGAGGGGTCCAAATCACTCATCTCCTAATTTTTTAAACTCAAATGAGTTATTATTTGTTATATCTAATTATAATTAGATATAATTAGTTATATCTAATTTGATAAGGAGTCTTTATTATGTACAAAAAATTAGGGTTTTCATTTTTCCTCATGCTCTTACTTATGAGTCTTTTAGCTGGGTGCGGAACTCCCGCTCAACCCAAGTCAAACGGGCAAGCAGCTTCTCAAACAAAAGGCATCGAGCTGACGATCTCAGCTGCTGCAAGCATGAAGGATGCCTTAGATGCGATCAAAGTCGCCTATGAAACGAAATCCCCGAATACGCTACTGATTAATTTCGGTTCCTCGGGTACTTTGCAGCATCAAATCGAGCAAGGAGCCCCAGCTGACCTGTTTTTATCGGCATCTGAAGACAAAATGACGACGCTTAAGAAAGAGGGATTGATTGACCAAAACCATACCAGGGATCTATTAAAAAATGAACTCGTCCTTATTGTACCAAAATCCACGCAATCCGGAATCCATACATTGGATGATTTGAAGGGTTCAACGATCAAAAAAGTGTCTATCGGGATTCCTGAGACGGTTCCAGCTGGAGCTTATGCAAAAGAAGCCCTTCAACATACAAATAATTGGCAGGCGCTTCAAAATAAACTCGTCTTAGCCAAAGACGTGCGGCAAGTGTTAAATTATGTGGAAACCGACAGTGTCGGCGCTGGAATCGTGTATAAAACAGATGCGATGATCTCATCCAAAGTAAAAATCGAAACCACCATCCCAGAATCCGATCACACACCTATTGTCTATCCAGTTGGTATAATTAAAGCGACCAAACATTCGAAACAAGCCATTGATTTCTACAAATTCTTGCAAACGCATCAAGCTCAGAAGATTTTTGAGAAATATGGATTTAAAATGGCGGAATAGGAGTTAGCACATTTTGATAAGTCTATTAAGTCCAATTCGGTTATCAATTGAAGTTTCTATCATGGCGGAAGTTTTTATCATAATCTTGGGTATTCTGGGCGGCCGCTGGATGGCACGACGCCGTCATTCACTCTGGAAACTTGGAACAGAAACGGTTCTAATGTTGCCTCTGGTCCTCCCACCGACTGTGGTGGGGTTTATTCTTATTGTCGCTTTTGGTAAACATAGTGTGTTGGGTGTGCTTGTGAATTGGATGTTTCACCAACCCGTTATTTTTACATACTGGGCCGCGGTGATTGCTTCAACCGTTGTGGCCTTCCCCCTGATGTTCCAGTCTGTCAAAACAGGGATTGAAACCGTAGACTTGGAAATCGAGTCGGCCGCCCGACTCGATGGAGCTGGAGAGTGGCGGGTTTTTTGGTCCATCACTCTACCGCTTGCGTATCGTTCCATTCTAACAGGTGCCATATTGGGCTTTGCCCGGGCACTAGGTGAATTTGGTGCCACACTCATGTTTGCAGGCAATATCCCGACCAAGACCCAGACAATTCCAACCGCCATTTATGTCGCGCTCGACTCAGGCAATATGCAAGTCGCGTGGACCCTTGTCGCCATTACCATTGGCCTATCGTTCTTGATGCTACTAGGGAGTTATGTGTTGAGATGACCGTCTCTACTTGTGGGGATAGACTTAACTGCAGGAATGTCCGCTTTGTCTGGGCCCCCTGGGCGGTTATCCGTTCCGCTATTCTGCTTTATAAAATGAGTTTCACCTCTAGGCGGAGGCGGAACAGACGCCCATTCCACTACTATCAAACTAAACAAGCGCCCGATCTCAAGGATCTGGGCGCTTGTTTTTCATTTATATTAAGCTTCGACTTTTTCTACTTCTTCTAGAATAATTTTGTTAACCATCGGAGGGTTGGCTTGACCTTTACTTGCTTTCATCACTTGACCAACTAAGAAGCCAAGCGCACGGTCTTTTCCGTTTTTATAGTCAATTAAGGACTGCTTGTTTGCTTCTAAAATCGGCATGATGATGTCACGCAAAGCGCCTTCGTCCGAGATTTGGACAAGGCCTTTTTCCTTAACGATCTTCTCTGGGTCGCCGCCATTTTGAACAAGTTCATTAAAGACCTTCTTCGCAATTTTAGATGAAATGGTCCCTTTTTCAATCAGGCCGATCATCTTCGCAAGCGCTTCGGGTGTCATTGGGAGATCCTCTAATTCTAAATTCTTAGAATTGAGGTAGGCCATGACTTCACCCATGAGCCAGTTTGCCGTTTGTTTGGCATCCGCACCAGCTGTAATGGCAGATTCAAAGAAATCCGCAGTTTGAATGGATTGAGTGAGGACACTCGCATCGTAATCTGATAGTCCAAGCTCACTGACATAACGCTTGCGGCGAGCATCTGGTAACTCAGGAATTTCCGCACGTACTTTTTCTTTCCAGGCATCATCGATATATAAATCCACTAAATCTGGCTCTGGGAAGTAACGATAATCGTCAGACCCTTCTTTAACCCGCATCAAAATGGTGGTTTTAGACGTTTCATCATAGCGACGCGTTTCTTGTGGAATCACACCACCAGAGAGCAACACTTTTTCTTGGCGAACTTCCTCATGCTCAAGACCCTTTTGTACAAAGTTAAAGGAGTTTAGGTTTTTAAGCTCCGTTTTTGTACCAAATTCCTCTTGCCCATAAGGACGGAGGGAAATGTTAGCGTCACAACGCAACGACCCTTCTTCCATTTTACAATCGGATACACCCGTATACTGCATGATGGCTTTTAATTTTTCGAGATACGCATACGCTTCTTCTGGTGTGCGAAGATCCGGTTCAGACACAATTTCGATGAGCGGCGTTCCGACACGGTTAAAGTCGACTAGAGATCCACCTTCAACGTGCGTCAACTTGCCGGCATCTTCTTCTAAGTGGAGGCGCGTAATGCCAATGCGTTTGGTCTTTCCGTCCACTTCAATATCAATATAGCCATGTTCTCCGATTGGTTTATCAAATTGAGAGATTTGGTAGGCCTTCGGATTGTCTGGATAAAAGTAGTTTTTGCGATCAAACTTGGTATCTGTCGCGACTTCACAGTTCAAGGCCATGGCGGCGCGCATGGCAAACTCGACAGCTTGCTTATTGAGTACTGGAAGGACACCTGGGTGACCTAGACAGATTGGGCACGTATGCGTGTTTGGCGGAGCACCAAACTCGGTTGAACAGCCACAGAAAATCTTGGAATTCGTTTTTAATTCAACGTGAACTTCAAGTCCAATAATTGTTTCAAAATTCATTAGCCCTTCACCCCTTCAAGTTCAGGTACCATTTTCCAGCCTGCTGCTTGCTCATAGGCATGGGCCACACGATAAATCGTGGACTCATCAAACGCTTTACCAATGATTTGGAGACCGGCTGGAAGACCGTCAACCAGGCCACACGGTACGCTGATTGCTGGCACCCCTGCCAAGTTCATTGGAATGGTTAGAATATCATTCGCATACATTGTTAATGGATCGCTGATATTTTCTCCAACTTTAAAGGCAGGTGTTGGAGTGGTTGGTCCAACGACCACATCGTACTTTTCAAATACGTTTTCAAAGTCTTGCTTAATAAGCGTCCGGACTTTTTGAGCTTTTTTATAATACGCATCATAGTAACCAGAACTTAAGGCATACGTTCCAAGCATAATCCGACGCTTCACTTCAACTCCAAATCCCTTGCTACGCGTTTCTTTATACATATCAAGAAGATTTTCAGCGTCTGCTCGAACTCCGTACCGCACCCCGTCAAAACGCGCTAGGTTCGCGGAAGCCTCAGAGGAAGAAAGAAGATAGTAAGTTGCGAGCGCGTATTTGGAATGTGGGAGCGATACTTCTTCCCATGTTGCGCCTAATTTTTCAAGCTCAGACAAGGCTTTAAGAACCGATTGACGAATCCCTTCAGAGACCCCTTCTCCCAAGTACTCTTTTGGAACGGCAATTTTCAAGCCTTTAATGTCGCCTGTTAAACCTTTTGTAAAATCTGGGACATCAACGTTGGCCGATGTTGAATCATAGCGATCCACTCCTGCAATCACATTTAGGAGATGCGCATTGTCTTCCACGGTGCGCGTGACAGGACCGATCACGTCAAGGGATGACGCAAAGGCCACTAATCCAAATCGGGACACTCGACCATAGGTAGGCTTAATCCCTACAACGCCACAAAAAGCAGCAGGCTGACGGATCGAACCACCTGTATCAGATCCGAGGGTGAATGGGACAAGACCGGCTGCAACGGCTGCAGCTGAGCCGCCGCTCGAACCACCTGGTACACGATTGAGATCCCAAGGATTGCGCGTGCCACCAAAGCTTGAGTTTTCATTCGATGAACCCATTGCAAACTCATCCATGTTGAGCTTCCCTACGACAATTCCATCTTGAGCCAAGATTCGATCCACCGTTGTTGCATCATGTAACGGTTCGAAATTAGCTAGGAGCTGGCTTGCACATGTCGTTTTAAGTCCCTTAGTCACAATATTATCTTTGATCCCAATCGGGAGACCAAATAGTGATTTTCCACTGTCGCCATTCGCATCAAGCTCAGTTGCTCTCGCGCGGGCCGCTTCTTCATTTAGGGTCAAAAAGGCTTTGACTTTGTCATCAACCGCCGCAATACGCTGATAGCTTTCATTCACGACGTCAGTCGACGAGATTTCTTTTTTATGTAACCGATCCATTAATTGCTTTGCGCCTTCATCAAATAATGCCACGTGTTTCCCTCCTTTTCTTTTCTTAATCCTCAAACACTTTCGGTACTTTAACTTGTCCATTTTCTTGATCTGGAGCATTCTTAAGTGCTTCTTCGCGTGTCAACCAATCGCGAGACACGTCCTCACGCAAAACATTTTTCATATCCAAAACATGTGTGGTTTCTGGAATGTTCTCTGTATCGAGTTCATTCAACTGTTCGGCAAACTGAATGATATTTCCTAAATCTGTCGTTAAGCGCTCTGCTTCTTCATCGTTTAAGGTTAAACGAGCCAGATGAGCGACATGCAAAACATCCTCTTTCGAAATTCCTGCCAAAATGTTCACCTCCGAGTAAAATACAATAAGTTGATCATACCAAAAATGGGGCAGGCTCGGCAATAGAGAGCCCCATCCTTCTCTCATTCTTTCACTCTTTATGTCGTTATGGATGGGATTTTTGACAAAATAAAAACAGCGGCCGGTTAAGGCTGCTGTTCGTTTGTTTCCACTTTATCTTTTAAAATGGGTCTTAGATCTTCTAAACGTTCGAAGAGATGCCAGACAAAATTGTCCACACCCTTTTCTCGATGAGGATGGAGAGCCGCCAAATTTGGATCCTCGATATAGCCTTTAATCCCTTTTTTATCTTCCCATTCCACCAGCATCATCACTTGCCTGGGCAAAATATCTCCAACTGGCGCTGAACTTAAATCACCTAATGCAATGACTTTGCCGCCATATTTCTTTATCGCTGTTTCCGCTCCCTTTGCATAAGCCAGGTACTCCGCCTTATCTTTCACATTAAATAGATTCAACGCATAAATGCTCAAGTAACCACCTCATATTTTTATTATAAAGCGCTTACATTTAGTATACTACTTAACCCTTAATCGTGCATTATTTTCAGCAAGACAAAATAAAAAAGATAATGGTAACCTCTCATAAGAGTGGGTCCATTATCTCTTTTTAAAATCCAGTACAAAATCTGGATTAACCCCGGATCCTCTTCCTAACTTGTTTGTAGACCTGTTTCATCATGCCATCAAGTGGGTGGTTACTTGGATAGCCTTTTAAAACATGGTCATATGGACCTGGTGTGGATTGGGCCGCGTTCTCTAGGCGCCTGAGCGATAAATCCGTTTTAAAGCGATCCACCTTCTCAGCGCCTGGCCCCCCCATATTCACAACCTGGCTCAGTGCCTTTTCGGTCTTCAATGCCCAATGTAAAATGGTACAGGCGCTATGGGCACAAATTGGTGTCTCCTCAGAACACGTACAGGTACAAACCAAATGGCTCGGATTCGGAAGCCCTAGCGATAGGAGGTCCGTGCCCTCATAGTAAACCGTCACTTTATAGACCTGGGTGCCCTGAACCATCGCCTCAACTTGTGAAGCGCCCTCCTCAAAACCGAACAAGCGCCCTGCTTGAAAAAGTTGTTGGCCCTTAGTTAATTCCTTTGCATCGACCTGATCAAAGAAAGTGGACAACCATTTTTCAAGCTTCTTTCCCTTAGGACTCATGTACCGAGCACCTTCTTTCGCAGTCGAACAAGCTCATAGACTTCCGTGTCATTTAATTCTGTGACCCAGCCGTCCCCACTTCCCAAAATAGATTCACTGAGTTGTTTCTTCTTTTCAAGCAGCTCATCAATTTGCTTTTCAAGCGTGCCCTCGCAAATCATTTTATACACATGGACGTCTTCTGTTTGCCCAATTCGATAAGAGCGGTCGGTCGCTTGATTCTCAACAGCCGGATTCCACCAACGATCATAATGAATCACATGGTTCGCGGCGGTCAGGTTTAACCCAAATCCCCCAGCTTTTAAAGATAAAATAAAGATGGCCGAATGCTGATCGCCCGATTGAAAGTGACGAATCATTGCTTCCCGTTTCTTCACATCGACGCCGCCATGCAAAAAGGAAATCGGACGCCCTGGGAACCGAGCACTCAATTCATCTTTTAATAAATGCCCCATTCTCACATATTGAGTAAATATAAGGGCACTCTGACCCCCATCTAAAATAGATGGCATGATTTGGGCTAACTTTTCCATTTTCCCGGATTCAAGATTAATGCCAGGATCTTGTGCGACTAAGGCAGGATGATTACAGACTTGTTTTAAACGTGTGAGCGTCGACAAAATCAACCCACGACGTTCCATCCCATGCGTTTTTTGCATGCGTTCCATTAAGCGGTCGACAATCGATTGATACATCGACGCCTGTTCTTCCGTTAAATGACAGATAATTTTTCTTTCGCTCTTCTCTGGAAGATCTTGAATCACCCGTCGATCGGTTTTCTCTCTTCTTAATAAAAACGGCTGAACAAACCGCCTCAAAAGGGCAGAGCGCTCGGAATCTTTTCTTTTTTCAATGGGTTGAACAAAGCCCCTCCTAAAACCGGCTAATGACCCTAAATAACCTGGATTTAAAAAATCCATAATCGACCACAGTTCATCCAGCCGATTCTCAATCGGTGTCCCTGTTAGAGCCAAGCGATGTTTCGCTTTATACTTTTTAAGCACCCGACTTTTTTGGGAAGCCGGATTTTTAATCGCTTGGGCTTCATCTATGATTAACGTCCCCCACTCGACCTCGCCAAGCGTTGGAAAATCATTAGCCGCTAAGGTGTAACTCGTAATGATTACATCGGTTTGAGATAGACTTTCAAAAAACGCTTCTTCAGTTTGGCGGGTTTGACCATGATGCAGCCTAACCGATAAATCAGGCGCAAATTGATGAAGTTCCCGTTCCCAGTTTCCCATAACTGAAGTCGGACACACGATCAAGGAGGTGGTTTTCTTCTCCCGAGGGTTCCGATGCTTTTTTAGTAAATAAGCAATGGTCTGAACCGTCTTCCCAAGTCCCATATCATCAGCTAAACACCCGCCAACCCCTTTTTCATAAAGCCCCCAAAGCCAACCGTAGCCTTCTTTCTGATATGGCCTGAGCGTACCATGCAAAGCCTTCGGGACTTTTGGAGGGTGAGAAGGAGCCGACAAAAGCCGCTCCAAATACCGCGTGAGAAGGGCATCCAAATTAAGCTGAATAGACGCGTCATGCGCCTTTTCTTTCTCTGCCAATGAAAAACGGAGCAGATCCGCTACCCGGCCCTTTTCTTTCAACTCAAGACCATGATTTGAAAGCCGTTCAAACGCTTGGGACAACTGCTCGATTGGAACGTTGACCCATTGACCGCGGTAGTTAATAAAACGGCGATTGTCTTTAACCAGCTGATTGAACAACTCCCTAGAAAGCTGGAGATCTCCAATTGAAAGCTGCCACTTAAAATTCACAATCGAATCCAATGAGAAAAAAGACTGCCCGGCCTCTACATCAGCCGCAATGGAAACCTCTGAATCCGAATAATCTCGCCAACTGAACCAATCTGGAAAGCGTAACCCGATCCCTTGTTTTTTTAAGCGCGCGGTTTTCGTTAAAAGCGATTGAATCCAATCAGAAGAAACGGTGATCTCTCGGTTTAGGTCCGCTTCAAAAAGCCCTAATTCCTTCGTCAAGAAGTCATGTTGACGTTGCCACCACCTCACAGGATCAGGGTGGTTCGTCTCAATGTCCTGAACCGAAAACGTACCGGTCGGAATGTACGATAAAGCGACCTCCAGCTCAGAACGCGTCTCCGATTGGCTTTCTAATTCGGGTCCCCTGGCCTGCTCAACATGGCGCTTGATTCGGTCGTTTAAAACCAACCGCTTCCCTTCTACCTCTATCGCAATTGTCCATTCGGACGTTCGATCAAACGGGGCATCTGGATCCAATGGTTCTAAAAACAGATGCATCTTCTCCGGATGAATGTAAGCGGGCAAATACGTCTCTTGAATCGCTTCGTAACGTTTCACCCCATCCTCCGACCGTTTTCTTTTGGACGGTAGTGAGAGCGTCTCCTGCAAGGCCAAATAAGCGGATTTTCTGTGCGACGAGATCACGTAATCAAACGGGACCGACTGGTTATCTTTAAGCGCCTTAACCCATTGAGACGCCCATTCCTGTTCGTTTAACCCTTCCTTTAAGGCAAGACCTGAAATGGTGTCCAGATCAAGCTTTTCTCTTAAGACTTGATCGTTCCACTCTCCGAGCAAGAGTTCCAACCACTGCCGAATATGAAACTCTGCCAGCCGTTTTGGTGCAAGCGCTGGCCTAGGAATGGTGTGCAGCCATTGCTTCTCTAACCCTGACTGCTCAAGCGGCTGCCAATTGACAAACCATCTCGCTTGGGGATAGAGGACCCCTTCAATTTTTGGAAGGGCTAGACCTGGATAAAAATGGGCATTTCGGTGTAGGAGCTCGATCCCTTTTGCAATCCGAGCAAAATAATAAAAGGTTTCTCCATATCTAAACGCGACATCCTCTGAGTCGCGAAATCCATCATAGATTAAGAAATTATAAAAACTGACTAACGGGAAAAGGAGGCCAGCTGTTTCGATTTCTTCAGATGCGGTTTCGATGACCAAGTTAGACGTGCGAACCCCATATTCTTGAAAAAGATAGCGCCACTCCGCAGTCGCCATGAGCTCACTATTCAGTCGATCGTTCAACCGTTTAAAAGGAGCGCCTTCTGGATCTGAAAACCATATAAAAAACGCATAACCCCACTCCGGGTCAGGTAAAAAGGTCATATTTAGTGATTTCAAGCGTTCAAACACCTTCTCACTCTAAAGACTTCTATCCTTTCATAATAACATGGAAGGGAAAGTCACAACAATCTCATGCACCTTGCACACTGCCGTTGGGTTTCCACCTTTTCTTGTGTGCATTGAGCCACCCATCGCACATTGCCATAGGTTTTCCACTTCTTTTGTGTGCATTGAGCCCCACTCCATGATCCTTGCACGTCACTAAAATACAATCAAACCAGCCCCTAGAAGAAAGAGCTGGTTTGTTGTTTATATTATTTATAAAGCGTGTAAATATGCACAAAAGGCTGGTCCATATTAGGTCGGTTCACAATAATTGCCTCTGGTTGATTGATCGAATTGATATAGACCTGAACAGGGATATCGGATGAAAACGGAAACTTGTTTTTAATCAGCATATCCACATAATTCGCAAAGGATACTGTCTCGGTTTTATCATAGAAACGTTCATTTATTACAACCGTAAGCTCGGATAGATTCCCGTTTTTATAGAACCCTTTTCCAATAACACCAATTGAATTAGAGAAATAGCTTTGGACATCACTCGAGAACTTGGAAAATTTATCACTGTCACTCTTGTATTTGGACTGCGCAGCAGCAGAAGGGAAGAGTTGAACTTCTTGGTCCACCTTCGTCCATTTCCCAATCGAGGCGCTTTTGCCCGCTACCGTTGTTTTGGCAAAGTAATGACCCGGCACAAAAGATCCTGGCTGAGACTCAATATAGAGCCCCACCATGATCGGGATCGACTCTAAGCCTTTAGTGCTTCTGACCTTTTGAACGATCTTAACTGCATCCTTCTTGGCTTCGGCCATTGACTTTTTAGGATCAAGTGTCACATCAACGGGATACGTCATTCCATTTTTCTTATTATAAAGGTTATCGCTATACACGGAATTAACGGAGATTGCTAATGAAATCCCACCTAATTTTTTATCGCTTTTGTTCAGATAATCCTGTTCTAAAATATAACTTAAGTACTTTGGACTATTGGTCGCTTGGACCCCTAAATCCTTCCCTTTCCCTAGAGGTGGGTTCAAGCCATCCGGATGTGTCTTATCTTGTCTTGACAACAACGAATCAATAAATGAGGTCGACAGAAACTGCCCCTCTTGAAAATAATAGTGGGATGGATCGAACGGTCCCTTGGAAAGATCCTGGAGTTTGGTCTCAATTTCATCGATATCAACGCGGTTTCCCACACCATATTGGATATAGCCTCGCGTATCACTTGGACTCTTGGGGCGAATCGTTTGATACTCCTTCGTACTACTATCGCTCTGAGGAATAACCGTAATTTGCTCTTTTTGGCTTTTAGATGTTTCTTTGACCACTTGCTTTTGGGGCGTATTTTTCTGAAATACGGAACAGGCGGGCATCAATGCGATTAATACCGCAAGGCCTGCGAAAAGCACCCCGTTTCTCAACCTCATACTTTGGCGATTTGAAGGATCGCGACGGATTGGATTCATTTTCTTATTCATTTGTGTCCATCTCATTTTACTTTATTGCCTCCATCAATTGGGCTTCAGACCAGACTTCAATACCTAGTGATTCCGCTTTAGTGAGTTTAGATCCCGCCTCGGCCCCCGCAACAACGAGATCGGTTTTCTTACTCACGCTGGAGGTCACTTTTCCACCCAATCGTTCCACAGCTTCTTGTGCCTCTTTTCGAGAAAGTGACTCAAGCTTTCCCGTTAAAACAACCGTTTTATCTAAAAATGGAGATTCCTGTATGTCCGCTTGATCAACAGTTTGGCCTTTGAAGACCATATTGACACCAACCGTTTTCAACTCTTCAACCAAACTGTGAACCTCTTCATTTTTAAAATAGGTCGCAATGGAATCGGCCATTTTTTCTCCGACCTCTTCTACCTCTATAAGGTCTTCCACCGTAGCGTTCGCAAGTTTGGCCATAGAACCGAAATGTTGGGCGAGCGTACGCGCTGCTTTTTCACCAACAAACCGAATGCCAAGACCAAACAGCAAGCGTTCCAGCGAATTATCCTTCGATGCCGTAATCGCATCGATTAGGTTGGTCACAGATTTCTCACCCATCCGCTCGAGCTGAATCAATTGATCAAAGGTCAATTTATAAAGATCGGCAACATCGTGAATCAACCTATTTTCAAAGAGCGCTGTAATGACTTTCTCACCTACGCCATCAATGTTCATCGCGTTTCGTGAGACAAAATGGATCAACCCTTCTCGAATCTGGGCTGGACATTTTGGATTCAAACATCGGAGCGCCACTTCCCCCTCAAGGCGGACTAAGTCATTGCCACATTCCGGGCACACATCCGGCATCGAAAACGGCACTTCATTCCCTGAGCGTCGCTCAACCAGGACATTCACAACTTCCGGAATAATGTCACCGGCTTTCTTAATGACAACCGTGTCTCCAATGCGAATGTCCTTCTCACGGATGAGATCTTCATTATGAAGCGATGCTCGTTTGACCGTGGTACCGGCGACCTGAACTGGACTCAAAATGGCGGTGGGTGTAATCACCCCCGTCCGTCCAACGCTGAGCTCGATATCTTCAAGTGTCGTCACCACTTCTTCGGCTGGAAATTTGTAAGCAACCGCCCACCTTGGACTTTTGGCTGTAAACCCAAGCTCTTGTTGCTGGTCCAAATCATCCACCTTAATGACAATACCATCAATATCATAAGAAAGATTGGGCCGCTCTACCGTCCAATCTTCAATAAAGGTAAGCACCTCTTCGACGGATTCACAACGCCTCCACTCAGGATTCGTGCGCAATCCAATCGCTTTCATCCACATCAGGCCTTCGCTATGTGCGTGAATTGTCCCAGGATAGCCTTCACCGAGCGCATAAAGGAAGAGATCTAGATTCCTGCTGGCTGCAATTTTAGGATCAAGCTGTCTTAAAGATCCAGCAGCTGCATTCCGGGGATTGGCAAACAAAGCCTCACCTTGCGCTTCACGAACTCGATTTAACGAAACAAAGGAGGGTTTCGGCATATAAGCCTCGCCTCGGACTTCTACTGTCACTGCTTCGTTCAAGACAAGGGGGATCGAGCGAATCGTCCGCAAATTTTGTGTGATTTCTTCACCAACTGACCCATCTCCACGGGTCGCCCCCTGAATAAATTGTCCGTTCTCATAGGATAAGGACACGGCAAGGCCGTCAATTTTCAATTCACACACATACGCCACATTGTCTCCAACCGCTTGGCGGACTCTGCGATCAAATTCGCGAAGGTCCTGCTCATTAAAGGCATTCCCCAAACTTAGCATTGGGGCGCGATGTACCACTTTGGTAAATCCTTTAAGCGGTTCGCCTCCAATACGTTGAGTGGGAGAGTCTTTAGTGACAAGCTCCGGGTGTGTGTCTTCCAATTCCAGAAGTTCGTTCATCAACCGATCATATTCGGAATCCGGAACAGTCGGCTGATCCAACACATAATATTCATAGGCATATTGATTAAGCGTCTTTCGAATCTCAAGCATACGGTTCTCGACATTTTCCAAAAGGACTCTCTCCTTTTTTTAGGTGTAACGAACAGAGCATGTCAAACATCCTGTTCTTATTCCACTTTCTCTATCGGAGCAAACGTCGCTAACAGTCGTTTCAAACCAGTCGGCTTTGGAAAGGCGATATCCAATTCGAGCGCTTCCGACTGACCCTTCATACTGACGACCGTGCCAATCCCCCATTTTTTGTGGCTGACTTTATCTCCAACCGACCAATCCACGCTTGAATTGACCGTTTTCTTCGGGATAAATTGGCGCGGACGACTTGGGCTAGGTGTAACAGAAGGCATCGTCCCACGACCGCCCCAAGGCACTTGTTTCATTGGAACCCCTTCATTTTCAATCAATTCCTGAGGGATTTCGGCAATGAAGCGCGAGACAGGATTGGCATTGGTTTTACCAAAAAGCGTTCGACTCCGCGCATTGGTTAAAAACAAACGTTTTTCCGCACGAGTGATCCCAACATAGGCGAGACGACGTTCTTCTTCCATTTCCTCATCATCCATAATAGCCCGGATATGAGGGAAAATCCCTTCTTCCATTCCAACTAAAAAGACGACTGGAAACTCAAGCCCTTTGGCGGCATGGAGGGTCATCAACGTAACACCTTCTACGGCTTTTGAACTAGTGTCTTCATCCGACCCATAATCCGCATCCAATGCGAGTTCCGTTAAAAAAGCAATGAGAGATTTATCCTCGTGGGTTTTTTCAAAATCTTGAGTAACCGATAAGAACTCCTCTAAGTTTTCCAAACGACTTTCGGCTTCAAGCGTTTTTTCATCCTTAAGGGAGTGGCGATAGCCGGTTTTCTCCAGCACCTCTTCCACAAGTTCTGTTACGGAAAGATAGTCGTGCATAGACGACCAGTTCAAGATTTGTTCGGCAAACGTGATCAGTGCACCCGCGGCTTTTTTGGGAACGCTCGTTTGTTCAATTTCTTGAATCGCTTGAATTAACGAAAGATCATGCTCGAGGGCGTGGGCCGCTAAGCGGTCTAATGATGCCGCACCCACACCACGCTTTGGTACATTGACCACTCGCGCAAAGCTAATGTCATCATCAGGGTTCGCAATTAAACGAAGGTATGCGAGCAGATCCTTGATCTCTTTACGCTCATAGAACTTTGTTCCGCCAACCATTTTGTAAGGGATATTGGCTTTCATGAGCATTTCTTCGACCACACGAGACTGCGCGTTGGTTCGATAAAGGATCGCCATCTCCTTATGATCCACGCCTTCTTCGTTATAGATGGTTGTAATTTTCCCAGCCACATAGCGCCCTTCCTCGTGTTCCGTGTCCCCTTGATAATACGCGATCGAGGCGCCCTCTTGATTTTCCGTCCACAATTTTTTGGGCTTTCGATTGGGGTTGTTTTCAATGACTTGGTTTGCTGCGTCGAGAATTTTTTTCGTTGACCGGTAATTCTGTTCCAGTAAAATAACCGTGGCATCAGCATAATCTTGTTCAAACGACATAATGTTCTTGATGTCCGCACCGCGCCAACGGTAGATCGACTGGTCACTGTCTCCAACGACGCAAAGATTGCGGAAACGTTCCGCTAAGAGCTTAACCAGTGTGTATTGGGCACGGTTTGTATCTTGATACTCATCAACGTGAATATATTGGAACTTACGTTGATAGTATTGAAGGGCATCCGGTACGCGTTGGAATAAATTGATCGTTGTCATGATTAAATCGTCAAAATCAAGCGAATGGTTTTTGCGAAGCCGCTTTTCGTACTCGAGATACGCATCCTTAACCACTTCATCATAGGGTCCGTTCGCGCTTTTAGCATAATCGTCCGCGGTTATTAGCTCATTTTTGGCAGAGCTAATGGTTCCGAGAATGCTTCTAGGGGTGAATTTTTTGGTGTCAACATTCTGATCTTTCAGGATGGCTTTCATCACCGATAATTGATCGGTACCGTCCAGAATAGAGAAATTGCGACTCACACCAAGGCGGTCTGCATCGCGTCTTAAAATCCGCACGCACATAGAGTGAAAGGTTGAGACCCAAATGTCATTGGCAAGCGGACCGGTTAAGTCTTGGAGTCGCTTTTGCATTTCTTTCGCGGCCTTGTTGGTAAACGTAATGGCCAAGACATTCCAAGGCGCCACTTCTTTTTCAATCAGCAGATAGGCAATTCGATGTGTGAGCACACGCGTTTTCCCACTACCAGCCCCTGCCATTAATAAAAGCGGACCTTGAGTGTGTAAAACAGCTTTCTTTTGTTCAGGATTAAGTCCTTTTAGTAAGTCATTTGCCATCCCCTGCATCGCGCTCCACTCCCTTTGTTTGTTTTTTTATATCATGAACGGCTTTTACGGTTTTCAGAGCCGTTTTAAGATCGTCATAAATCAAATTCCCGACTACCACCACATCGGCGTGTTCCGCCATAACGCGTGCTTTCTCAGGAGACGCGATACCGCCCCCATAAAACAATGTCGCGTGATCGAGGGTTCGCTTGACGCGCTCGACAAGTCCAGGGTCACCATACGTACCGCTATACTCCAAATAAAAAATAGGCAAGTTAAAAAGGCGATCCGCTAATTGGGCATATGCGACGACATCCTCTTGATCAAGGCTCGTTTTCGCACCCGTCAATTGAGCCACTTTTGCATCAGGATTAAGAACCACATAACCTTCTGCCGCCATTTCTTCCCAGTCAATCGTATCACCGAACATTTTTAGGGCCTCTTGTTGATGACCCACCACCCAACGCGTCTCTGTCGCATTTAAAACGGACGGCACAAAATACAAATCAAAACCCGGTGTCACCGCCTCTAGGTCTGAAATCTCTAAGGCGCAGTCAACCGAATATTGGCGAATTCGACTTAACAAATGCAAAGTATTGTCTAGTGTTACCCCATCTGTTCCACCTACAACCACAGCGTCCGTGCCGGATTCACAGATCCGCTCCAGCGCCTCATCACCAATTGGTCGATTCGGATCGAGCTTAAACACATGGGACCACGATTTATATAAACTCATAATTAGCTTGTCCTCCCAAAATACTCTGCTTGGATTATATCATATTTTGGACTGAGCTTCTTTGTTCTGAAATGCCTGAAAAAGAGAAGAAAATTGAGGGAATGTTTAAGAAAAGAGGGATTAAGAGGGATTAGGAGGGAACCACTGTATGAAGCCAGTAGATCCCCTTTCATTTTAGTTTTATAAACTTTCTTTTTTCTGTAAAGGTGTATCAAGCACTCGATTTAATGTCATTTCATAAGCATCATTTCCAAAATTAATACATCGTTTGACTCGAGAAATGGTGGCGGTACTCGCACCCGTTTCTTCTTCAATTTTATGGTACGTGAATCCTTCCATTAACATCCGCGCGACTTCCAAGCGCTGTGCGAGTGATTGTAATTCTCCCATCGTACAGAGATCATCAAAAAAACGATAGCACTCTTCAAGATCTTTTAAAGAAAGAATCGATTTAAACAGTTGATCTAATGATTTACCTCTTAATTTATCAATTTGCATAACTTATGACCCCTTTTGTAAAGTGACTTCATGGGTGAGTCCAGGATTTGCTTCCACAACATTTATCCAGGTTTGCCCTGGAACAAAGCCAAGTGCTTTTCCATCCTTGTACGGTAAAATGCGGCCGTTCACAGTTCTCCATTCTACTTTCTGAACCTTCCCGTGTTGAAGAAGGTAGGCCGGCCCACCTGATTCGAGATCGATCGCGCGTCTCGGATAACTGTCAATGAACCGATGCTTCGCGCTTACAATGAATACATTAGCTGCAGTCAACGGCGTTTTGGTTTCCAGATCCTCGGCCTGTTTTCCATTAATATGGCGATAGAAGAGTTGTTTGTCAGGGTTATAGACATAGCTGACCACATTATCAGAGCCATATGTAATGGTTACTTTATTCACAGACTCTCCCGAAATCTGATCGGCTTCATCTTGTGTTAGAAAGGGCAATGGCTTTACCGTTTGCGTCATAGAAAAACCAGACACTTTGGCTCCCTTTTCAATGTTTTGATACGTGATATACGCATTATGCGGGGCTTTACGGAAAGTCACACGCTTAAACCATGTTCCGTCATGATACAGGCCTTGTATGTAGTCAATGCCACCGCTTTTTAAGATCTTTTTGGCTTGCGGACTCCAACCAAAACAAACATACAGTCCACCGTAGCCTTGATTAAGTTTAATATAATAAGGTCTCGCACTTCGGACCGGACCAATCACATCCGGCTGTTGGCTTTGAAAGAGCGCTAGAAAGCGTGTGATCCGCCCTTCCGCTAACACTTCATAGACGATATCGGCTTTATGTAACCCAGACTGCGGACGTGCCAAGTAATAATTATTAATCATAACCCCAACCACTCTATTGTCGATCGGGCCATTCGCAGGAAGTCCTGTAAGTGGGTACACCGGTTGAGAGGCAGGTTGGTCTTGTGTTTGTGGGTTTTGATCGGTCTTTTTTGGAGCGGGTGTTGCTTTCTCGGTCTGGTTTGGATTCTGGTTAGATGGCTTTTGGTTCGCCTGATTTTGGCAGGCCATTAAACTAAATAAGAGAGCAGTCATTAGGACCGCCACTTGAACTCGTTTCAAAATGGTCACCCTAGCTTTTGTTTTGAGTTGACTTTCCCTTTTTAACTATACACAACTCCAGACCATTGTTCCAACCCCATCCTCCCATAACACACATCCACTAGTTTGTGAGGGAAACAGCTGGCACCAGAACCTCTCGACGCATGACATCATATAACCCAAGAGGCGTTACCCTCACATAAGGCAAATGAATGGCCGAGAAAAAGTTCAAACTATAGTAAGGATCTAGAAAAACATAGCCTTTCGTCTTAAGCGTTTGGGCAAAATGGCGATCCTGCTCAATCAAGTCCTGAAGCGGTAAGTCTGAAAGCGCCCCGCCAAGCGGGAGCGCAATCTCAGAGAGTACATGCCCATCTTCCGTCAGCACGATGCCCCCCTCTAATTCTTTCACCCGCTCAAAAGCTCTAATAATATCTTGTTTGTTCGTGCCAATTAACAAGAAATCACCGGTTCCTGAATAACTGCTAGCAAACCCCGAGAGTTTTGGAGCAAAGCCTTTAACCACTGTGCTCACACGCCACGTTCCATTTCGGTCAATTAAAGTTAAATAACTAGCCTCCTCAGGAAGTTCAGCCTCTTTGCTTAATTCTTTCCAGTCGATCAAACGACTAATCACCGCATTTTCCATACTTAAGCCATATTGACCTATAGGTTCAAGCCACGCTTCTTTGAGCGTCCAATGAATCGATAGACCTTGAAACAGGGGATCCAAAGACAAACGGTCGTGGAACGGATACAAGTCGTTCTCTTTTTTCACCCATTCTCCTTTAGCCAAAACACTAACAGGCAGAGGATTTTGAGGATGATCTAGTATATTGATGTGAGCGATTCGCCCGGGTGCGAGTTCACCAATTAGGCGATTGAGCCCATAATGTCTAGCAGGGTTAGAGGTGACCATCATATAGGCATCCGCTTCAGGCACGCCAGCGTCCAGTGCAATACGAACTAAACGATCCGCTAACCCCTGTTCACAAAAGGCGGGTGTCCCGCCGTCTGTTGTTAAATAAATAGAATCGAAATGAGTGATCCCTTTTTCGACAAGACCAGCTAGGATGTCCGGTAAGTCCGGTCGAATCGGTGAGTATCTTAAAGACGTTGACAATCCAACCTTGAGCCGGTTGATCGCATCTTTTGCGTTCATCGCTTCATGGTCAGCGGTCACGCCTAAAAGGGCCATTTGAGTTAATGTCTTTTCTGAAGCGCCCGGAAGATGGCCCTCGACTTGTTTTCCCTTCGCGCGGGTTTGCGACAACCAGGACAACATGCGGTCGTCTCCTTTTAAAACGCGTGGCCAATCCGTAAGTTCCCCTCCTTGAACAACAAGAGGATGGGACAACCAGCGTGCGATTCGCTCATCCGAAAAGTCGGTTTCTGTGCCAACCGTTTGATCGTCATATCGACACCACCAAAACAGACTGGTTGGCAATTCATTTAATTTCTCGATCATTGAAAACGACGTCTCATCTGGAAAACGCATAAAAAATAGCAGATTATCACACATAAGTGAAGTGGTGCCTCTCGTTGCCGCGAAGCTTGCAAGTGAAACAGGGTTGTAGAGTTGAAATGGATGCGCGTGCGGTTCTACATAACCCGGCACCACGTATTTGCCTTCACAATCCACGACTTCAACCTCATCCAACGATTGCGGCAGATCAGACCCAACGTAGACAATTCGGTCTTCTAAAATCCAAATATGGCTTTTTTCCCACGTTTTTGTAAACGCATTCAAAATAATCCCGTTCTTCAGAATTTTTGAAGGCAAACCCTCTCCCTTAACAACAGAGGCTTGCTTTCTAAGTTGTTCATTCGACCATGGTTGGTAAAAATTCAAGGACAATCCCCCCTCTGTCCAACTATATATTACATCAACTCTTTAATTTGTTAAAGCCACCCGTTAGATTTTCTAACAAAAGTTGCGAAATAGGGTGGGAAATGGGCAACCTCTCTATGGCAGTCCTCTTATCCTATGGGATAGCGGAACGTCGTGGACGCAATTTTAAATTAGGGACACGAGACGGCGCTATTCCACTCTCGGTGGGTCGCGCTGTGACGTTATGGACACCTCGATCCGCTATTGCCCCACTAACCGCCCGAATTCGACCCAAAACCACGAAATAAAGGAACCCCGTGGTCACAACGTTTCCATCGGCAACCTTTTTCCCGGGATAGCGGAACGTCGTGGACGCAAATTGAAATTAGGGACACGAGAGGGCGCTATTCCACTCTCGGTGGGTGGTGCTGTGACGTTATGGACACCTCGATCCGCTATTGCCCCACTAACCGCCCGAATTCGACCCAAAACCACGAAATAAAGGAACCCCGTGGTCACAACGTTTCCATCGGCAGCCTTTTTCCCGGAATAGCGGAACGTCGTGGACGCAAATATAAATTAGGGACACGAGAGGGCGCTATTCCACTCTCGGTGGGTGGCGCTGTGACGTTATGGACACCTCGATCCGCTATTGCCCCACTATCCGCCCGAATTCGACCCAAAACCACGAAATAAAGGAACCCCGTGGTTACAACGTTTCCATCGGCAGCCTTTTTCCCGGAATAGCGGAACGTCGTGGACGCAAATATAAATTGGGGACACGAGAGGGCGCTATTCCACTCTCGGTGGGTGGCGCTGTGACGTTATGGACACGTCGATCCGCTATTGCCCCACTATCCGCCCGAATTCGACCCAAAACCACAAAATAAAGGAACCCCGTGGTCACAACGTTTCCATCGGCAGCCTTTTTCCCGGGATAGCGGAACGTCGTGGACGCAAATTTAAATTAGGGATACGAGAGGGCGCTATTCCACTCTTACACTACTCCCTACCGCAAGCACTGTGACTCATAGAGACACCTTTCCAAAAATAAAACCAACACAAGGTGGAGTCCTCACACACCCACCTGCGTTGGCTTCTAGTTTACAATTTATGCTTTGGTTTGAATAGCCCGATGCCCGATATCCCGTCTAAAGAAAGTGCCCGGACTTTCGAGTTTTTCCATTTCACGGCGTGCTTCATGAATCGCCGCCTCAAGGGTCGCACCCCGGCGTGCGACCAACAGCAACCGACCACCGTTCGTCACATAGCCTTCATCCTTTTGGGTAGTCCCTGAATGAAACACAAGCGTCTCTGGATCCACATCTTTAAACCCACTGATAAGATGGCCTTTTTCATAAGAACCTGGATAGCCCTCAGCCGCTAACACCACGCCACAAACTGCTTCACTAGACCACTCCAGTTCAGGCTGATCTCCGTCGATCACGGACAAAAACACGTCTGCTAAATCGTTTTCGAGGCGTGGCAAGACCACTTGCGTCTCAGGATCACCAAAGCGACAATTAAATTCGATCACCTTTGGTCCCGCTCCGGTTGCCATTAAGCCGGCATACAAAACTCCGACATAAGGACGCCCTTCTTTGACCATCGCTTCGGCCGTCGGCTTCACAATCGTTTCAACCGATTCTCTGACAAGCGCCTCCGAGATTTGCGGGACTGGGGAGTAGGCGCCCATGCCGCCTGTATTAGGACCTTGATCGCCTTCAAAAGCGCGCTTATGGTCTTGTGCGATCACAAGTGGTGTGACCGTTGTCCCATTCACTAAGGCCATTAATGAAAATTCTTCCCCCTCAAGGTATTCCTCTATCACAATTGAAGCACCGGATTCTCCGAAGCGTTGATCACCTAGAATAGAATGAATCGCCGCCTCCGCTTCCTCAAGTGTCATGGCGACTGTCACGCCTTTTCCAGCCGCTAAGCCATCGGCCTTAATTACAATAGGCGCGCCGGTCTCACGGACATAATGGAGAGCGGCCTCCTCATCTGTAAAAACAGCATAGTCTGCGGTTGGAATCCTATAGCGTTTCATTAAGTCCTTTGAGAACGATTTACTGCCTTCAATTACAGCAGCAGCTTGGGACGGACCGAACACTTTAAGTCCTGCTGCCACACACAAGTCAGCAAGCCCATCCACGAGCGGCTGTTCCGGACCAATGACCACAAGATCAACTTCATGCTCTTTGGCCCAGTTTACCAACCCTTCAAAATCCGTATCCTCAATCGGAAGTAACGTTGCCACATCGGACATGCCCGCATTTCCCGGTGCAACAAAAACATCCTCCACAGTTGGACTAACCGATAATTTCCATGCAAGTGCGTGTTCACGCCCGCCTTTACCTACTACCAATACCTTCATGAGGCTCACTCCTAGTGCTTGAAATGGCGAATGCCGGTTAAGACCATGGCAATCCCACATTCATTCGCTTTATCAATGGAGTCTTGATCTTTAATCGAACCACCAGGCTGGATAATCGCCGTGACTCCAGCTTTCGCCGCTTCTTCAACCGTATCTGGCATTGGAAAAAACGCGTCTGAACCCATTACGGCACCTTTTGCCAAGTCTCCCGCTTGTTCAATGGCAATTTTGGCGGCACCTACGCGATTCATTTGACCGGCGCCAATTCCAATTGTTCGATCTTCCTTAGCGAGAACAATCGCATTGGATTTCACATGTTTGACCGCTTTCCATGCCACCTCTAGGGCACGCATTTCTTCTTCGGTCGGTTTACGGGTCGTTGGGTAAGTCAATTCAGCATCCGCAAGACCTAAAGCATCGGCATCTTGAATCAAAAGTCCACCTTCAACAGAGGTTAACAACGCTTCGGGGGCTTGTTTTTGATCGAAAGTGATCGTGAGCAACCGGATATTTTTCTTTTTAGAAAGAATCTCAAATGCCTCGTCCGTAAAACCAGGTGCAATGACAATTTCCAGAAAAATTTGGCTAAGATGCTCTGCGGTTGCCGCATCGATCTCACGGTTGGCTGCGACAATCCCTCCAAAAATGGAAACCGGATCGGCTTCGTAAGCTTTTTGATACGCCTGTTCAATCGTTTCGCCTGTCCCAATCCCACATGGGTTCATGTGTTTGACTGCAACGACTGCTGGCTGATAAAATTCCTTAACCATTTGAAGGGCGGCATCCGTATCACGAATATTATTATAGGATAGCTCTTTTCCGTGAAGTTGTTTCGCACTACCGATCGTCCCTACTTTTTCAAACGGGCTCACATAAAACGCCGCTTTCTGATGGGGGTTTTCACCGTAACGAAGGCCTTGTTTTTTCTCATACGTCACTGTGAATTGGTCAGGGAATGTTTCGCCCACTTCTTGAGTGAGGTATTCCGCAATCACCGCATCATAAGCGGCTGTATGACGGAATGCTTTGGCAGCGAGTTGCGCACGAAGTTCAGGTGTTGTGGCACCTGACGCCTTCATTTCACCCAGAATTTGATCGTAGTCCGCTGGATCACAGACAACGGTCACCGCAGAATAGTTTTTAGCTGCAGAACGAATCATCGAAGGTCCGCCGATGTCGATGTTTTCGACCGCTTCTTCATGTGTCACATCTGATTTGGAGATGGTTTCTTTAAACGGATAGAGGTTGACAACCACAAGATCAATTGGCTCAATGGCGTGCTCATTGATTTGAGCCAGATGCTCTGGAAGATCGCGACGGGCAAGAAGTCCGCCATGAATATTAGGATGCAAAGTTTTCACGCGTCCATCTAAAATTTCAGGAAAACCGGTGACGTCGGAAACCGATTGAACGGGGATGCCTTCTTTTTCAAGAAGACTTTTGGTCCCTCCGGTTGAAAGGATTTCCACACCTAAATCTGCCAGCCCTTTAGCAAACCCAACAAGACCGCCTTTGTTCGACACACTTATTAAAGCTCGTACCATCATTCGACACTCCTTCGTTTTTTATCTAACCCGTTGATTTTCGCTCTCGCGTACGTCCATCGGCTTCAATCAACAAAGATTCAATTATTTAACCCCGCGCCACTCTTTAATTACTTTTTCAATGGTTTTGGGATAGAGGTGGTGTTCAACAGCGTGGATGCGCGCTTCTAACGATTCCAACGTCTCGCCCTCTCTAATCGCTACAGATTCTTGAGCAAGCACGGGGCCAGTGTCCATCCCTTCATCGACAAAATGGATCGTGACCCCAGTTTCCTCTATACCCGCTTCGTAGGCTTTCTCAATGGCATGTAACCCCGGAAAAGCCGGGAGTAGTGAGGGATGAATATTGATCATCCGCTTGGGAAAGTGCTCCAGTAAGGTTGGTCCAATTAACCGCATATAACCAGCCAAAACGATGAACTCAATTTCTTTTTCAAGTAGGACTTGAAGAATGGCTTTTTCATAGTCCGCCTTAGAAGAAAACGACTTTGGATTCAAAACCAGAGTTTGAACTCCCGCTTTTTCCGCTTTTTCAACCACGCGCGCACCAGGCCGGTCACAAACCAAAAGCTCTATAGGGGCACTCAACTCATCTGCTGACGATGCCTGGTACAGAGCCTCAAAATTACTTCCGGTACCGGAGGCAAAAATGGCAAGTTTCATGCTTTAAGAGACTCCTTCCACTGCAAACCCGCTTGTTTCGTGACACGCCCAATCTTCCAAGCCCGTTCTCCTGCCTTCTCAAGAATAGAGAGCGCCTGTTCAACCTCTGCTTCTGGAACCACGGCTACCATACCAATCCCCATGTTAAACGTGCCATAAAGGTCTTCTTCTGATAGTGCACCGATTTCTTGAAGAAACGAGAACACCTCTGGAATCTCCCATGTCCCTTTTTCAATCTTGACCCCAAGACCGTTTGGTACCATTCTCGGGATATTTTCAATAAATCCACCACCAGTGATATGAGCGAGTCCCTTAACCGGAACCTTTTTAATTAATTCAAGGATTGGCTTCACATAAATACGGGTGGGGGTTAGAATTTCTTCTCCAACGGTTCGACCCGTGTTTCTAAATGGACTGTCGAAGCTCAAATCCGCCTTCGAAATCAAGCGGCGTACCAATGAAAATCCATTGCTATGAATACCATTAGAGGCTAAACCAATCACAACGTGACCTTCTTCGATGGCGGCACCTGTTAGACGCTCTGATTTTTCAACTGCCCCAACCGAAAAACCCGCCACGTCATAATCCTCTGCCTCATACATACCCGGCATTTCCGCTGTCTCGCCACCGACCAAGGCACAACCCGCCATCTCGCAACCATCCGCTACGCCCTTAACGATCTGTTCAATCTTTCCAGGTTCAAGCGACCCACAGGCAATATAATCTAGGAAAAAAAGCGGCTCAGCGCCTTGTGTCACAATGTCGTTGACACACATTGCAACCGCATCAATCCCAATCGTATCATGGCGATCCATTGCAAGTGCAACCATAAGTTTCGTTCCAACCCCATCTGTTCCTGAGACCAAAACAGGCTGCTTCAACCCTAATTCCGATAAATCGAACCCGGCCCCAAACGCACCAAGGCCATCCATAACCCCTGGGCGACGCGTCCGTTCTGTATGCGCCTTGATCCGGCGCACGGCCTCATAACCGGCTTCTACATTCACACCGGCCTGTTTGTATGCTTCTGACACTCGGCTGCCCCTCCTTCATATCCTGCAGGCTCCCTCATCTCGAGTACCGTCAAAATGAGAGAGCGTCTCTCCAATTTTAATTAAACCGTCAGTTCCTTCTCATGAGGAAGGACCGTATCCGGATAAATTTCCGTTGGGTAATCCCCTGTAAAACAAGCCAAACATTGGCCACACTTTCCATTGGCATCTTCACGTCCAATCGACTTTTGAATGCCCTCAACAGATAAGAAGGACAAGGAATCCGCCCCAATGATTTCCCGAATTTCTTCAATTGAATGTTCGGCTGCAATCAACTCGCTGGATGAGGACGTATCAATTCCATAAAAACAAGGATTTTTAATCGGTGGCGAGCTGATTCGAACATGAACTTCTTTTGCTCCAGCTTCACGGAGTAGGGTCACAATCCGTCGACTTGTTGTGCCGCGTACAATCGAATCATCCACCATGACCACCCGTTTGCCTTCGACAATCCCGCGCACGGCTGAGAGCTTCATCTTAACCCCTTGTTCTCTCAAAGCTTGTGATGGTTGAATAAACGTCCGACCAACATAACGATTTTTGATCAAACCAAGTTCATATGGGATCCCGGTTGCTTCCGCATAACCAATCGCCGCTGAAATGCTAGAATCTGGAACACCAGTCACGACATCCGCTTCAATTGGCGCCTCTTGAGCCAGTTCAATTCCGAGGCGTTTACGTGCGGCATGCACATTCATCCCTTCAATATTCGAATCCGGTCGAGAAAAATAAATGTATTCCATACTACAAATCGCTCTATTAGAAGAATGCGCGAAACGATCTACCAATAAGCCATCATTATTAATAATAAGAAGTTCACCTGGCTGAACATCTCGCTCGTAAGTGGCGCCGACAATATCAAAGGCACAGGTTTCTGAGGCGACCACATATGCATCTCCCAAGCGACCCAAAGCTAAAGGGCGCAGCCCATTAGGGTCAAGCGCAACAATTAATTGGTCCTCCGTTAACATGACAAAAGCATAGGCCCCTTTAATCATTGAGAGGGCATTCTTCACACGATCCACCAAGCTAAGCGAACCGCCTCGTTTTATAAGATGGGCTAGCACTTCCGTATCCGATGTGGTTTGAAAAATACTGCCTTGGCCTTCTAATTGGAACTTTAACGCTTGAGCATTCACAAGGTTCCCGTTATGGGCAAGCGAAAGCGTATCGGTTTGGGAACGAAACACCAAAGGCTGTACGTTGGCATAGTTATTCGCACCCTGTGTGGAATACCGCACATGACCGATCGCCGCGTAGCCTGGCAACTCACTCAGTTGACCCGCTGAGAAGACGTCGTTCACAAGGCCAAGACCTTTGTGAAACCGAACATGCTCGCCATCTGTCACAGCAATCCCAGCGCCTTCTTGGCCTCTATGTTGGAGACTGTGGAGCCCGTAATATGTGAGACTCGCTGCTTCTTCATGTCCCCAAATCGCAAAGACGCCGCATTCCTCATTAAGTTCGCGCTCCACTTCCACTTCACCCGCGTCATCCAAGCCTAATTGCCGATTTCGGTTGATAGGTAGCATGGGATCGCCCCTTTCCAAATCTGTTTAAGCTCTTCCACATTGACGTTTAACAAAGTCTCAGAAGCATTTCGAATCACAAGTTTGGAATTTGCAGTGACCGTACCGATCCGTGCAACATCCCCATTCAACGCCTCAAAAGCCTCACAGTTTTCGGGTTTAATCGATACTAAGAAACGCGATTGGGTTTCACTAAATAGTTGCTTCATAGTGTCCTGTCCCTTGATCTCAATTGATGCTCCTAGGCCAGTGCCCATAAGCCCTTCTGCAAGCGCCACGGCCAAGCCGCCCTCTGCAAGATCATGAGCCATCGTAACCAAACCTTTTTGAATCGACTTAAGCACGCGTGCTTGACGATCTAATTCAACCGTCAAGTCAAGTTGTGGCGCTCGGCCAGATGCTTTACCTGTTTGTAAAATTTGTAGCGCACTGCCGCCGAAGTCCAAACCCGCTTCACCCATCACATAAATGACGTCCCCTGCTTCTTTAAAAGAAGAGGTGGTGATATGCGCCACATCTTCGATTAACCCAACCATCCCCACAACTGGCGTTGGATCAATCGCACGGCCACTCGTTTCATTGTATAAAGAGACATTTCCGCCAATAACTGGCGTGCTAAGAACCGAACAGGCCTCACTCATTCCGTCAACCGCGCGTTCCATTTGCCAGAACACCTCAGGATTTTGTGGATTCCCAAAGTTCAAATTATCCGTGATCGCAAGCGGTTTAGCCCCGGAACAAATGACATTCCGAGCGGCTTCAGCGACCGCAATTTTTCCACCCATTTCTGGATCGAGCGCCAAATACTTCGCATTACAGTCAGTGGTCATCGCGAGCGCCTTTTTGGTCCCACGAATCCGAAGGACGGCTGCATCTGAGCCAGGCGCCACAACGGTATTGGTTTGAACCATATGATCATATTGCTCGTAGACCCATTCCTTACTTGCAAGATTAGGAGTTTTCAATAATGTATTAAGCGTTTCTTCGACATCGAGGTCACCAGGCACCCAAGTCTCTAGCGCTTGGTTTTCCGAAAAGCTTTTAGGTTCACTTGATGGCATGTGATAAACCGGTGCTTCATCTGTCAAAGCCAGCACAGGTACATCAGCCGCTACATCTCCTTTATGAAGCAATCTAAATCGCTTGTCTTCAATCACTTCTCCAATGGAAACGGCGTGTAAACCCCACTTTTCAAAAATTGCTTCAATTTCGGCTTCACGACCTTTTTGAACCACAAGAAGCATGCGTTCTTGGGATTCCGAAAGCATCATTTCATAAGGCGTCATACCTGTCTCACGCTGGGGTACGAGATCTAAGTTCATTACCAAACCCACGCCCGCTTTGGCGGCCATTTCACTGGCTGAAGAGGTGAGTCCTGCTGCACCCATATCCTGAATACCTACTAATGCCTCAGAATGAATAACTTCTAGGCACGCTTCTAATAAAAGTTTTTCCATAAATGGATCGCCCACTTGTACAGCTGGACGCTTCTCATCCGATTGTTCGGTTAATTCTTCAGAAGCAAACGTTGCGCCATGAATCCCGTCACGGCCAGTCGATGCTCCAACGTACATCACGGTATTCCCCACGCCATGTGCCTGACCCACACGGATCTCCGAATGGTTTAAAAGCCCCACACACATCGCATTGACAAGCGGATTCCCATTGTAACACGGGTCAAACTGGACTTCTCCGCCAACCGTTGGAATCCCGATACAATTACCATAACCGGCAATCCCCGCGACCACTTGTTCAAACAGATAGCGCACGCGAGGCGTGGACAAGTCACCAAAACGTAAGGAGTTTAATAGGGCGATCGGACGCGCGCCCATTGAAAATACATCACGAATGATCCCGCCAACACCCGTTGCAGCACCTTGATAAGGTTCAATAGCCGATGGGTGATTGTGACTTTCAATCTTGAACACGACCGCTTGTTCATCACCAATATCCACAATCCCTGCGCCTTCACCTGGCCCTTGAAGGACATGAGGACCTGATGTTGGAAATTTACTAAGCAATGGTTTTGACGTCTTATAGCTGCAATGCTCACTCCACATCACCGCAAAGAGCCCAGTCTCTGTATAATTCGGATCACGGCCAAGAATGGTTTGAACATGTGCATACTCCGAGTCGGTCAAACCCATTTCACGGTAAAGGTGATCTTGTTTAATTTTCTCAGGTGTTGGCTCAAGCTGTAACGTTGGCATGTTGGTCACTCCAATGCTTTAAAATCGATTGAAAGAGTTTAAGGCCATCTGTCTGTCCTAATAAGGCATCTGCTGCTCGCTCTGGATGAGGCATCATACCTAAGACATTTCCATTTTCATTGACAATACCAGCAATATCGCCAACCGAACCATTGGGGTTGGTTTCATAAGTGAAAACAATTTGATTATTGGCGACCAAATTCTGATACGTGGTCTCATCACAATAGTAGTTGCCTTCTCCATGTGCAATTGGAATCGTAATGACGTCCCCAACTTCATATTCAGAAGTAAACTGAGTTTGATTCGTCACAACACGAAGAGCTTCTAAGCGGCAGATAAAATGTAAGTTTTGATTTCGACGCATCGCGCCGGGAAGAAGACCCGCTTCTAATAAAATTTGGAATCCATTGCAGACACCAAGGATCGGTTTTCCAGCTCTTGCTGCTTCCATAATGGCTGGCATGATGTTCGAAAAACGGGCAATCGCACCTGTGCGAAGATAATCGCCATATGAAAAGCCGCCTGGAATCATGATCGCATCGAAGCCGTCTAAACTCGTTTCAGAATGCCAAACAAATTCTGCCTCTTGCCCAATTCCATCTTTAATGGCATAAAGCATATCGGCGTCACAGTTGGATCCAGGAAACACAATCACTGCTGTCTTCACTGTGAGACGACCTCCTCAATTTCATATTGGTAATCTTCAATGACCGTGTTGGCAAGGAGTTTCTCACAGATTTCTTTAATCTCATTTTCAGTCAAGGTATCTTCTACTTCCAACTCGATTAATTTTCCAATCCGTACACTTTCCACACCTTTAAAACCTAAGCGTTCAATAGCTCCAGAAACCGCCTGTCCTTGAGGATCTAATACACTCTCTCTTAATGTAATCGTCACTTGAACCTTTTTCATGCCTTGCCACCGATCCTTTCAAGTAATTTTCCATAGGCTTCTTGAAGATTGCCAATATTTTTTCGGAATACATCTTTATCTAAACGTTCACCCGTCTCTTGATCCCATAAACGGCATGTATCTGGAGAGATTTCGTCGGCCAAAAGAATCTCACCGGTTTGTTCTGAACGACCAAATTCCAGTTTGAAGTCTACTAGATTAATAGCAAAAGTGCTGAAATACTCAGATAATACAGTGTTCACTTTTAATGCCATCCCTTTTAATTGCTCGACTTCATCCGAAGTTGCAAGATCAAGTTCAAACACATGATCCTTTGTCATGAGGGGATCACCTAAGTCATCACGTTTATAATAAAACTCAACAATTGGTATTTTGAGGGGACGACCTTCTTCAAGCCCTAAGCGCTTGGCCATGCTTCCAGCAGCCAAATTTCGGACAACAACTTCAATTGGAATAATTTGAACAGCTTGAACCAATTGTTCGGTATCGGAAATCTTTTGGACAAAATGATTCTTAATCCCGGCTTGATCGAGTCATTTCAAAAATGATGGAACTAATGGCGTTGTTCAGAACACCTTTACCTGCCAAAACAGCATGTTTCTCACCATTGAACGCCGTTGCATCGTCTTTATAAGCGACGCGAAGCACATGATCCTGATCTGTGCTGTAAATTTTCTTTGCTTTCCCTTCGTAGAGCAACTGACTCATTTGGAAGACTCCTTTAGGCTTGAAATTTTAGGTCATTCTTCTTCGCACCGGATGGTGGGCGGAAATAAGCTCACTCGCCCATTCCGCCATCATTTCCCTCACAGCATTTCACTTTCCAAGACCAAAATCAAAATGGCTTCGCCATTTATTTATTTCACCGTTTCTTTCGTTAAACCTAAGCGTTCAAAAATTCGTTCGACGTTTTTCAAATGATAGGTCTCATCAAAGCAATCCTCAATTTCGTCTTGGGATAAATGCTCAGTGATCACCTCATCCTTTTCGACGAGTGATTTAAAAGGCGTTTCGGTTTCCCATGCTTGCATGGCTAGGGGTTGAACGCGATCATAAGCGGATTCTCGACTTAAACCTTTATCGACCAGGCTCAAAAGCAGTCTCTGAGAAAAAATCAAGCCATGTGTCCGTTGCATGTTACGCTTCATGTTCTCTGGGAAAACAGTTAAATTCTTCACGATATTTGTAAAACGATTTAACATATAGTTAAGAGCAATCGTGGCATCTGGTAAGATAATCCGTTCAGCTGAAGAATGAGAAATATCTCGTTCATGCCATAGTGGCACATTCTCGTAAGCGGTCATCATATAGCCACGAATCACGCGCGCAATTCCCGTCATATTTTCAGATCCAATCGGATTCCGTTTGTGCGGCATGGCTGAAGAACCTTTTTGCCCTTTTGCAAAGAATTCTTCCACTTCACGTGTTTCAGATTTCTGCAATCCACGAATTTCAACGGCAAATTTCTCAATGGAGGTCGCAATCAAAGCGAGGGTCGACATATAGTGCGCATGACGATCGCGCTGCAAGGTTTGAGTCGACACCGGCGCCGCCTCAAGGCCTAATTGCTTACACACATACGCTTCAACGAATGGATCAATATTGGCATACGTTCCAACCGCACCGGAGAGTTTTCCAACGCGAACAGTGTCCGCCGCTTGTTTAAACCGCTCGATGTTGCGTTTCATTTCCTCATACCAAAGTGCCATCTTTAATCCAAAGGTTGTCGGTTCCGCATGAATACCATGTGTCCGCCCCATCATAATCGTTGTTTTATGTTCAATTGCTTTTTCTTTTATCACGTCAAGAAATCTGACAAGATCCTTTAACAGAATCTCATTAGCCTGTTTTAATAAATAGGAGAGGGCGGTATCGACGACGTCGGTTGACGTTAACCCGTAATGCACCCATTTCTTCTCCTCGCCTAATGTTTCAGAAACCGCTCTAGTAAAAGCCACCACGTCATGACGGGTTTCTTGCTCAATTTCTAAAATCCGGTCGATTGAAAATGAGGCGTTCTCGCGAAGCAATTTAACATCTTCTTTCGGTATGACACCAAGTTCAGCCCAAGCCTCACATGCTAGGATTTCCACCTCGAGCCACGCTTCAAATTTATTCTGGTCTGTCCAAATGGCTTTCATTTCAGGTCGTGCGTAACGTTCGATCATCGATTTGCCTCCACTCGTGTTGACGTCCATATTTTTAAATCATCAAGTTTCTCTAAAGTTTCATCTATGTTATCGGTTAAAACCGTCACATGGCCCATCTTGCGGTTTAATTTGGCTTCTTTCTTTCCATATAAATGTAAGTGCACCGAATCTAATTTATCTAGTTGGTCCATAAGCGGTGCAATATGCTGCCCCAATAGATTCACCATGACGGCTCCTTTTAAAAGCTCTGTGTTCCCAAGGGGTAGCCCGCAGATCGCCCGAATATGTTGTTCGAATTGGGAATACTCACTCGCCTCAATGGTATAATGCCCTGAGTTATGTGGGCGTGGCGCTAACTCATTGACATAGATGTCATGGTCTTCGGTTAAGAAGAGTTCAACGCCAAGCGCCCCAACTAATTGCAAGGATTCCGCAATCACGCGCGCGGTCTCGGTAACTTTAGCTACAACTTCCGGCGTTACGCGAGCTGGAATTAAGCTTTGGTGCAGAATATTGTTCACATGCGTATTTTCCGCAACTGGATAGGTTTTAATGTCACCGGATGGGTGGCGAACCACCATGACAGACAATTCTTTTACAAAAGGGACCCACTGCTCTAACACATAAAAGTTCTTATAATCAAGCCAACTTTCAGCAAGCATCAAGTCTTCCTTATTCCGAATCACAATCTGCCCTTTCCCGTCATAACCACCTTGAGTGGTTTTAAGAACAGATGGGTAGCCGAGTCTGTCCACCGCTTTTTTCAATTGTTCTTTTGACATCACCTTTTCATATGGCGCTACTTTTAAACCAGAACGAGTTAAGGTTTCTTTTTCATTAAGGCGATTCTGAGTAATCTCAAGCAGTCGGCTAGTTTGTGGTAAGTACCCATTTGCTTGTATATAATTAGAAACGTTTAAGTCCACATTTTCAAACTCATACGTGACCACATCAGCTCGATCAACGAGCTCCTTTGCGGCAACCAGATCGTCGTAATTCGCGACAATCACATCATCAGAAACTTGGGCGCATGGGCAATCTTTGATTGGATCCATTACGATCACACGGTAACCCATTTGTTTGGCTGATACAGCCATCATTTTTCCAAGCTGCCCACCGCCTAGTATGCCAATCGTTGACCCTGGAGGAACGAATTGATAACTTCTCACCATGTCTCCTCACTTTCGATCACCATTTGTCTAAGCCCTTTTCGATAGTCTTCGAGTTTTTGAGCAAGCGGATCGGACGTTGTGCTCAACATTTGCACCGCAAGCAAGCCCGCGTTTTTCGCACCAGCCTTGCCAATAGCAACTGTTGCGACGGGTATGCCACCTGGCATCTGCACGATCGAGAGTAGGGAATCAAACCCTTTTAAAGTTTTGGATTCAACCGGAACACCGATCACAGGCAACGTCGTCTTGGCGGCAACCATACCGGGAAGATGCGCTGCACCTCCCGCTCCTGCTATAATCACCTTTAATCCACGTGCTCTTGCCGTTTCGGCATATTCAAACATGACATCAGGTGTACGGTGCGCGGATACAATCCGTTTTTCAAAAGGAATTTTAAATTCTTCTAGAATGTGACACGCCTCTTGCATCGTGTCCCAATCCGACTTGCTCCCCATGATGACACCAACCAACGCCTCCATTTGCTCACACTCCTTAATATATAAATAAAAAAATCCGAACCATTCACTCTAAAAAAAAGAGAAAGCGAATGGTTCGGATCCCTTTTAAACTTTGGGTTCCCAAAACGCTTCCTCCATAGTCCAGTAATTTACGGTTACCAGGTAGAGACTTTTGGGCCATATCCCCAAGGTTATATGAAGGAAAAAAACGTTCATTCATTTGACCCTTTCATCATAACAAGGGATAGACGGTTGGTCAACCGAAACATGAACGTTTTTTCTAAATATTAATTTTAATGTTCGTCTTTTTCGACACCTTCAAACACAATGGCCTGCCGCACAGGCTCAGGTCCATTCTTTCCTTCCTGAAAGACCGGTTTCTCAACCCGACCCACAGGAACATACCCCTCTTTTGCCATGGCATTCAAACAGGCTTCAATAGAACCACCATAATCATCGACTGAAAAGCGTTTTTTTCTGCTCATGGACGCATATCCTTTCGAATCGCTTTAATCCAGAACCCTCCATGGAAACTCTTGGGTTCATGAGACACAATGAATGCATTCGGATCCAATTCTTTAATTGCTCCGACGAGGTCCATTTCATTTCGTCTTGGTGTCAGGATTTCCATCATCATCCGCTCCCCTTGTCTGCCGTGAGCCATCCAGTCGGTCACGCCATAACCACGTTCACGAATTTTATTTGGTAAATCTTCTTTAAATTTACTTGTAATCACATTAACCGTAAGATAACCAAGTGCCAATTTTTCTTCGATTTTCATTCCAGCAATGACACCTGTCCCATACCCTAAGGCATACGCTGCAAGATTTTGAAATTCATTCAAGTGGTTGATAACAAGACCGAGTCCCATGACATAAATGAGCACTTCAAAGATACTGACAAAAGCGGCAAGATACCGATAGCCCTTTAAGGTTAAAATCATACGAATTGTAAAAAAAGACACATAGAAGATATTTATGATGAATATAATAGCGACCATTACAAAACCATTATGAAGCATAATCTCTCTCCAAATCACGTATTTTCAAAACAAGAGGGTTTTCAGCAAGATTACAACACGTCATGTCCATTCTAACACGGTTAAAAAAGAACGGTCACCCCCATTCACACCAATTCCTAAATGAGGGAAGGGATCTTAAATGTCCGAAAAAAGCGATTGGAAAAAAACCGTAAACAACTTTTTGGGCAAGGATTTTTGGAATGATTTTCAAGACCTTTTTTCAAAAGAATGGCCCACCTATAATCTTTACGAATCGGACTCGGGGTATCTTTGTCAAATCTCACTTCCCGGTTTAAAGAACTTGGAAGATGTCCGGATTTCTATTGACCATACAAAACTTATTATTAAAGGCAATGCCCATTACCACGTTAGTGGTTTTTCGGTCGTTAGCGAAGAACTGCACAAAGGACCATTTGAACGAACGATTCCGTTCTTGAATCCCGTTGAAACCGAACCGGTAGAGGCGATCTATAAAAAAGGGATGATGATGATTCAACTGAAAAAATTACAAGGTCAAGAAATCAGTGAGATCATCATCGATCCGGATGAAGATTCCATCACATAATGATAGCTTAGCGGTACAAAGCCTAGGGCAAAGATAATCAGACCAATGACAGCAAACCAAGTGTTGACTGCATACCAAGGTATCGCATCCACAATACCTTTACCCGCCCCATAAGCAATATGTGCAGAATTGTCTTCAAACTTTTTGTGTTGGGATTTTTCCGCGAGCTTGCGCTCCAGTCTTCTAAGCAAATTGTCGGCAATTTTACCTCCAAGCATCAGGACAATCCCAATAATCCATAAAACAAAAGCCAAGGCGATCGCCATGGAACCCCTCCTTTTAAAACAGATACGTATTACCAGTATTTGTTTTTAGGAGAGGAAGTATGCGAAAGGGACCAGCCCAATTGGGACTGATCCCTCTTTTTTTGTCTTTTTAATTTTTATTTCGCGAGCACCGGTAAAAACAGGATGAAGATCACGAACAAGAGATACATAATTGGGTGCAATTCTTTAATGCGACCACGTGCAATCATAGTGATTGGGTAGATCACAAATCCTAACGCAATACCGGTTGTAATGCTATAAGTGAATGGCATCATGGCGATCGTCAAGAATGCTGGAATAGCAATTTCAAGTTTCGTCCATTCAATATCCTTTAAGGAAGAAGCCATCAACACACCGACAATAATGAGCGCAGGTGCAGTCACGTCAGCCGTAACCACTCCAAGTAAAGGCGAGAAGAACATCGCAAGTAAGAATAAAATCCCCGTGATCACAGGTGAAAATCCACTTTTCCCGCCCGATGCAACACCAGACGACGATTCAATATAAGCGGTCGTTGGCGATGTGCCTAAGATACTCCCGATGACGATCGAAGAAGAATCCGCAAGAAGCGCACGACCCGCGCGTGGCAATTTATTATTTTCTAAAATACCCGCTTGATTGGCAATCGCCATCAAAGTACCTGCTGTATCGAAAAATCCAACGAATAAGAACGTCAACACAACGACGATAAGATTCCAACTGTTAATGTCACCAAGGTGG
This sequence comes from uncultured Sporolactobacillaceae bacterium, assembly GCA_963829575.1. Taxonomy (GTDB): domain Bacteria; phylum Bacillota; class Bacilli; order Bacillales; family Sporolactobacillaceae; genus KACC-23026. The sequence goes on along the minus strand of CAWHJF010000013.1, from coordinate 44,513 downwards.
GTAATGGCCACACCAAAAATTGGGGAAAGACTTGGAATTGCTGAAACAGGGCTATGTGGAATGTAAACCGGATTTGCTTTATCGTTAATCCCCATAAGCGCTAAAATGACACTTAACAATGCCGTTAAGACCATTCCATAAAACACGCCGCCCTTTACACCACGAACCATGAATAAAACCGTAACAATAATTCCGAAGATCGTAATCAAAACACCTGGGTTGTGGAAGCTCCCGATTTTAACTAATGTAGCTGGATCGCCTACCACAATTTTTGCATTTTCCAAACCAATAAAGGCAATAAAAAGTCCAATACCCGCTGCCGTAGCACGTTTAAGATCTTCAGGAATTGCATTGATAATAATTTCGCGTATTTTAAAAATTGTAATAATAACAAAGATAATTCCGGCAATAAATACTCCCGCAATAGCCGTTTCCCATGGGATTTTCATCCCAATAACGACCGTGTACGTAAAGAATGCATTAAGACCCATACCAGGCGCAATGGCAACCGGATATTTCGCTAAAATACCCATGATTAGGGTACCAATTGCAGCTGACAAAGCAGTGGCTGTAAAGACCGCATGCGGATCCATTTTAGCCGCGCCGAGAACCGTTGGGTTGACGAACAAAATATAAGCCATAGCTAAGAAGGTCGTCACACCACCGATTGTTTCACGACCAAATGTCGTGCCAAGCTCATCAAAATTGAAATAACGCGCAATTGCATTTTGATTTTTCACTATTTACCCTCCCGACTTCTGTGTACACTTCTATTTTTTTATAGTAGGTGAGCGGGATCTCTTCTTTTAAGCCCGCTCACTCGACTCCATTATAAGTAAACCTTAAACTAAGATAAGCCTTTTGTTATATTTTCTGACCAGTTTTATTCCCACTCAATGGTTGCTGGTGGCTTAGAGGTTATGTCATAAACCACACGATTGACGTGATCCACTTGATTGACAATCTTTGTGGAGATCGTCTCAAGCACATCCCATGGGATTCGCGCCCAATCGGACGTCATTCCATCAATCGAGGTCACCGCCCGAATGGCGATACAGTGGTCATACGTACGCCCATCTCCCATAACCCCAACACTTTTAATATCCGGCAAGACGGTGAAATATTGCCAAATTTCCCGGTCAAGCCCAGCTTTCTTAATTTCATCTCGTAATACCCAATCCGATTCGCGCACAATTTCAAGCTTGTCTTCAGTGACTTCACCCAAAACGCGAATCCCAAGGCCTGGACCAGGAAACGGTTGGCGCCACACTATGTCATCCGGCAAACCAAGCTCTGTACCGAGCCGGCGCACTTCATCTTTAAACAAGGTGTTAAGTGGTTCTATAAGTTCGAACGACATGTCCTCAGGGAGGCCACCTACATTATGATGAGATTTAATCGTTTGAGCCGTTGCTGTCCCACTTTCAACAATGTCTGTGTATAGTGTCCCTTGAACAAGGAATGAAATATCTGTAAGCTGACTTGCTTCTTCTTCAAACACATAAATAAATTCGTTGCCGATAATTTTACGTTTCTTCTCAGGATCCGAAACACCTTTAAGCTTATTTAAAAAGCGATCTTTTGCATTCACTTTAATCAAATTCATATTAAATTGATTGCGGAAGGTTTCCACAACCCCTTCTGCTTCACCTTTTCGAAGGAGGCCATGATCCACAAATACACACGTTAGCTGGTCGCCAATCGCTTGATGAACCAAAGCCGCTGCAACGGAAGAATCGACGCCACCGCTTAGTGCACAGAGGACATTTTTCTCACCCACTTGTTCACGAATCAATTCAACCTGTTCCTCAATAAAATGTTCCATCGTCCAAGTCGCTTTACAGCCGCAAACTTCCAAGACAAATTGCTCAAGCAGGTGATTCCCATATTCACTATTTCTCACTTCGGGATGATATTGCACGCCGTAAAGCTTCTCTTGATCATTCGCCATTGCTGCAACCGGGCAAGATGAGCTCGATGCGATCACTTCAAAACCTTCAGGCGGTGCTTCAACGAGATCCCCATGGCTCATCCAAACGCTTTGTTCAGCCGGTTGTCCCTTATAAAGCGCATGCTCAACATTCGCTTGAATCATGGCTTTTCCATATTCACGATGATTGGCTCTTGAAACTTCAGCTCCAAGCGTTGCGCTCATTAACTGCATGCCGTAACAGATGCCGAGAATTGGAATCCCTAATTTGAAAATTTCAGGATCGCAGCTCGGTGCACCGTCTCCGTACACACTGTTTGGACCCCCTGAAAAAATTAAGCCTTTAGGGTTTTCCTTACTTAACTCTTCAATTGAAATGGAATGTGGCTTTAATTCACTAAACACACCAATATCCCGAATTCGTCGCGCAATCAGCTGGTTATATTGGCCACCAAAATCGAGCACAATAATTTTATCTTGAATGTCCACTTGCCCACCCCTTTTTTATCTAGCTTACACCGATTTCATTAAAAATATAGAAATCGAACGCCTTACCATAACTTAACATTAATTTTTACAAAATTCGACACCATTTGACTAAAAACAAGCTCCTTCAGAGAAATACAATCCCCTCTCAGAAGGAGTGTTCGTCACATCATGCGTCTATCTAACCTATTGAAAAAGGCTGGATTTCTACTGTAAAAGCAGAAATCCAGCCTTGAGTCCTGTCCCCGATCTTGACCAAATCTTACTGGTGTGGTCAAATTAGAAGCCCTATGCTGAACCTGCCTTCATAGTCGGGTCATTTAAGGTGACCTGGTAGAAACGCTCGAGCCATATTCTCAAGCATATATAAAGGAAAGGAACTATTCTATTAATCTATTATTAATTTATTATTAACATTGATCATTTTAGCAGGTGGTCTTCCAAGAATCAAGCACGAATTCTATTAATCATATTTTCCCATAATTCTTTCGATTCAGCCCATTCAGTGGAATTCGATTGGCTAGAATATCTTCGTTTTTCCATTTGGCGAACCAACTTGCTCATCTCAAAAGTTCCGAACCTGCGATCCACATCCCGTGCAAACTCCCTTAAGGTCTGATTCTCTTTTTTGCGATACCCAGAAAGAGCGAGTAATTTCATCAACTTTTCAAAAGCCTCATCGAGTGCTTCCTCATCCTTTCGATGACCAAATCGGCGTTTCCACCAAATTGGTAACCATTTCCGCCTTGTTCTAAAGAGTACAAATACCGCGATCATTAGAATTAATACGGCTAGGACAGCCAACCAAAAACCCTGTTTGAACGAAAGACCCGACAATAGAGCATGGGACCCTTTCTGAGTAGTCGGATTATTGTGTTGGAGTTGATTCGGTTTAGGTTGCTTTTGATTATTTGTATTCGTTTGTGACTTCTGTTTTTGTTGAGCTGTTGTAGACGATTTATTTTGAGACCCCGACGGCTCGGTGTAACTAAAATTGGCTGGGTTTGTGAAACCAACAGTAGGTTCAAACGGCACCCAACCCGTTCCCGGAAAATAGACTTCCACCCAAGAGTGGGCATCCGATTCGGTAATGTCAAACTTACTTGCCTGAGTTGTGGAACTCTGATAGGTGCCTTCAGAAAATCCCTTTACCCACCGAGCGGGTATCCCCACGGATCTTAGTAGGACGACCATCGACGTTGAAAAGTTGTCACAGTAGCCCACTTTACTATCAAATAGAAATTGATCCACATAATCTTGTCCCTTAGAAGGATACGGAACGTCTTGCGTGTTATATTCATAGCCATTTGTATTAAAATAGTTCACAATCGCTTGGGCCTTATCATACCGATTTGAATAGGGACCCGTGAGTTTTTCCGCGAGCGCTTTTACACGAGCAGGGACATCCGACGGCAATTGAAGATCTGTTACTTTAATATCTTCTGGATCATTCGCTGATGCCTTAACCTCTTTCAAAAGTGGAACGGAAAATGTCGGATATTGATACGTGACAGTATAGGTTTTTGGGGTGACGATTCTGCCCCGCAACTCAGGCTCTATTTTGCCACTGATTTGATTCACTCGCAGCTGATTCGCATTAATGCCAGAAACCGATGAAATTTCGCCTCCGTAAGCGAGCTGAGGAAAAGAAGGCAGCTTCATTTGAATCGTATCGGTTTGCTTAATCGTTTTGGTATCCGGCCCAAAACGCTTCAGAATCGTGTTAGCGTTGAGCGACGTCATTGAATTCAGGGTCTTAAATTGATTAGCTGGGGTTGCCCAGCCTTTTCCGGTATACGTGTCCCGCGTTTCAATTTTCCAGTAATGAGCATTCTGTGTCGTTGCAGTGAATACCAGCGTGTCGTCCATTTGAAACGCGCCTCCTAGGCGCGTATCATCGGTTCCATATCCGATCCGTTTTCCACCAGAACCTGAACCACCTGACGAATCCCCATAACCGTTTGCAGCTTTCGTAATAAACGGAACAGGATCTGGCCATTGAGGGCCAACTTTTGGCGCTGCAAGCCCAACCAACAGTGTTAACACAATTAAAAGACAAAGGCCAACAAACCATGAAAACGGCCAACGCCCTCTTTCAAAGATGACCCCTTCCTGCTCTTGAACCCGAATGAGGCGAAGGAGACCAATCAAAACTAGGCCAATAATCATGGTCCGCACAATCGCGCCATCCGCATGATACATCGTGAAAGAATCAAGGACCGTTAAATAAATAATCGTAACAAAGAAGAATAAGAATAAGCGCCTTGCCTGAATCAGCCAATAATGCATGAGATAGCTCACGATCCAAAGAAGGACAAAGAACAAGAAAGACCGGAATAAATCCGTCATACCTTCCCAATTCCCATGAATCATGAACGAAAAATTAATGCTAAAATCCTCAAAGAAATAATGAAGCCAAAGTGGATCTAAAATTGGGGTGTTATAAAAATAAAGAATATGCAAGGCATACCCCATGCCAAGAAGTTTAGCAGGAAAGGAGGCCCAATAAGGGAGCCTTAGATACGATAGCAAAAAAGAGAACGCCGCAAAGCTGACAAAATAGCTCACATCTGTCCCCTTGGAAATAACAGATAGTGGCCTTAACCATTCCCAAAACAGCAAAAAACCTAAAATGTATAGAAGCAGGGAAAAAAAACGATTTTCGTTAGACTGTTGCACGTGTCCCACCTGCCTTTAATTCCTGATTCAATTCCGGAGAACGAATCATGCGCGTTTGAATCCCCTTAACGTCCAGTTGCCCCAAAAGTTGTAAAGTTTCAGGTTCAACTGGCCCATCGTGTACAAAGAAAAACTCGATGGTAAGGCCTCTTGTCATAATCTCATTAAAAAGCCGAATATCTTTTTTATTAATTTGAGTCGTCACATACAGAATCGTCGCTTGATGAGATAGCTTTTGAAGATATTGAATGAGCGAATGGGACGCCTCACCCACACCATTCGGATTGACTTTTACTAAATGATTCAGAATTTGCCACTTAATTGTCGATTGTTGCATCAACTCGAAGAAAGTGGAAGAGCGGCCAATTGAAATGAAGCCAACTGAAGCCCCTAACGAAATCGTCCGATCAACTAATGACGCCGCAAGCGAAAGACCTGTTTCAAAATTCTTCTGGTTTTCAGAACGGGCCTCTCCAAACAAATCAAACACCACAACCACATCGCGATTCATTGGATAGTCAAACTCTTTTGTTACGATGTGATTGGATCGAGCGGTAGATTTCCAATCAATCCAACTCAAGCGGTCCCCCGGCATATAGTCACGAATGCTCGAGATTGACGTGAGATCATGTTCAAAATGTTTTTTGGAGCGATGGTTGCCCCCGTACGCGAGATCTTGAGGCGCCCAACTGTCAATTAATTGAATTTTTGGATACACAGCAATTCGGGTTTCAAGTGGGACCACACGCTTCTTTTGTATGAACCCAAAAAAGTCACCTGTTTTGAGTTCAACCGCGATAAAGGTATGTTCCCCCCGTGGCATTTCCTTTATATTATAAGTAAAAGAAGACGTTCGATTAAACCCCAAAGAAAACAAACCCTTTGATGGTTTCTTCTTGCCTTTCTTTTCAAGTCTGTCTAATCCAGCCGGCAGATGATCCTCAACCACTAGATAGAGCAAGGGAAAAGGGAGCCTTCTCTGAATCTCAATGGATACTTCGAGTGTCTCACCGCCAAAGAGTTCTCTTTTGTTGACTGAACGGGTTATTTTTAAATCGCGTAATGGATAGAAAAGGACCAGTAGAGAATTGATCAAAACAGGAAGAAAGCTATAGAAGACGAACCAACTGACAAAGCCACCTTGAAACATCGCATAAGAGAAAGCTAAAAGAAAAAGAAGGCCGAGCCAAATGGTGCCAAATAAGGTCTGGTAGTGTTTAAAAAACCGATAGAGGGAGCGGGTCATTAAAACCGATCCCTTTTTCCAGTCGGAACCGGTACACTTTTAAGGATCGCAGAAAGAATATCTTGCGTTTCCTTTCCAGTGTAGCGCGCATCCGGTTTCAGAATGATCCGATGTCCTAACACGTAAGGCGCAAGACTTTTGACATCATCTGGGATGACGAAATCACGTCCATGAATCATTGCAAAACTTTGCGCTGCTTTAAGTAAGGCAAAAGACCCCCTCGGACTCACTCCTAAATAGACGTCATGATGATTCCGGGTTTTGGTTACAAGGTCTACAATATATGTCTTAACGGATGGATCGACAAAGACCTTCCGAGCTTCTGCTTGATGGTCCAACACTTCCTCAGCGGTCATTACAGATTTAAGATCGTGAATCGGATGACTCGCTCCAAGTCGGTTTAATACCTCAACCTCCTCTTCATGAGTCGGATAGCCCATTTTAAGCTTAAGCAAAAATCGGTCCATCTGAGCTTCAGGAAGCGGAAACGTACCTTCGTATTCAATCGGATTTTGTGTCGCCATAACAAAAAACGGACTCGGCAAAAGGCGTGTTTGACCATCGACTGTCACACTGCCCTCCTCCATCCCCTCTAAAAGAGCCGCTTGTGTTTTGGGCGAGGTCCGATTGATTTCATCGGCCAACACAATATTCCCCATTAACGGACCTGAGCGGAATTCAAATTCTTGCTCTCTTTGATTATAGATGGACATCCCGGTCAAATCAGAAGGAAGCAGATCAGGCGTAAATTGAATCCGTTTGAACTCTGTCCCAAGTGATTTAGCGAGCGCTCTCACAAGCATGGTCTTTCCAACACCTGGCACATCCTCAAGTAAAACATGCCCTTCCGCAAACAATGCGGTTAAGGTCAGTAAGGTGGCCTCTCTTTTCCCAATAATAACCTGCTCTATATTTTCAAGAACCTGATTGATCTTTGGTGCTAGCGTTTCTGTTTGTTCAACCATGCGCAATCCCTCCACATCAATCTAGTCATCTTTCTTGTATCTATATTAACAATTGGATTTCAAACAACTTGACACATAATCTATTTTAGTATATCAAAATTAAAGCTGTTTTAATAGATTCTCTACCCCTTTTTCCATAAAATAGAAAAAAGAGAAGCGCCCCGAACGCGTATGAAACACGTCCTAAGTTGCTTCTCCTTTTTAAGCCCAATTTAGTTTTGTAGAACGCACGTCTTTTGGGCCATTTTTTCTTCGGTTACCTCATGAAAAAGTTGGATCCAGTTATTCACATAACGCTCACAGCTAAATCGTTCCGTAATTTCCCAGGCGCGCTTTGACAGGTCTGCACGGCGTTGTGGGTTTTCCATAATGGTGAGCATTCGATCAGCAAGGGCTTCTTGATCCCCACTGGTAACCACAAACCCATCCTCACCCTCTCTTATGACATCCCGGGCGCCATATTTAAAATCATAACAAACGGCTAAGTGAGGTTCATAGGCAACCTCGTTCTTTTGCGTTGGAACCTTCTTAGCTTCATGCCGAATCACTCGGAAATGTTCATGTTCCCCAAAATCTTCTATAATATCTTCTTTTTTCTCCTCAGTAAGGAAGACAACGCGGTCAAAAAAGTTCACATTTCCTTTCATGAACTGTAACATATCTAACAGCTCCTAAGACGAGATCTATAGTACACTGAGTGGGTTCCATTTCGGGTTTTAAAAATAACCGTTCAGAGTAAGGCAAACCGAGAGGCTGTAAAACCCTAATACTATTCTTAATAACACTTAGAAAGCGGATGATTATATGAATAAAAAATCTCTATTGATCCATATATGCCTTGTTCTTTTTTTGCTTGTTTTTTCAACAGCGTGTTCGTCTCAATCCAAACAACCCGAAACCTCTGTTGATCAAACCGTGCACAGCGGTAAAGTTGAAGTGGATATGAAAAATATGGCGTTTTCTCCTGATATTATCTATGTCACAAAGGGATCAACTGTTGTATGGACGAACAAAGAAGCCACACCTCACAACGTCACAAGTAACGATGCACTCTTTCGTTCCAAAACAATGTCCCAAGGCGACACCTTTTCTTATACATTCAAAAAGAACGGAACCTATAAGTACAACTGTACATTTCATCCAGGGATGTCCGGAGAGGTGATCGTCACAACTAAAAAGGCCACACAATCAACCTCCTCTACCTCAACGACCGGTGCAACAAATAACACGACTAAGGTAACTTACGCGCCCCTCGGAACAGGGACAATGGGTGAGACAAAGCAAAAAGATGATCTTCGCCTGCTCCCTTATAAAATGGAGAATGGGTACAAGGTCTTTCATCTTGACGCTAAACCAGTTTGGTGGGAAGTAAAACCAGGAAAGAAAGTAAAAGCATGGGCCTATAACGGGAGTGTTCCAGGTCCTGAAATAAAGGTTAACCAAGGTGACAAAGTTAAAATCATCGTTAAGAATGATCTACCTGAAGGGTCGACGGTTCATTGGCATGGCTTAGATGTTCCCTTTAAACAAGATGGAACAGGTGGGATTAGCCAACCTGACATCAAGCCTGGTCAAACTTGGACGTATACCTTTACGGTAAACGCCACGCCCGGAAGTTATATGTACCACAGCCATCCTATGAAGGACATGCTCAAACAAGAGCAAATGGGACTCTTTGGTCCCTTTATCGTTGAACCAAAAGGCACGACCTGGAAAAGCGTTCACGCGGGCTACCAAGATGAGTACACTCTTTTCGTTAATGATTCTCCTCAGTTTGGCTTTACCATCAATGGCTTGTCTTACCCAGCCACACCGGTCTTGCCGGCAAAAGTTGGGGACAAGGTGTTGATTCATTTGATTAACATTGGCACAATGGTCCACCCGATGCACCTTCATGGCATGCATTTTCAAGAATTAAGTCAAGATGGTGTGCCGTTGCCCGCCCCAATCACAATGGATACGATCGCCACAGCTCCAGGCACCACTTACGATTTAGCCTTTACAGCCGATCAAGCGGGGAAGTGGTTATTCCATTGCCACATCACCGATCACGTCGTGGACAGCCAAGGAAATATGACCGGAATGATTACGATGTTTGATGTGAAAAAATAAGAGTCAAAGCAGAAGGAAGAGCCAACCCCATAAAGGTTGGCTCTTCTGAGTACTAAGGAAGCTTGTGAAGCCCCTTTAAATACGACTTCTTCGGCTTTTGGGGCTTCATTGCTTCTATGATGCCGCGTTTCAAAGAAAAAACGCAAAAAAAGAGCGTAGAAAAAACATACCTTTTCTCTTCGCTCTGAGAGCCAATTCATAAGCTGTGCGCCTCGCTCATGAATTGGCTCTTGATTCTTCTCTTAGGTCTCTTGCTTTGTCTTTTACCTCTTGTCTTTTTGCAGTTGCTCTTGTTTTATCCCTCTTGCTTTTCCCTGTTAGCTTTTACTTTTCCCTTGTATCCCTTGGCCTAGGCTTTTATCTTTTATCGTCTGTCTTTTATCTTTTATCGTCTGTCTTTTATCTTCTGTCTTTCACCGTTCATCTTAGTGTGTCACTAAATAGCTGAGGTTTTCTCCGTTTTTAACTTCATACATCGATTGGTCGGCATGCTGCAACCAGACGTCCACACTGTCAGTGGTATTGCTTACGATCGAGATTCCAATACTCCCCGAAATATTAATTTTACCTTCTTTCACTAAAATAGATTGATTTATATTTGCAGCCAAACGCTTTAAAATCAAATCTAAGTCTGCTTCATTTTTAGCCAAAAGAATAATCGCAAACTCGTCCCCACCCATCCGAGAAGCATGGGCTCCTTCAGGGAGACTGGCTTTAATATGTGTAGCGACGTGTTCAATAACTTTATCTCCGGTTGCATGGCCAAACCGATCGTTAATGCTCTTAAATTTATTTAAGTCAATCAACCCAATAGCAAGGAGGGCAGCCGTTTGTTGAGCTGCTTTTTGCATGTCTTGAAACCGATCATAGAACAGCCGTCGATTACCCAAACCCGTTAAAGGATCATGAAAAGCTAAATAGTGAAGCTTGGCATCCTTCTCTTTTTGACTGGTGATATCTCGATGACTGATAAAGAGATGACGCACGTCTTCGATCTCAACAAATTCGCCCTTCACTTCTGTTATGAGCGTCTTCCCATTGGATCCCTTAAGACAGATCTCCCCATCGATCGATTGCCGACTTTTAATAGCTTCTCTAAAATCCTGTTCATAGCCTTTACCATCTAAATCTGAAAGCAATTGAAAAGCATCCTTGTTAATGAGAACCTCCCTTTCCTTTCCGATCATCTCGCAGAAAGCCGGGTTGACCTCAACAATCTTATACGAGGCATTTATCAATAGAAATCCGTCTGAGCTAATATTAAACAAAACCTTATATTTATAATCGGACTGGGCCAAGAAATCAAAATTCACCATCGCTCGACGAACGGTAAAGGCAAAGACTAAGGTCGCATAAGGAATCAAGGAAGAGAGATTCACTTGAAACATCGCATCCATTACAACAACGATGATAAAGGCTAAACTAATCAACAAAATGACTTGAACGCTTCCTCTAATCATAAAAGTTAACCGTTTTCCGTACAGATCATGGAGTTCATAACGCCCCATCCTAATGTAGCCTTTAATAAGTAAATAAGCGATCCCAAAAAACGTATATATAGTCCCAAAAGTCAAAATGGCTAAGAACGGCAAGCTCAACTCTTCCATTCGATGTGCGCCAATTAACACGATTTGGCTATTAAAGTAAGTTGGCCAAACCACAACCACAAGGATCCCAAGTAGAGGGGCCAGAGGGAAAAGATGCTTCCAACCTTTAATAGGGTATTTGGTTGAATAACTATAAAAGTAAATCGCCAATGTCATGAGAACAAAGGCACTTAGATATTTAAAGATCAAATCCAAAATGACCGCATTTTTCATTGGAACGAAGCTCGTGCTAAAACTGCTCAAAAAAATAAAACCTAATAATAGAAAAATCACCGCTGTAATCCTATGTAGAAAACTTTTTTCCGAACGGTAATAGACTTCACAAGCCATTGTAAATAAAACAACAAAAGGAATAAAATTAAGCATTAAATTTACAAAAAACACGGCTTGTCACCCTCATTTCACTAAACATAGATTACAATCCCAAAATACAATTATTTTCATTTACTATCTACATATTACCACTTACTATAAATAATTAGCTACAAAATATATGCATATTCGACAAAATAATCAAAACTATTCAAATAAATTCTTCAATAAACTTATAATAAAGACGAAAACGGTGAGTGTGCGGATGCAAAAATGGTATGATTTAGCAAAAGAATCTAGCTCAATTTTTCAAAATTAGAGGGGGACCAAATGGAGGAATCGTTCAGACACTTAATCCTTTATCATTGCTGGGCAAACCAACGTTTGATTGACCATTTAAGGACATTACCCAAAGCATTATTTCTACTGAAAATGGAGAGCGTATTCCCAACACTGTCACAAACCTTTGGTCACATTTATTCCGTGGATCAACTCTGGTTGTCAAGAATTTCTGGCAAAAACCCCTCCCAAATTAGCGACCACACCTTCCAAAGCATTGAAGAAGTAGAAGAGGCATTCATTCAACAAACCCAAGCCTTTCATCAACTTATAGGAAATCAGCCAGATTTACTGACAAACATTCACTATAAAACAACAAAAGGAAGGCCCGATCACCAGAAGCTTTATCAACTTCTTCAACATCTTGTCAATCATGGTACTTATCATCGAGGTAACATCGCAGCCATGGTTCGACAGCTTGGATACCACGGAGTGTCCACAGACTATCTCACATTCTTGAGAACCCAAAATTCCAAGTAAGCGAATAGGCTCATTTTTCATGCAGCACGAATTGGCCCACCTTTACGTTTTTATAACTTTAGGAAGGCCATCAAAAAATCATTTTGAAGAAATTGTAATCGGCGCTGAATCAACGGGTTGTTCATAGATCAACCCATCTAATTCAATGTTCAATCCTTGATCGAGTTTGTCCAAGTTATTTAATCTAAAGAAGCTCTTTATCTCGCCATTTTTTGAAAAAATTTGATCCGACATTCCGGCATCTATGGCATCCCCTTCCAACGTTGTAATCGAAATCAGTGTGACTTGATTGATTGTGGATTGTGACATTGCGCTGGCCTGTTTTTTTGAAATGAGATTGATATCATTGATCTGAGGTTCTTTATTAGGGCCTCTTTTGATTCCTAAATAAAAAGCACTTGGGTCCTTTTCTTGATCAAAACCAAAATAGATCGACCCATTTGGTAGATCGGCCACTTTTTTCTCGGAATTACTTTTTAACAATTTTTTAAAAGTGCCCGATGATATTTGAATTTTAATTGGCTTGTCCAACTTGTACTCGACTTTTTTCGGTTGGATGGCGAAGGGTACTTTTGTTTCTGACAGTAAAGTTGAATGGCTATCCAGCTCTAAACCCACCACATATCTATCCCCCTGCGGTTGGTTGGAGCCTTTAGGTTTAACATCAAACTCTATATTCAATAGATGATTGGGATTCGCAACCGTCTGATAGTCCAATTCACTGTGATCATAATAGGTTTTGATTTGATTGAACCGAATCGTTGCGCCTTTCACCTGAATCTTTTTATTAATAGGTTGTGAGCTCACATAATACTTATCCTGGTTTAACTGGATCGGAAAGGTAATCGCGTCGACCGCTGATTTCTGCTCCTTCAGAAGAATCGTTGGATTTATTAGGGTCACTTTATCTATTTGTTTGATTTTATTCATTACAGCTTCGATATTTCTCGCTTTAAAAACCTGAGGATTAAAGGGAATCCCACAGAGGACCTCACCATACACTTTGTGATCATATGTTGAGCGCAGATTTGGCGAACTGCCTGCTTGAAAGCCCGTAGGAGTCGTCGTTACGTCCAGCGTTTTTCCATCTTTAAAATGAAATTGAATCTTACTGAACTGAAGTTGCGGGACATCTGCCAGTGTTTGATCACTTTTTTTCATGTCAACGCTATATAAAACATATAAAAAATCCGGATGTAGCCAGGCTTTCTCGATATGAAGCGTTCGTCTCATATTAACGAGCGGTACATCCACATTTTCATTCATCATAATATGATACTGATTAGCCGGTTCCAGTAAAGGCATGAACTTGAATTCAGTTTGCAAGAGCGTATTCTTGGTAGATTTGACATGAAATGTTTTGGCGTTGACATGAAAATGCTTCGCCCGATCGTCGTTCACTTTGATTAAAATAAAAAAGGCAGCTAAAACTAAGAGGACCATTCCAATCTTTTTCAAAGTAGATGCATTCATAAAACCCTCTCTTTCACTTTTTTCTCACTATTCAGTATATCAAAAAATATGGGTAGGGTTTGCTATACGGCAATTTTCAATTGTAAAAAGTCATGTAAATGGGAAGTATAACCCGTAGAAGTTATTTGTTAGAAATGGAATAATCTTGTTTGTGGATAACATGGGGGAGAAATGTTATCGGAAGGTTTACTTAAGTTTGAATTCACAATATAGATCCACTATTTCAAACTATGTTAATTTAGCAACTATCCTTCCTTTTATTTACTTTTATTGGTGTTGTAGTAGACTATTAAAGTCATATGTTTATCATCATCCGATCGAGGGGGAAGTACAATGAAATTAAAAATGATCCTTACAAGTGTCTTAGCACTATTTTTATTAACTATGGTTGGTTGCGGGACAACGTCCACGCCAAGTCAATCTAAAGATTCAAATAAAACAAGCGGGGCTCAATCGACTTCTAACAACACCAAACAAGCCGATATGATTGCTCTAACTGGTTTCGAACTCAGTATGATCGAAGATATGCATGGCGCGATTGCACCTGTTAATAGCCTTATAAGCCTAGGTAGCGCAAGTTCTTTTGATGCAGCTGGCACAAAAAAAGCAGCAGATGCTGCTGCAAAATCTGCCCAAGATTATGCAACAAAAGTCAAAAACTATGCGTTACCAGACAAGATGTCCAGTGCGACTAAAGCCCAACTCAAGTCTGCACTCAATGATCTGGCTACTTCATTCCAACAAGATGCAGATGCTGCAAAAGCGTGTGCAAACGTCACGTCACAAGCTGAACTAACAAAAGCAGTTGCTAAGATTGATCCAACTGGCCAAACCGCATTCCAAAGCTTCCAAAGTAAAATGAACACGCTCCACAAGAATTTTGGATTAGTCAATTCAGACTTTGCTAAAGAAATGCAATAATGGAACACAAAAAAAGTAGCCTTACGGGGCTGCTTTTTTTGTGGGTGACATTCGATTGAAAAAGCTTCACTATAGGGAAGCGTCAAAACCCTCAACACTCGTGTAAGCTTCGTTTTTCTGAAAAAAAGCTCCCACAAGTGGGAGCTTTCCTAGATAATTTATATAATCTCAAGCTAGTTTGTTTATTTTGCCTGTATAAAGACGCCTTTTTCATGTGAGAATTCTCTAAACCCAAATACGCCGTGGTACGAGCCAATCCCACTCGTGTTTACGCCACCAAACGGTAGGTTAACATCGGTAAAGTGTACGACGACATCATTTGCCGCTGCGTTACCTGATGTGGTGTGATTAAAAATAACGTCCCTAAACGCTTCATCATGACTAAACACATATAAGGCAAGTGGTTTATCTCGGTTATTCACATAGTCAATCACGTGATCCACATTTTCGTATGTGAGCATTGGCAGGATTGGCGCAAAAATCTCTTCCTGCATGATCTTCATGTCCGGTGTCACGTTCTTCAGAACAGTTGGCGCAATCGTGCGATCATGCGCATCAAACTGGCCGCCAAAGACCACTTCTGCACCATTGTTGAGCGCATCATCGAAAAGCACCTTTACACGATTGAAGTTTCGATCATTCACGATTTGTGTGAATTTCTCTCGATCAGGCGTTCCATCTTCAGCCAAGAATCCAGCTTGCGCAACGGATAAGAGCATACTTGCAAACTCATCCTGTTGTTCTTCTTTAATGAAGACATAGTCTGGCGCCACGCAGGTCTGGCCCGCATTCGCAAACTTACCGACCGCGATTTTCTTCGCGGCATCCATCAAGTCGTAATTCGAATCGATGATTGTTGGGCTCTTGCCACCCAATTCGAGCGTTACCGATGACAAATTCTTGGCAGCAGCCGTCATGACAATTTTTCCTACGTTTGTGCTACCTGTGAAGAAGATATGGTCAAACGGTTGATCCAAAAGTTCTGTCGCGACGTCCACTTCGCCTTCAAAAATCGCCACTTCACGTTCATCGAATGCTTCACGAATAATTTCAGCTGCAATGTTGCTCGTTTTTGGTGTAAGGTCTGACAACTTTACAATCGCGCAATTCCCTGCGGCAATGGCAGAAATAAGTGGTACCATGGTCAACATGAACGGATAATTCCAAGGTCCCAAAATCAAGCAAACACCTTTTGGTTCATACATAAGATAACCACGTGCATCAGGGCTTAAAGAAGAACCGACTTCTCTTGGGGACATCCACTCTTCAAGATTCTCCGCTGTATGCCTCAAACTCTTCAGTGTACCGAGAACTTCAGCACGTTGTACTTCTTTATAAGGCTTGCGCACATCCGTTCGAACCGCTTCTATAATCTCTTCCTGGTGAGCGGTTAGGACATCAAAGAAGCGATTAAGCTTTTCTTTGCGTTGTTCTGCCGTCGTTTGGCGCATCACCCATTGATGCTTTTTTTGCAGTTTAAACACACGTTGGATTTCACTCTTAGTTAGTACATCCATATTTGCCAACCTCCTACGATTGTTAGGTTTATTAAAGTCCTTGAGACTTAGATTTTCTGAATAGAGAAAACTCAGGGACAGGTACACTCCCCAGTAGCAGGCTTCGAACGCTCTACCAATCTAGTATACGCCTCAAAACTCATAGTGTATAATATATCTTTTATTATTAAATAATAACTTCTAGTATATAAATGAATTGGATGGTGACCTCCATGGAACTTTTGCAACTCAAGTATTTCCAGACCGTCGCACGGCTCGAACATATGACCCAAGCCGCTGAAAAATTAAAAATTGCACAGCCTTCGCTTAGTAAAACCATCTCTCGATTAGAAGAGGATCTTGGTGTGCCTTTGTTTGACCGACAAGGCCGACATATCAAGCTGAATCAATACGGTCGCGCCCTCTTAATGAGAGTCGACCGAATCTTTACTGAACTGAGTGCAGCCCGCAACGAATTATTAGACTTACACGGATTGCATCAAGAAACCGTTCATCTTGCCGTGTCCATTCCTACTATTGTCCCCGAACTATTCAGCTCTTTTTTAACGACCCATCCAAGCATCTCTTTTCAACAAATGGTCGCCATTCCGACTTCAATGGTCCCTATGCTTGAACGCGGCGAAATAGATATGTGCATTTCTTCCTCACCTATTGAGGGCCCAGATATTGAGTGGATGCCACTATTAAAGGATGAAATGATGTTAATGGTTCCAAACGATCACCCGTTGGCAGATAAGAAGATCATTGATCTAATGGATGCCCAAAATGAACCCTTCATCAGTTTCAACACCGGTCAAGGCACAAAAAGTAGTACGGAATATTATTGTGAGTTGGCAGGCTTTGAGCCAAAGATCACGTTCGAGGGCGATGAAACACCTGTTATCGCGAGATTGGTCCAGAAAGGTTTAGGCATTGCCTTTGTATCCAGACTGGTGTGGTATATGTCCCCCCATGAATCCGTCCGATTAGTTCATATTAAACATCCCGTTTGTGAACGCACCATTGGTGTTGCACACCACAAAAGGCATCATCACTCGCCTGTAACTCAAGATTTTCTTCAACACATCATTGACTATTTTTCAAAGGTCTCACAAAAAATGAATGATCCTGTTTCGTAATTTCGAACTTCTCCAACCGGCAATTCAAATCAACAAAGATGGATGATCATTCATCTATCCGCACTTTTAGAAGGGCCATCATCATGATGATGGCCCTTTTGGGTTTGTCTTTATTTAGCTTAATTTTATAAATTTCAATAGGGCGGTTCCGTTACCTTTACCTTTATCTTATAATAGTGAAGGCTTGACCGTGTTCTTCAAAACAACACACACAGCCAGTGAGTGCGTTCCCTTTTAAATCACAATGAATCGTGCCGATATAGAATAAGGTACTAGGTTTTAAGGCTTTAAATTTTTCATATAAGGGTGTTTATTCGAATTATGTCCAACACAAACACATTCAATTTTTATTCTTCTCTACCTACCGAAAAACAAAAGCTCACAGCGGGAGTTCTTGCTGCTATTTTAACCCTTGCCTCTGTATTAGCATTACCTTTCGCCAAAATGCCGTTACCTGAGGTCCAACCTTTTTTACCCGCTTTTATTGCGTTGATTTTTGGTATGGACTTTTTGACGGGTTTTCTGTTTTTCAGGCAATTTCTAGTCAGCCGATCTCTCCCTATGCTCTTTCTTTCAGGGACCTACTTTTTTTCGAGTTGGATAACAATCCCTCATATTCTAACGTTCCCAGGCGTCTTTTCTTCTACGGGTCTTTTGGGGGCAGGCACACAAACCGCCGTTTGGTTTTGGGTCGCCTGGCATGGAGGATTTGCAATCAGCTTATTCGTTTACTTGATTAGTCTCAGAACAAACCGCTCCAAACCCTTAAGACAACCTCTTAGGCTATATGGTTGGAGCGTGTTAGGGTTTGTTTTATTATTAATCATTTTCTTAACCATGCTCTTTACCCGGGATCACTCCGAACTTCCTGTCATCGTCCAAAAAGGGAATTACCATATTCTCATCTCATCGGGCGTGGGTCCAGCCATACTCATTATTAATTTTGTCGCGCTCGTTGGGGTTCTTATAATTGGGCGAGCGAAGGACGTCATTCATTTATGGCTGATTGTTGCGGTACTAGCCTCTTCTCTCGATATACTCGTTACGTTATATGCGGGAGAACGTTACTCATTGGGTTGGTATGTCGCCCGAATTGACTCACTCCTATCAGCGGGTACGGTCTTTAGTAGTTTCCTTTTGGAGTTGAACCGACTTTATGTCACCTTGCATCAACAACATGATGAGTTGGGTGACACTCACAAACGTTTGGTTCAATCGTTTCAAGAAATTGAAGCCCAATCTGAGGAGCTTCAAGCCCAAAACGATGAAATTATGTCTTATCAAATGCAACAGGATGAACTGCTGAATACGCTTCAAGTATACACAACTTCATTAGAAGAGAGTCATCTAACCCTAGAAGGGCAACAGAAGGAATTACGTACCCTGTATGAAAAAGTGAAAACGCATGAGGCACGTTACCGGACTTTGACGAACTTTTTGCCAGTTGGTTTAACTGTGCTTCAAGATGGAAAATTTGTTTTCTTAAACCCAGAATGTTTGACACTATTTGGATTAGAATTCTTTGAGGATTGGATCAATAAACCCTTTCTTTCCTTCGTTTCTCCTGAGTTCCATAATCTAATCTCTGAGCGAATGAATAAAATTCTTAGCCAGAGAGAAATCACCCCCTTGGTTGAATACCAAATGGTTCGAAAAGATGAGTGTCTCATGGATGTCGAGTCCTCTGGAACCTTTGTGATGTATGAAGGGAAGCCCTCCATTCTGGTTGTAATTCGAGATATAACGAAACGAAAGACCCTCGAAAAACAGCTTATAAATATGAATCAACAGTTAGAAAAATTAGCCCACTTGGATGGCCTAACAGGGATTCTCAATCGCCGTTCCTTTGACACCTATTTAGAAGACTGCGTGAAAACCATTAATCGGAAGAACCCTGTCTCTCTCATCTTGTTTGATATTGATTATTTTAAAAGCTATAACGATACCTACGGACATCAGTGTGGGGACGACGTATTAAAGAGGGTAGCTCGGACCGCTGAACATATTCTGCAACGACCAGGCGATCGAGTCTTTCGCTATGGAGGTGAGGAATTTGCCGTCCTCTTGCCGGAGACGAATTTAGACAATGCCGTTGAAATGGCTGAAACAATTCGTAAAGCGGTATATGCTCTGGCCATTCCTCACTCCCACTCAAAGGTTTCTAGCGTCGTAACGGGGAGTTTTGGTGTGACAACAAGCCAAAATTCTGATGCGATTGCAGGTTTAAATGCATTTATTGGTCAAGCCGACCGTGCCTTGTATGACTCCAAACGCTCAGGGAGAAATCGCGTGAATGCCTATAAGGATTAAAGGGTTTTAAAAGAAGAAGATCCGTTTCAAAAGCTAAGGACGCTTTTGAGACGGATCTTTCTATTTTTTGTCAGAACTGGCTAATGCCTCAGTCTCACATATAACGATCTTCCATCAGACTTTTTAGAATGGCGATTTCCTGCAAGATTTTCTCCCCATTGTTCGTTTCTCGTACTTTTACCCGCTCCAGTTCTTTGTCCACCAAACGCTTAACGGATAACACATCGTTCCCATCTCTTAGCACATCTTCTTTGGAACTGAACTTTTGATGGGCAACCAATTGCATGCCAAAAGAATTATATAATAAGGTGTACCCCGCAATTCCCGTTGTCGATTGATAGGCTTTTGAAAAGCCCCCATCGATGACAACCATCTTTCCATTCGCTTTCACTGGATTTTCACCCTCAATTTCCTTGACGGGTGTATGACCATTAATGATATGACCATGATCCGGATCGAGCCCAAATTCGGTCAAAATATTACGGCAGACCGCTTCATTTTCACGCAAATAATAATAAGGATTCTTTCTCTCTTTATGGGTCTTCTTGTCCTTAATAAAGTACCTTTCGAAGGTTGTCATCTCTCTTTTTCCAAAAAGAGAGGAATATTCACCTGTCCATAAGTACCACACCATATCTGTCGCAAGGTCGTCCGTTATTTCTGGGTGGGCAAAACTATGGCGTAAATTTTTTTCGAAGATGTCCAGCAACTCACGTCCCGCATATGGTCGATCCTCGATCACCATCTTCTCCATCTTTCCAGATTCATCTAACGGAATACAGCCATGGATCAATAAATTCCCGTTGTAGTTCAAATAAAGGCTACCTTTTTTCATTAAAAAAGTCATATGTCTCGCGAGTTTCTCCGAGTGTTGAACAGAAAACAGCAACTTGTCGATCACCTGCTGTTCTTCTTCTAATAATTGATCTGGATGATCGGGATTCACTGTAGCGAAGCATGAGTTTTCGAGCGGATAGGTATGCCCATGGAGATGGATGTCCTTTTTCTCATAATCGACTTTTTCAAGTAAAAGTCTTTCTTTCATGTTGAAGAAAGGACGTCTTTTAATGATCGGGCTCTCCAGTTTAAACTGAATCATCGCAATCGCTTGATGGATTTTCGTGATCTGTCTAATTTCTTGATCCGATTTCTTTTCATCAGACTGACGTTTGGGTCTAAAAGCGAGGTTATCGTCATAATACTTTTCTGCAAGATTTTGTAACGGTCTTAAATTGATGCCATATGCATCTTCAATAATATCCAAATTGTCATAACGCGCACAGATCCGAATAATATTGGCAAGGCAAACCTTTGAACCCGCATAAGCACCTAGCCAAAGCACATCATGATTACCCCACTGAATATCGACTGAATGATAGTTGATTAACGTGTCCATGATTTGATCAGGCTCAGGTCCTCGGTCATAAATATCCCCAACAACATGAAGATGGTCCACAACCAATCGCTGAATCGTATACGCAAGCCCTATGATGAGCTTATCTGCCTGGCCAAGTTGAATAATTTGGTCCAGAATACTGGAATAATAGGGTTTCTTATTAGCATATTCTTCGGTTTTATAAATCAACTCTTCTATAATAAAAACAAATTGCTCTGGTAGGGCTTTCCTTAGTTTTGAGCGTGTGTATTTTGAGGATGTGTATGGGATCAATCGGATCATTTGAGGTATGAAGGTTCTGTACCACTCGTTTAATTCTGCTTCGTAAGCACAACTATTTTTAATCAACTTCAATTTTTCTTCCGGATAATAGACAACTGTCGCAAATTCATTGATGTCTTCTTCTGTTAATTCCGCTTTAAAAATATCCCGTATTTTTTCTTTGACCTTCCCTGAGCCATTTCTTAACACATGCTGGAAGGCCTGATATTCACCATGTAGGTCACTTACAAAATGCTCAGTTCCCTTTGGCAAATTTAAAATCGCTTCAAGATTTATAATCTCCGTAACCACTTTCTCTTCACGATCAAACCTCTGAGCAAGCAGATCTAGATAGTCCTTGTTCAACTCAATAAATCCTCCTTTCAATAGGGGGCATGAGGGGAGCATGGGGACGGTTCCGTTGCTCCGTCCCCGCGCTTCATCATTTCTTTTTATTCACTCTGAAGCCTTCTTCAAGGAGATAATCGACGGCTTCATCATATGCACCGAACATTCCCTCAAGATTTTCACCGGCATAGACATTCCAAGTGTCTTCGTTTTCTTCAACGAGTGTCAAAGTGTGACCTTGCCGATCCTTCCACACTTCATTAAGTGGACCTTGTTCTTCTGTTTCGTCTTTTGGCTTTTCAGTCATAAAATGAATGGACTTTTCAATGATTATGCGTAGTTGTTGCTCGGTAAAATCACGTATATTCACATAACCATTCTCATCTGCCTCATAAAATCTTAGATGGGCCGCATAAACAAATCCATTCCCATTCGGATGAAGATGATAGACAACATTCTTTTTATTGAAGACACTTTCTTCATACTGGAAATTCACCCGACCGAGTGACACATCATTGCGCGTTAATTCAGGAAAAGATTCAATAATACTTAATTTCTCTTGAAAAGTTAACATAGTACCTCCAAAAATGTGGAAGCACGGGGACGGTTCCGTTGCTTCCTACTAGGGTTTATCATAAATCAGGAAGCAAAAGCTCCGTCCCCATGCGTCCTACTTCACTTTATATTCTGAACTCGACCAACTTGTCCATCGGTAAGTCTGACTTTGATTCCATGCGGGTGGAAACTTGATTTGGTCAAAATGTCTTTCACAACGCCGCTCGTTAGCTTACCCGTTCTTTGATCGGCTTTAAGTACGATTTCAACCGCTGTTCCTGGTGCCAAGTCTTTACGGTTCTGTCCGTTCACTTGGCACCCATTCGTCTGCGTTGGTTCATCACTTTATTGGATTGCTGACTCTTCAATTGCTTCGCGTCTTGAGGACCGCCCCCATTTGAAGTGCCTGCCGCTAACTTGCTTTTCTTATTTGCTAACTGTTGTTTGACCGCATCTTGTAAACTCATCTTCTTTTTTGGTTGATCTGCTTGATTGGTCTGATTCGAATCTGTCATGGTGTTGCCCTCCAATAATAGTACGATTTGCTTTAGTATACTCGATTTTGCTCCCGTAAGGAAGCGTGGGGACGGATCCAATGCTTCTACAGCGATTACAAAGTTGTGAACCATATAATATGTTAAAATACAAGTATTAATCTCGTACATAAGTTTTAGAGCCGAGTAAAGGTAAAGGAGTGGGACGCATGGGTGTGAAAAGAAACTGGGCAGGTAATTTTCAATACAGCACGACAAACTGGTATGAACCTGAATCGGTGGAAGAGGTTCAACAATTGGTTACAAAATTAAACAAGCTACGTGTGGTCGGAACCCGCCACTCATTTAATCGCATTGCGGATTCGGACGAGGCCATCCTCTCTTTACAAAAACTAAACAAGGTTTTATCCATTGATCTAAAAAATAAAACCGTAACGGTGGAAGCTGGAATTCAGTATGGGGACCTGTGTCATGTACTCGAGCAAGAAGGCTATACCTTGCATAACCTTGCTTCCCTTCCGCACATTTCGGTCGCTGGCGCCTGTGCCACTGCCACCCATGGATCAGGCAACGGCAATCCAAATTTAGCTGCAGCCGTGCGCGCTATGGACGTTGTGACCGCGGATGGACGTCTTGTCACGTTTTCAAGGGAAACGTCCGTTGAGGAATTACAAGGTGCCATTGTAGGACTCGGCGGCCTTGGTGTCGTCACAACACTCACACTCGATGTCCTTCCAAGTGTCCAAATAAGACAAGATGTTTATGAGAACCTTCCATTAACCGAACTCGAGCACCATTTTGAATCCATTTTTTCAAGTGCCTATAGCGTGAGTCTTTTTACAGATTGGCAGAACGATCACTTTAATCAAGTGTGGTTGAAGAGTAGAGTGTCGGAGGATAAGACCCATTCGCACAGAGAAAATTTTCACGGGGCAAAAGCAGCCAAAGAGCATCTCCACCCTGTGCCCGGGGTTGGTGCAGAGAATTGCACCGCTCAACTTGGTGTACCTGGAAACCCACTTGAGCGGTTGCCACACTTTCGAATGGATTTCACTCCAAGTAAAGGGCAAGAACTGCAAAGTGAATATATTATGGCGCGTGAGTATGCCTATGAGGCACTTTGTGCAATGAACGACATTCGCGACCAGATTGCACCACATCTATTAATCTCTGAAGTGAGGACCATCGCACAGGACGACCTCTGGATGAGCCCCTCCTATCAGCAGGATTCCGTTGCCTTTCATTTTACATGGCAAGACAATTGGACTGATGTTCAAAAGGTGCTGCCACTCATCGAATCCCAGCTCGCACCTTTTCAAGCGAAACCACATTGGGGAAAACTTTTTACGACTTCCCCAGACAACATCCAGGCCCTTTATGAAAAAATGCCCGCCTTTCAACAACTACTAAGAAAGTATGATCCAGACGGCAAGTTCCGCAATGCGTTTTTAAACACCTATATATTTAATGAAGTAAAGTGAATGGGTTGAGCTAAGCCGTCAGAAAAGGAATGGACAAGATTGACAAATATACTGTTGGGAAGGCACTTACAACCCAATTCAGAATATATGTTCAAGGATTCCTACCTTTACTAAATGAGTGAAAAAGAGGTTTCCCCCCGTTCAATTGAACGGGGGGAAACCTCTTTTTAAAAAAATTAATAAGCCATAAACAAAGCACCGTAACCAAGTGCACCAACGATCACAAAAGCCGGGTGGATTTTCAAACGCTCTAGAAGGACGAAACCAACCCCAACTAAAAAAACCGTTTGCCCCCAACCTCCTTTTAAGATCGAGTTGTGTAGGAAATTATACGTCATGACGCCTAATAGCACAGCAATTGTCGGCCGAATCAAAAGGGTAAGTCGTTTCACTTTTGGAGAGTCCCTAAATTTATAAAGAATTCTAAGTAGTACAATCATAAGGAGCAAGGATGGAGCGACGGTTGCAAAAATCCCTACGAGGCTTCCCAATATACCGCCGTCCACAAAACCAATATAACCCGCCATTTTTGTAGCGATTGGACCTGGTAAAGCATTGCCTAAAGCCAACACACGACTAAATTCATCTACTGTTAACCAATGGTAATTGCCAACCACTTGGTTTTCCACTAACGGAATGGAAGCCGGACCTCCCCCATATCCCAGTATCCCAGGAATGAAGAAAGCTAAGAATATATGCCAGAGCTTGATCATCACCCCACCTCCTTCTTTTCCTTTTTGTTTTCTTTTTTCTTATTAGGAATGAGTAAGGCCGCCATCAATACTATTGCAACAATTATGGCAGGAGAAATATGAAGAATTTCCAAGGCTAAAAAACTAAGGATTGTTAAAAGAATGGCATACCCCCAGCCCATTCCGTCTTTTGACTTACTAAAAAATTGCCAGGTTAACGAGCCTAACATGATCGCAACGACCGGAACGACAGCACGTGTCATTCCCTTAACCCATGCTTGATCTTGAAAGGAACTTAAAAAGACTAGGAAAATAATCATTAATAGAATAGTAGGCAAAATGGTCGCAAAAAGAGCTACGATTAACCCTAAAATCCCTGAAACTCTCCAACCAATATAACCCGCCATTTTCGTGGCAATGGGACCTGGAAGAGCGTTTCCGAGAGCTAACACATCGCCAAATTCATCATCCGTCATCCACTGATAACGTTCCACAACTTCCTTATGAACAAGGGGAATTGATGAAGGACCCCCTCCATACCCCAATAAACCTACTCGGAGAAAAGCCAGGCAGAGCTTCCCTAAATTCATAAACACCATACTTTCTGTAAGAGAGATTCGGTCTTCTCTTCAAA
This sequence comes from uncultured Sporolactobacillaceae bacterium, assembly GCA_963829575.1. Lineage (GTDB taxonomy): Bacteria > Bacillota > Bacilli > Bacillales > Sporolactobacillaceae > KACC-23026. Next base: position 19,157 of record CAWHJF010000013.1, on the reverse strand, counting down.
ATTACTTATTCAATAAATAATAATAGTCTTTTACCATATAGCGACAACGCCATCTGCTCGAGACTCCGTACCTCCAATTAAGACACCCGTTTTGGGATCCCGCCAAATGATTTGGCCTCTTCCAAACATATTGGGTTCCAGTCCAATTTGAATCGTATGTCCCTTACTTTCAAGGGCTTGAGCGATGTGATGAGGAAAATGGGGTTCCACCATTACCGTCTTATCCTGCATCCATTGCCAACGCGGAGCATCTAAACAGGCTTGTGGGTGTAAATGGAAATCAATTGTATTCATTATGACTTGCATATGCCCTTGTGGCTGCATAAACCCACCCATAACGCCAAATGGCCCCACTGCCTCTCCATCCTTCGTCAGAAATCCAGGAATAATAGTATGATAAGTACGTTTTCCAGGTTGCAAGGCATTCGCGTGGTTCGGGTCAAGAGAAAAGTTGTGCCCACGGTTCTGTAGGGCAATTCCCGTTCCAGGAACAACTAAACCTGATCCAAAGCCCATATAGTTACTTTGAATAAAAGACACCATATTTCCATCTTGATCTGCAGTTGCTAGATAAACCGTTCCCCCTTTTGGAGGCTGACCTGAAATTGGAGCCAAAGCTTCACCACCAATCAAAGCGCTTCTTTCCAAAGCATATTCAATTGATAGTAGCCCTTCTAACGTGTGTTCCATTGTCTTTGGGTCGGTAATATATTCTCGCCCGTCTGCAAAGGCAAGTTTTAATGCTTCGATTTGTTTGTGGTACGTTTCAGGACTCTCCTTCTCGGTAATCTCTAAATGGTTCATAATATTTAAGGCAATTAGAGCCACAATCCCCTGCCCGTTTGGTGGAATTTCCCAAACATCATATCCTTTATAATTAACGGAAACTGGATTTACCCACTCCGGATGAAAGGCCTCTAGGTCTTCTTTGCGTAGAAATCCATCATACTTACGTGAAAAAGCATCTATTTTCTCTGCTAATTCACCCCGATAAAAAGATTCCGCTTTCGTTTCGGCAATCGAACGAAGCGTCTCAGCATGGGCTTTGGATGCCCAAACCTCTCCTACCGCTGGAGCACGGCCATTAGGGGCAAATGTTTCAAACCAATAAGAAAACGCTTCTCCTTTAAGTCTCTTTTTAAAGACGTTATAAGCGCCTTTCCAAAACTTTCCAAGTACTGGAGAAAGCGGATACCCTTCTTCGGCTAAACGAATAGCAGGTTCTAAAACTTCTTTAAAAGGAAGAGAACCGAATCTTCTCGAACATTCGGCCCAGGCGGCCGGGATTCCTGGAACAGTAACAGGTACAAAACCATGTGTCGGAATCTCATCAATGCCCCTTTCTTTTAAAGCTTCAATCGACAATTTTTGTGGGGCAGGACCACTTGAGTTGAGGCCGTGGAGGTCTCCCTTCATCCAAATAAGCGCAAAGGCATCACCGCCTATACCATTGGAGGTCGGTTCAACAACCGTGAGACAAGCAGCTGTTGCAATCGCTGCATCTACTGCATTCCCCCCTTTTTTCAGGATATCCAAACCGGCTTGTGCGGCAAGAGGCTGACTGGTAGTAACCATCCCATTTTTCGCATAAAAAGAAGGCCGTTTAGAGGCGTATGGGTGATAATTTGGGTCAAAATGAACCACAAGAACACTCCTTTAAAGATATTTTTTAATAAAAACCGATTTAACAGAACCAACACTTCTTATAATTTCGTCAAAGAGATTTAAACCTTTTTCATTAATCTTTAAATAAAAATGAGGGGGATGACCCCACCCCCTCCCTCTCATCAATTGTTCTTTTTGCTTTTAATTTTTTATATCTTTTCAACCATATGACAGGCAACGAAATGCCCGTCGTCTATTTCACGCCAATCGGGTTTCGCTTCTCTACAAAGATCAGTTGCCAATGGACATCTCGTATGGAACGTACAGCCACTCGGTGGATTCGCAGGACTTGGAATCTCACCTTTTAGCTTTATTCGTTCCCGGTTCTTTCTTGGTTCTGTGCGAGGAATCGCCGACAACAACGCTTTGGTGTAAGGGTGAAGTGGATTCGCATATAGGTGTTCAGAAGGGGACAGTTCCACCATATTCCCTAAATACATGACAAGCACTCTGTTGGAAATATGCCGAACAACCCCTAGATCATGAGAAATAAAAAGATAGGTTAAATCATGCTCCTTCTGAAGCCGCTTCAGAAGATTAATGACTTGAGCTTGAACGGACACGTCCAAAGCCGAAACTGCTTCATCACAAACTATAAAAGAAGGATTTAATGCCAGCGCGCGGGCAATACCAATTCTCTGCCGCTGTCCGCCGCTAAATTCATGGGGATAACGCTCATAATAGTCTGCTTTCAATCCTACTTCTGACAAAAGGTTTTCAACTTTTTCCCGTCTTTGTTTCGCCCCTAAGTCTGTATGAATTTTTAACCCCTCTTCAATGGCAGAGCCAATTTTTTGTCTAGGGTTTAGAGACGCAAATGGATCTTGAAAGATCATTTGCATGGATTTTTTATAAGGTCTTAATTGGCCTTTTGAAAGATCATGTATGGGTTTTCCTTGAAAAATGAGTTCGCCTTCAGTCAAAGGCTCTAATCCCAAAATCGCACGACCTAATGTCGATTTGCCACACCCTGATTCGCCGACAACGCCTAAAGTTTCCCCATTATAAATATCGATACTGACACCATTAACGGCTTTGACTTCGGCTTGTGTTCGTCGAAGTAATCCCCCTTTGATCGGATAAAATTTCTTCACATCTTTAACTTGGAATAACGTTTGTTTCGACAATCGACTCACCTGCCTTTAACCAACATCTCGTGCGATGCCCCGTATCTGAAAACACTTGAGGCTTTTCGGAACGACATACATCCATTGCATAAGGACATCTGGGATGGAATCTACAACCTTCTATTTTTTCATTAATGTTTGGCATAGAACCTGGAATCGCTTGAAGTTCTTTCATTTCCCCATCTACCGTTGGCACAGAAGCAAGCAGTCCCTTAGTATAAGGATGTTGAGGATTATTAAAGACTTCTTCCACAGTCCCGTCCTCCACAATTTCGCCGGCGTACATGACAACCACGCGATCCGCTGTTTCCGCCACAACACCCATGTCATGGGTAATCATGACGACACCTGTGTCTAGTCGTTCTTTTAAATCATTAATTAGATCTAAAATTTGGGCTTGAATCGTCACATCAAGAGCAGTGGTGGGTTCATCGGCAATCAAAATTTGCGGGTGACAAGCAAGCGCCATTGCAATCATGATGCGCTGGCGCATGCCACCACTAAGTTCATGTGGATACTGCTTCATTCTCTCTGCGGGTAAGGATAATCCAACTTGACTGAGGAGTTCAATGCCTCGCTGATTCGCTTCTTTTTTGGACATGCCTTGATGAATCATTAAAGGCTCTCTAATCTGAAATCCAATGGTGAAAACTGGGTTAAGAGCGGTCATCGGCTCCTGAAAGATCATTGATATTTTATTTCCTCGTATTTTCCGCATCTGATCAGGCTTCAACTCATTGAGCTTTTGCCCATCAAATACAATACTTCCCTTCGATATTCTTCCGTTACTCGGCAACAGGCCCATTATCGCAAGTGAACTAATACTTTTTCCACATCCAGATTCTCCAACAATACAGACTGTCTCCCCTTTATTTAACGAAAAGGAAAGGTTGTGAACGGCTGAAAGAAAACCTTCAGCCGTTCTGAATTCTATTGCGAGATCTTGGATGTTGAGGAGTTCCTCAGTCATAAGATCCCTACTTTCTTGAAACCGTATTTAAGTAGAAGTTGCCTTCTGGGCTAATCACTAATCCTTGAATGTTTTTGTTATACGCAAGTGTGACATCACTATCATCCATAACCACCCACGCCGCATCTTTAACGGCAAGTTGGTTGGCTTCATCTAAATATTTTTGACGCGCCGATTGATCGACTGTGAAGCGGGATTCATTGACTAGTTTGTCAAATTGAGGGTTGTTGTAACGATCCACGTTAGATGTTCCAATGTTGTCGGATGAAAGGTTTGGATAGAGAAGCTCACTCCCATCCGCTGTGCTATTCGTCCACCCTAAGAACGTAATATCAAACTTTCCTTTTCTAGAGGCATCAAGGAATGTTCCCCATTCCATTGTGGTCATCTTCGTGTTAATCCCCACCTTTTTAAGGTCAGCCTGAACAATTTGAGCCATTTGCATGTAGCTTGGCACGTTAGCCACTAGCATATTAAGAGTGGTTCCCTTCCAACCATTGGAATCTACAAGTTGTTTGGCTTTTGCTAGATCGTAATCGTACCCCATACTCTCAACCGCTGAGTTATAGCCTGTGACCATTGGTCCGATAATACTATTGGATTTGGTCCCTAGGCCATTTAATTGGGAAACATAGGCATCCCGATCAATTGCATAAGAAACGGCTTGACGGAATTTCAAATCATTCATTGGTTTCTTCTCTGTATTAAATCCCAAATAAGATATTGGTGTACCAGGTTTTTTAACTGTTGTTACATTATTTAAAGAAGTGACATGAGGCCATTGTTGGGAAGAAATACCCGATAGGAAATCCACTTGACCCGTTTGAAGCATAGACACTTCTGTATTTTCATCTGGAACAACTTTAAACGTTACTTGGTCGAGCTTTGGTTTTGTGCCCCAATACTTTGGATTTGGGACGAGTGTAATATGATCGCCAGGTACCCAATCCTTTAACATGAAGGGACCAGTACCAACAGGTTGTTTCATAAGATCTTGTTTTTTATCTGCTGTTGGGCTAACGATGCTTGCGTTACCGTGTGAAAGGTCAGCAAGCATGGGACCATATGGCTTTGTTGTATGAAGGACGACTGTATGATCATCTTTGACGGTAATGTTACTAATGGCCGCTAATAAAGAGCCCCTTGGTGCACCTGTCTTTGGATCACGTAATTTATCAAAGGTATATTTGACGGCTTCAGCATTGAAAGGTGTACCGTCTGAGAATTCAACCCCTTGTCTCAGATGAATGACCCAAGTGAGTTTGTCTGGATTCTCATAACCTGTTGCAAGAAGGGGTTCAATTTTATTCGTTTTCGGATCGCGACGGAATAGAGTCTCGTAAATTTGATTAATCACGTTCTGTGAAACCGAGTCATTTGTCATAATTGGTGAAAGCCCTACTACCTTTGAGGTTTGGGCAAATGTGATCTCTTGTGGAACGGTTTTGCTAGAGTTTGTGGAACTTGAAGAACTCGAGTTTGATGACGTATTGCTCGAAGTGGATTTGGATGACGAACAACCCGATAGCATTAATCCCAATAAAATAACTGAAACCATCATTCCCATTAACCATAATTTTTTCAATTTAATTCCCCCTATTTTAATTTTCAAAATTATCAATGTGTATTGGGATCAAGAATGTCCCTTAAGGCATCCCCTACAACATTAAAAGCAAAAACTACAAGGATAATAGCAACACCTGGAACAATCACCATATGTGGCGCTTGCCACATATATTGTTGACCTGCTGCGATCATGGCACCCCACTCTGGTGTGGAGGGGGAAGCCCCAAGCCCTAAGAAACTTAAAGCAGAGGTTGAAAGAATTGCCGTGGCCATATGCATGGTTGCGAAAACAATAATAGGTGCTAGACAGTTTGGAAGGATGTGTTTAAAAATAATTCTAAGATCACTTGCCCCTAATGACTTCATTGCCGTTATATATTCTTTATTTTTAACCGACAACACACTTCCTCTAACAATCCTTGCACAGCTTGGTATAGACCAAATACTTATTGCAATGACAACGTTTAACAGACTGGAACCTAAGATTGCAACTATTAATAGCGCAAGGAGAATGCCAGGAAACGCAAACATTAAATCTGATAGTCGCATGATAATCCCATCAAGGAGACGATAATACCCTGCTAATAAGCCAAGAATCACTCCAAAAACCGTACCAATTACAACCGATGAGAAACCTACAGCGAGTGAGATCCTAGCCCCAAAAATTAATCGGCTCCACATATCCCGTCCAAAGTTATCCGTACCCAACCAATGCCCAGGTGACCCTGGGGGAAGATTAGTTTTGGTTAAGTCTTGAGCAAGCGGGTCATAAACAGCAAACCAATGAGCCCCTAAAGCTAAGACGATTTGAGCAATAATGATAATGAATCCAAAAGCTGCTAGTTTATGGCCAAGTATTCGCCTTAGAGTTCTAGATACCCCCTGTTTTTTCCTTTTAGTAGTAAGCACCACTTGTGGGTTGAGTTCAGTTTGCATGGGCTCCCTCCTTTCGGATCCAATTAGTCATAGCTAATCCTCGGATCGACTAACACGTATACAATATCGACAACCAAATTGACGATTACGAAAATAGCGGCTACCAAAAGGACAGAACCTTGAACCATTGGGAAATCTCTTGAAGAAATAGACTCTACCATTAATCGACCAATTCCATTAATCGCAAAAACCTGTTCGGTAATAATTGTTCCACCCAGCAGGAAACCAAAATTCAAACCAACAACTGTAATGATTGGAATCATCGCATTCCTTAAACAATGAACCCAAATCACGACCCGTTCTTTAACCCCTTTAGCTCGAGCGGTTCGAACAAAGTCAGCTCGAATTATTTCTAACATCGATGAACGGCCCATTCTGGCAATCATTGCCGCAGAACCTGTTCCCAATGTAATCGCGGGAAGTAGAATTTCTTTTAACCCCTTTATTGTCCAGAACGGTGCATCTAATCCCCCAACGGGTAGCCACTGAAAATGAACGGCAAAGACAAGAATGAGGATCGCTCCCAACCAAAAGTTTGGGATAGAAATCCCACCTAAAGAAACAGTTGTACTCAGTACATCTAACCAAGAGTTTTGTTTGAGCGCAGAAATAATTCCCGCCGGTATCCCAATAACGATTGAAACAATCACACTCGCGATCGCCAAATCAATGGTGTTCGGTAAACGCGTTATAATTTCACCTGTAACGGATCGTTGTGTTTGAAAGGAGTAACCCAAGTTCCCATGAAGGAGATTAATCAAGTAATTCCAATATTGAACAAGTATGGGTTGGTCTAAGCCGAGTCGATGTCGGATATTTATTAAATCGGCCTTTGTTGCAGTCGGTCCCCCTATGATCGCTGCAGGATCTCCTGGCGCTAGATGTAAGCTGATAAATACAACAAAGGAGATACCGATCAATAAAAATACCATTTGGAAAATCCTTCTTCCAATCAGGGCCGCCAAATCAACCACCTCTTTTCAAAAGTAAGTAAACGCATCATGCAAAAGTATAATAAACATCATGTCAACATTTGAATTTTGTAATGCCTTCTTAATATTCACTTGTAAGATTCATATCGTTATTTCCAAACATCAAGTAGCCTGGATTTTCCCTCCTCATAATGAATCGTTAGCGCCTTTATATATTTCTCTAGATTTTTTTCTTCTATTGCCTCTACAAGCTCTGTGTGCTTTTCCACCAAATTATCTTCTGTCTCTGTTCCAAATTCGAAAATCTTAGCAAATGCAAGAGTAATCAGATTATTATTTGACTCCCACGCCTTTGTGAGTCGTTTATACTTAGGTAAATTGATAATTTCTCTGTGAAACTTACTGTCCAGTTCAACCAAAAAAGCTCTCTTCTCAAAATGTGCATTCTCTTCAAATTCATGAACAATCTCCCATAACCTTTTGAGATGTCTTTCATTCACGTTTTCAAATCCTAGTTCAATCGCTGATTTTTCTAGGGAGATCTGAATATCATAAATTTCTTTAATATCTTCTCTTGTTAATTGAGTGACATACATTCCTTTACGAGGTTTATAAATGAGTAGACCTTGATCATAAAGGATCTTGAGACTCTCACGAATGGGTCCCCTACTCATACTCAATAACTCCGCTAATTCAACCTCATTTAGACGTTCCCCAAGCTTGATTCTTCCTTCAATAATTAATTTATTAATCTCTAGTACAGCATTCTGTTGGAGTGTCAACACCGGTTTTTGCATTGCTCGCCCCCTTTAATCTGTTTTCTGTTAACAGTTTTCTTTATGTCCTTACTTTAGGTCACCTTTTGTCTGTTATCTAATGTATTGTAAGATTTTATGACAATATATTTCGAATATTCATTATTAATTTCTAATTATAGTGGCGGTTACATCCTTTGAAAACACTGCCTTATAAACTAGCAGCACCCCTTAGCTAACGCGTTGTAACCCGTTCGGTTGAGAGAAAAAAGGGTTCATGCCTAGCAAAACTCCCTTAATTTGTAAGAGAAAAGGCAACATAAAAAGGCATTGTAATTTAAGATTCGCCCCTCTGCTTCAACAGAACTAACCATCTAATAGACATTTGTACAATTCCATCTACTAATGAACAAATGCCCCATGCCTTTTGTTTATATGTGAATATACTATAGAAACACGACACCCAATAAAGGGGATGATTTTTTGGAGCAGCAAATTGCGCCATGGGAAGATGAGGTAACCTTAGGAGATTTATATGTACCGCCATATATAGAGGAAATGGCTCAGAAGGTAATTAAAGAATACAACTTTACGGTGAGCAACATGGAAGTGATCACAACAAAAGCAGATAAAGGTGGGCTAATATGGAAAATTAACACAAGCATAGGCCCTAAGAGTTTAAAAATACTCCATCGGAAGCCTACGAGGAGTTTATTTAGCATAGGTGCACAGGACTATTTAGTCAATGAAAAAAAAGCTAGAATTCCGCCAATCGTCAAGACAAAGCTGGGCAACAATACTGTAGAAATGGGCGGTAAAATCTGGTTTGTTGCCGATTGGATCGAAAATCTCTCCCCGGTATCTGCTGATCTTGAAGGGGCAAGACTTTTGAGTCACGCAATTGGGGAATTTCATCAACTGTCCAAAGGCTATGTGCCACCTAAAGGCGCAGAAGTCGCCTCAAGACTCCACCGGTGGCCCAAAACTTATAAAAAGATCATAAAAAAAATGGATTGGTTCAAAGACATTGCCAATCTATATAAAGAATTCCCTGCAAGTCAGACCATACTAAATACAGTAGATCTATTTAAGGAGCAAGCGATAAAAGCGCATACTATGCTTGAACAATCATCTTTTCAAAAACTGGTTGCTAATGGAAACAAAGACTGGGGATTAGTCCACCAAGATTATGGATGGTCGAATGGACAAATGGGCCCTGGAGGTATGTGGATTATTGATCTGGATGGCGTCGCGTATGATTTACCTATTCGTGATCTCCAAAAACTGATAACCGGTTGTATGGATGATCTTGGCAGATGGGATATTGATTGGATAAAAGAAATGCTTGATGCCTACAATGATGCGTATCCCATCACAGACGACTTGTTCGAAATACTATTAATTAATTTTTCATTACCAAATTTATATTATAAAAATGTAAAAGAAATCGTGATCGAGCCTACCCTAGCTTTGACTAATGATTTAGATGCCACGGTCCAAAGAATCGTTGAGATCGACCAAACAAAATGGCCAGTGATTGAACAACTACGCAAGGAATGGAAAGGGGGAAGAAAGCCATGAAGGTATTGATCGTTAGTACGGAAAAACACCCTGTTCCACCTGTAAAAGGAGGTGCGATCCAGACCTACATTTCAGGGATTGTCCCAAGCTTAAAAAGCAACCATTCTATTACAATAATAGGAAGGGACGATGAAACATTACCCGATAAGGAATTAAAAGATGGTATTCAATATATAAGGGTTCCTGGAGGACTATTAGAGACCTATCAAGAAGGCGTTGTAAATTTCCTTGAAACCAACTCGTTTGATTTAATTCACATATTTAATAGACCTCGTCTTGTTTTACCAATACGAGAAAAAGCGCCTCGTTCACGAATGATTTTAAGTATGCACAACGATATGTTTAAAAGGGAAAAAATTGACCCTGAAGAAGCTCGGCAAGCAATAGGTGAATTAGACAAAATTATCACCATTAGTAATTATATTGGAGATGAAATTGTACGACTATTTCCTGAAGCTGAGCCAAAAATTCAAACCATTTATTCAGGTGTAGACTTGGATCAATTTGTGCCTCACTATTCTGAAAAAGGTAGACGAATAAGAGCTTCTATGAGACAACAGTACGAGTTGGAATCAAAAAAGGTACTCTTGTTTGCTGGAAGACTTTCGCCAAACAAGGGGGCAGATGTACTCCTCAATGCTATGGGTGAACTCGCAAAGGAGCACCCTGATATAGCCTTGGTACTTGTTGGAGGTAAGGGCTTTAGTGATAATCGAATGACCGATTACATTGGTTATATTAAAGCCATGGCAGACCGCCTTCCAATACCGGTCATCACGACCGGCTTTGTTTCTCCTGATCAAATTCAAGACTGGTTTGCTACCGCAGATCTATTTGTTTGCCCATCACAGTGGGAAGAACCGTTAGCTAGGGTCCACTATGAAGCAATGGCAGCAGGATTACCGATCGTAACGACGAGCCGTGGCGGAAACCCTGAAATAATTGAAGTGGGCAAAAACGGGTACATCGTTGAGAATCCTGAGGATCCTCACGAATTTGTGACCCACATATCTAAATTACTTTCGAATCCTTCCCTCTGTAGAACTATGGGACAAAACGGGCGCAGCATTGCCGAAAAGAACCATAAATGGGAACGGGTTAATCATGATATCTCACAGGTTTGGAGTGAAATTGAGAATAAAATTATAAATAATATTGAAATTGGAGGCCATTCTCTTTCTGAAGATGAAATAGAAGACCAAATGTGGCTTGAGTTGGAGGCGTATTTTTTAAGTCTGATGGAAGAAGAACAACATTCACCCCAAAAGGGACGACTTGAAGCAGACACCAAAGAAGCCCTAAATGATAAAATGCTTTTTGAAAGAAAACAAAAACAGTTAGAAAAGAAAATTCCAAGTCCATCCAAGCCATGGTTTAATAAAGACGTAACGACGACTAAAGCAAGCAATTTTTAACTATTTAAAATGAGCGAATGGTTGACTGACAACCTTTTGCTCATTTTAAATTTGTTAATTGAGTCGATTTCATTCCATTTTCAGCCATTTAACAACACAATATAGTTATTATGAAATTGCTTGTATACGAAATCTAATAAGGGGGGATTCCCAACTTGATAATTGGACTTACATACTAATTGAGCTAGAATCCAATTCTGAATAAACGTTCGTTAATCGATTGGAAACATGATGAAACTGGAATTTTGATTCAACTAATCTTCGTGCCTCTCTTGCAACACGGTCTGCAACATTAGGGTTACTCAAAAAATAATGGATTCCCTTAACAAATTCATTCACTTGATCGTAGTCCTCGATTAAATAACCCGTTTCTTTATGAGTAATAACCTCCGCATTTCCCCCTCTATTCGTTGTAATGACCGGAATACCCGCACCAAACGCTTCATAATGGACCCGAGCTAACGGTTCTTGCCACTGGGAACTGCATACAAAAAGGTCACTCATTAGATAGATGTTTGAAATGTCATTGGCCGGAATGAATTTTGTAAAAAGGATTCGGTCTCCTAATGGTTCGGCTAACTTTTTCAAATATCGAATATAATCATTGACCCCATCATCACTGAACCATTTCCCACCTGTAATCACCAGGACTGAATTTGGATAGGTTTGTATAATCTCCTTAAAGGCCTTTATCAAAAGATGAGGGCCTTTAATTGGGGAAAGCCTTCCAACAAATAAAATAGCCTTCTGATCATCCTCTATATTAAATTTTTGCCGGTATTCTTTGCGAATGTGTAGACCTTTCGCTGACCAAGCCGCTGGATATTCCTTCAAATCCACACCTGAATATACTATTTTTATCTTTGACTCGGCCTCTGGAAACCGTTCCGTTACCGTTCTCTTGATATAATCACTGACCGTCACAATCCGGTCTACCGATTGAATAATTTCCCTTCCCTCCTCCAGCGAAACTCTTTTGGAAGAAAGCATTTCGTTATGAAGTCCCAAAACAAATTTGCTAGATGGTGACGCCTTTTTATAAAGAGGGATATTGACCGGCCTGTTAAAAACATGAATAATATCAAACTTTTTTTCTGCAAGTTTTCGCGCAACTTTCGATTCATAGTTTTCAGCAGGAAAGCGGATATACTCCACTCCATTAAGTAATCCATGATTAGGAAGTGAAGAATCTGTAATAGAGAAAATGGTTAAATCATATCTTTTACTGAGAAAAGGAGAAACGCCATCAATCATCATTTGAATAGCGCCTCCCCTTACAGCAGGAGAGGGCAGTCTTTCTGTACAAATAAAGGCAAGTTTCATGACTCAACATCCTTGTATATTTTTTGTAAATCCATCAATTCTTGCCTGAGACCTTCCCTGAGAGGGACCATTGGTTTATAGTGAAGCAGTTGTTCTGCTTTGGTGAGATCTGCCCATGTATGTCGGGGTTCCCCATGCAGTTTCCCAATAAAGTCTAGTTTAATTTCTTCCCCGGAAATCTCCTCTAAAATCTTAATAACTTGTAAAATAGATTGACGTTCCTTTCCACCAATATTAATGGTTTCTCCAAGTACATTGTCTGCATATAGAGCCGCAACCGTTCCTTCCACGCAATCGTCGATAAATGTAAAATCACGTGTTTGTTTCCCATCTCCATAAATGGTAATGGGCTTTTTTCTAATTAGACAGTCAATAAAACGATGAAAGGCCATATCAGGCCGTTGTCTAGGACCATAAACAGTAAAGTATCGTAGAATAGTAATTGGTATCCCGTCGCTTTCGCTATACACTTTACATAAATGTTCCCCTGTTAGCTTTGTGACGCCATAAGGAGAAAGTGGAGCAGGAGTAAGGTCTTCCGAAACCTTGCCGTTCACTTCTCCGTAAACGGACGAGGTTGAGGCATAAATAAGCTTCTTTAAAGAGACATTCTTGCAAGCTTCTAATAAGCGTTGGGTGACGCGAATGTTGTGATCCACATACAAATGAAAGTTAGTTCCCCAACTTGAGCGAACGCCAGGGACAGCAGCTAAATGAAAGATCACATCATCTTTAGCAAGAAGCGGGCTCCAAGCTATTTCCAATAAATTTTTATTTAAAAATTGAAAACGGGGATGGTTCTGTAAGTTTTTGATATTTTTAAGTTTCATAGGCTTTTGATCAAGGTCAATTAAGCCATCAATACCAATGACGACATTCTCTTCTTCTTGTAATAACCTCTCGCATAAGTGAGACCCTATAAATCCAGCTGCACCTGTTACGATGATTCTCATTGTCTCGCCACCCCTATATATTTAAATTTGTGGCTTGCTGCCAACTTGGGGTCAATCATATTTCTCCCATCCACTAAAAGATCACCTTGCATGAGCTCTTTTACCTTCTTCCAATCCGCATTTTTAAATTGGTGCCACTCCGTTGCAATAATTAAAACGTCTGCTCCCTTTACAGCTTCATACATTTCTTGATGAACCCTAATGGCGGGCTCCACGGAGTGAACAGCTGGGTCATAGGCATGGATCTCTGCCCCTTTTTCAAGTAATTTACGGATTAAAATTAACGATCGTGATTCACGTGTATCATTTGTTTCAGGCTTAAAAGCTAATCCCCAAACCGCCATTTTCTTCCCATCCAATTTTATTAATTGATTTGTTAGTTTCTCAATATAGACCTCTATCTGAGAGTCATTCACTCGCTGAACAGCGTTTAGAATATTAGGTATGATATTTTTCTGTTTAGCGATATGCTCTAAGGCTTGCAAATCTTTTGGAAAACAAGAACCCCCATAACCTAGCCCAGCATCAAGAAAATAAGGACCGATTCTTTTATCCTTACCTAATGCTTTAGCAACATCGGTTATTTCAACGTTATAAGCATCGCAAATACGGGCCATTTCATTTATAAACGAAATTTTAGTTGCTAATAAGGCATTATTCGCATATTTTATTAGTTCTGCTCCAGTTAAAGTCGTAATTATATACGGTGCATGAAGTTTGTCATACAAGGTTTTCATAATATGAACAGGTTCCGAACTTTTGACACCTATTACAATTTTGTCTGGATTCAGCGTATCAAATACGGCATTTCCTTCTCTAAGAAATTCAGGATTTGATACGATATCGAACAGGCTTGAGTCTACCCCCTTTTTTATTAAGGTTTGCTCAATCCACTCATTTGTACCAGGTAATACCGTACTTTTAGTAATAATTGTTTTATGAGAGGAAATGGTCTCTGAAAGAACGTTGAGGACGTCGTTAATCGCTGTTAGATTTTGACTTCCATCCTCATTTGTAGGCGTACCTACGGTGAGATAAATGATCGGATGATTTGTTAACCCATTCTGAAGATCCGTTGTAAAAAAGAGGGTTCCCTTACTTTTATTTCGGGCAATCATTTCAGTTAAGCCTGGTTCATAAATAGGAACGGCTCCCTCAATGAGTTGTTTGATTTTCACTTTGTCTTTATCGACACAGCAAACCTCGTGACCTAAGTCCGCCAATACGGTACCTGTGGTTAACCCCACATACCCAGTCCCAACGACACAAATTTTCATCAAATATCAATCCTTAATGGTCATATGTTTAGATTTCTGAAATGTATTAATATTTTATTTTGACGTGGTCTAAACGTGAGGGATAGACAAGTTATAGGACAAAAATGGGTTCGCGCGATTATAATCGTTGCGAAGGTTATTCCAAAAGAAAGTTCCCCATGTATAAGCCCCCCCATAAAAAGGATCCCAACATTGATTTGTTGAGAGTCTTTGACAGGTAATGGATACGCTCCCAATTAGGTTAAATTTTTAAGATGCTCCTTAAGATAACGATTACGATTACTAATAAATTCTAGAATGAATTCAGGTTCATCATCAAAACTTTGCAAGGTATCCTCTTTGTAGGGATCTAATGTGATATAGGGGCGCAGTTGATTGTGAAGATGTTTGATTTTGACTTCCATATTTGAGCTTGTAAAAAGGGTTTCGAGTAGTTCTTCGAGCTGTAGGCGATAGTGTTTACGAAATTCCCTCACATCAAGAAGTCGTGCAGTGAGTGTGTTAAACCCTTCGATCCGAACACGATCGTACTTCATGACCCTGCCGTTCCAATCCCTTCCAAAGGTTGAATCGAAATCCCATGGGATCATTTCATACAAGCCTGTTTCACCATTTTTATACAAAGCATAATTTTGAATAAATGCATCGTAGTTCTGTGTACAAACTACACCACAAAGCCAGATCAAATAGTTATTAACATCCAAGTACTTAATAATTTCTTGACCAAAATCATGCCGAGGTATTGTATTGACATTTTTGATGAGCCTTTCTAAATCAAGATCGTCCTCATCATTCCCTAATTTTCGAAAGTAACCAGATATTAGAGAGTCTTTTAGCTTCCCCTTCGTTGTTAATAAAGAAAAATTCGTGTCATGATTTGTTGCATAGTAAATGGGTCCATAGAGCAGCTTTCTTTTTTGCAAATATAAGTCACCGACGGATTCAAGTTGTAAGTAAATCCCTTCTGACCTCCCATTAACCTCAATCAAAACATGCCTAGAGTCAGGTGAATGACCTCCAATTTCCTTAAAAAAGTCTAGAGATAGCTTATTTCTTATTAAAGAAGGATCACAATACTCAGCATTGAGATGAATTTCTCGAGCAGAAAGTTCCTCATTAATTTGATCAAAGCAGACTTCATAAGATTTTTTACTCAATTTCCGAGTGTGATTTCCACGGTATCTCATACCGATATCGTAGGCTATATGGTTAACAATTAATGTAGAAGGAATCCGCTCTTCATTCCATATATCTTTTTCTAATACAGCAAGATATTCAGGTTCTATTTCAATTCTTAGTTCCGGTAAACCATCCTTTTTCATTTATCATCACTCCCCCCTCTCATTCACACTATCCTATGTAGAAAAGGAGACACATGACATTTAAAATTCACTGTCCAATTTCAGAACAATTAAAAATCACGCCACATAAAATACACTATTTAAATTTAATATTGAAAAGGTGGTATTTATATGGCAAACGAAGAGATGGATAAGATCCTTAACGAGGCAAGTGACTTGGAGCTTGAAGAATTCCTAATGGAAAATCCGGGTGGATCTGGATCTTGTTCTGGTTCTGGTTCTGGCTCTGGCTCTGGGTCTGGGTCTGGGTCTGGGTCTGGCTCTGGGTCTGGGTCTGGCTCTGGGTCTGGCTCTGGGTCTGGGTCTGGGTCTGGGTCTGCGCTTAACTAAATATACGAAAGACTTACTAAACCAAAACCATCATTAAGATTTCATTTTCCTTCCTAATTCATTGAAGAAGTTGGAGACTCAAAACGCTAATTTAACATTATTTATTTGGATTAAGATCTGATACTTTAATGCTTAAGTTAGCGTTTATCCCGATTCAAAAAGCCGATTATTTAATGAATAAAGAAAATCCGGGTCAACTGAATAGGCACGCAACCTTTTAAAGGAGCATGCCTAAAGAAGGACTCAGGTAAGCGTGGATACTCAGCGTCACCCTTAAATACAAAAGAACGCCACCTCCCAGAGATGCCGTTCTTTTGCATTTAATACCTTTTATTAAGTCTAAAGTCTTCCTCAACGAGAGTTAAGGTGCGCCCTTCCCGATTTTCCACACTTCATGAACTGGTCCTTTTTCTTCGGTTTCACCTTTTGGATTTTTTTCATGAAATGTATGAACGTTTCAAGGATTGTGCGGCGTGTCTCTTGGTAAAATCTCGGCCATTTTTTCGATTAGCATGGTCTCTTTCCCCCTGATCAAATAGATCGCGACCAATCTTCACTCCTCCAATTCATCAAGGGAAAAGAAATCAAAAGAGCTATTGAGGTTCTCTTCAAAAATTCCTTGCCCACTTTACCGGTGAAAAAACTAATAAAAGATCTATTAAATGAATGTGATTATTATCCACAAGAGGTATTTAAAACAAAACGTTTTTTTGTGACCCTTTTTTCAAACAAGCTCTGCAAATGGAGGACCGGCATTGCCGTTTGCCTCAACAGCTTACATAAAAAAAACAGAGTGCAGAGAAACCATTGGTTTCTCTGCACTCTGAAAATAGCTGAAGTAATTCTTTTAAGTGATGGGCCTGAGTGGACTCGAACCACCGACCTCACGCTTATCAGGCGTGCGCTCTAACCAGCTGAGCTACAGGCCCATTTATATAAATGGAGCGGGTGATGGGAATCGAACCCACGACCAGAGCTTGGAAGGCTCTTGTTTTACCACTAAACTACACCCGCATCTAAATTTTTTTTATAAAAACTATACAATCATAACTTTAATAGTGGTAGCGGAGGAGGGGATCGAACCCCCGACCTCACGGGTATGAACCGTACGCTCTAGCCAGCTGAGCTACTCCGCCACATATCACAAATTCAAGCTATCGGGAAGACAGGATTTGAACCCGCGGCCCCTTGGTCCCAAACCAAGTGCTCTACCAAGCTGAGCTACTTCCCGTTATATAATGGCGCGCCCTGGAGAACTCGAATCCCCAACCTCCTGATCCGTAGTCAGACGCTCTATCCAATTGAGCTAAGGGCGCAAATCTATTTTCAAAATCGAGTTGGTGCCGAGGGCCGGGCTTGAACCGGCACGGTAGTCACCTACCGCAGGATTTTAAGTCCTGTGCGTCTGCCAATTCCGCCACCCCGGCATACGCATAAACGTTTCGTTTAAAATGGAGCGGAAGACGGGATTTGAACCCGCGACCCCCACCTTGGCAAGGTGGTGTTCTACCACTGAACTACTTCCGCATAGTGGTGCGGGTGAAGGGACTTGAACCCCCACGTCAAAGACACTAGATCCTAAATCTAGCGCGTCTGCCATTCCGCCACACCCGCATAGGTATGAAAGTTGATTTGAGATGGTGAGCCATGGAGGATTCGAACCTCCGACCCTCTGATTAAAAGTCAGATGCTCTACCGACTGAGCTAATGGCTCACAACGTGGTGCCGGCCAGAGGACTTGAACCCCCAACCTACTGATTACAAGTCAGTTGCTCTACCAATTGAGCTAGGCCGGCACATCATTTAATTAAGATGGTGGCTCGGGACGGAATCGAACCGCCGACACGAGGATTTTCAGTCCTCTGCTCTACCGACTGAGCTACCGAGCCAATATTTTAGTGTTCCTATGTTTCTCCGCTATAAAATTCCACCTGTATGGGTATGGAATTTACAACTCGAAGCCTATTCAAAACAAGTAACGCCCGTTGCTCTACCGAATGAGCCACCGAGCCTTGAAATTTTCAATATTTAAATGGCGGGCCCGACCGGGATCGAACCGGCGATCTCCTGCGTGACAGGCAGGCATGTTAACCGCTACACCACGGGCCCTTAGTTGTATAAACGTACTACTGATGCAAACCTTCAAATGAAGAAAACCGACGTAGAACGTTTTACAAATATTGGTTGCACTAAAGTACACCTGATGTAAAACGTCAAGAAGCATATCGACGTAGTTCGTTTTTACAATTATTGGTTGCGGGGGCAGGATTTGAACCTACGACCTTCGGGTTATGAGCCCGACGAGCTACCAGACTGCTCCACCCCGCGATAATAAAAATGATGCATTATTGTGTCGCCTTTTAAAAACTGTATAATTCACTTTTCTATACAGTGTGATTTATACAACTCGACGTTTCTTCAACGAAGCATATGCTCGTTGCTCCACCCCGCGACACTATTAAATTTATAAATGGTGGAGGATGACGGGATCGAACCGCCGACCCCCTGCTTGTAAGGCAGGTGCTCTCCCAGCTGAGCTAATCCTCCATTATTGGTGACCCCTACGGGATTCGAACCCGTGTTACCGCCGTGAAAGGGCGGTGTCTTAACCGCTTGACCAAGGGGCCATTTTAACGCATAAAAAAACTGCCTGGCGGTGTTCTACTCTCACAGGGGGAATCCCCCAATTACCATCGACGCTGAAGAGCTTAACGGCCGTGTTCGGGATGGGAACGGGTGTGACCTCTTCGCCATAACCACCAGACAGTGGATGTCAAAAAATGATAAAAATGTCATTTTTTAACCTGATTTATTTAATTGAAGGATATCCCTTCAAAACTAGAATGAAGTGAACAAATTAGGTTAAGCCCTCGATCGATTAGTATCCGTCAGCTGCATATGTTACCATACTTCCACCTCGGACCTATCTACCTCATCATCTCTAAGGGATCTTACTGACTTAAAGT
>CAWHJF010000012.1:0-721635 GCA_963829575.1 uncultured Sporolactobacillaceae bacterium | reverse complement strand
AAACAGCCCATGATAAGGGCTGTTCCGACGTCCTATTTTATTCTTAATCTCTACTAAACAAATCTCTCGTGTAGACTTTCTCTTTAACATCCATCAATTCTTCACTAAGGCGATTGGCGACAATCACATCACTCATTGCTTTAAATGCCTCTAAATCATGAACGACTTGAGAATGATAGAATTCATCCTGTTCCAAAGCCGGTTCATAGACGACCACTGTAATCCCTTTTCCCTTGATTCGTTTCATCACACCTTGAATGGCGGATTGTCTAAAGTTATCCGAGTCCATTTTCATGGTTAATCTGAAAATCCCCACAACCTCTGGGCTTCGGTTGATAATCTGATCGGCCACGTGGTCTTTTCTTGTGCGATTCGCGTCCACAATAGCTGCCATGATATTATTCGGTACATCTTCATAATTCGCTAGCAATTGCTTGGTATCTTTCGGAAGACAATACCCTCCATAACCAAATGAAGGATTGTTATAATGGCTCCCAATACGCGGATCTAGACCTATGCCTTCGATGATTTGTTTGCTATCTAACCCACGAATCTCAGCATAGGAATCTAGTTCATTGAAAAAGGCCACACGCATCGCAAGGTACGTGTTCGCAAATAACTTAATCGCCTCAGCCTCGGTGGAATCGGTAAATAAAACCTCTATCTCTTCTTTTAAAGCACCTTCAACTAGAAGATTAGCAAATACTCTAGCCCGTTCCGATTGCTCACCAACGACAATCCGCGACGGATAAAGATTGTCATAAAGCGCCTTACCTTCTCTTAAGAATTCTGGAGAGAATAGTATATTTTCCGTCTTGAATTTTTTTCTCGTTTCTTTTGTATACCCAACCGGTACAGTGGACTTAATGATCATAACGGCTTTAGAATTAATTGAGAGGACATGATCGATAACCGTCTCCACTGAGGCTGTATTAAAATAATTCGTTTCAGGGTCATAATTCGTTGGCGTTGAAATAATGACATAATCCGCGTCCTTAAACGCGGCTTCAGGATCGGTTGTCGCTTTTAAATTCAATGACTTGGTTTGCAAATAAGCTTCTATTTCTTGATCAACGATTGGAGACTTCCTCTTGATTAATCAAATCAACTTTTTCTTGTAAAATGTCGAGTGCTACAACTTCATTATGTTGAGCCAAGAGTATGGCATTGGACAAGCCTACATACCCAGTACCGGCTACAGCAATTTTAAACATCCCTAACCCCGCCCTTTTATATGCTTTGATTCAAACCGAACACATCAATATCACTTGTTATGCTACTTGATCTTTCAATTAACTGTCAATATTGGTCTAGTGGTTTGGTTACCACTAAATGACATAAAGAAGGACCTCACCATCGCGAGGCCCAAAAAATCCAAAAATGTATGGTTAATTTTTCAAAAGACAAACCTCTTCTATTTCAGTCCAAGTTTGATAATAGAAATGCAGGTCTTCTTCTATTACTTCACTTCCGCTTTGAACTTCAATAAGTTCTAACTCTTCCTTTGCTAATAGCGCGTGTTTGGAACCTATAGGTAATATGATTACATCACCCGCGTTGACTTCAGCAAGTTGCCCGTCTAAAGCCAATATCCCTTTCCCTTTCAAGACATTCCAAACCTCTTGGCGCTTTTCATGGGAATGATATCTTAAATAACTTCCTTCTTTTAAAAGGACTTTCTTTGTCAAAACTTCTTTATTCTGATCGTATTTTGTGAAATCTAAGACTTTATACCAACCCCATCTCCGTTCTTCATACATGGGACGTTGATCATTATTCTTTAATAATTCTTTAACCCTTGGGCTAGCCTCTTTGTCGGCTACAAGAATCCCATCTGGACTAGCTGCAACAATGACATCAGAGAGCCCAAGGACATTGATCGGAATCTCTAACTCGTTGACGACATGGCTGTTCGTTGAATCGTCACTCAAAGCGCCTTGGCCAATGAATGTAGTGGCCATTTCCTCCGTTAACGTATTCCAAGTTCCAAGATCTTTCCAAAACCCATCATAAGCTAACGCTACTATTTTATCCGTTTTTTCAACGACTTCATAATCAAAACTCGTTTTTTCTAATTGTCCATACTGCTTACTTAATTCATCATAGCTTAGTGGCAACCCTTTTTCTTCTAAAAGATTAATGAGATGGCCTAGTTTAAAAGCAAAGACACCACAGTTCCAAAGAGCATTTTTTGACATTAACTCTTGAGCTGTATGAGAATCCGGCTTTTCTTTAAAGTGACTGACTGAAATGACGTCATCATGTACTTCTTTCGGAACAATGTAACCATACTTCGATGAAGGAAATGTCGGTTTAACCCCTAATAGAGCGAGATCTGCATCGGTCTTATTTAAAACCTCTTCAAGGTCGTGAACACGTTGAAAGAATTGAGTCTCTACAAAAGGGTCAACGGGTAAAACGCCCATGACCTCATCGAGTGAAACACCTTGAACAGAATATAAATAAGAGGCAGCTAAAGCAATCGCCGGGAAGGTATCCCGTCTTTCAGGCTCTATAATTATCGGAACATCTTTGCCCAATTGAGAATGAATCATTTCTACTTGCGCTTTCCCAGTGGCAATGAACGAGGAAGTGTCTAAACCTATACTTCCAAGTTGTCCCCAAACTCTTTGAACCATAGATTCTAGTCGGTCTTCATTTTCACTTTGCAATACTTTTAAGAACTGTTTGGATCTTGAATCATTCGACAATGGCCATAGTCGTTTTCCAGAACCACCCGATAACAATACAAACTTCATTATTTATCACCTATTTTATTTAATACAAAATTTTTGAACTTCGTGTGGAAAACTTGAGTCGAAAAGGTCTCTGCATGCTTTCGACAATTGTTAGACGAGAGTTTAACACTTTCTGTTTCAAATCTCTTGATCGCTTTGCAAATAGATGGAACAGATTGTTCTTCGAAAAAAACACCAGTAGGGTCTTCCGCACGGTCTATCCCTTTTACAGTCTCCAAAGACCCCCCTTTTCCATACGCGATCACTGGTGTCCCACAGGCTTGTGCTTCAACCGGTGTTATGCCAAAATCCTCTTCTGCCGCAAACACAAATCCCTTTGCCCGTTGCATATGATCTTTCAGAACAGAAAAAGATTGATAGCCCAGTAATTGAATGTTAGATTTGGCGACCGATTGAATCTTGTTGAAATCCGGCCCATCGCCAATCACAACCAACTTTTTATCTGGCATCTCATTAAAGGCTTTGACAATAAGATCGATCTTTTTATAGGGAACCATTCGCGAAGCTGTGAGATAAAAGTCCTCTTTTACCGATCTTAGTTCAAAATCCTCTACACTCACAGGCGGATAAATGGTCTCGGACTCTCGACGATACACTTTCCAGATTCGTCTGCCAATAAAGTCAGAATTCGAAATAAAATAATCCACTCCGTTTGCCGTTCGGTAATCCCAATTCCTGATTTTATGAAGAAGATATCTTGTCACATTCCCTTTAATCCCTTTATCTAGACCAGATTCTTTAAGGTATTGATGTTGTAGATCCCATGCATACCGGATTGGGGAATGGACATAAGAAATATGGACCTGATCAGGGCCTGTTATAACACCCTTGGCAACCGCGTGTGAGCTAGAAATAATCAAATCATAACTAGACAGATCAAATTGCTCAATAGCCATCGGCATTAAGGGCAAATACTGACGATAACTTTTTCTAGCTCTTGGTAACTTCTGTATAAAAGAAGTGGTGACCTTCTTATTTAAAATAAACCCCCGTTGGTCATCAGGAATAAAGTCTACAACACTAAACAAATCCGCTTCTGGAAATAGCTTAAGGATTTGTTCTAAGACTTTTTCAGCCCCTGCATACGTAACCAACCAATCATGAATCACTGCAACTTTCATTAGATAAACCTACCTTTAAGTCGCTTTCAATCTATAGAGATGTGTGACTTGTAGAATTTTGTTGAATGTCCTCAGTATACCACGAATTTTAAATCCACTGGGCAAAGAAAATCTGGTTCTTAGTTGTTCATTGCCTTCAATAATAGTGCTTCCATATCTTCCTTATAGCTATTGATCGAGAAGTCCTCACTAACGGTTTGATAGATGGCCTCACCAAAATCTGTTCTTAATTGATTATCGTTTACCAGTTTTCGGACTGCATCAACGATTTCATCTTTGTCTGGAGAAATTAAAAACCCGCTTATTTCATTTTGTATGATTTCTTTACTTCCACCCAAGTCACTCGCAATAATTGGAACTTTGAATTGAGCAGCTTCTAATATAACCGTTGGAAGCGGGTCTGGTCTTGAAGAAGGCTGAACAAAGATACAGTTTTCACCCGTATTTAAAATCTCTTCTAAGCTCTTGTAGCCACCGTGCAAAATAAATCGATCTTTAAATTTAGACTGACTTATTTTGGATTGGAGTGTTCGAGAGTACGTCACACTTTCCTGAGTGTCTTCTGCAACGCCCCCTGCAATTAAGAATTCCCATTCTGGACATTCTTCTGCAATTTCTTCCATGGCGTCAACAAAAAGATCAAACCCTTTCCAGGCAAATAACCAACCTGCTATGACAATTTTCGGGTTTGCTGACCCAACTTTAGCTTCGCTGTCTCTTCTCATATGAACACCATTATAATTAACGACTAGCTTATTCTGATCATTGTCTTGGATAAAGGCACGCACATCATCTGCAACACTCTTTGACACACAGCTTACAAAATCCGCATTAACTAAAGCACGATTTAATAATTTCGCTGATACCCCTTCAAAACTGGAAGGAAAGTCATGCAACCGGATAAGCGTTTTGACTTTACGCTTTTTATAATTAACAAAAATATGAGCTTTGACAGAATTACTATAGATTAAATCCGGTTTAATCTTTCTAATACTTTGGTTTATCTGGCTAATAATCCTAAAAACAGAAAATAAATCAGTAGGCTTTAGATTCGTTCGCGTGGTCTCTAATTGATGGAGTCCTTCTAATTCAATACACTTGACAGAAATCTCTTTCGCTTGTTCTGCTAAGGCCCCCGGTGGACAAATTAAAATTGGTTCAAATTGGTCTCTATTTAGATTTTCGAGAAGATCAAACAGGACTCTCTCGGCGCCACCCATTCTCGAAGCGTGATTTATAAAGAGTATCTTGAACTTAGCCACGTTTTTTCTCCTCTTTTAAAATTAATACTTGGTTATAACCTTGATCGTAAACTAACGCTCTTGTTTTCCATGTATACTGTTCATTATTGTTAGAACACTTATTTTTCAAAATTTCAATCTTACTCTCATTAAATAAACGCTCAATGTGTAGTGCCCAATCTTCTATATTTCGAGTCTTCATTTTTATTCCATTAACCTCGTCCTGAACAATCTCCTTGATTCCCCCCGTGGCATAGCCCATAACAGGGCACCCATGGAAGATGCTTTCGACTGCTGACATTCCAAAGATCTCAACTTCGGAACACGCCAAATATAAATCGGAGTATTTCAGGGCGGTTCCTATATCTTTATTAGGTACTCTACCCGTTAGAATGATCCGGTTCTCAATGGACTTGTCTATAAATTTTCTAGCATGATCAACTGGCTCACCAATAAGTAACAGGGAAAAATCAGGAGGTAACTGCCGTAACACGCCGCATACAAACTCAGAGTTATCATGTTTGTCTAATCTTCCAATATGACATAATATACGTTCGCCATTTTCTCTTCGCAACTTTAATTCGTTTAACCAACCTAGGTTCTCAATATCCTCTAGTTTCGAGTAAGCTGTCTCATCAATACCAATCGGTGCATAAAGACTTTCCTTAAACCCTAGTTTCTTTGAAAATTCGATCGAAGAGTTTGTTTTACAAAATACCTTCCTCACACGTTTCTTCAAAAACAATGACGTCACCTTTGTGAAAGCAGCTTTTAATGCCCCGTTAAAGGTATATTCACCTAATGATAGAACAAGCGGAATCTTTAATTGATTTATGGCAATAAGCGCAATGAACGAAGCAACATTGGTAATATCTTGCAATTGGAGAATATCAGGTTCAAACCTCCGGATTTCTTTCAAACTCCCGAACGGCCAGCCAAAGGTAGTCCCAAACCGTTTTAACTCCAGCCACTCTATGTTCTCACCTAACGTGAGCCGTCTTTTCTCTGGCCCAGAGGAAATGATGAGGATCTTCCAGCCTTTTTCCGCTAAGACTTTAGCAAGACCAATCTCCTGAACATTATAATGATCTGGAGATACATATTGGGAACTTCCACGTAGAATTAATAACTTCTTTTGGTTTGATATATTTAAACTCAACTTAGACCCTCACTTTTTCAAAAACATTCAATCGTTCAACCATTCTCGACAATCCTCGATTATTATATCATGGTCATCTGTTTTTAAAGGTATAAATTTTTATTAGAATAAGAAATACACAACTCAATTACCCTATCCATTGTCACAAGACTTCGACCACAGGTTGATGCCACTAAAGTTTTAATTACAACTCATCTAAAAAATAGGTAGATTCATACTCGAAATTTATTCTTCTAATCTACTAATCTTCTCTTAACTTTTATAGGTTCCTATACTATACTTTTAATAGTGTCGTATTTTGTAATATACGGTAAAAAGGGGGGAAGGATAAAAATTGTGTTTAAAAAATTAAATAATTTGTTATTTTTGTTGGTTGGGATGTGTCTCTTCTTTATCATTCTTCCACACGGACAGGCACTGGCGGCTAGCAACACTCCACCAAAAGCAGGTTTTACTATTAGTCCGACTGGAAGCGCTGTGACCGATCAAGTTCCAATATCGTTTCCATCAACCGCAACAGACCCGAATGGTGAGACCCTTTCTTATAAGTATTACTATCAAGCGTCTGGTTCTTCAACTTGGACTAGATTTAGTACATCTTCTAAGCCTAGCAAACAATTTTCTATGGGGCCATACGTGATTAAACAAGTCGTCACGGATTCTAGCGGATTGTCCAACTCCAGTACCCATAATTTGTATGTTTATGGCGCTGTGAAATCTGGTTTTAGTATAAGTCCGACTGGTCGTTCTGTTACAGATGCGGTACCAATATCGTTCCCATCAACTGCGACCGATCCAGATGGTAAGATCCTATCTTATAAGTATTACTATCAAAAGTCTGGATCTTCAACTTGGACTGAATTCAGTTCTTCTTCTAATCCAAGCAGTCAACTTTCAAGTGGTCAGTATGTGATTAAACAAGTCGTCACGAATTCTGATGGGGTTTCTAGTTCAAGTACCCATAATTTGTATGTTTATGGAGTCGTTCCAAAATCAGGTTTTAAAATCAGTCCGACTGATAGTGCTGTTATTGATAGCATTAAAATATCGTTCCCATCAATTGCGACTGATCCGAATGGTAGTAGCCTTTCTTACAAGTACTATTACCAAAAGTCCGGTTCGTCAACATGGACTGAGTTCAGCACATCTTCTACCCCTGGTGAACAGTTACCGATGGGTGACTATGTGATTAAACAAGTGGTCACGAATTCAGATGGATTTTCCGACTCAGCTACCCATAATTTGCATGTTTTTAAAAGTAATCCTCCAATATCAGGATTTAAAATCAGTCCAATCGGTAGTTCTGTCACAGATGACGTTAAAATATCATTTCCATCAATTGCCACTGATCCCAATGGCGGTAACCTTTCTTATAAGTACTATTATCAAAAGTTTGGTTCACCAACATGGACAGAGTTTAGCACATCTTCTAATCCAGGAAAGCAGCTACCGATGGGGCAATATGTGATTAAACAAGTGGTTACGAATTCCGCTGGGTTGTCCAGTTCAAGCACTCATAATTTGCATGTTTTTGGTGCTGTTAAATTGGCTTTAATATAAGCCCAACTGGTAGTTCAATTACTGATCAAGTTCCAGTCACGTTTTCATCAACAGCCACTGATCCGAATGGCGAGGCACTTTCTTACAAGTACTATTATCAACCATCTGGTGCTTCCACATGGACAGAGTTTAGTACAATTACTAATCCAAGCAAACAATTTCCACTGGGTCAGTATGTGATTAAACAAGTAGCTACGAATTCCAGTGGGGTTACCAGTTCAAGCACCCATAATTTGGATGTTTATGGTCAAACCGACTAGAATGCCACTCGTACCTTTGTATGAACCTTTTAACGAAGTCTGATGTGACAGCAACTCAAATTAATAATTACATTGCAGCAAAGAATTCAACAAGCCCACTTAATGGTTTAGGCCAATTTTTCTTAGCTGAGCAGGACACTTATGGCATCAACGCCTTGTACCTTTTTGCTCATGCGATCCATGAAACAGGAAATGGGACCTCACCTTTAGCCAAACTAAAGCATAATTATTTTGGGTTAGGGGCGTATGACAGTTATCCATTTACCAATGCATATTATTTTAAAGATGTACAGAATTCAGTGGATTTCGAAGCGAATTTTGTGATTTGTGAATATCTTGAGGATCCATCAAGCCACCCTGGATGCGGCAAGACTATGAAGGCACCACATTGCCCGATATGAATGTTCATTATGCGACAGATCCAAAGTGGGCAGCAGATATTGCAAATATTATGCAGGCAGTGGACCCTTATAACAAGTATAATTACGCACTGCAAACACCAAAAAATTCGAATGTTCCACCTCTTGTATGGCCATCTAAAGTTATTCCAAGTAACCAACCCCAGCCTGCAACCTACGCGATTCCAGGTGGAGGAATTAATATTACAATCAATTCAAAGGTGAATTACAGAACCTACCCAGCTTTAGAATGACACAATTGCCGGTACTACAGCAAATACTGACTTAACCGCAAAAGCCACAGGTCTATACCAATATGATGATTGGTTACAAGTTTTTTATAATGGAAAGACCTATTGGGTCGCTTCTAATTGTACAAACGCGACTTTGATGTCCGTTAACGCAGATAAATTGTATATTCATCCAAATAGTGATGTTCATTCGACCGCTATAGGTTATTTAACAAATGGTCAAGATGTTATTCTATATCCGAATACATCTTCTACAACATCAAGTGGTTATACCATGGTAAAAGTGTATGTTCCAAATACAAACTACGTAGGTTATGTAGCAAAAGAGTATCTAAAATAAACTACTATTTTTTATACACCAGCGACATCAATTTGTTTTTTGATGCCGCTGGTTTTTTCTTTAGAACGTTTATATATGAGAAAGAGATAGACTTTTCACAGGTGATGTAATGAAAAGGTGGATATAAAAAAAAGACCCTTAAAAAGAGTCCATTAAGATTTTTCATTAATATGCAATTCACATTTCAGGAACAACCTCTAGATTTCAATTAATCCTATTATACATATCTAGGGTAGACTTGGAGATTGCCGTCCAACTAAACTCCGTCTCCGATAACTCCAAATTTTTCTTTCCCATCTCTTCTAATTGATCCATACTTTGAAAAGCTAATATTAATTTCTGAGCAATAGCTCCCGAATCTTTGACAGGTACAACAAATCCATTCAGATTATCCTTTATGATCTCTGGTAGTCCCCCTACATTTGTCACAATGAGAGGTTTACCAAAAGACATGGCTAACTGAAGGACGCCACTTTGACTGATTTCAATATATGGCAGTACGATTAAATCGGTTTCTTGAAAGTATTCTTCTACTTTTTCAAATGGGATGTATTCGAGGACCTTATCGATATTGGAATCAACCCCAAATTTCCGAATCAGTTCCTCATACTTTTCAAAAGAACCTTCTGGTCGCCCCACAATTTTTAAAAGATATTCTGATTGGTCTGGAGCATCTTTTAAGAAGGAAGCAAACCCCTCTATTAAATATTCCAATCCTTTATCTGGACGAATGTAACCGAAGAATAGAATATTTTTTTTGATTGAACGTTGTTTGGGTGCCTCTAAACTGGATTGATTGGATTTGAAAAAACCATAATTCCCATGTGGAATAACTTCCACCTTACCTGGATCGATTAAGTAATGTGTGCTGAGACGCTCTTTATCAAACGCCGAATGGACTACGATTTTTTTAGCTTGTTTTAATAACCACAGGTAAAGAGACTCAAAACTTTTCTTATTATATCTTTGAAATGTGTTATGTGGCGTAAAAACAAATTGGCATCCTAGTAATTTAATCACACAGACTGTTAGAACATTCATCGGCAAAAAGTACATGCCTTGAATATGAACGATTTTATATTTATTTTTAAGAATAATTCCCGCTAAACTAAAGAGCGCCAAAAGATAATACACGATATTCAGTATTTTATTTAATTTGAGCTTTTTAAGTAGATCATTCCGACACCATTTTATTTTATTATAGAGTGTAAAGGTTCTCTCTTTGTCTTCCAGTTCATAGTCAGTGGCTGTAAACAACCCTACTTCTGCGCCTTGATCTGCCAACGCATTTGTAAGTTCAAAGGTATAGTGGCAAACCCCACCATTTCCACCTTGTTCGATTAATAATAGTCTTTTACTCACACTTTCCCCCCTAAAACCATTGGGAATTACTTATTGTCGAACTTCTTATAGATTTCCAACGTGTTTTTCGCCGTTTGTTCCCAAGAGTAGTTTTCCGCTTGTTTGAATCCTGATTCTATTAAACGATTTTTCAACAAGTCATCTTTAATGATTTTCACCAATTGGTCTGCCAATTCTTGTGGCTTGTCAGGAGAGAAATAGAGCGCACTTTCACCTAATACTTCTGGAAGTGACGTCACATTTGATGAAATAACCGGGACACCTGATGCCATGGCTTCCAAAGGTGGAAGTCCAAATCCTTCATAATAAGAAGGGAAAACAAACACTTCAGCATGTCTTTAATAGAGTTTGTTTTCTTCTTCTGTGACGGATCCAGTAAATATGACTCGATCTTCAATGCCTAGATTTCTTGCAGGTCCAAAAGTTCTTCATAAAGTACCGTCTTTGACCCTGCAATAACCAACTGAAAATCAGAAGCGTCTTCAGCTTTAATCAGAGAAAAAGCTTCAATTAACGTTTTAATATTTTTCCTAGGCGTTAAAGAGCCTACATAAAAAATGTAATCTGATCGGATTCCAAATTTATTTCTTATTTCATCCATTCCACTTGTATCAACATCAGTGAGTAACGGATTGATTGAAATTGGAATTGTAATGACTTTTCCTGACGGAACGTTTAATGTTTCAACAATCTCTTTTTTAGAATAATCGGAGACAGTTAAAATGTATTCTGCGGATTTAGCTGCCGTGATCATCAAACGATTTTTCAAATTCCGATACTCTTCATATTTGTAGAAGATGACATCATGCAAGGTCAATACAAATGGTACAACAGTCTTAATAAGATAAGCCATCATTGGAATGGTGTTGGCTGGGAATGAAAAACATCTAGATTATAACGATTTTTTAATAACTCAATTGGAAGAGTAACCTGATTCCAAGAGGTCTTACTATTTAATACAACTTGGTTAACGTTTGGTTTAGAAGGAAGATCATCAATTTCTTTATCTATAAAAAGAAAATAATGATTTTCATTATCTATTTGGATTAAATGATGGATTAAATTGGTGGTATAACTTCCAAAGCCACTCTTACTATCTTTTAGGTGACGCGCATCAATTCCTATATTCATTGTGTCCCCCTAGATCGCTTTAAAATAGATGACACTAAATTCCGTTCATTTTTATCAATAATATTCAAGAAAATAAGAAGCGGAAAATATAAGATGAAGGATAGCGTTAGTAAAATCACAAGATTCATCTTAAATCCAAAAATAAATAAAAGAGCAAGCAAAATGTTAAGAACGATTAACTTAGGGAGGTAATCTAATTGTTTTAATCCAAATTGAGTTACCTTAATTACTTGGAATATTGATAAAACAAATAATATCAGTTCCGTCAAACCTGTTGCGATCGCAGCACCGTTTGCCCCATATCTTGGAATCAGGAAAAAATTAATAGAAACATTAAATATCAAACAAATAAAAGAAAACATCATAATTTTGTTTTGTTTGTTAGAGGCATTTAAAACATAACCCCATAAATAATTCACATACAAAAGCACAATACCAAGACTTAAGAATTTCAAAATGATTGAAGCCGATTCATATGATTGTCCAAAAAGAAGTCCAATAAACTTCTGAGATAATATAAAGATCCCTAATGAAATGGGCAGTGACGCTATTAAAAAGAATTTTAAAGTTTTAAAGACTGCATTATTATAGCCTTCGCTTTTTGATTCGGCTCTCCTCGAAAAGAACGGAAAAATAGCGGTAGTAATTGAGGCAGGTATAAACTGTAAATTGTCTATGATTTTATAGGCTGCATTATACAACCCCACAGCTGATTCACCTTTGTAAGCTTCAAGCATGACGGTATCAATTCTAAAGTACAAATTTGTGAAGATCATTGCAGCCGAAAATGGTACAGCTAATTTTAATAGATGCAACGACAGACTAAAATCAAATTTAAATTGAAATGGCTTTTCAAACAATCGAATTAAAGGTCGGATTGAAAGTAATAAAACAACAAGGTTTGCAAACACCATTACAAAAGCTATTGATAAAACTTTATATCCCAACAGTACCGAAACAATGCTTATTACGGTAATTAATAATTTATTGATGACCTGAAAATAAGCCTCATATTTCATGTTTTCGTGTGCCCTAAAAATGGAAAAACAGATATTATTTAGACTGGTCACAGTTTGTCCAATTAATAAAGCATAAATTAACATATCCGTTGAACTAGGTTGCTTAAGGCTCATCAGAACGATTGGCGTTACGATCCAACTTATTATAATAAGGAAAAATTTTAATAGTAAATAATTTGTTAAGTAAACATCTAATTTCTTTAAGTTTTTGGATAGTTCCCGAACAATTAACGTATCCAAACCCAAATTTTGTACGAGGACCAAAATGGTTACGAGAGATATTCCATAATTCAATTCCCCAAACAAGAAATTCCCCAGATATCTTGCTATTAGAATGGCCCATACAAGGTTAAACAGTCTTGCCAACAGTTGACCAATCGTTAGATAAGATGAGTTGGATGCAATTGTTTTAAATGTGGACATTTTGTTTTGCCTTTAGATTGTAAATGATAGTCAAGAGCCCTATTGAGGTCCAAATGACAAAATCCCCGCTCGCACTAAATAAAAAACTGTCTACTAAGCTATGAATTAGAATCATTACAAATGAAAGCACAATGGATACGGACTTCCAATCCCCTTGCTTTAAAGAATCGGTCATAATCGATAGACCTCTCTTTAAAAGCCAAATAATCATTATAATGAACGCAATTAAGCCTAGAATACCTGAACTCACCAATACTTCAAAATACATATTATGCGGAGCAAGATAGACTCTTGTAACTGGACCAGTTATATAATGAGGATAAACAAATGGGAAGTTATTAAATCCTATTCCCGTCAACAAATGATGTTTCACAATTTTAAAAGTTGCACTCCATAACCTTAATCGTTCTTGATTTGGATCATAATTCGGAGAAAAGAATGAATCAATATTCAGTCTGGCGTATAAAAATTTTGGAAGAAGGTGTCCTAATATTAGAACGGCTAGAGAGACCGCTCCCCCAATAAATATAACCAATAGATAAAGATACTTCTTCGCTAATACTAATAAAAGAAACGAAGAAAGAAGAATGACTACCCAAGTGCCCCTACAATTATCTAATAAGCTGGCTACTAAAACCAAAATTAATATTGCCCACCAAAAAATTCGTTTCGCGATGGAATTTGGAAGGAATACCTTACTAAATAGAATCGGATACATAAAACTTAGAAAGAAACCTACAGTGTTCTTGCCTAGGTTAAATACATTATTACCTGGGTTTTGGAAGATTAATATTGAAAGAATAAGCGTGCTCATTGTCATAATTAAAAGAATGGCATCAACTTTTTTCCAATCATTAATAAAATAAGTTAGTGCTAAAAAATAAATAATAAACAAAGTAAATTTCAAGTCAAAATGAATACTGTTTTTCATGTTGTATGAAAAATAATGTCGTTATTAAGATCACCAAAAAAAAGGCGCCCACATTTATATAGAATTTGTCTTGTGCCACTTTTTTAAAGAAATCATACTCTTTTCTAATAAAAATGAACAAGACAAACAATATAGCCGTAAGCGCAACAAACAATTGGTTACTTGTATCAATCATTCCACCTAAGGACTTTAATAAAAATTCGAAGGGGATAAAAAATATAGCTACATAAAGAAAATAATGAAATTTAAATGATGGAATTAAGCTTATTGCAAGTAGTAAAAGGCACAGTACACCAACTATTTTAAAAAAGAATGCGACGCACAGAAAAAGCAGAGCTGTAATTACGGATTTAATTATGATTTCTTTATTCATTAACATCCCCTCAAAATTCCATCAACAAAAAACTTAGTATGCGTCCTTCGAACCAAGAAGGACTCTAAAAGTTTTAACCAACAAGATAATATCAAACCTTATTGTTCTCTTTTGAATATATTTCAAATCAAGCTCAACCATTTCTTCAAAAGGGATGTTACTTCTACCACTCACTTGCCATAACCCCGTACAACCAGGAACCACCAATAGCCGTCTTTTATGATAGCCATTGTACATTTCTACTTCTCTTGGAAGTGGTGGCCTTGGCCCAACCAAACTCATATCTCCTTTTAACACATTCCATAATTGCGGTAGTTCATCTCGAAACTCGTTTTTCTAATAAAACGACCTACTTTAGTAATCCTTGGATCCTGTTTCATTTTGAACAATGCACCCTCTGCCTCATTTCGATCTAAAAGGCTTTCGAGTAGTTCTTCTGCATTTGAAACCATCGAACGAAATTTATACATTTCAAAGTTCGTTTCAAAGATCCCAACGCGTTTTTGTTTGAAGAAAACTTTTCCATTGGGATCTTCTATTTTTATCAGACATGCAAGAAGCAGAAACAAAGGTGATAAGACAATTAATCCTATTCCAGCTAATAATATATCCATGCTTCTTTTTAAAATCAGATAGGATTTTTTATTAGACACATATAATTCAGTATTGGTATTTCTTTGATCTTCCTTTACTAAAGTCGAAGAATTAGAAATTGCCAATTTTCTCCATCCCCCAATCTTATATCTCTAAATAAATTTCGAGTAACCATTCCGTTTTAAACCAACATACAGAAAATTGGACTCTATAACTTTTGGTAACATTATAACATGGTGTATACGACTAAATCAGTTAAAATTCGACATTTTTCATTAGTAATTTCAACCACGATAAGTAGCAAATAAAACCAACCATGTTGATTTTACAATATATCTTTTTGAAAGTCATTGTTATTTTAAGTATAATTTGGGACAAATCAATTATCATTATCCATTATAATATGTGTCAGAATGTTTTAATGTAAATTTTTTGAAAACCCTAACACTAAATACCTTTTTCTCCTATTTTATATTATAATGTCTAAGATTTTGTTTTTTGATATACATAAACCATATAAGCGGGGTGACATTGAATTGGAAAGATCCACAAGAAGAAAAGCAAAGAAAAAGAAAAAATGGATTAGAAACCTGCTAGTTACTCTTTTAGCTCTCATCATTTTGATTGCAGGTGTTGGTCTTTATGAATATTTTAACTTGAAACCAGCCAATCATTTTAAAAACGTTCCAACAATTAATAGTTCAATATCAAACAATAAAAATCGTTCATCTCAGATCTCTCCAAAAACAAGGAACAATGAATATTCTATTGTTAGGTTCTGATGAAAGAAAAGGACAGAACGTCGGCCATTCGGATACCATTATATTAATGCATGTGGACTTTAATACAAATCAAATTAGCGCTGTTAGTATTCCTACGTGATACAAGAGTTCATTTAGCAAGGTTATGGATATACTAAGATAACAAGCGTTCAATACGTTAAACAATCACAAATGGGTCCAAAGCTGGAATTAAGCCGCTGCGGCGTCAATTAGTGAATTAACAGGACATACCGATCAATTATTACGTTGAAACGAATTACCTTGGACTAGAATCAATGGTAAATACTCTTGGCCACATTACAGTTAATGTACCTTTTGATGTTCTCTTAACACATCCTTGGTATCCTGAAGATAAAGGAATGGTCATTAAAAACAGGAACCCAAACTTTAAATGGGAAAATGGTGGCCGAACTCACCCATGAACGCTATTCTCTTCCACAAGGTGATTACGATCGACAAATTTTACAAGAAAAAGTCTTATTGCGATTGCAAAAGAGGGATTAAAACCTAATAATATCACCAAACTACCTAGTCTTATTCAAAAGAAATCGACTTTCTAATTGGTACAAATATGTCCAATTCAGATCTACTTAGTTTTGCAATGGCAATGAAAAATTTGAATACAAATAAATCAAATATTATCAAATAAAAGGTACCAGTCAAAAAAGTTTATGATGATGTTTTAAAGAACTATAACGATGAAATTATATTGGATCAATCCAGTTTAAATCTGCTATGTCACATTTTAAATAAGCAATGCCCCCTTTCCCCTTAAGAAGTTTTTAAGGGGCTTCTTTATTTGACGATTCAGAACATTTTTGTTTCAGTCTATTATGATTTGAAGCACTGGCTACATTCTCACTTATAATTTGTTTCACAACACAAAGAGGAGACCACTTGTGCAGTGGCCTCCTACTCTTTTAACTCTTTTTATTGAACATACATTTAACTCAGTGAAAACGTTCCAACCTTGTTTGAGCGTTCTTTTCTTCTTTGTCTTCTGGTTTTTCAGAAGGTTTTATGTATAAATTTGATTAACCTATAAACCAAATTAAAGATATTGAAAATGATACTCCCTAATGCAGCACCCGTTGTATTTAAAATCAAATCATCAATATCCGTCCATCTTGTCGGCATTCTCAATTGGTAAAGTTCAATACAGAGCGATAATAAGGCTCCTATGAAGATTACCGTACCAAACCCTCTGAGTCTCTTAAAGGCAAATGGAAGAAAGAGACCAAACGGCATAAAGAGCAGAACATTCCCAAACTCATTTATGATGAAATATTTAGCACTTGATTTATGATAGTCATCAATGATCCTTAATGGATCAAGATTCACCCCACCAGTAGCTTTTGTTCCAATCCCGAGCGAAGCCGTTGGCGTCATGGTGAAATGATAGATAAAGATAAGAGAAGCCACTAATAGCAACCCTTTTAATAGTTTTAAGAACATAAAGACTCACCAACTTTGTTTAAAGTCTTATAAAAAAATTAAAATAGTCGAGGGACAATCTCGCCCAATTATTTCTGTGCCACCATCTTCTCCGCAATGGCTTTAAGCTGAGCTTTGTCTTGGCTTGAGAACTTTGATTTATATTGGTCCACCATTTGCTTTTTCTCGGCTTCGGTTAGGTTTCCTTGTTTAATCTTTAAAGCAATATCCTTAATCTGGGACATTGAGAAGTCTTTGGTGACAATCTGGACCACCTTCTCTTTGTCTTTCAATGAGAGAGTGTTAGGATCTAATTTAAGCGAGTTCGACGCTGCTTCTTTTAATAAAGTCGGACTGTCGGTCAACTTGGCAATTTCCATCGGGGTTACCGAATGGCTAATCTTATTCACAACTTTACTCGCCACATAGTGGTAGACCTCTCTGTATCCAAAGTAGCCGATTATAAGAACAATAATTATAGGTAAGGCAATTTTTAAAAACCGCTTCACCGTGTCACCCTCTTTCTTTGAACTAGTTTACCATGTTTGGCATGACGTTGAGGATTTTTTTATTGAGGAAATGTTCCCCAATGCACGCTCTTATATAAAGAGCCAACCGTTCATCCGAAACGTGATCCCATCATCCCTATGAGGAGTGTCCCTGTTCGATGCCCACCTTTGGAGCATCCGATCATGTGGGTGTCTTGTTGGCAACTCCCCCGCAAATTCAAGATCAATGCGTTCATTCCTTAAATACGTTTGTGGTCCTGAAAAGGTTTCTTATTAGATGACGAAACCGATGCCCCCACTTTTTCAATCGGCATGGCTGTTCCTGTTAATGGAACTAGGCTGATTGCTTCGCCCCGAGTGCGCTTGCCCTCTTCCATTCCTCATTACAAACGGATTACATCCTATTAAATCACCTTTCAATTATAAAACAAGACTAGTCATTTCTTGATTTTATAGTATAATTTTCTCATTGTTGCTTTTTGACGAATGGCTAATTTAAAAGGACTCAGGCAAAACTGATGAGGATTAGACTTCCACACATCTTGAATGTTTTTCAGCCCCACCTACTCCAAACGCGTACCTTGCGTTGTGATGGACGAACCGTCCGTGCGCGTATTATGGCCCTATTATAAAAGACAAACTTAAAAATAAACTTGATTCTAATGATGGAGGGTTTGAATGAATAGCCGTTACACTAAACGAAACCTATCAAGAAAGTATAAGATTCGGCGCATTGGCGCTGTTCTCATTGTCATTTTGATTCTGTTAGCTGGCGGAGGGGCGTATGCTTACTATAACTTAATGCCGACGCATCACTTTAGAGCCGCGCCTGCCATCTCAGGTAATGGGACCAGCACTGTTAAGCTGCCAACCGGAACGGTCAACTTCCTGCTTTTAGGTTCCGACCAGAGAAAAGGCGACAAACTTGGACATACCGATTCGATTATCATTATTCATGTCGATTTCAACACCAACAAAGTCAGTGCCGTCAGTATCCCACGTGACACACGGATCAATGTACCAGGATACGGGTATACGAAGCTCACGAGTGTGCAATACATTGAGCAAGCCCATCAAGGGTCAGAAGCTGGGATTTTGGCTGCCGTTCAAACGATTAGCTCGTTCACCGGCGTTCCAATTAACTACTATGCCGAAACCAATTATGGTGGACTTCAATCCATGGTTGATGTGCTTGGAAAAGTCGATATTAATGTCCCATTTGATGTGACCTTTACCCATCCTTGGTACAAAGAAGATAAAGATATGGTGATCAAAAAAGGCCTTCAGCATTTAGATGGAAAAATGGTCACAGAGCTTGTGCACGAACGCGATTCCGTTCCAGGTACCGATTTCGGTCGCCAAAAGTTGCAGGAACGTGCGCTGGTTGGAATTGCCAAAACGGCTTTGAAACCTTCGCACATTACGCAATTGCCTGAGCTAATTAATCAAACATCGAACTTCTTGACTTCAACGAATATGTCGCATACCGATATGGTCAGCTTTGGACTCGCGGTTAAGAAACTTGATCTTGCCCATATTAAGTATTATCAGCTTAAAGCGACACCACAAGTGATGTATGATGACGTCTTACAAAATAACAATGATGAAGTGGTTGTCGATCCAACAAGCTTACAAGAGACCATGCAGCATTTTAAATAAAAAGTTAAGAAAATGAACTGAGACGTTCTCCCATTGTGGGCGGACGTCTTGTTTTTTAGTGGAAGAGGAAACAGTGGTTTCATCAAGTAAGCGAAAACGTTCTCGATCACTTTTTTGTTGAATTTAAAAAGATAGAACTATGGGTAGTGAGA
This sequence comes from uncultured Sporolactobacillaceae bacterium, assembly GCA_963829575.1. Taxonomy (GTDB): domain Bacteria; phylum Bacillota; class Bacilli; order Bacillales; family Sporolactobacillaceae; genus KACC-23026. Next base: position 702,177 of record CAWHJF010000012.1, on the reverse strand, counting down.
ACATCTTTCAGTTCCCGAACGCAGAAAAAAATAGAGTTACGGGAACTGAAAAGGGTGGTGAGTTCCCGTAACTCGTCTTGCCTTATCTTTTGGGGAACAGAAAAGAAAAGAGTGTAGAGAAAAGACAAGGTTCTCTACACTCTGAGGAGACCGCGGTCTCCTCTTTTTTAATGCGTGATCCGAGTGATAAAATCGCCGGACACCCAACCGGTTTGCGTGGTGTTCGGCACTTGGATTTGGTACCAGCCGTTTGACATCACGGGCTGACCATCTGTGCCTAAGACGGCTTCGACATATTGCCCATTGCTCAAGGCGGGCGTAATCGGCGCATTCGTCGTCGACGGGTCTTGTCTTATATTAAGCGTCGAGGCAGTGACTTGAAGCAGATTTTGAATGTCCAGGAATTGCCCATACACCCAACCGTTCTGGCCGTTTGCAAGGACGCGATACCAATAATATTGGTAATTACCTGTGCTCGACGGATTGTAACTGACATCCGTATCATATCCCAAGACCGTGACCGGCGTTCCTTTTGCCAAGGCCTTAATCAAGGTGCTTTGGGTGACATATGGCGTCGAGCGGAAGTTCACATCACGATTCACCGTCGCCGTAGTTCCAGACGGGAAGTTGATCCTAATACTGGTGGGTAGAGCTTGTCCCGTTGGAATGTCACGCCCATAGGTGCTAGGTTGAGTCGCACTGGTCGAGCGCGCACTCTTTGTGGAATAGTAGGCGGTGTCGTACGGCTTCAACTTATCCATTAAACTCGCAATCGAACTGTACCAGCTTGAACCGGTCGCATAGTACACATTCATCCCAATCAAGTTCGGACCGTATTCTGAGAGATAATAGGAGCCGCCCGGTGTGAGATAGTTTTGCTTCACGTCATACGCGACAAGATTCATACTTGCCACGTCAGTTGGAAAATAATAGCCGCACGTAAATGGACAGACATCATAGGCGCTGTATCCATAGAGATTATGCTTGAAAACACTTAAGTTCGAAGCCCCCCAACCCGTTTCCAGAACCGAGTGGGCGACGAGATACGCGGCGTTCACGCCATAGGTGTTCTGCGCATCGAGATAGCTTTGCGCGTCGTTAATCAACGCACTGCCTGGTTTATACGTTTTAAAAAATGTGGTGATGTCTTGCGCCGTAATATTAGCCGGCGTGCGGAGATCCAGTGTCCGATATGGTGAACCGGTCTCAAAGCGCAAGCTCGCACTGCTGGTCGCATCCTTATATTGAATGACAACTCTGTGCGTCCCTTTGCTTGGTGTCACAATCTGATGCCAGAAGCTACTGGTTGTGTTGTTCCATTGGTTAATGACGAGACTATTATCCAAGTAAACTTGGACTCCAGCATTGGCCCAAACCTCAAGATCGGTTGGCGTGCGCGTCAAATGAGAGATTCTTTTGGAAAATGGCCGAGAAATTATTGTTCGGTATACTTGGTGCTGGCGCGCTGCTACCCCAAGCAAAATTGATGGCTGACGCCGTTTTCAGGACCGGTGTCCCACTGAAGGTCTGGGACGGATAATACGCGCTGTTCCAAGTTGTGGTGGACAATGGAATTTGGCTTGCTTGTGGTGCTGGGCCTGTTGCCGTTGAGCTGGTTGTGCCCGTTGTGCTGTTGTGCCCGTTGCGGTCGAGCCGGTTGATGTAGATCCCGTTGATGTAGTTCCGGTTGATGTAGAACCGGTTGAAGGCGAACTGGATCCGGTTGAACCAGGAGCTGTTGAGCCGGTCGACGTTGTGCCTGTTGAGCTGGATGAACCCGTTGCCGTAGATCCCGATGCGCTCGAGCTTGAAGAGCCGGAAGTTGAAGATCCTGTTGAAGCGGCGCCGGATCCAGAGGTCCCTCCTGTTCCGGTTGATCCTGTCGCTGAGCCAGTTGGCGAGGACGCATTGGATCCTGTCCCACCAGTGGTTGTCGGGGTCTTCTGGCTCGAGCTTGACCCAGACGGCGCGTTCGCGGCGTCGGCCTTAAGCTCGACTTTTAAACTGGCATTGCCTGTGGATTCGAAGTACTTGACGACGATGGTGTGCGTGCCTTTCGTGAGCGTGATGGCCTTGGACCAGTAGGTGTTCTTCTGAACGCGCCAGTGGTCGAGCGTGAGATGGCCGTCCACATAGACGCGCACACCGTTGTCGGCGTTGACGTTCAGGTGGTAGGGGCCACCATTGGTTTGGATCTTGCGCTGAAAGATGGCTGAGAAGTGATCCTTTGGAATCCCTGCAATCGGAGCATTTAGTCCCCAATAATCATTCAGGTCGCTGATGGTCTTCGTGTAGGATCCGCCAACCAGAACAGGATCGCCTGTGAGATTTTGAGACGGGTAGAATTCGCCGTACCATTGGTTGGTCGCGATCGGCAGCCTTGGCACGGTCTTTTGGTCGAGACGGAGTGACAATTTGGCGGTTCCCGTTGACTTGTAGTAGTGAACGGTAATTCTGTGGGTGCCTTTTTTCAACGTGATGATCTTGTGCAGTGTTGTGGTGGTGCTCGGTTTACTCGGGTGATTGATGGTGTTCTTGCCGTCTACGTAAACGCGGACCCCTTGTGTTGTCGTGATTTTCAGGTCATAAAAACCGGCGTATTCATAGATCGCTTTGCTGAATGATGCTGAGAAATAATTGCTTGGAATGCCTCTTGCTGGTGCGTGTGTGCCCCAGTTGGCAGTCACCTGAGTTGCGTGCGTGTTGACGCGCTTTCCGGTTAAGTTGGCTTTGCTGTAGTAGGTCACAGACCAGCCGGATGCTGCGTGTGCGGGTTGACTCGTTGGTATGATGGTCATGGTCGCCGTGATGACTAGCATGATCAAGACGAACAAGCTGGATTTTGCCAATCCGCTGCCCCTTCGCTTCCCTCGCCACATGCCCTCCACCCCCCTATTAGATTTTGACGTCGTTAGATAGATATAGATTAATAGACAAATCTCGACTTAACAATGCGACTAATTCCTTATTTCGATGGAATTTTACAAGTTTCTTGGTTTTAGGGGTGTGGGTGGCGTGTAAGCGCTTGAGGCCTGACATCCATTGGATTCGATTAAACCTGGAGAGGATTCAATTAAACCCGTGCATGCATTCGATTAAAATACGGTGGGATTCGATTGAATTGACCCACCATTCGATTACAATAAGCTGGAATTCGTTCACAGCGCCTTGGGAACGGATTTGGTGTCCGCGGCACGAGAGTGGGCGGACCTCTATGCTGTTAACTGCAGTTAACAAGTGGCGCCTCTAATTATAAATGGGGATTGACTTCTTGTTCTCAATATAGAACAATAAGACTAATCAAAATTTGAAGAGGGATGCTTATGGTTTGGTGGGTCATTCTGATTGTGTGTATTCTCCTTTTTTTGATTGTCTTATTTTCTATGTTTAAAGTCGCAGCACGTGCGGATGAACAACTCGAAAGACAAAGAGAAGAATTTTTGAGGATGAAACGGGATCCGAAAGACTAGTCAATGAGTTTTGAGAATGCCCAAACGGACTTTAGAAGATTTGTTTCGCACGCTCTATTTCTCCTACTAAACATAGACTAGTATAGGGAAATAGAGCCCACACTTTTTTGATAGGATCGTCTCGCGTCATGTACTCTCTTAAAAAGCGTTTCAATGTAACGCTTCACTCGTAGATTTTCAAATGACGAGTTGTTGGGTATAAATGAGGCGGGATCCAATGAATTAGGTGTGGAAACCGAGGCGGAGTGCGTTGCGAATTGACCTCATTTTGGAGGGAGATCCATCAATTAGTGGCGCCACTTACGTACGATCCTAGCGTAAAAAAAACACAGAGTGACTAACCTGTGTTTTTTTATGGAGCGATTGTGGGACAACTTTTATTAGAAGAAGATTGGTGTCGCCAAACGATTGGAAGGGCATGTTGCCATGTTCATCGTCTCCAGTTGCTCTGGTTGGTTTTGATTTTTTAAGCAGGGGGTATTAGGCCGATTGAATCACGACACACCCTTTTTGTTAAACCGTTCCGTTTTGGGGTGCAAAACATGTAATTGACAACAAAAATGGCGTGCAAACTGACATCAGTTTTGCACGCCATTTTTACATAATTTGAATCTTTGTTGACAATGAAATTGTTATAAGCCGTTGCAATACTTTAGTTGGATTTTATCCTCTCATTGTCTGCATTTGAGCAAGTGTCATCGCATTAAAGACCTTTTTAAAATCATTGCTTAATTCTTTATTACTAACAGAGTTTGGATGTGACAATAAAGGTTTGAATGTTTTAACCATAACGTTAAAGATATGATTTTCTTGAGCTATTCGTTGCGGGCTATATTTTTTATTTGCGCGATTATATATAGATTGCTGCAAAAATTGATTAAGCTGTGTAATATGATTGTGTTGGTTCGATAGGTTGTTTGATGCGATGTTCATTTCTGCAAAGCCATTCCCATCATTAAAAAAAGCTCTTTGTATGCTTCCTAATTTTAATTCATCGTTTGCAGTTCTATAAAAAGCAACGCCTCTTGCTAATGCTTCACGCATAGTATTTTTGTGGTTTAAGTTTTGTTTTGTTAAAACAACATTGAAAATAATCGAGATTACTAATAAAATACCTCCAATCCAAATTAACCATTTTCTAAATAGTTTCATCTAATCACCCCAATTTTAAAAATATTGTTATCCGGCTTAGGTAGCCGTCAGAACAATAAATCCTTAAGCATTTTTAATAAAATAAATTGAATTGACGTTTAAATTGACACACTAAATGACAGGCTAATTGGCATCCTTTTTTAAGTTGACAACAACTATTGTCATATATATTTATTGTGTCATTTTAGATGTCAATTCTCAATGAAAAGGTTAAAAACCCTTTGAATCATAAGAAAAAGGCATAGGACAATTCCTATGCCAATACGTATGTCATTTAATCAATATGCACTTCAAAACGGAACGGTTTACCTTTTTGTCAGTGGCGTTATTTATTTGGTTTTTCAAAAAAGCTGAGGACATTGACTCCCTTAAATTTAAAATTTACCTCTTTGAAGGAATGATTGATTGAAAATTGGTCAATCTAGACATCATAGGAGGTGTTATAGTGTTTGCAAAAGTTTTAGATATTTTGAGCAGTATTGATAAGCTGTTTCTCTTTGAAAATGATCGCTATGATCCGGATGAATTGGATGAGCCTACCGACCATGACTTGATGCTTAACCCTTACTATGAGGGAAACGAGGTATGATATGAGGGAAACTAGAGTGGATATGGGAGAAACTTCAGATTTATGAGTAAAACTAAAGTTGTTTTGAGCAAAACTCAAGATTTATGAGTAAAATCAAGATTGGATTTGAGCCAAACTCTAGTATGAGAGTATGACTCATGGCATTCGCCGATTGATTTCAATTTTGCACTTGTTGGTCAGGGGTGAAACCAAACAAAAGCCTCCTTCCCATTTAGAGAAAGAGGCTTAATGACTGATTTATGAAGTTTGGGTTTGATCAAGTTGTTGCATGATCAGGTCATGCACTTTTTGCCTTTCTTGGTTGCTGACGATCAACCAATAAATGCCTTTAATGGTGGTGCCTTGGCCTTTGACTTCATAAGTCGAGACGTCTTTTCGGCAATTTTTATAGTTTTTACCCACATAAGTCATGTCGGCAAAATTGAGGTCGGTTGAGACATTGCCTTGAACGGCATTCAAGACGCTCTTTATTTTGGTCACACCACCAAGGGATTCGAGTTTGTTGACGACTGCGGTGATGACATCGCGCTGGCGTTTGTTTCGGCCAAAGTCGCCGCGCGGATCGAGGTGACGCATGCGCACAAAACCGAGTGCCTCTGCCCCATTCATATGCAGTTTCCCTTTGTGGTAATCAAAGCCTTTTTTATAATACCCCTCATCATGCCAGCTGATGTCGTTATAGACATCGACCCCACCCACGGCGTCGACTAACTGAGACAAGCCTTGCATGTTAATCTTGATGTAGTAATCTATCGGGACATTTAAATAGTGCTTCACCGTTTTTTGGGCAAGCGCGGTCCCGCCATAGGCATAGGCCGCATTTATCTTATGGACCCCTTTGCCCGGAATCGTGACGCGGGTGTCGCGCGGAATGCTGACCATTTGCGCTTCATTGGTTTTCGGGTTCAATGTGAGCACCATCAAGGTATCCGAACGCCCAACATCGCCTTTGCGCTGATCAACCCCCATTAAGAGGATCGAAATGGGTTTTAAATTTTTCTGAGGCGAGAGTGTTGCGACCGCCACATGCTTTTCATCTTTGCTGGCAGGCTGATAAATTTTATTCGCCGTCGATTTAACAGAAGCGTACAGATAATACGTGTAGCCGCCTCCCCCGATAATCAGGACTCCAAAAACAATTCCAACTGTGATCCATATTTTCTTGGCCATTTTTGTGCATTCTCCCTTTCATTTGGTGTAGGTGTAAGCTTTTGAATATTATTTAAAGGGGCGCGCGCTTGTTGATTAGAAACTTGCGGGCCTTTTCGTTATATAAAAATTATTTAGTTTGTGCGGTGGTGTAAGTGCGCATGACCGACATTCATTAGACGACAACCCAGCCTAATCTGTTTCTTTTAGTCCATCATTCATTGAGCGTATCATATAGATTGCGACTTTAGTAGACTATTATCGACATCTATTGACAGTTATTTGGGAATCCGGATTGGGTTGGCGGATGGTGTTGGGTATTATTTGAGTTGAACTAGTGGGGATATGAGCGCGTCACACACAAAACCCCCTCTCTCGATCGCGAGGAGGGGGTTGGTCGTCAATATGAAATCGCTTGTTCGCCCATTTGTTGCCAGGCTGCGATGAAACTGGTGCTGTTATGGGCGACGTTCTTCTGGCCGGTTAAGGGGTCGTTGACGATGACAAGATGTTTACTGGCATTATAGCCGGTGACGAGGACACTGTGTTCTTTGTAGGTGACGCGGATGGTGCCTTCTTTCGTTTTCCAATTGTACCAATATGGGTCGCTTGCCGGGAGCGGTTTGTAGGTGGAATTGAGGATCACCCAGACCGCATGGCCTTCGTTTAATTTTTCAACGACTTCATTCCAGCCTTGACCGGTGATGTCGTCGACTTTGGTGCCTAGGTATTTTTTGGCCAAATTGGCAACTGGCTCATGATAGACACCGAGGCCGGGTTCTTTAAAGGTGTAAATGTTGCCGACAAACCCGTCGTTTGGATTGTTTATGTAGTTGCCATTGAGGAACGGTAGGGTCTTGATTTGTTTGGCTAGGGTCATTTTGCTGACTTTTTTTCCGGCCTGCTCGAGTAGCATGGCAAGGGACGTGACCTCGCAGCCGCGCTGCAGTTCCGGGAGTTGGCGGATCACAGGTGTATTTATTAAAACGGGTTTCGACGGATTGTAAGGTTTCACCGCTTCCGAGGAAATCCATTCTTCTTTTGCTTCTTCTTCAGGGCTCTTCGACTCGACTTCATACCAAACCACACCATTAAAGGTCGCTTGTTCACTTGCTTTGAAGAGGGTATCTTCTTTCATCACCTTCATAACGCGGTGCTCCTCCCCAGTTCCGGGAGAACGGCGAACATGGGCATCCTCAGTCACAATAAAAGTGCCCGTAATCGATTTACGATCTTTTAACTGGGATTCCGTATCCGACTGGGTTGTTTGACCCGAGTCGTCGGCTGACGTGGTCTCTTTTTTTCCTTGAGTATTAGAATTTAGGGTGGTTGCATGTGCCGTCTGGGGCGGCTGCACGTTTTGGGAGGGCGGCGTTGAAGCCTGAGCGGTCTTGGGCGTGTGAGATTTGCTACCAATCTCATAAAAGATCACGCCGATCACCACGCCAATCATTGCGAGCGATGCAACGGTCAGAACCACTGTATTTATAGTCTTCATCTCGTAAGCTCCTATTCAAAAAACCTTATTCTCAGTTTACTATTGTTAAAGGTTTCTTACAATGAGAAGACAAATCGAGGTGGGAGCGTCATTTTGGGGTTGGGGGGGTCGCTGATCGAGGGCGGATATGAGGGGAATTTGAGTATATATGAGGGAACATACAATTATATGAGTAAAACGGGAACACATATGAGGAAATCTAAGATTATATGAGCAAAACGAGAAATATATGAGGGAATCTTGGGAGCAAGATGTGAGCGAAACTATAATTAATATAATATGAGACAAATGGGAACACATATGAGGAAATCTAAGATTATATGAGCAAAACGAGAAATATATGAGGGAATCTTGGGAGCAAGATGTGAGCGAAACTATAATTAATATAATATGAGACAAATGGGAACACATATGAGGAAATCTAAGATTATATGAGCAAAACGAGAAATATATGAGGGAATCTTGGGAGCAAGATGTGAGCGGAACTATAATTAATATACTATGAGACAAATGGGAACACATATGAGGAAATCTACAATTATATGAGCAAAACGAGAAATATATGGGGGAATCTTGGGAGCAAGATGTGAGCGAAACTATAATTAATATAATATGAGTAAAACGGGAACACATATGAGGAAATCTACAATTATATGAGCAAAACGAGAAATATATGAGGGAATCTTGGGAGCAAGATGTGAGCGGAACTATAATTAATATAATATGAGAAAAACGGGAACACATATGAGGAAATCTAAGATTATATGAGCAAAACGAGATCACATATGAGGGAATCTACAATTATATGAGCAAAACGAGATCACATATGAGGGAATCTACAATTATATGAGCAAAACAAGAGGGGGCGCCCCCCTCTTCTCTAGAATTTAATGTTCCGTAGCTGTTGATAGGCTTTTTGACGAGATAGATTGTACGCACGCCAAGGGATGGTTTGGGTTTCGGCTTCATGCTGGCGCTCTAGCAGCAGACTTTCTAATCCAGGGACGTTGGGATCGGTGTGGTACAAGCGGATTAAGCCCTGAACCCCCGTATATGATAGGTTGTTTAGATAATGGATGTCGATTTTTTGGGTGGCGTGATAGCGCGCGATGTTGTGGTCGACCACCCAACGGTCGAGCGGTAGGATATTGATCAAGGTATAAAAGACAAGGGCTGAAATGAGATAAAAATGGATGAGCGGCAGGCGGCTGATCCAGATTTTGATTAAGGTGTAGGCGAAAATGACGGTCAAGAAAATCATGAAGGCGTGAACGAGGATCCGGATGGTTGTGAATCCGTATGCCTCTTCGTACATCGACAACCGCATGGATGCGGAGACCAGCATGACCCCGCTGAAAAGGACGAGACAAGATAAAAGGACTTGAATGGTCCGCTGAAGCGCTCGGCCAGCTTCTTTTACATGAGTAAGGACACCGATTAAAAGGGTCAAGTTGATGAGGGTGACCATCATCAGTTCACCGAACCCGCGCCGCGCATATTCGGCATACGTCATATCGGCTTGAAGCGCGCCGCCAAAGAAATATTTAAATTGCACAACGGTGAATAGTAAATAGACGAGATTTAAAAGAATGAGAACAGTCGACGCCATAATCCCGCTCCAATAAGTGGTGTGGCTCTCCTCCTCAGTCTTAGGGACGGTTCCTTTTTTATAAAAAGTCGCTTGTAGGGTGGCAAAGAATCCGACGGTGTACGCGAGAATAATGAGGCCGCGCGCGATCGAGTCTTGGAACTGTAAGCTACGGAGCCAGTTTGGGACGCTCGATATTAAGTTGCTAAAGGCGAGGTCGGCTGACGACAGTAAGCTCATGATCACAACAAGAAGTGGGATCGCGATGACAAGGCCGAGGCCCACTTGTTTGGCAGTGTTCGTCTGCTGTGGATTCAGGCCTTTGGTTAACGCTCTAAAAATGAAGCCTATGAACTGAAACACGTAGGCAATGGCCGCACCCATTTTTATAAAAAAGTAGACGATGAACGGGCGTCGAAACCACGGCAGAATTTTTGGGCTCGTGACTAGGATCATATGGCTGAAAACGAGAAACGGGATGACGAGAACATTCAGCGCGTAGAAAATCATGTTCGAATAGCCCAGATAGGTGAGCGCCAAGAGCCAGATCGAAAAGTAAATCAAGTAGCCGAGTCGTTTGTTGGTGAATGGATAGCTTTTAAAGCGCCAGAAGAACACGAGGTAAAAACCGGCGAGGAACACAAGATAAGATACGCCGATGCGATTTCGGAAAAACATCTCCTCGGCTAAGATCCCAAGCCCAAGGCAAATGAATAGAAACCAACCGTCATGCTTATGAACACTTATTTTTTCCATATTGAAAACCTCCTATATATATCTTTTTTCTTTGTATATAGAATTTCTATGTATGTAGCTAAAAAAAAGCGCAGGTGCTCTAGAGGGGGCTGACACTCTCGTGCACACCTTATCTATGGGGCTGATCCTTGTTGTCTCTTGATCAGTCCCCATTAAACCGACGCCCTTCTTCCCCACCGATACCCTATCCAGCTGATTGGGTAGAGGAGCATGGTTGAGCCGATGCACCCCAGGATAAACGGCGTGTTGAGGAGCGGGTCAAACCAGTTGTAAGGGATGAGGTGAAAGACCGTCAACACCATAAGCGACAGGTTTGGGACGAGCGCAATTAAAAAGGTGTTCTTGAGTAGGCGGCGGCCGCTATGGCCAAACACTTTGCCCACCTCATAGCCTAAAAGCGCCCAAAAAAACATATACACCAACATGATCATCACGGGAATCGAAGTCAAATCGTGCCAAACGCGCTCCGCTGGTCGCCAGTTGTAAATGTTGCAGGTGAGCGTGAGCAGGCCACCCGCCGCGAAAAAAGCTAAATTGGCGAACAGGAATAACCCACTCATTTTGGTTGGGGTGACGTCCGCTTCTTCCTTCCAGATCTCAATGATTTCTCCGGGCGAACCGAGCCTTTGTGTGATGTGTTCGAGCTCGGTTGTGGATTCAGGCACTTCCATCTCGCGCTCATAAAGGATCTCATCAATATGAAGCGCATATTCTTCAAGAATGGCTTGTTTTTCAGAGTGGTGTTTCAGGCCTTCTTCTAACTTTTTCAAAAACGCTGATTTGGCTGGATTCATGACTTCGGATCCTGAATCACTTGATTCATCACCCGAACAAACTGTTGCCATTCTTGCGTTTTTTCAGCTAAAATCTCCTGTCCAGCATCTGTGATTTTATAATATTTGCGGGCGGGCCCTTTTTCCTGCTCCTGCCAGTAAAACCCGATATACGCCTGCTTTTCAAGCTTGTGCAAGGCTGGGTATAAGGTGCCTTCTTTAACCTGCATCTGATGCCCGCTTCGCTTATCCAGTTCCTTCACAAGCTCATAGCCGTACATATCACGTTCATTCAGTAACTGCAGGAGGATTAAGGACGTGCTCCCCTTAACCAACTCTCGGTTGAACATACTTCTCACCTACCTAGTAACCATATGTATATAGATATACTACATGATGGGTGGGGCGGATGTAAAGTGGGGTGAGGGGAAATATTTTTTGGGAGTTGGGTTGGGGGTTGGGTTGGTTTTCGGGTTTTTGCCGATTTCTGATGGTTTTGCGCCTATTTAGTTGCATAAGGCGCCTATTTATTTCATTTTCTCGCCGATTTAACTCTCTTTTCCGCCGGTTTAAGCCACTTTGCCGCCTGTTCTCCCCCATAGCCTATTCCCTCACCTCACCCATATATTCCATAAACCATAAATATCCCAAACACCTATCACTTTAGCCAAAAAAGACCTCAACGATCAGGGATTCCCCCGATCGTTGAGGTCTGGTGTGAGCGATAAATTTCATTAAGCCAACCGATTTAATTGGGCCTGCAAGCTTCTTTTGGTTGAGGTGTTTTGTAGGTTGTTGATCGCTCTTTGAGTTATTGCGCGTGACCATCTCGTGTTGTGATGCTGCACATTACGCAGATCGTATTTGGCGGTGAGCATCTGTTTGGCTTCAACTTTTTGGATGCGCGTCATCAATTTGGTTTTACTTGAGCCTGACTTAAGCTGCTTGACCCAGTAGAGGGCGACATCTACTTTCGCCTTCGTCCGGGACTTCTCGGCCGCCTGCGTTTTACTCGTTGCCAGTTTCATTAAGTTGGTTTCAACTTTGGACAGTCGTATTTTCAACGCAGACTGCGTGTGGCCACTTGGCAACTGACTAACCGCAGATTCTGCAGCATTGAGTGCCGAGCGTGTCTTTACTTTTTCGGCCTGACTTGTTTTTCGATCAGCCGTTTTGAGTTGATTTTGCTTAATCAAATTTAAAATTTGCGTGTCTTTCGTTTTCTCTGAACCGTCTTGCAGCTGGGCTATTGCCTGGGCCGCCGCATTCATATCACTCATTTTAAACGTTTTGGCAGCTTGCGCAAGTTTGGTTTGGGCCACTTTCATTTGTGTGGTTTTTACCAAATCAAGCTGGTGTTGGAGTTGGGTTTTAGATGTGCTGGCAGGCAACTTATCAACCGCAAGTTGCGCCGCGTCAACATCTGTTTTAAGCAACGTTTTTTGCGCTTGAGCGACTTTAGTTTGAGCATCTGTGGTCAGAGCGAGCGTCGCTTTGACCGTATTCAACCGGGTTTGGAGCGCTGATTTTTGTACGTCCGTTGTTGGCAACAAGTTGATTAAGGTCTGCGCGGTGGTCACGTTGGCGGTGGTGATTTGGTTCTCCGCTTTTGCGACAGCTCCAGCCGCCTGTGTGTCAACGTTTGCCATCACGGTCGTTTGGTTTGTGTAGGTCGCTAAACCAAACCCAAACCATGGGTCACGACCGGTTGTGCCAAGGTCCTTTGTATAAAAATCGTCAAGCAAGGCGCGCAACTGCACATTGGTGTAGGTGGGGTGGGCTTGTTTTAACAGCGCCAAAATCCCGGTCACATGAGGCGCCGCTTGCGACGTCCCCGACCCAATCGCATATTGATTTTTTAAATACGTACTTACGACGTTTTCACCTGGTGCGGCCACTTCAGCCGTCGGTCCCGTTGAGGAAAAATACGCGCGATTGAGCGATTGGTCGACCGCGGTGACACCGATCACGCTGTCATATTTGGCCGGATAATTCATCGTATCGCCGGTTCCGCCCGTGTTCCCGTCGTTCCCGGCCGCGGATACGATTAAAATGCCTTGGCTATAGGCTTTATCCATCATCGATTTAAAAAGTGGCGAGCCATCTGGACTGCCGAGGCTCAGGTTAATGATGTCCATGTGATTGGCAATCGACCAGTCGATCGCTTCGAGCAAGGCATTCAGATCGCCTTCGCCATTTGAATCCATAGCTTTGACGGCATAAAGACTGACGTCAGGCGCAATACCGACCATCCCCTGGTTGTTTTTCAGGGCGGCGATCGTCCCGGCCACATGCGTCCCATGGCCATTGTCATCATTATAAGATTTGGTGTAGGTGACAAATGACACGCCGCCGGCTAGTTTGAGATCCGTGTGCGGACCGACACCTGTGTCAATGACCGCCACTTTGACTCCTTTTCCGGTCTCGCCTTCACTCCAAGCGGTCGTCGCGTGAACCGCTTGAAGGTCCCATTGCGATTCCTCGGCTTGAGCCGGATCCTGTGTGGTGGAAGGCGGTGCTTCGGTTGTCGAAGCGGAGTCTGCCGCATTAAGCGAACGGCTGTCCACCACTTTAAAAGACTGATCGCCATCCGCCACACTAAATGTCTTCACCGTCACGTTTTTGGCAATGTACGCGATGTTCGAATTCGTCTTGAGCTTATTGAGTCCCTTGGTGTTGGTGGTAATCGAAACCGCTTGAATGGTTTTGAACTGATGATCCAACGTTCCAGTCTTCAGGGCCAACTGCTTTCCAGCTGTATTTTTATATTCCACAATTAGGTGTTGGGTTTTGTTTGGAGAGGACGCGCGAACCTGGGCGCTCGGCGCACCGGTCGCCGCTTCTGCTTTGGGTGTCACACTACCAAATGGGGCTGAAAGTAACGTAATGGCGAGTCCCATGCCAAGCCACTTTTTTTGATTAAGTTTCATCTGACTTCAGCCTCCCTGAAATGGCCTGATTGATCTACTAATCTCCCGCTAGATTGCGAGTAATGGACGATAAGATGTTTTTGTAATAGGTCTATAAACAAATCAATTTTAGCACAGAATTTGGTCGTGTCTATGAGGAAATAGGTGGATATTTTTTGAGGGTGGATTGGGGGTGGTGCTTATATCTTGGTTGCGGGGGCTCATATTTTCGGAGTTTTGCTCATATATCGCGGTGTTCCGCTCATATTTTCTATTTTCTGCTCATATCCACTCCCTTTTCTCTCATATCGTTTTCCACCCTGATATCTGGTTGCGGGGGCTCATATTTTGGGAGTTTTGCTCATATATCGCGGTGTTCCGCTCATATTTTCTATTTTCTGCTCATATCCACTCCCTTTTCTCTCATATCGTTTTCCACCCTCATATCTTGGTTGCGGGGGCTCATATATTGGGAGTTTCGCTCATATATCGCGGCGTTCCGCTCATATTTTCTATTTTCTGCTCATATCCACTCCCTTTTCTCTCATATCGTTTTCCACCCTCATATCTGGTTGCGGGGGCTCATATATTGGGAGTTTTGCTCATATATCGCGGTGTTCCGCTCATATTTTCTATTCTCTGCTCATATCCACTCCCTTTTCTCTCATATCGTTTTCCACCCTCATATCTTGGTTGCGGGGGCTCATATATTGGGAGTTTCGCTCATATATCGCGGCGTTCCGCTCATATTTTCTATTTTCTGCTCATATCCTCTCCCTTTTCTCTCATATCGTTTTCCACCCTCATATCTTGGTTGCGGGGGCTCATATATTGGGAGTTTCGCTCATATATCGCGGCGTTCTGCTCATATTGTCTATTCTCTGCTCATATCCACTCCCTTTTCTCTCATATCGTTTTCCACTCTGATATCTGGTTGCGGGGCTCATATTTTCTATTTTCTGCTCATTCCCTCGCCATTTTTACTCATATTTTTCGGCAGATTCATTTCCTATTATAAAAACTCTACTCTTCTATACCATACCACTTAAAATCCCGTTTCCATTTCCAAAATCCAGAAGGAAATTAATAAGATGTGTTGAAATTTAATCAGTACACAGAAAGAAAATTTAAAGTTGGAGGAGATTTTTTTGAGCGTGTATCTAAATGAAGTGGCTTATCCACCTGAGATCACAGAACTTGAAGCTGCAAATCGAAGGTGTACAGATCCAAAGAAGAAGGGAGAGATTTTACAGGAGATCAAACAATGTGAGATGGGCTATAAGGGAGAGAAACAGCTGGAATATTTTTTAAAATTATTGTCAGATAAAGAATTCACGGTTGTGAACAACCTTCGCTTGAATGTGAATAACCAGTATTTGGAGATCGATTCCGTTTTGATCACTTCAAATTTTGTGCTATTGAATGACGCTAAGAATTATAAAGGCGCTCTTTATTACGATCAGATCCTTAAACAAGGCTGGAGGACCTATAAACACGAAACCAGTACTGTGTCTTATCATATTGCTCAGGCTATTCGACACCAATATCAAATGCATCAATTTTGGAAACTTAAGAAACTCCCTCCCCTACCCATCATTCCATTGATTGTCATCGCCTTTACCTCCACATCCATTTCGACTAACCCCGGTTTAGAGCATACATTGAATCAATATGTGCTTCACGCTGAAAATCTACTGGAGCGAATTATTGATTTACAAAACACCTATTCAAAAAAGGCACTAAACACTCAGCAACCTAAGAAAATTGGCCAATTTCTCCTTTCTCAACACAAACCAAAACCTCCCTACGTTTTAAAAAAATACCAATTAACTCCAAAAAACCTACTCGAAGGTGTGCAATGTCCAAGCTGTTCAAAATTCCCAATGGTCTGGCATAGAAGAAAGTGGAATTGCCCTCATTGTTCTGCTACCTCATTAAATGCTCATGAACAAGCGATTCAAGATTATTTCACCCTCATTAAGCCCTCGCTTAGCAATTCCGAATGTAGAGATTTTTTAAATCTGTCATCTAGAGATGTAGCCAAAAGCCTCCTAAAAAAAATGGACCTTCGTGCTAAAGGTAAAAATAAAGGTGCGATTTATTTACCCTCACAAGTTAAGATCTAATTAAAGAACAAAATCCCCATCTAAATTAAGACTGGGGATTTTAGTGTTCCATGCGAATCTCCATATATTCTGGTTGCACTTATATAGGTTGGGGTTTCGCTCATTTAATCTGGAAACCGATATATTTGCTGGGAACTCTCATAAATTAGAAGTTTCGCTCATATATCGTGAGTTCCGCCCATATATTCTATTTTCCTCCCATAACTTCCTCCTTTTGACCCATATCCTCCCCCACAAAAAAACCTCCCAACAAGGAGGTTTTACCGAATTATGATCAGCGTTTTGGTTTCTTCCCCAGCCTTTGTCCCCCCATTTTGAGCACAAAAGCTGGGAGAGCAAGCATGCGCCGCCATCTTGAGGGCTGTTGGATCAGTCGGTACAGCCATTCCACATTGAGGCGCCGCCAAATTTCAGGCGCACGTTTCATGTTGCCGGCGATCCCATCAAAGCTACCGCCCACACCAATAAAGAGCCCTTTTTTAAAAGTCGCTTTGTGGGTATCAATCCAGTATTCTTGTTTGGGGAAGCCGAGGCCAACTAGGACAATGTCCGGGTCAGCCTCTCGGATCGCCTCAATGACTTCGGGCGCATTGACGTCTGTATAGCCATGTTGATAGCCGACAATTTGTATGCCTGGATGCCAGTCCTGTACCTTTTGAACGGCTGTTTTTAAGGTGGATTCCTGAGCGCCTAACATGAAAATTTTATACCCTTTTTGGGCAGCCAACTTGAAAAGTCCAAGTGTGAGATCAAAACCTGGGAGGCGCTCGGCAATTGAGTTGCCTAAAATCTTCGCCCCAACCAAAATGCCAATCCCATCCGGAATGACAAAATCAGCCGATTGGATCGTTTTGTAATACTTTTGATCCCGATCGGCTGCCATTAAAATTTCTGGGTTGGCTGTCACTAAAAAAGTCTGCTTTTCTGCTTCGAGCCGCTCATCCAGCTGCTCAATCAGACTGTCCATCGTCGTGCTTATGAATGGGATTCCCATTATCTCTACAAAATGTGCCAAAACCATCTATCCCTTATTTAAAATTGCTTGATAAAATCTGCTTAATCTAGTGTGTCCTTTATTCTAATCGGGTTTTTGCAGGAAATCTATGATTTTTTGGAATTTCTAGTGTTGGGTGGTTGTGGATGTTATGGTCTTTTCGCCGATTTAGGGCCTCGTGGCGCCTGTTTACCGGCATTTTGTGCCGATTTAAGTCGGATTTCCGCCGATTGGATTCATAAATCCGCCGATTTAACTTAAATTTGCGCCGATTCGCAACCCCCAACCTAAATCCAACCTTAATCTCAATCTAATCTATATCTAAATCTATATCTATATCTATATCTATATCTATATCTAATCTAATCTAATCTATCCAACCTAAATCTAATCTCAACCCACCCCAGCCCCAGTTTCTGCGGGATCCCCCACAAAATGTGTTACTTCAGCCTAAAATCATTTAAAATGCGGTCAACAATCCGCTTGGAGGCTTGGCCATCCCCATATGGGTTTTGGGCTTCGGCCATTTTTTTATAAAAATCAGGGTCTGTGAGTAGTTTTTCAGTCAAGTTATAGACGTCTTCTTCCTTTGTTCCGGCCAAAATGGACGTGCCGGCGGCCAGGCCTTCTGGGCGCTCGGTGGTGTCGCGGAGGACGACGACTGGGACGTTAAAATAAGGTGCCTCTTCTTGAATGCCGCCGGAATCGGTTAGTACGATTGACGCGCGCGCCAACGTGTTATGGAAATCAAGCAGTTCAAACGGTGGCACGAGGTGGATGCGGTCATGATTGCTGAGTTCCGCCGCAGCGACTTCCCGCACCTTTGGATTCAAGTGAACCGGGTACACAATGACGACATCTTCATAGGTTTCGGCAATGCGTCGAACCGCTCGGAACATGTGTCGCATCGGCTCGCCTAGGTTTTCTCGGCGATGCGCGGTGAGCAAAATCAAGCGCTGGTTGTCGTTTATTTTTCCTAAAATGGGATTGTGATAGTTGGGATCCACTGTATATTTGAGGGCATCAATGGCCGTGTTGCCGGTCACAAACACACGGGATGGCTCTTTGTTTTCTTTTATTAGATTAGCCGCAGTCTCTTCGGTCGGCGCAAAGTGCAGGTCCGCAATCGCACCGGTCAAAACGCGGTTCAGTTCCTCAGGAAACGGTGAATATTTATTGTGCGTTCGAAGGCCGGCCTCGACATGCCCGACGGCGATTTGATGATAATAGGCCGCGAGTGACGCCGCGAACGTTGTGGTTGTGTCGCCATGCACCAAAATGAGATCAGGATGGGTCTCTTGGATGACGTCTTCAAGGCCCAACAGTGCTTTCGTTGTAATCTGCGAAAGCGTCTGGTTCGGCTGCATGATGCTCAGATCGTAGTGTGGCGTAATTTTAAAAACATTTAGGACCTGATCGAGCATTTCTCGATGCTGCGCGGTCACCGTTACGATGGTTTCAATTTGTTCGGCGTGTTTTTGCAGCTCCAAAACCAGCGGCGCCATTTTTACCGCCTCAGGTCGTGTTCCAAAAACTGTCATCACTTTGATCCGTTTTCCATGCTTGTTCATCCTGTCCCTCCTAACTCTGAGTATGCCCATTTATTGGCACCTCACTATCTCCATACTACAAAATTCGCCTCAAAATGTATAGAGACAACGCAAAAGAGGATCGTCCTTGTGCAAGACAAGAACCATCCCCTTTTTCAAAAACTTATCTATTAAAAATTGGCGCGTGATTAATGTGTGAGCTTAGGTGATGCGTTTAATCGTTGTGGTTGTGGCCGTGGTTGTGGCCGTGGCTATCGGTATTGCCTCGGTCGTTCTGGCCTTTTTTTGCATGCTCGTCATTTTGTTTGTGACCAAACGATGGCTTGTCGGAATTTCTGACTGCTACGTTTTGAGCGGTCGTTAATGTCGAAACAGAAGTTGTCGCACTTACATGTGTTGCGGTCGGTTTAGAATCCTTTGACGTTTCATCGGAATTGGAGGAATGTTTGATTCCTTTGTGCGCGTTCTCATTCTTCATTTCCTTACTTTTTTCTTTGTCTTTCGCTTGATCTTTCGTCTTGGTTTCAGTCTTTGGTTGGGTTATGGGCTGCTTTGCAGTTCCACTCTTCACCACAACCACAGTTGTACCATCTTTCGAATCTACATTAGTTTTTGAATCTTGGCTCGATGTAGAATTTTGGTCATCTTGAGTTGTTTGATCTTGGCTTACAGAACTTTGATTATTTTGATCACCAGATGTGTCTTGATTCATCGTACCATCTTGGGTGTTCTGAGACGTTGTATTGGTTGATGAAGCCTGTGTTGTTGTCCCAACGTTTGACGACTGTGTTGCATCCGTAGCTAAGTAAGAAGAGACATCCACACCGAATTTCGCACCCAATTTTTTAAGGTTCTTCTCTAAAGAGGCCTGCGCTTTTGGATTTTTAACATGCTGAAGGGCATTTAAAAGACCAAATAAATTCGATTTAAGCTGCTGATGAGTGGCGTCTGTTGCATCCGTTGAAGGCGAATCACCGCTCACCGTTCCAATTTGATCTTGAGTGGTTGTGTTTTGATCTGTCGATGCCGTTGCGGACGTTGTCCCAATTTGATCACTCGTCGTTGAAGGGGTCGCGGTCTGATCTTGAGTCGTCAAATCGTTTGATTGTGTTTGGTCCTTTGCATCTAATTCGACTGCCTGTTGTTGTTCTTCAATTCCTTTTTGAAGGGTTTGGGTAGCAAGATCCGTCTTGCCTTGATCAATTAAAGCATTTGCCTCGGCTACACGCTCTGCTGCGTATTGAGCTAATTTTTTCGCTTTATCTGTATTGTTGTTTGTAAGGGCTAAATTGATATTTTCAAAGACTGTTTTAAAGAAGTAGAAAAAATTACCTGGTAGCACGCCTGGATTTTGTTGTTGGGTTTGATCTGTGCTGGTTACCTGAGCCGTTGTTCCTGGCTGAGTTTGCCCAGTTTGAGTGGACACTTGACCTGACGCATCCGCCGTTTGTGTGGTTGAAGTCGAAGTCGAAGTCGATGTTGCTGCAAAGGCACCTGAAACCGGTCCTACTGCCTGAGAAAATATCAGTCCTAATGCGGTTACTGCGGATAATCCTAATTTTTTGCTTAACATAATTAATAGTCCTCCTCATAACTCCACATTTTGATTTGCCTATGTATTTCGGCCAAATGGAGTCGAATTTTGTCTTGTAATAAAGGTTTCGGATGTTGAGGGGATTTTGAGGGGGGCACGATCAAAACGCGACTCAAGTACTAGATTTAAGAGATTCAAGGTGAAGAAACTAGGACTAGAGGAGGGGGTCTAGCATTCGGATTACTAAAAAGAGAGATAAGCTGGTAGGCTCATATATTTGGAGTTCTGCTCATAACCTAGCTCGTTTCCCTCAAATCTTAGGCGTTCTGCTCATATCTCAGTTGGTTTCACTCATATATACATCAGCTCTCATATTTTTTATTTTCTCCTCATAAACTAGTTGGTTTCGCTCATATCTTAGGCGTTCTGCTCATATCTCAGTTGGTTTCACTCATATATACATCAGCTCTCATATTTTTTATTTTCTCCTCATAAACTAGTTGGTTTCGCTCATATCTTAGGCGTTCTGCTCATATCTCAGTTCGTTTCCCTCATATATATATCAGCTCTCATATTTTTTATTTTCTCCTCATAAACCAGCTGGTTTCGCTTATATCTTGGGCGTTCTGCTCATATCTCAGGTGGTTTCGCTCATATATACATCAGCTCTCATATTTTTTATTTTCTCCTCATAAACTAGTTGGTTTCGCTCATATCTTGGGCGTTCTGCTCATATCTCAGTTGGTTTCGCTCATATATATATCAGCTCTCATATTTTTTATTTTCTCCTCATAAACCAGTTGGTTTCGCTCAAATTTTAGGCGTTCTGCTCATATCTCAGGTGGTTTCGCTCATATATACATCAGCTCTCATATTTTTTAATTTCTCCTCATAAACTAGCTGGTTTTGCTCATATCTTGGGCGTTCTGCTCATATCTCAGTTGGTTTCGCTCATATATACATCAGCTCTCATATTTTTTAATTTCTCCTCATAAACTAGTTGGTTTCGCTCATATCTTGGATTTTCTGCTCATATCTCAGTTCGTTTCCCTCATATATACATCAGCTCTCATATTTTTTATTTTCTCCTCATAAACTAGTTGGTTTCGCTCATAAACTGCCCTTCTCTCCTATAAGTCACTCTAGAGGTTTTTTTCGTTCATTCATGATAAAATGGTAACGCTAGCAATTTTTCCAAAGTATTGAATCTTTTAATAGGATTTACGGGAAGCTAAACCTTTCGCCTTAAAGGATTGTGGTTTAGAGGCATCCCCAATACATGTAAGGGCACATCTTTTTTGAACGAAAAATTTTAGAGAAAAAGTGAGGGGTCAATGAAATGGAACATTCATTTTTTGCTAACAATCGAAGCCGTTTGGCGGGACAGTTTGAAGACGATTCACTGGCTGTTTTTTTCGCTGGGGAAGCGCCGCAGAAATCCGCGGATGAAGCCTATGAGTTTATTCCCAATCGTAACTTTTATTATCTCACTGGAATTGATGAGCCTAAAGTGATTTTGGTGCTTGGTAAAGCAAACGGCCAATTGAGCGAAACGCTGTTTATTCAAAAACCAGACCCTGTTAAAGCGCGCTGGGAAGGCGAGACGATTAATGCGCCCGCTGCCATGGCGGCATCCGGGATCGACAACGTCCAATACATAGAAGATTTTCATGCTTATATTCAAAGAGAGCTTTTTGCCCATCCCTATCAGAATCTGTATCTTGACCTCGAGCGGAGACAATGGGATGCACCGCAAACCGCTTCACACCTGTTCGCGGAGGACATTAAGAAGCGCTATCCGCAGTTGAACGTTCATAATGCGTATGAGCAGATTTGTGAGTTGCGCGTGCTTAAGACCTCAGAAGAAGTTGCGGAAATTAAAAAAGCTGGAGATATTACGTCTGAAGCCATTAAATTTACGCTTCAGCACGCGAAGCCAGGCATGAATGAAACTGAAATTGAAGCCTATTTTGATTTTGGCTTGAAAACGCGCGGTGTGAAGCATCATGCCTTCCATACGATTGCAGCGGCTGGGCAAAACGCCACGATTCTTCACTACAACAAGAATAATAGCGATACAAAAGACGGCGATTTGGTGCTTCTGGATCTTGGTGGGCAGTGGAATTATTACAACGCCGACATCAGTTACACCTTCCCTATTAATGGAAAATTTAGCGAGCGCCAAAAAACACTCTATAATATTGTGTTAAACGCGCTTCATGAGGTTACCGCTATGATCAAGCCGGGCATTCCGTTTGCCTCGCTTCAAGAGCGCACCAAAGAACTTTTGGCGAAAGACTGCATGGCGATTGGGTTGATTAAAGAACCGGGTGACTTGTTTGACATCTATTTCCATGGAGTCAGCCATTATCTCGGCCTCGACACCCATGACGTCGGCAGCTACGGAAAAGGTGAGCGTCTGCTTGAACCTGGAATGATTCTCACGGTTGAACCTGGCCTTTACATCGCTGAGGAAGGGATCGGCATCCGAATCGAAGACGACGTCCTCGTTACCGAAACGGGTTATGAAGTGCTCACGCCGGACCTCCCAAGAACCGTTGAAGAGATTGAAGCGTTTATGGAAAAAAAGTAATGTACAGTAATATTTAATGAAATGGGTGGGCGGCCCCTTTGGCGGGTTTAGCGGAATCGGTGTCCGCCGATCTTCGGGAGCGGACATCCGATCCGCGATCCCCCGCCCTATATAGACCCCTATTTTTTTAATAGCAAAATGAACCGGTTTGGGGCATTTTCTATATATTTTTATACTAATTGGAGGGAATCACACTATGGAATATCGTCGTCTTGGCAACACTGGACTCAAAGTGAGTGAAATCAGTCTTGGAAGCTGGCTTACCTATGCGGGTTATGTGGCAGAGGAAAATGCTGTGAACACGATTCACAAGGCTTATGATCTTGGCATCAACTTTTTTGATACGGCGAACGTCTACATGACGGGCGAAGCTGAAAAAGTAGTCGGTAAAGCGATTAAGAAATTCCAACGTGATTCGTATGTTCTTGCGACGAAAGTGTTCTGGCCAATGGGTGAAGGTCCGAACGATCGTGGTTTGTCGCGCAAACACATTATTGAGCAGGCGAATGCCAGCTTAAAGCGCCTCGATGTGGATTATGTGGACATCTACTATTGCCACCGTTATGACAAAGAAACCCCGCTTGAAGAAACGCTGCGCGCGCTCGATGATCTCGTACGCCAAGGCAAAGTGCTTTACGTGGGTGTGAGCGAGTGGACCGCCGAGCAAATTACGGACGCTGTTCATCTTGCAGATAAAAAATTGTTGGATCGCATTGTCGTGAACCAACCGCAATACAGCATGTTGAACCGTTATATTGAAGAGTCCGTGCTTCCTGTTAGCGACAAGCATGGCATTGGACAAGTGGTATTCTCCCCTCTTGCTCAAGGTGTGTTGACGGGTAAATATAAAATTGGCGAAGCGCCACCTGAAGGCAGCCGTGCTGCTTCGGGTGTGAAGGCGATTGAAGGCCATTTAACTGATGCTAATCTTAAAAAAGTTGAGCAATTGAAGCCAATCGCAGCCGATCTTGGCCTCTCTATGCCGCAACTTGCTCTTGCTTGGATTTTGCGCCAGCCTGGCGTTGCGAGTGCCCTTGTTGGTGCCAGCCGCCCAGAGCAAATTGAAGATAATGTCAAAGCGTCTGGCGTCAAGCTAAGCGCTGACGTTCTTGAAAAAATCGAAGGCATTTTAGGTTAATTCATAATGAGGGGGTGGGAGGTTGTGCGTTGAGCCTCCCACATTTATTTAAGAACGGTGGGGATTTTGGGGTTGGGGTTTAAATCGGCGGGCTTTTTGATTAAATCGGCGACTTTCACTCGTTAATCGGCTCAAATTTCATTTTAATCGGCGAAAACGCCGACCACATCCCTAAAATCACCACTTATTTCAAACCAACCAATCAATCATTCAGGAGGTTTTTCATTCATGGAATATCGTCATCTTGGCCGCACCGGCCTCAAAGTCAGTGAAATCAGCCTTGGCAGCTGGCTCACATATGGTGGATATGTTGCCGAAGAAAATGCCATCAACACCATTCACAAAGCCTATGACCTTGGCATCAATTTTTTCGATACTGCGAATGTCTACATGCGCGGCGAGGCAGAAAAAGTGGTCGCTAAAGCGATTAAGAAATTCTCGCGCGAATCTTATGTGCTCGCAACAAAAGTGTTCGGCGACATGGGCGAAGGCCCGAACGACCGTGGCCTTTCGCGCAAGCACATTACTGAGCAAGCGAATGCCAGCTTAAAGCGCCTGGACGTCGACTACATCGATCTCTACTATTGCCATCGGTTCGACACCGAGACGCCGCTTGAAGAAACGCTTCGGGCGCTCGACGATCTCGTTCGTCAAGGTAAAGTGCTCTACATCGGTGTGAGCGAATGGACCGCCGAGCAAATTACTGAGGCTGCGCACCTCGCCGACAAGAAATTGCTCGACCGTTTTGTGGCCAACCAGCCGCAGTACAGCATGCTTTATCCGAAGATCGAGAAAGAAATCATTCCGGTCAGCGAAAAGCAAGGCATCGGCCAAGTCGTCTGGTCCCCGCTTGGACAAGGCGTCCTCACCGGCAAGTACAAGAAAGGTGCTGAGCCGCCAAAAGGCAGCCGCGCCGCGGAAAACAGCAAAATGATTAGTGGCCTTCTAACCGAGGCGAATTTGGAAAAAGTAGACAAATTGACCCAAGTGGCTCAGGAGCTCGGCATTTCAATGGCTCAACTCGCCTTAGCCTGGGTCTTGAGACAACCCAATGTTGCGAGTGCGCTTGTTGGTGCGAGCCGCCCGGATCAAATTGAAGAAAATGCTAAAGCATCTGGTGTGAAACTTGACGCGGATGTGCTTGAGACAATCAATAGCATTTTAGCAAACTAATTTAGTCAGTGGAGGCGAGCCTCCCACTCTTAAAGCCCCCTTTATGCGAGGGGGCTTTTTGTGTTTTGACCCACTGGGGCTCAATTCACCAAAAAAGAACTTGCCGCCTTCCCTTATTAACGCCCAATCACTTTTCATTTCTTGAGCACCCCTGACTCTTTATGCGTGGTTTTGCACGATTTAACCGACGTTTTGAACGTTTCTAATTTTCTTCCCAAAACCAAACATAACAGGTGCATTTTATTTCGGATCACGTATAATTATTGTTTGGAGCCTTTCAATCTAGCTTAAATGGATTGGATTCAAAAAGAGTCTCCAGATGATTAACTCGCAAGTCTCTGGGAATCGACGCATTTTTTGATTAAATCGGCGGAAATCTCAATTAAATCGGTGGGCTCCTCCCACTAATCGGCGGGTTTTCTTATTAAATCGGCAAATTCCTCTCATTCCAGCTTGATTTGGTTGGATTCAAATTGAGAAGTGCCGTCCTGATCCTGGCTAACTGGCATCACTCACTATTAACATTATAGGCAACAGGAACCGCTCGGAAGGTGTCGACTTGCATCACTCTAAATTGATTCGAAACCGCTTCAGGAACCAATTAATGCTTTAATGATCATTTTTAATATGGGGGGAAGACAACGTGAAAGCAGGCCTTATGCAGTTAAAGCAAGCTTCTTTATCGCTCGTTCAGGTTAAGGGGTTTGCTGTTCTCATTTTTATTAACTTATTCTTGGGGATTGCCTCATCTTTTGTCGGGCCGTACAACTCACTTTTTGGAATTGATGAAGTGGGGATGAGCAATATTGCATTTGGGGTGTTCATGATGCTCACCTCGATCTGTGGGGTGTTCATTAACACGCTGATTGGGCGTCTGTCGGATTTCAGCATTAACCGCCGCAGCCTGCTGCTTATTTCCGCTTTTGCCGGAACGATTGGTTATATTGGCTTTGCGTTCAATCGAAATTACACCGTTTTACTCTTAATCTCTATGTTTATCATCGGGATTGCGAGCAGCAGTTTCGCCCAAATTTTCGCTTACTCACGCGAATCGATCGCGTCCGCCGATATCGACAAGCGCGACATTCCGCTCTACATGAATGTGTTTCGGATGTTTTTCGCGCTGTCTTGGACAGTCGGGCCCGCAATCGCGTCTCTTGTTCTATTAAAATTTCATTTTACTGGTTTGTACCTCGTCGCTGCCCTCTTCTATTTTGTAATCATGATGACGACGCTCCTTTTTTTAAAAAGTGATCCGAAAACGTCTGTGCAAGTTGGGGCTAGAGCCAAGTCCAAACTTTCTCAGTACGTGTTTCGCCCCTATATCATGGCCAATCTCGGTGCGTTTACCCTCATTCAGGGCGCGATGACGATGGCTATGATGGATGTTTCGCTATTTGTGACGCGCGTCCTTCATGCGTCAGACTTTCAAATAGGCATCATTTTCAGCATTCCGCCTATTTTTGAAGTTCCGTTCATGCTTGCATTTGGTGTGATTGCTACGAAAATAGATAATAAAATTCTGATTCGGATCGGTGTTCTGATTTCCGTTGTCTATTTTTCCACCTTTCTCTTTGTGACCGCCCCTTGGCAGATTTATATTTTCCAAATTCTAAGCGCCGCCTATGTGTCCGTTACGAATGGGATTGCGATCAGCTATTTTCAGGACTTCATCCCCGGTGAGCCCGGTACCGCCACCGCCCTTTACGGCAACACGAGTGCGATCGGCCGCATGATCGGCTCGCTCCTTTTTGGGATCGTGACCGCCGCGATCGGCTATCGCTTGATGTACGTTTTCCCGGTCGCCTTCACCGCCGTCGCCTTGATTCTGTTGGTCCTCTTCGGCAACTTACGAGAAGAAGATAAACTGGATAAGCTCGAGAACGCTTTATAAAAAAAGAGTCAAACCACGTAAACCACCATATCGTAATAAAAAAAGGATGACGCCCTTTGGACCGGTTTTTTCCGGTTTGGAGGGCGTCATCTCGGCTTTCTAAGCATTCGTTCTCGTAGACTTCTTTTTGACCACCCGCATCGCTCCCATATAAAAAAGACGAGACCGTGGTCTCGTCTTTTTTAGTTTCCTATTAATAAGCGCGTGCGCCAAGGTAACGCGGTTTCCAGTAAGGGTTGTCCATGCTGTTGATATAAACCCCTCTTGAAGTTGTAGCACTGATGAACTCGTTGTTCCCGATATAAATTCCAACATGGGAGACACCCGAGGAAATCGTTGAGAAGAATACGAGAACACCTGGTACTAGACTTGTTGGCTTGCCACTCGCATATTGCTGAGCTGCCGTGCGCGGAAGGGAGATGCCGTTTTCTCTGAACACATATTGTGTGTACCCACTGCAATCAAATCCACTCGTTGTCGTTCCGCCCCATTTGTATTGAATGCCTTGAAGGGCTTTGGCATCCGCAATGATTTGATCCGCTTGCGATGTGCTGCTAAATGAAGTCGTTTTGATCGTGTTGCCTGATTTGCTCGAACTCACCGTTCCACTAATTGTCGAACGGCTTGACCCCGAGGAGGCACCGACTGCACTTGAGCTCGCTAGCTTCGCTTTAGTATTGGGTCCTGGAATACCGTCTACCACGAGATGGTTGTTTCTTTGGAAACCCATCACCGCTGCGCGAGTATGTGGTCCGTAGACGCCATCGATTGAATCATGATAGTAACCGAGATTTTGGAGTTTGGATTGAACGGTCTTCAGGCTCATAGAAGTTGAAGTTGAAATTGAAATTGAGCGTGTTTTGGCTGGCGCGCTGACCTTGGCTGGTGTGCTAGATGTGCTGTTAAATAATTTGCCAAGCGTATTAGGTCCGGCCACTCCATCGACAACAAGGTGGTTGGCTCTTTGGAACTTTTTTACAGACCCTTCAGTAAGCGGTCCGTATGCCCCGTCGATCTTATAGTTGAAATAGCCGAGCTGGTCGAGGCGGGTTTGGAGCGACTTAACCGCACTCCCGTAACTTCCGTTGGACAGGACCTGATGTGTCGTGTTGATCGTGATTGTCGCGGCATGTGCATGATGAGTTGGTGCGACGTGTGGCAGGACAAAAAGTGAACTCGCCATGGCGGTTGTGATTAGGACTTTTTTTGTGAGTGTTTTAATAACCATGTGTGCATCCCCCTAGAAGTTGAGTTGTGCGTTGATGTGTGTGAATGGTGGTGTTAAGCGTGCATTCGAAAAGCCTGTTCAATTAACTTCGAAGTTTGGTAGAATTGGTATTGGTGAATTGGTGAATTTTCAATATTCAGTTTTAAAAAAGTTCGAAACTTATATTTTGGTGATCTCTTTGTGGGGAATCGAGTTCCCGCCAAAAACTGAACCTTAGTGTGTACGCGTGTTCGGTGTTCGAGATCATTTGAACAGTGTCGAATTCTGTCATTCGCTGTTTACAAGGTAATCTTAACGAAGAAATGTTACAAACAAATTAAGGGAGAATGTCACATTGTTTAATAGAGGCTGAATCGGTGCTGGAAGTCTTTCCTGACTTGGAAGGATTCGGATGCAGGTCCTAAAGTTTGGTATAAAACTAGTCTTGCGCTTCCAGTTTTACTAATTTTTTACACGCGTGTTTTCAGGCAACTTAAACAAGTGTGACGTGTAAGCCTATTCTTTTTGGTGGGATGGGAAATTATGGTAAGTGTGGTGTGATGATTTATGGAGGTTACGAGGATCTATTACGACTCACAAGGCTTTGAAAAGTGGTTTTCTTGTAATAGGCGGCCTCATTGCACCCCGACCGTAATAGAGTCTCGCTCGCATTAGGGCGGTCACCTCAGACTCTCCCCCAAATAAACAACCCCTTAGTGAGAGCCAAGCCCACACCAAAAAACCTCCTTCATATTGAGAAGGAGGTTCGCGTTTCTTCTATTAATTGGATGTTGGAACGCCGACGCGCTGGATGACGATATTGACGCGGCGATTCATCGCTTTGTGGGCTTCGGTATCATTCGGGACGCGCGGATGATATTCGCCAAACCCAACAAAACTAAGTCGATCCGGTTTGACCTTATCCTGATTAATCAAGAACATCATGACATTTTCAGCGCGGGCGCCGGATAACTCCCAGTTGTTTTTAAACGGCGCGCCCGGGCCAATCGGATAATTATCAGTATAGCCTTCTACACTGATCGGGTTGTTCACCGCTTTTAGAATCCCGCCCATTTTTTTCAAAATCGGTACCGCATTGGATTTGATGTCGGCTCGCCCGAGATCAAATAAAATATGATCCTTCACGGTGATCTGAACGCCCGCCGAGATATTTTGCAGTTCAAGATCCGCTTGCAGATGATTCTTATTAATATAGTTTTCTAGCAGCAAGTAGAGTTTATCAAGTTTGGCCGCGTCCTGCTGACTCTCTTGTTGCGCGTGCTGGGTCTGAGTTTGCTGAGCACTTTGGGTTTGCTGCTGTTCGGATGCTTTCTGATTCTTCGTGCCAATATCGGATTGATTTACCGGAATTTCATACGTCGTCGTCGGTGGATTCTGCGATTGATTCACAATCGCATTCCCTGAAAAAGCGGACTTTAACGAATTCACAACGGCATTGAACCGATCAAGTTGCAGGGAACTCATGGAATAAAGAATAATGAAAAACACAAGTAGCAAGGTGATCATATCGGCATAGGTGACCATCCAACGCTCGCCATCCTCATGTCCCTCATGCTTTTTTCGTCGCCTTGGGCTTCGCCTAGCCATTGTCTTCCACACCCGATTCTGGTTTCAAGTTACTAAGGGATTTCGAATCGAGAAACGCGGTGAGCTTATTTCGTAACACCGTAGAATTCTCCCCATACTGAACGGACATCAAGCCTTCTGTTTGCATTTCCATGATTAAGATTTCTTGGGCTAAGCGTGCTTTGACTTTGTTGGCTAGCGGTAGGTAGATCAAGTTCGCGCTCGACACCCCGTAGAGCGTCGCAATAAACGCGACTGCGATTGCCGGTCCGAGTGACGCGGGGTCGCTCAATCCGCCAAGCACGTGAACGAGACCCATAACGGTTCCGATGATCCCCATGGTCGGCCCAAATCCGGCAGCCGTTTCGAATACTTTACCAACCGACAACTTGTTCTCTTCATAGCGCTCAATTTTTCTCATTAGGATGTCTTCAATCATTTCCGCTTCCACACCGTCGACAATCATCTGAATGCCCTCTTTTAAAAATGGGTTTTCGCTCTGTGTCTGGATTTGCGCCTCTAAAGCCAGCAACCCTTCACGGCGGGAAATATTGGACAATTCGACCAGTTGATCAATTGTGTCTTCCGGTTTGACTTTCTTATCCATAAACGTGTACTTCAAAATTTCTGGGATCCGCCCGATTGTTTTAAAAGGAAAACTTAGGATAGTCGCCCCAAACGTCCCGCCGAATACGATGATGGCGGCTGTCGGTTCGATGAGCGACCCAACTTTCCCACCTTCTAAAACGAATCCTAAAATCAAGGAAATAATCCCTAATAAAAGTCCAATTACCGTTGAAAAATCCATTGTTGCTCCCCCTTGATTTCACCTAGAACCTAGTTGAGGTTGTCCATTCGGCTTCCAGTTTTTCTTACTTTTCTTATCGACCACTTTGCCCAAAATGTTAAGCTTCTTTTTAAATGACAATTAATGGAGGGCATTATCTGCATCGTCTTCAAGGAAAGTTTTAAAGCTGGCATTCGGGAACTCGCGAATGCCAGCTTTTGTGAGTGAGTCGTAAATAAAATGAGGGTGTGTGCGAGCGGGATCAGCTTGCGCACACAACTACAGGCAAAAGGCGTGATTCGTGTGCGTTAGCCCTCTGTTGCGCACACATTTTACGGATTCTGTTGGTGTTTGTGTGCGCGAGATTTTCTCACGCACACAAACTACTCTTTTTTTCGACTTCCTTGTGCGCTAGACGTTCTTGCGCACACAACTACAGGCGAAAGGCGTGATTCGTGTGCGCTAGCCCTCTGTTGCGCACACATTTTACGGATTCTATTGGTGTTTGTGTGCGCGAGATTTTCTCACGCACACAAACTACTCTTTTTTTCGACTTCCTTGTGCGCTAGACGTTCTTGCGCACACAACTACAGGCGAAAGGCGTGATTCGTGTGCGTTAGCCCTCTGTTGCGCACACATTTTACGGATTCTGTTGGTGTTTGTGTGCGCGAGATTCTCTCACGCACACACCCCGCCTATTTTTTTCTAAAGCTCTTGTGTGCAAGCTTTCAAGCGTCTTACAATACGACTTTCTGACCTGTTGCAATGGATTCATACGCGGCTTCTAGTATGCGAAGCGTTTGGACGGATTGGGCTGGTGGATAACGAAGCGCGTTGCCATTTGCGACACAATCCGAAAAATGTTCGATTTGAGTCACATAAGGGTTTCCGGCAAAAAACTTGTGTTCATCGGGCTTACCAGCGCGACTGATGATCACCTCGCCCTCAGAACCTGGATTTTTATCTGGACGATAGGCATTTTTTACAAGAATGGTGCCCTCGGTTCCGATCACTTCATAGGTTTCTCGGTCAGTGGCATTAAACCCGCAATCAAATTGAGCGGTTGCCCCGTTTTCAAGTTTTAAAACACCTTGGGCGGCCATATCCACGCCATGCTCTGGATGAAGCGTCGCCTGGGTGTAGACTTCGGTCGGCATCGTCTCGAGAATATGACGAATCGAATGAAGACAATAGCAGCCCACGTCATAAATGGAACCGCCGCCCATGTTGCGATTCAACCGGATGTTAGCCTGTGGACTCGGCCCCATATTAAACGTAAAGCTCGCACGCATGAGGCGGACCTCACCAATCTCCTTATTCTTAATGAGTTGTTTCACAAAATCATGTTCAGGATGGAATTGATACATAAAAGCTTCCATTAATAACACACCGTTTTCCTGACACACTTGAGCCATTTCTTCTGCCTCTTGAACCGTCAACCCAATTGGTTTCTCTACTAAAACGTGTTTGCCAGCCTGGGCCGCTTTGATCACCCATTCCTTATGTAAATGATTTGGTAGAGGAATATAGACCGCTTGAACCTCAGAGTCATCGAGTACGCCCTCATAGCTGTCATATTGCTTGGTAATGTTTAAAGCTTCGGCCATTTCCTGACGCTTTGACGCATTGGCACTCCCGATTGCCATGAGTTCAGCATTTTCAGCTTTCACAATAGCCGGTAGCACTTCCTTGTAACCAATATTTGCTGTGCTTATAACGCCCCATTTAATGGTGTTTGTCATTGTGACCACTCCTTGATCCTTCTTATTTTTTAAAATACTCAGACGTTTACTCTGGTAAAACAAAGGATTGGATTGTCAATTCCAATTCATTAGGTCTTTTTTACTATTTTGGCTGATTTGTAAGATTTCGGTTACTAAATGGTCACAAAATCTGTTAAAATAAGCTAACGGATTTTGTCTAAACGTGTCAAATTTTCGGAGGCAAAGACGTCATTCTACTATTAGATTAACACAGATCATGCTACCATTTTATAGGAAACCTCCCATTTTCTATTTTTTTGTTTTGGCTTTAGGTGAACATGCCCGTGTGTCAAACAAGTTCGGATCGGGAAGCCCACATTTTTTATATGGTAGATGGATTGGAGTATTGAAACATGACCAACCGACCTGTTTCTCCTGTTAACCTAAAAGACGCCTTTCCTGAAAAGACCACTCATACTGTGGGGTCTTTTTCAGACGTGGTTTCAAATCTAACCGATCAAACCAGCCATTCTATTCAGTTCCTCATTCAATCTCTACCTAAGTACGCCCCCAAAAAATCACTTCCTTACCACTTGGAACTTGAAAAGTCGTTTGTTGAACTCATTGAAATCTTGACCGATAATGGTCGATTAGGTTCGGCTCTCCAAAACGAGCTTCAATATGAACTCATCTATAACATGTATATGATGTTCTGTTCCAATCCGACGATCTCGGGTCTGTTAAACGAACTTAAAGAATGGAATCTTTACAGTTACTACCATTCTGTGGATGTTTTTGTAATAGGTACCCTTTTAGGGAATTATTGCAAATTACCGAATCTCGAGGAGTTCTCGCTCGGCTGCTTGCTCCATGACATGGGTAAACGGTTCATTCCAAAAGAGGTTTTGACGAAAAAAAGTAAGCTCACACAAGCGGAATACGAGCTTGTCAAATACCATGCGAATTTTGGCGCTGTTTATTTGGAACTTATGGGGTTTTCGGAAGCGATTTCACTTTTCGCCAATGTTCACCATGAGCGTCTAGACGGAAGCGGTTATCCACTTGGGCTTGTCGAAGCCAATTTTAATGAAGCGCTTCGCCTCATTTCGGTTGTCGACGTCTATTCCGCATTGACCTTGCAGCGGAGTTATCGCGAACCGCTTTCTGGCGTACGCGCTTTAGAAAACTTGTTGGGCGACCATGATAAGCTTTGTGAGCAAAGCGTTTTTAAATTAGCGGAGACGTTGCAAATCTTCCCGCCACAAGCCGAACTCTTGCTGCCAAACGGCCTGCGCGCAACCACGACCCTTAGAGATAAAAACCCGTTGGCAGGCTATCAATTAGTCATTAAAGAAAACGGTGAAACGATCCCGTTTGTTCCGAATAATCAACTCGCACCAATTAAAATGATTGGTTGGAAGAGCCATCGACTCGAGCAATGGCAAAAGAAGTTGTGGTCGCTTTTTACTCAAAGCTTGATAAATGGAAGTGACAAAGCGACCCTCTACTTTGAGGAATTAGCCGATGGCAAACGGGTCGAGTCTATTTATCGAGATATCTTCGGAAAAGTTGGCCAAGAAGTTCGCAAAGCTTATTTGAATGGCACAATCAACGCTGACCAACGCGATCAGTCGGTCAGCACCTGTTTGGGAATCATGAATCAAAAATTAGTGGAATACACCCCATCCTATCAAGTTTCATTGAAACAAGGGATCGTGTTTGCTCCTCTATGTGAGAAGCATGTGTTTTCCCTTCGCCTCTTGCATGATAGTTTGTTCGTGAACGGATGGCGCACCTATTTTCTCAAAAGTGTAAATGAGCAGCTCCATGAAGTTGAAGCTCGCATATTTCCCATTTTGAACAAGCCATTTGTGAACACTGTTACCTTATCGTTAACGACCTCCGAAGAGTCCAAACTACTCATGCCTTTATTAAAACGGATTCGTTCGGCCAAGCCGTCCGCAAAAATTATTCTATATTATCGCAAGGAATCCTTTTTAAAAGAAATCGATCTTCGCTACATCGATTTCTATTCTAGCGATCTGATCCATTTCCTCAACCATTTAAACGAAAGCTAACAACGCAAAACAGCCCTCCCCTTTTTATGGGGGAGGGCTGTTTTGTGTGATGGGGGTTGGTGGAGGGGGCGCAAGCGCAAGGACTGCGTGTGCGCATGGATTGGCTCACGCACACAATCTCTCGTTTTGTCGCTAGTTTGTGTGCGTTGAGCGTTCCACGCCCCGTCCATCATGACACTCGCCGCCACAAATCCCCCCATCCTCACTCGCCATTCAATCCGCCCGCGCGACTAACGTGAACATCTTCGGTATCCCACTTTCGCTCTTTTTTTCATTGGGGCGTTCATCGAGCTTTTCAATCCGCAGCCCGGCTTCTGCCACAGCGGTGAGGATTTCGCCAAGCGTCCAGCGCCGTTGATTGATGAATTGGATGTCGGCATCCTTTATGAATTTGCTCGTCGCAACCGGGGTTTGATGGATTGCCCGGTCAAAATAATTTCCATTGGCCAACGCCTTTTTCCCCTTGGTCTCAATCAGTTTGGTCGAGATCGGATGGAAATCTTGCAGAACAAAACGGCCGCCTGGTTTCAACCATTTGCGGACCCGGGACATGAGCGGCGCTAGATCCACAAAATAATGGAGAATGCCGCGCTCCATTACAATCACATCCGCTTCCTCGTGCCCAATCCGGTCCTCCATGTCGACCAACACATCGCCCACATGATAGACGAGATGTACGCCAGCGGCCAAAGCAAGCGTCCGCGCGTAGTCGGCGCTCTCCTCCGACAAATCTACAACCACCGCCTCGGCTCCCAGGCACCCCATCGCAACCGCCTTAATTCCATTTGAGCCCATGAGATTTAACACGTTTTTTCCCTTCAACTCACCAAGGTACTCCAACAAAGTAAGCAGACGACGCTCTGGTTCTTGACGGATCTGGGCACCCAATTCCTCCGGCTTCCCAAACCGCTGAACCCACGCTTCAAACGTCCCTGTGTTCCAAGCTTTTCGACTCAATTCCGTATTGTGGTTTTGCAGGTTTTGCAGCAAGGATTTGGCCTGACTTTTTACCGGATCCTGATCTTCCAAACGCCCCGCAAGCACGGTCAATGCCTCCACAAACACGATCTCGCCCTCAAATCGAGCCTCATGCCGAGTCGGATCCGTCACAACCGCCGTATTCCATTTACAAAAAAAGTGCGTTGGAATGCCGTGGAGAGTGGCTTGAAAGCTCGCCCCTCTCCCAGTCTCCTCGGTTTTGGTTGGCCCAAAAGCCGAAAACAACACGCTGACCTCTTGGCGTTGATCCCATTGAAATTCAATCTCAAGGGGCTGATCTTCCTGAACGTCTCCACCATGGATGACTAATACAGCCGCCCCTCTAATCGTAAATTGAATATCAGACGCATTCAAACGGCTGATGACCTCTCTTAGAGCCTCCACCCAAGGGTTCCGATCCTTCTCCTGTTTTTCCACACCTTTTCCCTCCCATTATCGATCCACATGGCGCTTCTTCTAATCCTATATTGTGTTCTGTCTATTCGTTTAGCCATTTGTTCACTGGCACAGTAATCCTTATGTATTGGGTGCGTGTTCACCGCCAACTTTGGGCATGCGCATTCAATGAACGTTACCTTTCCAAATTCTACGTCGTTCACCTCTTTAAAGCAATGCCAATACAAAAACGTCTGTCCCCAAATTACTGTGAGAACAGACGAAGATCCATCATGGTTTGTTTTTTAAGATTCAAGTTTGAGAACCAAAAAGCTTTGCGCCTCTAGCGTGATTCGGTCGTTTAGTTCACGTGCGGTGTTGGTCCAACACTCCACCACCGGTTGCTGGTTGAGTTCATTTGGGACCTTCCAATCGGTTGGCACTTCAGCGCGATTCAGCACGACATAGTAATGGTGCTGGCCTTTTTCACGCTTATAAGCAAACACATCCTCATGCTCGGTTGGCAAAAATTGAACGGCACCCTCTGACCCTAACACTGGATGGGCGGCACGAAGCGCAATCCATTTTTTCAAAAAAGCATACCGATCCTGATCTTGCTCTTCTGGGTCCCAAATCATGCATGCCCGACAGCCCGGGTCATTTCCTCCCGACATCCCGACCTCATCCCCGTAATAAATACAAGGCGTGCCAGGGAGCGTCATTTGCGTCACATATAAGAGGTCCATTTTCTTCGAGTCCTCCCCACATTGTGTCAGGAGGCGCGGCGTGTCATGACTGTCTAATAAATTAAAGGCCACTTGGTTAACCGGCTCTGGGTAGGACATAAAGACCCGGGTCAATTCATCTGAAAGACCTTGTGCCGTAAGTGTTCCTTTCGCCAAAAAGTCGAGCGCCGCAGACGTATAGCGATAATTCATCACAGCATCAAACTGATCGCCTTGAAGCCATGGCATGGCGTCATGCCAGATTTCGCCGAGGATGTAGACATCCGATTTGATGGTTCGAACGGTTTTGCGAAACTCACGCCAAAAGGCATGATCCACTTCGTTCGCCACATCAAGGCGCCAGCCGTCAATGTCAAATTCTTCAACCCAATAAGCGCCGACTTTCAAAAGATACGTTTTGACCTCTGGGTGCTCGGTGTTTAATTTTGGCATGAACGGTGTAAAAGCAAAGGTATCATAATTCGGTTTTGGACTGGTTTCAACCGTTTTACTGTGAAGATGGAACCAATCGGCATACTGTGAGTCGGCCCCTTTTTTCAAAACGTCTTGAAAAGGTTCGAAAAAATAGCCTGAATGGTTAAATACAGCATCCAGCATGACACGAATGCCACGCGCATGACAGGCTTCCACTAACGTTTTGAACGTTGCTTTATCTCCAAATTGTGGATCGATCTCGAAATAATCAATGGTGTCATATTTGTGGTTCGATTCCGCCTTAAAGATCGGTGTGAAGTAAACACCGGTAATCCCGAGATCTTCAAGATGATCGAGATGGTCGATCACCCCTTGCAAATCCCCACCGAAAAAGTTGGTTGGCGTGGGCGCTGTACTCCCCCAAGGTAAGGTCCCCTTTGGATCTATAGAAGGATCGCCATTTGCAAAACGTTCCGGGAAAATTTGATACCAAACCGTGGCTTTGACCCACTCAGGAGGTTGGAAGACGTCTGCCGGGTTTAAAAACGGAAAACAAAAATAATAACTGGTATCATTCGGCGTTTCTTCGAAAAAACCTCGCTCAGTATAAGTCAGTTGTTCCTCACCATCATTCAATTCAAAACCATAACGAAGTCTGCGAAAAGGTGGGCTCACCTCAGCCAACCAATAGTCAAACAAATCATCGGATCCTGCTTTTTTCATCTCTAGTCGATCGAACGTCCAACCCGAGTCACCCCAGACGTAAGGATCACCATTAATCAATGTCACCTTTTTAAGATCGTCTTTCTTAGCGCGCAGCTTGATGTGCAACGTTTTCGAATCCACCGCATACGCAAAGGCATTTTTAGGTCGGTGGTCAATGGCTTCTCTAAACATATTTAAGCCCCTTTTCAGAATGAGTTTTTAAAAAGCGTGGTTGTGTGTAACTCGAAAATCACTCGTTTTTCTTTTTCAAGCAAAATAAAAACAACCCCAGGAAGCATGTGTAAACACGTTCCCGGGGTTGTTGTCATCAGACAAAGCATTGCCCTCAAATTATAAGCTTTTCATTTACGATGGGTGGCACGGCTTCAATGCCTCTCATTATTGGATAAGAAGTACTCTGTCCACATTTTAGAACAATCTAACAGAATCGTCAATCTTTTTAAAAGATGAAATTCGATTCACGAGCTGGGTCAAAAACTTAGAAATCAACACATCCAAAGACCGATTATATTACTGGATTTTTAAAGCGATTTCATTCATTATAAAATTAGTTTATGTTTTAAACGAAGTCCGTGTATAATATAGTAGGTTGTTCTGATTATTTGATCAATAGGATCAAACCCTTTCATTTTCCGGGCTTAAAAGTCCTGATTCGATGATTTTTATAAAACGTTTGAGTGTCCGAATCATAGAGTTAAGCTAAACCGCTTTCTGCTCGCTGATCAAGAGGGGCAAAACGCTATAGATGTTGTAGGTAAACCAATTAAAAGTGACTTGGTGAGGAGGAAATCTATTGGCAGTAACCATTAAGGATGTAGCGAAGGTCGCAAATGTCAATCCATCGACCGTGTCGCGCGTGATCGCCAATAATCCAAGAATAAGCGAGAAAACGAAAAAAGTGGTTCGTGAGGCTATGGAGACACTTGGGTATTATCCGAACCACCAGG
Source organism: uncultured Sporolactobacillaceae bacterium (assembly GCA_963829575.1). Taxonomy (GTDB): domain Bacteria; phylum Bacillota; class Bacilli; order Bacillales; family Sporolactobacillaceae; genus KACC-23026. Next base: position 663,722 of record CAWHJF010000012.1, on the reverse strand, counting down.
CTCGCAGCTTAGCGAACCAGAGCACCCAAACCATTGGGATTGTGATGCCTAATTCAGATGGGGCTTTAATTGAGAATCCATTTTTCCCTCAGGTGATCCAAGGGATCAGCAAAGCCGCGCATGATCAGGGGTTCGGAATTTACATGACGACGGGCATGACAAGCGAGGAAATTCGAGAAGAAGTCATGAGCATGGTGCACGGGCGACGGATTGATGGGTTGATTTTACTTTATTCAAGGATTGGTGATGACCTAATCGACCTTTTAAATAAGACGTCCTTTCCTTACGTTATGGTTGGAAAGCCTTACCAGATGGAGGACGAGATTACGCATGTGGACAATGACAATGTCCAGGCCGCAATCGATGCCACCCATTATCTGTTAGAGCTCGGCCATACTAAGTGTGCATTTATTGGAGGATCCCTTGATCTCGTGGTCACGATCGATCGGCAGCAAGGCTACACCATGGCCCTTCAACAAGCGGGACTCCCCATCCGCGAAGACTATATTGTGCATCAAATGTTCCAAGAAGAAGGTGGACGTGAAGCAATTAAGGAACTTTTTACAATACCTGACCCGCCAACTGGATTGATCATAACTGATGATATCATGGCGCTTGGGGTGATCAGTTATTTGAGCGAATCTGGGGTCCAAGTCCCTGATGATGTATCCGTCATCAGTTTCAACAACTCGCGAATCTGCAGATATTGTTCACCCACCCTGACTTCCATCGACATTCATATATTTGAACTCGGCCTTCAAGCCACCCACGCTCTGTTCGGTTTGATCAACGAAACCGCAGAACAAACACGCCGCTTCATCGTGCCATATGAAATCGTGAAACGGAATTCCTGTGCCGTCTATGCTTCTGATTTGAAAGCCTAAACCTTAGTAGTTTGATTGAGCGCGCCCCCTTGACCAAAGCGATCAAGGGGGCGCTTTTCTGCCGATGGCACAAGACGTGCGACTTCGGTTCCGCTAAATTTTAATCCTACTCACCTTTGAGTGGACTTCGGCAACTTTCAGGGAAGCGCTTATTCCCTTTATGTCCGTTCCCAGGAGCGTTTGGCGGAGAGGGTTTCGGCGAGCTCACGGCTTTGCTTTCGATGTTCGTTTCGGGCATCATAGCGTTTTTGCGCCGTTTCAAACAATTTCTTTTCTTCCTCAGATTCCGGGATGACTTGTGGAACCGGAACGGGATGTCGGTTCTCATCCAGTGCGACAAAAGTCAAGAAAGATGTGGCAGCGATTCGGCGCTCACCTGTTCTGAGGTTTTCAGCTACAATTTTAACGAAAATCTCCATGGAAGTGTGCCCAGTCCATGAGACCACAGATTCCAAGCAGACAGAGTCATCGGGGGTGATTGGTCTAAGGAAATCTACCGAATCCGTGGATGCCGTTACGGTTTCGCATCTTGAATGGCGCGACGCAGAAATTGACGCGACATCGTCAATGTAGCTCATTAAAAGACCGCCAAATAAGGTATCTAAATTATTGGTGTGGGAAGGAAACACCCGACTCGTTTTGACCACACGCGATTCCCTAGAACGTTTTTCTTCTACCATAAGTTGGTCACTCCATTTCATTAAAAAAAATGACGTTTAATTTGGGCTCAACATTCCGTTGGCTGTCTTATCTATACTTAGCTTTTTGAAGTATACCCTTTATTCTCGGCTATTATTGACGACTCTTTCAATTGAAAAGACTCCAAACCGATTACTTCGACAAAATTCTGGGTGGACCTGTCACCTGTCAAAATTTTACGGCACCCATTTTAATGGGTTTTGTGATAAAATAGAGGATGCTGGTCTTTTTACATACGGAAACCGATATTAACACGGTGGTGAACGCAAACATGACAACAGGATCCGTAACGCGAAGAAATGACCCATGTCCGTGCGGCAGTGGTAAGAAATTCAAAAAATGCTGTATGAATAAAGTGGAAACCATGGACCAGGGCCTAGTGCGATTACTCCGACAAGAGTTTGATCGCATGAATCAAAGTCTATATGACTACACGCAGCGCAACTTTAAAGTGGCGTTGGACCGATTTTATACAAGCCTTTCTGGACGCCATTCGCTGTCCTATTCCCTCCAAGACGTGTTGAAAGAATACGTCACCATCTGGGGAATTTTTAATTTAGAGGTACGTAACAATCGTACGCCGTTTGATTTTTACGTTGAAAGTTACCTCGACCACACAGAAAGACAGGCTTCAAGAGATATGGTTACAAGCTGGGAAAACTGCCATTTTTCAACCTATGCGATTGAGTCCATCTCAAGTACTGGAATGATGGCACTCGAGGATGTTTGGACAAAGGAAAAAACGGTGGTTCCGGTTCCAAAAGGGAATAAAAATCCTAATGTAAGTAGTCTATTGGTTGGACTACGGGTTTCAATCACTGAGGATGCCCAGGAATTTATGCTCGGTTATGCTGAGGTCGAAAGCCATGTCTGGTCACCGGCCAAATTGGAGCGCATTCGAGGCACGTATTTGTCTGACCCTAACAAGCCTATTGGTGAACAATTCGATCAAAACTTGCCTTATCTATTTATTGAGTTGATCTCGGAGACGACAGGTGACGGGGAAGCTGAAGGCGAGAATGAAGCGTCTGTGGCGCAAGGGCCTCGCGAGGTCCAACCGGATCTTGAAGCTGTCGAAACGGATGTCCATGGTAGTAAACCTGCGAATTCGGGCGCAATCGACACGACGGTTACTGCGATCGAGAGCGATGAATTTCCAGGAAATGACAGCCAAAAACATGTTCTGTCGCTTTACTTAGATCAAGTGGATCAGAGTGCGCTTGATGCGAAGACCATTGAACAGGTGCGTACTGTCTGGGTGGATTATGTCGCTTCCGTCGAACCGACGATCAAAAAGCCTGAAGCCTTTGCGGCGGCACTTGACTACTTCACGCATTCAATTGATGCCAATGGACAAGCCACACAGGCTTCGATTAGCAAAAAATACGGCGTATCTGCCGGCACCATTTCGAAAAATTATCGCTTGCTTGTGGATTTTACCGAATCCGCACATTCGCTTGGCCAAAAGCACGCGTAAAATGGATTATTTTTATTTTAAAAGGCCCTCCAAAATTGGAGGGCCTAAGCGCGTCGCGCAACGGCGTGAATGAAGCCCTTTCCGATGGGATTTTTTGCGCAAAGTGGGCTTCATCTTGGTTATGAAGCCCTTTCTGATGGGATTTTTCACGCAAAGTGGGCTTCATTTTGGTTATGAAGCCCTTTCTGATGGGATTTTTCGTTCAAAGCGGGCTTCATTTTGGTTATGAAGCCCCTTCTGATGGGATTTTTCACGCAAAGTGGGCTTCATCTTGATTATGAAGCCCTTTCCGATGGGATTTTTCACGCAAAGAGGGCTTCATCTTCGTTATGAAGCCCTTTCTGATGGGGTTTTTCACTCAAAGTGGGCTTCATCCTGGTTATGAAGCCCTTTCTGATGGGATTTTTCACGCAAAGTGGGCTTCATTTTGGTTATGAAGCCCTTTCTGATGGGATTTTTCGCGCAAAGAGGGCTTCATCTTGGTTATGAAGCCCTTTCTGATGAGATTTTCCGCGCAAAGAGGGCTTCATCCCGGTTATGAAGCCCCTTCCGCCGAGATTTTCCGCTCAAAGAGGGCTTCATCCCGCCTATGAAGCCCTTTCTGATGAGATTTTTCACGCAAAGTGGGCTTCATCTTGGTTATGAAGCCCTTTCTGATGGGATTTTTCACGCAAAGTGGGCTTCATCTTCGTTATGAAGCCCTTTCCGATGGGGTTTTTCACTCAAAGAGGGCTTCATCCCGCCTATGAAGCCCCTTCCGATGAGAGTTTCTGCTCAAAGCGAGCTTCCTCCCACCTATGAAGCCGGTTCCGCCGAGAGTTCCCGTTCAAAGTGGGCTTCATCCCTTCAACACAGCCTTAACCCGCACCCACCAGTCATTCCTCAAATAGAAACCGCTGGATCGCGTACGCCACCCCGTCTTCGTCATTGGCGCAGGTTTCTTCAGCGGCAATTTCTTTCAGCCGCGGATCTGCATTGCCCATTGCCACCGCAAACACATCGGGTTCTTCAAAAAGCGGGTAATCATTCAGGCTATCGCCAATCGCCATGACGTTTTTCATCGAAAGGCCCAGTTTCTGACAAATCGTTCGCACACCCGCTGCTTTTGTGACGCCTTTTGGATTCACCTCAATATTATTCCAATCAGAGCTTGTGACCTCAATGTCACCCAACGCGTCCAGTTGCTCACGAATCTTAGCCAGCACATTCTCATCATCCAAACTAAAGCCAAATTTATACCATGATACATTCAACCAACTCTCGTCCCAGTCCTTTTTCAAGATTCGTCCTCTCGCGGTATAGCCCCAAAACCAGGTGTCGTATTTACAGGCCAACTCATATAACGGCTGGATCAAGTCTTGCCCCAAAAAATGGGTTTCTAAAATCGTCCCGTCAGCCCCTTTTATAAGACCACCATTCAGCATGATTTGAGGTGTCTGAAGGCCCAAGTCTTTTGCAAAATCCTCAACTTCACTGCCACCTCTTCCAGTTGCAAAACTAACCGTCACGCCGGCATCAGTCGCCCGCTTAATCCACTTCGCCGTTTGATCTGATATCGTTTTATCTGAAGTCAAAGTCGTCCCATCCATATCCAGTGCGAGCAATTTAATTTGGTCTCTCACCCTATCCCAACTTTCTATTGAATTCGTTGATTCCACACTTTTGAAAATAGGTATGACCCCTTTACTTAAAACCACCATTAGATCCCGCGCAAAGAAAACGTGCTAATGGTTTCTACCCATGAATCGCCTTATAAAAACAGGTCACCTAACAATTCTATTAAAAAAGAGGACATTTGTCTCTTTTTCAAGAAATATCTTACTAATAAGACAGACTTTTTAAAATAGACTGGGAGGGATCAATTTGGGCACCACTTTAGCGGATTTATTTGAACAGACGGTTGCGAACTATCGAGACGCGGAAGCGCTGGTCGATGTGCGGCTTGGAAAACGTTGGACGTATCGCGACTGGAATCTTGAAATCAACAAGCTCGCCAATGCCTTTTTGAATGCCGGGGTTGAAAAAGGCGACCGGGTTTCGACCTACCTTTTTAATACAAGTGAAATGATCACGACTCTTTTTGCCTGCGCCAAAATCGGCGCTGTGTTTAACCCGATTAATTTCCGCCTCAAAGCCGAGGAACTCTCTTTTATTTTACAAGATGCCACACCCAAAATCGTTATTTATGAAAAAGTGTTAGCCGAAAGCATCGAAGCCGTTCAAACCAACAACCGATTTGTAACCGCTTACTGGATTATTGACGAAACGCCTGATTCCAATTTTGGCACCTCTTTTCATGCAGAGATTGCGCGCGCACCTGAACAGCGCCCCAATTGTCAGGTCGATGAAAATGACCTTTATGCCATTATGTACACGAGTGGGACAACGGGCCGTCCAAAGGGCGTTCAGCATCGACATCGCGATATGGTTGAACAGAGTTTGGCTCTGATTGCAACCATGCACCTCACGAATCAAGACCGTGGTTTAGTGGCTGCGCCCATGTTTCATTGTGCCGAACTCCACTGTGCGTTTCTTCCACGCGTACAAGCTGGGGCAGCGAGCATCCTCCTTCATCATTTTGATGCCAAACAGGTGCTCCAAACCGTAGAAGATGAAGGCATTACCACCATGTTTGCGGCCCCGGCCATGTGGAATATGCTGCTCCAAGAACCGCTTCACACCTATAATCTCAAGTCTCTGAAGAGTAGCCTTTACGGCGGAGCACCGATGGCCCCGGCACTGGTGCGACGGTGCAAAGAGGCGTTTGGCATCAAACTGGTCCAAGCTTATGGGATGACCGAAATGGGCCCTGCGATTACGTTTCAAATGGATGAGGACCAACTTAGTAAAGCCGGATCCGCTGGAAAGGCTTGTTTTAACCATGAAGTCCGCGTGGTAAAACGTCGCGAAGACGGTCCTTCCGATCCCGATGATCTCCTCCCTCCTGGAGAAATTGGCGAAATCCTTGTAAAAGGCAACAGCATGATGTCCGGCTATTATAATCGCCCGGAAGCCACAGAAAAAGCACTCTATAAGGGATGGTACCACTCCGGCGACCTTGGGTATTTTGATGACGAACACTTCTTATATGTGGCCGACCGCGTCGATGACATGATTATTTCCGGTGGTGAAAACATATATCCGCGCCAAGTGGAGGATGTGTTGTTTGAGCATGACGGTGTTTTAGATGTTGCGGTGATTGGTCGCCCCGATGACAAATGGGGTGAAACCGTTGTCGCTTATATAAAAAGGAAAACGCACACCCTCACCGAGCAAGAGTTAGATGCGTTTTGCAAATCCAGTTCCAAATTAGCGAATTACAAGCGGCCTCGTCATTATATTTTTGTTGAAGAACTCCCGCGTAACGCCAGCGGCAAGCTGCAAAAGTTCAAAATTCGTGAAGAACTCGGCGGCCAACCACTGGTATAAGAGTTGATCAGTTGTGGTGGGATGAATGTGGGTGAGGAAACAGGCAGGATTTTGTGAGAAACAGGCGCACATCGGCTTTAAATCGGCGAATAGGCATTTGTCTGTAGTGCACAACCGCCGCCACTCTCCCACCTCATTTTTCCAATCTATCTTGATAAAAAGGAGCACTCAATCATGAGCATTTCCAAACTTGTCTTCGCCCCCCTTAGTTACACGGGATGGGGAGCGCTAGAGCAGTTAATCCCAGAAATTCAACACACACACGCGCAAAATCTATTGATTGTGACCGATCCTATGCTGCAAAAAATTGGACTCCTTGATCATGTCACGACCCCACTTCAAGACCATGGGATCTCTTACACTATCTATTCAGATATTGTGCCTGAACCACCGCTTGAAACAGGTGAAAAGTTGGTCCAGTTTGCACGGGAGAGCGCCTTTGACTTAGTTCTTGGCTTTGGTGGCGGAAGTGCGCTTGACCTTGCCAAACTGGCCGCCGTACTCGCCACACACGAAGGACTTGTTGCCGATTATCTTAATCTAACAGGCACTCGTTCGATTTCGAATAAAGGGTTACCGAAGATTTTGATCCCGACTACATCGGGAACAGGTTCAGAGGTGACCAATATCGCCGTTCTATCTCTAGAAACGACCAAAGACGTCGTGACCCATGATCATTTGTTGGCGGATGTGGCGATTATCGATCCCGAACTCACGGTTTCCTTGCCGCCTCGCGTCACAGCAGCAACCGGGGTCGATGCGTTGACCCACGCTGTGGAAGCCTATGTCTCTGTGAATGCGAGTCCCACAACAGACGGATTGGCCCTTCAAGCCGTTCGATTAATAAGCCATTCGATTCGAAATGCCGTCAATCACGGCTCAGACCGAGAAGCCCGACTCAATATGAGCCTCGGCAGTTACATGGCAGGTCTTGCCTTTTTTAATGCCGGAGTGGCCGGCGTTCACGCGCTCGCCTATCCGCTTGGAGGTCAATTTCATATTCCGCATGGCGAATCCAACGCCGTTCTTCTCCCTTATGTGATGGGTTATATCCGAAAAAGCTGTACAAAAAGAATGGCCGACTTATTGAATGCTTTAGGTGGAAACTCCAGTTTTCTTTCGGAAGAAGATGCGTCTCGCGAATGTGTTCGTATGCTACACACCCTCGTGGATGATGTCGGGCTCCCCTCGACACTTGGCGGGTTCGATATTCCTGAGAGTGCATTGGAGACGCTTACTCAAGACGGCGTTCAGCAAAAACGTCTACTTGCCCGCAGTCCCCTGCCACTTGACGAGCACGATATTCGCACTATTTATCAAGCGGCTTTTGATGGTGAGGTCTTCTAAGGGGGACAGACCCGGGACAGTCCCGGGTCTGTCCCCCTTAAACCTTTTTTCAAGCAAAAACCTTCCCTTCTTCCACAAAAAGGCGTAAAATATATTTTGGTTTTCGAAATACTTGGTTCGTGTCCCCTTTATATTAAGGGGATTTTTTGATCATCGGACGGAACCATTCCTATATCCATCGCAGCAGCTCCGTCCCTTTTTAATGGCTTTTAACTAATGAAAGAAGGGATTTTGTTTTGCAACAAGAATCACTTGCGAAACGGAATTTGGTCATCATGTGGTTTGCTAACTTTTTCATTGGCGGCAGCATGACCATGGTGATCCCATTCCTCTCGCTCTATATTCAATCACTTGGTACACACTCTACCCGTTATGTGCAACAATGGTCTGGCTGGGTTTTTGCGATTACGTTTGTGGCCGCTTTTATTGCCTCGCCCATATGGGGACGATTTGGCGATCGGCATGGTCGAAAAAAAATCCTCGTCATCGCCGCACTCGGACTTTCTATCTGTGTGTTTCTCATGGGGTTTGTGACATCTGTGCTTCAATTATTCCTGCTGCGCCTCTTTATGGGTGTATTTACAGGCTTTATCTCAATGTCACAAGCGCTGATTTCAACCCAAACGCCAAGGCATCTAGCTGGTCGTGTTCTCGGAACCTTGCAAACTGGTAATGTTGCGGGATCGTTGATTGGCCCTATGTTAGCTGGATTACTTGCCGATTCGGTTGGCTTTCGACTCACGTTTCACTTTACGTCGATTACACTTCTCTTAGCAGCGCTTTTTGTTCTATTTGGAGTTAAAGAATTCAGATTAGAAGAGTCCTCTACCAAAGGAGAAGCCCGTCAGCGTTACTCCACAAAAGAGGTGATCAAACACATTTTATTGAACCCATTATTAATTGGCGTTATGGGGGTGTCGCTCTTTGTACAGATTGCGAATTTCAGTATCCAGCCTATTTTAGCTTTATACGTAAGCCAATTACATGGACCGACTAATCTGGCGTTTTTCTCTGGCCTTGCATTTTCGGCCGCTGGGCTTGGAAATCTTCTCATGGCCCGCAATTGGGGACGGCTCGGAGACCGGATCGGTTACCATAAGATACTTGTGGCCCTTGTCATTGTATCCGGAATCGTCTATTTACCTGGTGCCTTTGTGACGTCGATTTGGCAGCTTGTCATCATACGGTTCTTCTTAGGAATTACAATTGGAGGCGTGTTGCCGGTACTGGTCGCTTTTATTCGTCAAGTGACTCCACTTGCGATGCAAGGCGAAGTCATGGGGTATAATACGAGCCTGCGTTTTCTCGGGAATATCATTGGCCCTGCGCTTGGAGGGGTTCTTGCTGGGATCTTCTCAATCTCTAGTGTCTTTTTTGTCACCAGCGGTTTACTCATTTTGAGTGGAATAGCCTTGTCGATTGTCATACGCAATCATTCGAATCCTGAGATACAAGGGAAATCTGAGCGTTCAGGAAATCTTATAAAAAGAACCATTTTTTCTCACAAAGAAGCCTGATTTCATCATCAGGCTTCTTTGTTTGAGTATGTTCTAGTTGTGGGTCGTTAATTTCCCCTCCATAATACGGGATCGCTCCTGCGTCTTCAAGACGTTCAGAGAGGGATTTTTCAAGGCAATGATGAAAGGTCCATGGGTGGATTTGACAGTCTATCCCCTCCCGCCCGTTGCTAAAACCGACAATTAAACTCACCCTTCTCGTTTTTAAAAAAGAATGGTGTCGAATGGAAAGACATTTGGTCATTTCCTGGGGAATAGACCGGTCACATAACCTGATATTCACCTGAATCTCACCAGGAATCGAGCCGATTCACCCTTATTTTTTAATCCGCGAATTGCCACTTGACGAATTGATTGAATTTACCTATAATTTATTCCAATAAAGGAACGGAATAAAGAAATGTGATGAATGAGGGTTAGTAGACGATCTCCAGGTGTCAAGAGAGTGTGCCCAAGGCTGGAAGGCATACCGCTTAGGAACGTACGAACCTACCTCATGAGCAGTTAGGCCAACCTAACCGTTACCCTCGATACGGGTTCCAAGATCAACCTTTTGAAAGATGGGTTGAAAAAAGGTGGTACCGCGAAGCCCTCTTCGTCCTTTTATGTAAGGACGAAGGGGGCTTTTTCGTTATTTTTGATCGATTCGCTCAATTAATGAATTATTAGTATCGATAACCCGCTTTAATTTAGCGATTTCTTAGTACCACCAGAGCGCACGACTCACATTTCCAGAATACCATTTCAACCAAAAGAGGGATTTTTAAAATGGCTAAACAACGCCTTGTTGTCAAAATCGGAAGCAGTTCGTTAACCAATAAGCAGGGAGGCATCAGTGACCAAAAGATCCGTGAGCATGTGGCGGCTCTTGCTGCGGTCAAGCACGCCGGTCATGAATTGGTTTTGATTACCTCTGGAGCGGTAGCCGCTGGGTTTACTGCCCTCGGCTATCCGACTCGGCCCGTGACGCTTGCCGGAAAACAAGCGGCTGCGGCCGTTGGGCAAGGCCTCCTGATGCAGCGCTATGCGGATCAATTTCGCGAGCATAATTTACTGACGGCCCAACTTTTGATTACACGGGATGCGTTTTCGGTCCAAGATCAGTACACCAATGTGTTTTCAACCTTGTCAGAGTTGCTTAAAAGAGGCGCGATTCCCATTATTAATGAAAATGATTCCGTTGCCGTTGATGAATTAACATTTGGTGACAATGATCGCCTCTCGGCTTTGGTGTGCGGTCTCGTTCATGCCGACCTCTTAATCATGCTGACAGACATCAATGGGCTCTATAAGGGCGATCCAAGAAAATCACCCATGCCAGAGCGGATTTCATTTTTGGAGAGCATTACACCGGAGGTCTTAGCCTTAGCTGGCGCTGCTGGGTCAAAGGTTGGAACAGGCGGCATGCGTTCTAAAATTGAAGCAGCGGAAACGGCCTTGTCGCTTGGTGTCCCGTCCTTTATTGGAACCGGCCAAGGCCCATCTAAGTTACTCGATATTATCGCGGGTCATGGGGATGGGACTTATGTGGGAAGTGCACCGAAATCCCTTCCGCTTGGAAATAAGAAACAATGGATTCAGCTTCATTCGCCGATCACAGGTCAAGTTGAAGTGGATGAAGGGGCCGCGAGTGCGCTTCTCTTTCATGGAAAAAGCTTGCTTCCGGCCGGGGTCCAAACCGCGAACGGTCGCTTTAAAGAAGGCGATGTTGTAGAAGTCGTGACCCATGACGGAACGGTCATTGGAAAAGGCCAAGTCAACTATTCGATTGATGAACTTTTTCAAATCAAAGGCTTGCAAAGTCAAGCCGCGATTGAACAGACCCATCATATCCGAGGTGAAGTGATTCACCGAGACAATTGGGTGACACTAAAAAAGGAGCGATGATTAAAATGAGCGAGTTGATTCAAAAAGCACAGTTAGCCCAAAGCGCTTCACGCGTTATGGCGACCCTTACGACAGAAGAGAAGAATACGGCGCTAAAAAAAATCGCCCAGCAGTTAATAGAAGAAAAAGCCTACCTTTTATCTCAGAATCGAAAAGATCTCGTTCTTGGTGAAGAAAACGGGATCCAGCCCAACTTACTGGACCGACTAAAATTAACAGAAGCCCGACTTCAAGATATGGCTGAAGGTTTAGCTCAAGTGGCCGAGTTGCCAGATCCAATTGGAGAACTTTTAGAAGAATGGGAGCGCCCAAACGGTCTGCGTATTCAAAAAGTCCGTGTGCCACTCGGTGTGATTGGTATGATTTATGAAGCCCGGCCAAATGTCACGGTCGATGCTTCGAGCCTTTGCCTTAAAGCCGGTAATGCCGTGCTACTGCGTGGCAGTTCTTCTGCGATCCATTCGAATATGGCGATTGTGTCCGTCATTCACCGTGCGCTCGACAAAACCGCGATTCCAGCCGATGCCGTTCAACTTTTGGAAGACACGAGTCGAGAAACAGCCTCTGAGATGTTTAAATTAAATGAGTATTTGGATGTGCTCATTCCACGCGGCGGGGCAGGCTTGATTCAATCCGTCGTGAAGCAAGCCTCCGTTCCTGTGTTAGAGACAGGGGTTGGAAATTGCCATATTTATATTGATGATTCCGCACAAGCCGACATGGCGATTGCCATTGCAGTCAATGCGAAAACACAGCGCCCATCTGTTTGTAATGCCGCCGAGACGCTCCTCGTTCACAAAACTTGGGCAGACGAGCATTTGACCCAATTAACGGCCTCACTTAAAAGTAAAGGGGTTGAAATTCGTGGCAATGAACAGGCACGAGCACTCGATCCCGCCATCCTCCAAGCAACAGAGGCCGATTGGGAAACCGAATTTCTAGATTTGACGGTTGCCCTTCGTATTGTAGAAAATCTAGAAGAAGCCCTCTCTCATATTCAAAAATATGGGACAAAACACTCGGAAGCGATTGTTTCGGAAACGGCCGATCATGTTGCTGTCTTTTTAAATCAAATCGACGCGGCAGCGGTCTACCACAACGCTTCCACTCGGTTTACCGATGGTTTCGAGTTTGGCTTTGGTGCAGAAATCGGCATTAGCACCCAAAAGCTCCATGCCCGCGGGCCAATGGGCTTACCTGCTCTCACCTCGACCAAATACATTGTCGAGGGCTCTGGACAGATCAAAAATTAAAGCACGACGCCCCCCTTTTCCGACTAATAAGGGGGGTTGTCTTTTCTGTGGCAATTACTTGTGCGCGATTGACTGGAAAACTCTCTATTTCTATGAATTTTTTATTGCCTATTTCACACTAATCCATTAAAGTAATGAAATAAGAAGTCTTAGTTTGTCGAACCACTCTTGGAACCACATAAATTTGGTCGTTCTTCTCTCTTTTGTTCCTGGTCTCACTCTTTTTTTATTCCTTGAAGAATTGATCGGAAACGAAACCCTTTTCTTTTTATAAAAAACCACTTTTTGGGTAATTTAAAAGAAGAAAAGAAGATCGGCAAAATAAGTCATCTAAACCATATAAAAAATAAAAAGGGGAATGAATGCGTGAAAAAATTACTATCCATCACTGTCGCTCTTATCGTCATGTCTGTTTTAATTCTATCTGGATGTGGAACGAGTTCTAAATCTGGGTCGAACGGATCCAGCAACACCTCTTCAGGTACAAATCAAACAGCTAAAGCACCAACCAAAACATTGAAAGTGGTTACTGACGCTTCTTATGCACCATTCGAAAACATGGACAAGGGTAAAATTGTCGGTTTCGATGTGGACTTATTAAATGCAGTGGCTAAAGTTGCCGGCTATAAAGTAGATATTCAAAACGTAGGTTGGGATGCGGTATTCGCGTCTTTACAAGGAAAAGATGCCGATCTTGGCATTTCTGCAATTACGATTAATAGTGACCGTAAACAAACCTATGATTTCTCAATCCCATATTTCGCTTCAACAAACGAAATCATGGTTAAAAAAGATAGTACCATCTCAGGCGGTAAGGATCTTAAAGGAAAAACGGTTGCCGTTCAAAACGGAACAACGGGTCAAGCCGTTGTAGAAGGCATTCTTGGTAAGAACAGCAATAAAATTAAGAAGTTCGAAAACAACAACCTGGCGATTATGGAATTGATCAACGGCGGCGCGGATGCCGTTGTAGCAGATAGTGGTGTGGTCGACTCTTACGTGAAAAACAACCCAGGTCAAAACTTAAAAGTCGTCGAGGATAACAGTTTTCCTAAAGAATTTTATGGTCTGATGTTCCCTAAAGGCAGCCAATTGGTTCCTGACTTTAACAAAGGGATACAAAAAGTCGTGGATAATGGAACCTATACTCAAATTTTCAACAAATGGTTTGGTAAAGATCCAAATCTTGATGTGATTAAATCCGCTGAGAAGGACGCCTTAAATCAATAATTTTTGAGGCTTCCAGTATGATTAAACCCAAAAAAATTGCGTAACCTTATCCACTAAGCGTTACGCAATTTTATCTTTTGGCTTGTTCAAAAAGACCTCCGTCAACGTGACCACGCACTTTGTTTTCACACCTTTTGGACAGCCTTGTATATTTGGAGGGATATGATGAATTTTCGGTTTGATATCATTGGTGAATATCTCCCCTATTTTTTAGAGGGGACCTTAATCACCATTGGCCTATCGCTTGCCGGGGTCTTTTTCGGAACGATCCTCGGTTTATTAATTGGGCTAGGAAAAATGATGCGCAATAAAGTATTAGCCGCACCATTCAGCATTTATATTACGGTTTTCAGAGGCACGCCTCTTTTTGTGCAAATCCTAATTATTCACTTTGGGTTGGTTCCGCAAATCCTTGGCACAACCAATGCTTATGTAGCGGGAATTTTGGCTTTGTCGCTTAACTCCGCGGCTTATGTGGCCGAGATTTTCCGTGGTGGGATTCAATCGATCGATCCAGGTCAAATGGAAGCCTCCCGTTCGCTCGGGATGAATCACGTTCAGGCGATGCGCCACGTCATTTTGCCCCAAGCGATTAAACGCATCATTCCACCGCTTGGAAATGAGTTCATTGTCTTAATTAAAGATTCTTCCCTGTTGGCCGTAATTGCGGCCCATGAAATCATGTATTGGGGTCGGGCGATGCAAGGCCAATATTACCGCGTTTGGGAGCCTTATTTTACAACCGCAGCGATTTATCTTGTTCTCACGTATTGCTTAAGTCTCTTGCTAAACTATGTTGAAAGAAGGCTGAAAACCGAATGATTAAAGTCGAAAACTTAAAAAAAGCCTTCGGTGAGCATGTTGTTTTAAAAGATATTAACGTTGACATTAGACCACAAGAAGTTGTGGTGGTGATCGGGCCATCGGGATCCGGAAAGTCGACGTTTCTTAGATGCATTAACTTGCTTGAAGCCGTCACAGACGGACGCGTGTTAATCGAAGGTGTAGATATTACCAATCCGAAAACCGATATTAACCGGATCCGTGAAGATGTCGGGATGGTGTTCCAGCATTTCAACCTTTTCCCGCACAAGACGGTTTTAGAGAACATCACGCTCTCCCCTCGCATTGTAAAACGGAAAGAACTAGAGGCGGCTAAGGAAAAGGCGATGGAGTTACTTGGAAAAGTAGGACTCGCGGATAAAGCCAATGTGTACCCGGATTCTTTATCCGGTGGCCAAAAACAGCGTGTTGCGATTGCTCGAGCCTTGGCGATGGAGCCGAAAATCATGTTGTTTGATGAACCAACCTCTGCACTTGATCCAGAGATGGTCGGCGAAGTGCTTGAGGTTATGAAAAACCTGGCGAAAGAAGGCATGACGATGATTGTCGTCACCCACGAAATGGGCTTTGCACGCGAAGTCGGTGACCGAGTGATTTTTATGGACGGTGGCTATATTGTCGAAGAAAACGAACCCAAAGCCTTGTTCTCTAATCCACAACACGAGCGGACTCAATCGTTCTTGAGTAAAGTTTTATAAAAAAGATGAGCCAAACCACCCATTTTGGAACCTGTTCTGCGCGGAACAGGTTCTTTTTTTGTGTCTTGAAATGGGGGCAGTGCGCAAGTCTGGGGGGGGAGCAGTTCCTGTATGCCTGTTCTATTTTGATTTGGGGAACTGAACCGGTGGCTTAGTTCCCGTTCGGATGTTTCAATTTATTATGGGAACTATGGGCTATTCCCTCCCCACATATTTTGATAAAATACCCAATGTTTGGCAAAGACTACTCCTAAAAGATGTTTGTGAGGATTGTGATGCTTATATGCTTAAACGAATGTGTGCTAGTTTTTTAATTGGATTGGGTCTATTTAACTGGAGTGTCGATCCCGCTCAAGCATTGAGCCATACGAAATCGCCATTAGGGGTGGCAGCGAATTCTTCTCTATCGAAAATCGAGCCATTCATTGGAAACCGCCCCTCTTTCACTTGAAATGATTGGCGAAATGGTGCTCCCCAATACGGTTACATATAAACGGACTTTTGTAGGTGGGCTTTCGGGCTTGGATTACGACCCCAAAACAGGCGAGTGGGTGCTTATTAGCGAGGATCGAGCCACACTTGGGCCCGCTCGATTTTATAATGCAAAGCTTTCTTATGATAAAAATGGGGTGCATGATCTCTCCATTACTGGAATGGTCGCATTAAAGCAAAAAGACGGCTCGCCTTTTCCAAGCTTTCGGCATTACGACCTCCATCACGAGGGGATTGTTCCTGATTTTGAATCGATACGCGTGGATCCGTCGGATGGGAGCATTTGGTATACGAGTGAGGGCAATCGTACACTGGGGTTCAATCCGCAGATTTACCATGCCTCCAAAAAAGGCGCTTTCCTCAATTCATTTAAGGTACCCGATGCCTTTTTGATTCACAAAAAGCCGGATTTAGGCATTCGTAAAAACCAAGCGCTTGAAGCAAGTAGTTGGACACCAGATGGGCAATTTTTTTGGACAGCTCTTGAAGGCCCGTTATTACAAGATGGGCCTGCACCTAATGCACAAGAATCGGGCTTTACGCGTCTCACACAATACACGAGGAAGGGCACTATCGTCGGGGAGTATGTCTACCCGCTCTCGTCTGTTCCTGAGCACGATACACAGAATATCCTTGATCAAAATGGTGTCGTCGAGATGTTGGCGATCAATGCGCATCAATTCCTGGTGTTGGAGCGGGCGAATTTGCATGAGACCCATGCTCCCGAGCACTATTCGTGTCGGATCTACCAAATTGATACGTCAGTCGCGACGAACATCCATCCGAGTGCTTCTTTGTTAGATGCCTCATTCATACCCGTTTCTAAAAAACTGGTTCTGAATCTGGACACCTTAGATCTCAAACAGATTGGGAATTTCGAAGGCATAGCTTTTGGACCCACACTTTCGGATGGCCATCGCAGCTTAGTGCTCGTCTCTAACAATACGTTTAACTCTAAAGGTCTCACCCAATTCTTTGTGTTTGAAGTGACTCAGAATAAATAGGCAACTCACACAATTTCCGCCCTATTAGAGCGATTTTCAATTATGGAAATCGCTCTTTTTAATTTCTAAAGGCCAGCTGCGAAAATTTTGTTGTCATATTATTTCGGCGCGCACACACTCGCTTGCCACGGGTCGGGGGCGATCTGCGAGTCAGCCTACTACTTGGTTCTCATCGTGAATCTTCTGCATTGAAAGCCTTCGTGCTGGCTTGCCTGAAAGTCATTTTCTTTTCTGGTCTACGACTTGACTTGCAAGCGTTTCGCCTAGCTCATTTTTCCAGCAGGCGTCTCGCATGTTTAGCAACCAACTTAAAGAAAATTGCCCTTTTTTCTAAAATTATTTGCGTTTCAACGTAAATTTAATTACTATATGAGTAAGGAGTGATTAGAGATGAATGAAGACCTACAGTTGAACGTGGCTCTTTTAAAAAGGCGCGTCCCCAATTTAACGAAAGCGAGTCAAACGGTTGGGTTAAGGCCTGCCACCGTTTCAAACCTAACAACGGGGAAAACCCCTGTTGGAAAGGCAGAAGTCCGGACGTTGGTTGCCTTGGCCCAACTTGCCGGTTGCACATTGGATGAATTAATCATTAGAGGGGCGGGAACGCAAATGATCGAGACAGGGATCAAAGTTCTGGACATTTTTTCTCCCATTGTTCGTGGCGGAACATGCGGCCTTGTGGCACGGCCGGGTATGGGCCAATTTGTCTTAATGGGTGAGCTTTTCAACCGACTAAAAAAGAGGAATTATGCATGCATGCTTTGGCTTCCCGACCAATTGGAACCCGGTGTCAGCGACACAATGGAGGAAGCCGATTTTACGTATAAAACATTGGCTGATGTCACCAAGGCAATCGAAGAAATTGGCGAGGAAAAAGACATTTTGTTAGGCGTCGAGCGCGAGTTTGTTTTATCCGGTGACGTTGCCCTTCTAAAAGAACGTCTTGCTGAGATGAACACCCGACCCGTTACGTTTATTTTGGCGGATATGCGCGGGGATTCCATGGACGAAGAGGTCCCTTATGGCCCTTTGGATACGCTGGTTCGCTTTGATGTGGAACTCGTTTCACGTAGGATTTATCCGGCGATCAGCCCATTGTACTCGACCTCCACGATTTTGGAAGGTGAACAACTTGAAGCCAACCATCTCACACTCCTGCATCGGTCTAAGAAAATCATGCGCAGATATAAAGAGTTGAGAGCAATTCGCTCAGCCAATGATGAGCACCCGTTGACCGAACTCGATCAAGAGACGTTTAAGAAAGGGGAACGCCTTGAAGACTATCTTGCCCAGACCTTCAATATTGCTGAGCCATTTACTAAGCAAAAAGGCGAATCCGTCTCGCTTAACGACGCGTTGGATGGGCTTCGTTTGATTTTAGAAACCACTGTCGATTAGAGTGTCTCGGTTTTTAAAAAAATTTTGAGAAGGGCTGAAGCGTGATGATTAAATTGAATCTGCTCGCTGTCACTCTTATGATCGACGTCCGTAAACCCACTTATAGTGCAAAAAATCATGAGCACAGCTTACGTTTACAAGAACTTCACGGCCAAAACTTAGATCGCCGAACGACCCTCCATCCTTATATTTGAAGGCAATCGACTTTGCTCATTCTCAACCTAATGCCTGGTGGTATGTCAGGAGTGTCAAATAGCGGAATCTCGTGGTCGTCTTTCGAAATTTATGTCCATGTGGTTCCGCTATTCTGGCTCCGCACAACTGTCTCCTCGTTTTTTAACCGGCCTCATTTCACAATTCATCCCAATCCGTTCTCACCCCACTTTTAAACAAACGTTTAATTAAGACGTATGTTCGTATTTGCGTTAAAATAAAGTCAGGCACTCTGTCGTAATGTCAGACACTTTTTAGTATAATGAGGGAAAGTTTGGATACATTTTTAAATGGTGGGCATGCTAATAAACCGAAGATTAGAAACATCACAGATAATGAGCATGGATTGGAATGAATCTGCTTAAATTAAATGAGATGAATTTTGGATGGACATTTTAAAGACGGAGGAGGGATCCCTTTAAGTGATTAATTTGATCTTTATTTTTCTTATCGTGATCGCTGTGTTTAGCCTTCTTAAGGATTTGCTATTCAAAACGGACCCTTCATCCCATCCACTTAAGGTGACTTGTCCATATTGTAAAACCAAGCATACGTTTTCTCATGACGGGCTGTGGCATTGTCCATCTTGTCATAAGGGCTATGAAATAAAATTGGGCTTAGTGCATAAAATTGATCATCATGTGACGCCTGAGATACGGCTCATGGTGGAATTGTTTGCAAAAGTGACGAAGTCAGACGGCGTGGTCACCAAACGGGAGATTCGTGTGGTGGATCGACTTATAAAGACACACTATCGGCCGGATGAACGACAGCTTTTTAAAATCCGTGAGTTGTTTAATGAAGCTAAGCAGTCGATGGTGGGCTATGAATCCATAATTCAAAAACTTCATCGAACACTTTCTAGAAATGAGGACGAGCGCCTCAGGGTCTTAGATGACCTTTTTCAAATTGCACTCGCGGACAATCCTTTAGATGAGCGGCAGGAAGCGATCCTCTCGTTTGCAACCAAGGAATTCAGGGTGTCTAAAAGCTTCGATGCGATTCGTGCCAAGTATATTCCGGAAGTATCGCGCCACTATCTAATTCTCGAGTGCTCCGAACACGATTCGTTGGACACGATTAAGAAAAATTATCGTCGCCTGATCAAAGAACATCATCCGGATCGCTACGTGCATCAAAATGCCTCTAAGGACTTTATTATCATGGCGAATCAGAAAATTAAAGAAATCCATCACGCTTACGAGGTCATCACTCAAGCCAAAAAAACAAATCAAGCCCAATAATCCGCTTACCCGGAGCCTATGCTCATGGTTGGCGGTTTTTTATTGTGTAAATCGTACTGAATTCTAAGTACCCATTTTTCAAAACAGTCGCCTTTTTATAAAAAAAGACATCCCTTGTGATCAAAGTCCTTCGATCACAAGAAACGTCCAACTGGGTGTTGCTATGGCTTTCATTCCCACTCGTAAGGGGTTTGTTGGTATACATAATAGTTCAACCAGTTTGAGAAGAGCAAATGCGCATGGGAACGCCATCGGTTCAACGGCTTCTGGCGATCATCATCATACGGGAAGTAATTACATGGAAGCGGCGTGTCCACTCCACTTGCTTGATCGCGATTGTATTCCTCCATCAAAGTCTGGGATTCATACTCGAGATGGCCGGTCAGCATGATGTGTTTGTTGTCCTTTGACATGATGATGAACGGCCCCACTTCTTCCGTACGTGACAGCACGACGAGCCGGTCGTTCTGGTTGAGCGCGTCCTCATCCACATTGGTATAGCGAGAGTGTGGCGCTAAGAAACGTTCATCAAAGCCGCGAAGGAGCGGCACATTGTGATCCGCCACATCGTGTTCAAAGATCCCGAACACTTTGTCATCCAATTGAACTTTATCAATTCCATAGTGATAGTAAAGCGCCACCTGTGCCCCCCAGCAAATATGCATCACGGACGTCACATGCGTCTTTGTCCACTCTAGGATTTCTGTCAATTCCGGCCAATACTTCACCTCTTCAAAAGGTAATTTTTCAATCGGTGCGCCGGTTATAATCATGCCGTCAAAACGACGGTGTTTAATATCGTTAAACGTTGAATAAAATTGATTCAAGTGACTTTTGCTGACATTTTTGGCCGCATAAGTCGAGGTGTACAAAAGGGTAATATTAACCTGAAGAGGTGTGTTACCCAACAAACGAAGTAACTGGGTCTCGGTTTTTTCCTTCTCGGGCATCAGGTTAAGAATCACAATATTTAATGGACGAATATCCTGCATTTCAGCCCGATCATGATCCATGATGAAAATGTTTTCGGTTTCTAAAATTTGCCGAGCGGGTAACAGCCTAGGAATCGTAATAGGCAACCACATCTCCCCCTTACCATTACAAATAAAAGAATGCAAACTTATCATATCCAAGACTAGGGGTATTCGTCAATTGATGGAGGTTGAGATTTATCTTTTGATTGACCGGCATCAGAGCTTGAGGGGGCGCGTTCGATCGAATTCTGTTCAAGTTTGATCGAATCCTCTCTCATTTTAATCAAAATCAACGCTCGTTTTAATCGAATCATCGGCGCTCCTGAGCTTGAGTGGCGCGGTCAATCGAGTCCTCCTCCATTTTTATCGTATCACCGTCAGACTTCTGCCCAGCTGGTCTCTTTTTTTAAAAATAAAAGGTCCCTGACACCCACCCTTTTAAAGTGCGGACGCTAGGGACCTTATTTTTCTCATTTTTAACCTTTGCGCAAGTTAGTTAATTTAAAGGTCATACAAATCTGTATTTTTGAGCATCATTTCTTCAGGGGTTAGTGTTGGAAGCTCACCCTTTAGCCGTTGTTCAAAATGCGCCATCTTGATCTTCAGCCATCTCATTTCGTATTCTAAAATAAATCTCGGTACTCTGAGTTGAATAAATTGGCGCACTCGATTGACGCGGTCCTCGAGCTCTTGCCAGCCGATTTGCACCAGTGCCTCTCCTTCTTGCTCAGGGCGCACACGGTTTAAATCCATCAAAAGCTGATAAATGGTTTCTTCAATTTGGTCATAGGCTTGTTCCGTCTCAATGGCCGTCTTGAGTGACGAGATTTCTTTTCTAATTAAATCAAGCCATGCTCGTTGATCAGGCGTCAGCACCTGACACGCCCCCTTTCATGTGTTCTCGTCACTCCGACCGCCTTTTAATCATTCAAGCTGCTTTGGTGTACACACGTTACTTGAGAAACGCCTTCTGGAGTGAGGGTTACTCTGTATTCCGCTCATTTAATTTCAATTTATTTAATTCATATTTAAAATTCACTTAACTATTCTTCATTATACAAAATAATGTATGCGCTTACAACTCATCCCTTTACACGCGGTTCTCTTCGCGCCTCCAACAGGCTCAAGAACCGCGCCTACTAAATTATGCCAATTCCCACATTTTCTGAGCGAGATCTAGCCCAAGTTTGGAGCCTTGTTTCGGGTCTTCCATCCCTTCGAACTCAATCGAGATGTCTCCATCGTAGCCAAACTCTTTAACGGCCTTAATAATCGCCTGCATTGGGAGGTCGCCGTGCCCCACAATGGCTCCTCGTAGCCCATTGCCGTTCGCCGAATTAAACCAACCTGGACCGCGATCAACACCATCTTTTCGATAATAAAAATCTTTTAAATGGACCATAGACGCATAAGGTAGATTTCGTTTAACCGCAGCTAACGGATCCTCATCCACACAAAGAAAATTCCCGACGTCCACAATCGTTTTAAAATTTGGTCGATCCACCGCTTCAATCAGCCGCTGCACACGTTCGGTTGATTGGACATAGAAACCATGGTTCTCGACACTCGTTGTGAGGTCAAATTGTGCCGCATAGTCTGCAATGCGCCTACAAGCCTCAACCATTTTTGGCAAATCCCGTTCAAAGCGCACCACACTTGTTTCATTCGGTGGAAGAAAACCGACGTCATGTCGCATGCGTTTGACCCCCAAATCACGTGCGATGTCCACATTCATCATGACGCGTTCGATCTCTTTTTCATACTCTGCTTCGCTGTCCATTAGGAAACTTGCCCCAATGGCATAATTGGATAAACTAAGCCCAAGTGTGTTGGCTTTTTCCTTGATTTCCTGCACGAGTTCGGGGTTATTTTCTAGGTCAAATCCCAATGGCACAATCTCTGCATGTTCAAACCCATTATCCTTTGTCCATTGCAGCACATCTAAAACCGTCATCGTCCCTGCCTGCATCTCGCGCAATAAACTATAGGTGCTTAATCCGATTTTCATTTTTGGCGCATCTCCTTTTTTTATCGAACAGGTGGCGGGGTTCGGGGGCCCAAAAAGGCGACCCCCATTGTTGGCTATGTGCGCTTTCTTTATATTCTCGGCACACCAACCGATTCAAAACCGCTCGCGCCCGCTCCTATTTCTCATTTTCAGACGTTAGATCTATTAAAATTGAATCTCTAGCCCTTTTTCACTTGATTCGTAGATCGCAGTTAAGATCTTCATGATCTCAACGCCGTCTTCCACTGGGCTATTCGTCGGTGTTCCGTTTAAAACAGATTCCACAAAATGGTTGATTTCATTTTGGAACGCCCCGATAAAGTCAAAGCCTAACGTATCCACTTGCGGGTGGGCGTTGATAATTGTGTCGTATTTTTCCGTGACAATCATCAATTCAGGCTCAATTTCTGCGCCGCCTTTTTCACCAAACAATTTAACTACTGACTCGTCTTTTTTCAGGTGAAGCGTAAAGCTAACATCCACCATAATGGACGCCCCATTTTCAAACCGAATGAGCGCATTGGCGAGGTCTTCAACGGTATTTTTAGATGGGTCATAATCTGCTGCTTTATAAAAAGAGAGATTCTGAATGTTTTTACGGTTGCCAAGTTTGTTGTACGTGTTCGCACTAACCGATTTGACTTTCGGCTTGCCCATCAAATACCAAAGAATGTCGATGATATGTACACCGAGGTCAATCACTGGACCGCCGCCGGAACGCTCGCGATCTGAAAACCAACCACCCGGGTTTCCGAGTCGTCTTAAAATGGAGGCTTTTCCGTAGTAGATTTCACCAAAATCACCATTGTCGATGTACTTTTTTACGAGTTTGGCATTGTCGGCATGGCGACGGACAAACCCAACCTGAAGTGTCTTGCCTGATTTTTGGACAGCTTCCTGGATTTTCAAGGCTTCATCGAGCGTTTTGGCTAGTGGCTTTTCAACTAACACGTGTTTGCCTGCATTTAGTGCGGCAATGGCCATTTCAGCATGAAGATTGTTCCATGTGCAAATGCTGACCGCTTCAATCTGGTCGTTGGCAAGTAGCTCATGATAATCGGTATAGACCGTTTCAAAACCATATTTGTCTGCTTTGCCCTGGGCACGCGCTTGGTTCAGGTCGCAAATGGCGACTAGCTTGACTTGCGCGTTGTTTGCGTAGGAGCTGATATGACTCTCGGATATGGAACCTGCTCCAATGACACCAATGTTCAATTGTTTCATAGTTTGTGTGCCTCCTAGAATTGGCGGGGATCCCGCTTTTATTTTATAAAAAATTAAATTGAAACTAGATCGTGGTTTTCAGGAAACGGACCGCTTCTTCGATGTCTTTCGCTGGGTGCTCGCCGACTTCGCGCTCGATGGTTAAAAAGCCGTTGTACCCGATGTCGCGAAGCGCTTGGTGGTAGCGGGCAAAGTCGAGTGAGCCTTTGCCAAGCGGTGTCTCGAGGAAGTAATCCTCTAGGCGAAGGTCTTCGATGCCGCCTTCTGCAAAAAAATTATATATGATTTCTGGATCGGTTTGTTTGAGCATATTGCCGTCTTTAGCATGGGTGTGGACGATGTAGTCCTTGAGCGTATGGACGCCTTGGACAGGATCGTCGCCTGTAACCATGATGAAGTTGGCCGGGTCAAAATTCACTCGAACGCCTTTACTTGAAAGCGAATCGAGGAACGTTTTCAGCACGGTGGCTTTTTCTGGGCCGGTTTCAATCGCAAAAGATCCACCAACTTGGTCCGCATAGTCGCCGAGCGCTTCGCAGGCGTCTGCCAAAACTTTGTAGCGGTCATGGGTTGGGTCTTCCGGCACAACACCGATATGTGTGGTGACGACGTCGGTTTCTAGGTCTTTTGCGAGATCAAGGATGCGTTTGGATTGTTCGATGCGCTTGGGATTGTCTTCTTTAATCGCAAAGCCGTGGCCGCCAAGGTCGCCACAAATCGCGGAGATGACAAGCCCATTATCTTTGATATAGGCTAGCAACTCGGCACGGGCTTTGGCGGACAAATTTTCTGGAGCCATCTCTCCTGATACCGCATACATTTGAATGCCTTCTGCACCAATTGTTTTGGCTTTTTGGATCGCCTCGCGGATTGGCAGGCGGAATGAATCTACAATAACACCTATTTTCATAGTGGTGACCTCCTGAGTATTAGGGTTTTGAAAAAGGACAAATTAAGGAAAACACTTACAACTTTGTGCGCGAGACCCTTCTTGCGCACACAAATCCGGGGAAAACCAGGCGACCATGTGCGCGAGACCTTCTTGCGCACACAAACCCGGGGAAAACCAGGCGACCATGTGCGCGAGACCTTGCTTGCGCACACAAACCCGGGGAAAACCAGGCGACCATGTGCGCGAGACCTTCTTGCGCACACAAATCCGGGGAAAACCAGGCGACCATGTGCGCGAGACCCTTCTTGCGCACACAAACCCGGGGAAAACCAGGCGATCATGTGCGCGAGACCTTGCTTGCGCACACAACCCCGGGGAAAACCAGGCGACCATGTGCGCGAGACCTTGCTTGCGCACACAAACCCGGGGAAAACCAGGCGACCATGTGCGCGAGACCCTTCTTGCGCACACAAATCCGGAAAAATCCAAGCAACCATGTGCGCGAGACCTTTCTTGCGCACACAAATCCGGAAAAATCCAAGCAACCATGTGCGCGAGACCTTGCTTGCGCACACAAACCCGGGGAAAACCAGGCGACCATGTGCGCGAGACCTTGCTTGCGCACACAAACCCGGAAAAATCCAAGCAACCATGTGCGCGAGACCTTGCTTGCGCACACAAACCCGGGGAAAACCAGGCGACCATGTGCGCGAGACCTTGCTTGCGCACACAAATCCGGAAAAATCCAAGCAACCATGTGCGCGAGACCTTGCTTGCGCACACAAACCCGGGGAAAACCAGGCGACCATGTGCGCGAGACCTTGCTTGCGCACACAAACCCGGAAAAATTCAAGCAACCATGTGCGCGAGACCCTTCTTGCGCCCGGGCAAGCCCGCTCACCGGCTGCGTTTCATATCAATTAAGAATTTGTAGCGGTCGGCACGGTAGACGGATTTCACCAACTCAAGCGGTTGGTCATTTTCTAGATAGGACAAGCGTTGCAGGAGTAACACCGGAGCGCCTTCTGGAATTTCCAAATGATCCAGCTCATTGTCACGCGCGATGGCGGCTTCGATTTCTTGAGTGGCATGTTTAATTTGAAAACCCAATTGAGTCTCGATGTAGTGGTACAGGGACTCCTTCACAATTTCTTCGGTTAACCCATTCACGAGTTTGGCCGGTAAATACGTCGTTTCAAAGGCCATAGGGATTTGGTTGGCTAGACGGATGCGGCGGATCTCATAAATAGGCTCATTCAAAGGAATCTGCAAGGCATTGGCAACCGTTTTTTCCGAAACCGCGCGCCACTTAAATTGCAAGAGCCGACTTCCAGGTGTCATTCCTCGCGCTTTCATATCCTCTGTGAAGCTGGTCAGACCTTCCAACGTTTGCTCAATTTTGCGTTCGGCGACAAATGTTCCGCGCCCTTTTTGCCGATACAGGTAACCGGAATTCACCAGATTCGTAATCGCTTGGCGGACCGTCATTCGACTGACCCCAAACAACTCGGTGTATTCATTTTCAGAAGGAATTGCGTCGCCGGGTTTCAAGTCGCCTTTATCAATCAATTCTTTAATGCTTTCTTCGATCTGATAATAGATTGGGATCGGTGACGTTTTATCAATCATGATTCGAGTCTCCTTTTGGAGGGTTCAACTAGGGAAAACGCTTCTTCATCGGCAATGAGCGTCACATTCGGATGGGATTTTAAGGCGGACGCTGGAAAATCTGGATGTTCGGGTTCATTTAAAAGCCGGCGGATCGCTTCCGCTTTTTTTATGCCTGAGGCCAAAAGTAAGATCGATTTGCTTTGGAGAATGGACGCAATGCCCATTGTGATCGCATGCGTTGGGACTTCATTAATGGAGTCAAAATAACGCGCATTGGCTTTTCGCGTTGAGTGCGTGAGGGTCACAATATGCGTGTTTGTCGCAAAAGAAGTCCCTGGCTCATTGAACCCAATATGACCGTTTTGGCCGATTCCTAAAAGTTGCAAATCGATTGGGTTAGCGCTGATCAATTGATCATACGTTGTGCAGAATTCCGACAAATCCTGCACAGTTCCATCCGGGATATGGGTGTTGGTGTGTTGAACATCAAGATGCTCAAACAGATTTTTTTTCATGAAAAAATAATAGCTATTTGGATTTTCTGGCGGCATCCCGACATATTCATCTAAATTGATAGTTTTGATGTCCGCATAGGATGTGCCGTTTTGCACATGCTCCTGAACCATTTCTTGATAAGTACCTGTCGGGGTGCCACCGGTCGCGAGCCCCAATACCGCATTGGGCGTTTCCTTCACCATATGAATGATTCGCTTCGCTGCCTCTTGACTCATTTCTTGATAGTCTTTTACCTGAATCACTTTCATTTTAGGTCTTCCTTTCCCTGCGCGTAAGCCTTTATGCCCTTACAGAAGGTCATCACCACATTCTGTGTTTCATCTAAAACGACCAAATCGGCTTCCTTTCCAGCGGCCAGGCTCCCTTTTCGGTCAAAAATGCCCAATTCCTTCGCTGGATTGGTTGAGGTCATTTGAACGACCTCCTCGATCGTCGCCTTTGTAAACCTTAGCATGTTCTTAAATCCATCAACCATTCGCAACACGCTGCCAGCTAAACTACCGTTCTCAAGGACCGCTTTCCCGTCCTTCACAAAAACAGGCTGGCCACCAAGATCATAGGTTCCATCTTTCAAACACTTGGCGCGCATCGCGTCTGTAATTAAAACCAATTGATCTTTGCCTTTTTGTTGGAAAGTGAGGTCAATGACTTCTGGGCGCGTGTGAATGCCGTCGACAATGAGTTCCGCCATTAACTCGTCGCGGAGCAGAGTGGCGCCAACAACTCCCGGCTCGCGATGATGCAACCCGGACATGCCATTGTATAAGTGGGTCACGTGAGAGGCTCCCGCTTTGATCGCCTCATCGACTTGTTGATAGGTGGCGTTGGAGTGCCCAATCGAAACGACGACGCCATTTTGACTTAAATAACGGGATAACTCGAGCCCTTCCTCTTCTTCAGGCGCCATTGTAATCAACTTAATCCGATGACCCGAGAGCGCTTGAAAGCGATCAAATTGGGCGTGGTCGGGCTTAGCGATATGGTCTAACGGTTGCGCTCCAGCCTTTTTCTTTGAAATAAAAGGGCCTTCGAGATGAACTCCAACGATTTCGGCATGGTCCGATTTTTGGCCCGCCTCTATATAATCGGCGACGTTCTTTAATGCCTTTTCAATCGCCTCTGTGCTTTGCGTAATTGTGGTAGCAAGAAAGCTTGTCGTGCCTTCTTTCGGAAGGGTCGACGCGATCGTGTCTAGCGCTTCAAACGTCGCATCCATTGTATCAGCACCGCTTGCTCCATGAATATGAACATCGATCATACCTGGCACAAGGGTGCATGTTTTTGAAAAGGTATAGGTCAACAGATCT
The DNA here is from genome assembly GCA_963829575.1 of uncultured Sporolactobacillaceae bacterium. Lineage (GTDB taxonomy): Bacteria > Bacillota > Bacilli > Bacillales > Sporolactobacillaceae > KACC-23026. The sequence goes on along the minus strand of CAWHJF010000012.1, from coordinate 635,575 downwards.
TGCGGAGCGGCAAGGTCTGCTACCGAACCCATTTCTTTAATCGTGCCTTGGCTGATCCAGACATACCCTTCTTCAATTGTAGCCGTCTCCCCAATAACTTTTAATCCTTTTAAAATAACATCTGTTTCTTCCATGGTTGGTCGCCCCTCTATGCAGGTGTTCGTTCCGGACTTGATTTTCGATCATGAAACGTTCACATTTTTTTCTCTCGTTTTCGCATGTTTAAAAGTGTGTCCCGATCTAAAACAAAACCGCTTTTCTTAACAATAGCATGATTCGTTTTTGTTGTCTATACAAGTTTATCTTTTTGTATAGACAACTATATTTTATATGTGCTATAGTTTGTTTGGGAAACAAGCCATACATTTTATGTGGTTTTTCATGTGATTAATTTAGTGTTTGTTTGGGGGGATAGAGATGTACCTGGACTATCTGCAAACGATTCAGGCCCAACTAGATCGGCTTAAGACAGAGGGAGCCGAACTTTTTATTGAGGCAGCGGCTCGCCATATCGCGGACGCCATCCAACAGGGTGGGATTATTCATATCTTTGGTTCTGGTCACTCTCATGTTTTGTCTGAAGAGCTCTTTTATCGAGCCGGTGGACTTGCCGCGGTTAATCCGATCCTTGTTGAGCCGCTGATGCTGCATGAGGGGGCTTTGCGATCCACGACTTTCGAGAGAACAAGTGGCTATATTCAGCCGTTACTTGAGGCGCAATCGATTGAACCCGGTGACGTCATGATCGTCAATTCGACTTCTGGAAAAAACCCAGTTCCGATTGAAGCGGCCCTTTATGCGAGGGAAAAAGGGGTCTATGTCATCGGCCTCACGTCGTTCGACTATTCCGCACACGGAGCCTCCCGCCATTCATCGGGTCAGCATCTGTTGGATGTGGTCGACTTACCGATTAACAACTATGCGGTCCGCGGCGATGCGGTCCTGACTCATGAAAACGTCGCTGTCCCATTTGGCCCTACGTCAACCGTAATGGGCGTCACGATTCTCAATGCGATTTTTGTTGAGGCGACCGCCCTCTTGATTCAAAGCGATATCGAACCCCCGATCTTTCTTAGCGCCAACGTTCCAGGTGCAGAAGCCCACAATCACCAACTGGTTGAGCGATATAAAAAACGAATCCCCTTGCTGAAATAAATAGAAAGCGCGTGTTCGGATTGGCCGAACACGCGCTTTTTGGTATGGATCATACGGAATCGTGTGGTATGCGTGTATTGCTGATGGGCGCATTGTGCTCGTCGTCGCTTTGGGCTTGCGTTTCGGGCACAATTTCAGTGGGGCGTGTTCCCGTACGCGTTTTTCTTCTTCCGTACGGGAACTGAAACTCGGGCTTTGTTCCCGTAGCCCTTTTGGCTTTACGTTTCGGGCACGATGCACTCTTTTCTGTGCCCGTCGTCGCTTTGGGCTTGTGTTTCGGGCACGATTTCAGTGGGGCGTGTTCCCGTACGCGTTTTTCTTCTTCCGTACGGGAACTGAAACTCGGGCTTTGTTCCCGTAGCCCTTTTGGCTTTACGTTTCGGTCACGATGCACCCTTCTCAGTGCCCGTCGTCGCTTTGGGCTTGCGTTTCGGGCACAATTTCAGTGGGGCGTGTTCCCGTAGGCGTTTTTCTTCTTCCGTACGGGAACTGAAACTCGGGCTTTGTTCCCGTAGCCCTTTTGGCTTTACGTTTCGGGCACGATGCACCCTTCTCAGTGCCCGTTGTCGCTTTGGGCTTGTGTTTCGGGCACAATTTCAGTGGGCGTGTTCCCGTAGGCGTTTTTCTTCTTCCGTACGGGAAGTGAAACTCGAGCTTTGTTCCCGTTGTCGCTTTGGGCTTGTGTTTCGGGCACAATTTCAGTGGGGCGTGTTCCCGTACGCGTTTTTCTTCTTCCGTACGGGAACTGAAACTCGGGCTTTGTTCCCGTAGCCCTTTTGGCTTTGCGTTTCGGGCACGATGCACCCTTCTCTGTGCCCGTCGTCGCTTTGGGCTTGTGTTTCGGGCACAATTTCAGTGGGGCGTGTTCCCGTACGCGTTTTTCTTCTTCCGTACGGGAACTGAAACTCGAGCTTTGTTCCCGTAGCCCTTTTGGCTTTACGTTTCGGGCACGATGCACCCTTCTCAGTGCCCGTCGTCGCTTTGGGCTTGCGTTTCGGGCACTAAACCCCTACTTGCTCGCCTTGTGCTATGCACGATTCTAACTTATAACCATCCAATAAACGTCTCAAGTTCACGGCGTTTCTCGTCTGTGAATTCGGATCCGTTGTCGAAATGCAAAATGTCGGCCTGCGTCCAGTTTGTCGTGGGTGTTTTAATCCGTTGCTTATATTGCTCCCAATTTTCCAACTTCCATTGATCGCGTGGGTTCGCCCGTTCCTTAATGCGTTCTTTGATCTCATCAAGATCCTGCTCCATCGTGACAATAACCAACTTCACATCGACATTCGAATCCGCAAGGCCACTTTCTGCCAAATAATTGGGGAGATAGTCTGGGTCCTTCAGTTCATTCGTAAACGGCCCAATCGCAAATACATCTTGGCCTAATTTTAAATTTTCTGCCGCCACATCAAGCGTGGCTTCATATTCCACATCTCTAAAATGCTCACGGTAAAAATCAGAATCACGATCATCCGGCGAATACCCAAGTACCGTAAGCGATTTATTGACAATCCGTTCACCTACCGTATCCTTATCTAAAAACACAACCGGATGATGCTTCGCTAACTCTACAGCAACGGTTGTTTTTCCAACCCCAGCGCTTCCTACAAAAAAGACAAGCTTTGCCAAAACGAATCGCTCCTTATCATAAAAATCATATTTTATTTATGTCGATCTTTTTTAAACCCCTCTAGACATGCGATACAATGAGATGGGCGTTCCCATTGACTTTAAAGTGTCCAATTGAAGCGGGTAGAATGAAATGATCCCCTTTTTTAAACCCTGTTTTAGTGGATTTAACTTCAACATTGCCTTCTCCATCCAAAACACTCACGAGTATGAAGGGCTTTGTTTGATCTGCTGAGAACGCCCCATTGAGATGAACATCATACACGGTGAAGTTGGTTTCGGAGACGCGTTTTGTTACTTTTGCGCCTTGAATCGTTTGCGTGGTTTGCTCAAGCTCTGGGTCCACATGTGGAAAACGCGTTACGGCAATAGATTGATCAATGTGGAGGTCGCGCGTGTTGCCTTTTGCATCCGTCCGATCATAATCATACACACGGTAGGTGACATCAGACGATTGCTGCGTCTCAAGAATCAAGATCCCGCCACCAATAGCATGAATCGTTCCGCTTGGTACATAGAAAAAATCACCAGCTTTAACTGGAACGGTTCGAAGCAGCGCATCCCATTTTCCATCTTGTACGTTCTCTGAAAACTCTTCCGCGCTTTTCGCGTGATGGCCATAGACAATTTCCGCACCTGGTTCCGCATCAATGACATACCAGCATTCCGTTTTTCCAAACGGCTCGCCTTCCATCTCTTGCGCTTGCTGATCATTCGGGTGCACCTGAACGGATAAGTCGGTTTTGGCATCCAAAATTTTGGTCAAAAGTGGGAATGTTTTAGACTTATAATGGTCAAATAACTCTGGATGGTTGGTCCAAAGCGCTTCTAAGGTTTGCCCTTTATAATCGCCATTTATAACCGTGCAAGGTCCATTCGGATGAGCGGAAATTCCCCAGCATTCGCCAGTCTCTGAGGACGGAATGTCGTAGTTGAAGACTTCTTTTAGGCGTTCGCCACCCCAAATTCGTTCTTTAAAAACCGGTTGTAGAAAAATCGCATCTGTCATCCTTACAAATCCTTTCCTATAAACGTCAAATCGTGTCTGGAAAATCTGTTTGCTTTAATTTGTTTTATTTAAGGCTATTTTCGTAAACTTTGTTGTTTTTACTTATGCGAAACTACCCTCGCTTGCCGCAGGCGTCTCGGGTCGTTTCACTGGATTTTAGTTACAATAGCAACAATCTTTTTTAAAAAAGAGCCTTATATTAAAGTGAACCATTCATTAAACTAGTATCTCATATTTTTTGAGAAAAGGTGAGTCAAACCCTACTTTATCAAAAACCGAACTGTCATAAAACCCCCTAATACCATTCGGCTTATCCTTTTGAGCTATCTCATTCATCCGTTGATTTCCTAATAATTCATGCTACTATTGAGGGATAATAACACATTTTTGTGAGGTGAAAGTATGGCACAATTTGAAATGTATCTAGATCGTTATGCAGAACTCGCCGTAAAAAGCGGTGTCAATCTTCAAGAAGGACAAATTCTACATATCTCTGCCCCGATTGGTTCAGCGGATTATGTCCGTCAAGTGGTTAAAAAGGCGTATGAAGTCGGTGCGTCCGACGTTGTCATTGACTGGTCGGATGAAACGGTCACTCGTACCCGTTATGAATTGGCACCTCACTCCACTTTTGAAACATATCCTGAATGGGAGATTCAAAAAATGGAAGCCCTTGTAAAAAAAGAAGCGGCCTTTATGACAATCTTTAGTCAAAATCCTGACCTGCTTACTGGCATTGATCCAGAACGCGTAGCCGCCCAACAAAAAGTGTTTCAGCAAGCGGCGAGCGGTTATCGGAGTGCGCTTATGAATGGAAAAGTCAGTCGCACCATTGTTAGCACCCCTAATCCAGAATGGGCCAAAAAAGTCTATCCTGAACTTTCAGAAGAAGAAGCGGTGCAGGCCCTTTGGGAAGCTATTTTTAAAATGACACGTGTGGATACACCGGATCCGATCCAGAGTTGGACGACCCATCGCGAAGCGTTAACAACACGCCTCACTTATCTCAATGCCCAGCAATTTAAAGCGCTGCATTATAAAGCGGACGGCACGGATCTCACCATTGAATTGCCTGATCAACACATTTGGATCGGTGGCGGTATGAAAATCGCGAACGGTGTCGAGACGCTGCCTAATATACCGACAGAAGAAGTATTTACTGCCCCTAAGAAGTATGGCGTGAACGGTATCGTGACGAGCACCAAACCCCTGAACTATGCGGGGACTCTTATTGATTCGTTTAGCCTGACGTTTGAGAATGGCCGCATTACGGACGTGAAAGCCGAACAAGGTGAAGATACGTTGAAAACGCTCATCCAAACCGATGACGGTGCCCACTACCTTGGAGAGGTCGCTTTAGTTCCAGATGACTCTCCGATCTCTCAATCTGGAAAAGTCTTTTATAACACCCTATTTGACGAGAATGCGTCTTGCCATCTCGCGATTGGAATGGCGTATGCCTTCAATATTGAAGGTGGGACTCAGATGAGCCCTGATGAGCTAGAGGCCCATCAAATTAATACAAGCTTGACCCATGTTGACTTTATGATGGGATCTACTTCGCTTAATATTGATGGCGAAACAGAAGACGGTGAACAGATTCCGATTTTCAGAAATGGGAATTGGGTGGACTAAACGTGAAAGAGACCCAGCTAGCGCAACATGAGCGCCAGCTGGGTCCCTTTCATTTTTACACTCTATTTTAAAAATCTAACCTAGTACTTCCATAAAAAAAGCTTAATCCAACCAAAAACAGAGAACCAAATTGGCATACTCAGCAGTGATCCCCATAACAATCCTTTAAAAAGATTTCCTGTTTCCTCATGCTGCATAGGATCCACTCCAATACTCATTTTGACATTCATTATTGGCATGTGTCCGCTTTTTAGTCATCGGAATCGGCTTTGAACTGTCCACAATCAAAAGGAGATGTATTCCTGTTATATGAACTAAATTGACAGATTATTCTAATTTTATTGGCTTGGATGCGCTTTTCTATTTCACAAGTGAAAAAACCACCACTTTCTCAAATGAAAGTGATGGTTTCAGCTCTACTAATTTAAGAGTAACATTCAAGTTTCCGCTCCCAAAGTGCAGGAGATGGACGGCCAAAGTAATAGCCTTGCACCAAATCTGCACCCAGTTCTTTACAGATGAGGTATTCTTCCTTACGTTCAATTCCTTCTGCAATCACTACGATACCTAAATCTTTGGCAAACTGGATGGTTTCTTTTAGATACGCTTGTTTTTCACTAGACTCATCACAGTCTTGAATAAGGGCTCGATCTAATTTTGCAAAATCCGGTCGCAAATCTTTAAGAAGCGCTTGAGTCGAATAACCCGATCCAATATCATCAAGGGCTACGCGCATTCCCTCTTGCTTGTAATACTCTAAAATCATTTTCAAATGATTAAGGTCCTCGATTCGTTCGGTTTCAACCACCTCAAAAATCAAATCGTTTGGATTCACTTGGTTTTCCTCTGCTGCCTTCATTGTGCTTTTCAAGCAATGACGTGGGTCATAGATGGAAGACGGTAAGAAATTAATAAACCGCTGGATTCCATTCGGCACAAGACCTGCACTTCGTTCAATTGATCGAATGCGTGACGCACTGTCCAAAGCTGATTGTAGTCCTGTCCGTTGTGAAAAAGCAAATAAATCAGCTGGAGAAAACGGAGGTTCATCTGGTAGCGCGCGCATCAGGAATTCATAACCAAAGGCTGTTTCGGTTTCAACCGAAATAATGGGTTGAATCACGTGTTGAAAGGCTTTACGTTGGATCAATGATAAAAATTTAGGGGAACTCGCCCGTTCGACAAATTCATAGGCATTCAGAATCCCAAATCCGCTCCAGTTTTCTTCGGAAGGAAAAGCTCCCATTCTTGAAGCCTTTAGAGCTTTTGGATCTAAATTTTCCTTTAGGCGCTGAACCATTGTTTCGAGTTCGCCTGTTTGATAACGAACCTTTAATTGGCCGCCTTCGCCCTCTTGAATGACAGCTTCCCATTCCTTGAGTCCTTCAAGAAAACCAAGTTGAATCATATCAGAGGCCGGATAACAGATTAGCGTACCTTCTTCCGGAAAAACCGGCACCGTCTGACAACGCACACAAGTCATAGTGTAACCGCCTTTCATTTTTCATAGATATTAATAGGTTCAAGTCACACCAAAACCCCTGAATTAGAATTATGTGTGCTTTGCGAGTAATGTCCATATCTTTATTTTATATATCGGATGAAAAGGGAATTTTTTGAAGTGTGCTTAACTATTTTATTAAAATTAAGTGGTCATGAAAAAGAGGTCAAACAGATGTCTGACCTCTTTGCTTATGAATTAACGATAGCCATTCAAGTTAGAGGATTGCCAACGCCAGGTGTCTTCACACATTTCCTCAAGTGTGCGCGTCGCTTCCCAATTTAATTCTGCTTTGGCCTTGGTTGGATCAGCAAAACTTACTGCAATGTCTCCTGGACGACGATCCACTAATTTATAGGGAATCGGTTTGCCACTTGCGTCCTCAAAGGCTTTTGCAATCTCAAGCACACTATAACCATTTCCAGTCCCAAGATTATAGGCATCCACAATAGATTCCTTCATCACTTTTTCAAGAGCACGTAAATGGCCTTGAGCGAGGTCAACCACATGAATATAGTCGCGCACGCCTGTCCCGTCTTTGGTGTCATAATCCGAACCGAAAACATTCAAGGCCTCGCGTTTGCCAACGGCAACTTGAGCAATATAAGGAACAAGGTTATTTGGAATCCCGTTTGGATCTTCACCAATTCGACCACTCTTATGTGCGCCAATTGGATTGAAATAACGCAAGAGGGCAATGCCCCAATCTGAATCTGACACATGCAAATCTCGCAGAATCTGCTCGATCATAAATTTAGACCAACCATAAGGATTCGTCGCCCCTAAAGGATTGTCTTCTTTTAAAGGCACCGTTTCAGCCAATCCATAGACCGTTGCTGAGGAACTAAACACGATTTTTTTAACCCCATGCGCCTTCATCGTATCTAGTAATAGAAGGGTACCTGTGATGTTGTTGTGGTAATAACGGAGTGGCTCTGAAACCGATTCTCCAACCGCTTTTAAGCCAGCAAAGTGAATCACAGCTTCTACAGTGTTTTCAGAAAAAATGGTGTCTAAACCCGCTTTGTCTAACAGATCACAATTATAGATTTTAAACGTTTTCCCTGTAATCTCTTGAACCCGATTTAATGATTCTGGCACACTGTTAGAATAATTATCCATTACAATGAGATCAAAACCCGCATCAAGCAACTCCACACACGTATGACTGCCAATGTAACCGGCCCCACCTGTCACTAAAATAGCCAATTCAATTCCTCCTTAAGGTCTTAGAATAATCCTAAGAATTTCTTTTGCTTAATTGGAGAAGGTGGTTCTAAGAATAGCGCTTCTCCTTTTATAAGTAGTTCTGCGTTCTCCTGAAATTCCATTCGAACACCATTACCAAAAAGTTGGGCTAAATCCTCATAAGCTTCTCTTAAACAAAATCCTCTAGTTGTCGTGTTATGGGCATCAGAAGCGAGTATATGCGTTAGACCATTTTCAACGCATTGAATCGAAAATTGACGAATTTTCTTACCGAATTTACCGATCAAACTTGCCGCTGTTACTTGTGACAACGCACCAGCCTTAACTAAATTATATAAAATCTCAGGGGATTGAATCAGTTCACTGTTTCGCTCTGGATGCACAATAACAGGTGTTAGCCCTGCCACTTGCAGGTCATAAAACAAGCGCTCCGTATAACGTGGCACATGATTCGATGGAAACTCGACTAACACATATTTATCCTTGTCATTTACAGACAAAACATCCCCATTTTGATAATCTTCGAGTATTTCCCCGGAAATTCGACATTCTTGTCCCGGTAAAATTTCAATGGAAAGCCCCTCTGATTGAAAGATCGCATTAAGCTTGTTGACTTCTTCCATAACAAAGGGTTTAGAGTTTTCATACTTAGGATTCTTGTGATGAGGGGTCGCTAAAATTTTGGTAATACCTTCTTGTTCAGCGACACGGGCCATTTCGATTGAATCTGCCAAGACTTGGGCCCCATCATCGACGCCAGGTAATATGTGACAGTGAATATCTATCATACTAGGACTCCTCTACAATTAAATCCAAACTCATCTAAGTATACTATAAAGTCTTCTAACCTACCATAATCTCACGTCACATTAACCAACTACTAGATTAACACCACTTTTAAACCTTGTTTTTTTATAAGCTTCAAAATTTCTGGGAGGGCTTCATAGGTTTGTTTCTTTTCATGTAGAATGATCACCTTCCCGTTCAAATGACTTTTGGAAAGTGTTTGGATGATTTGTTTGGGTGTTTTGCCATCCCAATCTTTTGGGTCGTCCGTCCAAAGTGCCATTTTCATACCGTTCTTGGCGAGGACCTCTTTCGTTATAGTATTAAAATCTCCATATGGCGGACGAAACAAGGTCACTTTTTTATGCGTCAACGCCTCAACTTCTTTTTTATTTTGTAGAATTTGTTTGGCTTGAGCAGTTGCTGAAAGTTTTGACATCACGGGATGGCTCTCAGAATGATCTTCCACATCAAAATCTTGCTGACTTAAATAGCGAATCGAGTCTGGATAAGTATGAACATTGGTTCCAATTACAAAAAAAGTTGCCGGAATCTTATTCATTTTTAATAAAAGGGCAATTCTCTTTGTGTAATCCGTCGGCCCGTCATCAAAGGTCAATGCACAATAGCCGTTTGGCACTTTGTAGACTTCATGAAACCCAACCAACGTTTTGGTCGATGGTTTCTTGTTTTCTCCAGATCGCGATTTCGAGTGGGTTTTCTCATGACTTTTAGTCGTTTTCTTGGGCGCGTTTTGCTGTTGCTGCGCCAAGGAATGGTCGGCCACTTGATTTTCAAATTCATGTAGCGGAATTGCATGTTGAGGCAACGTCGGGCCATTCTTTATATCAGTTGTTGCGGGGTTGACGCTCTTGGCCGTCGCTACTGAAATGTGAGTGGGGTCGTCAACTTTAAATGATAAGGCTGAATGGGAACCCGTTCGAAGCTGGTTAACTAGTGCACCTCCCACCCAAAATAAGACGCCAATGAGTAGCCCATTCGCGATGACTAAAAACAGCTCTTTTTTAAACCTCATACCCATCCCCGCCCCGTTTAAGAGTTCTCTTTATAACCTAATTATAAGATACTTTTGAACATTGAAAACCATTTTTGTGTCATGATTTTTTATATTTTTTTAGTTAAGAGAAGGGGGGCGTTGTGGCTGCGAGCTAGAGGGAGCACTCCACCCGTATTTCTTTAGATTTAAAAGAGGAATTGAGCATGATCTGTTACTTCGGAGGTATGGAATTTATTGGATTCCCATCTAATCGTTGGGAAAAAATTAGGCATTCGCCCTTCCCAATTCCTTTAAACGTACATAGTATGTATTAATCCTTGAGATAAAGGGGGTAGAGATACATGGCATACGGTGCTGGTGGCGGCATGGGCGCAGGTTTTGCGTTGATTGTTGTCTTGTTCATTCTCTTGATTATTGTTGGTACTTCTTACGTTTACTAAAAAATAGCGTAAAGATTAAAAGGCCGTTTGAGTATTAAGCTCAAGCGGCCTTTTTCTGTTTCCTGGGAGTCCGCGTTCACCATCTTACCTGGCCATCTGGCCAATGGGCGCTCCCCTTTGGACACGACACCGCAAATGTCAACCGCACCTGTCCAATGGGCGCTACCCTTTGGACACGCCACCGCAAATTTCAACCGCATCTGTCCATTGGGCGCTCCCCTTTGGACACGCCACCGCAAATGTCAACCGCATCTGTCCATTGGGCGCTCCCCTTTGGACACGTCACCGCAAATGTCAACCGCATCTGTCCATTGGGCGCTCCCCTTTGGACACGCCACCGCAAATTTCAACCGCACCTGTCCAATGGGCGCTCCCCTTTGGACACGACACCGCAAATTTCAACCGCACCTGTCCATTGGGCGCTCCCCTTTGGACACGCCACCGCAAATGTCAACCGCACCTGTCCATTGGGCGCTCCCCTTTGGACACGACACCGCAAATTTCAACCGCACCTGTCCAATGGGCGCTCCCCTTTGGACACGCCACCGCAAATGTCAACCGCACCTGTCCATTGGGCGCTCCCCTTTGGACACGCCACCGCAAATTCCAACCGCACCTGTCCAATGGGCGCTCCCCTTTGGACACTCCGCCACAATTTTCAAGCGTACTTGTCCATTGGGCGCTCCCCTTTGGACACGCCACCGCAAATTTCAACCGCACCTGTCCATTGGGCGCTCCCCTTTGGACACGACACCGCAAATTTCAACCGCACCTGTCCATTGGGCGCTCCCCTTTGGACACGACACCGCAAATGTCAACCGCACCTGTCCAATGGGCGCTCCCCTTTGGACACGCCACCGCAATTTTCAAGCGTACTTGTCCATTGGGCGCTCCCCTTTGGACACGCCACCGCAAATGTCCAACCGCACCTGTCCATTGGGCGCTCCCCTTTGGACATTCCGCCACAATTTTCAAGCGTACTTGTCCATTGGGCGCTCCCCTTTGGACACGACACCGCAAATGTCAACCGCACCTGTCCATTGGGCGCTCCCCTTTGGACACGCCACCGCAAATTTCAAGCGCACTTGTCCATTGGGCGCTCCCCTTTGGACACGACACCGCAAATGTCAACCGCACCTGTCCATTGGGCGCTCCCCTTTGGACACTCCGCCACAATTTTCAAGCGTACTTGTCCATTGGGCGCTCCCCTTTGGACACGACACCGCAAATGTCAACCGCACCTGTCCAATGGGCGCTCCCCTTTGGACACGCCACCGCAAATTTCAACCGCACCTGTCCAATGGGCGCTCCCCTTTGGACACGACACCGCAAATTCCAACCGCACCTGTCCATTGGGCGCTCCGCTTTGGACACGACACCACAATTTTCAAGCGTACTTGTCCATTGGGCGCTCCCCTTTGGACACGCCACCGCAAATGTCAACCGCATCTGTCCAATGGGCGCTCCCCTTTGGACACGACACCGCAAATGTCAACCGCATCTGTCCATTGGGCGCTCCCCTTTGGACACGACACCGCAAATTCCAACCGCACCTGTCCAATGGGCGCTACCCTTTGGACACGCCACCGCAATTTTCAAGCGTACTTGTCCATTGGAGGTAACTGTGGAATCGCTAATAAACCTTATTTTGGCCATGGGACAAGTTTGGCGGACTGAGGGGACGCTATTCTTCGATTTCCTCTCCCTTTATAGAGGATTCACGTTAAATAGGGCCGTTCCAGTCCGCCAATTTAGCAAACATCACCATTTTATTGTAAATAGGGAGGCTCGCGTCAAAGTATGACACGAACACCCACACCTTTAGTTCATATTAATCCAAACACTCTTTACTTCTGTATAGTTATTGAGCGCATAGGAGCCCATCTCGCGACCGATCCCGGATGATTTAAATCCGCCAAAAGGACTTGCGGCATCAAAGACGTTGTAGCAGTTCACCCAAACGGTTCCAGCTTTAATTCGATTCGCCACATAGTGCGCGTTACGAACGTTCTCGGTCCAGAGGCCCGCCGCGAGTCCGTATTCTGTGTTGTTCGCCCGTTCAATCACTTCATCGAGGTCATCGAACGGCATCGCGCACACAACGGGACCAAAGATTTCTTCTTTACTGATGGTCATGTTGTCATCCACATCTGCAAAAATAGTAGGTTCAACAAAATACCCGCGCTCTGAGTACGTACCACCAGTCAGCAGTTCAGCCCCTTCATTTTTTCCTTGATTGATGTAATTCACCACTCGATCCTGTTGTTCTTTTGAGACAAGCGGCCCCATTTCGGTTTCTGGGTGTAGCCCTTCCCCTTGTTTGATCGATTTGGAATGCGTGACGAGATCCGCCACAACATTATCAAACGCTTTTTTCTGTATGAATAGTCGTGAACCTGCACAACAAACTTGACCTTGGTTAAACATAATCCCAGAAAGCGCACCTGGAATGGCGCGGGTTAAATCCGCATCCGGCAAGATTATATTCGGTGATTTTCCGCCGAGTTCAAGCGTCACGCGTTTTAACGTGCGGCTCGCTTCTGCCATAATCGATTTTCCAACTGCCGTAGAGCCAGTAAATGCGATTTTATTTACTTTCGGATGGCTCACCAATGGAGCACCGGCGGTTTCTCCATATCCTGGGATGACGTTCAGAACCCCATTTGGAATGCCTACTTCTTCCGCAAGTTGGGCGAGATAAAGCGCCGATAACGGGGTTTGTTCGGCAGGCTTTAAGACCACCGTACAGCCCGTTGCGAGTGCGGCACCGAGTTTCCACGCCGCCATTAGAAGTGGAAAATTCCAAGGGATAATTTGTCCGACTACACCAACCGGTTCATGGCGGGTATAGTTAAAAAAGTCACCGGCAACCGGAATCGTCTGCCCCATCATTTTGGTCGCCCAACCGGCAAAATAGCGAAAATGTTCGATGGCAAGCGGGACGTCCGCATTTGTCGTTTCACGAATCGGTTTTCCGTTGTCCAAACTGTCTAATTGAGCTAATTCTTCGCTGTGGGTTTCCATTAGATCCGCAAGCTTGTAAATCAATCGACTTCGTTCTGCTGCACTCATTTTGGACCACGGTCCATTGTCAAAGGCCGCGCGGGCAGCTTCCACTGCTCGATCGACATCATCAGGACCCGCTTCATACAGCGTCGCAAGGATTTCTCCTGTTGCAGGATTCAACGTGTCAAACGTTTGACCTGAGACCGATTCCACCCATTCACCGTTAATGTACATCTTTTTCGTTCCAACTAAGAAGTCAGACAGACGTTTACTAATCGCGAGCGTGTTTGATTCCATGGCTAAACCCTCCTATAAAATTAGTCATTTACTTACTTCTATCCCAATCTATGAAAACCCTTTCAAAAAACATCCAAAATCGTTCGACAAAAATCGAGAGGGGACTGTCCCGGGACAGTCCCCCCTTCAATTTTCAACCGGCAACCACTTCAATACATCTTGGATTTTGGCATCCCAATAGCCCCACTCATGCGTACCAGGGGAAAAGGAATCGGTTAAATCAAAACGCGTTTCTTTGCAGGCTTTATTAAAAATAAGATTATCTTCATACAAGAAGTCTTCGGTTCCACAACATTGATAGAGTTTAGGTAAGTCAACTTCTATCTGTTCATCTAATTTTTGGATCAAGGTTAACAAATCATTTTCTGACCCCTTGACCGTTTCCTCACCAAAGATTAAGTCGATCACTTGCGGGTTGATCCCTTCGCCTGTTTCACGGCTTTTTCGGACGTGTTCGGCGAGGTCGGTCACCCCTGAAAGACTTGCAGCGGCAGCAAACCGATCTGGGAAACGAAGCGCCCATTTGAGTGCCCCATAGCCGCCCATTGAAAGGCCCGCTACAAAATTATCTTCGCGTGCCTCAGAAAGTGGAAAGAAGGAGCGGGCAAGTCTTGGTAACTCTTCGGTTAAGAATGTCCAATACTTATTCCCATAGACCATATCTGTATAGAAACTATGGTGGACTTGCGGCATTACGACGGCTAAACCGTATTCAGCAGCATATCGCTCAATCGACGTACGGCGTGCCCAGATCGAATCGTCGTCACTAAATCCATGCAGGAGCCAGAGCGTTGGATGCTTATCCCCATTTTTCTTATTTGTGAGACCAATTTGAGTTTGCGTTTCTTGAGGTAAAATCACGGTCATCGTTGTGCTTAAAGTAAGGGCTTCCGAAAAAAAGTCACATTTTATTAAAGCCATCCAAAATGCCTCCTAAGTTTTTTAAGAAGATGGACTCGCAATCCCACAAGAATCCGCGAGCACTCTTAATAGATAAATTTCAACAAAGTTTGTCAAATCCCTACTGAAAAAACGTAATTTGAGAAAATCCATCTTAAAAGACGACAAAAATCCCTCTTTTTCCACTTGAATTTCTCAATACCTTTTTTCGAATTTAAAGATATAATTTACTTATATAAGAAAACCTGATCAGACAATCACACACTATAATAGCCACCCCATCTGATTGTTCTTTTCGCCCCTTCCCTCTCAGTCACCATCAGCTTTGCAGAGTCCTCCTTACAAAAAGCGGCTTAATCACCCTCGGTTAAGCCGTCAAGCCACCCCTACCATCAAGCAGCCAAATCCCTGTCCCTTCCCTCTAAGAGGACAGCTTGGGTTTGGCTCTTTTTGTATGGTCTAAACTGTCTTTTATGTCTTGAACGTTTTCCAATTGGTGATACTGGAAAACGGAGGGATTCATCATGAAAACCATCTTTCGATTGCTCATTATTGCGGGCCTTGTTTCATTTGCAAGAGGTCCCCTACAAACGGTTCGAACGGAACATCCGGTTGCGTGGCGTGAGGCGATGACTACCCTGAAAAGCATTCCGCAGACGGTTGGCCAACTTCTTGCCCATGAGGCCGCGCTACTTCCGAGTACACCGCCGTCTTCTTCTAATCAGAATACGACCACCTCGGATTCTAAAATGGGCCACACGTTTGGAGGAACGCCATCCTCAAATGTCGCGAATGGATCGGCTCAAAATTCGGGAGCGAACCCGCTAAATTATGCCAGTGGCGCATCGACTCCTGGGGCAAGTAGCTCACACGTGGACTCCTCACAAACTGCACAAGGTGGCTCGTCCACTCGTCCACCAAGTGTGAGCGAGGCAAGCCACTGGATTTTAAGTGCTTTTAAGGCCTTGGTCACCTCTAACGCAAACTCACAATCCAGCTCATCTAACGCGGTGCATTCAACAGCGTCGTCAGACACAACCGCGGCACTTGCTCGAATCGTTTCCGGCTCGTCATTAGGCCAAGGCGCGCTTAAAAACGTTCAAATCGACGGATTCACTCATTCAGACGTCACACGCGTCATGACCCATGTAATGGGGCTTGATTTAATGAGCGTTTTACCTAAATTACACACGCTCTCGAATCAACTCTCTAATCTTTCGGTCCTGAATCAACCGCTCTCCGCTCATGATCAACAAGAGATCATGCAGGACTATTCAGAAGCCATGTCTCTCCTCTCCATGAACTCAACGTTTTATTTACAAAAAGGAGCAGACGCTGGGCGACAAAACGTGTCATTGTCCACTCTTTTAAATGAGCCTGATTTATCTAAAGATCAAGTCACAGTTCGTCTAAAAGATGCTAAGACTCAAACCATTCTCGCCCAATTTACAATAAAAGCCAAACCCACTTCTTCTGTTGAAGCTTCGTCTTCAAATAATGGACGTTCAATTTGAATGTATGACTGAATGAGGGGACGGTTTAGGTGCACGTAACACCCAAACCGTCCCCTCTTTAATTTGCCATTCAATTTCAATGGACTTCTTCGATGTAGTAAACCATTTCTTTTCCTTTTCTAAAAAACGCTTTCTCATTAAAGAAAGCCCGATAGCAAGAAGCGGACAAAGCGTCCACATTTTCTAAACTTAAATGACATTTTTTCCCGAATTCTTGAATTGCTCTCTGTACATCTGAGCCATTTATAATCATTTGGGTTTTCCCCTGCTCTTGTCCAACAGAATAGGTTCTTCTCCCATCAAATTCAAGTTGAAACGCATAGTTTGCCACTGAGTCCACCCTTTCAAATTCCTCACATTTGATCTATATATAGAATAACATGACAAGCACTCGTTTACACCAAAAAAAAATCACCAAAAACGGCCTAAAATAGCCACTTTTTTACAAGTTCTGACATTATTCGTTCTTAATAATGAACAGACCTTTAGTCGATCGAACCGATGACCGGTCATTTTCCCGACCGGAATCATGTATCCTTCCATTTTCAACCCATTACATAGTTGGCTGTTGCTTTATTTTACATGCCCCTTTTGCCAACCGCTTCTTTTAGTAAAAATTTTTATAATAAAATTTAAGAAAAATGTCGAGGAAAAGGTATAATGAGTGGCATTCGCCAAAAACTAACCCCATACACATTGACATGAATCTTAACATAGATTTTGTAAGCCTTAGCACATAAGCTGGCATTATTTTGAGATTAAAGGATGATGGTATGCGTACACGATCGGATCGATCAGACCTACACATTAAGAAACGAAACCGACGGCTTGTTTTTACGATCATTGGAGCCGTTCTCTTAGTTTTAATTTTAGGGGTAGGCGGCTATATGTACTATGCTTACAACGCGGTTAAAGATACTGCTAAAACCATGCACATTGAGGTTAAGTCTACCGATGGTGGCTCTCAGGCTAGTGTCACTCGGGACCCCATTAATATCCTGCTCCTCGGGGTTGATAAACGGCCCAATGATCCGGGCCGTTCGGATACGATCATTGTGGCCACACTTAATCCCAAAACCAAGTCCATGCTATTAACGAGTATTCCAAGAGACACACGCGCCTTGATTGTCGGAACGGGAACTACGCAAAAAATCAATGCGGCGTATCCAATCGGTGGGGTCGAGATGACCGTCAATACCGTTGAACATTTGTTGAACATTAAATTAGATTATGTCGGTGAAATTAATATGCAAGGCATGAAGGCACTCGTCGATGCGGTAGGCGGTGTCACAGTTGACAACCCGATCGACTGGTATGATGAGGGCTACTATAAAAAGGGCTATCATTATACTAAGGGGGTAATTCATTTAGACGGCGCCCAAGCGGTTGGTTACGTTCGGATGCGTCACTTAGATCCACAGGGGGATTTCGGACGGAATCTTCGTCAACGCTTAGTCATTCAAGCGATCTTGAAAAAAGCAGCCGGCCCGAGTCTCATTACGAACTTAAATAGCATTCTGAATGCGGTTGGCACCAATATCAAAACCGATGCGACATTCGCGGAAATGAAAACGATGGCCGAAAGCTATCGCCAATGTCGCGATCAGATCTACACCCATGAATTGCACGGTGTCCCGCAACGAATTAATAATCTTGACTATGTCGTCGTTTCCGATCAAGAAAAAACCAAAGTCCACCAGATGATTGACGATGAGAAAAATGGAACGTTTGACCCTACCCAATACGATGGCAGTTCAGTTACCTCTAAGCGTTCAAATTAAGTTCGACTTAATCCTCACTTTACAAAAAGTCGGCCCACGTGATCACTTGATCACGTGGGCCGACTTTTATTTAAATACTCACCAAGAAATGTCTTTAGCAAGTTCTTTTAAGTAACCACTTAACTCATCTTTTAAGTCTTCGCGCTCTAACGCCATTTCAATGGTGGCTTTAATTAGATTTAATTTATTTCCTGTATCAAAGCGTCTGCCTTCAAAATCGCAAGCAAGAACGCGATCGGTTTGGGCCAATTGGTTGATCGCATCGGTTAATTGAATTTCACCGCCAGCGCCGGGGGCTTGTTGTTCAAGCAGTTTGAAAATCGCAGGTGTAAGCACATAGCGCCCCATAATCGCATAACGAGATGGCGCTAAGCTAACCGGTGGTTTCTCAACGAGAGACTCGACTTCCATGATGTTCTCTTTACGGTTACGTGGTGCCACAACCCCGTATTTCTCAACTTCTTTTTCTTCGACTTCTTGAACACCGACAACAGACACGCCTTCTTTTTCATACACGTCCATTAATTGACGGATACATGGGACTTCCGAACGGACAATATCATCACCGAGCAAGACCGCAAACGGCTCATTACCAACAAACCCTTTGGCGCATTGAATCGCATGCCCAAGTCCAAGTGCTTCCCCTTGACGGATATAGTGGATGTTGCCTAGTTTCGAAATGGAACGCACTTCATCTAAGTATTCAGTCTTGCCCTTGGATTCGAGAATCGTTTCTAGTTCAAACGATTTATCAAAATGATCTTCAATTGCACGTTTATTACGTCCAGTGACGATAATAATGTCTTCAATGCCTGCTTCAATTGCTTCTTCTACAATGTATTGAATGGCGGGCTTGTCCACAATTGGAAGCATTTCTTTTGGTTGGGCTTTTGTTGCAGGTAATAACCGCGTGCCAAGACCGGCAGCAGGGATAATGGCTTTCCGTATTTTCACAACTGACAACCTCTCCAGGTTAATATTTGTCTACCATATATAGATTCACCAGTTTCATAACACCCAATTCTCTTCAAAAAAACTAGGGTACAAAATGAAAAATAGAAGTAGAAACCTAAACAAAACTTGACAATATTCGTCCATTTATTTATTTTTTCATTTCTTTATTATTCAACATAATTGACAACTCGTCAACCAATTAAGAGTAAAAACAGAACTTTAGCAACTGTTATTTGTTGAGATTTAATAGAAAACCTCTCTATAATATAGGAAAAGAAAATTCCGTTCTCGCCCACACGATGCCTTTAACAAAAAAACAGATGTGCGTTTTTTGAAAAGGACATTGATTTAACTTATTAATTTGCCTATAATTAAAATTTATGAAGATCTTTATTAGAATTATATCAAAGGAAAAATGTCTTAAATTTCATTCAGGTTTAGTTGTCGTGTTTCGTCAAGATGAATGCGCAGAAAACGTAGTGTATAATTAGGATAAAGCCTTTCTTTTTTAAAGTAGATCTATCAAATTTCAAACTAGTTATTTTCCACCAAAAGGGTGCAACTACGATTTTTAAATCAAAACCGCACTCAGGTTTATGTTAAAAGTTAGACTTATGAACTCAGCTCAACACTTTCAAACATATAAGGTATAGATACAGGAAGGAAGGTCCCATGAAATCAGTCATAACCGTCTTGTCTGAACAAATAAGAAGTCTTTACCTCATTTTCAGACTAAGTTCCTTTGAACTTAAAAGTGAAAATAATAACAACTACCTTGGCGTTTTATGGGAAGTCATAAACCCAATGATTCAAATTGGGATCTATTGGTTTGTCTTTGGATTTGTGGAAAAGTCAAGAAGTAGTGTCGGTGGTGTCCCTTATATTGAATGGATGCTGGCAGGAATTGTCGTCTGGTTTTTTATCTATCAAGCGACTTTGCATGCTTCCAAATCGGTTTATACACGTATTGCGATGATTGCCAAAATGAGTTTCCCAATGAGTGTGATTCCGAGTTTTGTCATCATGACGAAATTTTATCAACACCTCATTCTCGTTGGACTTATTATTGTGATTTTCCAGTTTATGGGGCAATTTGTTGGTCCCCATTATATTATGTTGCCTTATTTTATGTTTGCGACATTTGCGCTACTTTTAACATTTTCTTTGATTACGTCGACATTGGCTACCATTATTCGCGATGTCCAAATGATTGTACAATCACTACTAAGAATGCTTTTATATTTTACGCCAATCCTATGGTCTATGGAAGGTTTACCAAGTTGGATTCACAAGATTCTCATCTTGAACCCTCTCTACTATATTGTTGAAGGTTATCGTGCTGCTCTATTAGGCACTTCCTGGTACCCAATTGATCATTGGAGATATACTGTCTATTTCTGGGCATTGATTTTTGTGTTTTTGCTTATAGGCTCAATGGTTCATGTAAAATTCCGAGATCGCTTTGTCGATTTCCTTTAATTGGATGTGATTCATGTGTCAGATACCGTTATCGTTAAAAACGTTTCAAAACGCTACAAAATGTATAAAAAGCCATCTGAAAAACTACTCGATCTTATTCTTCCTGGAGGGTATGGCGAGGATTTTTTCGCATTGCGAGATGTGAGCTTTACCGCTAACCAAGGTGATGTGATTGGAATCGTGGGTGTAAATGGATCCGGAAAATCCACTCTTTCGAACATCATCTCTGGTATTATCCCACCTACTTTTGGCTCGATCCAATCAATTGGTCAAACCGCTTTGATTGCGATTCAATCCGGATTAAATGTTGAATTGACTGGAAGAGAAAACATTGAACTTAAATGTCTTATGTTGGGCTTCAAAAAGAAAGAAATTAAAGAATTAGAACCTGATATTATTGAATTTGCAGATATTGGAAAGTTTATTGATCAACCTGTTAAAAAATATTCAAGCGGAATGAGGTCCCGATTGGGATTTGCTATATCCGTTACTGTAAGTCCAGATATTCTGGTCATTGATGAAGCCCTTTCGGTTGGTGATCAAACCTTTGCGGATAAATGCTTTAAGCGTATGAATGAATTTAAAGATGCTGGGAAAACCATCTTTTTTATTAGTCACTCTATTGGCCAAGTCAAGAATTTTTGCGAGAAAGCCCTCTGGCTCGAATACGGTGAGGTCAAGAGTTACGGGATCAGTGAACGAGTGATTCCAGAATACGAAGCCTTCTTAAAGGATTACAAGGCCATGTCGGAAAAAGAAAAAAAGCTGTATAAAGAGGAAGTCTTAAAGAAGCAAAGTGGTTATTATCTCAAACCACAAAAAATTTAAGCAACGCTCTTTAACGCGTGAAACCATAGACATGGTTTTTCAGAGCATGATTTTAATACTTTCACTCCAAGAAGGAGGGAAACGATGAGCTATCAAATCCTCTCATCGAGTTTACCGGATGCTTACAAAGTCAGTGTGGTCATTCCTGTTTATAATTCTGAAGAATTTATCGCTGAAACTCTACAATCGATCTTTTCACAAAACTTGCAACCAATTGAGGTCATTACCGTAGATGACGGGTCTACAGATAAAAGTGAGGAGATTCTTAAAGATTTTGCAACGCGTTATCCCAATATGGCCTACATTAAACAGAAAAATTCTGGCCCGGGAGTTGCTAGGAACACGGGGATTGAGCTTGCCAAGGGGACAACCATCTGCTTCGTTGACTCAGATGACCTACTGCCAGAAGCGGCCCTTGAAACACTATATACCACACTTATTCATCACGGAGCAGATATGGTGACAGGCGCCTCAATTAGTTTCAATTCCAAAAGAACGTGGTATATACAAGGTCATGTCAATCATGGTGTCTATAACCCTGGAAGCAAAACCTTGATCACCCATCCTGAATTACTGTATTCAATTGGTCCTTGCAATAAATTATTTAAATCAGAATTGATTCAGGAAATTCGGTTTCCATCCGGAATTAAAGTAACGGAAGATCAACCTTTTGTCATAGAAGCTTACTTAAAATCAAACAAAATCTTCTCGACTGACAAGGTTATTTATAATTATAGGAGACGTGAAAGCGAGCAAACCACTTCCCTTTCACAAACCGTCACTACGAATGCGCTAAATGTGATTCGTGATATTATCAATAGTTTAAAGGTCTCGGACCCCCTTTGGAATAAATATATTACCGACCAAAAAATTAGAGCGCATCTTCAAGCTTATTACTATAATCGGATCCTTCAATCCGACCTGTGGCCGGCAATTATCAATTTTTTAAGACAATCTAAAGAAAATCATAATAAAGTGTTAGTGTTAAATCTTGTAGGTCAATGGATTTTTACCATTGACCCTTCTGTGATGGTCAATTTCAAAAGCATGGGATCTGCAAAGAAAATGTCTGCCCTTGAAAAAGGCATTGGGGCACGGACGATAAACCCAATAAAATCACGAATATTTATTGACAGGTGTTGGAAACTAAAAACCAAAGCACTCTCTCTTCTCAAAAAATTTGGCGTGACACCCGTCCTTTATCCCTTTTTTAAATTTAAAAAACTCGAAGATAAAATCCTATTTATTTCAAGTAAAGTCACCCATTTAAACGCATCTGAAGAAGAACTGACGGCTTTACTGAACCAGCAGTGGCCAAATCATCAGATCAAAGTTTACTTACAAAAGTCAAAAAACATTTCTCAGTTTTTTTCATATCTTCAGGATCTCGCGACTGCCAAAGTTGTGATTGCGGATGATTATACCTTCCCTTATAAACTCTATAAGCGTCGGCCTGAAATTAAGGTTATGCAAAAGGAAGATTTCCTTAGAGAATTCACCTTAGGAAGCAAAAGGAGTTTTGATGATGGACTATGAAATTGTCTCCAAAAGTAAAAAGGACAATTATAAGGTGAGTGTGATTGTACCCGTCTACAACGTTGAAGCCTATTTACCCGAAACGTTGATCTCCCTTGAGAATCAAACACTTAATGATATTGAAACGATATTTATTGATGACGGGTCTACGGATCGTAGCCCACAGATCATAGAGTCTTTTATAGAAAAACATGATTGCGTCACTTTCGTTAAGCAGCATAACAAAGGACCTGGGCAAGCCCGGAATATTGGGATTGAGCTTTCGAAAGGTGAATTTATAAGCTTTTTGGATTCAGACGATTTACTTCCCGAAAATGCCCTAGAGACGATGTATCAAACTGCGATTCGTGAACAAGCAGAACTAATTATTGGGGCTTCCCTTAGTTTCAATTCAAATCGAACATGGTATATTTTAAGCCATCTTGAAAATGGTGTTTATAGAGTTGGGGCCAAAAATCTCGTTCGCAATCCCGAATTGCTTTATTCAGTAGGGCCTTGTAACAAACTGTATAAAAGAAGCATGATAAAAGACGTTCGATTTCCAGCGGGGATTAAAGTCACCGAAGATCACCCTTTTGTGATCGAGGCCTATCTTAAAGCTAAAAAAATCTATACCGTTGACCAAGTTATATATAAATATCGAAGAAGAGAAGTTGAAGGGAATGAATCCCTTTCGCAAACCATTCAAGTTAACTCACTTAGTGTGTTAAGGGATGTCATGAATAGCCTGAAAGCCTCTGATCATCTATGGGACAAATATTTAACAAATAAATACGCACGTGAAGCCACAAAAGCTTATTATTACAATCGGATCATCTGGGCAGATGTTTGGCCGATTATCATTCAAATGCTTAAATCGAATAAGGGGTCTTTTCAAAACGAAATACTTAGCATTATTAACCAGTGGATGGAAGAATTCTCGTTTGAATTTTTTAATCAACTGACCTCCTTACATCACATTTTAACTTACGAAATCGCCTTGCGTTTTGCCATGTTAAAGTCAGACACCCATAAAACCTACCTTAATTTGATTTCAACCTGTTTTAAGTTAATGGACCCAGGCTCTGAACATCGATTAGAAGTGACACGTTTTAAGAAGGAAGTCAACATTGTTAAAAAGGCTTACCTAACTCAAAGTGTTTCTCCATTAAAATGGTATGTCTTTCGTTCGCGATTAAAAAAAGTCTGGATCAAAGGGAAAAGTTTAATAAAAAGTGGGTTTATTCGACGTGTTATGTATCCTATTTTCAGGCTTTTTCCTGTCCAAAAGAAGCTTGTCTTTGCTTCAAATAAAATGGATACTTTAGGCGATTCTTTTAAATTTATTTACCAGGAGTTACGGAACAGAAGGCCCCTTTATATCATAAAAGGTTATTTTAAACAGGTTCGGAATTTTAGGCAATTATTGACGTATTACTATGATATCGCCACAGCAAAATATATTGTCTTAGATGATTATTACCGCCCGTTCTATAATTTATCTTTTAGAAAAGAAACTGAAGTCATCCAGATTTGGCATGCTGCGGGAGCCTTTAAGAAGTTTGGGTTCAGCGCCATTGGATCAAAGGACAGCAACACAGAGGAATTTGAAAGACGTGCTCATAGTAAATACACAAAAGCGATTGTTACAGGTGAAGAAGTGGCCCCAAAATACGCGGATGCTTTTCGTCTCCCTGTGGAGAATATTTACCCTATAGGCCTTCCAAGGACAGATCTGTTTTTTGACAAGAACCGGATCGCTTATTTAAAAGAAAAATACCTAGGGCTCTATCCGCAGCTTAAAAACAAAAAAATTATTACCTATGCGCCAACTTTTAGGGGCGGACCAAAAGAACGTGGGGTCTTCACGCTTCACCTTGATATGAAGGTAATGGCCAAGGCCTTAGATCAAGATTATCTCTTAATTTTAAAACTCCACCCTTCGGTCAGAAAACAGTCGGTCATTCCAGACGATTTGAAACATTTCGTTCTAAATTTAAGCAACCAAGAGATGAACGATATCCTAGCCATAACTGATCTTTTAATTAGTGACTATTCGTCACTCGTTTTTGAATATGCCTTGTTGAATCGGCCCATGCTCTTTTTTGCCTATGACTTAGAGTCTTATATCAGTGAACGCGGCTTCTATTATGATTATGAAAGCTTTGTTCCGGGCCCAATTATTAAGACTACTGAGGGGCTGATTAAAGCCATTCAGCACGAGGAGTTCGATCTTGAAAAAGTGGACGCCTTTAAACATAAGTTCTTTACTTATTTAGATGGGCATTCTGCTGAACGGTTTGTCGAAACTTTAATTGACTTTTAATTCGAATGGATCTATACGATAATAAAGTTGTTTTGAGAATGGTTTAAACCTGATACTGGAGGAATTCTATTGATTAATGAAGAAATTGCCGTACTCATACCTTGCTATAATGAAGAGATCACCATAGGGAAAGTCATTGATGATTTTCGACATACTCTACCCCATGCTAAGATTTATGTCTACGACAACAATTCCAAGGATCGTACGGTTGAAATAGCCCTTGAGCATGGGGCGATCGTTCGAAAGGAGCCGCGTCAAGGAAAAGGGAATGTCGTCCGTTCCATGTTTCGTGATATTGATGCGGATTATTACATCATGGTGGATGGGGACGATACGTATCCCGCGGAGTATGCGCCCGAGCTTATTGAGCCCTTGAAAAAAGGGGATGCGGATTTTGTCATTGGTGATCGGCTATCAAATGGCACCTATTTCAATGAGAACAAACGAAACTTCCATGATTTTGGAAATCAACTCGTTCGAAATCTAATTAATTGGATCTACAATGGGCAAGTTCAAGACATCATGACCGGCTACAGAGGGTTTAGTCGTTTTTTTGTGAAGAGTATGCCCGTCTTAAGCCCAGGTTTTGAGATTGAGACCGAAATGACCATCCATGCCCTTGAGCATCGTTTTCTAATCAAAGAAATTCAAATTGATTATCGTGATCGACCTGAGGGCAGTGAGTCTAAACTCAATACCTTTACTGACGGATTTAAAGTCCTCCGAACCATTTCACGATTAGTCAAGCACGGCAAACCGTTTTTCTTTTTTGGGATGGTTGCTCTCGCCTTTTTACTTTTGGGACTCATCGCGGGTGTCCCTGTCGTTTCAGAGTATATACGGTTCCATTATATTTACCGTGTGCCAACCGCTATTCTCGCTACAGGACTCATGCTTCTCGCCATGATGTTTTTCATGTGCGGACTCATTTTGGATACGTTTATTCATAAACAAAATCAAACGTATCAGCTCGAATTAATTCGATTAAAGCATGTCATTAGTCAAGAAAGGCTCATTGAAGAAAGGAGTCTCGTGAAATCGTGAGAATCCCTTATCTTTTGCTACTCGTTTTATTTTGGGTTGCAACACCTTTTTTTTACCTAACACATTTCGCATTTAATTGGCAATGGATCTGGCTGATCTTGTATGTGATCTTCCAATTGGCCTTTCTGCCCATTCTTCAAGAGCTGTTTTCTACCTTCTCGTTTCCGAGAGGGCTTATAAGTTTAATTTTAGCAGGGGCATGGGTTTATAGTTCTCATACCCATGCTTTTTCAGGCCAAGGGTTACTCATGTGGCTTGTCACGCTCATCACTTTAATTGGTTTTGCTTTAAGTATTTATTGCTTACTTTTCTGGTTAGAGAAACCTTTTCAAACCACACATTATCAGCCGAAATGGTGGTGGGGATTGATCTATGCAATTGTTCCAGCGCTCGTTTGGTTTGTTTATTTACTTACCTATTCACCGGGGAAAATGACCTATGATTCGTTTTGGCAATGGGATATGGCCCATCATATTATGCCTTATAATTCTTGGCATCCCATTCTACATACTTGGTTAATTCAAGCCACGACTTGGTTGTATGACTCACCGGTTTCCTATTCGATTGTTCAAATTGTCTTAGTCTCAGCTATTATCGGGTATGCTCTCTATACTTTACAAAAATTAGGAGTTTCATTAAAGTGGCTTATTTTAATCGACCTTATCTACGCCCTTAATCCTGTTAATGGCTTTTATGCGATTACCATGTGGAAGGACATTCCTTTCGCCGCCTTTATTCTTTTGTTAACGGTTCTTTTTACAAAAGTTATTACAACCAAAGGCGAATGGCTTAGGAAACCCATACATATGGTGGCATTGATCCTTGTGGCCTTTATTGCAATGAATTTAAGAGATAATGGTTCAGCTGTGGTGCTCGCCGCACTTGTCCTTTTTATTACGTTTGTAAAAGGGGCTCGGAAACGCATGGTTTTGGTTACTATTCCTGTGTTGATCCTTTATTACCTATTCAACGGACCACTCATGAATGCTCTTCATGTCATCAAAAACCCTTTGAATCAAGCCTTGGCAGTTCCTTCACAGCAAATAGCGGCAACTTATGTGGCACATGGCCATTTCACGCCAGAATTAAAAGCCTATTTTGATCAGATTCTTCCTGAAAAGAATTGGATACAAGACTACCACCCGCAAACCGCGGATCCGATTAAACATGATCCGAAGTACAACGCTTCAGTGATCAATCAGAGCTTTTCAACGTATTTAAAACAATGGGTTCAATTGTTGGCTCTTAATCCTAAGACATTTGTCAGTGCCTATCTCAACCAAATGGCGCCGATTTGGCAATTCCATGCACCTATTAATGATAATGTGAATCCTTATTTTGATAGTGCCTATGATCTGCAAAATTATCCTTTAGGGATTATGATTAATGCCCCAACACATAATTGGAATGATCCAAAGCCTGCCCTTATGAAAGCGGCTTATGACCACTACGTGCAACAAACGACGTTCGCGTCACCACAACTTCCGATTATGTCTTTTACGGATTACCAGAAGCAAGTGAATCAAACGGTTGCCCATCTTACAACGAAGAGTAAACTGCCGAAATTAAAACCTATTTTAGATCGGGCTTTTAGAATGGTCGACAAAAAGGGCTATGAGAATTACTTTTTAAAAGGAGCCCTGCCGTTAGTCTTTTTACTAATTGGACTCGTGGCCTCGATCCGGAGAAGAGGCTGGAGCGGGATCGGTTTCTATTTACCAGCTGGCTTCGTATTGATTACAATTGCTATGGCGATGCCGGCACCGGATTTTCGTTATTCGTTCAGTTTTGTTTTTATCGTTCCCTTCCTCCTTCTCCTTGGAAAATTGGAGGTGGACTAAGTGGGACGCCCTATATATATTGGGATCTTATTAATGGTCGTTTCGGCCATCTGTACAGCAACTGGGCAAGCTTTTTGGAAGCTCGCCCCTCATGGGCTTGAGTCCTGGCAGCTCTATGTCGGGTTTTTATTATATGGCATGGGAGCCATCATTATGACCGTTGCGTTTCGGTTCGGGAGCTTGTCCACCCTTCACCCTTTGCTTAGCTTAGGGTATGTATTCTCTTTAGTTATCGGAAGTCTTTGGCTCCATGAAGCCTTGACGCCCAAACTTATATTGGGAGATGCCTTCATTCTCATTGGCGCCATTAGCCTTGGACTTGGTGAAAGGCAACCTGACCATGACCAACAGGATGTGGGTCTCCAATGATAATCGTCTATCTTTTTGGCATGACACTTTTCGGAGCCCTTGGAGGTTTAGTCTTAAAGAAAGTCTCAACCAAAGAAGGCCTCATTGGCAAACTCTTTGTTTTTTCCATTGGTTGTGGGTTTTACGGACTAGGAGCGATCCTTAATGTCCTTGCCCTTCGTCACTATCCTTATACCATTATTTTCCCGTTAACCTCCATCACTTATATTTGGACGTTTATTTTCTCTTATTTCTACCTAAAGGAAAAAATGAATGCCTACAAATTAGTGGGACTCTTTTTCATCATTGCTGGAGCCTTTGTCATCGGGATCTATCGGTAATCATATGTTTTAAAAAAGGAATCTGCTGGGTTGTGCAGATTCCTTTTAATTATGTAAAAGAATTAATAATATACCTACCAGGATCCTCTTGGCAAACCCAGAGTGTTTGTGCTTTTCTAATATGATCATTACCCCCAGAAAACGGGAACCCCAACCGTAATAATATATAAAAAGCAACAATCGCACTCGATTCCCTCCACTTAATTTGATCAATTTCAAAACTATTTCTGTTGAAGAAGCACAGTTTAAAGGAATTTCATTCATTAATTTTCAAAAAAACTTGGCATCTTGATCAGTTTTATCCATTAACCATTGGTCTCTTTCAGCTTTTGTTTTCGACCACGTTTTTTCATTTCGCTTTTCTTCAGTTTTGTCATTATTCGGAGGATTCAAGTCGTTAATTAGGTTCTAAAACATATAAATCTTGCAGGTCAAATAGGCTTCCTTGGGAAAATAGACATAGGGAGTATTCCTCCGATCACTTAGTTTTAGTCGTACTGAACTATTTCGAGCGAGGTTTGGGAAGCTTGCTCTTTTTTGCGTTTTGAAAATATTCCCAGTGAGAGATTAGATATATGAAATGCCTCCAACTTATAATAAAATTAATTTTTTCTTAAGAAACTCGTTCTAATATAAACAAAGTAAATACTTTTAGGGGGACTAATCATGAAGGGGATTATGGTAGCAAATTTATTGAAAAGGTTGGAGCGTTTTACTAGTATTAAGGATGACCCAATTACAAAACCCCAAAAATCATTTGACCTGAGTGTTAAATTTATTTTAGGAGATGATCTTATATGAATATACCGGGTCGTATTGAAAGGCTGCCTGTAACATGGTTTACTTGGAAAGTGATCTTACTTGCTGGTTTCGCATGGTTCATTGAATCACTAAGTATAGGTTCTTTAGGGGTTGCATTAAACCCAATTAAACAAGTTATGCACTTAACACCGAGTGAGGTGGGTCTTCTGACCGCTGCCTCTACTTTTGGTATTGTCATTGGACTGATTCCTGCTGGTTTTCTATCCGATCATTATGGAAGAAAGAAAATGCTCTTTTGGGGGATCATCGAATATAGCCTTTTTACCTTATTATGTGCGTTTAGTCCTAACTATACGGTTCTTTTAGTCTTCCGTTTCCTTTCTGGACTGGGGATGGGTGCTGTCTTTCCGCTTCCATATGCGATCGTGAGTGAGTTTGTGAACAGCCGTAAGCGAACTTTATTTAATGGAATTATGGATGCCTGTCTTTCTGTTGGTTACTTTATAGCACCCTTGTTGGGAATTGTCATATTACCGCATTTACCTATGACACTTTCCTGGAGGATCTTCTTTGCAGTGGCTTCACTTCCATTTTTTTATGCCTTTATAATAAAAAAGGCGTTACCCGAATCACCACGTTGGTTAGCAAAACAGGGACGATATGAAGAAGCAAACGATATTATGCTCAACATTGAACATCATGTTGAAAATTTAATCGGGCGCAAGCTTCCAGAGCCTGATCTTAAACGTGAACCAACCAAAAAAAGAAAGCAAGTCAAGACTTCACTTTCAGGCTTGACAAAGGTAACGATAGGCACACCTTGGAAACCACCTTTTCTGCAAAGAACGGTTTCACGTGCCATTGCCGCAACAGGGACTTTTTTCATGTTTTATATTGTCATGACCTATATGCCAACCTTGTTTACTTCACAAGGTCTTTCCTTTGCTCATTCGCTACTATTTACAGCCATCATAACAGGGGCTGCGATTCCAGGAAAATTGTTGAACGGCTACTTAGCTGAACACTTTGGGAGAAAATGGGTTTATGTTGGGTTTATGGGAATTGCGGGTGTTGCCGCGCTTCTATTTGGTTTTGCAACAACCCCTGTCGGAATGGTAATCTACGCGTGTGTCATGTCCTTCTTTGGTACAGGAGCTTTCCCTGCCCTTAAAATGTCATATGCTGAACAATACCCAACCAATATTCGGACGACTGGTTCCGCTTCCGTTGAAACAATTGGCCGGTTTTTAGGCGGCGTCGTGGGTTCCTATATGTTACCTGTCATCTTAAGTGCAAAAGGGATGTCTTCAGGTTTTTACGTTGTGGCCATTGTAACGGCACTAACCCTTGTTGTCGAATTACTTTTTTCACCTGAAACTAAGGATGCTACCTTGGAACAGTTGGAGTCTAATGTTGTGAACAGACGGGCTTAAAAAGGGGCTATACCTTATGTGAGAGAAAGCCGCGTTATCTACTAGGGGGAACTGTTTTGGCAAAGAAAAAACACTTATATGAGATTGACCTTATGAGGACCTTTATTATGCTTGGTGTGTTGACGGTTCACACGATTGCACGTTTTATTGAAATGATCCACACCGACATGACACCTGGTCTTCTTACACTCGGAACCATTATTACTTCATTTCACTATACACGTGAGTCTTTTATGTTTATCACTGGACTTGTTCTGTTTATAACGTATTATCCAAAGGAATTCCAGCCTTTCCAATTCTGGAGGAAACGGTTAAGCCTTGTTGCCATCCCATACGTCGTCTGGAATATTATTTATATTTTATTTAGAGGTCTGGTTACTCCTGGGTTCAACTGGTCACTCCATTCGATCGGTCATGAATTTTTGACTTCCGTTATAACTGGGAAGCAATTCTATTTATATTTCATCATGGTTTCCATACAGTTCTATGTTATTTTTCCGTTTTTACTTTGGGCCTTGAAGAAATTACAAAAGTGGCATATGGGGATTTTTATTGGGAGCTTTGTCCTTGAACTGATCTTTATGTATATGACAAAATTCTATCTTCCTCATGTTGATGCTTCTAAATTACCAGGTTTTCTCTCAGTAATAGATCGTTACCGTGAGACGTTTATTCTCACCTACCAATTTTGGTTTATTTCAGGTGGCATCATCGCCTGTCACTATCAACAGATTTTGGCGTTTGTTGATCGTCATGTCAAAAAATTATGGGTCATTCTTGGCTTCAGTGTCCTCTTTGTTTGGGGGCATTACCTTGTGGATCGACTCGTTTTACACGAATCTGAGAGTATTTCCCATTTGGTTGTTCAGCCTATTATGATTCCCTATTCGTTTATTGTGACCTTAAGCTTTTGGATGGCCGGTTTACGTTGGTCACGTCGGCGTGACCTTCCAAGTTGGAAGAGGTTCAGTGCCTATATCCAGCTTGCCTCCAACACGTCATTTGGAATGTATCTCGCTCAACCTATTCCGCTCTATTTTATGGCCGTGATCGTCAAAATGTTGCAAGTTCCTGCTTGGGTTCATTACTTTGTGCTATTGCCGATCTCTATCCTTTTTGTCTATGTGACCTCGATGTTCATATCTTATTGGATTGGAAGAATCCCTTGGGTAGCTTTTATTGTGGGACGAAAAGTCAAACATTTCAAACCTAAAAAAAGAATCGTTTCGAATCTCTCTGCCACTGACCCGATGAAATCACCTACAAATTGAACTAACTAAAGGAAGTGACGTTTTGTCTACTTTAACTAAGCAATTACAGAGTGTTCTAGACGATAAGGAAAAAGTCATCATCCGCGATGCTAAACAAGAATTTAAGATCGATCAACTACTAAAAGATAAAGAAATCCTAGTTAATCTGTTAGGCGAAACCGGTATCCGCCCAGAAGATCGGATCCTTCTAGGTTATCCTAATTCCTATGCTTTCTTAGTCACCTATCTTGCCTTCTTAGAATTTGGTGCCACCATTGTTCCAGTTAATCCCAATATGCCCCGGCCTGAATTAAATAAATTTATTGTTAGAAGCCAAGCGAAAGCGGCTTTCTTTAACCAAGATCAATGGGAGAGCTTTAAAGAACATCAGACAGATCGCCATGTTTTAAATGAGATCCCATTAAGCCATGTCTTCTGCATAACAGAAACAAGTCATGCGATCCCAACAAAAAAGTACACAAAAAATGAAAGGGAAGAACGCTCCTATGAAGACGGTCTCCCTGAGGGCCTTGACTTTCGTTGTGAGGACGTGTTACTTCCAACCAAAACTTATGTCGCTCCTGAACCAAGTGATGAAGCAATTGGTGTCATTATGTACACATCTGGAACAACGGGAAAACCAAAGGCAGTCGGTCTCAAACATCGCCATCTTCTCGCTACAGCTGAGAGCATCATCTCTTCCCATCATTTAACTTCTAATGATCTCTCATTCTGTTTTCTCCCCCTGTTTCATATAAATGCACAGGTTGTGGCCTTTTTATCTACTTTATTATCTGGCGGGCGACTTGTCATAGCAGAAAAATTTAGTGCGTCGCGTTTTTGGTCCATCGTTGAAACTCACAAGATTACTTGGGTTTCGGCCGTCCCAACAATTCTTGCCATTTTATTAAAAGGAGAAGCTCCTGACACTAGACCAAGTTCACTTCGATTCATACGATCTGCCTCTGCTCAGCTTCCAAAGCTCCATCATGAACAATTTGAAAGGAAATTTGGGATTCCCGTTATTCAGTCTTATGGGATGACGGAAGCAGCCAGTCAAATTTGTGTCAACCCTTTACCACCAGAAGAACGCCGTTTAGGCTCAGTTGGCATACCTGTTGGTGTTGGTTTGAAGATCACAGATGATCAAGGCTCGCGAATGGGTTGCCGCGAAGTTGGAGAAATTGCGATCCATGGTCCTGGAGTCGTTGAGTACTATGAAGAAGCGGAAAGTCAGAAAGATTTTCGTGGTGGTTGGTTCTTTACCGGAGACCTCGGATACGTCGATGAAGAAGGTTATGTCTATATAACAGGGCGCAAAAAAGAGATGATTAATCGGGCAGGCGAGAAAATAAGTCCCTATGAAGTAGAAGATGTGATTCGAACTTATCCAGGTGTCAATCAAGTGGCTGTAATTGGTCTTCCAGATCCATTGTACGGAGAACGACTCGCAGCCTATATCCAACTTACCCATTCTGCCAAGACTAAGTTGGGTTACCATGCCAACATGATTGAAAATGAAAACAGTGAAAAAATAAGCACATCTGTTAACTTAACAGACACTGAAGATCGCTTTGTTGATGGCTTGAAGAGACACTGCCAATCGGCTATTTCAGCTTATAAATGTCCTTCAGAAATTCATCTTGTGAATACACTTCCAGTTGGACCAACAGGTAAAATCCAACGTACTCTATTAAAAACACAAATTATGTCAGAACTTGTTTCTTAATTAAAGGATACTCCTTATTAAATTCCCAAGGGGAGTAATCCTTGGGAATTTAATGCGTTCTAAAGATTATGAGATTGAGATTAAGTCCTTTTTTGGATGAATGGGAATTTTGTTCTTTAAATTCAATCGGACCTTTTCCAAATCTTTTTTCTAAGTCGGCCGCAAGGAGTATTCCACCGAGCTTATGTCCGGCTCGGTTGGGGTGCCATGCATTTCCAAAATAAGGTTTATACGTTTGATGATGATCCCACATATACGTCTTGAATTGATGAAAAAGTCGGATCGTCAAAACATTAGGGCTGTGAAACGACTTTCCAACTTCGAACTCAGTATGAATATAAGAAAGCACTTTGCTCCGATCTTTAGTTGCTAAAAGCTTGGTGACTGGAGGGGTGATGATCAGCACCACAGCGTGATGAGCAAGCGCCATTGAAACCTCTTCCCTTATCTGTTTAGAAAAAATAGGCAATGAATCTTTATGAACACTGCTCATGTCATTTTCAAGTCCCCAGGAAAGAATCACAATTTGAGGGTGATCTGCTTTTAGCCATGCCTCAAATTTTCCCGGGTAACGCTGATTTAACCACTCTGCCGTAAAGCCTGGGATCGCATGATTGATATATTTATATTGAACAGAAGTGGTCTTTGAACGGCTCTCGAAGGCGCGTTGTAAATAAGAGATATTTCGCGGATCTTTCCAGCCGTAAGCCATGCTTCCCCCAAAGACATCCACGACTTCCCTCTTGGGTGGTGTGTTTTTTGTCACTTCTTCTTTATGAGGCGGTGGGGAACCGGTTGACTGACCATTGGCTACGTTGACTTGGGAAACAGGAACAGCCTGTTTGTTTATAAAACTTGTAATAATCAGTAGACATACTATTAAAAAGCAAGATAGCATTGCCGATGGAAACAACCATTTTTTAGTCATAATCTAGTTAAACACCCCTTAAAACCCTCTCATTCTAAACACGTAAAAGAGGTTCATCAGCTCAATTCCTTTAGCTGATTAAATTTTACCATCATCTAAGTTGGCTGAATAGATCCTTACTGCGTAAAAACTTTGTAAATACTTTGATGATTCTAAGGAAGCATTTTATCCAAAACTACATTTGAAAGGGTTTTTTATAATGGAATCAACTAAGCAGCGACGCAAAAAAAACAAGACATATATATTAAGGAGCCTAGTAGGTGTCCTGTGTGCGATCGTGATCTTTTCGGCTGGATGGATGGCCAGTCGTTATTATACGCCCTCTTCCAGCTTTCTATTAAAGAAGGCCTCAGCTCAAAACAGCCAAACCCTCTCTACTTCTGGGATGGGCAAAAAACTCACTAAAGAAACCGTTGATGTTATTGGAGGATCGATGGCACACGGATGGCTAGATCCTCATGATAATTCCTATTTGCAACGTGCTTTTACAGCACGGACTCAAAGTACCAATACAACATATCATTACGTTAGTCACACGGTAGCGGGTCAAACCCCCTACTTACTTGATACAAAAAACAAATCCCAATACCTCTCTTGGTTAAAAAAAGACCATCCTCAAGTGGTTGTCTTATCCTTTGGGGTTGAGAATTCCATGAGCAGCCGCCATAAAACAACCCTCGATCAATTTAAAAAGTCGTTTCATGACCTGATTGCTGAAGCTCTAAAAGAACACGCTGTGGTCTTGATTGTGACACCGCCTGTTACACAGGAACTCATTGTCAATGATCGACTAAAGACGGATCAGTGGTTTAATCAAATGTTCCAAGTTGCGAACGCCTTTAATAGTTCAAACCTCTATATTGAGGATCTTTACCATCAAATGACGCTTTACATGGCCGCACACGGTAAAACCTATAAAGACTATTACGGGAACAGCTGGCATCCAAATCAAGCAGGGCATGCGCTCGCCGGAAGTCTTCTTGCGAATGGCCTTGTCAAAACTTTCGGGTTCGGTCCAATTCTCTTTAAAAGTTAACAAGCCTGTTCACAAAAGCTTTGTATTCCCGACAACGATAAAAAGACTCCCAATCCACTTTTTGGATGGGAGTCTTTTACATATTAATCGCGATTGTTTTCTTATAACTGATGACCCTAGACAATCACTTGATTTGAATCAAATAGTCGACAATCCGCCGACTCGCTTGCCCATCCGTATAATCAAAGAATTTCTCTTTAAACGATTTAACTTTTGAGGTATCAAAATCCCCCATTTTTAACCACTCTATAAAACTCTCTGTTTCTTCAAATAATGGACCCGGAATAAAAGAACGAAACTCATAATAAAAGCCGCGTTCCAATTCATAATCATCTAGATCATGGGCAAAAAACACCATCGGCTGATCGCGTAAACTGAAATCAAAGATGATTGAGGAATAGTCTGTGACAAGCAGATCCGTAAGGCCAAGTAACTCTTGTATATTATACTGGCCATCCATCAAGTAGACAAAACCCTCTAACCCAGCGTCTTGAGCTATTCCTTTTCTCATGTATGGGTGAAGATGGATTAAAAACGCATACTGATCGCCAATTTCCTTTTTTAGGGCAGCCAAATCCATTGGAATGTGGAACACCTCTTGATCATGGCTTTTCCCACGAAAGGTGGGGGCATACAAAATTAAAGTTTTATTCAGTAATTCAGGATAATGTTGATAAAACGAAGCTGTTGTTTCTTCTAAAACTGTTCCATTATAGAAATAGTCCGTTCTTGGAACACCTAGCGGCAAAATGCGATCCTCAGGCATGTTAAAGGCTTCCGCGTAAAAAGGAATCACTTCAGATCCGCTAACCATGACTTTTGTATAATTGGAATGGACCTTCACCCGCTTTAAATAATCCTCACTTGGCCCAAAGCTTTTATTAATGGTACTGTATCCAAATTTCTTAAAAGCCCCTGCGGCATGCCACAGTTGTACAATGTCGGTCCCGTTCCTAGGCTTGATCACGTAAATGGGAAAATAATAATCATCCACGATGAAAAATCGCGAAGTGGCCAGATGATAGCTCGCTTTGATCATGTGCAGGAAATAATCGAGTTTGCCAAGAAGACCTGGACGATACGTTTTAAGCAAAAAAATGGTCGTTTCATTTCCGCCTCGCGCTTTCCACTCTTCGTAAACAAACATGAGATTATCCTTTAATTTTTCTGAACGATAAGAAGCAAAGGTGATTTTATTCCGATTAACAGGTAACAGCTTTGATAGTGTAAAAACAACTCGAATTCCAAAGCTTGCCAACATTGTTGGCAGCCATTTAAAGCCTGACATCGTCAATCACCCTTGGCCCTTTACTTAAATGTCCCATTTTAAAACCGTTTTCCCCCATGATGTCGTGAGGTCTTTTTCAAAAGATTGCGTAATATCCTGAATCGAGCGAATCGGATTCACGGAACCAACTAGTGCTTCAAAATAACCTTGTACATCTGGATACTGTCTTAGAAATTCAACCGTATCTTGAAAATCCTTAACACCGCTACGGCTTGATCCAATCATGGTAATCCCTTTTTCTAAAATCATCCGTGTATTCACTTCAATGGGATTCTCAGAAACACCTAAAATAGCTATGGATCCTTCTGGTTTAATGACATCGATTATTTGATTGATCGCCGATTGGCTGCCCATTCCACCGACACATTCAAACGCATGATCAATATAAATATCTTCCGGAATCGCATTGATCGTATAGACTTCATCGACGAAAGAAAAATGATCCAGCTTGTACCCTGTCTTTCCAAAAATAAAAACGCGGCTTTCAGGAAATAACTGTTTGAGCATCAAAGAGGTAATAAAGCCAAGATTACCATCTCCCCAAACCCCAAACGTTTCTCGGCGGTTATGGGCTCTTTGCTTAAAACGCGTAATCGCATGCATCGCAATCGTCATGAGCTCCGTAAAAGCCATAACATTAGGATTCATCCCTTCAAATAGGCGAACGAGGCGGTCTCTTTGTAGGAAGATGTAATCTTGAAGAAAGCCGTCATAGCCACTAGATCGAAAACGACTTGAACGAAGGTAGTTCTCCGCGATCACGTCGTCTTTTTCCGTCGGCGTATTTGGAACCATGACGACCTTTGTCCCAACTTTGTATTCCCCTTTAGGATCATAAACAACTTGCCCAATCCCTTCATGAATAAGGGCCATGGGAAGTTTTCTAGCCAGGGTCTCTTTATCACGTGAACCGGTGTAATACCGCTGGTCAGCCGCACAAATGGAAAGATGCGTCGGACGCACCACCACACGGTCTGACTCTAATGCACGATCCGTATAGGCCACTTCGAATTGACGCGGTGACACAAGGCGATACACTTGATTAATCATATCTGGACTCGCTCCTCAAACAAAGCGTTCGCAATTTTTAAATCGTAAGGAGTTGTGATTTTAATGTTAAATAATTCCCCTTTGACAATCTTAACGGGTTCCCCGCTTACTGTGAAAATTTTGCATGCATCCGTCATAATCTTCTTTTGGTCAAGGGACAATTCTTGATAAAGGTCAACCAGCTTTTTAATGTTAAAGCTTTGAGGCGTCTGTCCTTGAAACATTTGGCTTCGAACAGGGATTTCTGTAATGAGATCCCCATCAGTTGACGTAATAATAGTGTCAACGGCTTCTATTGCTGTATCAACAGCTCCATATTTTAAAGCCGCATCAATATTTTCCTCAATGATCCGGTGCGTGAGAAAAGGACGAACTGAATCATGAGTGATGATCACATCGTCATCATTCAGTCCGAACGTCTCTTCAATATGCCGAATTCCGCTCATGATGGATTCATTACGGTCCGTTCCGCCTTCCACCAGGACGAGGCGTTCTTGATTGCCAAGGTGCTTCTTAATTAAACTTCTAGTGTGATGGAGCCATTCTCTAGGTGCGACAATAATGATTTGTTCAAAACGATGATTTAAAAGAAACTTTTCAACAGTGTGTATCAAAATGGGTTTTGTTTTTAGAGTTAAGAACTGTTTTGGCAAATCAATATTACCCATTCGTGTGCCTTTCCCACCTGCTAAAATTTCCGCATAGATCATTCTCATTCTCCTTTATGGACTAGCCCGCATGATTTCATGTTAGGTCCTAATCTTGTTTAATTAAAATAACTTGAACATCGAAAAGCCATGACATTTCTTCAATATCATGAATATAATATCGTTTAGGCAAACATTCTTGCTCGGTTATATCTTTGTCAGTTTTCCTTTTCCAACAGGTAATTGACTAAGTTTTCACTTGAATGCCCCTTTGAATACCTGTTCCATGCCTCTGAGAAGCGCTGAATTTGACCAAGGTAATCATTCTCTTGCTCGATCGCTTGTAAGATCTCGTCAGTGGTTCGAGCAATTGGCCCAGGTACCATCTGAGAGTAGGGCTCCCATAAGCCGCGTTCACCAAGATACGCCTTTTCGTCGTAGGCATAGAAAATCATTGGTTTTTCTAAGATAGAAAATTCATATGGAATTGAGGAATAATCGGTTATCAAAAGGTCCGTAATAAACAAAAGCTCATTTGTATCATGTATTCCGGTATAATCAAACACAAAACCCGGATCATAAGCGTCCAAATTCAATGTGCCTTTAACCGCGGGGTGAAGTCTTAAGAAAAGGACATGTGTATCTCTTAAAACCTGCTGCAGTTTTTTGATGTCTAATTCAAGATGAAACGCTTCAAGCTCTTGGTCTCTATAAGTTGGGGCATAAAGAATCACTTTTTTATCCTCAATTATAGGATTCTTCTCTCGAAGCTTCTTTATGGCCGTTTCCTTGGCATTCTGATTATAAAACAAATCGGTTCGAGGAATTCCGGTTCTTAAAATAACCTTTTCTGGTAAATGAAAGGCCTTTAGAAACCTGTCCGCCATAATATCCGAACCCACCACAATTCGGTGAAACTGGTTGTAGACAGATTGAAATCGTCTAAACGCTCTTGGCGTGCGACTTTGTACTGAGAGGTCCTCAAATCCAAAGGTCTTAATTGCTCCGGCTGCATGCCAAATTTGAATACATTCAACCTCATTCTTAAACTTGGTAACCGCAAGAAGGCCAAAGTAATTATCCATGATGATTTTTCGAGACGTTGCCAAGTGGTAAAGGCTATAAAAAAAATCTCGAAACTTAAACGATTCAAGTTGAAATGACGGAAC
Source organism: uncultured Sporolactobacillaceae bacterium (assembly GCA_963829575.1). Lineage (GTDB taxonomy): Bacteria > Bacillota > Bacilli > Bacillales > Sporolactobacillaceae > KACC-23026. The sequence goes on along the minus strand of CAWHJF010000012.1, from coordinate 595,727 downwards.
ACCCGTTAGACGATCAAACCGCTCTTTTTGTTTCCCATTATATAAAAAAATAATTTCTTTAGAAAGTTGTTGGCGTTTGATCTCTTCATATATATAAAGCGTATTTTCATCAAAAGTGACCATAAACGTCCATTTATCTTGTAGGGGAAACAACTTACAGATTAAAAAGGTCATGCGAACGAGCACTAAGTAGATCTCAATTGCCAGTTCCCTAACCATTTTTTTCCGTTGCTAAATCTGCTTTAATTTGGGACGTTGAAATCCCCGTTGTTCTAGGTAAATAGATGACCTCACAGAATTCCTTGAGCTCGTCAAATTTGCCTTCCCAATCAACACCCATCACAAAAATATCAATATTGTGAGTGAGGATATCTTGTGCCTTCTGTTCCCAATTGGTTTCAGGAATAACCTTATCAACATATCGAATGGATTCTAGGATCAGTTTCCGATGTTCATATTTATTGTAAGCCTCTTTATGCTTAATTTCATTAAAGGGATCTGTTGAGAGCCCTACGGTAAGGTGGTCTCCTAATTCACGCGCTCGTTTTAAAAGATTCACATGTCCCCAATGAAGTAGATCAAAGGTCCCATAAGTGATTACCCGTTTCACGCTAATTCCTTCCTTCTTTATTAAGATTTTCTGAATAGAAGGTATTTTAAAAACCTGGTACTCAAAGCCGCATCATTATAGGTCTTTCAAAAAATGACAAGAAGTCCTTCTTGTCCTGCTTCTTATCATCCGCTTTATCCTGTTGTTTGTAAATACTTCTATACTTTTAACATAAAATCCCTCTACCATACAACCGATTAGCAACAGCATTTTATTTCTTATGGCATTAAATTTTTTTTGCATAACGGATCGTTAAAGCGGACATTATAATATCGAAAGGCGCAAGTGATTAGACAATCGGATCTTTAAGGGAGATGGTTGGGTTGGAAAAGGGTACTTGCAAAAGACACTTTTAGCAACTAAGAACCATAATACTTCTATTGAAAGAAGGGTCTCCGAAAGATACTAACCGAACGTCCGCAGAAGCTTAACCCTTTCATTGGGGCTCTATCCTTGCGATAGAGCCTCTTTTAGTATTAAGAAAGACCTATTGAAAAATCCGATCCATCTAAAAGTATTCCCTTCAATACTAGTAAAGGTCAGCCCTTCGAATAACTGGGCTGACCTTTTCTTGGAATCCATTTTATTTAACTTCTCGAAGTGGTTGCGCACTCACTAAATTATTGAGTGTGGAATCTGAGTAGACCCACTATTAAAATTGAAAGGAATTGCCCCTATATTATTTTGGTTATTTTTTACAATTTTATAAATTACCACAAGGAGTGGGTTTCATGCCGATTTTAAGCCATTTAACGTTCTCTTTTAACTAGGTAGACAGACCTTCATTATCTTTGTAAAATAACGTGTTAATAGGTCGTCATATGTCGATTTATGGTTTATGATAAATAGGTACCAATACTAAAGACTCATTAAGGGATTGAGGAGATGAGCCGTGAAGAACGAACAGGGGATGACCTTAGTTGAAGTCGTTGCCGCTCTCGCTATTCTTTCTATTATTCTACTAGGGTTTGGCGGTGCCTTAATCAATAATATGATCTATACAACGGCAACGAGTCAGAAACTAACAACCCTTCAACTTGCCAACAGTGTCTTAAAAAAATATGAAAGCAAGTCTTATTCTGATCTCGCGAGTCAACTCAATCAAAGTGATACGCTGGATGCAAATGGACTCGCTCTTCTTCTTAATAATGATACAACGACCGCCAATCAATTTAAAGGTTTTACTGTTAAAGTTGATTTTTCACCACCGGATGATTCAAGTTTGAGCAATTATCTTATCAAGATTCAAGTCACTGCAACAACTACGCAAGACTCTATTAAGAACAACACAGTACTGAAAGGATATGTCCGACAGTGAAAATTCTTTCATTAAAAGACGAACAAGGATTCACTCTCATTGAGGTGATGGCCGCTTTGACGATTACATCTATTGTCATGGTGGCGTTATTCGGTTTTTTTGGAGCTTTCGTCAAGAACAACATCAAAATCAACACGAGCATTGTGGTTCGAAATCAAAGCATTTTAATTAGCGAAAAATTAAACACTGTCCTAGAGAATGTGGATGCCGTCTCCAATCCAGTAGGAACCCCCGACATGACCGCCTTTGACACCATTGACAAAAAAATGACCGTTGATTCCAATGGCGCAACTTATGAAACAGACCTTACCCAGCACTTTGAATTAAAAGATGGAAATTTGTATGTAGACTCGAAAAAGATCAATGATTCGAACTTTTCCTTAACAGGTACCCAATTTTATATGGTTAATGGGGATCTGGATTTAAATTTAGTCGTGACATCCAAAGCGAACCCAAATGTCAATATAAAGACGAATACGGTCTATTCATTAGGGGGTGATCTCCATTAAAAAACGGTTTCGATCTAAGTTGAATAATGAAGAAGGCTACGCGCTTGTGATGGTGCTTTTGGTAACCACCCTTCTGACTATTCTTATGTTGAGCTTAATGGGTGCGATGCTCCAGTCCAGTCAATTTGTCAACGTCTCCACCAATACGGTTAAAACCAAGCTTTCTGCTGAACGAGCGGTTGAGGAAGCTACGGCACGGATTGAAGCGACAGTTAATGGGTTAAACGGCAGTATCTCAGGTCCAAATCCTACTCTAACACCAAGTATTCTCCCTTCAACGTTGAGCAGTGATTTGACGTCTATTCAAAACCAAAGCGGCTCTGGGCTCACGATTCAAGAGAACGTTATTAAGAACGATCTGAACAGCGGCGGCTTATACCTAGATAAACTCACACTCACGGCTCCACTTAATAATTCAAACAAGAAACTTGTTCGAACGATGACCGTTTCAACCGCGGCTGACATCTTCCGTTATTCGGTCGTAACCGATGGGGATTTAATCCTAAATGGTGCCTCTTACCTTACTGGTAACATTTACGTGTCGAAGAATTTATATATATCCAACCAGGGAAAATATCTAAACCAACAGCTCTATCAAAATGGAACTGCTGCGAGTACAACTTACTACTTTCCTAAAACAAGTTTTCCCGCCGTCACTGGAAATGTGACAATTAAGGGTGACGCGTATAGTAACAGCTACGTGAATCATACTTGTAGTGGTGAATGCGGTACTCTACCAGATACCCATAGCATTCCGAAAAATAGTATTAATGATTATTTTTACAAACAATATGATCCAACTATTCTAAACGATCAAATTCAGTCTAATGAAGTGGATATTGGTGGTGCGATCTCCAGTGCATATAATTATTGGAAGCCCATTCTCAATCAAAGAAGTTGGAACTGGAATCCCAATATTAAGGCCTATTCTAGTGTTAATTTAGGATCTGGTAATTACCAAGTAAATGGCGACTTAGTCATACTTGGAAATCTAACAATGAGTAGATCGTCTACACTTAATGTAACCGGGAATATTTATATTGGTGGAAGCGCCTCTTTAAGCGGCACTATTACCGCAAGCGGATCCAATGGAATTTACATTAACCAGAGTTTGTACGTAAACAATTTGACCATGAATGGAAAAATGTATGTTAATGGAAGTGGTGATACGACCATTCAACATGATTTTAGTTCTAATGGTTCAGTCTATTCAAATGGTAATATTATCGTAAGTGACTTGACCACCAATACCAATAACGATACGTTGCTACTTTTATCTAAAGGAAATATCCTACTCAAGAATAACAACGAATTTTCTGCTTGGGACAACAAAAAAATTCTAAATGCTTATTTTTATTCAAACGGTGATTTAGAGATTTACGGTATAGGATCAAACCTAGAAATAAATGGCGGGGTTTACAGTTCTCATTCCATTACATTAAATGCTGTTAAAGGAACGACGACGTCTGACGGTCAAGGCTTTGTTGGGAGTATTGCGTCTAACCAAGACACCCTCCCCCCCAATGAATCCAGGCTTGTGGTCAACTTTAACCCCAATATCTTATTAAATCCACCAACAGGAATCCCTACCCTGAACAACTTGACATTAAAGACCATTGATACGCGATATGTAACAGGAAGCTAAAATTAATTTTAGTTTGTTTACAATAAAAATGCCTTGATACTCCAATAAAGGAGTGCCAAGGCATTTTTTAGGTGAGTTCTCAAGATTCTAAATATGTATATTCGGAAACAAGACATAATCTCCGGGACCCATCATTGCAAGGCCAACCACGACCACAATGACCGTAAAGCAATATTCGGCTCCGTTCTTGTCGATCCAATAACCATTCTTAGCATGAACGGTAATGATCGCATCTAACATAATGACACTAATAAGCCCTGCTCCAATGGGGGTTAAAAATCCACACGCAAAAAGCGCTCCACCAACGATTTCAAATAATCCAGCAACCACTGGCCAAAACTTACGATTAGGGGCAATTCCAGCAGACTTAAACCATTGAGCCGTTCCCTCTGGCCCACCGCCACCAAACCAACCAAATAGCTTTTGACCACCATGACCCAAAAAATTCAATCCAACGATCACTCTTATAATAAGTAATCCGATATTAGCTAACATAACATCCTCTCTTTTCTCTCCGTTCTTTTTTACAATAGACCTTACCATTTTTAACATAAAATCCCTCTAACATACAACCGATTGGCACCAACACTAGCTTTTTCTGCCCTGAAAAAAAAAAAAAAAGTTTGCATAGCGGATCGGCAAAACGGACATTATAATAGCGAAAGGCGCAAGTGATTAGACAATCGGATCTTTAAGGGAGATGGTTGGGTTGGAAAAGAGTACTTGCAAAAGACACTTTTAGCAACTAAGAACCAAAATACTTCTTTAGAAAGAAGGGTCTCCAAAAGATACTAACCGAACGTCCGCAGAAGCTTAACCCTTTCACTGGGGCTCTATCCTTGCGATAGAGCCTCTTTTCTCTTTCAAAAAAAGAAATATGGTCACACTAAACACTATAGCGCACAACAATAACTAAAAGTCACATAAATAAAAAACAGAAATTTCATATCATTGATCCCCGCTAAGTCCTTTCCAAGCTTTCCCCGTCCTCTATTAGGTAGGATTTTACATTAATTTAAAATTATAAAATCCATTTATTTTTTTCATTGGTACCATTGTGAATTTATAGTACTTTTTCCCTAAAAAAATTCGTTCAGAGCGAACTTTTCAGTTTTTTATAGGTGGAATATCCTATATAATGAATAGTAAAGCTATTAAAGTGAAATTGACTCTGGAGGGACTTGATTTGGCACGATTACGCAAACGTTTAGGGGACCTTCTCATTGAGGTCGGTGCCATAACCGAAGAACAACTGGCCACAACACTGAGAGAAAAAGAAACTCATGAAAAGTTAGGAAGCGCACTGGTAAAAAAAGGGTATTTGACCGAACAACGACTTTTAGAGTTTCTGGAAATCCAAATTGGCGTTCAGCTTGTCAATCTCTACCAACACCCACTTGATCCTTCTTTAAAGTCTATTATTTCAAAGGAATTTGCACGACGCAATGTGCTTATTCCATTAAATAAGGAAAATAATAAACTCACCGTCGCCATGGCCGATCCATTAGATTATTATGCGATTGAAGATATGCGCCTTTCAACAGGCTTTAATATTGAACCTGTTCTAGCAACAGAAGAAGAAATTTTGCGAACCATTACGCGTTTTTATGAAATCTCAGAAGATATGGATGAGATTATCCCAGAAACTACTGAGGATCTGAGCGCACCGGTCAACTATGATATGGAAGATGCGGATTCACCTGTTGTTCGGGTTGTCAACCAAGTCTTACAAAACGCCGTTCAACAGCGGGCAAGCGATATTCATATTGAACCACTCGAAGCGTCGATCCAAGTCCGCTATCGAATCGATGGCATGCTTCGTATTGAACGCACACTGCCTCGTGAAATGTTGCGAATGCTGATCGTCCGAATTAAAGTCATGGCCAATCTCAACATTACCGAAACAAGACGCCCCCAAGATGGACGGGTTAAGATTACGATTGATCATAAACCTATTGATCTACGGATCTCAATTTTGCCAACCATCCTCGGCGAAAAAATCGTCATCCGATTACTAAATGTTGGGGAATCGGTTGTCAGTATTGCGAATCTTGGTTTTAGTGCGCAAAATGAGCAGACCTTTAAAACGTTAATCGAGAAGCCAACGGGCATCGTTCTAATTACTGGGCCGACCGGTTCTGGTAAAACATCCACCCTTTATGCCGCGGTTAATCAATTAAATGAGGAAGAATCTAACATCATTACAATCGAAGACCCGGTTGAGTATCAGATTGAAGGCATTAACCAGATCCAAGTGAACTCTCGAGTCGGTCTTTCTTTTGCAGACGGCCTCCGAGCGATCTTACGACAAGACCCAAATATCATCATGGTTGGGGAGATTCGGGACACGGAAACGGCCAATATCGCAGTACGTGCCTCGCTAACCGGTCACTTAGTCCTTAGTACGATCCATACCAACGACTCCGTGTCGACCATTACGCGTCTTATTGATATGGGGGTTGAACCGTTTCTTGTCGTATCTTCCCTTTCTGGTGTGGTTTCTCAACGACTTGTTCGGCGGATCTGTCGCGACTGTGTCGAGCCGTATTCCCCTACTGAAATGGAAAAAGCCATTTTTTCTGAACATGGGTTCGCCATCCCTAATGAGCTCCATCGTGGCAAAGGGTGTGGCCGTTGTAATATGACGGGCTATCGTGGACGGATTGCCGTTCATGAGGTGCTCGCGATTGATGAAGAAATTCGGAGAAAAATTATGAATAACGAAACCGCTTCTGCGATTCAAGACTATGCCTTTTCAGGTAAACAAGCCATGCTCATTCATGATGGACTTAAAAAAGCGATGCAAGGGATTACGACGACTGAAGAAGTTCTACGCGTCGCGAACAGGGCGGTGTTACAGTGAGAGATGAACTTGATACATGGCTAAATTACGCGTACCAAAAAGGCGCCTCTGACCTCCACCTCTCGATCGGAACCCCGCCGGTTTATCGCCTCCATGGGAATCTTATGCGAATTGGTAATGACCCGCTAATGCCCGTGGTCACCGAGCAAATTGTGGAGGAGGTTCTCACAGAGGAACAGTTAGAAGCCTTTCAAGAAAATGGGGAATTGGATTTCTCCTACAGTATTGCCAATGTCTCGCGGTTTCGCGTGAATGCCTATCGACAACGCGCGTCGATCAGTTTGGCGTTTCGGGTTGTCCCGCCAAACGTTCCGACCATTGAACAACTGAAACTGCCACCCATTTTAAAAACACTTTGTCAGAAACCACAGGGCTTAGTACTGGTCGTTGGGCCTACCGGGAGTGGAAAATCGACGACCCTCGCCTCCATGATCAATCACATTAATTTAACAGAGAAGAAACATATTATCACGCTCGAAGATCCGATTGAATATCTGCACCGTCATAATAATAGCATCATTGACCAACGTGAAATTGGTTTTGATACGATGAGTTTTGCGAACGGGTTGCGTGCCGCCCTCCGGCAGGATCCGGATGTCATTTTGGTCGGTGAGTTGCGTGACTTAGAAACAATTTCAACCGCGATCACGGCTGCCGAAACGGGACACCTTGTCTTTGGGACGTTGCACACGTCCGATGCGCCTGCCACAATTGACCGGATAATTGATGTGTTTCCACCCGGTCAACAAGCCCAGATTCGTATTCAATTAGCCTCAGAGCTCGTTTCGGTGATTTCTCAGCGCTTGTTTCCAACCCCGCAAAATGATGGACGACGCGCGGCACTTGAAATTATGATCAATAACTCGGCGGTTCAGAATCTGATTCGGAATGAAAAGATTTATCAGATCCCAAGCATTATTCAAACGAGTAAAGCGCAAGGCATGCAAACAATGGAAGGCGCTATTTTTCAATTACTTAAGGAAAATGCGATTTCAAAGCAAGCCGCTCAGCCTTACTTAAGTGGAGGTCAAGAACTTGGTGTATTTTGATTATTTGGGTCGCGACCAAAACGGCCGACAACGAAAAGGACATATTACAGCTGAAACGAGACAAGATGCTGCCAAACTTCTTAGAGAACAAGGGATTGCCGCGATGGAACTTGTAGAAGGGACACCCTCTCTATTAGCGAAAGACATTTCGTTTGGACAACAGGTTAAAATTGCCGACCAAGTTATTTTCCTCAGACAATTCGCGACTTTGATTAAAGCCGGTGTCACGATTGTGGATGCGGTAAAAATTCTTTCGGAACAAACGGAAAGTAAGCCACTCCAGGCGACACTGACTCAAATGCGTTTTGAATTACAAAACGGACAAGCGTTATCGATTGCTTGTGAGCAACATCCTAAAGTGTTCCCGCCATTGATCGTCAATATGATTAAAGCTGGTGAAATTGGTGGACAACTTGAGGAAACGTTGGACCGTTTGGCCACTTTTACAGAAAAACAACATGAACTTCGGCAAAAAGTAACGTCCACCATGTTTTATCCGGCGACAATTGGAGCGATGGCGTTCGTTGTGGTCATTTTCATTATGGTGTACGTGGTCCCGATGTTCGCTAAGATGTTTGAGGGGTTCGGAGCCAAGCTTCCACCGCTTACTCAGTTCATTTTATCCACTAGTCATTTCATCATTCATTTTTGGTGGGTCTTAATCCTCATAATCGGCGCTATATCGACAAGTTTCTACATTTTACTGCAAAATAAATCTAGTAAAATCGTCCTAGATTATGCTATATTGAAGGTACCTGTATTCGGTAAATTGACGCAAAAAGCTGAGATTGCTAGAATCATGCGAACGCTGAGTTCTTTGTTCGCGAGCTCTGTTCCAATTCTTCAGGCTTTAAGCGTTGTAGAACAGATTTCGAAAAATGGGGTGATTCGTAAGGTCTTAAGAGAATCCAAGATTTCATTAGAAAAAGGACAATCATTGGCTGAGCCTCTACGTGAAAGTTGGGTGTTCCCTCCGCTTGTGCATCATATGGTAACAGTCGGAGAGCGCACAGGGGAACTCGATTTCATGTTAGCAAAACTCGCGGATTTCTATGAGTCCGAAGTAGACCACATGACCGACCGCTTAAAAGCACTCATTGAACCGGTCATGATCATTGTCCTTTCTGCCGTGGTAGGGTTTATTGTTTTGTCAATCGTCGTGCCAATGTTTAATTTATATAGCCAATTAAGCTAGTAAACTATGGAGGTACTTAATTATGATTAAAAAACTGATGAAAAAAGAAGACGGCTTTACGCTTGTCGAACTCCTTGCCGTGATCGTTATTTTAGCGATTATCGCTGCTATTGCCATTCCTGCGATTGGACATATTATTAACAACAGTCGCCATAAAGCTGAAGTTAATGATGCGCTTCAGATTATTGATGCTGCCAAACTTATATGTTACTGATGGTAATGTTTAGTACTACATCGCATTTCTCAAAGTGACTTACAGACTTATTTAAACGGTAAATTCCACTGGAAAGTTTACAGAAGTTGATTTTAACTCTTCAACTAATACCTACACAATTAATGCCGACACTGATATTGTTTCTGGTGCGTAGGAGTGAGTCTCAGCTGGAACTACTGGTTCTGCTACAGAAGATCAATTGCTAAACTATTTAGGAAAATCTGCATTCTGCTAGTTAATTATAAATGATAATAATCATTTATCTCTACCTTCTCGCCCTCGGCCTCGTTTTGGGTTCGTTCTATAACGTGGTGGGCTTGCGGGTACCGAAAAAAGAATCCCTTATTAAACCGCCGTCACATTGTCCGCAGTGTGGACGGCGGTTAGCCTATAGAGACCTGGTTCCGGTGTTTTCCTGGCTGTTTTTAAAAGGCCAGTGCCGGACTTGTAAGGCGCCCATCCCAGCTTTTTATCCGATTATGGAGCTTGCGACGGGCCTTCTTTTTGTCCTCATGCTGTGGCGATTCGGACTTTCGGGTGAATTGTTTGTCGCACTCGCCTTGGTATCCTTACTCATTATAATCACGATTACAGACCTTAAATACATGCTGATTCCCGATAAGATTTTACTCTTTTTTTCGAGTACTCTTTATCGGTCTCAGCATTTTGGCAACCCCTCCATCCCTGGTGGTCCAGTCTTCTTGGTGCCGGCATCGGCTTTCTCCTTCCACTTGCCATCGCGCTCATCAGCCGAGGGGGGATGGGCGGCGGCGATATTAAACTTTTTGCCTTACTTGGCTGGGTGCTCGGAGTGAAACTCATTCTCTTATCCTTAGTCCTTTCCTCACTTTACGGTACCCTATTTGGACTCGCCGGGATGATGAGAGGCTCGATTAAACGAAAAACACCGATTCCATTTGGAATCTTCATCGCACTGGGCAGCTTAACCGCTTATTTATTTGGTGCCATGATTATTCAGACCTATATGAATTGGATCTACAAGTAACGGAGGTGAACCCGTGCCATGTCATTTTTTCAAAACCACGCCCACTATAGCCTTATTATCAAAGATCATGTGATCCGCTTAGTTGAATTAAAAAAACCAACACCAGACAGTGTCGAGAATTTTTTTGAAGAACCGGTTCCAGAAGGTCTCATTGAAAATGGGTTTATTATGAATCGTGGTAAATTAGAAGATCTTCTCAAAGAGTGCGTGAAAAAGTGGAAGCTTCGAGGAAAGAAAGTCTTGATCGATCTACCGAATGCCTTTGCTGTTGTTCGAAAACTTGATCTTCCAAGTCATATTCAACCAAATGAGATTCGCTCCTATCTCTTTATGGAGATTGGCCAAAGCATTCATTTACCGTTCGAAAACCCAATTTTCGATTTGCATATTCTTCAGCAAACAGAAGGTGGCACCGAACTGTTATTGTTTGCCGCACCTGAGAACGTCGTGATCGGTTATGTCAGCCTTCTCGAGCAATGCGGGTTAAAGCCTGTGGCAGCAGAAATCACTCCGCTTTCTCTGTTTAGACTTTACTCTTCCCTTGATTTAGCCATCAAAAATGAGAACATCATGTTTATTCAATTCGACCAAGACGGCATTAACGTCAGTATTTTTAAAGATAATCTCCCATTATTCATACGGCAATTGTCCAATGACCAGCAAGAAGATCCGTTTGATCCCTCCGAATCTCCGTATTCAGAGGTCTTCTCTGAAATTGAGCGGATTATGAACTTCTATCAATTTACGGTGAACAACGGTTCAGAGCCTGTCCAAAAAGTGGTGATCACCGGGGATCATTCTGACATTGAAGACTTTACTAAGAGCCTTGAGTCAATGATTGAGCCACCGATCTTCCCTTTATATAAAGAAACATTAAGAACCCTCAACGATGATCCTGTTTCAGCTCATTACCAAGTCAATCTTGGCCTTGCGTTAAAAGAGGTGGTGCGCAAATGAACACGATTGAAATTAATCTCATTCCTCTCAAAACCCGTCAACAAAGATGGGGCCGACCGCTCGCAATTGTGGGGACTGTGCTTTTTGTTGTGATTTTAGCAGGCCTAAGCTACCTGTATATAAATGACCTCAATCAACGCAATAAGGCAATGGCGATGCTCAATGAAACGCAAGCAGCTTTACAAAAATTAGATACTGAAGACCAAACGCATGCCACTGAGCGCCTTCAACTTCAATCCAAAGTCAAGCAGTTGCAAAAAGGGGCCACACAGACTGAGGACCTTTTAACTACCCTCACTGGATTGTTACCCGCTGGTGGAAGTCTTACCAACTTTGACTATCAAGGACATGTTGTCACTGTAACGGGGCAATTTAAAACCTTGGACGATGTGGCTGGCTTTCAGCATGCTTTACAAACAAGTTCCTTGGTAACGTCTGCCAGTTTGGGCAAGCTTGGTGCAGCTTCAGCCAATGCCTTTTCAGCTGATTTTACCATTCAATTGAATCCAGCTGCCGATCAAACGCTAGGAGGGTCCAAATAATGAAACGTCCATTCGGCCTTCATCCTGTCCTCCTTTTTGTACTTTGTATGGCAATTATCCTAGGTGGGTTCAGTTATCTGTATCTCGATGTCATTAACCCGCTTAGTTCCAAGGTTTCAGTGATTCAGAGTCAGATCTCACAGACAGAATCTCAACTCTTAATTAAAAAAGCGCAAATCAAGAGCGCCAGTCAAATCGATGTGAATCCACTTTTACTCGCGCTTCCAAGTGACGAGGAATTTGGGCAGTACTTAATGCGTGTCAGTGCACAAGCTTCAAGCAGTCAATGCACCATACAATCTTTTGGACCAAGTCAATCTGGTCCTACACAAGGTGCGCCGATTGGGCAACCTGCACAGCCGTCAAACGGGGCTAAGAATCCAGCCTCATCATCGAACGGTTCAGCGCCGTCTAGCGGAAGCTCTGGCCTACAATCGGTCAGCTATGATCTAACAGGTACAGCACCTAACTTTGATGCTATGAAAACGTTTCTTCACAGTATGGAACATTTAAATCGGCTCACTTATGTCGACGCTCTTCACTTTACAGGTGGGAGTGGTGGCCCCGTTTCCTTCTCTTTAACGGTTACCATATTTTATGATCCAAACCTTAAAGACCTTGGGCCATCTAATCAAGACCTTCCGTATGTGTCGCCCGCTCACAAAACGTCACCATTTTAAAAAAAGCAAGTGCCTGAGGCACTTGCTTTTTTGCTTGTTCCTATAATTGAAAAAGGTGTCCGCTCGAACCGGACATCTATTCCGTTTTTTACTCCATAATTAAATTACGCATCCCCGAGAGCAAACATAATCTCCGTTTCACAGACGAGTTCACCGTCCACGGTTGCGATCCCTTTACCTTTGCCCATCCTACCGCGCACGCGTGTCATTTCAACTTCTAGGTGTAGTTGGTCACCTGGGCGCACTTGACGCTTAAATCGGCAATGATCGATTCCTGCAAAGAAAGCGAGTTTCCCACGATTTTCTTCTTTTTTCAAAATCGCCACCGCGCCGACCTGAGCCAAAGCCTCGACTATTAAGACCCCAGGCATGACCGGGTAGTCAGGAAAATGCCCATTAAAAAAGTCTTCATTACCCGTTACATTTTTAAGTCCAACCGCTTTTTGGCCTTCTTCCACCTCAAGAATTCGATCAATGAGTAGAAACGGGTAACGGTGTGGGAGAATTTCTTTAATTTCTTCAATTGTTAACATATATGAGCTCCTTTCAATTGCGTAATCTTCGTGTGAGATTATTTTTTAGCATAGATAATATCCCGGATATGTGTCCATGTATCCATGTTAAACACATCCATCGGGTTTCCCTTGCCTATAATACCATATCCCACCATAGCGCCACCAACTAGCGCTGCGGCACAAAACACGACGATCACAATTAAACGAAGCCAGATTGGAAAGACACGGACTTTTAATTGACGCGTCGTTTTCCGCTCTTTTTTGCGCATCTCAGCTCTTGAGGCGGCTTGTTCCTCGTCCTCTGTTTCAGACTCTGAGTCGCTTTTGTTACGTGAGGCACGTCCACCTTTACGATCATCCGCTTCGTCTTGTTTCTGTTGCTTCCGAAGTTCGGCTCGACTTTGGGTTTGCGCTTCTGCTGAAGACGCAGACGTTTCCTCTTGGGCTGCCGCTTCACCAGCACGCAACTCTCTACCGTCCAATTTCTTCGTTTCTTGATCATCCACAGAGACATCCGTAATCGGCTGATCACTTTCTTCTTTTATATAGGGTTTGGTTTCTTGAGTGCTGGAAGTTTGATTTGGTTCAAGTGGGGATGTCATTAGTCGCACTCCCCTTTCCTTAAAAATAGAAGAGACCTTGTTTAGAGGTCCTTTATTTGTCTTATTATTAGATTACCATAAAAATTAGTCCGTGAATCGTTTTATTCTAATTATGAATGTTATTAATCAAGTTCATCATGTTATCGCTCACTTGAACGGCCTTGGCATTCAATTGATAAGAGCGCTGTAATTGAGTCAGCTGCGTCATGCCATCGGTTAAGTTCACATTGGAGGATTCCAAGGCCCCTGTTTCAAAATCCCCATTTTGTGGGGTCACGCGCGTCCACACATTGCCGGAAGGCGTATTAAGAGAAGCGAGGTTTGGCAGCGTATAAGTTGTGTCACCTGCTGAGGTCAGCAATTGCGGCTTCGAAATCGATACGAGGCCAAGTTTTCCATACGGTTGGGTCGTACCATTTGAGAGCGTCTCTTGCACCGTCCCTGTTTGATCAATGCGAATGTCATTGACATTGGCACCCGCTGGGATGTGAATCGGCTTTCCATTTTGATCCAGAACAAATGCACCGTTCTCTGTGACCAAATTCAACTGATTAGGATTGGTGGCGCTTGGTTGCGCATAGAAAGCGCCATTTCTTGTATACCGCGTCTCCGTTGATCCATTGTTCGTTTCTGTTTGAACCGTGAAAAACTGGTTTGGTTGAGTGAGGGCTACGTCAAGTGACCGTCCCGTTTGTTGAATCGCGCCGTCGGAAAGATCCATTTTCGTACTCGCCACTCTGGAACCCGTCCCAAGACGAAGTCCAAGTGGGGTATTCCGGTTCAAGGAGAGGTTAGCATCCGGCTGATCTGTGTAATTTTGCTCGAGCAAAGAGGAAAACGCCGCACTTCGTTGCTTATAGCCCGTTGTATCCATGTTTGATAAATTATTAGAAACGGTATCAAGTGCATTTTGAATTGCATTCATAGATACAGCGGATGTCATCATCGCACGGTTCATGTCATGCCCTCCTATTCGACCACGCCAACCTTATTGGCAGCAAGGTCTAATGTAGAATCATATGCTTTTAAAACTTTTTGATTGGCTTCAAAGCTTCGATAAGCCGTCAAAAGGTCTGTCATCGTTTGGTCGAGCTGGACATTCGATTGCTCAAGCGCCCCTTGTTTCATAGAATAGGAGACGCCTGTAACCGATTGCGCCATTGGTAAGGTCGTCGTCCCATTAGCGCCTACTTGGTAGAGATCGTTCCCAGCTTTCTCCAGTTGATCGGGATTGGCCGCATATGCAATCCCGACTTTCCCGGATTGCTGCCCATTCACTGTAATCGTCCCATCCGATGCCACTTGAAATTGGTCAGAGGAAAGTGTTATGGGTTGACCATTCGTATTCAAAACCAAATTTCCATCTGAAGTGGTTAACCGATTCAAGCCGTCCAAAGTAAAACTCCCATTCCGCGTGTAGCGAATCGAGCCATCTGGCTGCTGGACCGAAAAAAACAACGCCCCTTGCTTCCCAGTGGTTGAATTAACTGGAAGGTTTTGGCTGATCAATGCAAAATCTGTCGGTTGATTGGTCGTTTGAGGCGTACCAAGCGTAAAATCCGTGAGGTTTTCTTGCGCATAGACACCCGTAGACATCCCACCAATGTCGTTTTGACTCGCCATTCCATTCTGTTCACTAAGCAAGACATTTGGAAAACTTCTAATTGCCGTAAGGTCTTGCTTAAATCCTGGTGTCATCGCATTGGCTAAATTATTGGTAAGCGTTTGTTGACGCGCTTGTTCTGCCATCATTCCGGCAGTCGCCGTATAAATACCTCTTAGCATGGTGCCACTTCCTTTTATCAATTCCTGGTTTAACCGGGTCGTTCTCATGTTGTATTTTCCACTCACCGACCAACTTACTATACAAAAACTAACCGCAAGGCTCCGGATGACGAACGTTCGGAGCCCTATGGTTTTAAGTGTTGATTAACTAAATTTCCGTTTAGGGAGCTTGTCCAAATGCTCAAGCATCTTGCCCGTGCCTTCTGCCACACATGTCATTGGGTTTTCCGCAATGACGACTGGAACTTTAAGTTCTTCAGCCAATAATTGGTCAATCCCGTGTAAAAGTGCGCCGCCGCCTGTTAAAATAACTCCGCGGTCAATAATGTCTGCCGAAAGCTCTGGCGGTGTGCGCTCAAGAACGTTTTTCGCGGCTTGAACAATGTTAGAAACGGGTTCTTCAAGAGCTTTTTGTATTTCATTGGACGTAATCGTCAGCGTCTTAGGCAGACCGGTCACCATATCACGACCACGAATGGTTATCTCTTCTTGTCTTGAACCAGGGAATACCGTTGCGACACCGATTTTGATGTCCTCAGCTGTCCGTTCCCCAATAAGAAGCTTGTACTCTTTTTTAATGTAATTGAGGATTTCTTGGTCGAACTTGTCACCGGCCATCCGAATTGAAGAGGCCGTTACAATGTCTCCCATAGAAAGAACGGCAATATCCGTCGTCCCCCCACCGATATCAATGACCATATTGCCGCTAGGTTGGAAGATGTCCATGCCGGCACCAACCGCTGCGACTTTTGGTTCTTCTTCTAAGTAGATGGTTTTCCCACCGCTTTTTTCTGCTGCTTCACGAATTGCTTTTTGCTCAACAGATGTGATGTTCGTTGGGGTACAGATCAAAATACGCGGCTTAGCGAGTAAGCCCTTTACATTGATTTTATTGATGAAATATTTTAACATGATTTCAGTGATTTCAAAGTCTGCAATGACCCCGTCGCGTAACGGACGAATGGCGACTATGTTTCCAGGTGTTCTTCCTACCATGCGGCGCGCTTCTTCACCGACTGCCAACGCGCGATTGGTTTTGGTCTCCATTGCCACTACAGATGGTTCATTGAGGACAATGCCTCTTCCCTTTACATAAATCAATACATTGGCCGTTCCGAGATCTATTCCAATATCTCTAGAAAACATTCCTTATCCTCCCTAAAATGTTTGTTTTATTTAGTATGAACCGAATCAACGGATTTCTGCATTATTCGTTCAAATTCGACGTAATTCTTCCTTAATTCTATCATAACTTTTAATTTACGTAGATACCAACTTTTAAAAAATTTACATATATTTTTTTCGTTGACCTCCTTACCTTTTTAAAGACGTTTTAATTAGGAGGAAAGTTTAACAGAATTGTTTTTTTATTAAGCTGAAAAGATCTATAAATGAATAAATTTAAAGAGGCCTTTTTTTTAAAAGACCTCTTTTTGTCCGGTTTAATTGCATGAGACTTCAATTTGGATGTAGGTTAAATGTGGGTTTAATGGAAGGGTGAGTAAGCAGTTAGAGAGTATGTAGACTAGGTGCTGGATGGCATGCGTGATGGATTGAAGCGACTAAGCCATGATGAATCGTTTGCCAATATGTTTCGCGTATTTCATCCTCCTTTCTAAATTTTCTAAGGGGCAGACTAGCCCTATTTTATAAAAATCTGTCTATGTTAAATAGGTTCTATGGTACGGACTAGTCCTCAGTTAAGTCTTAAACCTTTTCGACTTTGGCTTCTTCCTCTTCTTCAATTGGTTGTCGATATTTCATGCGAGTCGCCTCACCGCCTCTTAAATGGCGAATCGACTTATGATAATCAAGGACGTTTTTGACTTCATTCGCCAGTTCAGCATTGATGATAGGAAGCCGTTCGGTCAAGTCTTTATGGACCGTACTTTTGGAGACGCCAAATTCCTTAGCGATCGTTCGCACCGTCTTTTTTGTCTCCACGATATGCCTGCCAATCTTGATGGTTCGCTCTTTGATGTAATCGTGCACACCACTCGCCTCCCAATAGTAATAAAAACAGACGAAATGAGTTGGTTGTCGTGCTGACGACAGCAGTTCTTCATGGTTTGTGTTGTAACGTCGTCTTCCTACTCAGTTCGAATTGTGAGTTTTGTAACATTTTATTAATTGGGACTTGACGATATGCCAAATTTTTTGACTGTTTGGATGAGGTGTCTTTCTTTAGGGGTCTGACCCGGGTCAGACCCCTAAATGGCTTTTTGTTGTTTACATTCATTTCAAATTGCTAAAAAGAGGGACAGTCCCGGGACTGTCCCTCAACAAATAAAAAAAAGGGAAATCCCTTAGTTTTATCGAATCATTTTATTAATTTCTTTGAAAGGAATGGTGTTATGCCTCGAAAAGCCCGCCAATGGTTTCCGGGTGCAACGTACCACATAGTTGCCAGAGGAAACCGGCATGCTCCCCTTTTTCTCTCCTCTTTAGACTTTTCCACGTATCTTTCCATTTTACAAAAGGTTAAAGAAAAGTACTCCTTCGTTCTCCATGCTTATTGTTTGATGACCAACCATATTCATTTACAGCTGGAAACTAAGGAACAGCCGATCGGAGACATCATGAAACTTGCCCATACACGATATGCCACGTTTTTTAACCATTTTCACAACCTTGACGGCCATGTCTTCCAAGGAAGATATAGTTCTAAGCTGATTCTTGATACTCACTATTTTCTTGAGGCAAACCGCTACATCCATCGAAACCCTCTTGAAGCTAAGATGGTTGAAACCTTAGAAGACTACCGATGGAGCAGTTACCCCAATTACATCAATCGAGAAGTCTCCACTCTTATTGACCCGAGCAAGACCCTCTCTCATTTTCACACTGTTGATCGCTATCGAAAGTTTGTGGAAGGAAATTGATAACAATGAAAAGAAGGGGGGACAGTCCCGGGACTGTCCCCCCTTCTTTTTAAAAGCAATTACCGCTTGTGGTGCTCTGAACCATGCTTTTCGACTTTTGTGGAACCTTCTGCAAAAGCGTCTGCTAGCTTTGCAACGTCGGGCGTTCCAAGTCCGGTTGCTTGGTTGTAGATGGTGCCCGGCGTCCCCGTATAATACCCGTTGTCGTTGGTTGCACCAGAGTCGTTTAAAGGTGTAAATGGTGAGTTGTTCAATTGAGCGAAACGATAGATTTGCGGATTCCAGAATCCAACTTGAATGTGATCCGCACTATTGATTAAGGCAGCGATGCCATTCAATTGCGGTGCAACCACACTGGTTCCTCCCCTTACCACATAACCGCTCTCACCGTTCTGACTCGTAAAATATACGGAGTACCCAGTAATTGAATCGGCATTCATCGCGAGATCCGGAACGTTTCGTCCTTGATTCGTTTGATTTAATAACAGGTCTGGTGACGCATTAAAACTGGTGACTTCAGTTTGGTCTTGATTTACTGTAAAGTCTTGTACAGCAGAATAGTGATTGACCCCCTTTACCCCGAGTTGGTAATCCGGCGTTGGGAAGATCGTACTGAATCCACCTCCCCCCCCTGTTAAATAATAACTAGGACCTAGATCAACGCCGATCGCTGAGTAAATTTTTGCAAGATAATCCCATCCCCAAGCGCGTTCTTTTTGAACACCTACATCCATACCATTTAGCGTGAGAGCAAATGGCAGCGTGGTCCCACCTGCTGCAGTGATATAAGGACTATCGGCCGGGGTATCCACCGTTAAAGATAGCGCTCCTGGCACCCCAGCGTAAGCCCCGGTGTCATATGCCCCATTGTCCCCCGATGAAGCAAAGGTCGAAATGCCTTGAGCTGCAGCCTGCATAAAAAGTTGATTAAATGATTCTTCATATTCTGGGGTTTCTTGATTCAATTGAGTCAGGTATGCATTAAGTTGTTCGCTTTGGCCCCAACTAATGGATAGTGATTGAACTTGATTGTCATTGATTGCTGTCGAGAACGCATCAAGGATAACCGGTGTCAGATGCTGGTGCTAAATAAGTATTGATTTTAGCTTCTGGTGCAACTGCGCCTGATTGCTCAACATCGAGGGTCGTTTCAACTTTGCCTTCCTCCCCCATGTCATTATTCGCGCCTCCATCGACATTGATCGTAGTCATTCTATTTTGGAGAATGTTTATCCCCATATCTTTCCAGTATGTATAGGCATCCTGCTTATCAAAATTTGCAAAACTCACAATACCCATTGTTTGTCCTAAACCCGTTGCTCCTTCATCATAAAGAGGTTGTAAATTGTACCTCTTAGATAGTTCTTTAGGAGTCTGGTTAGGGAGTCCTGAAGCGCTTTTTGGACCAATTAAAGAAGATAAGTCCTTTGGCCGTGTATCCGTATTGGACACTAAACTCGAGTAATCACTGAGTCCTAGAATACATAAAATCTGATCTGCTATGTATTCAGGGGCTTTTGGCGCCCGTCTTGTTGCATGGAAGACTTTGCCTTTGTAGCCTGCTTTTTCAATGTTGACGCTAAACGCCTTGTTAAATTGAGCCACCGTCCCAGTCGCTGTAATCACCAAATGATCTTGATAGACCTTCGACTTGATGCCAAAAGATTTTAGATAATCCGTAATACTTTTAACTGTATAAGTGCTTGGAGCAAAATAGCGAGCGAATTGATCCACCGATAAATAGTGATGGTAGAAGTGACTACTTGGGGATACGGTTTGATTGATGTAAGTTGCGAGTTGCGACTTATTATGAATCTTTAAAACAATGTCTACTGTGACCTTAGTGCTAGGGGCTTCATCGCCAAAATAGTTGGCTTGATTAAGGATGTCTTGCCCAACACCTTGGGTCATTTCAACTTTAGTTTCTTTAGAGCTTGTAAGGCCTTTTGCAAATGAAACGCCAGGTAATATGCCAACCACAAGTGCCCCCGCAGCTACCACCGACAGAATCTTGTGTTTCCAATTCTCCAATATTTTCATGGTTTCTCTTTCTCTCCCTCTCCTCTAATCTATTAAAATCGTACGAAGATACTATACTACACTTATCAGAAAAATACTAAAACTCATTTAGGTGATGTTTCCTAAAAAATTAGTTTCAAAAGAAAAAGTCTCTCAAATAATCGAGAGACTTTTCTTGTTTCCATTAAAAGGAGAGGAAAAGCAGATGGCTTTTCCTCTTTTAAAACAGCTCTTTTTTAGTGACGATTATGGCCGTGGCCCCAGCCGCCATGTCCTTTTTCATTACCACTTAAAAAGGCTTCGGCAAGTTTGGTGACATCTGGTGTGCCAAGACCCGTTGCTTGGTTATACACCGTTCCAGGAGTTCCGGTGTAGTAGCCGTTGTCGTTGTTTGCTCCAGAATCATTCAAAGGATTGAATGGTGAGTTCTGCTGTTTCGCAAAACTATAAATTTGCGGGTTCCAGAATCCAACTTGAGTATGATCTGCACTGTTAATTAAAGCAGTCAAACCATTTAATTGTGGAGAAACAAAGCTCGTCCCACCATAAACAGCATAGCCTGAGTTCGTACCAGGTGCACCTGGATCACTTAAATAGACATAATAACCCGTGTATGGGTCGGCGTTCATCGAAACGTCTGGAAGATTACGCCCTGTATCATGCCCTTTTGTGACACTAGCGTCACTATTAAAACCTGTAACGTTCATTAAATCAGTAGCTAATGTTAAAATCTTGAACAGCGGAGAAACTGTCTACACCTTTAACGCCTTTTTGATAGTCCGGCGTTTTAAAGACCGAGCTAAAACCACCACCGCCACCGACAACAAGATTGGATGGAGCCAAACCTCGCGCATTAAAATATTGTCCTAAATAATCCCAACCCCAAGCCCGTTCTTTGTTCACAGATACGGTTACTCCAGTTGAAGGTGAAGTAAATTGGAACGGAAGGGTTGTCCCACCGGCAGCCGTAATATATGGACTGTCCGCTGGGTTATCAACGGTCAACTTATAGATATCTGTAATTCCATCGGTCCCAGCCATTCTCGCATTATCGTATGCTCCTGCATCACCTGCTGCAGCAAAATTGGAGATGCCTTGGGCTGCTGCTTCCATATAAAGTTGATTAAACGACTCTGCATATTCCGGAGTCTCTTGTTGAGACTGTACAAACTCATTAATAACGGCTTCGCTTTCGCCCCAACTTACAGATAAGGTTTGAACTTTATTTTCACTAATTGCGGTTGCGTAACCATCTACAAAACCCGTATCAGTGTTTGGAGTCAAATAGGTTCTAATATTTGCCTGCGGTGCAAGGGCTCCTGATTGTTCAACGTCAAGTGTTGTTTCATCATAACCATCCCAACCGGCACCACCGTCTACGTTTACTTTTGTAATCCGATTCGGTTTCACTTTAATCCCCATTTGATTCCAGAATGTATAGGCATCTTCTGCGTTAAAGTCTGCTAAACTCACGACCCCGATTGTCTGGCCGGCGCCCGTAGCCCCTTTATCATATAATGGTTGAACATCATATTGCTTCACTAAATCCTGAGGCTTTAGACTAAGTGGACCTTGTGGTGAATCGTTCTTGTCATCTGCAGGAGCAATCGTATCTGAGCGCTTAATCGTATTACTTGTAAAATTAGAGTAATCACTCAGCCCAAGGATACACAAAATATTGTCCGCTACATTTTTCGGAGCACGAGGGGCGCGCTTCGTCGCATGGAAGGCTTTACCTTTGTAACCTGCTTTTTGAATATCAACGCTAAACGCTTTATTAAATTGTGCAACCGTCCCTGTCGCTGTAATAATTAGATTGTCTTGATAAACGCTTGAATCAATCCCAAACGCTTTTAGATAATGTGTTATTACATTAATTTCACTTGGGTTTGGCGCAAACTTAGATTTAAATTGATCCACGCTTAAATACTTATGATAATTCCGACTACTTGGATCCACAGTTTGATTAATATAACTCGAGAGCGCCTCTTGATTTTGCACCTTCATCACAATGTCTACGGTCACTTGAGTGCTCGGATCTACATTGCCAAAATAATTGGCGTTATTGAGGACCGCTGAGCCTACCCCTTGCGAGATAGTGGCATCCCCGCTCCCACCGCTTGATGG
Source organism: uncultured Sporolactobacillaceae bacterium (assembly GCA_963829575.1). Taxonomy (GTDB): domain Bacteria; phylum Bacillota; class Bacilli; order Bacillales; family Sporolactobacillaceae; genus KACC-23026. Next base: position 573,209 of record CAWHJF010000012.1, on the reverse strand, counting down.
TGTGGCGGCATGTGACAATCCTGGTACCACGCCTACCATCATTGCACTCGCCGCCGCTACGGTGAGCATCTTTCGTTTCCACGTTCTAATTAATCCCATTTTCTTTCTCTCTCCCTTTTTATAAAATAAATAGTTTCTTACAATAATTAGGATTCGGCTTATCTTTTTGATTTCCTTTGTTGCAAAATGTCTTTGTTGCACTAGTTTTGTCGAAATGATGAAATTTTATAAATTATTGAAAAATAATAGAGGGACAGACCCGGGTCTGTCCCTCTATTATTTATTAAAAGGTTTTGGCAGAAATGCAAGTAAAGGGGGACAGTCCCGGGACTGTCCCCCTTTACTTGTTAAACGATCGGTGCCATCTGTCTCATAAACTGAAGGACGGCGCGGTCGATCCAGCCTGGTGGTTGTTCGCGTTCTTCAAAGTTTTCGGTGTGATAGAAGGTTGTGAGGTGTTTGTGAAACGCCTCATCGGTGTCAGGGAGTTGGTCTTCTTTTATGTAGCCGACGCGCAGAAGCTCTTCGATGATTTCCGCTTTCACGTCATCTGAGATCGCTAGGATGTCTTCTTTTTTTGTTTTTGAGAAATAGAGTTGGTGTAAATCAAAAATGCGACGAAGCTCTTTGATCGGGGTTGGATGGTCGTCGACCCGCAAATCAAGCAGACGGTCGTTATAACCGCCGTAACCGCCTTTTTCTTTGACAATGAGTAATGCGGCGGATTGACGCCCTCGTTTGTCTCCACCGGCCGTCTGGCCCGCTGCAAGGGCAGTGAGTAGACGCTCTGCTAATGAGCCTGCTGTCTTTTGAAATGTGTCGCCCATTGCTTGAACCGTTTCTTCTCCAACGAGAATGTTACCTTGCGCTGCAAATCCAGGGCCTGTCATACCACCTGCCCACTCATAGCAATTTTCACCTGTATAGGTTGCAGCATGTCCATTTTTATCCACAATCCCTACTTGGCGTTGATCTCGGTCTGGGTCGTTTTCCACGAGCTTACGAAGCACTTCTTCCGCTGAATCGCCTTGCTCAATCAACGCTAGTCCTTCAGGACCATAGGCCGTGTTGGCGAGTGACTGGGTTGCAACGGCGCCTACACCCGCTTTGGCAAATGGCACCACAGCGCCCACACCTAGGAATTTAGATTGGACCGCGACGCCCCATTCTTCTGCTTTAGGGTCATAGCCCACAATTGAAAAGGTTGCAATAATATCTTTAGATGGTTTGTCCTTCATCATCAAAAACCTCTCCTTTATTAAAAGCGTTGTCATTCTTCTCATTTATTGTACGGGTACAATGGGGTTCATCGCAACTATCAAACACGAGGACGACGCTCCCGCTTCCGTATGCGTCGAAGGATTTATCATCCCTCATCACGAATAGTATTATTGAGAATGCGTGATGCTAGAAATGTGCGCATTCTGGTGTTCAAACGTCTAACAGGATTGGGTTCAAAATTCGGGTTCATCCAAGGTTTGGAATTGGAAGCACCGGATCCGTCCCCATGCTTCTGCGCCCAGCCCCTGCTTCCTCCCAAAAAAAGACCATTGACTGTTAGGCCAGTCAATGGTCAGAAAAGGTTACGCAAAGTTTGGTTTCCAATTAGAATTTGATTTTTAACGCTTAGTTGCTGGATGAGTTGTCTGATGTTGACGCATCAGAGTTTTGACCCGCATTGTTAGACGTTTGGTTATTGGATGATTGGGAGGTGCTGTTCATGTCGTTTCCGCTGTTTGTATTGGTTGAACCGTTATCGGTTGCTTGAGCGCTTGTGGATTGATCTTTAGTTGGAAGGCTCACAGCAGTCGTTTGTTTGTTCCAAAACATCGTTGGATTGACAGGGACACCATTTTTTCTCACTTCAAAATGAAGGTGAGTGCCTGCTTCTTTGTTGTAGCTGTCTGTACCCGCTTGTCCAAGTAATTGATCTTGATCAACGTGGTCACCTTTTTTGACATCAATGGCAGCTAGGCTTTCATACAACGTGTTGACACCATTGTTGTGTTCGATTTCTACAACGTAGCCTAAAAGTGAGTCTTTTTTAGCTTCAATTACAGTTCCGCTCAATGCTGCTGTCACATCAAAGGATTTTTTGTCGTTCGCGACAAGGTTAATCCCAGTGTTCGGAGCATACGTATTATCGTAATTTACGAGAGCGGCAACTTGATCTGCTTCAGAACTGTTTGGATCGTAGAACTTTTGTCCAATTGTGATTTGACTTTTGTTTGCAACTGGCCATTTAAGCAGTTCTTTGTTCGTTGTGTTAACGGATACAGCATCTGGATTCTTCTTCGCTACTTTTGGAAATGCTGTGTTGTTAGAAGACGCATTCGGAGTATTTTGAGCGTTTTGCCCACCGTTGCCTTTTTCCATCCACAGCACACCTGACATAATCAATGCTGCAACACAAAGATAGACTGCAGGGTAAATCCAGCGTTTACGGGAAACTTTGCGTAACTTTGTTTGTGTCTCTTCTTGTGGATTTTTCTTATCATCTTTCATGTTTATCACCTCAGAAATCAGTTTGATCAGATTTCCGAGGTTATATACCCTAAAACACAAAAAATATTAATTATTTTTCGACAAAGTCACGTTTTTATGCATTTAAACTGTAAAAAGTGTGCCTTTTGTTGGTTTTTGGACCTCTTACACACTGTTTTTGATCTCAGGCATCAGTGCTTTCATCGGTGACACTTTAACCCCAGAATAATAATACTCCAAGATTTTTTCGTAAGATTTTCCTTCCTTAGCCATCCCATTTGCCCCAAATTGACTCATTCCAATACCATGACCATACCCGTACGTCGTAATTGTAATCGTTGTGTCATTGCGCGTCATTGTAAAATCGGCCGAGCGAAGATTTAGGCTTTCCCTCACGTCTCGTCCGGTGAACACCTTACCGCCTATTTTAAATTTAGCCACGCGTTTCCCTACGGTTCGGCTGATCACGGTCCCAACTGTTCCATTTGAACCGGTCAGTTGAATACCTAAATCCGTTTCAACGGACTTTACGGACATCTTTTTAACCGCCTTATATTTGGGCGATTTTAAATCCCATTTACTTGGAACGCTCTTAAGATAGGGCACACTGTTTTCCCAATAGTCTTGAGAATCCTCGGTGTAGCCATTGCTTGTTGAGAAAAAAGCAGGGGTTTGAATGATTTTCCCTTTATAAGTAATAATTTCTCCTTGAGTCGCGGTAACCGCTTGTTCAATACGTTTTATTTTTTGTGTATACGCCGAACCCCACAACTTTTTTAATTGAGCAGGATCGTGATACACCTGGTCAGCCGTTGTGTCGATCATTTTAACACCCTTCGGCAAACCATTCATTGAGGTATTTCCAATTAGCCGGTCTATTGTATACGTTCGAGCCGCCACGGCCTGGGCTTTAAGTGCCTCCATTTTAAATTCAGAAGGCATTTCACTGGCGACGACGCCAATTAAGTAATTGTGCAGAGTTAAGTCATCCACCGTTTGGGTGTTTGAGCGGTAGACACTGACCGGAATGGTTGCCTCTGGACTCCGTGTCTTTGTTGAGCTGTGGATTTTCGTTTGAGAGGTCGTTTTTCTTCCATCTGTTTTATGAAAATACGGAAGAACGATCATGGAAGGAATAACGAGTACGATGATGAGTAGGACGATGACAGTGATTATTAGTGTGCGCTTTTTCAAGTGTAATGCCCTCCAGCCCTGGTCTGTTTAATGTCGATGTATTAACAGTGTATGGGGATGGACAGGCTCTTAGAACTTCTTGGACAAGTTGTTTAGGAAACACGTCCGTTGGTGGGTAACCCTCGAACATTAATTACACTAACAACACATTCAAACCAGCTTTTTGTCATAAAACAGAGACCCATTGGACTATATTTATAGTAGGTTAAATATGGGCATTCGCACAGGTGATGAGCTGGGATCAGGTTGAATCCTTTAATCTGTGATCAGAAATGTTGATTTTTTAACTTTTTTGAATGGCGCGGAGGTACCCAAACCTCCTCACGTCTTGTGCGAGGGTACTGGAGCGGAAATCAACCGGCACGTTTAACAGAGCTAACAAAAAAAGAAGAAGCCGATCAGCGGCTCCTCTTGGGCGTTTATAAAACTTAAGCAAATTTCGGTTTCATGTTCAACTTTGGTGTTGTCTCTTCAGTTGTTGTTGACGTTTCTTTTACGCTTAAACGTTCAACCGATGCGCCAAGTTTTTCGAGCTTACCCGTTAAATCAACGTAACCGCGGTCAATGTGGTGGAGATCCGTCACACGAGTTGTGCCTTCCGCGATTAAACCCGCAAGCACAAGCGCCGCTCCAGCACGAAGATCGGTAGCCGAAACCTCAGCACCTTGAAGCTTACAAGGGCCGCTGACTATGGCAGATCGACTTTCAATTTTAATTTCCGCATTCATTCTTCGGAATTCTTCAACGTGCATGAAACGATTTTCAAAAACTGTCTCAGTAATCACGGATGTTCCTTTTGCTTTTAAAAGGAGTGCCATCATTTGGGACTGCAAATCCGTTGGAAAACCGGGATGTGGAAGGGTCTTAATATCAACTGGCTTTAGAATGTCTGGCCCAATCACACGAATCCCATTGAATTCTTGATTAACTTCAACGCCCATTTCTTCGAGCTTAGAAATTAGTGGTCTCAAGTGGTCAGGAATGGCATTTTCAACGAGCACGTTTCCACCTGTAATGGCCGCTGCAATCATATAGGTCCCAGCTTCAATACGATCCGGAATCACTTCATGCGTGACACCTCGAAGACTGCGCACACCTTGAATGCGAATCGTACTGGATCCAGCGCCTTTAATCTTGGCGCCCATGGCGACTAAATAATCCGCCAGACACTCGATCTCAGGCTCTTGGGCAGCGTTATTAATAACCGTCTCACCTCGAGCAAGAACCGCTGCCATCATAATGTTTTCCGTTGCCCCAACACTTGGAAAATCCAAATAAATGTTAGCGCCTTTTAAACTTCCAGGTACGCTTGCTTCAATATAACCGTTGCCGGTATTGACGGTCGCACCCATGGCTTCAAAGCCCTTTAAGTGTTGATCAATAGGTCTTTGACCAATCGCACACCCGCCTGGGAGCGCAATTTTCGCGTGACCAATTCGAGCAAGTAAAGGTCCTAATATAAAAAAGGAAGCTCTCATTTTTCGAACGTATTCAAATGGAGCCTCACTGTCTAGTTCACCTTGTGCATTGATTGAAATTGATTCGCCTTCAAAATCAACCTCTGCCCCAAGGTGTCTCAACACTTCATTTATGGTATATACGTCTGCTAATGCAGGAACATTTTCGATCCGACTAACTCCTCTAGATGCCAAAATCGATGCTGCAATGACAGGAAGCACCGCGTTTTTGGCACCATCGATTTTTACAGCGCCAGAAAGACGTTTCCCGCCTCGGACAAAGATTTTTTCCAACATTTTCCCCTCCGCGTCCAATTCTAGTCAACAAAAGTAGGTCATACCTACCTATTTTATTAATATTCAGTCGTGATAATTGGTGTGCCTAAAGTAACAGTGGTTTTTTGATCCTTGCGTATTCCAATCTGTACATTAATTGCTTTTCCTTGAGATATAATTGAATCATCCCATAGTTCAGTGTATGCGGAAACGGATGTAAATGTTTGCTCTTGATCCGCTTCAACTGGGTGTGCATGTAACTCTCTTAAGATGCTGTTTGATTTTTGTGACAACCCAACGTTCATTTTATCACCGAATACGCCTGTTGTACATGCAAAGATTTGTCTCTGTTGGTCTTTAAAAATGGATTGGAGATTCTTTGACACTGTCTTGTCAAGGGTCTCCTTCCACATTTGATCCTCCCACTTAGATCCACTTACCACATATATAAGGTACGTTTGGTACGCGTTTTGACGGGGATAGACGAGTAAAGTTAACGTTTCGGTGGTGTTGGTCTTTGGATCTATCCGTTTCCCCACATATCGACTATCCATTTTTTCATTTTTATATGTCCATTGGTCATCTGGAAATGCTTTTTTCAATTGTTGAGCTTGTTTTTTAACCTCTTCTATGGAATTGGCGCTTCCTTGTTCCCTTGTATATAGGGACCAAGTTTTAACTTTTGCCCCTTGATCTTTCAGAACATGGATAAGTTTTGGCAATTTTTCAAGCTCATTCGAATGCGCCTGTGCCAAGTTCGTCTTTAAAGCACCCGAAAACAATAGACATAAAAAACAAAAAATAAGGGTAATCTTTTTATATCTCCCCATTTACGATCATCCTCTCCTTAACTACAGTGTTTCCAGGGAGCTTAAGATCATACATGGAAATTCATGATTACCCTTATTTTCAAAATATTATTTATATATTTGTGGGAGTTGAATTGACCAGCTAACATAACTGATGATAAAACTGCTGACGCAATATGTAATCGCAACGGTTATGAGTACCACTAGAATCTTCGCCCGTGCACTCGATGGACTTTTTAAAAACACGTCCCACTTGATGAGTTGAATGGCCCACCACGTTATAATTAAAACAAGGATTGAGATCACTAAGTCCAAACCGGCTTGGACACCAAAAGCCGTCATATGACACTCTCCTTTCTAGTTTTTATCCCTCATACGATTTTACCCTAATTAAATTTGCACATGAGATTCGATTGAGAAAAATTCAATTTTTGCTGTAGGTCACGCTTTTTGACTGTTATTTGTAGGTTTTTTGCGGATTAATTCCCATTTCGTGCCTATTTATTGTAGATTTCCGCCCAATTTTAATCAAATCTCTCGCCAGTTTAAAGACGATTTGCGCCCGTTTACTCTCATTCGGCACCGATTTGCCTCACCAATTCGTTCAATTCCTTCTAACCCCTTAGAAAAACCACACCAAATTATGTAGATAAAAAAACAAGCAAGGAGTCCCTTGCTTGTTTTTTATAGAGAGGCGACTTCCAAACGGTTTTCAGCTCTTTTGAGTTCATTTAATGCCGTTTGATACTCCGCAGAATCCTCAGAAGCTTGAGCCATACGTGCCTCAGCCGCTTCTTTTGCGCGGGTTGCTCGTTCAACATCAATGTCTTCTTTTTTCTCAGCAGATTCCGTTAAAATCGTGATCCCGTCGTGACGTACTTCAATGAAGCCGCCGTTAACGGCTACAAAATCATCCTCATCAAAAGCCTTTAACTTAACAGCACTTATTTTTAGAGGCGCTACGACAGGCATGTGGTTCGGTAAAATCCCCATGTCACCCGCAACAGCACGAACGCTGACCATATGGACTTCACCTTCATACACTTTTCCATTCGGAGTTACAATACTTGCCAAAAGCGTGTTCAAAGCAAACCCTCCTTCAGGTTGCAGAAAACATGAGTCAAAACGCGTGGTTTACGCGTTTTGCTCCATTTTCTTAGCATTTTCAATGACTTCCTCAATCGGACCGACTAAGCGGAATGCATCTTCTGGAAGATCATCGTATTTACCCTCAAGGATTTCTTTAAACCCTTTAACTGTGTCTTTGACAGGTACATAAGATCCTTTTTGACCTGTGAATTGTTCAGCCACATGGAAGTTTTGGGATAAGAAGAACTGAATACGACGCGCACGGTTCACGATCAATTTATCCTCGTCTGACAATTCGTCCATACCTAAGATTGCAATGATATCTTGAAGTTCTTTATAGCGTTGAAGCGTCTCTTGAACTTTTCGGGCAATCCCATAGTGTTCTTCACCTACAATCTCAGGTGCAAGCGCACGAGAGGTTGAAGCCAATGGATCCACCGCAGGATAAATCCCCATTTGAGTTAACGCACGCTCAAGGTTAGTGGTTGCATCAAGGTGAGCAAACGTCGTCGCTGGCGCTGGGTCTGTGTAGTCATCCGCTGGTACATAGACCGCTTGAATCGACGTAACGGAACCTTTTTTCGTGGAGGTAATCCGTTCTTGAAGACGACCCATTTCAGTCGCAAGCGTTGGTTGGTAACCTACCGCTGATGGCATACGGCCTAGTAGCGCCGATACCTCTGAACCCGCTTGAGTAAAACGGAAGATGTTGTCGATGAAAAGAAGAACGTCTTGCCCTTCTTCATCACGGAAATATTCCGCCATTGTAAGACCAGAAAGGGCCACACGCATACGAGCACCAGGTGGTTCGTTCATTTGACCGAACACCATTGCGGTTTTTTTGATAACGCCGGAATCGCTCATTTCAAAATACAAGTCATTTCCTTCACGTGTCCGTTCACCCACACCAGCGAATACCGAGATCCCGCCGTGCTCTTGAGCGATGTTGTGAATTAATTCTTGAATGAGGACTGTTTTACCTACACCGGCACCACCGAAAAGACCAATCTTACCACCTTTTACGTATGGAGCGAGCAAGTCAATAACTTTAATCCCAGTTTCGAGAACTTCTGTTTTGGTAGTTAAATCTTGATAGTCTGGAGCTTCACGGTGAATGGAATCACGACGTGTCCCAGCTGGCACATCTTCCTTCATATCAATCGGTTCACCAAGAACGTTGAACACCCGTCCTAGAGTAACTTCTCCAACTGGAACTGAAATTGAAGCACCTGTATCGACAACTTCTAAACCACGAACCACTCCGTCAGTGGAAGCCATCGCAATTGTACGAACTGTATCATTTCCCAAATGAAGGGCAACTTCAAGCGTGAGATTGATATTCGATTGATGAGACTCTTCAGCTTTGTACTGAATTTTAAGTGCGTTATTAAGTTCTGGGAGATGACCGTGTTCAAATCGAACATCGATAACCGGACCCATAACTTGAGTAACATGACCCTTGTTCATAGCTTTCCCTCCTATCACTTCTATTCGAGCGCTGCAGCTCCGCCCACAATTTCACTGATTTCTTGCGTAATCGCGGCTTGTCTTGCACGGTTATACGATAAGGTGTACTTATCGATGAGATCCGTCGCATTATCTGTTGAATTTTTCATGGCCGTCATGCGGGCAGCATGTTCAGCTGTTTTCGCATCTAGTATCGTCCCAAAAATCAAACCTTCTGCATAAAGCGGCAAAAGTGTTTCTAATACTGTGTTCGCATCGGGCTCATATTCGTAGTTTACTTTTTCACCAACAGAATCTTGGCTCACTTCCGTTAATGGTAAAAGTAAGCGATCCGTCACTTTTTGGGAAATGGCACTTTCAAAGTGATTGTACACCATGACCAATTCATCAATCGTTTCATTTACAAAAAGATTGACTGCTGTTTTGGCAATGTGTTTCACATCATCATAATTTGGTTGATCGGGAACACCTGTGATTTCCGCTTCAACTGGCATTTGACGATTTTGAAAATACTTTAAGCCTTTTTTACCAATCACAACGACTGTATATTCGTCTTTGCTCTTGTGACGTTGATTGATTAAAGTTTGGACATGTTTTAAAACGGCGTTGTTATAAGCACCGGCAAGTCCTCGGTCGGCGGTAATCACGAGATATCCCGTTTTCTTAACAGGACGTGATTTCAACATGGGGTGTTGCACACTGCCTTGGCTACCCGACGCAATGTTACCCACAACCTGGCGCAATTTTTCGGTGTAAGACATATAAGCTACGGCTTGGTGCTGGGAACGGTTAAAGTTTGCAGCCGAAACCATTTCCATCGCCTTTGTAATCTGTCTTGTTTTCTTTGTTGAGTTGATCCGCGACTTTATATCACGCAAAGATGCCACTCTACTTCACCACCTTTAAGACAGAGGAGGCAAATCAGTAAAAAAACAAGGTTGTAGGCTCTACTTGAGAGCCCTGCCCCCTGATTTTTCCACTAAAGTTGCTCGGATCCTCTATTGATTTGATACGGAGAACGTTTTCTTGAATGCTTCAATAGCCACTTTATATGCATCAGCATCTGGCAATTGTTTGGTTTCGCGAATGGACGCAAGAAGATCGGCATGGTCTGTTTCTAAGAAAGACAAGAAGTCTTTTTCAAAACGTTTAATATCTTCGACTGGAATATCATCCAGGTAGCCTCTAGTTAAGGCAAAAAGAATCGCAACTTGTTTTTCAACCGGATAAGGGTTGTGCAAGTCTTGTTTTAAGACTTCAACCGTTTTTTGTCCTCGACTCAATTTCGCTTGTGTCGAGCGGTCTAGGTCCGAACCAAATTGGGAGAACGCCTCTAATTCACGGAAAGATGAAAGATCGAGTTTCAACGTTCCTGCTACTTTACTCATCGCTTTAATTTGAGCGGCACCACCAACCCGTGATACGGAAGAACCGGCATCAACAGCTGGGCGAACACCTGAGAAGAAGAGGTCTGACTCTAGGAAAATCTGACCATCCGTGATCGAAATAACGTTCGTTGGAATATAAGCTGAGATGTCACCCGCTTGTGTTTCAATGATTGGAAGAGCCGTCATTGAACCACCGCCTTTTGCATCACTTAGCTTAGCCGCACGCTCAAGTAAGCGTGAATGAAGGTAGAATACATCCCCTGGATACGCTTCACGACCTGGAGGACGACGAAGAAGTAGGGAAAGTTCACGATACGCAACCGCTTGTTTAGATAAATCATCATAGATAATCAAAACATGCTTTCCGTTGTACATGAATTCTTCACCCATGGTTACCCCAGCATATGGTGCCAAGTATAGAAGTGGTGCTGGGTCAGAGGCCCCTGCAGAAACAACGATTGTGTTCTCTAGCGCTCCGAATTCACGCAACGTTTCAACAACACCCGCAACCGTTGATTCTTTTTGACCAATCGCAACGTAAATACTAATTACACCTTGGTCTTTTTGATTGATAATTGTATCAATTGCAATGGCCGTTTTACCGGTTTGACGGTCTCCGATGATCAACTCACGCTGACCACGACCGATTGGAATCATAGAGTCGATCGCTTTAATCCCAGTTTGAAGTGGTTCATGAACTGATTTACGATCCATTACACCCGGTGCTTGCCCTTCAATAGGACGAGTTTTCGTTGTATTCGCAGGTCCTTTACCATCGATGGGTTGACCGAGTGGGTTTACAACGCGCCCCAAAAGTTCTTCGCCTACTGGAACTTCCATAATACGGCCCGTACGTTTTACTTCATCGCCTTCATGGATCTCAAGGTAAGGTCCGAGAATAACGACCCCTACATTCGATTCCTCAAGGTTTTGGGCAAGACCCATAACACCGTTTGAGAATTCAACGAGTTCACCAGCCATAACATTATCTAGACCATGAATACGAGCAATCCCGTCACCAACTTCAGTAACCGTTCCGACGTCGCTGACTTGTACGGTCGCATCATAGTTCTCAATCTGCTTTTTAATTAAAGCACTGATTTCTTCAGCTTTAATGCTCACGTTACGTTCACCCCTATCTGACTGCTTTCAATTCGTGATGGAAACGATTTAGCTTGCCAGCTAAGGTTCCATCGTACACGCGATTTCCAATTCGTACTAAAACACCGCCGATAATTTTTTCATCGGTAGTGGTATGAATTCGGAGTTGTTTATTTAATACGTTTCCAAACGACTTGGAAAGTTTGTCTTCATCTTCTTTGGACAAAGGTTCAGCTGTTGTCACGTAAAGATCTACAATTCCTCTTGCTGCATTTGCTATGACGACAAACGCACTATTTAGATCCCCTAGTAGCGCTTCTCTTTTGCGATCCACAAGAACTTTGAGTAGATTTAGGACTTCAGGATTTACTTCGTCTTTAAAAATTTGCTCAAGGACAGCTTTTTTATCCTCAGCCTTTATCCGCGGTGAGGTTAACATATTGCGTAAATCCACGCTTTCTGAGACGGTTTCTTTTATTAGATTAAGTTGATTTTCAACTTGATCTACCGTACCGCGCTCGTCAGCAACTTCAAATAAGGCTTGGGCATAGCGCTTTGCGATCACTTCGCTCATAGACGATCGCCCACCTGTTTGACGAACTCATCAATCGCTTTTTCATGATCTTTTGCACTTACTTCACGCTCTAACACTTTTGTCGCAAGCATCAAGGAAAGTTGACCCACTTCATCACGCAGGCTTGCAACGGCCTTGACGCGTTCGGTTTCAATGTCTTCTTTCGCATCATTAATCAAGCGTTCCGCACGGTCTTTTGCCGCATTGATGATGTCACTTGCTTGTGCTTCAGCGCGCTTTTTCTCGGCTTCAATAATTTGACTCGCTTCTTCGCGTGTCTTTTTCAACTCAGCTCGTTGCTCTTCCATCAGCGCTTGGGCTAGTTGTTGATTTTCTTCTGCATCTTTCAATTGTGCATCAATATGATCTTGACGTTTTCTCATCATATCTAGAACTGGTCGAGCCGCAAGTCGCGACACAATAACCATCAATATGAGGAATACGATTAATTGAAACAGGATTGTTCCCAAATGAAACTCCAACACGCTTGAGTCACTCCCTTCACGAGGTATCACACTTCAATTTTCGATAATAGAACAGAAGGCGGGAAATGAGTTGCCCGCCATAACTTGTCATGTTTGATTTCGATTCTTAACCGCCGATAACGCCAAACAATACGAGTAGACCAAATGCAATCGAAATAATTGGAAGTGCCTCAACAAGACCAAGTGCGATCATAGCCTGTCCGAATAAAGTTGCACGAGCTTCTGGTTGACGTGCGATTCCTTCAAGATAACGGCTGAAAAGAATACCGTTTCCTAAACCGGCTGCAAGGGCGCCGAATGCGATCATAATACCGCCTGCGATAACTGTCATAGACATAATAGATGTCCTCCCTATACTGTAAAAAATTTAATGTTTAAATTTATTAGAAACCAACAATTTGTTCTTACCAAATCCTTAATGATCACTTGCAATTTTCTGTGAGATGTAAACCATTGCTAAGACTGTAAAAATATACGCTTGAATGGCTCCAACAAACAAGGAGAATCCAATCCATGCTACGAGCGGAATTGCCGTTAAATAAATAGCACCCTCTCGAAGAATGAGGATTAAGACTTCACCTGCAAAAATGTTCGCCCAAAGTCGAGCGGCGTGTGTGGTCGGTTTTGCAACTTCATCAATGATGTGCAAAAACACCATCCACCAATATGGCTCAAAATAGTGACGGAAGTAGGATTTAGGGCTCTTAAAGAATCCAGCAAAGTGGGCATAGATTGTAATAGCAAAAGCCATGGCCACCGTAACGTTAATATCAGAGGTCGGTGATTTAAACCAGTTCACCTCTTTGGTCCCTTTGAGTAAGCTTGCTGTGATTCCTAAATGAGGCATTGGCCCCAAAGCTTTCCCCGAAATCATGAGGATGACACCTAATTCGTTGGCAATAAATACAAATAAAAATGTGGTCACTGCAAACCCTAGATACTTCTCAGCTCTCTTTGTGTCCAGCATCATATTTGTAATACCTTGCACAAATTCTACAATCATCTCGACAAAGTTCTGGATCCCACCTGGTCGCATATCGCGGCGACGTGTGGCAAGCCCAACAATTAACAAGACAAGAATGGCTGTAACAAGCGTTCCAATCATAACCGTGACATCAAACGTGAGACCAAGGAACTTAATTTTCGGAGTCAGTTCCAAGAACATCCCTCCCTTCTTATGGTGTTTTCTCTTTACCTTTGTAAATCGTTATAGCCGTGGCAACTAACAAGAGCACATAGCATAGGGGTAAACCTAGTACGTAGGATCGGTAGTCAAACCATTCCGGAAATTTATAGACAAGAATGATTCCGAACACGACCATCAGGATTCTGTAGAGAAATCCAAGACTTTTAGGACGATGGCTACCTGCTATGACCAATTGAGTTATCAGACTAACTCGACGTGCTAGGTAAAGTACGTTATAGAGGCTGATCAAACCTCCGAGGATAAAACCGGCGACAAAGGACTTGGCAGGGGTAACAAACCAAAGAAGAAGTGACAGAACTAAAATAATGCTTGTGAGGATGAGGACGAGCCGATTTGAAGATGAAAAGTCATTCATATTAGCTCATTCCTTTATAAATGCTTTCAATGTTAATAAGGCACTCGCAATACCAACCAGCATTCCAACAAATATCCCAATTACAAGGAGTGTTGGTGAGCTATGGAACAAACGGTCAAGATATTTTCCGAGATAAATGCCACCAATGATAAAAGCCGTGATTTCAATTCCAAGTGTTCCGATCAGCCCAATGGTCCGATACGGATGATCTGGGTCGATTTTCACATGAACACCTTCTCTCACAACCTATTAGGAGCATTTCGTTCCACACTTACCCACTCTTTTCAGACCGCTAACCCTTTTAACTCTACTTGAAAACTAACAATTGAAGTAATCAGAGCACTCAGGTTCTGGTAATTTCAATCATTAGCGCAGCCTTTCAAGTAAAATGCCAACCATTACTCATTGGATATGAGCGGCATAGAAAAGCATTGTTGAAACGCCTAAAAGCTTGTTGTAATCAAAATGAAAGCCCTATTATAGTCCTTGCCCCATGACATCTTATCAATCCATTTTAAGGTTGTCAACGAAAAACATGATATTTGAGAACTCGTTTTCAACACCCTTCATTTTAGCCGAAAATACGCTTCTATAATAGAAGTAATTTTGGCGGATTCATGAACTTTTTGCATAAGCGTTCTAAATTATTTCGTTCCGAATAAACGGTCCCCTGCGTCACCCAAACCTGGGACAATATATCCTTTCTCATTCAAACGTTCATCTAATGAAGCCAAATAGATATCCACATCAGGGTGATCTTTCTGGATCTGTTCAACCCCTTCAGGTGCCGCAATTAAACACATCAGTTTAATATTGTTCGCGCCCTTTTCTTTTAAAAGAGTTAAAGCAGCGGAAGCGGAACCACCTGTTGCAAGCATAGGGTCTACAACAATTAATTCACGTTCGTGAATATCGGATGGCATTTTGGAATAATACTCTACTGGTTTTAAAGTGTTTGGATCACGATATAATCCAATATGCCCAACTTTTGCATGTGGAATAAGTTTTAAAATCCCTTCCACCATGCCGAGTCCTGCACGAAGAATTGGCACAACCCCTAATTTCTTGCCTGACAGTTGATATGCCTTCGCTTCAGACACAGGGGTTTGGATCGTAATCGCTTCAAGCGATAAATCTCTTGAAATCTCAAAAGCCATTAGGGTGGCGACTTCATCCACTAACTCCCGGAAAACCTTTGTCCCGGTCCTGTGATCTCTTATATGAGTTAGTTTGTGTTGAATAAGGGGATGATCTAAAACGTTAACTTGTCCCATAATTCTCCTCCATTTATCCATATTATTTGTGATTGCAATCCCCAGATTTCGAAACGATCCTGGTTAAGCGTAAAAAGGTTAAGGCTTCTTTTATACAAAGCTCTGTTAATACTGTGATTTCCGCTCCAGTACCCTCGCTTGCTCCTTCATCCGTAGCTCGCAGAAGTGAATGCCTCGTCGCAAAACGAAGTCAAAACGCGGGAGCATGTGCGATTGCCGCGGGCAGTTCGGGTACTTCCGCTCCAATCAATAAAGTTAAAATAAAAATTAACATTTAACACAGCCAATCAAAAAAACAAAAGAATTGACGCCTCTCGACAAATTTTACAGAAATTCAGACCAAAATTCAATTCTGGATCCGCTTTTTAGCACATTAAAAAAACAAGACTGACTTATGAAGAGGCAGACCCCACATTTTCGGGGGTCCGACTCTTGCATTTCGGACAGCCTTGTCTGTATTTAATGAAAAGTCACAACACTTTTAAGCTTTTGTGAATGCTTCTAATTGAGGATACATTGGAAATTGATCGGTAAGTGCTTGGACCTCTTTGCGCGCCTTTTCTAGAACGGCTTCATCCTCGTGGCTTTTTAGCACCGCGGCAATAATCTTCGCAATTTGCTGCATCTCTTGTTCTTTAAAGCCTCTTGTCGTAACAGCCGCTGTTCCAACACGGATTCCACTTGTTGTAAACGGGCTTTCCGGATCGAACGGAATCGCATTTTTGTTTGTTGTAATACCCACTTCATCTAATACCTTTTCAGCCACTTTACCTGTTAGGTTAAGATTCCTTAAATCCACTAATAATAAGTGGTTATCCGTTCCACCAGACACGAGTTGAATGCCTTCTGCTTGGAGTGCTTCAGCAAACGCTTTGGCATTAGCAACGATCTGGCCAGAGTAGTCTTTGAAAGACTCTTGGAGCGCTTCCCCGAAGGCAACCGCTTTGGCGGCAATGATGTGCATAAGCGGGCCACCTTGAATTCCTGGGAACACAGACTTATCAATTTGCTTCGCATATTTTTCTTTGCAAAGGATCATACCACCACGTGGTCCGCGTAATGTCTTGTGCGTTGTAGTGGTTACGAAATCACAATACGGAACTGGACTTGGATGGTGACCCGTAGCCACTAACCCCGCAATGTGAGCCATATCGACCATGAGGTAGGCCCCAACTTCATCCGCAATCTCTCGGAACTTTTTGAAATCAATGACTCGTGGATAAGCGCTGGCACCTGCAACAATAAGCTTTGGCTTATGCTCTTTCGCTTTTTGAAGCACATCCTCATAATCAATCACCTGAGTTTCAGGATCCACACCGTAGTCTACAAAATTATATTGAACACCACTAAAGTTTACCGGGCTCCCATGAGTCAAGTGACCGCCATGAGCCAAATTCATACCAAGAACAGTGTCTCCATGTTCTAGAATGGTAAAATAGACTGCCATGTTCGCTTGAGCACCCGAGTGGGGTTGAACGTTTACGTGTTCCGCGCCAAATATTTCTTTAGCTCGATCGCGGGCCAGATCCTCGACGATATCAACAAACTCACAACCTCCATAATAACGTCGACCTGGATAGCCTTCCGCATACTTATTTGTTAAGATCGACCCGGCCGCTTCAAGAACTGCCGGACTCACAAAATTTTCAGACGCAATCAATTCAATATTTTTCCGTTGTCGACCAAGTTCCTTTTCTATTGCTTGAAAAACTTCTTGGTCTTGATTTTTTAGATGTTCCATTTGGCACTCTCCCCATTTTTTATGTATATAAGAGAACATGCGCCAAAAGCGCTTGTTCTTCTATTTAAAAATGATTGACCGTTTCTTTATTTGGATAGATCGCGCGTTCCCCACCGATTAATTTAGGACGAGTCCGTGCAAGCGTCACATGGGCATGTCCGATTTCCTTTATTTCACAACGAACTGGTACGACCACTGGTTTCAAATGCATACCAATAAAAGTATCCCCTATATCAATCCCACAGTCGGCTTTAATGGACTCGACCACAACGGGATTTGAAAGTTTTTGATAGGCATAAGCGGCCATTGCCCCACCTGCGGAACGAACAGGTACAACAGTCACTTGTTCTAAACGATAGTCTTTTGCCAACGCTTTTTCAACAACGATCGCTCGGTTTAAATGTTCGCAACACTGAAAAGCAAGTTGTACACCGGTCTGATCTTGAAACTTTTTTAATGTCGTGTAGATCACTTGTGCCACGTCGATGGTTCCAGCAGAACCGATATGTTCACCAATGACTTCGCTTGTGCTTGTGCCAATAATTAAGATGTGTTCCTCTGACAGAGGCATAGCCTCGTTTAATGTTTTTAAAACAGTCTCCAATTGTAGACTAATTTCATTTAAGTCTCTCAACATTCAAAGACTTCCTTTCTGAAATCTGAAAATTTGACATAACTCGTCATTTCCCGGGAAAACTAGTCATTTTTTTCAACCCATTTTTGGATTAATTCCGTCAATTCTCGACATACGGATCGATATTGTTCTAAATCCGACCCAAATGGATCATGGATATCGTAATTAGGAAGACCCTTTTCCATTGTTTTAACACGGGTTTCGGCCTTTTTCAATCGGTCAATTGCCTGTTCTTTTTCAAGTTTAGATTCCGATGGGTTTTTTTGAACCTGATCGACAATAAGTTGGGCCATTTCTCGGTCGGCAACGGCTTCTTGCCAATTTTTCCAAAACTGATTTTCTTCCAATTTTTCATAAATATATTCTTTGAGCGTATAGATCTTATCCACGGCATGTGGGTAAGACATAGCCAAGGTTTGCTTGTGATTTTGTGTCATGGTAAGTATAAGCGAGGCCCAATCCACCAACTCAGATGTGACTGGTTGAGAAGTATGGTCCGTATTAATGCGTTGTTCAGATAGTACCCTCAGCGCAAATGGATTAGCTCGTTGACCTGGACTTGCGTATAGACCCGCTGATTTTGCATTAAATCGATCTTTACCATGATGATTTAATATGGCTTCAGCCATCGGACTCCGGCAGGTATTTCCTGTGCATACAAAGAGTATATTTTCGTCCATCCTTTTACCCCCATTAAAAAAACCCATACCAGTCTATTGGAAGGTAAACCCCTTCAAAATGATTTGCATAAGGTCTTATTTTAATGTGTACTAATTCTTTACAAGATATGTCCAAGCTTCTATTTTAAATATTATTCATTGTATCATTCATCCATTAATATTTCTTGAGTTTTTAACAGTTTAAATAAAAAATTTCGTTATTTTTTTGAAAGCGTTTCAGTGATCGTGCAGGAATGTTATAAATAAAATGCTCTTCAATTCTTGATTGAACGATGCAATTTATAGTCAACAAAAAAACACCTATATAAAATAGGCGCTTAATTGCCATGCTCATAGATTAAGTAAAAGTTTGAGTCCGAAAGCAAATAAAATACACCCACCTAAAATTTCACTGTAGGCACCCAATAATTTCTGAAACCTTTTCCCAATCAAAAGTCCCGCCCAAGTCAAAATCATGCTCATAATACCAAATAAGGCAATGGTCAGGATTACTTTTGCTTTGTAAATCCCAAGGCTAAGGCCCACGGAAAAACTATCTAAACTGACGCTTAGGGCAAACAGAATTAGGCCAAACCCAATCGGTTGTACGAGTGGACCTTCTTCTTTTTGAAAAGATGAGAAGATCATTTGCGCGCCCAATAGCAGCAGAAGAACACCACCTGCGATCGCCACCCAACTGCCAAAGTGTTCCGATAGAAACTCGCCGATTAGAATACCTGCTAAAGGCATAAGCACATGAAATATTCCTATAACTAAGCCTATTTTTGCAATCTGTTTGAGACGCAGTTCCAGCATCCCCATCCCCATGCCAACGGAAAAAGCATCCATCCCTAAGGCAAAGGCCATCATGAGCAAGGCCACGAATTCACCTATCATTGCACTCGAAATCATTTCTGCGCCTCCTTCATATCGCTCTAAATAAAGAGTATGCATGTCCAGAAATGTTTAGAAGTTAAGGGATCCTTTTAACACTTTTAACCAAAAACTCTTAGGGTTATTTATAAAAATTCTTGCACAAATAGGATTAGACAGGTGAGTCCGCTTTGAGTACTCGACCTCCTGATGCCTTTCTCAAACGATTCATAACCGCACCGCCAATTCCGGTCTCAGGGAACATCTCACCTAAGATGAGATCTACTTCCCTCTCATCAAATTGTCTTAAAGCCGCGTAAAGGCTTTGTGCAACTGAAAAAAGATCCTTCATCGATCCACAGGAAATCCTCACATCTGCTTCTTTAAACAACGCTTGATGTTCATCGACTGTTAGGACACCTACTTTTTTTCCAGCTGACTTTTGCTTATGTAATTGGTGGACCAACGCTTCTGGAGACTCTAATAAGAATAATGGCGCATTTGGTGCATAATGTGTGTACTTTACACCTGGTGATTTAGGCGCAATCTGCTCATTATTAAGGCCAGGGTCCATGTTCACTTCACCAAGAACCGCTCTCAATTGTTCATAAGTCACCCCTCCCGGCCTTAATATAGTAACCGGCGTTGTCGTACAATCCACAACGGTTGATTCAACCCCAATGCCCGTTGGACCTGCCTCTACAATTCCAGCGATCCGCCCCTCTAAGTCAACTTTAACATGTTGTCCCGTTGTTGGACTTGGCTTTCCAGATCGATTGGCAGAAGGCGCAGCAAGCGGCACCCCTGCAAGCCGAATCAGTTCTAGGGCAACCGGATGATCTGGCATGCGGATCCCCACTGTATCTAAGCCCGCTGTTACCAACGGAGAGAGTGGGCCTTTTTTCGGTAAAACAAGAGTTAATGGCCCAGGCCAAAATTTGTCCATTAATTGTTGAGCAGCCTCTGGAATTTCTAGGGCCACTTGATCTAATAATGCCTGATCGGCAATATGAATAATGAGTGGATTATCGGTTGGCCGGCCTTTTGCCTGAAAAATCTTCTCCACAGCAGCCGTTGAGAAGGCATTAGCGCCTAGCCCATATACCGTTTCTGTGGGGAATGCCACCACCTCGTCCTGTTTGAGGAAGCTTGCCGCTTCTTCTAATTGCATTTTTGCATATTGATTATCCACAGAATTGTCCACAATCCACATTCTTGTCTGTTTCATTTTACTAGGTTCACACCCTTTTAAAAGAACTCTTTGATCTAAACGGTTGACGTTGACCTCAACCTTCTCTAACACCTGAATTAATACTACCATATTCGCTTCATTCTGTTTAACAACCCACAACCTGTGGATAAAAACGCGGTTTTTGTGGATAAACGGGTGAGGTTATCCACAAAACACCATGCATGACTTGTATACACACGCAATTTTGCAAAACTTACCTATAAATACAAAAAGAAACCCTTTTGGTGGGTACAGGGTTTCGATTCACCGTATAATCAATCTATTTAAAGATCGCGTACAAGAATTTCGGCATTCGCCTGAAGCGCACCTTTAGGGGGAAGAATCGCCAAAATCGCAGGATCTAAATCCGAGCGCAGGGTCCGTTCAAAGCCAATCGATTCAAACAATTCGGCGGGAGCCAGAGTTTGAAACACAATTTTCTTGGCTTTGTTCGACGCACAAAACGCAACAGCATTCTCCAAGATCTCAAGAAGCATTCCCAGGTCACAGCGCTTTGGATCTGCAATTAAGTGCCGTAAAATCATCGTGTCCTGTTCACCAATAATTCCCACGATCGCTGCAAGCTCCGCTTCATGATCTTTTGCTGTGAGATACTGGATGTCTGCCTCCTCTTGTTCCACAAAAGGCATCCCCACCATCTCAACAAATGCTTTGACCCTAGGCATTTCAATTTCAGTTGCCGGTCGAATTGTTAGACTCACATCGTCTCCTCCAATCTAGTATTTTAGAGGTTGCCCAAGTCGTGAACATGCTTTTCCCTTGAACAATCTTTTAATACTAATCTATGAAATCGAGACGACTGTTAGACCAACTTTTTTAAGAGTTTATCCTATCCCAAACAATCCTTTTAAAGCACTCATGAGACTTTTAAAAAGGTCGACGAAAAAGAAGTGAACCTGGACTTGGTCTTGTCCATTTTGAGTTTGTTTCGTTGATTGACCTTTTGTATTCGAACTCACACTTGCAAGCGCCGGTGAGCTTGTGTGTGTATCTGGTTTTACGGCATCGCCATGAGCGAAATCTAAGAAGCAAAGCGGTGGGAATAAGACACACCACCAATTGGCACCTTGACCGGTTCCCAATGTGATAACTAAGGCCTGATAAATACCTGCTGGATAAACATATCCACCATACATTTTAGTTGGGAATTTAGCTTCGCCTAATTTTACGGTGAACGGCTCGTTCACGCCTTCCGCTTCCAATTTTTTAGAAACCGTTTGTTGTATGCTTGCTAAATGCGCGGTTATGACTTGCTTAGCTTGTTTGGTTGTTTTAAGATCTTTTACCCAGGTCTCCACGTTCCGGTTCACTTCATCTCGGATCGAGCGTTTCACGGCTTGGTCTTGAGCGGAATTACTATTAGCTAAGATCCGAAGACGAATCGCATCTTTCGGAATCTTTTGTCCCCCTGTTGGAGCTGCAATGCTTTTGTCGACTTGCATAACAAAAATAAAAATAATAAGAATAAAAATAAGTGCTGCAAAGACTTTTTGTTTCATAATACCGACTCCCGCCTTCCTCTTTCAATCTAGGAATCAGTATTGACAGCCACCATAGATTTAAACCTATTAAAATAGTAAAAGTGCTCTACTTTTTTCGACAAATAACTAAGGGGGCGTTAGGTGCGGGGAAGGACAGGCGTGCCCGTACCGCGATGCCAACCTAGTTTCGGGCACGGATCACACTGCTTTTGTTCCCCAAACTTCCACAGCGCTCGCATTCGGGCACGATCGGCGCTTTTCAGTTCCCCAAGCTCTGCTGATTTTCCATTTCGGGAACTAACACCCACCAACCAACTGGTAAACTAAACTACTTCAACTGTGACCACGCAAACACCATCCGCTCGCGTCCGTTCAAATCATTTCGGATTTCGGTTTGAATTCTGCCGGAGAAGGCTTGAGACAAGCATTCCATAACCGCCTGCCCTTGTCCTTCCCCGATTTCAAAACCAATTAAAAATCGTTGCGACACGACTTCGGGCAATTGACGGGCCATAATCCGATAAGGCGCGAGTCCATCTTCCCCGCCGTCAAGGGCGAGGCGAGGCTCGTGGTCTTTGACCACATCGTCTAATGTATCAACCGTTGCGGATGGTATGTATGGCGGATTGGACACAATGATATCGAAGCGCTTTTCACCTATAAAAGGCATCAGTAAATCGCCTTTGACAAAATTGGCTTCTGCCTCTAATCGGTTCGCATTTTTCCGAGCCATCTTCAGGGCCGCAGGCGACAAATCCACAGCTGTCACATCACTTTTCGAATCCTCTAAAGCCAAGGTGAGCGCAATCACGCCACTTCCAGTCCCGACATCACAATAGGTGACGTGCTCATCTTGTGGAAAAAGTTGCTGACGAAGCTTTAGAATCCCTTGAACCAATTCCTCCGTCTCTGGACGAGGAATCAGGACATCCTCCGAAACTTCAAACACGCGACCATAAAACTGTTCGTATCCAATAATATGTTGGATTGGAACACCTGTCCCATGGCGCTCAACGGCCGATTGAAACCAAAGGACATCCTCTTCCTTCAATTCCTCTCGCATCATCATCAAAAAATGCGTTCTATTCCCACCTAAACGATGCATGAGGAGGAGTTCTCCCGCTTTTGGCTCTCTCCCTTTTTTCTTCAAAAACGAAGAAGCCCAATTGAGGGCTTCGTACGTCTTCCAAGTTGGATTATTCATTAGCTTCAGCCTGCTCGATTTGTTTCGCTTGTTCTTCTACAATGAGGGCATCAATAATTTCATCGATTTTCCCCATTAAGATTTGATCTAACTTCTGGATAGTCAGACCGATCCGATGATCTGTCACACGGCTCTGGGGAAAATTATACGTACGGATGCGCTCAGAACGGTCTCCTGTTCCAACTGCTGATTTTCGATGTGCCGCATATTCCGCTTCCGCTTCTTTTTGAAACTTATCGTAGACGCGTGCCCGAAGGACTTTCATCGCCTTATCTTTGTTTTTAATTTGAGATTTTTCGTCTTGACACGAGACCACAATACCGGTTGGTAAGTGGGTAAGACGAACCGCGGACATCGTTGTGTTTACGCTTTGGCCACCGGGTCCACTTGAAGCAAAGGTATCCACGCGAACGTCTTTATCATGAATCTCGACTTCCACTTCTTCTGCCTCTGGAAGAATGGCCACCGTTGCGGTCGATGTGTGAATTCGGCCACCCGACTCCGTTTCAGGGACACGTTGGACGCGATGCGCTCCGTTCTCATATTTAAGTCTTGAGAAAGCCCCTTTTCCGTTGACCATAAAAATGATTTCTTTATAGCCACCTACCTCATTCTGAGACGCTTCAATCACTTCGGTTTTCCACCCCCGTGCTTCACTGTAACGGGAGTACATCTTATACAAATCCCCTGCAAACAGAGCGGCCTCATCTCCACCTGCTGCTCCGCGGATTTCCACAATAACGTTCTTATCGTCGTTTGGATCTTTTGGAATTAACAAGAATTTCAAGCGTTCTTCAAGTTCTTCAATGGTTTGGTTCAACTCGTTAATCTCAGAGCGGATCATTGTTTTCATTTCACTGTCTTGCTCATCTTCGAACATCGCTTTGGTCTCTTTCAACTCTGCCTCTGCTTCTTTATAGTTGCGGTACGTTTGAACCGTTTCTTCTAAATCTGCTGATTCCTTCGAATAATCGCGTAGTTTATTGGAATCACTAATGACATCCGGATCTGATAAAAGCTGATTTAATTTTTCATAGCGATCATCCATCGCTTGTAATCGATCAAACATTCTCGTTCACCTCGGGATCATCTAGGCCATACCAGATGCTATTTTTGACACTAGACTTGAAGACCACTGCTCAAAACGAACCAACAAGGGTCTTTCAAATCGTGTAAAAAACGCCGATCTAAAATCGGCGTTCATCGTGTGTTAACTCTGTCTGTCTTTATTATATTATAGTCGCTACAAAAAGGTCAAAAACTCACGAGTAAACGTGTGGTTTCCGACTTTTTTTAGAAATGCTTCTAAACGATTCATATAATAATATCAACACTCAAATCGAATGATTAAACCTCAGTTAACGACACTGAAACAGTTGCGGGAGTTGGTCGGCCTGGTACGTCATGGCAGCTTCTGCAGCGCGCTTCATAGGCCTCTTTCGCACCGACTTGGATGATCGGATCGTGATAATGAGCAGGTTGACCGTTCACCAACCGCTGGGTTCGACTAGCGGTTTCGCCACAAACGACACAGATCGCGTTCAGTTTTGTCACAAAGTCAGCCTCTGCCATGAGCTCTGGCATCGGCTCAAACGCCTCGCCTCTAAAATCCGTATCAAGACCTGCTGCAAGAACTCGAATCCCCTTATTAGCAAGGTCTTGGATCACTGAGATGAGCGTGCTATCAAAAAATTGCGCTTCATCGATCGCGACGACGTCTGTATTCGGAAGAAGATGTGTAAAGATTTCCCGAGGGGCGTGAATCGGTGTCGCCTTAACGGATTCCCCGTCATGTGAAACGACTGATTCTTCACTGTATCGGTTATCGATGGAGGGTTTAAAGACTTGGATCTGTTTCTTTCCATATTTCGCGCGTCGAACGCGCCGAATTAATTCTTCAGATTTTCCAGAATACATACTTCCGCAAATGACTTCAACTTGTCCAGATTTTAATGCCATGGTTCGTTCCCCTTTTTTAAAAACTCTATGTCATTATCCTACCATTCGAGACGTTTCGATAAAACCCACAAATTTTGTCTATTATTTAATGGCTGTTTTCGTAAACTTACTTATGCGAAAATACCCTCGCTCTTGTCGCGGGCAATCCGCGAGCCTGGCTTGCTACTCCCTCAGGCCTCTAGGTTACGCTTCTTGAGTAAGCGGCG
This sequence comes from uncultured Sporolactobacillaceae bacterium, assembly GCA_963829575.1. Lineage (GTDB taxonomy): Bacteria > Bacillota > Bacilli > Bacillales > Sporolactobacillaceae > KACC-23026. Next base: position 548,040 of record CAWHJF010000012.1, on the reverse strand, counting down.
CTGAGGAACACTCATTATGTGTTGTGCTCCGAACCTCAGGTATTTTCGTTAGTACGCCATAAACCTATCGCAATCATTCACAAAAAATATAAACCATTCAAAAAAGAAAAAAACAAGGGTGAATTCCCCTTGTTTTTTGAATGCTTATTTCATATTGTATTTCTTCTTAAAGCGATCGACACGTCCGCCGGCTTCAGCAAAGCGTTGACGTCCTGTGTAGAATGGGTGGCATTCGGAGCAAACCTCTACTCGAATTGGGCCTTCTACTGTCGAGCCAGTTTCGAATTCATTACCACAAGAACAGATCACTTTAACTTTATTATAACTTGGATGAATTTCTGCTTTCATCACTTTCAGCTCCTTTTTGCCCTGGTCCTTTTGCAGCACCAGAGTTAACATCGAGGTTCATTATAACAAGGTCATCCTACTTTTGCAAGTCTTCTTATCAGATCGACTAATGGAAAATTCTCCTTTTAGGATGCCCCGTTTTTCTCTTTATCAAACAGATCAAAGAATTCTTGATTATTCTTTGTTTTTCTAAGCCGCTTAAAGAAATGCTCTACAAAGTCGGATGAATCATCCATCGTTTTCCGAATCGCCCATAGCGTATCCAAATGTTCTTTATCAATGAGCAATTCTTCTTTACGTGTACCCGAGCGACGAATATCAATCGCTGGGAAGATTCGGCGTTCCGCAAGCTTACGATCGAGATGAAGTTCCATGTTACCCGTTCCTTTGAACTCTTCATAAATGACATCGTCCATCCGCGACCCCGTATCGATTAATGCGGTTGCGAGAATCGTTAAGCTTCCACCTTCTTCAATGTTCCGGGCAGCCCCAAAGAATCGTTTTGGACGGTGAAACGCAGCGGGGTCAATCCCCCCAGAAAGCGTACGGCCACTTGGCGGAATGACTAAGTTATAGGCACGCGCTAAGCGTGTGATACTGTCCATTAAAATGACGACGTCGCGCTTGTGCTCAACTAGACGCATCGCCCGTTCAAGTACCAACTCAGACACCTTAATGTGATTTTCTGGCACCTCATCAAAGGTCGAGCTTACAACATCTCCTTTTACTGAGCGCTCGATATCGGTCACTTCTTCCGGCCGTTCATCCACAAGAAGCACAATTAATTCCACATCTGGATGATTAGTCGCAATGCTATTGGCGATCTCTTTTAAAAGCATGGTCTTCCCAGCTTTAGGCGGTGCGACGATTAATCCACGTTGTCCAAAGCCAACCGGTGCAATGATGTCCATCAGACGCGTGGACAGGTTCTTTTCGTTTACCTCAAGCGTCATTTTGACATCTGGATAAAGCGGCGTTAACGCAGGAAAATGAACCCGTTCTTTTGCCGTATCTGGATCTTCTCCGTTCACCGCTTCAACATGAAGAAGCCCGTAGTAGCGCTCATTTTCCTTAGGAGGGCGCACTTTTCCTGAAACTTTGTCTCCATTCCGAAGATCAAATCGTCTGATTTGTGACGCCGAAATGTAGATGTCTTCCGAACTCGGCGAATAGTTAATCGGACGCAGAAACCCGAAACCCTCTGATGGAATGATCTCCAATACCCCTTCCATGAAAGAGAAGCCATCTTTTTCGGCTTGGGCTTTTAAAATAGCAAAAACGAGCTCACGTTTCGTCAATTTGCCGTAATAAGAAACTTTATAATTTCGGGCAAGTTGGTACAAATCTTTAAGTTTCATATTTTCTAACTCGGATAATGTAACTCCCATTATGCCACCACACTTTATTTAGTTTTTGCCATTTAACAATCTTGGGTTTTTGTGTGCCTTTAGTTTGTGGGAAATGGCGAAGTAAAAAATGAAGAGAAAGAGGGATGAAGATGGCCCCTACTGTGTCCCAGGTGTTTAAACTTGAGTAACCGGAGAAGGTGAAAACCAATTCAATCTTCCGTACCTATTCATGAAAACTCTCTATGCCGATTAATTATACGCTTATTATTAGAACATTTCAAGACAGCCTATGCGTCATAGGCTGTCTTGAAATTCACACACAAAATTGTTCAAATTTAAGCCATCAATCGCTGATCGTTACTTCTTCACGCTCATGGGCCTCAAGAGGGGCACGCCAAATCTTAGCTCCGATCCCCTGAAGCTTTTCAACCATTTTACTATAGCCACGATCAATATGCTCAAGTCCTACGATTTCAGTAATACCTTCTGCCATTGTGCCCGCAACAACTAAAGCAGCACCTGCTCTTAAATCCGTTGCGCGCACTCTCGCCCCTTGAAGACGAGTTGGCCCTGTAATAATAGCTGAACTGCCTTCCACTTTTACATCGGCACCCATTCTGCGGAGTTCGTCAATATGCTTAAAGCGCGCTCCGTAAATGGTGTCCGTCACAAGACTCGTGCCTGTGGCTTGAGTCAACAGCGTGGTAAAAGGCTGTTGAAGATCGGTAGGAAACCCTGGGTAAACAAGGGTTTTTACATCCGACTTCTTGAACCCTTGATCCTCTCTAGAAATTAGAATTTGATCATCGAATGTTTCAACTGGGACGCCCATTTCGCGAAGTTTCGCGGTTAGGGATTCCACGTGCTGTGGAATGACATTATCAATTAATACGCGTTCTCCACTAGCCGCAGCGAGAATCATATAGGTTCCGGCTTCAATGCGATCAGGAATAATCGAATGACGGCAGCCGTGGAGTTCTTCAACCCCGTCAATCCGAATGACATCTGTTCCAGCGCCCTTGATCCGCGCACCCATGCTTGTAAGTAAAGTTGCGACATCAATAATTTCAGGTTCTTTGGCGGCATTCTCGATAATGGTTTGCCCTTTTGCTCGAACGGCAGCAAGCATTATATTAATAGTCGCTCCAACGCTCACAACATCTAAGTAAATCCGGGCACCTACGAGCTCATCCGCTCTCAAATAAATCGCACCTTGTTCATTCGTGACTTTGGCACCAAGGGCTTCAAATCCCTTAATATGTTGGTCAATTGGACGCGGACCTAAATTACAGCCCCCAGGTAGGCCGACAACCGCTTTTTTGAAACGGCCGAGCATCGCTCCCATTATATAGTAAGAGGCTCGCAATTTTTTGACCCGACCATTAGGAAGAGGCATAGAAACCATATTCGAAGGGTCAACAGTAAGGGTATTGGATTCGAAACTAACTTCTCCACCAATTTCCTCTAAAAGTTTGCTTAACAAGTGGACGTCAGAAATATCAGGCAATTGGTCAATAATAACTGTTGAATTAGCTAAAATAGCTGCTGGAATAAGTGCCACTGCACTATTTTTCGCACCGCTGACTTGGATGGTTCCATTGAGGCGATGACCGCCTTCGATTAGTAATTTCTCCATGATTGACTCCTTTACACGAACAGCCGAGTGGATATAAAACGACTTTTTTTACTTAGTCTTTTCATTCTACATAAAAATAATGTATAAAAACTGTAAAACCGGGATTTTTCGACAAAATCTTGAAAACGTTATGCGATGGAACCCCTATATAATGAGTTCGAATTTCAACTATTTTTTTAGACGGTTCCTTTTAAGAAATTTTGAACTTTATCATTTCTTAAGAAAATCGTGGTTTTCTGCTAAAACAACGGTTTTCTTAAGAACTGTCAAACACGCGAGACAGGGCAAGCCACGCTTACCAGCCCAAAACGATTACGCACATATCCCATATTATAAATAATCCACACCGTATAAACCAGTGAAAAAAGAAATAAATCATTCAGCAGGGTTTCCCCCACTGAATGATGTATACAATTAGGCTTTATTTGAGGAACCGAATTCTCTCATTTTACCAATTACTGTTTCTTTAATCGTATCGCGTGCTGGTCCAAGATATTTTCTTGGATCATAAACATCTGGATTCGCTGCCAAAACTTCGCGAACCGTTTTTGCAGAAGAAATTTGGTTTTCCGTGTTGACATTGATCTTAGCGTGTCCAAGTTCAATCGCACGCGTGATGTCTTTAGTTGGAATTCCTGTACCCCCATGAAGTACGAGTGGCACACCTGTTAAGTTTTTGATTTCTTCCATGCGGTTAAAACCAAGGTTTGGTTCGCCTTTGTAAGGACCATGAACAGAACCGAGTGCTGGCGCAAAGCAATCTACGCCTGTTTCGTCAATCAATTGCTTACACTCAGAAGGGATTGCATATGCGGCTTCCGCATCGTCTACCACGAGGTCATCTTCTTGTCCACCAATACGGCCAAGTTCAGCTTCGACGGATACACCCACTGCATGAGCGGCTTCCACAACTTTCTTAGTTAAAGCAATGTTTTCTTCAAGCGGATAGTGTGAACCATCGATCATAACGGAAGTAAAACCAGCGTTAATAGCTTGCATACATTTTTCAAAAGAAGAGCCATGGTCTAAATGAATCGCAACCGGTACTGTCACGTTATACTCTTCAACGAGCGCCTCGACCATAGCGACCACAAATTTAAACCCACCCATGTAACGTGCGGCACCTTCAGAAACACCCAAAATTACAGGAGATTTTTCTTCTTGAGCAGCTAGTAAAATCGCTTGAGTAAACTCAAGGTTGTTAATGTTGAATTGCCCTACAGCGTAATGCTCTTTTCGAGCTTTGTTTAACATTTCTGTCATTGAAACAATTGGCATTTCAAAATCCTCCTTATTTTTTGCAACAGGGTTTTTTAAGAAACATGACGGTTTGATCTTTATTATTCGACAGATCAGATATGTACATGCAAAATTTAAAAGAAAAGCCCCTGCAAATTAAATAGATAAAAGATAAGAGCCTCTATAAAGTTTCACAAGCCCCTCATATTATAGCATAGAAGATTCCCATAAAGTGAAGTGAAAAGTGATAAAAACCTTGTAAAATCAATGAAAGGGCTTTCTTGTTTTTGTTTCCTAAACCCTCTATTTTTAAAGAGGCCCCCTCATGACATAATAGAGGAGGCCTGAAAAGGGGAGCTGACCTTTATTTCCGCAAGCATGCCCCTCAATTGTTTTCTTTCGTCGCTATTTAGCCGACTTCTTTTTTGACCGCTGCGATGATCTCATCGATATCAAACGGCTTTGAAAAGTGCGTAATCGCACCGTTCTCAATCGCTTCCTGGATCATATCTAACTCTCCATAAGCCGTCATTATGATGACTTTAATGGTTTGATCAAGTTTTTTCACCCGTTTTAAGATTTCAAGTCCATCCATTCCAGGAATTTTCATATCTAAAATTACAAGATCCGGGCGTTCATTTTGAACGAGATTCAACGCCTGGACACCATTTGCGGCTTGAAACGTTTTATATCCTTCTTTCTGGAAAATTTCGTTTAATAAAATTCGAATTCCAAACTGATCATCCACGATTAATAATTTACTTTTTTGATCTGTCATGTTTCCCCGCCTCATCTCACTATAAATATCAATTAGTATGTATACCCTTAAGTTAATTAAAACCATTAATACCTTATGTGAAAAGCAAATCTATAAAAAGGACAATTCATGTTATACTCCAAAAGAATGGACTATAAAAGTTCGGGTTTTTATAAGTCCCCTTATGGTAACTTCGCTTTAAGTTTCTAAATTCCTTCTTTTATCGGTAAATAATGACAAATCGTCTATAAAAAATGATGCAAATTATGAACATTTATGGAGGTCGACACAAATGAAAATGTATATCACGCAATTAAGAGGTGTCTTTGAAAATCTTTCGGAACTAAACGATGAGCCTATTGAGGAAACCGGGCGGCGCCTCGCTCAGACCATTGTTTCGGGCGGCACGATTTATGTACACGGTATAGGACCTTTCACTTCTATGGTTGAGGAAATCACCAATAGCGCAAACGCCCTCCCAAGCACGAAACTATGGGAAAGAGGAAAGGAAGCTCAGAAGCCACCTTCGAACATGGATACCTTGCTTCTTTTGATTTCTAAAGATAAGCAAACGGAAGCGCTCCAGTTCCTTCCTGACACGGATTCTCAAGTTATTGGGATCTTGCAGGGGTTTGAGGCCATTCCCGATAGACTTAACAACCAATTGGATGTTCAATTGACTCTTCCTGATTCTGGTGCCCTTATCCCATTTAACGATTCGCAAAAAATCGGCGATCCTATAGCGTTTGCTCAACTTTTTCTCTATCACCTGATTTATTTTTCCACAATGGAAATTTTAGATGAACAAGGCCTTTTAGATTAAAATAAGCCCGCCAATTTGGCGGGCTTTTTGTTTATTTATTTACGACTGCCACATTAAGTGACGCTTCGATAAAGTTGCGGAACAAAGGTTCTGGACGCGTTGGACGAGATTTGAATTCAGGATGGAACTGGGAGGCCACAAACCATGGATGGTCTGTGAGTTCAATAATCTCCACAAGTCGGCCATCTGGGCTGAGTCCTGAGAATACAAACCCTTCTGCTTCCATTTGCTCTCTATATTCATTATTAAACTCATAGCGATGGCGATGTCTTTCATAAATGACAGGCTCACCATAGGCTTCAATCGCTTTTGTGCCTTCTTCCAAACGACATGGATAAAGACCAAGACGAAGCGTGCCGCCCATATCTTCAATTTCCTTTTGTTCTGGCAAGAGGTCAATAATCGGATACGCGGTTTCAGGTGCAATTTCAGCGGAATGCGCACCCTCAAGTCCGAGGACGTTCCGAGCAAACTCGATCGATGCCAATTGCATGCCAAGACAAATACCAAGGAATGGCACATTGTTCTCTCTCGAATATCGGATCGCTTCAATTTTACCTTCAATCCCACGGTCACCAAATCCACCGGGCACTAAAATGCCGTCGACATCTGACAAAAGTTCCGCCACATTAGAGGCATTGACTTTTTCAGAATTAATCCATTTGATTTTAACATCTGAATCAAATTCATAACCGGCATGACGAAGCGCTTCAGCCACCGATAAATAAGCATCTTGAAGATCGACATACTTCCCGACTAAACCAATCTTCACGGTTTTGGTTAAGTTTAAAACACGATCCACCAATTCAGTCCACTCTGTCATGTCGGCTTGTCCGCATTCAAGATGGAGATGGTTGCACACTATATCATCTAAGTGTTGAGCTTGGAGTTCTAGAGGCACTTGATAAAGAATCTCAGCATCGCGCGCTTCAATCACGGCTTTTGGATCGATGTCACAGAAAAGCGCAATTTTATCTTTCATATCTTGAGAAACTTCGGTTTCGGTTCGAACGACAATCACATTTGGCTGAATTCCAAGACTACGAAGTTCTTTAACGCTGTGTTGAGTAGGTTTGGTTTTCATTTCGCCAGCCGCTTTAAGGTAAGGAATTAAAGTACAGTGAATGTACATCACGTTTTCACGACCCACATCACTTTTAATCTGACGAATGGCTTCGAGGAAAGGCAAGCTCTCGATATCCCCAACCGTTCCACCAATTTCAGTGATCACCACATCCGCATGCGTTTCTTTGGCTGCACGAAAGACGCGGTCTTTAATTTCATTTGTAATATGTGGGATGACCTGAACGGTTCCACCAAGATAATCTCCGCGACGTTCCTTACGAATGACGCTTGAATAAATTTTACCTGTTGTCACGTTGCTATTTTTATTCAAATTAATATCAATAAAACGTTCATAATGGCCAAGGTCAAGATCGGTTTCCGCTCCATCATCTGTTACAAATACTTCACCATGCTGATACGGGCTCATCGTTCCAGGGTCAACGTTGATATATGGATCAAACTTCTGAATGGTCACGCTGATCCCTCTATTTTTAAGTAAACGACCCAATGAGGCCGCCGTAATCCCCTTACCTAATGATGATACAACGCCACCCGTAACAAAAATATACTTTGCCACGTTTGTTCCCCCTTTTAATAATAGTATGTTCAAAAAACGTCGACAATAAAGCCATGAAATTGGGAGCTCATTCTCACCCAAAGCATCTATTTGATTTGTTTTAAAAGGTGGGACACCCGTTTAATCCAAATGTATCGATTTTACTGAACGAGCTACGATCCAAGCTGTTTGATCGCTTAAAATAAAAAAAGTGCCCCCTCAACATTTGAGGGGCCACTTTTGAGTCATTGTTTTTATAAACAAATTTTTAGCCCGAATGTGATTTTATCAAAGAAAGGCACATTTATCAATAGACATTTTTTCTATACCTGTTTTTATACGAGATATTGCTCGTTCATCATCTCATTTATAAACAACAATCTGTTTATTTTTTTCAACTTTCAGGCGCGTTGCATGCTTAGTCGTCTTCTTCCTCATCAAACTCGTCTTCTTCCTCATCGTCGTCTTCTAGATCGGATGATTCTTCATCATCAGAGAAGTCCTCATCGTCGTCGTCAAACTCGTCATCGGAATCCTGTTCAAACAGTTCGTCTTCCTCTTCATCGTCCGCATCAGAATCGTCTTCATAGAGATCCACGTCCAGATCATCATCGATGTCATCGAAGTCGTCTTCATAGCCGTCAAACCCATAATCGTCATCGGCTTTTCTTCTTTTACGCTTCGTTGAAATTTTAGCCGCTGCTTCTTCTGTCCGTTGCTCAACTGGATACCAAGCTCGCAACCCCCAGAAATTTTCACCGATGCTCAAAAAACGTCCGTCTAAATTCATATTGGTATAAAGACGTGCCAAATATTCGTCATGGTCTACGCCTACCAACTGTTCCTCTTTAACTTCATCAATTAACTCGTAAAATGTACGGGGTTGTTTCCCGTTTGATAAAATAGTATAGACTTTTTCCAAAATTGGTTTTTCGGATACGCTGTTCTTCGCCATAACTCCCACCCCTTCGGACAAGTTACAAATCGTACGAAATTCACCTATATTATTTCAGGTCATAGAATTTCAGTACGGCGTACTTTAATTTTAAAAAGACCACTGAGCTGATCTTCATGCCGTTAATGATCTAAAAAGAATCCTATTCTCTACTATATAAACTTTCAGACTCAAGTGCAAATTTTTTTTATAAATAATAACCTATATATCGGTTAAAATGGCTTTCTACATTATAGACCGTCATGGCGTTTTTATACAATTGTTATGGAAAGTTTTCCTGTTAAAAGCGTTTAACGGAATGGCGCCTCTCCTAATTTGGGTAAGGGGACCTCCATTCCGCTATTTGTTCTCTTTACGTTCGTTTCAGGCGGGGCCCGGACATCCGTTCCGTTATTCACCCCATTTTCTTGATTTAAGCACCTGATCTGGGTTCTAACGGATCTAGTGGCCGCTTCTTTTTATAACTTTGCCTTTTACCCTACTTAGCGGATCGATTGCGCGTATTCTGAATACACGAACCTCTTTTACATATTCCGGCGGTATTGGCCACCCACTTCATAGAGGGCATGGGTGATTTGACCAAGACTTGCACAGCGGACGGTATTCATCAATTCTTCAAAACTATTTTTCCCATCAAGAGCAGCTTGCTTTAATTTTTCAAGTGCTGCCTCTGACTCGTTTTGGTGGGATTGTTTAAATTGATTAAGGTTCTCAAGCTGTTGTTCTTTTTCCTTTTGACTGGCCCGTGCCAACTGTAGGTCACGCGCCTCTTCTTCAGGTGGATTCGGGTTCAAGTAGGTGTTGACGCCAATGATTGGCAGGTCCCCCGAGTGCTTTTTCATCTCATAAAGCATCGACTCTTCTTGAATTTTTCCTCGCTGGTACATGACTTCCATGGCCCCAAGTACACCCCCTCTTGCATTGATCCGCTCGAACTCAGCGAGCACCGCTTCCTCTACCAATTCGGTAAGCGCCTCCGTAATAAACGAGCCTTGAAGCGGATTCTCATTTTTCGCCCAACCCAATTCTTTTGTAATAATCATTTGAATCGCCATCGCTCGACGCACGGATTCTTCAGAAGGCGTGGTAATGGCTTCATCATAAGAATTGGTATGCAGGGAATTACAATTATCATAGATTGCCATAAGCGCTTGGAGTGTTGTTCGAATATCATTAAAATCAATTTCCTGCGCATGAAGCGACCGGCCAGACGTTTGAGTATGGTACTTTAATTTCTGACTCCGCGCATTGGCTCCATATTTCTTTTTCAACGCAATCGCCCAGATTCGCCGCGCTACACGGCCAATCACGGTATATTCAGGATCCAGTCCATTCGAGAAAAAGAAAGACAGATTCGGTGCGAAGTCATCAATGTTCATCCCACGACTTAGATAATACTCAATATAAGTGAATCCATTGGCGAGGGTAAACGCCAATTGCGAGATTGGGTTCGCACCTGCTTCGGCAATGTGATACCCAGAAATGGATACGGAATAATAATTTCGAACCTTGTGATCAATAAAATATTGCTGAATGTCGCCCATCATGCGGAGGGCAAATTCCGTTGAAAAAATACAGGTGTTTTGGCCCTGATCTTCTTTTAAAATATCCGCTTGAACGGTCCCTCTAACCATTTCAAGCGTCCAGTCGCGAATCTCTTGGGTTTCCTTATCCGTTGGCTCGCGTCCGTTTTCTGCCCTGAATTTGTCTAATTGCTGATCGATCGCTGTGTTCATAAACATCGCCAAGATAATAGGCGCTGGGCCATTGATGGTCATGGAAACAGAGGTGGACGGGGCACAGAGATCAAACCCAGCGTAGAGCTTCTTCATATCGTCGAGCGTGCATACACTGACCCCACTCTCCCCGACTTTTCCGTAAATATCTGGCCGTGGGTTCGGATCTTCCCCATATAAGGTGACAGAGTCGAAGGCAGTACTGAGCCGTTTCGCCGCGTCGTCTTTTGATAAGTAATGAAAGCGACGGTTTGTCTTTTCCGGAGTGCCCTCTCCTGCAAATTGTCGCTTTGGATCTTCTCCTTTTCGTTTAAAAGGGAAGACTCCCGCTGTATACGGAAACGACCCAGGGACATTCTCCTTATAAACCCAGGAAAGGATGTCGCCCCAATCATGATAGTTCGGCAACGAAACTTTTGGGATCGTGAGACCGGATAAGCTTTTCGTCGTGAGTTCCGTTATGATCTCCTTACCTCTGACCACACTCGTAAAGGTCTCCTGAGCGTAGGCGTCTTTTAATGCCTCCCAATTGGTTAAAATCTCCCGGGATTCCGGTTGCAAAAGACTAAACCATTTGTTTTGATAGCGTTCAAGCATTTCTATTTCGGCTTGATCCACCTCTTCTTCTACTTGCAAAGCTTCAATCGTACCCGTTACTTGATAAGCGCGGCGCGCAAGGCGCGCTTCTTCTTCAACAAATGTTTTATAATCCGAAATGGTTTGGACAATTTCATTTAAGTAGCCGGTGCGACCCGCAGGAATAATGACATTCTCTTTTTTTACCGTTAAATCCTCTTCCTCAAGACTGCCCCAGGATTCATTTTGGGTGCGATCACGTAGACATTCCATTAGGGCACTGAATAAACGGTTGGTTCCCTCATCATTAAACTGACTTGCAATCGTGCCATAGACAGGCATTTGGGACGGGTCACGATCAAAGAGCAGGTGACTTCTTTGATATTGTTTACTGACATCGCGAAGGGCGTCCACGGACCCTTTCCGATCAAATTTATTGATGCAAATCAGGTCTGCGAAATCAATCATATCAATTTTTTCAAGTTGTGAGGGTGCTCCATATTCACTGGTCATCACGTACATAGAGACATCTGAAATCTCGGTAATTTCCGCATCGCCTTGGCCAATACCGCTTGTCTCAACCACAATCAAATCAAATGGCGCATGTTTCATCACTTGAAGGGTTTCCTTCACTGAATTAGACAGTTCGGTTTTCGAATCGCGTGTCGCCATAGAACGCATAAATACATTCGGATGATGGATGGCATTCATTCGAATCCGATCCCCGAGAAGGGCGCCACCTGTTTTTTGTTTCGTTGGATCAATCGAAAGGATGGCGATTTTACGATCTGGATCCTTCCGCAAAAAACGACGAATGAGTTCATCGGTCAGCGAACTTTTTCCAGCGCCACCGGTTCCCGTAATTCCTAACACTGGGATTACCCGTTGGTGTACGTCCGTTTGAAGCGGATCCAGCGTAGAGGCGAGTTCATTTATAGGATGGGGGTGGTTCTCTACATACGTGATCACCCGCGAAAGGGCTGAAAAGGAACCGGTTTTCACGTTCTCCAACTCATCCGTCAGTTCGGTAACTGTTGGAACATCGCATTCTTCAAGCATTTGACTGATCATGCCTTGAAGGCCAAGCTCACGGCCATCGTCCGGTGAAAAAATCCGAGCCATTCCATACTCGTGCAAGGCTTTAATTTCACTCGGAAGAATGACACCCCCACCGCCTCCATAGATCCGAATATGTCCGGCCCCTTTTTCTTTCAACAGGTCATACATATACTTAAAATACTCCATATGCCCGCCTTGATAAGAGGATATGGCAATCCCTTGGACATCTTCTTGAATAGCTGCGTCGACGACTTCTCCTACACTTCGGTTATGCCCAAGGTGAATCACTTCGGCCCCCCCTTGCTGTAAAAGGCGTCTCATAATGTTAATTGACGCGTCATGGCCATCAAACAAACTCGAAGCCGTCACAAAGCGAACGGGATGTTTCGGTCTGTACAATTCCGATTGCATGTCGTCTCCCCCTTGTTTTTAATTATTTGCGAGTCGTTCCCTCGTTTCGGCATCGAGCTTTAAACCGTTAAAGATCGATTGAACGAGCAAGTCTTTCACGTCTTCTAGTTCAAACGTCCGCCTTAAGCTCCAACGGCGAAACGCCCACATTTGACATTGGACAAGGATGTGATGCGAAAAATAAATCCGTTCTTTTTCACTCAATATTAAAGAGCCTTGATCCTTACAATAATCCAAAACCTTTTTAAAATACGAGGTCATTGCTTCTTCTTTTTTCAAAACATAAGGCAAGGATTCTTTGGATAACGATTTCGTTTCTTGATACATGACTAAAATCTCATCCTGCATCTCATCCATCACCGTTAAACACGATTCAATGGCTTCTCTTAAGCTCATTAAACCGTCGCCAGTTAATTCAATCGTATCCTTTAATTTATCTTGGAATTTAGTATAGATATCGTCACAGACCAGATAAAGCGCATCCTCTTTGGAACGAATGTATTCATAGAGCGTACCAATGCTGAACCCAGAGGCTTTGGCAAGTTCTCGCGTGGTCGTCCGATGAAAGCCTTTTTCGCTAAAAAGTTGAACCGCCGCTTTAACCAGTTGCTCGCGCCGTTTACGGATTAGTTCCTCGTCTTTCACATGGGTAATGACATTCTTTGAATCCCTCACGGCCAGCCTCCTTTCTTAAAGGCTCTGCTTTACCAGTTGATTTCCGCTCCCATCAACTAAGAGTATTTTAAAAGAAACGGGTGACTTTCCAATAAGTACTATGATCTAAGAATAGCTTGCCATTCTTAATCCCAAGGACTTAGTCTTTCAATAAGTAACGCGAGATGACCATGCGTTGAATTTCGTTGGTGCCTTCATAAATTTGTGTGATTTTGGCGTCGCGCATGTAGCGTTCGACGGGATAGTCTTTTGTATAGCCATAACCGCCATACACTTGAACGGCTTCTGTTGTGACCTCCATCGCAATATCGCCTGCGAATAATTTGGACATGGCAGACGCTTTCCCATAAGGAAGACCTTCGCTCTCAAGCCAAGCCGCTTGATAGGTTAAAAGCCGAGCCGCTTCAATTTTGGTCGCCATATCGGCTAATTTAAAGGCAATGGCCTGATTGCTTCCGATTGACTTTCCAAACTGCTTACGCTCTTTTGCATACGCCGTTGCTTTATCCAAAGCGCCTTGGGCAATGCCCACCGCCTGAGCCGCAATCCCATTTCGACCCCCATCTAAGGTCATCATCGCAATTTTAAAGCCGTCGCCCTCTTGACCCAAAACGTTTTCTGCAGGTACCCGACAGTCTTCGAAAATGAGTTCGAGTGTCGGAGAGGAGCGGATCCCCAATTTCTTTTCTTTCTTTCCAAATGAAAAGCCAGGTGTTCCATTTTCAATAATAAAAGCGGTTGTGCCCTTGTGCTTACTCTCTGGATCGGTTAATGCAAACACGATATAGACATCAGCAATTCCGCCGTTTGTGATAAAAATTTTATTTCCATTAATCACATAATCCTCGCCCTCTCGCTTTGCAAGTGTGCGCATCGCTCCAGCATCAGAACCAGAGCCCGGTTCTGTTAAGCCGTAGGCGCCCATTTTCTCTCCTAAAGCGAGCGGTTTCAAGTACTTTTGCTTTTGTTCTTCCGACCCAAATTTAAATAATGGCCAGCTGGCAAGTGACGTATGCGCCGAGAGTTGAACACCAATGGACGCATCGACCCGAGAGAGTTCTTCTACAGCAATGCAGTAGCTCAGAAAATCAGCGCCAATTCCACCGTATTCTTCACCCCACGGAATACCGGTTAAGCCAAGTTCCGCCATCTTTTCAAAAATGGCATGATCATACCGTTCTTCTTCATCGCGCTCTGCTGCGGTCGGTTCTATTTCTTTTAATGCAAAATCACGGACCATTTTTCTTAGCATTTCATGTTCTTCGCTTAATTTAAAGTTCATTTCCGCATCTCCTTTTATATTCCATTAATTCAGTAACTGTTTGGAAATCACAATATGTTGAATTTCGCTGGTTCCTTCGTAGATCTCGGTAATTTTGGCATCACGGAAATAGCGCTCGACGGGATAGTCTTCGGTGTAGCCATACCCACCAAAAATTTGGACGGCTTCAGTTGCGGTATGCACAGCCGTTTTGGATGCCCAGAGCTTTGCCATTGAGGCTTCCTTCGTGCAAGGCGCCCCTCGTCCGGCTAACTCCGCGGCTTGATAGACTAATAGTTTGGCCGCCTCGACTTCCGTGGCGAGATCCGCCAGTTTAAAACCAATTGCTTGTTGGGTGCCGATTGGTCGCCCGAATTGCTTACGTTCTTTGGCATAAGCGATCGCATGATCTAGGGCGCCTTCCGCGATTCCAAGGGCTTGTGCGGCAATGCCAATTCGCCCCTTATTTAAATTCGCCATGGCAATCGTGAACCCTTCACCCTCTTCACCCAACCGATTTGCTAAGGGCACTTGAGCGTCTTCAAATTGTAAAGACACGGTGCTCGATCCGTGCAGGCCCATTTTTCGTTCCGCTTTTCCATGGGTAAAACCAGGCGTCCCTTTTTCCACAATGAAAGCCGTAATCCCTTTATACCCCTTACTAGGATCGGTTTTCGCAAACACGATAAAGGTATCCGCCGCTTCTCCATTCGTAATAAAGAGTTTTGAGCCATTTAATCGATAGAACTCACCGTCACGAACTGCTCGGGTCTTCAGGTTCGCTGCATCAGACCCCGCGCCAGGCTCTGTTAAAGCAAAGGCTCCGATAAACGTGCCACCTGCAAGCTTTGGAATGAACTGCGCTTTTTGTTCATCTGACCCAAATGACAAAATTGGATGGGTTCCCACTGATGTGTGCACCGAAAGAATCGCACCAAGCGTCGGGCTCATCTTAGAAATTTCTTCGATCACCATGATATAAGAGACGTAATCCATCCCAGCGCCACCAAACTCCTGTGGAATTGGAATCCCCATTAAACCAAGGGCTCCCATTTTTTTGACAAGTTCAACCGGGAAACGGTCTTCCTTTTCCATTCTTTGAATTTCAGGCTGAACGTCCTTTTTGACAAATTCTTGAACCATGCGCCGCATCCTATCTTGTTCTTGTGTGAACTGGAAATTCAAGGCATGCACCTGCTCTCTGTAGCGTTTTATAGTCAAAATCTCAAGTAGCTTTTCAGATGGTCAACTTCAGACTAATTGACAGGTGTGCCAATCATTCACGATCAAAAGGAATCCAATCGTTGTTTTTCAATAGGTATAAAACCCTCGGCCTGTTTTTTTACCAAGCCAGCCCGCTTTCACATATTTTCTTAAAAGGGGACAGGGTCGGTATTTGTCATCCCCAAACCCCTCGTGGAGCACCTCCATGATCGATAGACAGGTATCTAAACCAATAAAATCAGCTAATGTGAGTGGCCCCATTGGATGGTTCATGCCAAGCTTCATGACTTGGTCAACCGCTTCTGGCGTTGCGACGCCCTCATAGACCGTGTAAATCGCCTCGTTGATCATCGGCATTAAAATACGATTTGAAACAAAACCAGGAAAATCATTGACGAGGACAGCTGTTTTATTTAATGCCTGAGCGGTTGCTTCAATCGCTTCAAACGTCCCATCTGAAGTTTGAAGACCTCTGATCACTTCCACCAGTTGCATCACAGGAACTGGGTTCATAAAATGCATCCCAATCACTTGTTCTGGCCGGTTCGTAACGGCCGCAATTTCGGTAATGGGCAAAGAAGATGTATTAGACGCTAAGATCGTGTGAGTAGGTGACAGGCGATCTAACTCTTGAAAAATAGAGGTTTTGACCTCCATATTCTCAACAACCGCTTCAATAACCAAATCCACCTCTTGGCAAGCTTCAATACTGTTTACTTTTTTTAGATTGGCAAGTGTCCTTGCTTGATCCGCTTCACTTAGCCGTCCTTTTTGCACCTGGCGTTCGAGCCGCCCTTCAATGCCTGAAAACCCTTTGTCTAGCGCTACAGAATTGGCATCAAACAACCGAACATCAAAACCGGATGCCGCGCAAACTTGAGCAATTCCTGCTCCCATTTGCCCAGCTCCCACTACCATAATGGTTTGTATCGATGAATTCATCCGTTCCCCTCCTTAAACTTCAACAAGTATGGCATCCCCTTGGCCACCACCGCTGCAAATCGCAGCAACGCCCAATCCGCCGCCACGACGTTTTAATTCATAGATCAGCGTCATAAGAATGCGCGCCCCACTTGCGCCAATTGGATGGCCAAACGCGACAGCGCCACCGTTGACATTGACTTTTTCAGGATCTAGTTCGGCAATCTTCTGACTTGCCAAGGCTACCGCGGCAAATGCTTCATTTATTTCAAATACATCGATCTCTTGCACGGACTTCCCAGCTTTCTTAAGAAGTCGATTAATGACAAGACCAGGTGTTTCAGGGAAATCTTTCGCCTCAACGGCCACCGCATCATGCGCAAGGATGGTCGCTAGCACTTCCTTTCCTTGTTTCTCGGCAGTCGATTCTTCCATGATCACAAAAGCACCGGCACCGTCATTAATCCCAGGTGCATTCCCTGCTGTTACGGTCCCATCAGGACTAAATGCAGGCTTTAAACGTGCCAATTTTTCGATCGATGTGTCCCGACGGACCGCTTCATCCTGATCCACTAACGTTTTGTCCCCGCGTTTTCCGATGATTTCAATAGGGAGGATTTCCTCTTGAAGAAATCCAGAGTCGATGGCATGTACGGCCCGCTCATGACTCCTAAGAGCCCAAGCGTCCTGATCGTGACGGGTCACCCCATACTTATCTGCCGTAAGACTTCCATAAATCCCCATATGAACTTTTTGAAACGTACAGGTTAATCCGTCGTGAACCATTAAATCCACAACTTTTTGATCCCCCATTCGATAGCCAAAGCGTGCGTTTGGTAAAAAATAAGGGGCTGAACTCATGGATTCCATTCCACCGGCCACAATGGTGGTGGCATCTCCAGCGCGAATGATTTGATCGCCCATTGTCACCGTTCTTAACCCAGAGGCGCAGACCTTGTTAATCGTTTCGGTCTTGACCTCCCATGGGAGTCCGGCAATACGCGCGGCTTGACGTGAGGGAATTTGCCCTTGGCCGCCTTGCAAAACCATACCCATGAGCACTTCGTCAACGGTTTCTCCTTCGATTTGAGCTCGATTGAGAGCGTCTTTTATCACGCGCCCTCCTAGTTCCATCCCAGTCAAACGACTTAGTGCGCCACCCATTTTCCCAAAAGGGGTTCGAACCGCACTGACTATAACGGATCTTGCCATCCAACATCCCTCCATTTTTTTGATAGCGTTTACATTTATTATTAAAAAAATTGGTGGATCGCCTCTTTTTTCATGGCAATCCCCTATATTTTTTACGCTCTTAAAGATCCGTTGCCGATTGAACGCTCGCTCAGATCATGCCCTTTTAGAAAAAGAGGGACAACACCAGTCGGTGATCCCCCTATTCTCTAATAATTAAGTTTATTATAACACAGTCTGATCTATGTGCCCTTTTAACAGATCCCTAAACGCGTTAAGCTTGAGTTAAATCGCTTGTTCTTCTTGATTGGGATTCGTTATAGAACGTTCGACGAGCTCGACAAGATCAAATGTTCCAATTTGATCTTCTAATTCCTTAGCTTTGGTCCCATCGCTCATCATCGTTAAGCAATATGGGCACGCACTGCTGATTATGGTTGGATTAACGCGAATCGCTTGCTCAGTACGGGCAATGTTCACACGCGTCCCCGCTTTTTCTTCCGTCCACATCATACCTCCACCAGCGCCACAACACATGGCGGATTCACGGTTACGTTCCATTTCAACGAGTTCAACGCCTGGAAGCGCCTTTAAGATCTCACGAGGCGGATCATAGACTTCATTGTACCGGCCTAAATAGCAAGAATCATGGTAGGTGACTTTTTCATTCACAGGATACGTTGGTTTGATCTTACCTTCTTTGATCCATTGGTCAAGCAACTCGGTGTGGTGATAAATTTCTACGCCTTCTAAACCGAATTCTGGGTATTCATTTTTAAACGTATTATACGCATGTGGATCGGCCGTAATAATTTTGGTCACGCTGTGTTTCTTGAATTCTTCAATATTCTTTTGAGCAAGTTCTTGGAACAGAAACTCATTCCCAATCCGGCGCGGTGTATCCCCGGAGTTCTTTTCTTTATTTCCAAGAATGGCAAACGAAATGCCCGCTTCGTTCATCACTTTAGCGAGTGATTGCGCAATTTTTTGGCTTCTGTTATCGTAAGAGCCCATTGACCCAACCCAGAACAAGTAATCAAAGGTTTCGCCTGCTTTTTCGACCTCTTTGACCGTGCGCACTTCAATGTCGTCACGGCCTTCACGCCAATCCTCACGCTCTTTGCGGCTAAGCCCCCATGGGTTCCCTTGGCGTTCGATATTTGTAATGGCGCGTTGCGCATCTGGATCCATTTTTCCTTCTGTAAGTACCAGGTAACGACGCAGGTCAATAATTTTATCCACGTGTTCGTTCATAACCGGGCATTGGTCTTCACAGTTTCGGCATGTGGTACACGCCCAGATCTCTTCTTCGGTAATAACATTCCCAATGAGTCCGTCAGCTAAGCCACTTTGTCCAGCGGCCACTTCCTGCATCCCCTCACTCGCCGAACCTGCCCAAGCCAATTGATTGGCGGCGGTATGCGAGAAGGCATAGGCGGGCATCCACGGGGTACGCGATGTGACAGATGCTCCGTATTGAGTGAGATGATCTCGAAGTTTGACGATCAAATCCATTGGAGAAAGAATCTTACCCGTACCAGTAGCCGGACACATATTTGTACAGCGCCCACACTCTACACAGGCATAAAGGTCAATCAACTGACTTTGGGAAAACTCGGTGATGTGATTGACACCAAATGTTTCTTGCGTCTCATCCTCAAAATCGATGGATTTCAAACGTCCAACTTTATGGGTCCGGCCCATGTATACGTTTACAGGACCGAAAAATAAGTGGGCGTGTTTCGACTGAGGCACGTAAATCGCGAAGCTGAGTAACACAAGCAAATGCATCCACCAGAAAATATAGAATCCGATTTCCGCAATATTAGGTGGTAGACCTTGGAAAATATATGAAACGACAGATGCAAGTGGTGACCACCAAGAAGCAGAGTCTCCAAGCCAAATCATTTCAAGTCCGTTCGCCATAAGTACAGAGAACATTAATCCCCCAATAAAAAGAAGGACAAGGCCAGCCTTAAAGCCGCGTTTGAGTCGAACGAGTTTTTCCACATAGCGACGATAGAACGCCCACACCACGGCGACAATAATCATGAGCGTCACAATTTCTTGGAAAAATTTAAAGAATGGATAGACAGGACCTAGCGGGAGATGGTGCCCTGGAGCGAGTCCCTTCCACACTAGATCAATTGCTCCGAACTGAACGAGTAAGAATCCATAAAACATCATGACATGGATGGTTCCACTCTTTTTATCTTTTAAAAGTTTGCGTTGTCCAAATACATAAATAAGGATGGCTCGCAACCGTTCTTGAACGGTTTTGTCCCATTCCGCCTTTTTACCAAGTTTAATAAAGGTAATCCGCGTCTTGAGAACATGAACAAATAAATAAATGCCGTAACCTAAAACAATTAAGAAAATGAGCCAGTTGACCAGCTGTAGAGGTTGCATTCAGACAGCTCCTTTCATTTTTTAGAGATAGCCCCTTTAAATGTAAGCCATTACATAACTGAAATCAATAAATTTTCTGTCACGAAAAGTATACCACAAAAAGTGAAACTGAGTGAATACTCATTCATAATTTTTTTAAAATAATTGGGTTAACGCCTTTCCTGAATTGGTAATTGAGCGATTAATCGGGCATGCTAAAGAGGGATCATCACGTTTAAATAAGGAGGGATTCAATGTTTGTGCGCAGTCTCATTATCGTGTGCTGCCTTCTCTTATTTCTGATTATATTAGGGATCTCTCTTTTCATTCATCAATCTAAGCTTGCAAACCCGAGGCCAACTGAACCGCTTCCACCTAAAAGAAGAAGCAGTTTGTCCTTATTTCTAGACGGTCGACAGTTTTTTGATACGTTAGAAAAACACATTCACAATGCCACGCACCACATTCATCTCTCGTTTTATATTTTTCGAAATGATGAGCTTGGAAGCACGCTTTTGGGCTATTTAAAAGAAAAGGCAAAAGCAGGTGTACAGGTCCGTTTGTTGCTCGATGCGATTGGCTCCCACAGCTTTCCCAAAACCCTCCAGATGTCTCTTGCGACAGTTGGCGTCGAGGTGTTGTTCTCAAACCAACCCTCCTTTCGTCACCCCATCGCTTCCATAAATCGACGCAACCATCGAAAACTCGGCATCATTGATGGAAAAGTGGGTTTTTATGGCGGTTACAATGTCGGAAATGAGTATATTGGTATGGACAGCGAAATGGGACATTGGCGTGATTACCACGTCCAAATTGAAGGGGAATCCGTTCGCGACCTTCAAGACTGTTTTTTGCGGGATTGGGAAAAGGCGACAGGCCCCCTTAAATCAGACCGCACGCTTTTCTATCCAGTCGTTGAACCGGGAAAAAGCCTCGTCCAAATGGTTCCCACTCCAGAAACAGCATCGCTTGAAGACGTGTTTATCTCTCATCTTCAAAAAGCGCACCAACACATTTTCATTGGGACACCTTACTTAAACCCAAGCGAGCGTCTGATGAAGACGTTGTTGGATCGCTTAGATAAAGGTGTTTCGCTTACAATTCTTCTTCCTATTAAGAAAGATCATCCCATGGTTAAACCTCTCTCCTATCACTTTTTGGAGCCCCTACTCAAGAAGGGGGCAAAGATTTTCCATTATTACTTAGGGTTTTACCACGCAAAAGTTTTCATAGTGGATGGGGAAAGTTGCTTTGTTGGGACTGCTAATTTCGATAAACGAAGCCTCTTCTTAAACGAAGAATTCAATAGTTTTATTTACGATAAAGCTTTAATTGAACAGATCCATGAAAAAACACAAAGAGACCTTTTATATTCTGTAGAAGTGACGTTGAATGATCTGAGGGCCCGTAATTGGCTCGACAAAAGTAAGACCGCCTTATCTTATCCATTTGCACCTTTGATTTGAAGCCATAAATTTAGGACGGTTCGTGTGAGCTTTTGCTTAACACGAACCGTCCTTTATTTTAGTTTATTGAAGCGCCATTCGATTTTCGGAATTCATTCTTAGGAAACGAGAAACTAAGTTGTTAAATGGCTCGAATGCACGGGTTGGAAGCTGATGCTTGGCTTGCTCAATATAAGCGAGCCGCGTGTTCGGAAGCTCCTTCAAGAATGAGCGTGCATGTTTCTTTAAATAACTCCTTGAGCCATATATCAAAAGGATCGGGATATCATTTAAATGCCAAGCTTCTTTAGTCCCATCGTAGGCGAGACATTCTCGATAGATCGCTGCAACGACTCCGGGATCGATTTTTTTACCATAATCAAACATCTCTTGCTGATCATGTGGGCTGTTAGCGTGTGATTTAGCCAAAACTTTAGAGAGAAATGAACGTCGCTTCCACTTCATCATGGCCATACCCAGTTTAAATTCAAGATCAAGCAGTAACGATTCCACTTTCATAAAACCGCCTGACAAGATCATGGCCGACACGCGATCTGGATAATGGCTGGCAAAGGCCTGACAAATCGCGCCTCCAGCGGAATAACCTAATAACGCGGTTTTTTGAATGTTAAGATGCTCTACGAGTTCATGGAGATCTTCGACAAGGCGTGACATTGAGACATCCAGCACATGTCGGTCACTATGCCCATGCCCCCTTAAATCGAGAAAAATAAGGCGATAATTCTCAGCCAAGTTCTTTTGGTACTTAAACACAACATGCCCCATTAGAGGCGGATGAACCAAGATAAGCGGCTCCCCTTCTCCAACAGACTCATAAAACAGTTTAACACCATCTGACGTTTCAAACTTTGGCAAGGTGCCACCCCCTTACTTTTTTGGAGAAAATGAGTCCTTCTCTCCATTCTTAGTGTTTGTCTTTCCTCTGAAAATAAACAAGGGATTAAAAAAACAAAAAGGAACGGATGTCCGCTCTGTTTCACGCGTGGAACATCCATTCCGATTTATAATGGTTTACATTTTTTCAGGTGCCGAAACACCGATGAGCGCCATGCAATTCTGAAGAGTAATTTGGACCGCTTTGACGAGCGCCATCCGTTCTCTCGTTTTTCCTTCATTTTCCGGATCAATCACTTTCTCCGCATTATAAAAACTATGCAAGGTTGACGCTAATTCAAATGCATATTGCGTCAAACGCTGTGGCGCTAGGCGCTCCGCCGCATCTGCCACTGCTTCGGGAAATTCACCCAATTTCTTCATCAAATCGACGTCTTTCTCCGAATTCAAATGCTCATAAGATAGCGTTTCTGGCGCGGTATCCAAATAGGCCTCACCTTGGCGAAGCATACTGCAAATCCGCGCATGTGCGTATTGGACGTAAAATACTGGGTTTTCATTCGAACGGGAGACTGCTAAATCCATATCGAAATCCAGATGACTGTCCGAGCTTCTCATTGCAAAGAAATAACGCATCGCATCCACGCCGACTTCTTCCATCAGTTCTCGAAGCGTAACCGCTTTTCCGGTCCGTTTACTCATTTTAACCTTTTCCCCATTTTGGAAGAGATTTACGAGTTGAATAATAATAACATCTAACCGATCGCGATCATAACCCAGCGCTTCGATCGCCGCTTTCATACGTGGAATATAGCCGTGGTGGTCCGCCCCCCACACATTAATGAGTTTATCAAAACCACGATCTAGCTTATTTTGGTGGTAAGAAATATCCGGCGTTAAGTAGGTATAACTGCCATCGCTTTTAACAAGAACACGGTCCTTGTCATCACCAAATTCCGTTGAACGGAACCAGAGCGCACCCTCTTCTTCATAGGTATGACCGGCTTTTTTCAACTTCTCTAAAGCTTGTTCGACCTGGCCGGTGGTATACAGACTTGTTTCAGAAAACCATTCGTCAAATGGGACACGGAAATCTTCAAGGTCAACGCGAATGGCTTCGATTAAATGTTGGACGCCAAAATCACGCAAATACTTGAGTCGTTCCGCTTCCGGCATGTTACGGATTGCTTCCCCTTCACGCTCAGCCAATTCTTTTCCAAATTGAATAATATCTTGTCCATAGTAGCCGTCTTCTGGCATCTCTTGATCGTATCCTAAGGCTTGGTTATACCGAGCCTCTAGAGAACGCGCTAAATTATCAATTTGTTTTCCGGCATCGTTAATATAGTACTCAGCAGAGGCCGCATAGCCCGCCTTTTTTAATACGCGGATCAACACATCCCCTACTGCTGCGCCGCGGGCATGTCCCAAATGAAGGCTCCCAGTTGGATTTGCTGAGACAAACTCAATTTGGATTTTCTTGCCTTTTCCTTGATCGACTTCACCGTAGTGCGCGCCGCTTTTTAGAATCACTGGGATAAGCTCCGTAAGAAAACGAGTGTCTAAATGAAAATTGATAAAACCAGGGCCGGCAATTTCAATTTCATTAATATGAGCGTTCTCACGATCAATTTTCTCGACGAGTCCTTCTGCAATTTGTCGCGGCGCTTTTTTCGCAATCCTTGCGAGTTGCATCGCCATGTTGGTCGCATAGTCTCCGTGCGCTTTATCTTTCGGTACTTCTAAAATAACCTCTGGAAGCTCTTCTTTTGTTGCAAAACCTGCCTCAATGACCGCTCTTTCGATTTCGTCCTTTAATTGTTGTTTGATTTTCTCGACAATTGTCATGCTTATTCCTCCTGTTATTCGCAAAACCCGAACACTTGAATCCAAGCTTTTATGTAAAGCCTAACGCTCATAGCCTTAATTATAAAAAAACGCTTAATCGTTCCGAATGAACCCATATCTCCCATTAGCTTACACTAAATTGCCTGTAACTTAAACTCCAAGGCGAATTTTCCGACATATTCATTTTGGAGATGAAGGCGGTAAGCGATTTGGATGCGACCATTTCCACCTTCCCAATCTATGTCACACCGGTCGGTTTTCGCTCGCATTAAGAAGGGACCGGCTGGACTTGTGTAATCACCCGCGGTTTCTTCTCCTAAGATTAAAGGCAAGCGCATCGAAACCGGACCTTTGCGCATGATTAAGGCACGATCGGATCCGATCTTCAGGATGTGTGTACTTTCGCCTATCTCAGAATGTGTTTCTTTATAAGTTAAATAGTAAGAACCGTCTTTTTCATGAAGTTGTCCCTTTAGGTCCAACTGAGTTTGGTCAACGGGCTCTCGCTCTCGTTTGATCTTACTAATAAGTTGTATCGATACATCGACTGGATTCGTCATCATCAACTGCCTCACTTGTTACGTTTTTATTAATGCGAAGTTAAACGACTGCCGCGGCAATCTCGCCTATTTCGTTAACATTTAGCCCATTTAATAAGGCGTCTATAGTTAAAAACTCAAGAAGTCATTCGATTGTTTTTCGCTTTAGGTTGTCTTGCCGTTTGGACTTTTTTGCGGGTTTTCGCTTTGGCTCACGTATGAATGGTTGAAAAAGCGTCCCCGAAACACGAGATGCGAATAGGATAATGGTCGTCGGATAATAGACCGCAATCGTTTTCCCGAACGCTTTTGCTCCAATTGTCAAAGACGTTGCCATAACCGTCAAACCGATTGAAAAAACTTCTCTCCAACCGCTTTCCACATGAAAATGCAGCGCCATGGACTCCCCCACAGCTAAAGCGACCGCTCCACTTAACACACCGGCAATGTCACCAATTACGTCACTGCAAACACTCGCCACACGCTCCGCATTTCGAACAATTCGAATCGCAAAACGGGCGCCATGAATCTTTTTAGAAGCCATGGCGTGGAAGGGCGGTTCATCTGCTGCCGCTGCCGAAACACCAATCATATCGAAAAACGCCCCAAAGAGGACGATAAAGATCACGATAAAGATCCCAACCAACCAGGGAATGCGGTTCATGAAAAGAGTGGCCCCATCGAAAACGGCACTAAGCGGAATGGAAAGAAGGGTAACGATGAGGATAAATCGAACCGCGCGATCTAAATTATGCTTTTTCATTCTGCTTTGCCCCCTCCATCATTTTGACCTTTTTTATACTTACCAAATACATAAATTAATAAATTTTATCTCAATGAAATAGGCAAGCCATCCCATTATTCACTAAAAAATAGCGTCTCTTTCATTCTAAACTACACGACTTAAAAATGCTATTTATGTTGTTTTAAAAAGCGCTTTCGGGTCTGTTTTTGTCATTTTTCGTACAAGGCTTTTTTTATTACAAAAGAAAAGTCTGAGTAGATTTCCTCTACCCAGACTTTTGGTCGACATAAATCGTCTATTATTTCACCCAACCAAGAAGCATTTCACGAATAAATTTACTTGCTGCAATCGACGTTTGCTCGCCGGAATCATAGGGCGGCGCCACTTCGACTAAATCTGCTCCCACCACATTGAGATCGGACTGGGCAATGGATTGAATGGCTTCAAGCAATTCTTTTGAGGAAATCCCTCCAGCTTCCGCAGTCCCAGTCCCCGGTGCATATGCAGGATCTAACACATCGATATCAATGGTTACATAAACCGGACGGCCAGCTAATTGTGGTAAATACTTTTTCAAAGGCTCGGCCACTTCAAATTTTTCCATGGTCATGCCGGATGTTCTTGCAAATTCAAATTCCTCACGCATGCCTGAGCGAATCCCAAAGGAGTAAACATTTTCGGCTCCTAATAGGTCACAAGCTTTACGTACCGGCGTGGAATGGGACAACACCTCGCCCTCATATTCCGTGCGCAAGTCCGCATGGGCATCAATATGAATCAAGGCCAAATCCGGATAGACCTTATGAATCGCCTTTAATATAGGCCAAGTGACCAGATGTTCTCCGCCCAAACCCAGCGGGAATTTTCCATCTTTTAAAAGCTGATCAATATACCCTTCAATTAAATCTAAACTCTTAGCTGCATTTCCAAAGGGAAACAGAATGTCACCCGCATCGTGGTAGGCGACTTCTTCAAGATGGCGGTCCATGTAAGGGGAATACTCCTCTAGACCAACTGAAGCTTCACGGATGCGACCGGGACCAAATCGAGAACCTGGGCGGAAGCTGACGGTATAATCCATTGGCATGCCGTAAATAACAGCTTTTGCTTCCTCATAACTCGCCCGACTCATTATAAACACTTTTCCTGAATACGCTTCATCAAAAATCATGGCTTATCCTCTCCTTTTATCACACATTGAAAGTTGTTGTCCCTTTATAAAAAGGGTTTATGGCCTTCAATTTCGTTTTTCGATTCGTGCCACTTTTTAATATGTATAAAATGTGCGCCTAGCATACAAAGTATAGTAGATCTTAGTTAAAATGCAAGCCAATATTTAACAATATACGGCTTTAATCGGCAAACTCTGCCAGACTATGTTTAATCTTTTTCGTCTTGAACCATACTACTAATTAGACAGATTGAATGAGTTGATCATACATAGAAAGGGTGCCCCGATGGAGATTGTACCAGAAAAGAATCGACAACGGACCAAAACATTTTTCAAGTGGCTGTGTGGCGTCACCCTCATCGCGTGCTTACTTGTTGTGTTTTCAATAGCAAGTCTATGGATTTATGCAGGGATGTTGGGTGCCCCTAAAATAAAAGTACCGCAAAATACTGTATACTATTCAGTTGATAAACAAGTCATTGCTGAAACCGAGCACGACAGTCAGAATCGAAACTGGGTGCCTATTTCGAAAATCGCAAAACCCTTGCAAAACGCAACCGTTGCTATAGAAGATAAACGATTTTACCAGCATCATGGTTTCGATATTAAGAGACTAGCGGGTGCCGCTTTAAAAGATGTGACCACCCTGTCGAAAGCGCAAGGTGGGAGTACGATCACCATGCAATACGCGCGAAACCTCTATCTTTCAAACGATAAAACCTGGAAGCGGAAGTTCTTAGAAGCCTTCAACACCATGCGACTTGAGATGAATTATTCAAAAAAGCAAATTCTCGAAGGCTACCTCAACACCATCTATTATGGACACGGTGCCTATGGCATTCAGGCGGCGTCTGAATACTATTTCAATAAAAAAGCGAAGGCGTTGGATCTTGCCGAGTCGGCTATGCTTGCTGGCATTCCTAAGGGACCCACCTACTACGCTCCGGACACTCATTATCAAAATGCCAAATCGCGTCAAAAACTCATTCTAAACGCCATGGTTCAAAGCGGCTATATAAGTAACAAGCAAGCGGAAGCGGCCTACAAGGAAAAGCTGAAGCTTGTCACGGCACACACACCCGCCCCACAGGTTGCGCCGTATTTTGAAGATATGGTAAAAAAAGAGCTCAAACAGCGCCTGAATTTAAGCGATAAGGAAATCGCCAATGCGGGGTTGAAAGTGTACACAACACTTAATACTGGTCTCCAGAAAAAAGCCGAGCATTGGGTAAAGACTGTCATCGATCCTGCTTCGAAAATTCAAGCAGGGTTAGTCTCGATTAACCCTAAGACAGGCGCGGTAGAAGCTATGATCGGTGGTCGGAATTACGCAACAGATCAATTCAACATGGCGGTTCAAGCCAAGCGGCAGCCGGGATCAAGTTTTAAACCGTTCTTGTATTATGCCGCCTTGCGCAATAATTTCACGCCGTCCACCACACTCACGAGTCAGCCGACGACTTTTCATTTTGATGGCGGAAAGTCTTACAGCCCTGAGAACTACGGCGGTTATTATGAAAACGGGCCGATCACATTGATGCAGGCCTTAGCTCTATCAGATAATATCTATGCGGTGAAAACCCACATGGCGATTGGCATGGATCAATTGGTGTCGACGGCCAAAAAGATGGGGATCACCAGTCCATTAGAACCGATCCCGTCTCTTGCACTGGGCACAAAGCCAGTCAGTGTTCTTGAGATGGCGCGCGCCTATGGGACGATTGCCAATCTCGGAAAACGGGTCACCCCTCATTACATTTCAAAAGTGGTCGACCGACAAGGCAATGTCATCTATAACTGGAAACCAACAAGTGAACACGTTCTGGATCCTGCGACATGCTTTGTTTTATCACAGGTCATGACCGGTGTCTTTGATCCATCCCTTAATGCGTATTCAACCGTTACCGGGTCTAGCGTTCGGAACATCTTGACCCACACGATTGCGGCAAAAACGGGGTCGACCGACACCGACAGTTGGATGGTCGGGTTCACACCGAATCTGTCAACGGCCGTTTGGGTAGGTTATAAAAAATGGAAGCCCATCTCCACCTATCCAGATAGCCGCTACTCTAAGAAAATTTTTGCGAATTATATGGAAGACGCTCTAAAAGGTCAACCTTCGAACAGCTTCAAAGCGCCACCAGGGGTTGTTAAAGCATGGGTTGACCCGAGTACAGGGCTTTTGGCCACAGACGCTTGTCCCAATGCTCGATTGACCTACTATTTGAAAGGCACAGCCCCAACCCAAACTTGTGATGTGCATAACGGCCATGCACTTAAAAATGGACCAGCGAGCCAGCAAAAAGACGGCACCCAAACAAAAGAAAAAGGCATAGATGGCCTGTTCCATTGGGTCAAGAAGCTTCTGCCTTGGTAATAAAACTCAACGTGTGTGCGAGTCAATCTCGCGCACACGTTTTCCTGTTTTTGAAGGCGCTAATGTGCGCGACACCTTCCTTGCGCACACAATTCAACCTTTTTTCACCGGGTTGTGTGCGCGACACCTTCCTTGCGCACACGATCCAACCTTTTCTCGCCGCGTTGTGTGCGCGACACCTTCCTTGCGCACACAACCCAGCCTTTTTTCACCGGGTTGTGTGCGCGATGCCTTCCTTGCGCACACAATCCAGCCTTTTTTCACCGGGTTGTGTGCGTGACACCTTCCTTGCGCACACGAACCAGCCTTTTCTCACCGGGTTGTGTGCGCGATGCCTTCCTTGCGCACACAATCCAGCCTTTTCTCACCGGGTTGTGTGCGCGACGCCTTCCTTGCGCACACGATCCAACCTTTTCTCGCCGGGTTGTGTGCGCGACACCTTCCTTGCGCACACAATCCAGCCTTTTTTCACCGGGTTGTGTGCGCGATACCTTCCTTGCGCACACAATCCAACCTTTTTTCACCGGGTTGTGTGCGCGACACCTTCCTTGCGCACACAATCCAGCCTTTTTTCACCGGGTTGTGTGCGCGACGCCTTCCTTGCGCACACGACCAACCAAAACAGGACAAAGCCCCAGGAAGACGGGATCCTGGGGCTTTGTACCAACTAATATGTGTGTTTATTTTAGTTTACGTCTTAACGCATCCGGACACAAGTTATACACAAAATGTTCAAATAATGTTCAAAATTATCTTAAACCAGCGCGTGAGCTGGCAACTAATTTTTACAAAAACCGCCAATTCCCCTTTTTATTTAGCTAACTCCTGAATGAGGCTATAAAGTTTTTCAAGCGGCGAATCGCCTTGGTCCTCTTTCATGTTTTGCTTATAGATCGTCCCGCTCCGCATAGACTTTTTTAACCCGCTCTAAAAATGTTGATTCCGGTTACATCCTCTTCCAAAAGGACGTCAGCAAAACCTGACTTTTTAAAGGATTCCGCATTGAGCACCTGATCGCCTCGACTTGCATTTTGCGAGAGTGGAATAAGGAGCATCGGCTTTTTCAATGCTTTGAATTCAAAAATCGCATTAGAACCCGCCCTTGAAATGACCACATCTGACATGGCCAACAGATTCGGCAATTCATCTTTTATATATTCATATTGTTGATAACCTCGACGACTCAAGTCAGCGTCAAGATTCCCTTTACCGCACAAGTGAATAATTTGGAATTCCTGGAGTAACACCTCGAGATTTTTCCGCACCGCTTGATTGATTTTTCGTGCGCCAAGGCTGCCACCCATGACTAAAAGGACCGGTTTCCCTTTTATAAAACCAGTAAAATGGCGCCCTTGGATGGGATCCCCTTGAAAGAGCTCTTCTCGAATCACAGCGCCAAGCGGCACCGCTTTATCCTGGGGTAGAGTTTTGGCGGTTTCCGGAAATGTGGTGCACACTTTCGTTGCAAAAGGAATGGATAGTTTGTTGGCAAGGCCGGGTGTAATGTCTGATTCGTGAATAATCGCCAGCACCCCATTCAGTTTGGCGGCCAAAATGACAGGAACCGAGACAAATCCTCCTTTTGAGAAGATGACTTCTGGTTTGACTTTTTTGATGATTCGATAGGCATCCCACACCCCTTTTACAACCTTAAAAGGGTCTTTAAAATTATTCCAATCAAAATAACGGCGCAGTTTTCCCGTTGAAATACTCTTATAAGTGACGCCTTCCAGTCCTTCGACCAGATCTTTTTCAATACCGGTTGTCGATCCAATATACGTGATGTCCCAGCCTGCTTGCCTTAATTTCGGAATCAAAGCCAGATTGACGGTGACGTGTCCAGCCGAGCCACCACCCGTTAACACAATTCGACGCTTCATTTAAAACCCTCCACTTGCCCGTTCTAGGTGTTCCTTTTTAGTTCAATCTTAATGTTTATCTAAGTAAAGTAAGAACCATCCATGCCATTTTTCTCATTGCCTAGTATATAGAATACTACATTCTAGAGCAGATGCCATTCCCCACTTATTAACTTATGTGAAGGCGCGATGAATTTTACTGAATGAACACCCCACAATGGTTCCAGTTCGGTATTAAAGACCGCGTCGTTCCACTTCCAATCTTCGCCCAGTACGCTCCTTTTCCGCTACCCAACCAACAGACCCCTACCAAATTCCCTCAAAAAAAGACCCTGCTCACCATTCACAGGGCCTTAGGTCTCTATTCAAATCCATTTAGTCGGTTGAAACGGCGGCTTGGCCGATCTGCGCCTTGGCAAGTTCCAACTGCTTACGGACTTGCTCAAAACCTGTGCCGCCTTCACTATTTCGTGCTGCCACCACATTTTCTGGTTTTAGCACTCGATAAACTTCCTCATCAAAAAGCGAGCTAAACGTCTTGAATTCTTCTAACTCAAGATCCAACAAAAACTGGCCTTTTTGAATCCCGTATTGGACCAATTGACCAATCACTTCGTGGGCCTCACGGAATGGCATGCCTTTTTCAACAAGATAATCGGCGAGATCCGTCGCATTGGAATAATCTTTGGTGACCGCCGCTTTCATCGCTTCTACTTTGACCGTCATGGACTCAAGCATTGGCGCGAGCAACATCAAGGCACCTTCTAGCGTTTCCATACTGTCAAACATGCCTTCTTTGTCCTCTTGCATATCTTTGTTATAAGCAAGAGGCAAGCCTTTTAAAACGGTCAATAAACCGATT
Organism: uncultured Sporolactobacillaceae bacterium; assembly: GCA_963829575.1. Lineage (GTDB taxonomy): Bacteria > Bacillota > Bacilli > Bacillales > Sporolactobacillaceae > KACC-23026. The sequence goes on along the minus strand of CAWHJF010000012.1, from coordinate 516,169 downwards.
AAGTTTCCGAATACACGACCCGTTTTCCCGCGCACGAGCTCCGGCACATCTGGATTCTTCTTCTGGGGCATCATGCTTGAACCTGTGCAGAACGAATCGTCCAACTCAACAAATTGAAATTCCTGGCTGCTCCACAAAATTAATTCTTCGGATAAACGCGAAAGATGGACCATCATAATTGAGGCAATGGATAAAAACTCCACGATGAAATCCCGATCGCTCACCGCATCCAAACTGTTTGGATACACCGAATCAAACTCTAGTAACTCTGCAACACGAGCGCGATCAATTGGGAAAGTGGTTCCAGCGAGCGCCCCTGCGCCTAAAGGCAGTACATTGATTCGCTTTAAACTGTCTTGCAGGCGTCCTTTATCCCGCTCAAGCATCCAAAAATAAGCGAGCAGGTGATGGGCAAACGAGATCGGTTGCGCACGTTGCAAATGCGTATAACCTGGTAAAATGGTCTCCACATTTGCTTGTGCTTGTGAAAGCAGTGCGGCCTGAGCGGTTTCGACCAACTCAATCAAACCGTTTGTTTTATTTCTCATGTACAAATGCATATCTGTGGCCACTTGATCATTACGGCTTCTCCCTGTATGGAGCTTCCCCGCAACGGGCCCAATTTCATCTGTTAACAGTTTTTCTATATTCATATGGATATCTTCATGGGCGACGAGGTATTCCACCTCGCCCGCCTCAATTTTTTTCCCAATTATCTTTAGTCCTTTGGCAATCGTTTCGGCATCCTTCGCCGGAATGATGCCGCATTCGCCAAGCATTTGGACATGGGCAAGACTGCCCTGTATATCTTCGTACGCGAGTTTTTGGTCAAAGGTGATGGAAGCTGTCAGTTCCTCGACGAGCTTATTTGTTTCCTTCTGGAACCGTCCGCCCCACAGCTTGCTCATAAGTTAAACCCTCCTGCTTGGAATCTGATTTGTGGACTTCCGAATAGACTTTCGTTGGAAGCCCCCAGAGTTTGATAAAGCCAACTGCTGCATTATGATCAAAGGCATCCCCTTTTGTATAGGTCGCTAATTCTTCATTGTATAAGCTATGTGCGGATTGTCTTCCGACCACAAAATGAGAGCCCTTGTGCAGTTTCACACGCACTTTTCCTGACACACTCTTTTGCGTGTCGTTCACAAACGCATCAAGCGCTGATTTGAGTGGCGAATACCATAGGCCTTCATAAATAATTTTGGCCATTTGTTGATCCACTTGCGTCTTAAATTGAGACACCTCACGCGGCAAGGTTAAAAACTCAAGCTCTTTGTGAGCATTGATCAAAATTAAAGCCGCTGGATTTTCATATACTTCACGCGATTTAATCCCAACCAACCGGTTTTCGATATGGTCGATCCGGCCAACCCCATGTAAACCGCCAAGTTCATTTAGTTTTTCAATCAAAGCCACCAATTCCATGTGTTCCCCGTTCAAGGCAACTGGCTCGCCTTCTACAAAGTCAATCTCAACGTATTCCGGCGCGTCAGGTGTTAAGTGAATCGGATTCGTCCAGTCATAGGCTGCTTCAGGTGCTTCGTTCCATGGATTTTCGAGGACACCAGCTTCACACGCCCGGCCCCAAATATTAGCATCTATGGAAAATGGATTATCGAGGTTAATTGGAATTGGGATTCCGTTTTTCTCAGCATAAGCAATTTCTTCGTCCCGCGTCATGCCCCACTCCCGAACAGGTGCGATGACTTTAATATCTGGGTTGAGCGCTTGAATCGACACTTCAAACCGGACTTGGTCATTCCCTTTACCGGTACAGCCATGAGCGACAGCAACCGCTCCTTCTTTTTCAGCGACGTCCACGAGCAGCTTAGAAATCAATGGACGAGACAGGGCTGAAGAGAGTGGGTATTTACCTTCATAAAGCGCATTAGCTTTAAGAGCAGGCAGGATGTAATCTTTAGCTAACATTTCTTTTGCATCGACCATAATGGCTTGGATGGCACCAACGTCCAGTGCTTTTTGTTTGATGGCCTCCAAGTCTTTCCCTTCCCCAACATCAAGTCCGAGTGCAATAACATCATAACCGTATTTCTCTTGAATCCATTTAACTGAAACCGATGTATCTAAGCCACCTGAATAGGCCAACACAATTTTTTCCTTAGCCATCTTTTAAAAACTCCCCTTTTAAAAATATTCTTATTTAAAGAGAATGACCGTTCATTCCCGATTTGAAATTCCGACTCCAACCCATGAGGTGTTGGAAAACCAAAACTATGAAAAATCACTGATCTGATCCGTTCGGTTCGTTCAACTTCCCATAAGGTTCTTCAAAATCGATTTTTGGGCGTGAAGTCTGTTCTCCGCTTCGTCAAAAACTACGGAGTGTGGGCCATCAATGATGTCGGCTGTCACTTCTTCGCCACGGTGGGCTGGCAGGCAATGCATGAAGATGAAATCGTCTTTGGCAAGCGCGCAAAGTTGTGCGTTCACTTGATAAGGCGCGAGCGCGTTGTGTCGAACTTCTTTTTCTTCTTCTTGACCCATGCTGGTCCAAACGTCCGTGACAATAATATCCGCATTCTTCACTGCGTCCTCAGCGGACTCGGTCACCACTATGGAACAGCCGGTCTCACTGGCCACACCTTTCGCCCATTCTACAAGATCCGCAGCGGGCTCATACCCGCTAGGACTCGCCACCGTTAGATCCATTCCGACCAACGCGGCCCCTTCGATCAAGGAATGACAGACATTATTATATCCGTCGCCGACATAACTCATTTTTAATCCTTTAAATCCGCCTTTATATTCGTAGATTGTTAATAAATCCGCGAGCACTTGGGCCGGGTGATGACTATCGGTTAATCCATTAATAACGGGAACATCGGCATGTTCCGCTAGCTCTAGAATGCGCTCATGACCTGAAGTCCGAATCATAATCCCGTCCACATAACGCGATAAAGCTCTAGCCGTATCGGCAACCGTCTCTCCGCGACCAAGCTGGATGTCATTTTTGCTCATGAAAATGGCATCCCCACCCAGTTGCTTCATTCCAACTTCAAAAGAGACGCGCGTCCGTGTTGAGGATTTTTCAAAAATCATCCCAAGGATCTTTCCGCTTAAATAAGGGTGAGGAATCCCTTCTTTTTGAAGACGTTTCATTTCATAGGCTTGATCTAATAAAGCACTCAAGGTTTCAGGTGTATAATCGGATAATTTTATAAAATCGGTTCCCTTAAGGTCTAAGGTGTGCGTTTTCTTTTTTTCACTTTTCATCACATTAGGCATGAATGCCACTTCCCTTCTTTGACTCTTGGCGGTAAGCCACTAGAGTCTTGCAATCTTGATGCGACTCACTGGTTGAATGTATAAGGGCAGCTTTAACGGTATCCAAACAGGTCATGAGCGGGACCGCGTATTGAATGCCCTCTGCTCGGAGCTTAAACCCTGTTGTGGACCGGTTTCGGCCATTTGTTGGAATGTTGAGGATCGCGGCAAGTTGATCGGATTGAATCCATTGACTTACTTCCGCTTCCGATGTCACGGTTTCTTCAATTATGAGTCCATTACTTTTATAGAAATCTGCGGTGTTTGTGGTGGCAATGAGCTTAAAGCCACGCTCCTGCAGACTTTTAAGTAGCGGCAGCCCCTCTTCAAGCTCCCGGGAATTGATTGAACAAAGGATCGCTTTCTTTCCATTTTCTTTGTGGAACGGATTTGCTTTACCAAGAAAAAGCGCTTTTTCGAACGCCTCATCCAAAGTCGTGCCGAGTCCTAAACTTTCACCGGTTGATTTCATTTCGGGTCCTAGTACAGGGTCCACACCGTTCAATTTAGAGGATGAGAAGACGGGTGCTTTGACCGAGTAAAACGCGGGCTCCGGTAAGAGTCCGGTTGCATCTGAAAAATCTGAAAGCGCTTCTCCCAGTTGAACGCGAACCGCTGCTTCAACCAATGGAAAACCGGTCACTTTACTGATAATCGGAATCGTCCGAGACGCTCTTGGGTTGACCTCTAAGACGTAAAGCGTGTCCTTAGACAAAACAAATTGGATATTCATTAAGCCGCTGACGGAGCACTCGACCATAATTTGTTTCGTGTACTCAACCGCCAACTCTTGCACGGTATTTGATACTGTGATCGGTGGAAAAATGGCGACACTGTCACCCGAATGCACACCCGCTTTTTCAATATGTTCAAAAATGCCAGGAATGACAAGTTCTTTTCCGTCGCACACCGCATCTACTTCAAATTCAAGGCCTGGATGATATTGATCGACCAAAAGCGGCCACATCCGGGCGTCTTGTGCAAGATGCGATTGGATCGCACGGTCGAGCTCTTGATGATCATAGAAAATAAACATCGATTGACCGCCAATCACGTAAGACGGACGGATTAAAATTGGAAATCCAAGTTTTGTAGCGGATGCCTTCAATCCTTGAGCATCCTTCGCAGTTTCCCCTTCAATATGAGGGATTTCAAGCTTTTGAAGAACCTTATAAAACCGTTCTCGATCTTCTAGCGCATCGATCATATCGGCCGACGTTCCAAAAATCCTTACGCCTTCCGCTTCTAATTCGTTGGCCAGGTTGACAGCGGTTTGCCCGCCATACTGAAGGAGCACGCCTTCTATGTTTTCTTTTTCAATAACGTTAAGAAGATCTTCAAGGGTTAACGGATCAAAATAGAGGCGATCGGCCGTTGCATAATCGGTGCTAACCGTTTCGGGATTATTATTAATCACAACCGCTTCATAGCCAAGTTTTTTAACCGCGAGTGTCGCGTGAACCGAGCAATAATCAAATTCAACCCCTTGACCGATTCGAATCGGTCCTGAGCCAACGACCAAAATTTTTCGGCGTGCGCTTACCGTCACTTCATCTTCCCCATGCCAGGTGGAATAGTAATATGGCGTTTCCGCTTCAAATTCCGCGGCGCAGGTATCGACTAATTTATAGACGGGATGAATGTCTAAGCTCCGTCGTTTGTCTCGCACTTCTTTTTCCGTTACATTTAAAAGAAGAGCCAATCTTTTATCACTTATATTTAGCAATTTAGCAAACCGCCATTGATCCTCTGTGATCGACTCAAACGTTTCGCTTTTCATCTTAGATTCTGTATCTAAGATGTTTTGCAGACCGTATAAGAACCATGGATCAATTTGGGTGAGCGTGTGAATTTGGGAGAGTGCCATTCCTCGCAAATAAAGTTCCGCAATCGCAAACATCCTAAGATCCGTTGCTTGTTTCAGGTGGGTGATTAAGTCGTCTTGACTTGCCGACTTAAAGGCTTTCCACTCTAATCCGTTTAGGCCCATTTCAAGTGAGCGTAAGCCTTTGTTTAAGGCACCTTCAAACGTCCGGTCGATCGCCATAACCTCACCTGTTGCTTTCATCTGAGTGCCAAGGAGACGGTCCGCCTCAGTAAATTTATCAAATGGAAAACGCGGCAACTTAACGACGATATAATCAATCGCGGGTTCAAAAGATGCATAAGTTGTTCCGGTGATCGGATTGACCAACTCATCCAAATTAAACCCAACGGCACATTTTGCGGCCATCCGAGCGATCGGATACCCTGTTGCTTTGGAAGCAAGTGCCGAGGAACGACTCACACGTGGATTCACTTCAATAATGACGTAGTCTTCAGAGACCGGGTCTAACGCAAACTGAATGTTACAACCCCCGACAATCTCCAAAGCGCGAATAATTTTCAAAGATGAGGAACGAAGCATTTGGTATTGATTATCTGTTAAAGTTTGAGAAGGGGCGACCACAATGGAGTCCCCTGTATGAACACCAACCGGGTCCATATTTTCCATGTTACACACGATGATACAGGTATCATTGGCATCCCGCATGACTTCATATTCGACTTCTTTCCAACCCTTAATGCTTTTTTCGATCAGTACTTGATGAATTGGACTCGCCGATAACCCGCTGTTTAATACCCGCTTTAATTCCCCCACATTGTTCGCAAAGCCACCGCCTGAACCGCCAAGCGTATAGGCTGGTCGAATAATGACCGGGTAACCAATTTCTTGAACGAAGGCTACGCCTTCTTCAAATGTGTGAATGATTTTGGATTCGCAAATCGGTTCCTCAATTTCAAGCATAAGTTCCCGGAACATTTCACGGTCTTCACCTTTTTGGATCGAATTAAGCGACGTTCCAAGAAGCTCAACCTTATATTTTTCAAGAATACCTTGTTTTGAGAGTTCAACGGTTAAATTTAAGCCAGTTTGACCACCGAGTGTTCCAATTACGCCATCTGGCTTTTCTTTTTGGATAATTTTTTCTATCGATTCTACAGTCAAAGGCTCTATATAGACATGATCCGCAATGTTCTCATCGGTCATGATCGTCGCGGGATTATTATTGACAAGGACTACTTCAATATTCTCTTCTTTTAGTGCCAGACAGGCCTGTGTGCCCGCATAATCAAATTCTGCGGCTTGCCCGATGATGATCGGACCAGAGCCAATAACCAACACTTTTTTCAAATCAGTACGTAATGGCATAACTGGATTCTCCTGCGTGTTTAATCTTTTGAATAAAACGAGTAAAAATATGTTCGGTATCCGTCGGTCCAGGATGGGCTTCTGGATGGAACTGAACGGTTTCAATTGGCAAATGCTTGGCTTTGAGTCCTTCAACCGAATGATCGTTGACATTTCGGTAAGTGACCTCGAACGGGATGTTTTCTAGGCTTGCCTCTTTAACCACAAAACTGTGATTTTGAGATGTCATCCAAACCTTTCCGGTTTCGAGTTCTTTAACGGGATGATTGCCACCGCGATGGCCAAACAATAACTTTTCTGTCTCCGCTCCATGCGCTAAGGCAATCAATTGATGCCCTAAGCAAATCCCAAGAGTAGGAAAGGCTTCCGTAATTTTTTTAATCTCGCCAAAGTACGGTTTAAGCGACATCGGATTTCCCGGCCCATTGCTAAATACTACTCCCGCTGGTTTCAACGCTTGAATCTCTTGGAAAGTCGTATCGTATGGCAACACCGTCACATCGCAACCGGCTTTCAGAAGAGCGGTCAAAATGGATTTCTTACTGCCATAGTCCACCAAGACCACATGTGGCCCCTCGCCTTTATAGTGCATTTTTTCTTTGGCTGTGACTTGTTTGATCAAGTCGAGCCCCGTTACTGGACGATCAAACGAAACGTTTTCCGGATTCGTCGTTAAGACCCCGCGCATCGTACCCTGGTTACGGATTCTCTTCACCACCGCTCGGGTGTCGACATCCGCTAATACCGGCACACCCGCTTGATTAAGATGATTGAGCAACGGTTTAATGGATAAATAATGACTCGGAAGATGACACAAATTGCTGATGACAACTCCAGACAGTTGCAAAGCAGCGCTCTCGTCGTCGAGTGCATTGATCCCGTAGTTGCCAATGAGAGGGTAGCAAAAGGTCAAAATTTGTCCGGCATATGAGGGATCGGTTAGCATCTCCTGATAACCCGTCATCCCTGTATTAAAAACGACTTCACCTGTTGCAAGCGGATTCTCACCCACCATTGTTCCAACAAATGAATCCCCTGATTCCAAGACCAAATACCCTTTTTTCACTGCGTTCTTCCTCCTGTCCTAATTCTAATCAGTTTTTCACAATGTCTTCTAAAATGGTTAAGGCTTCCGTAAGTTCTTCTTTTGTTGCCGTAATCGGTGGCAAAATTCGCAGCACATTAGGACCGGCAACTAAAACGAGTAGATGGTGTTCACGCGCTTTATTCACTAAATTAATCGCAGGTTCTTTTGTCACAAGTCCGATCAAATGTCCCTTTCCTCTAACCTCTGAAAAGGTCTCCGGGTATTTCTCTGCCAGTTCTTTTAACCCATTCACGAAAAATTCGGCGGTTTGCTGACTTGTTTCTAGCACATCGGTTTCCGCCATCACTTTTAACGTGGCACCTCCAGCGGTTGTTGCAATTGGATTACCACCAAATGTACTTCCATGGCTGCCTGGTTCAAACGCTTTAGCCACATGGGCTTTGGCAAGGACAGCACCGATTGGAATACCATTTCCAAGCCCTTTGGCTAAGGTCATCACATCGGGTTCAATCCCATATTGCTGATAAGCAAAAAGTGTCCCTGTACGACCCATTCCGGTTTGAATTTCGTCTACCATGAACAAGAGGTCTTCCTCTTCACATTTTGCTTTAAGTGCTTTGACCCATTCCGGATCGGCTGGGACGACACCGCCTTCCCCTTGAATAAGTTCTAATAACACCGCACACGTTTGGTCCCCATTTAACTCCTCTAATGCATCAAAATCGTTATAAGGTAGGTACTTAAAGCCTTCCAAGAGCGGATAAAACCCCTCTTGTATTTTGGACTGTCCAGTGGCGGCGAGCGTCCCTAACGTTCGACCATGGAAAGATTGCGAAAAGGTCACCACTTCAAACTTCTCTGTTCCCTTGATTTTTTGAGCAAAGCGCCTGGCAAGTTTGATTGCCCCTTCATTGGCTTCCGCCCCACTGTTTCCAAAGAATACTTGGTCGAAACAACTGTTTTCCACAAGCCCTTGAGCCAATGCCTCTTGACTTGGAATATGGTAGAGGTTCGAGCAATGCCAAAGAGTGTTCAACTGTTGTTCGACGGCCTCCTTTACTTCATCCGGAACGTGACCAAGGTTGCAGGTGGCAATACCCGAGGTGAAATCGAGATACGCTTCGCCTTTGTCATCCCAAACCCAGCTCCCTTTTCCTTTGACTAAGGTAATAGGAAATCGGTTATAAGTTGCCATTAATGGTTGAGGTAATGTGGTTTCATTTGTCATAAGCTTACCCTCCTATTTCTTTAAGTAGATCTTGCCCGACCCTCTGTTTTTGTACAATTTTGGTCCCAACGGCTTTGCCTTCTGTAAAAGCTCGCAAGCTTTCACTTTTTAGCCCATTTAAAATGACGACTTCTGGCGCCCCAGCGTCTAGGCTGTCTAACGCGGCCTGAACTTTTGGAATCATACCCCCATAAATGACGTCTTGTTTAATTAATGTCTCAATCACTTTAGGAGTCAGCACAGGAATAACCTTCTGTTCTCCGTTTTGTTCCATCAAGACCCCATCAATATTGCTTACAAAACACAAATGGCCGTTTAAGGCTTTAGCGATCGCGGCTGTTGCGAGGTCCCCATTGACGTTGTAGCGACTGCCGTCTTCACCGAGCGCAAGTGGTGCGACAACCGGGATGTAGCCGAGACTTGAAAAATGGTCAATGATCGCTGGATTCACGTCCGTTACTTCACCGACGAAGCCTAAGGCACCACTTGGATCCATCATCTTGGCTTTCAGGAGGCCGGCATCCATTCCGCTGATTCCAACTGCTTTTCCTCCTGCTGCGTCAAGCTTTCGTACCAGTTTTTTATTCACTGACCCGCAAAGAACCATTTCAACGACATCTAGCACTTTGTCTGTCGTGACGCGTTGACCTTTCGTAAAATGAATCGGAACATCGAGTTGGGTCAGTAATTCTGAGATATGAGGCCCACCGCCGTGAACGAGGACAGGCTGCCATTCTCCTTCTTCATTTAATTCACAAATGGTTTGATAGAAAGCGTCTGGAAGCTGATCTAAAATACTGCCTCCGCACTTGATGACTAAATACTTTTTCACCGGGCTCCTCCTCATAGTGTTTCTCTTTTTAATTCAGGCGAACATACACTCACTTTTCGCTGGCGATCAGGAAGCATTGGATCCGTCCCCATGCTTCAAGTTCGATACATGGCGTTGATTTTGACGTAGTCGTAGGTGAGGTCGCAGCCCCAAGCCACGGCTTCTGAGTCCCCTTGGTTGAGTTGGACAAAAATTTGCACCTTTTCGTTTTCCAAATACTCTTTTGCTGCGTCTTCATCAAAATCCAATGGGACACCGGCTTCGACAACTTGAATGGGTCCAATAGAGACTTTGATTTTATTTGGATCAACCGGTTGATTGCTATAACCAACCGCACAAATGATGCGGCCCCAGTTGGCGTCTGTTCCATAGACTGCGGTTTTGACAAGGCTTGATCCGACGATTGTTTTGGCAATGGCTTTTGCGGCCGTTTCATTTTCCGCTTCGGAAACGTGAACTTCGATGAGTTTCGTCGCTCCCTCACCGTCTCTCGCAATCTTTTTGGCGAGTGTTTGACAAACGTAAGCAAGCGCGTTCTTAAAGGTGTCCCAATCGGCATGTTCTTTTGAGAGCGTCTCGTTTTCAGCCAATCCATTCGCTAAAACTAGGACCATGTCATTCGTGCTTGTATCGCCGTCTACTGTGATCATATTAAATGTCGAGTTCGTCACGTCTTTCAACGCGGCGTGCAGGTCTTCTTGCACGACATCTGCGTCGGTTGTGACAAATCCTAGCATCGTTGCCATATTCGGATGAATCATGCCGGAGCCTTTTGATGCACCGCCAATTGTCACTTTTTTTCCGTTGATTTCCACTTGAACAGCAACGTGCTTCGTGACTGTATCGGTGGTTAAGATCGCCTTCTCAAATTTTTCGACATCGCTTGTCAGTTGGTTCATATTTTCAATTCCAGACGTTAATTTTTCCATTGGGAGTTGTTGGCCAATCACCCCCGTTGATACGACTGAAATGTAATGTTCAGGGATGCTGAACTGGGCAGCCACTTTTGAACGCGAGTCATACGCATTCTTAAGGCCTTCTTCTCCCGTACAGGCATTGGCATTCCCTGAATTCACTAGAATCGCTTGAAGCTTAGATCCTTCTGCAAGACTCTCTTGCGTGACTTTTAATGGGGCGGCTTGGAATACGTTTGTTGTGAACACCCCACAAGCGTCGGCTGGCACATCTGAATAAATCCAGCCAAGATCCAGTCGTGATTTCCGAATTCCACAGTGTAAACCATTCGCTCGAAAACCTTTTGGTGACGTGACGCCGCCTTCAGTGATAATTTTGAATGCTGAATCTTGCTCGATCTCCAATGTAACGCTCTTAACGTCTGTCATGAGTCAACCTCCAGTTGATAATAACCTTAATTTTCCGTCCATTCCGAAACCTTAGGCTAGCATAAAGATTCCGACCATTTATACTAAACGTTTCCTTTTTCTATACCTTTAAGGATACACCGGGACAAAATGCAAACCGGTTGTTTCGTCTAATCCCATCATCACATTCATGTTTTGAATCGCTTGACCGGAAGCGCCTTTCACCACATTATCAATAACCGAGACCATAGTTAAACGGTTTGTACGTTCATCCACGAAAAGTCCAATATCGCAATAGTTGGATCCATAGACCTCTTTGGTTGCTGGAAAAACACCCGGCTCACGAACTCTAACGAACGGGTTCGATTGATAAAGATCTTGATAAGCTTTGACCACCTGTTCTGTTGTCACAGATTCTTTAAGCGACGCATACATTGTGCACATAATGCCGCGTGTCATAGGGACTAGATGGGTTGAAAAGGTAACAGGTACTTTTTCTCCAACGACCGATTCCACCATCTGTTCAATTTCTGGAATGTGTTGGTGTTGCCCCACCTTGTAGATCCGAAAATTCTCGTTGGTTTCTCCAAAATGGGAAGTAAGCGATGCTTTTCGGCCAGCTCCAGAAACCCCTGATTTTCCATCAATGATGACGGTGTGCGGCTCGATCAAGCCTAGTTTTAAAGCAGGTAAGAGCCCTAAAAGCGTCGCGGTTGGGAAACAGCCTGGATTTGAAATCCATTTCGCCTCTTTGACCGCTTTATAGTTCCATTCTGTCAAACCGTAGACAGCCTCCGTGAGTAAGTCTGTTTGCGTGCGTTCTTGCTTATACCATTTGTCATAAAGTTCTGCCTCTTTTAATCGGAAATCTCCTGATAAATCAATACAAGGTACGCCTTTTTCAACAAAAGCTGGCAAAAGATCTTTACTGACTCCAGATGGTGTTGCAAAAAAGAGAAGATCCACAAGTTTGGCGACTTCTTCTACATCTAGCGTTTCAAGCTGTTTCTCTAGGATCCCAGTGAGATGCGGATACACGTCTTTAATGTTCAGTCCGCTTGTGGAATTAGAAACCAGACATTCAATACGTGCGTTTGGATGTGCCGCCAATAAGCGAATGAGCTCGGCCCCGCTGTACCCATTTGCTCCTACAATACCTATTTTAATCGTGTTCATTTCCCTCTCCCTTCGTGGTTCACAGTGATTTGTTTGGACAAGAACCTATCTATTATAAAAAACCCTTCGTTCGGTCATGTTAAACCTAAAAAAACGCACACTCGTCTCTTTGAAGAGACGAATGTGCGTTGACATCCGCGGTACCACTCTATTTATTCCTATTCGGAATCCACTCTGACCGATAACGGGGCGAACCGTTCCGCTCTACGGGCTCAACCGTTCTTAACTCGGTTTTCCCTTCAAGCGAACATCTCCAAAGTGCGCTTCATTGCGTGAACTCGACCGGGCTCTCACCACCCCCGATTCGCTGAATCCATCTCACACAACTACTCTCTTTGTCATTGATGTTTCGTTTATTTGGTTAGGCTCGCTTACCGGGAAGTCTCGTGCACTTCCACTCCAACATACGAGTAAGAAAAATCATATTTTAGCGCTATGCTTATAAAATAATAAAAGCACCCGCCTCTTTTATTATTAAAAGAGACGAATGCTTGATTCACACATCCGCGGTACCACTCTAATTATTCTGTCTTAAAACCGACAGAATCAACTTCAGATGCTTGTAACGGAGCCACCCGATCTGCCCTACTTTCTTGTTCAAGCAGATGTCTCAGAAGTGCGGTTCATTGCGCGATTGACACCAGGCTCACACCCGTCCCTGGCTCGCTAATAAGTCTCTATCGCAATTACTCTCTTCATCACTGACGTTTAACGTTTGTTTTATATTTACTCATTATACAGGGGTTTAGAACGATGTCAACCGAATTTAAAGAATTAAAGCGTTAATGATTTGTAAAGAAAATTGAAAACGGATTCACCAGGGGGGGTTAACCCCTAATTTCATTTTGGCAACTCACTCACCTAAGCAAACAATACGAGACGCAGGAGCAAGCGCGTGTTCCGCGAGCTTAAATTATAAACAAACTTAATGAAGAAGGGCGTTGGCGCCTTGTTTGTTTTTCAAATCCTTCATAAATTCAAAAGCAAGATCCAATTCTTCATCCGTCACATTTAATTTCGCCTTAACTGTTTTAACTTTTTCGCGATTTTCGAGATCCTCTAAATGATCAAAATAGAAGGCCGTTGAGACCACTTCGAGAAAGCGAGAGGATTGATCGTTCAAAAAGCTCACAAGCGCTTCTAATTCTGGTACATCAAACTCATAATTTGTTAAAAAGCGTTCCCCTGTTTGGGTCAGATTATAGCGATATTGATGATAGCCGCCCAAATACTCTTTCGTTTCTTCAATCAATTTGAGATTGCTCAACTCTTCGATTTGCAAAGTCAGCTCCTCAGAATATGGCCCAAAAAAGTGAAATTGATATTTTTCGCGGAACGGGTAATGCAGTTTCTTTAAAATAAACACAATCTTCTGGAGTTTCTTTCGCCCAACCACAACTCCAGCATGCTTTAAAACGCGCAACACTTTGGCATGTTCCTCAAGCATTGGCGGCCCCCTCCTCATTTTCAATATTTAACAACTTAAGAATCGCGTTTTTCAAAGTCTCGTCCAATTTAGGATCCTGAAGAAAATCCTCTGGATAATACAACTTATGATCGGTACGTTTTTTTCCAGAGATCGCCTCTACAATGTCGGATTCACGCGATAACTCACGCAACCTTCCATCCGGAACTAATAGATAAATAGGAATTCGCTCGCCTTCTTCGCCTGGCCGATAAAAATCATAAGGTAGGTCAGACGAGGAATCGACAATTAAATAATAATTAGGATCAATCCCCGCTTCCTTGAAGCGTTCTTTTAGCTCAATGTAGACATTAAAATTTGAAGGGGTAAATTCCACATATTTAAATAGCCGGCGATTCATAAACCGATCGCACAGGTCGGAAAGAATCGGATCCACTTCCCCTTGCCACATTTGGAAATAATATAAAACGATCGCCTCATCCAACTTTAAATAATCGTCTAAAGTCATCTCACCATTAAAAAGGGGAATTAAAAGAGTGGGCTCATAGGTAAAGGCGTATCCCTGTTCATGAAGGTCTTTGGCTCGATGCAAAATCCGTGACAAAATGACTTCTGCGCTACGTGTCACGGGGTGAAAATAAACTTGCCAATACATTTGATAGCGGCTCATGATGTAATCTTCCACGGCATGCATACCCGATTGTTTGATGACGACTTGGTCCTCGCGTGGGCGCATCACGCGCCAAATGCGTTCCAAATCAAAATGACCATAGCTCACACCTGTAAAATAAGCGTCCCTGAGCAAATAATCCATGCGATCGGCATCAATTTGACTTGAAATAAGACTCACTACAAGCTTGTTTTCATAGGTTTTACCAATCACATCGGCCACTTTGTTTGGGAATGTGTCTTCCACTTTTCTCAGCACTCGATTGATTTCGGTATCTCCTAGAATAATGTCTCTCGTAAACTTTTCATGATCCGTGTCAAATACTTTTTCAAAGGAATGAGAAAACGGGCCATGTCCAACATCATGTAGCAACGCGGCACATAACGCCAATAGACGATCTTGATCATTCCAAAATGGGCGTCCTGTAAACACATCAATCACGCGTCGTGTGATCTCATACACACCCAAAGAGTGACTAAACCGACTATGTTCAGCGCCGTGGAATGTGAGGTAAGTGGTACCGAGCTGGCGGACTCGTCTCAAGCGTTGGAATTCTTTGGTTCCGATCAAATCCCAGATCAACGCGTCCTTCACATGTATATAATGATGAACAGGATCACGAAACACTTTTTCTTCTTTTAACTGTTCAAATGACGTCATCATCGCCGCCCCACATCCTGTCTTTTCTTGTCCCAATTATACCGTTTTTGTCGAAGCTTGAAAACGACATTCATGAACTTTTTCCGTTAAGAGTCGTCTCGTTCGTCTGAAATGGTATAATAATGAGTTGGGGGAAGCGTTATGCCCCATTTCTATTTCACTCTTTCTATAAAAATCAAACCATACATTGGTCAGTCGTTAGGAGTCTTCCTTTATGCATTCCATGTTAACTCAAGAAAAATGGCGCGTGATCGATCAGTCGACACTTGGTCCAACCTTTGATGCTAAGCGCTCTTTTGCGATCGACGACGTCCTTTGCGCCTCGGTAGGACAAGGCGACTCTCCTTGTGTGGCCCGTTCATGGGTTCACCACAACACCGTCATCCTCGGCATTCAAGACACCCGATTACCACATCTTGAACAAGGGCTCTCCTTGTTAAATTCAAGGGGGTATCATGTTGTCGTGCGAAATTCAGGCGGCCTTGCCGTTGTACTGGATGAAGGCGTCTTAAACCTGTCTCTCATCCTACCTGAAGGGGAAGGGCGAATTTCAATTGATGAAGGTTATGAAACGATGACCACTTTTGTCCAAGAGATGCTGGGTTCTTTTGTTCAAGGCATTGAAGCACGGGAAATTGAGGGGTCATACTGTCCAGGTCGCTATGACCTTAGCGTGAATGGGAAGAAATTTGCGGGAATCTCTCAGAGGCGTTTGCGCCATGGGGTTGCCGTCCAGATCTATCTTTCCGTTCATGGCAGCGGCGGGGCTCGAGCGGAATTAGTGCGCGATTTTTATGAAGCCGCACTCTGTGGGAATGAGACATCTTTTACTTATCCGGTTGTTCGCCCAGAGGTCATGGCCTCATTAGAAGAACTTTCAGGCCAGACCTTGACCATCCAAGATCTAATGCTTGCCTTTTTCCAGACCCTAGGCAAATACGGGGAACTCCAATCTTCACAACTCACTCTGGAAGAAGTGAATCAATTCGAGCCGTCATTAGACCGAGTAGTCGAGCGAAATGAAAAGGCACTTGGGTCGTTTTATAAGGGGTAATAATGAATGTCCGCCTCGTTTCCTAGGCGGACATCCGTTCCGTTATACCTATTTTTTCACGGACAGGATTCCTCAATCCATACTTTGGCGGGCGGTGATGAGTGCCAATTTGTAGACATCTTCGGCTGAACAGCCTCTAGACAAATCGTTAACCGGTTGGTTCAACCCTTGAAGAACAGGACCAATGGCTTCATAGCCACCCAACCGTTGGACCATTTTATACCCGATATTCCCAGCTTCCAAGCTTGGAAAGACAAATACGTTGGCCGTCCCTTTTAACGGAGAATCTGGCGCTTTCTTCTCGGCAACAGATGGCACATAAGCCGCGTCAAATTGAATCTCTCCATCAATAAGGAGGTCGGGAGCCAATTGTTTCGCGCGAGCCGTCGCTTCAATCACTTTTGCAGCCTCTGGCGCTTGGGCGGATCCTTTTGTTGAAAAACTGAGCATTGCAATGCGTGGTTCAATGCCAAAAGCTTGGGCCGTCCGGGCACTTTCCACTGCGATTTCTGCCAAGTCATTCGCATCCGGTGAAATATTAATCGCACAATCTGAAAACACAAGGCGCTCCTCGGCTTTTGCCATAATAAACGCACCCGATGTCTTCTTGACGCCTTCTCGAGTCTTGATGAGTTGCAGAGCGGGTCGAACCGTATCCGCCGTTGAATGAGCAGCGCCGCTTACTAAACCATCCGCTTGACCCGTGTAGACAAGGAGCGTTCCAAAATAGTTCGCATCTTGAAGTAAATCACGGGCGACCTCTGGCGTTGTTTTGCCGTTTCGTCGCTCAACAAAGGCTTGAACAAGCGAATCGAGATCCGCTTCTGAATCCGGGTGGCGAATCGCTAATTTTCCAGCCGCCTCCAAATCCTGAACAACACCGTCAACCGCCGCGTTTTTTGCAACCAAAATTGGAAACACAACCTCTTCTGTTGCAAGTCGGACGACGGCTTCTATAATCCGTTCATCATTGCCCTCTGGAAAGACAATTTTTGGTTTTTTAGATTGAATCTCTTTTTTTAATTGCTCGAATAATGCCGTCATGTACCGCGCCTCCAATATGTTCTCTACTATAGGATATACCTCTTATTACTATTTTTAAACCAAACGAGTGGCGATATCTGTTTCAAAATCAAATAGACGCTTGTTTTTCTTATTTCCTGCTCCTTATGATAAAATAACAACAAGATTGGATGTGTGATGATTTTCACATTACATTCATTAAATTTATGATTGAATAGAGGATGACACACCGTTACCCATAAAGTAAACCTTCATTCACTGGGATTATGACTATCCGTTAAGGCGAAAAAAGGGACAATCCCTACAAATAACTCAAACAAGCCTTTAATCTTTTTATACTTAAGGAGTGACACAAATGGTCGAAGCAGCAGAAACATTAGATGGTTGGTATTGTTTACATGATTTTCGGGCGATGGATTGGACAGCCTGGAAAGCCCTGTCGGAAGACGCGCGCGAAGCCGCATTAGAAGAATTTTTCACTTTTTTAGATGCGTGGGATCTTACCATGCAAACTAAAAAAGGGAGTTATGCCTTTTATTCAATCGTTGGGCAAAAAGCCGATTTTATGTTGATGTGGTTGCGCCCAACAATGCTTGAACTCAATGATTTGGAGACGGCATTCAATAAAACAAAACTTGCTGAGGTCACGATTCCCACCTATTCGTATGTGTCCGTTGTGGAGCTCAGTAACTATTTGGCTAAGGGGTTGGACGGCGATCCTTATGAAAATCCTAAGTTGAAGCCACGCCTGTTCCCAATTCTTCCAAAAACAGCTTATGTGTGTTTCTATCCTATGGACAAGCGACGTGAGGGCAATGATAACTGGTACATGCTTTCTATGGAAGAGCGTAGCGAATTGATGAAAGCCCATGGCTTATCTGGGCGAAAATATGCTGGAAAAGTCAAGCAAATCATTACCGGTTCGGTTGGGTTTGACGATTGGGAATGGGGCGTTACTCTATTTTCTGAGGACGCGCTTCAATTCAAAAAAATTGTCTATGAAATGCGTTTTGATGAAGTGAGCGCCCGTTACGGGGACTTTGGGGATTTTTATGTGGGTGCTTTACTCTCTAAAGAACGGCTTCAAACCATGCTCTCCGTCTAAGAGAATTCAGTTGGACATACACTCGGTTCAAACAATTTCAAAAAACCTATCTGCATTCCTCAAAACCTGAGGAGTGCTTTTTTTGTTTTTTCCATAGCCTGTTTTCGTAAACTTTGTTGTTTTTACTTATGCGAAACTACCCTCGCTTGCCGTGGGCAATCCGCGAGCCTGGCTTGCTATTCCCGCAGGCGTCTCAGGTATTTTTGCTGGATTTTATTTACAATCGCAACAATCTTTTAGAAAAGAGCCTTTAGAAAAGAGCCTTTTCATAAAAAACAGGTTCATAATTGATCCCCCTTTTCATACACATGAAGATAGGCATCATGATCGACATCAGGAGGTGAAAGCAGTTTGGCCGTCATTCAATACAACAGCAACGATGTCGACACATTGGCTCGCCTAATGCGAGCTGAGGCAGAGGATCAAGGTGAGCTTGGTGAACTTCTGGTCGGCAATGTTGGGATAAACCGAATTCGAGGGGATTGTCTTGATTTTAAAGATGTCAATTCGGTTTCGCAGATGGTCTTTCAATCCCCTGGAGGATTTGAAGCGGTTCAACACAGTTATTTTTATCAGCGCGCTCGATCGCAAGAAAAGAAACTGGCATATAAAGTTTTAAAAGGATTGCGGTATCATCCTGGTGAGTATTCCCTGTATTATTATCGACCAGCAGAAGGAGCAGATTGCCGAAGCTCTTGGTTTGGCCAGTATAATAGTGGTCGCTATAAAGACCATTGTTTTTACATTACAACCTCTAGCACTTGTCCTTCTTTATATCAAAGTTAGGAAGCATTTGTTTAAAAAATGGTTTGCCTTAGGTCTATTAAAATTTTAATTAGAGAATATAAAAGGAGTGAATGAACATGGCAGATGAATTCAACGGTTACCCTACTGGATATCCTTATGGGACGACACCACCTCCGACAAATTATGGTCCTCAAGGAGCACCAACGCCTAACTCAGTCCCTTATTATCCGTACCCGTCTTCACCACAAACAGGGGGAACCGGAACGCCAGGCGGTGGTCCAGGCGCCACGTCTCCAGCAAATCCTGCTACACCACAGCCTTCTGCGCCACCATTGCCAGCTGTGCAGGCCTCTTATATCGAGAACATTTTGCGTTTGAATAAAGACAAACAGGTTACCGTCTATATGACTTTCGAGCACGCAGGTGGCAGCGAATCCAAGGCCTTTGTTGGAAATATTGAGGCGGCCGGACGCGACCATCTTATTTTGAAGGATAATAAAACCAATGCGCGTTATCTGTTACCGCTGATCTATCTTGATTATGTTCAGTTCCAAGGTGTCGTGGCTTATAGCTATCCGTATCGCTAATAGGTCAAAAATCGAGTTCAAATGTTAGACTCCCCTTTCGGTAGACAGATGAAAATCACAATCTGTCTACCTGTTAGGGGAGTATTCTTATGTAGCACTATCAAGCCTTGATGATCGCGAGTGTAAGAAGCAGCCAACTCGCCAAGAAGCATAATCCGCCAATCGGTGTAATCGCACCAAGCACAGAGACTTGGGTTAGACTTAAGACATAGAGGCTTCCTGAAAAAAGAACAATCCCAATAAACATGAGCCACCCTGCCCAAGTCATGAGACCGGTTTGGTTTTGAGTAATCGTAGCGAACAGAATGCCCACTGCGATTAGACCAAGCGCGTGAATCATGTGATAATGGACACCGGTTTGGTAAATGTCCAAGTACTTAGCCGAGAGCTTGTTTTTAAGTCCATGTGCCCCAAACGCACCCAAGGCAATTGAAATAAAGGCATTAATCGTCCCCAAAACTAAAAATACTTTCACCTTCGTCATCCTTCCCTGTTCTAAAATCCATCTAAACAATATCTTACCACAACTGTTGCCGCCGGACTCGGCGTAATACCGGTTTAAGTAGACTTAAGAGCATCTGAATCCGCGAAATCTTGGCGGCGGACACCAGAATACCCGTTGCCTTTCTATGCGAATAAAATAGCCGCCCTATGATAAGGCGGCCTAGATGGTTAGCGCGTTTGTAAATACACATGGAGCGCTTGTTTCAGTTTGTCGTCCTCAGCCTCGGTTTGAATATTGTAATGATCACCCGTTGCTTCGGCGTCAAAGGCTTTAAATCCTTGTTCGTGTAAAAACGAATCGACATCTTCAAGCGATGCATTTTGGGTAAGCAATGGTTTGAACCCGACAAAATCGCCGTTTACATATATTTCATAGCGATCTTGGGCGAGCTTAACATTGTACTCATCTATTGAATAGGTGCCTAAAAAAGGAACAACGGGATTTGTTGTGCCCAAATATGGAACAAACGGAATGTGTTCATCCATTTATGACACTCCTTTCCTTACTATTTTTGTGCTATAATCATACCTTTTACACTTGAGAAATTTTAACAAAAGAAAAAAACGAATTTTACAGCTTTGTCATCTGCCGTAAAATCCGTTCTTCATCGTGCGTCGTATCAATCTGCCGCTAGGGCTTGACGACGCTCTTCACATTTTCTTAAGAAACGCGCCACAATGGATTGCATGCGTCGTTTGTTGCTACCAAAATCCGTAAAGCCTACACGTGATGCCGATCTAAAATGAAGCGTTTTGGCTTCTTCATCAAATAAGAACTCTACATCTTGTACATATTCGAATACCATAGTTTGCGCCTCAGCGTGAACATAGGTCCCTTCATCTTTTTCAATCTTAATTTTGGGCAAGGTCTTCAATACTTCAAACAGAACATCCTTGGCCTCCTCCAAGCTCAACCCCTCATATTTGACTGGAAGCATGAGCCGATTAAGATCTTGGTGAGTGGTGGACACACAATTCGGTGTTTTGGAACACGCCGCAAGTTGACCATTGACCAAACCTATGGTTGGTTGCTTTTTCATTTAATCCATCCTAACATCCTCGACAGACCCCGCATAACGAGCGAAGTAGCCCAGATTCTTTTCACCTTAATTCATAAACCATCTTAACTATTATAAATCGACTCATCGCGAGGTTCAAGAACTGGAGCTTGTCGATGATGTGACGCTTGTTCATAGGCATACGTCATTTCAATCAGTTTAGGCTCTTCAAACGCTCGTGCTGTAAAGCTTAGCCCAACTGGTTCACCCTCGCCCGTAAAGCCAACGGGCACACAAATCGATGGGTAACCTGCTTTCGCGGCAATCCCGGACCCCCAACTGGATGGAAAAATCAACGCATCTAGTTGGTGCTCCTCCATAACACGATCAATTCCTTTTGAGTAATCAAGATCCGCAAGACGCGCGCTCAAATACTTAGCCTCAGCGAGTGTCCCTTCTGTTCGCTCTGCTTCTTCGAATAGGGCTTGGCCATACTTTAAGGCACGATCCGCATGTACGCCATTAAATCCAACGAGATCTTTAAGGGAATGAACCGGAAGATGAGGTTCTACATCTTTTAAATAAGCATTCAGAGCGGGTTTAAATTCATAGACCAATACATCTAAACTTTCCTCTGCTTTTGCCTCAGGGATCAGAACTGGATCCACAATCTCAGCCCCTAATGTCTTCATCACCTCAATAGCTTCTTCAACTCGTCGCATGACATCCTCGGAACACTCGGAATAAAAGCGCTCACGCGGCACACCAATTCGTTTGCCTTTTAACCCATCCGCATTTAGAAAATCCGTATAATCTTTTTCTGCGTAATGGGAGCCTAGTGTCGTCACGGGATCAGTCGGATCCTCCCCCACAATCGCGTTAAGTAAAATGGCCGCATCTCGAACGGATTTTGCAATAGGACCCGCGGTGTCCTGACTATGGGAAATTGGAATAATCCCCGAGCGACTTACCAACCCAACCGTAGGCTTAATTCCAACCAAGTTGTTTTGGCTTGCCGGATTGAGAATCGAACCCGATGTTTCAGTCCCGATCGCAATAGGAGCCATATTGCATGCAACCGATGCGGCTGACCCTGCACTAGAGCCTCCGACATCAAATTTTCCAGGTCCATAGGGATTCTGAACTTGCCCGCCCCTTGAACTGAAGCCGCTCGGCATATGATCACTGATAAAATTCGCCCATTCCGTTAGGTTGACTTTCCCGAGAATCACAGCGCCTGCTTCACGAAGTTTCTGGGCGACAAACGCATCTTTTTTGGCGTAATGGTCTTTTAAAGCAATGGATCCCGCACTTGTGTGCATATGGTCAGCTGTATCGATATTATCTTTAATTAAGACCGGGATTCCGTGCAATGGACCACGAGCTCCACGCACTTGTCGCTCGGCATCTAAAACGCTGGCAATGAACGCCGCATCCGCATTCACTTCAATCACGGCGTTAACGGTATCGTTATAAGCGGCAATCTGTTTGAAATAGAAATGAACCAGTTCAAGCGAAGTGGTCTCTCCAGATTCTAAGGCTTTTTGTAAATCATTGATCGAGGCTTCGATCGGAAATGGATAATTTGTCATGTAACGTGCTCTCCTCGTCTTGAGTGGTTTTAAAGGTCGCTTTCATATCCGCGACTAAATCATGAATATCAAATAAATCATAAAGCAGTTTGAGTTTGAGACTTAAGTGAGGATGCTCGTTTAGCAACGCGACCTCTTCTGTTTTGGTTTTCTCATAAACCTGACAAATGGCTGCAAAGGTCCGATTATAATCTTGAGAAAAAGGAGTAGATAAGGACTCAAGGGCCTTTACCAGTTCGATTCCGTAAGTTTGGACGAGGCTTTTATTTTCTTCATCAAAAACACTTGGGTAGCATGAAAAATAAATCAAATCCGCCAACTCGTGTTGGAGGGTTTGGATTTTTTCTAAAAGTCTTTGTGAGTCATTGAGCAAGTTAATTTTCTCTTTCCCTCTCCAATGATACCGCCACTCACTTCGTTGAAAATTAACCAACTTAAACGTCCCATCCAATTCTTTAACCTGGGCCTGATAGGCAAGGCGCAATCGGGTTTTGGTTGGCAGTTCTTCTGCAAAAAAAAGCTTGAGCCATTTGGCAGACTCTTTCACCATTCTGTCCGTATTGTCTTTAATTTTTACATAATAATTAGGAGGAAGAATTAAATAATTAATTAAAATAGCAACCGTTATTCCTGTAAAGGTGGTGGCTAACCGGATGAAAAATGAATCTAAATAGGCGCCATACGTATTGGGTAACATGGCAACGGCAGTCAGCACCGCAACCACCAGTCCATCATAGAGTTTCAGACGGGTACACACAATGAGTGTGAGCGTTGCGGCTAGTGTATAGGACAGGGCAGATTTGCCAATAAACGCTTCAAGTCCCATAGCAATTCCGGCCCCAATGGCGGAAGCTGGAAAACGAATTAACCCTTTTTTAAAACTGTCAGAAGAGGTGTTTTCAATGGAAACCACCGAGGTCATCACAGCAAATAATGGGGGCCAATTCAGAAATTGACAAATATAGGCAGTAATTAGTGACGCAAGAAAGCTCTTAGCAATTCGTCCTCCTAAAAAGCTTCCTTTAAATTTCCTCATTTTGGGCACTCCCTTATTTCTCCAATACTTTAATAATACCTTAGTCCCTTTAAAATTCAAAAACCAATAAAAGCATTTCCTTTCAATCTAAACAAGAACGCCCGAGCTCATTCATATATTTTCGAGAATGACTCATATTCTCAGGAATTGAATCATCTAATAGCAGTAAGCCTGTCTCTATTTTAGAGGCAACCTTTATGATTGGGGCATCTGTCGCTCCATTGCCCGCATGACTCTTGAAGACATAACGTTCCCTATCATTAGAAAGAGAGGGTCCTTGAAGATGACTGTTAAAATGATCAAACACTATGTGGTTCCATTGTTATTATTAATTGGTTTATTTGTCTTGCAAGTTCAAACTGAAATGACTCATATTTTGAAACTTCCCGCTGCCGGATGGAGTCGAACACTCACACCCTCTCAACCGCTTCAATCCCTGGCTACTCCACTTATCCAAACAAAAGGAAACCAACTTTACGTTTATACAAGTGGCACGAATCATGTGACGCGATCCTCAATATCCGACACGCTTAAGGTAACGGATCCGACTCCTTTTTCGGTTCAAGGCCCGATCCAATCGATTCTTTGGGGGAACGGGAAGTCCTTCATCTACAAAAAAGATCAGGCTCTGTACCTTTTTAAAAACAATCATTCTTATAAGGTGACCTCGCAGGCTTCCGAAACCGGGGCTGCCAATCCGGTCTTTTTTTATTCAGACGCCTTTCATTTATATGAATTTTTGCCCAAAACTGTGAAGCGTTCAGAGATTGCCGGCTTTGCGTCGCCAATCCTTTCTATTCAATCGTTACCTGATGCGAAAACACTGCTCGTAGCTACCCAAAGTTCCTCTTCCAAAAAGGTGTCTTTCTTTCTTTTAAAAGATGAAGACGACCATGGCTATACCCCTTTAAAAATGGGATGGATTCAGCCTAAAGCAGGCGAACGTCTGCAGACCGCCCAAGTGACGAAACTTAATAATAGCTATTACCTTTTAATTGCCTGGGAGAATTCGAAAAAACAAACCAAATTAGAGCAAGTCCGGATCAACCAAGCGCTTTTGCAACAAGGGCAAATCGGCCAGCCAAAGGCCCATTTTTTCACAGTCAAAGCTAATGGAAAACCGATCACCACCCTACATGACATTCAGTTAGGCGAAGAAAAAGGTATTCCGAAAATGGTTTTTGTAGGCGACTCACGGGATGGTTTCCCTAATACCGTCTTTGAAGCGATTCAGAAAAACGGGGCTTGGGAAGCTGAGAAACGCTCCGATTCAGTTTTGCCAAAGGCCAAGCCATTTTGGGGAACTGCAGCTCAAAACCTAATTGGTTGGCAAACCCCAAAAAGTGGCCATAAAGTGGCGCTCCAGTTTACCAGCCACCAAGCGGATTTGACCAAGCAAAGCTTAAAGCCTACTTTGCTTGATTTCCGGCATGCGGTTCAAGATACGCGTCACAATGTGCGTCCAATGTTGCATTTTATTTTAATGCTCCTTATGTACGGAATTCCAGCACTGCTTCTCCATCTCATTCTGACAAGATGGAGAGGGGCGGCCTACTCGCCTTCTAAGTTGGGAAGCGCCTCGGTGTTGGTGTTCGTTTTGTCCGAAATCGATTTGATTTACCATGTGCTAAAAACTGCGAGTGACCTTCCGATCTATTTAACACTGCCTTGGAGTGGTGCCCTTTACGTGATCGGTGCAGGTTTTGTATCAGGCCTTTATATGTGGTGGCAGAGTGCTCACAAGTGGCCTGGAAAATGGCTCTTCACGCGTGGATTAGCCCTCTTTTTCCTAACTCTAACCTTTTTATTTGGGCCGTATTTTCACTGAATGGATCATTAGTTATCTGCGAAAATAATCTCGCTTTTTCCGCAGGCGTCTCGATTATTTTCGCTTAGGCTATTTATTTATAAAAATATATCCACCCTAAACGAACGACTATTAGTTATAAAGTTTATACAGCGCTTGTGTGCCGAGGTCTTCGCCGCCTTGGCTGGCAAGCGCTTCATAGCGTTCTTTCGCAAGTTTAAGGCCAGGGGTTAGAAGTCCCATCTCTTCAGCAGACTCTAGCGCGATCGTCATATCTTTAATAAAATGTTTGACATAAAAGCCTGGGTCAAAGTCACCTTTTAGCATGCGTGGTGCGAGGTTTGTGAGTGAGAAACTACCCGCTGCACCACTCGAAATACTTTTAAGCACGGTTTCTGGATTGAGGCCTGCCTTGACGGCGTATGCAATGGCTTCACAGACACCTAACATATTACTCGCGATGGCAATTTGATTGCTCAGCTTAGTGTGCTGACCGCTACCCGCTTGTCCTTGATAGACGACGTTTTGACCCATCACTTCAAAGACCGGCAAGACTTGCTGAAACGCGTCTTCTTCTCCACCTACCATGATTGAAAGCTTGCCACTACGTGCACCAATATCTCCACCAGAAACAGGCGCATCAAGACTCGTTAACCCCTTCTGCTTGGCGGCTTCATGAATGCGAACAGCTAGTGTCGGAGAAGAGGTGGTCATATCAATAAGAATAGCACCCTCTTTGGCATGTTCAACAACGCCATCCTCAAGATAAACCTGCTCCACATCCTTTGGATACCCAACTATGGTAATCACGACATCAGAGCTTTGAGCCAACGCCTGAATGCTTGGCACCCACTTGGCTCCATTTGCAATTAAGGCTTCTGCTTTTGATTCCGTACGATTATAAACTTGAACCGGATAACCCGCATTTAGAAGATTCTGGGCCATCCCCTGTCCCATAACACCTGTTCCAATAAAACCAATCACTGTTGTTTTCGAGCTCATCTCGCGAGCGCCTCCTTTAAACGTTTTAATCATAATCCTTTTATAATAGTATCATAATTCACTTTTAAATCGCGCAATCAACATGACGTGATTTGCCCTATGTTGAAAGTAGGATGAACGTTACTGCCCGTTAAGGTGAGATAAAATGGGCCATCGCCTATCGCATTTTGTGTGTGCTTTCCATAGTATATTAAAGGACTATCGCATGGAAGGAGTGAGTCTCTTGGCTGAACGTGAGGAAGAAAACCGTCCAAGTCCAAGACGTCCAAACCCGCCTATGAATCCTTTTCAAGGAGGTATTTTAGGCCGGATCGACGACTTCTTTGTCAACGAAGAATATCGTGGTGTCCTCGATTCTATCGACTCCTTTTTTCAAAACCACCCGTTTGCGATGGACAGAGGATTTCCGGTCGATTTGTACGAGACGAAAGACCAATGGGTTGTAAAGGCGGATTTACCTGGAGTCAAGAAAAGTCAAATTCATATTGAAACGCTAGGCGATCGAATCCGTCTTGCTATTATTAATGATGATCGTTTTGAAGATCAGTCTGCGAGCAACTACTATAGACGCGAGCGCCGATTTCAGCAATCTGAACGAACCATCCAAATCCCTTATCGCGTCTATCGTCAAAAAACCAAAGCCCGTTTTCGCGACGGTATTTTAGAAATCAGAGGGCCTAAATATCCTAAGACCCAGAATACCATTGACATTGACGATGAATAAATGAATTCCTTTCTCTACTTGACGCCTTGAAAAAGGCCCTTTTTACTTACTAAAACAGGCGAAAAGGCTGCCCATTGGAGGTTGGTACGCTCCAATTCAAGCAGCCTCTTACTTATTCGTTTTCTTCTTCCTCACTTGGCTCATATTCATCCCAGACAAGCCGTGTAACCTCGGTATACTCGCCTTCTTCAACTTCTTCTTCCGTTGCTTCTTGATTTAATTCTTCGTCGTCATCAATTCCTGACGCAACGGTTGGCTCCTCATCTGGTCTTTTCTTTTCCATAAAGAGCACCTCCTAATAAAAATTAGGATGAGCAGGTTCCTCGTTTTTCATCCACTCTTTAGTGCTCATAAATCATTTTGCGTGTCATTCCACCATCTACCACAAGGTTGACACCTGTAACAAAATCATTCTTTGGATCGGTTAAATAAAGACAAGCTCGGGCAATATCCTCTGGTGTCCCAACCCGCTTTGAAAAATGCTGCTCATGATCAATAGCGCGCAGGCCCTCATAATCCTGGGTCTCAATCCAACCTGGACTGATTGCGTTGACGGTAATGCGCGCGTCACTTAAAGTGGCCGCAAGCGCATGGGTCAACCCCACAATCCCCCCTTTTGTTGCCGCGTAAGCTTCTGAATTCGGTTCAGACATGCTTGCCCGAGTGGAGGCGATATTAACGATGGATCCATGAATCCCAATTGACTTCATCAGCTTAGAAGCCTTTTGGGCACATAACATATTGCCTCTTAAATTCGTATGGATGACGTCCTCCCAGATCTCAACGGTCAATTCCTCGAACGGTGTAAAACGAGACACGCCTGCGTTATTAATTAGCACATCCACTCGTCCCAAATGGTTTTCTATGTAGCGAAACAAATGCTCGATCTGTTCTGGATCGCGGACGTCCGTTTGAACGAAATGGGCATCTCCTGCACGCTCTTTCAGTTCCTCAATGAGGCCAGACGCTTCTGAAACATCCGCAACGACCACACAATCGCCCCGTTCAGCAAACGCTCGCGCCACCCCACGACCGATTCCATTGGCACCGCCGGTTACAACAACGACTCTTTGTTCAGTTGGCACTTGAGAGCCCCCCTTTTCTATGAGTGTTTTCTCAATTCAAGATTTATAGGGTCTTAAGTTAGCTCATTTCATCTGGGTCTGGACCTGTTCGCTCGTCTTGGTTTAAGGCATCAATCGCTTTTAAATCCGCTTCTTCTAATGAAAAATCAAACACATCGGCATTTTCCTTAATTCGAGAGGGTGTAACGGATTTCGGAATCGTAATGATGTCCCGATCCAAATCCCATCTTAGGATGATTTGCGCGGGTGTTTTTCCATATTTTTGAGCTAAGTTTTGTAAGGTTGGATTCTCGAAAATCCGCGCCTTCATCAACGGACTCCACGCTTCTACCGCAATCCCTTTTTCTTTACAATACGCTCGAATCCCTTCTTGAGTTAAACGTGGATGAAGCTCAATTTGATTGACTGCAGGGACAATTTCACTACTACTTAACAAGTCATCCAAATGATGTTCTTTAAAGTTACTAACGCCGATGGCCCGAATTTGTCCATCATGATAAAGTTTTTCTAGCGCGCGCCACGTGTCTTTGTATTTTCCTTTGATCGGCCAATGGACGAGGAAGAGGTCGATATAGTCCAGTTGCAATTTTTGGCGACTTTCTTCAAACGATTTGAGCGTTTCTTCATAGCCTTGACGGTCGTTCCAAACTTTAGTGGTGACAAAAATGGTCTCACGTGAGACTCCTGAAGCTTTTAGCGCCGCTCCAACACCCTCTTCATTTTCATAAAATGCAGCCGTGTCGATTGAGCGATAGCCGGTCTCTATTGCTGATTCAACGGCTTGCTGGACTTCCTTACCATTATTAGCTTTATAGACACCCAGGCCAAACCACGGCATTTCAACCCCATTGTTTAAAGTTAATGTGTCTTGTAACGATGTGCGCTTACCCATTTTTTCTCCTCCTTCAGATTTCTTACTTAATATGAGCTCCTCCTCTTACTTTAACTAAAAATGGTGAATTTGAAACGTGTTTTGCTTATATGAATCTTGTTTTAGTCAGATCGTCTTGCCATTGGCACTGGTGTCCGCCTTCACGAGTCGACGGACTCAGATGCTCTTATTTTCCACTAATAATTAGCTTTACACCTTGTAACCAGGTTGTATTTTCTATACAATTTCGCTTCCTTCTTTGGGTCGATCCTTCGGATATTTCCAATGAATTCATATCCAAGAAAGGTAAATGGTTCTTTCTCAGCGTTAACCACTTTTGTTTTATCTTCATTAACGGTAAGCCCAAGTTCCTTTTCGAGAAAGACTTTAGTACCTCTCATAACTCGTTCTGCACCCTTTTGACTTTTGCACAAAATAATAAAATCATCAGCGAATCTTACGATTCGATGTCCGCGTTCCGTCATAAGTTGATCTAATTGGTGCAGATAGATATTCGAAAGTAATGGACTAAGAACGCCGCCTTGAGGAGCCCCTTCGGGGGTATCTTGATAAAGCTCTCCTTCAAGAACTCCTGCTTTTAAAAACTGGTGTATAAGGTTGATAACAGAACCATCCGTTACACGCTTCCTTATCTGTTGTTCCAATTTGTCATGCGGAATCGTGTCAAAATAAGTTTGTAAATCAGCGTCGATCACATAACGATACCCAT
Source organism: uncultured Sporolactobacillaceae bacterium (assembly GCA_963829575.1). Taxonomy (GTDB): domain Bacteria; phylum Bacillota; class Bacilli; order Bacillales; family Sporolactobacillaceae; genus KACC-23026. The sequence continues at coordinate 486,464 of CAWHJF010000012.1, read as the reverse complement.
CTTCTAAGTGCTCAGTTACCTTGTCTAATGCCATGTGTGCACCGATCCCAGGTCGGAATCCATAGCTACAAGGAAGAAAATCAGCCTCAAAGATAGGTTCCAAAATGTTTCGAATCGCCGCTTGAACAACTCGATCTTCAACAGTTGGGATGCCTAAAGGGCGCATCTTACCGTTATCTTTTTCAATCATCTTTCTTCGAACAGGTTTAGGTCGATAAGTTTTACTTTTGAGTTTCTCTTGGAGCACTTCTAGATTGTCCTCCAAATTCTGCTCATACGTCTTGATCGTCACTTTATCGACCCCAGGCGCACCTTTATTTTTCTTCACTAGGGAAAAGGCATTTTCTAGGTTTGATTTTGCGTATATCTTGTCGTATAGACTATACCAGACACGCTTCTTCATCTGTTTATTCCCCTTACGTCAATGCTTTCGCTTCTTTCTCGGTTTCTGCTTCTCCATTATAAATATTACCTCTCAAGGTTAATAGCGCAAGCAATGTCTTTGAAGGTTATATTCGGTGATAGACGGTGTACCCTTCTGTTCCACCCTGTGTCAGCCTTCTTGGCTATCCAGGAAAAAAGACCCTCAAGGTAAAACCCTGAGAGTCTTTTTAGGGGGGCAAGCAGATCAAGATTGGTTGGACATGTATTATGTCGGCTGCATATTTAATATATCACGCCCCTATAATTTCACTAGAAATATGTGAGCTTTTACATTTTTTCTGACATTTCTGTTCAATGGCTAGAAACCCTTCTCTTAAGCCCCATTCGTCGCGAGAGTCAAACTCAATCTTTCCCACCTTGTACTAGATTTCGACTCTCTCGCATACGTTTTAGTAGATGCGTATACAAGTTGAAACTACTAAAATCAGGAGGGGCGAACGTGAAAGCCAAACGAACCATTATTCTTGTTCTCTTACTTGCAATGACGCTCATTTTTATTGGGACAGGATGTGCGAAGCCCGTAACTCCATTTGACCGCGCCCAATCCTATGTGAACGCTTGGAATCATCAAGATTTTGACGCGATGTATCAGCTTCTCTCACCGAATGTTAAACAAACCGAATCGCACAAGGCGTTCGTCTCCCGTTACAAAGCAATCTATAGCGGCATCGAGGCTAACCATCTGCACATTACGCTTCAAAAACCCGCAAAAAACCAAGGCTCAAACAAGAAAGACACCCGCAAAACCTTTACCTATCACGTTCAAATGGGAACCCTTGCCGGTGCGCTTAAATACAACGGAAGCTTAACTCTTAACAAAGTGACCACAACAAAGCAGCAGAAAAAAACCAGCCAATGGTTCGTAAACTGGAACCCCTCCCTGATTATTCAGTCTTTAAAACCTGGTCAAACGGTCCATGTCACCAACCTTCCAGCGACAAGAGGAGAAATTTTGGATCGGAATGGTGAGGGCCTTGCCATTAACGGAACTGCCGTTCAAATTGGCATCTATCCGAAAAAATGGCAGGATTCTGTTTCCAAACAACCCTTAGCCGATCTACTCGGCCTATCCCCTGATTTTATCGATCAACAACTCGCCAAAAGTTGGGTGACACCCGACACATTTGTTCCGATCAAGACGGTCTCTGCGCTTAATTCACAGCTTATAAGTGAAGCATCAGACCTCCCGGGTGTCCTGACAAAAGATGTCCCCGCCCGTGTCTACCCGTGCGGAAAGGCATGCGCGCCTCTCATCGGCTATGTCGGTCCCATTTCGAGCGATGTGTTAAAGGCGGAACCGTCAACGAGTGGATACACTGAGAACTCGATTATAGGAAAAAAGGGATTAGAGAATGTGTTTGAAGATCAATTGCGCGCACGAAATGGGGCTGACATTCAGATCCTTGACCGAAACAAGCAACCCGTTAAGACGCTTGCAAAACGCGCACCAAAGAATGGAAAAACGATTAAACTCACGATCGATTCGACCGTTCAAGAAAGCTTGTACAATCAATTGCAAGGTGATCTTGGGACCGCAGTAGCCATGAATCCTAAGACAGGGGACGTTCTAGGTATGGTGAGCACCCCTACATTTGATCCAAATCAATTTGTCTTAGGAATCTCAACATCCGACTATCAAAATTTGTTGAATGATCCGGATCAACCTCTGCTTAATCGATTTACCCAAACCTATGCACCTGGTTCCAGTCTTAAACCACTAGTGGCAGCCATTGGTTTGAATCAAGACGTCCTTAATCCCGACGAAGCGCTCACCATTAAAGGGAAGGATTGGCAAAAGGATGCGTCATGGGGTAATTATTATGTGCACCGATTGGATTATTTAGGTCAAGTTAATCTTCGCGACGCCCTTGTTTATTCCGATAACATTTATTTTGCACAAACGGCCTTGAAAATTGGCGGTCAAAACCTGGTGGACGGACTCGAGAATTTTGGCTTTGGCGAACGCGTTCCTTTTGCTTATCCGCTCGCAAAATCCCAGGTGTCCAATAGTGGCGCGCTTAAATCAAGCCTGTTAATCGCGAACTCTGGTTATGGGCAAGGCGAAGTCAAAGTCAATCCACTTCACTTGGCCGTCGATTTCTCAGCGTTTGTGAACCAGGGCAATCTGATTCAACCCAAGTTGATTTTAAACGAGAGTGACCGCCCAACATATTGGAAAAAAGGTGTCATTAGCGCCGAGAATGCTGCCTTAATCTCAAAAGACCTCGAACAAGTTGTCCAATCCCCAGAAGGCACGGCTTATAAGCCGTATGTTGCCGGACTCTCTATTGCCGGAAAAACAGGCACTGCTGAATTCAAAAGTAAACAGGGGACAACGGGAAAAGAAGATGGTTGGTTTGTCGCATATAACACAAACCCCTCCAACCTTCTCATCTCTATGATGGTCGAAAATGTTCAAGATAAAGGCGGAAGCCACTATGTCGTAGGAAAAGTCAAGCAAGCTTTTACCGAGTTAAAATAAAGACGGATTCAGGAGAGTGCGTTAAGCTTACCGTCACTCCCTGAAAGCCTATTTCAAATGGTTTAACAAAAAATTGGAGATTGTGCAAATGATGTGGATATTCTCTCGCTTGCTCCTGCGTCTAAAAGAAGACCCCGCGGAAAGTGTTTGTTTTCCGAGGAGACTAATATCTCGCCCGCGGAAATCGAAGTTCTCTCCGCACTGTGAAACGAGGCTTTAATTTTTGATTGATTCACAAGTCCAGATTCCATAGTTTTCCTAAACACTGACAAAACCAGCCCTTAAAGGCTGGTTTTGTCTTAATGCTATTCGAAATGAGCCTTCACATAATTCACAACATCTTCTGCTGTATCCAAATCGAGAATGGTTTCGATATGGGATTCGGCTTCACTTTTCGATAAGCCTTTTAATTGACTTCTTGCCGGCAGGATCGACGTCGCGCTCATGCTGAATTCATCAAGCCCGAGTCCAAGTAAAATTGGAATCGCGAGTGGTTCGCCCGCCATTTCGCCACACATGCCCACCCATTTGCCTTTTGCGTGTGCCGCTTCAATGACACGGTGAATCAAACGCAAAATAGAGGGATGGAACGGTTGATAGAGATACGATATCTTCTCATTCATCCGATCAGCGGCTAGGGTATATTGAATCAAGTCGTTGGTTCCGATGCTAAAGAAGTCAACTTCTTTAGCAAATCGATCCGCCAACACCGCAACCGATGGGATCTCGACCATCATCCCGACCTCCAAAGCCTCTGAAACGTCAATCCCTTTTTCCAGCAAGCCTTGCTTTTCTTCTTCTAAAATGGCCTTTGCTTCTCGAAGCTCTTCAAGCGCCGCAATCATCGGGAACATGATCTTTAGATTTCCATAGGTACTGGCTCGAAGTAAAGCCCGAAGCTGGGTCCTAAAAATAGCCTGTTGATCCAAACAAAGTCGAATAGCTCGATAACCAAGGAATGGGTTAAGCTCTTTAGGTAAATTCAAATAAGGAAGTTCTTTGTCTCCACCAATGTCGAGCGTTCGAATAACGACCGGATGCCCTTTCATGCCTTCTAGCACTTTTTTATAAGCGTCGAACTGTTCCTCTTCGGTCGGGAGTTGATCACGGCCCATATATAAAAATTCAGTCCGATACAACCCGATGGCTTCGCCGCCATTATTCAGAACGCCTTCTAGGTCACCAGGATTTCCAATATTGGCGCCGAGTTCGACATGAACCCCATCGCTTGTAACCGTCGACTCATCTTTTAAAACGGCCCACTCAGCTTGTTGTGCTTTGAAGTGCGCTTGTTTTTGCCGATACGCCTCAACTTCAGATTCGGTAGGATTAACCAAAACCTGACCTTCTAGACCGTCCAAAATTAGCAAATCCCCTTGATTCACTTGTTCTGTGATCGTCTTTGTCCCCACCACAGCAGGAATCTCAAGCGAGCGGGACATGATCGCGGAATGCGAGGTTCGACCGCCAATATTCGTGGCAAATCCCAATGCATATTGACGATTTAACTGAGCCGTATCCGATGGTGAAAGATCTTCTGCGACAATAATACTTTCCTCCATGAGGTCAGCAGGTGTTGCAAACGGAATTCCCAATATATAATGGGTGATGCGTTTGGTCACATCTCGAATATCGGCCGCCCGCTCTTTCATGTAATCATTGTCCATCGACTCAAAAATAGTAATGAACTGCGAGGCCACTTCGTCTAACGCAAACTCGGCATTTACGTTTTCAGATTCAATCTTTGTACGGATGGCTCCTATAAATTCCGGATCATCTAATACAAGAAGATGGGCAGCAAAAATCGCTGCCTTATCTTCACCTAGGTTCTGAGCCGTTTGGTCTTTGATTTTCTCTAGATCCCGTTTCGAATCTGCAACCGCTTGTCCAAGCTTGTCCAATTCTGAAGCAGCCGAATCGACGGTTTTTTTTTCAATTGCGGGAGCTGAATGTTCAAGCAAAAAGGCTCTCCCAATCGCGATACCGGATGAAGCAGGAATTCCTTTAATAACTTGGACCATTACTCAGCCAATCCTTCAGAGTGGAGCACTTCTTCTACACCGGCAAGTGCGTCGGATTCATCTGGACCAGATGTGGTGATTTTGATTTCGGTCCCTTTAGAGATTCCCATTGCCATAACACCCATAATTGATTTCAGATTAGATGTTTTTCCGCCCGCCTCAATTGAGACCTCTGAAGTAAATTGGCTCGCTTTTTGAACCAATACAGTTGCGGGACGTGCATGAATACCGGATTCACTTTTTACTGTAAATGTTTTTTCTACTGCCATTGGGCATCCTCCTTAAAAAACTTTTCTTTTTGTGTTGTCAAACGTTTCGGTTAAGGTCAGTAAAGAGAATGGAAAAAACCTGTATCAGCCAACTTGCACGCACAAGTTGGCTTTAGCAGGACATTCTAAACTCCTTACTTCTTCACAAAAACATTTAACAGAGTTTCTTTATTTAATTGGTTTCTTCCATATACCATAGATGACCCCTGTAATTAATGCTCCTATTATAATAAATAAGAGATAGAGCCAAGGGCTACCGGACACGAATGGGATGACAAAGACACCGCCATGTGGTGCGCGTAGTCCAAGTTTCATTGAAGAGACAAGGCCGCCTGTGATGGCCGAACCAATTACACTAGAAATTATAACACGAATTGGGTCTGCAGCGGCAAAAGGAATCGCTCCCTCTGTGATAAAAGATAATCCAAGCGCAATCGCTGTCCGCCCTGCATTTCTTTGAGCATTATCAAATTTCTTTGCAAATAGCAGCGTTGCCACCGCCATTCCAAGCGGTGGGACCATTCCGCCCGCCATAGTAGCAGCTTGAGGGAAATCGTTACCTGCACTAAGCGCCGCCAGCCCAAAGGTGTAAGCCGCTTTGTTAAACGGTCCACCCATATCAATCGCCATCATTCCGCCTAGGATCATTCCTAATAGAGCAAGATTTGCCGTACCGAGATGGTTGAGCCAATTCGTAATCCCCATCATTAGCCCATGAACGGGGATATCGACCAATGTCATAATCAAACCCGTGATCGCGATTCCGAATACTGGGAAAAGCAAGACTGGTTTTAGGCCTTCCAAGGTCTGTGGAAGTCGGCTAAACACCCATTTTAATAATTGAACCACATAACCGGCTAAGAAACCGGCAATGATCCCACCCAAGAAACCAGCGCCACTTGTTGCGGCCATATAACCGCCAACAACACCTGGCGCAAGGCCTGGCCGGTCGGCAATACTAAATGCGATGTAACCGGCAAGGATTGGTACCATAAGAGCAAACGCGTGTCCCCCACCGATATCATTTAAAGCGGCTGCAAAGGCATTATATTGATCTGGGAACTTTGGATCAGCTGAATGAATGCCCCAGAAAAACGACAGCGCTATTAAGATCCCACCACCCACAACAAACGGCAGCATGAAGGAAACCCCGTTCATCAAGTGACGATAAAATCCAGACTGTTTGGATTTACGCTCAGCTTTTGCGTCAGATCGTTCATCCTGAAAGCTTTTACCTGATCCACTATAAATCGGTGCTTCTCCATTAATAACCTGATTAATAAGGCCTTCTGGATTTCGAATTCCAGCTGTGACCGGTACTTCGACGACAGGTTTCCCAACGAATGGCGCCAGATCTACTTTTGTATCGGCAGCGACAATGACCCCCACTGCGTTACGTATATCTTCTTCAGTTAATTGATTTTTTACACCTGTCGAACCATTGGTTTGTACTTTCATTTCATAGCCGAGTTCTTTTGCTTTTTGTTTCAAGGAATCAGCGGCCATGTACGTATGGGCAATCCCAGTCGGACAACCCGTTACGCCAACCAAGTATTTGGAGCCGGTTAAACCTGAACTGGATGGCAACGCTTCTTGATCCTCATCCGCTTCTTTTTGCTCAAATAAATCAATCACCGCTTCTGGTGTTGGCGCACTCAAAAGTTGCTTTCTAAACGCTTCCTGAATGAGATAGGTTGACAATTTAGAGAGCGTTTCAAGATGCTCATTCGATGCCCCTTCACTCGCTGCAATCATAAAGAACAAATGAGCCGGTTTTCCATCTAATGATTCATAGTCCACCCCTGATTTAGATCGACCAAATGCGATCGCCGGTGTTTTGACTGCTGCGGTCTTAGCGTGCGGGATGGCAATCCCTTCCCCAATTCCCGTTGTGCTTTCAGCTTCTCTTGCATCAATCGCTTTTCGGTAGCCTTTGAGATCATTCAGTTTTCCAGCTTCCTTTAATTTCGCCGCTAATTCATCCAGAACCTCCTTTTTTTGAGAAGCCTGCACGTCAAGCTGAATCGTCTCAATGGATAACAAATCCGTAATCTTCATAGTTAAACCTCCTCTAAATATGGGCTTAAAGCCTTTGTATTTTTATGTCAGGAAGAAGTGCTTCAACGTTGTTCCGTTCACACAAATCGACCGAAAAAGCGGTCGCACTGCCTGAGGCGATCCCAAATCGAAACGCTTCGATCAGATCGCGGTTCTCGGCGTAATGGCCAATGAAACCTGCAACCAGTGAATCTCCTGCACCAACGGAATTCCGCACATTACCTTTGGGCGCTTCGGCAAAAAGGGTTTCTTTTTCATTTACTAAAAGCGCACCCTCTCCACCCATTGAGACCAACACATTTTGTGGCCCTTCATCTAATAACCGGTTCGCAAGATGTTGAATATCGTTCAATGACTGACAGGTTTCATTGAAATACATCTCCAATTCATGGCGGTTCGGTTTGATCAAAAACGGTCGATGGGCAAGGGTTTGTTTTAAAAAGTCCCCGGTTGTGTCGACGACAAATTCCGCACCCTTTTTCTTTGCCGATTCGCTCATACTTTGATAAATCGTTGAGGGTAACGTCTTCGGTACAGAACCTGAGAGAATGAGCCAATCCCCTTGCTTTAGGTGTGAAAGTTTTTGCAACAGCTCGTTTAAAGCTTCCTCCGAAATAACTGGACCGCCGCCATTCAACTCGGATTCTTGATCCGCTTTAATTTTGACGTTAATTCGGGTTTCACCAGGAATCTCAATGAAATCCGTTTTGATGTGTTCGTGTTCCAGCTTTGTTTGAATAAAGGAACCCGTAAATCCACCGATAAACCCTAGCGGAAGGCTGTCGATGCCAAACCGTTTGAGGACTCTTGACACATTGATGCCTTTTCCCCCAGGCATTTTTTTATCTTGTTGCACGCGGTTGACTTCTCCAACTCTAAAGTTGTCTAAGGTTACGAAATAATCCACTGAGGGATTCAGTGTCACTGTGTAAATCATGCTGTCACCACTTCTACTTGTGTTTGATCTATGAATGCTTGAAGTCTTTTCTTGTCATCAGATTGATTGGTAATTAGAACGCTTGCTCCAATTGGAGCAACTTGTGAAAAAGAGATTGTCCCCAATTTTGAATCATCCGCTAATACATAGCTCTGGGTTGATAGTTCAATGGCTTTCTTTTTTATCAACGCCTCGTCAGGATCAGGCGTCGTATACCCATGACGCTCATGCACGCCATTCATCCCCATAAAACATTTATCAAATCGATAGGTTTCAATGGATTCGAGCGCCCCTCGACCAATCACAGCCCGGGTGACCACCTTAATCTCGCCGCCAATTAAATAGGTTTTTAGACCCCTTTGAAGACATTGATCAACAAGTGTTAGGCCATTTGTGACCACAATACTATCAGCGTGAAGAAATGGAATCATTTGAGCCGTTGTCGTCCCTGCATCTAAGTAGATACAATCACCAGGCTGAACGAGTTCTGCTGCAAATCGACCGATAGCGATCTTTTCTGATTGATTTCGGCTCAATCGGTCTTGGACCGCACTTTCCTCGGATTTTGCATGCAAGCTTTCCGCTCCCCCATGAAATCGATGAAGTTTACCTTCCTGCTCAAGTTGATCAAGATCCCTGCGGATTGTGGATTCTGAGCTCTCGGTTGCTTCAGTTAATTCATGCACCGTCACCATTTTCTGCTTTTTTAAAAGCTCTAAGATCATGCGATGCCGTTCCGGAGTCAGCATGGTTATTCTCACTCCTTTCCTTATATTCCATATTGTAAGCGATTTAATAATCAATTTCAAGCAAAAGTAATCACATTTGATCTTTTTCGATCAAAATAAACCAAATACAAGGATTCGAACTTTTGTGTAAAATGAACCGCGTTTTTATTCAAGATAAAAAGACAGTATATGAAAGCTTTACGCTCTCACATACTGTCTCTTTTTGAAGCATTCTATTCATTCTTGTCTTGAGGGTTTTTTTTATAGTTAAACGATTTAAAGAAAGATTGGTACAGGACGAGATAACCGAGTTGCAGGCCTGATGAAATGAAAAATGGAACGGCCAAGAGGTTGGCGTCTAACATCATGCCGGATAGAGTTGGGCCAATTGAAGAGGGGAATCGCATGGACATAGCTCCTACCGAACTTGCCAAACCTCGTCTTTTATCTCTCGTCAAACTCGAGTTGAGGGCAGAGCGTGCTCCTTGTGTCCCTCGGTTGAGTGCGTTTCGAACAATATATATGGATGACGCTATGAGAAAAGTCGGGCTAAATGGCAAAAGAAACATGAGAACGACGCCGATCATTCGAAACACAATGACGGACCGGATCAAACCCACACGGTCCGCGATGTAACCCGTAACAACAGAGGACACACTTGTTAAAAGGAATGAGAGTGCAAGCGTAAGCCCTACTTCACCCGATCCGACCCCATATTTTATAGAAAACCAGTAAGCCATTAAGGGACCCGTTAAGCCAATCGCTAAACCATTCACCACATTTACAAAGGCTAGTTTCATTAAATTTCGATTTTCACTTTTACGGATTTGAGCCTCCAGTTCTAAATCTGCTTTTATGGATCTTAATTCCTCACCGCTTGCTAGGGGATCGGTTATTTTGCTCGCCTCATTTACAGAACGATCAGAAGGGAGTCTTAAAATCAATATCAAACAGACAATGGATAGTAAGGCGACTAAAGCAAATATAGGACGAAAAGCGAGTGTGCTTGAAAAATAGGCTTGAAGGAAATGCGGAGTTCCGCCAACCAATGCCCCCATTCCCATTCCGAGAAACCCAATTCCTGTATTCAAACTAAAGAGTCGCCCTCGATCTTCTTTTGGAACCAAGAGTGCGAGCCACGCTTGCTCGGCTGGCGCAAAAGGTCCGGCAGAACCCGTTTGTCCACGTCCAAACCCCGCGACCACAATGGCAAGCGTGAGGAACACCCCATTAGACGTAAAGGTTGCACCGATTGCACTTACCGTTGCGAGTGACTCAGCAATAATAAGAAACGGCTTTCGACCATAACGGTCACTGTAAATTCCTACTCCTAATATTAAGATGGCACCAAAAATGCCTGCAGCCGTGAGCACCCCGCCAATTATCGCGCCAGACCAGTGCAAGGCTGCGAGATAAAGCGTCAGATCCACGACCATCATGCCTTGCCCGAAACTGCGTAGCCCTCTTATAACAATTAATTGTTTAACTGTTGGATGAATCTTCCCCACATTGACAACTCCTCGCTTGAAACCAATCACATTAATTTTAATTATACAGAAAACGCTTTCGAAATAGGGGTTAGGGTGCTTAGAGATCTAGAAGCCCTCTACCGTTCTCTCAGAAAAAAGCTCTGTTAAATTTGGTTGTTGATTTTCGAACCAGCGCGCTCGCATGACGTGAGGCGGTTCGAGTATCTCCGCTTCAATCAAAAATCAACATTGAAATTTAACACAGCAAAAAAGCCCCCACTTCTATTTAAAAAGAAGTGGAAGCTCATTTCGTATCTCTTAATATAATCCGAAATCAATAATCCAGATGGATCCAGCAACGACGGCAATCGCGACAAAGAACCCAAATGCAATCGAGAAGATTTGAAACGCTTTTTCTTGTTCTGTTAAGTGCATGAACATTAACAATTGAACAAACGCTTGGAAAATTGCAAGGCCTACGATAATCACCATTGTAGTAGTTGCCGGTAAGTTCAAACTAAGGGCAATCCAAAGTGCGACAACGGTCAAAACAATTGACAAAATAAAGCCAATGACGTGACTCCACGGAAAACCGTGATCGTGGTTATTTGAATGTGTTGTGTGTTTTTGTTCCATATTATAGCACCAACCCTGTCAAATAAACTGCTGTGAAGATGAAAATCCAAACAACATCTAAGAAGTGCCAGTAAATCCCAACAATAAATGTTTTTCTTGCTGTTGTTGGGTTAATTCCTTTGGTAGCCAATTGAATGATGATCGAAATCATCCAAAAAATACCAAGGGTTACGTGACACCCGTGCGTTCCAACTAGGATAAAGAACCCAGATAAGAAGGCACTCGTTTGAATGGTTGCACCCTCATGAACATAATGAACAAATTCATTGATCTCCATCCCAACGAAACCCGCACCAAGTAGTAACGTAATGATCAACCACACGATCAGCCCAGAGCGATTACCGCGGCGAAGCTCATGTGTGGCGATCCCACAGGTAAAACTACTTACTAAGAGTAAAAACGTTTCGATCATAAATTCTTTGACATCGAATAGATCTTTAGGTGTTGGTCCACCTGCTGTGTGGTGAAGATACACGAGATACGTTGTAAACAACGTCGCAAAAAGAACGATTTCCGCGCCTAGGAACACCCAGAATCCAAAGATTCTTAAACGACCATGTTCCGTTGAATATTCTAAAGGGACATTTGGATCCACGACTTCTGCATGTGACATTCTTACAACCTCCCCGCTTCACGCTCTGTGCGCTCAATCACATCAACTGGAATGTGGTGACCTTCATCTGGATCAAACAACGAACGAAGCACCATAAAGAGAATAATTCCAACAAGTCCGACAATCGCCAACCAAATCCATTCAAAACAGAGACCGAAGCCTGCAATAAAGAATATCACGCTCATAATAAATGGTCGACCTGAGTTATCTGGCATATGGATCTCTTCAATTTTTTGCTTGCGCCATTTTTCAACCGCGCCTTTTTCTTTCTTCATGTACCAGAATTTATCGATCCCATCCATTTCAGGAAGGGTCGCAAAGTTATATTCAGGTGCAGGAGAAGCCGTCATCCATTCCATTGTACGACCATCCCATGGATCGCCTGTTAAATCGCGTTCACCATAACGTGCACTATAGTAAATCATGTAGCACATAACGAGGAATCCGATCCCCATCATAAATGCCCCGATGGTTTCAATAAAGTTAAGCGTCGTCCAACCTGCATTGGCAGGGTACGTGTACATCCGACGCGTCATCCCTTGTAACCCAACAAAGTACATTGGGAAGAAACAGACGTTGAATCCAATCACCCATAACCAGAACGCCCATTTACCTAATGTTTCATCAAGCTTATGCCCGAACATCTTAGGCCACCAGTAGTGTAGACCTGCGAACATACCGAATACGGTACCTGCGATCAACACGTAGTGGAAGTGGGCAATTAAGAAATAACTATTGTGGTATTGATAATCCGCTGGTGCTACTGCAAGCATAACCCCTGTCAAACCACCTATTACGAAGTTTGGAATAAACGCTAATGCCCAAAGGTTGGCGACAGTAAAGCGAATTTTCGCTCGGAACATTGTAAAGAGCCAGTTAAAGAGTTTAACCCCAGTTGGAATCGCAATCAGCATCGTCGATACCCCGAAGAAGGAGTTAACAGCAGGACCTGCACCCATTGTAAAGAAGTGATGGACCCAAACGACAAAACTCAGCACTGAAATTAAAACCATTGACCATACCATCATGGAATAACCAAAGAGACGTTTTCCTGAGAAGGTACTCATAACCTCTGAGAAAATACCAAAGGCAGGGAGAATTACAATGTATACCTCAGGATGTCCCCAAATCCAGAAGAGGTTGGCCCACATCATCGGGTCTCCGCCAGCGGTTGCTGTAAAGAAGTGTGCCCCGAAGATCCGGTCAATTGCAAGCATCGCAAGCGCCACAGTTAGTACTGGGAACGCAAAAACGATAATAACAGATGTAATCAGCGTCGACCATGTGAACATTGGCATATGCATCAACTTCATGCCTGGCGCACGCATTTTTAGAATCGTAACGGCAAAGTTAACCCCAGATGCGAGCGTCCCAATACCGGTAATTTGTAAGCTTAATAGATAGAAGTTTTCACCGATTCCTGGATCAAGATGGTTTTCCGCAAGTGGTGTGTAACTCGTCCAACCTGCATCCGGTGATCCACCGATTACGAATGAAAGGTTTAATAACATCGCTGCCCAGAAGAACAACCAGAAACTAATCGCATTTAAATAAGGAAATGCTACGTCACGTGCCCCAATTTGAAGCGGCATAGCAACGTTAATCATACCGATGATAAATGGCATCGCCATGAACAAGATCATAATCGTTCCGTGAGTTGTAAAAATCTCATTGTAGTGCTGCGCATTTAACAACTTCATTCCTGGGAAGGCAAGTTGTGTCCGCATAAGCAGACCATCCATCCCCCCGCGGAAGAGCATAAGAATCGCTGCAATAATATACATGATCCCAATTTTCTTATGGTCAACGGTAGTCAACCATTCACGCCATAACCATTTCCATGCTTTGAATTTGGTCAAAACAGCAATGATCCCAATTGTCACAACTGTAATGGCAACATCCGCACCATAAATCATGGGTTCGCCTGTTACAAAAAACTTATGCGTAAGGAAGTGCATGAATTGGTTCATGATGTTAGTTGCCTCCCTTCATAGACATTCCAGAACTATCACTGGATTTGGCATCGGATTGTTGATTCGAATCTGTGTTAGTGGAATCCGACATCGACATACCTGGCATTGATTTCGTTTGATCCAATTGCTTTGGATAAGATGAGTAAGCTTGTTTTCCAACAAGACCTGGTTGAATGAGTTTCTTATAATCTGCCATAGTCATAGCAGTCTTGTTTTGTTTCACGTTCTGTACCCAAGTATCAAAATCGCTTGGCTTAACGGATGTTACCGTAAACGTTTGATGCGCAAATTCTCTTCCGTTAAAGTTTGCCGCACGGCCTTGGAATGTTCCCAGTGAATCGGCTTCAAGGTACATATGCGTCTTCATACCTGTCATTGTATAAATTTGACCACCTAAAGAGGGTACCCAGAATGAATTCATCGCACCTTCCGATGTCAAAACAAAACGGATTGGACGATTCTCTGGAATATACAATTGGTTCACCGTTGAAATCCCTTCTTCAGGATAACGGAAAATCCATTTCCATTGAGCAGACGTGACATCCACAACGAGTGGTTTAACGTTTGGAGACGGACTTTTTTGTAGATTGTACTCGGACTTAACCGTTGGCACGGCCATTAAGACAACAATCACGATCGGAATAATCGTCCAGAGCACTTCTAATTTAGCACTTCCATGATTCTCCGGATCATAGTTTGAGAGATCCGCGCGATTCCCGCGATATTTGATGATTACAACTGCAAAAATAATAAAAACTGCGAGAACAACAACGGCCATCAATCCAAACGACCAAAGAATCAAATGATACTCTTGACGTCCAACTGGTCCTTTTGGTTGTAGGACTGGAACGTCACAGCCGGTTAACAAGAAAAGAGATGCTAGAGCAAGGACCGACAGCTTTGAAATAGTTTTAAATGAGTTCACGAGGCTCTCCCCCCTTCAAAGATGACACGATTAATACCTCACAAACAATTGTTATATAGGATAGTAGTCTGCTTGTGAGTCCTAAGCTATAATACCACCATAAACCCGGTTTCGAACGTGTTTTTAACGACTGTCAACATTTCCTCACGGTTTTTACACAAATTTGTCACTTTTTCGCCTTTAATCGTTCAAATTTAAGTTTTGATTGTGCGTTTTATCACAACATTTTTTCACAACGTTTGGTTCTTCTGTCTCTAATAGCTACGTACCACAGTTTGTCTCATCCTAAACGCACCTTTTGTCGAAGAATGGGTTTTCTTTTGCTAACCAAAATAAAAACTCTCTCCGTTTGGAGAGAGTGGATTTGTTTCTTCTTATTTAAATAACACACTGTATTCGCCGTAGCCTTCGTCTTCGAGTTGGTCTTTTGGTATGAAGCGTAAGGCGGCTGAGTTAATGCAGTAGCGTAAACCATTTGGAGCCGGGCCGTCATTGAATAGATGTCCCAAATGAGAGTCGCCGTATTTGCTACGCACTTCGGTTCGGATCATGCCATGGCTTTGATCGAGTTTTTCGTTGATCAATGCTTTTTGAATTGGACGGGTAAAACTTGGCCAACCACAGCCGGCATCATATTGGTCTGTGGAACTAAAAAGTGGCTCACCCGAGACAATATCGACATAGATGCCATCCTCAGCATTTTCGTAATACTCATTTTGAAACGGCCGCTCGGTCCCATTATTTTGCGTGACTTCATATTGGATCGGGGTCAGCCGCTCTCGAAGCGTCTTTTCATCCTTCTCTACGGCCCAAGCGGATTCTGTAAAGCCTTTACGCCCTGACCCTTCATAATAGCGATTATAATGAAACGGATTTTTTTTATAATAATCTTGATGATAGTCTTCAGCTGGATAAAACGGCATCGCAGGACGAATCGGTGTGACAATTGGCTTTTTGAAAATTCCTGAGGCTTCAAGATCTGCTTTCGACGCTTCAGCCGTCTCTTTTTGTTCCTCGTTTTGATAAAAGATTACGGTTTGATAGGACTCACCCCGGTCACCAAATTGCCCACCTGGGTCTGTTGGATCAATCTGCTTCCAAAATAAATCGACTAATTTTCGGTACGGAAAAGTTTCTGGATCAAATGTAATTTGAACAGCTTCAACATGTCCGGTTGTATCCGAACACACTTCTTGATACGTCGGATTCTCCTTATGGCCTCCAGTATAGCCCGACACCACTTTTTCAATGCCAGGAAGCTCATCAAATGGTTTGACCATACACCAGAAGCAACCACCCGCGAATATGGCTTTTTCACTCATGCCTATTCCCCCTTTAAATTCTCTATAAAGTAAACCTTTTTTCTACTTCGCATTAACGGCTAACGCGAGACTCTGTTCAGCTGCATGGAGGCCCGCTGTATAACCGGTTGAGAAAGCTGCCGTAATATTATAGCCTCCCGTGTAGCCATGAATATCCAAGATTTCACCACAAAAGTAAAGTCCGGGCATTTTCTTTGACGCCATTGTTTTCGGATCGACTTCTTTCAATGACACGCCACCGCCTGTAATAAATGCTTTCTCGATCGGCAACGTCCCATTGATTGGAACTCGATATCCTTTTAGATCGTCCGCAAGTGCTCGAACTTTGGCCTTTGGCAACTCATGAAAGGTTAAGTCCGGAGATAAGTCGGATTCAGCTAATAAGAACAGTAAATAGCGCTCCGGAACAAGGCCTTTCCATACATTTTTCAACGCCTTCTTCGGCTCACCCTTTGCTAAATTCATTAACTCGTTTAGCACCGTTTCTACGGTCTGATCGGGTTTCGCGTCAATCGCAAGGTCAATGGTGGCGGCCTGAAACTTTTTCAAGGCTTTTACCACAAATTGACTACATCTTAAGACCGCAGGCCCAGACAATCCCAAATGGGTAAAGATCAAATCCCAACGATGCGTAATAATTGGCTTTCCTTTAGGGGTCAGAACCGATACCGCCACATCATACAAAGATAAACCTTGTAAGGTTTTCTTTTGAATAAAATCAGCCTTAGAAGTTAACGGAACTTCTGTTGGATACAACTCAGTGATCGTATGACCGGCTATTTTCGCCCATTTATACCCATCCCCTGTCGAACCCGTTTGAGGCACGGATTTCCCACCAACAGCCGTTACAACAGAACGTGTCAAGACCGTATCACCACTTTTCAGAAGAACCCCTGACACCCCTTCTTCATCAAACAGAATCGTTTCAACAGGTGCATTTGTCCTAATCGTCACCCCGAGCGACTTAATCCGAGTAAGAAGCGCATTCACGACATCCTGTGCTCGATTGGATACGGGAAACATTCGACCAAAATCCTCTTCTTTTAACTGAATGCCAAGTTCTTCAAAAAAACGTATAATGTCTTCATTATTAAAGTGGGCCAATGCACTGTGCAAAAACTTCCCGTTTCCAGGAATGTGTTTAATGAGTTCGTCTTTCGGCATTCGGTTTGTGACATTACAACGGCCACCACCAGAAATCGCTAATTTACGACCTAGTTTATTCCCTTTATCTAAGAGTAACACACGCGCTCCATTTGACGCCGCAGCAACGGAGGCCATCAAACCCGATGGCCCGCCACCAATTACAACCACATCCGCCTTCATCGTTCCATCACTTCCTTAACACTCAACCCGTCACTTAACGTTATTAAGTATTTCTTTAAATTCATCAATAATATACCTATAGTATCCTGTGCCTTCACCGTACCGTTTATGAATCTCGGTATAGACTTCTGTTATTTTCTCTTGGTAGTCATCCGACTCTCGGTCAAGGTTTAAGGCCTTGAACTCGGCCATCGGCTCTTGAATATACGTAGGGCGCGGTCCCCAGCGAACCCGCACATCGCCATTTTCATTGGCAATTAGGACAACTGGAATCGACTTTCCTCCATATAATAAGAACGGTTGAATGAGATCTTCATTTTCTTCTAATATATAGACTTCTGTTGGGATTCCCGCCTGTTCCATCAAACGAAACACTACGGGTGCATTTCGCACCACGTCTCCGCACCAATCCGAGGCGATGATGAGCGCATGCAAACGATCCGAATCCTTATTTTCAAAAAATGCCTGGTCCTCTTCATTCACTATCACGTTCTGATAGGATGCTTTAAACGTGTCTTGATTCTTCGGCATCCAATTCATAAAGTCCTGTGGACTGATCCCGTTTCCAAACCACTTTTTCACATTGATCATTCTTTATTTCACCTAACCTTATCCGAATCGTTTCATTTTGAGTCTTTATTCATTGTAAGGGATTTCCCTCTCGATTAACTAGTAGAAAGCCTTTAAATCACTAAATATTTTTGTAGAAGACTGTAATTTTTGTGAGTGTTTGACCAACGACTTCATTCTCGAACTCTAGTGATGGAACATTTAGGCTTTTCTCTCGTTCAATCGTAACGGACGTGATGGGAATTCCCACAATCCTTGGCGTTAAGACTTGCTTGTAATGTTCCATTTCGGGAAGTTCCGGCACAGCAACTGACACCTGATTCCTTTTTTAACCATTAGTGTTAACGAATGCAGGTTGTTCCATTCTTGATTTGAAAAACCCGGCATAAGGGTATTCTATTGATAAAATGTAGACGCCCACCTAATTTCGAATAAAATAGTTGCACATTTTGCCCTTTTCGCATATTGTTTACTATATACATTAGTTTTGCCCTAGGGCAAAAAATAAAATTTGTTTAAAAGGAGGACGTCTTGCGATGAGTGACCAAACCTTTACATCTAAGCGTTCTAAAGGTTACGACAAGTCGACGTCAAAGACTCAGTCTCTCGATTCGGTCCTTTCAAAGGGCAAAGGTCTTAAAAGACTGCTACCTTTCATCGGTCCAGCGTTCATTGCGTCCGTTGCTTATATAGATCCCGGAAATTTTGCCACAAACATCCAAGCAGGTTCCCAATATGGATACATGCTGCTTTGGGTCATTTTACTTTCTAACCTTATGGCGATTTTAATTCAATCTTTGTCCGCTAAACTCGGCATTGCAACGGGAAAAAACCTCCCCGAGATTTCGAGAGAACATTTTCCAGTATGGGCCTCGGTCCTTTTATGGATTCAAGGGGAATTTATGATCATGGCTACGGATCTAGCTGAATTCATCGGTGCAGCCCTTGGTTTGACCTTACTCTTTGGGATTCCTATGTTACCCTCTGCTTTAATTACAGCAGCGGTCTCTTTTATCATCTTGGAGCTTCAACGTAAAGGCTTCCGGCCACTTGAAGCCGTCATTGCCGGTATGGTATTTGTCGTCGTGATCGCCTTCAGCTTGCAAGTCATCTTTGCTCAACCTGCATTGATTCCTTTAATCTCTGGCCTTACCGTTCCTAAGTTTCAAGGGGTTAACAGTATCTTACTTGCCGCCGGGATTCTCGGGGCAACGGTTATGCCACACGCGATCTATTTGCATTCCGCGTTAACTCAAAGACGCATCGTGGGAAATAGTGAAGCGCAACGAATTAAAATCTTCAAATATGAGTTTGTGGATATTCTGATCGCGATGATTATCGCAGGTATCATTAACGGTGCCATGTTAGTCGTAGCAAGCGCTTTGTTCCATACACACGGACTTGTGATCGAAGACCTTGACGTGGCATTTCAACAATTTAGTCATTTGATGGGCCCTGCTGCAGCCATTCTCTTCGGAGTCGGCCTCCTATCTGCAGGTCTCTCCAGCTCTTCGGTTGGGACCTTGTCTGGGGATGTCATCATGCAAGGCTATATCAGGCGAAGAATTCCAATTTATTTGAGACGATTTATTACAATGATCCCACCGCTCGCAATCATTTTATTAGGGGTCAACCCCACTCGCGCACTCGTATTGAGTCAAGTGGTACTTTCATTCGGAATTGCCTTTGCTTTAATTCCACTCATTGTGTTTACCAGCCGCAAAAAAATAATGGGGCAACTGGTAAATCGCAAAGGGACACAAATTGCCGCTTGGTTAATTGCTTTGATTATCGTCGCACTCAACGCGTTCTTACTCTATCAAACTTTTTTAGGTGCTTAATAAACGTGACTGGATCAGAAAGTTGGTCCTGTCGCGTTTTTTAATCAAAAATCATTTTCCAATCTTCTGATTATTTTCTGGGAAAAAGTGGGTTTTGTTACCCGTTTTATTCGATTTCGCCGATTTAGTACCCTTTTGCGCCTGTTAAACATGCGTTTGCGCCGATTGACCTAAAAATCCAAAAAAGACCCTCTCCCAAATCAGGAGAAGGTCCCATAGTTTCTCTAAAAATATTTCTTTTTCCAAAAAATCAGGGCCACACTTATTGAAAGGAAGGCCGAAATCAGAATCGTAATTAAGAATGCATGCTGTGAATGTTGGAACGGAATCCATTTCACATTCATCCCATAAAAACTCGCCACCATCGTCGGTAAAGACAAAATAATCGTGATGGAGGTCAAAAATCGCATCGCAATATTCAAGTTGTTCGAAATGACCGACGCAAAGGCATCCATCATTCCGCTTAAAATGGAACTGTAGGTATCGGACATTTCGATCCCTTGAGTGTTCTCAATAATGACGTCTTCTAAAAGATCTTTATCCTCTTCGTACATCCTTAAATAATTAAGACGGAGGATTTTTTCCAACACAATCTTATTGGACTTAAGAGAGGTCGTAAAATAAACCAAGCTTTTTTCCAATGCAAGAAAACCATATAATTCTTTATTTTTCATTGATTGATGAAGTTCGTTTTCAATTTCATTTGTTTTCTTATTGATTTGCTTAAGATATTTAAGGTAATGGGTGCTAATCCCATAAAGAATTTGTAAGGCAAATCGGGTTTTTTTATAAGTGAAAAATGACCGGACTTTACGTTGTTTAAAGTCATCTAAGATTGGGGTTTCGCGCAAGGAAACCGTCACAAAGTACTCGTCCGACACAATAATCCCCATTGGAATGGTTTCATAAATGGGGAACCCGGCATCATCGTGTGTAATATAAGGATAGTCCACAATGATTTGAACATGGCTATCTTCTTTATCAATTCTTGAACGCTCTTCATCATCGAGCGCATCGCGAATGTAATCTGCTTCTATTCCTAAAGTGCCTGAAACGCGTTTGATTTCTTCTTCTGTTGGGCGTGTCAAATTAACCCAACAGCCTTTTGTCATCTCATCACGATTTTCCAAGACACCTGCTTCATTGGTCGCAAAAATTTCAATCATGCTAACAGGCCTCCTTCTCCATACCGACAAGCATCCATTCTTATTTTCTTTTTAAATGGACAATCGGTTTTTCTTTTTATAAAGGTTCGGAGAAGGCGAATTCCTTGCATGAAACAGGGCAGGGTTTCAAGGACGATGATTTGTCCTCTCTCCAGCCGGTCAGAAAATAACGCCTGACTCACCCGGTCTTATTTAGGATACATTGGCCTTCCCCAAACAGGTTGTGGGTTCAGGTTCGGGTTCGTTTTTCTGATAACTGCACTGCACCTGTTTCAACTCCTCTTCTAATCGCCTAAGCGACACGCTAAATTAAAGGATCTAATAATGAAGATACGGACGCCGGATTTAACATGTGTTCAATCCTTTGGATCAGATCTTCAAGTTGGTCAATTGTAAAGTGGTTTGCCACCAGTTCAGACTTATTAATCAAGTAAATCGGCGAATAGCCTTCCAACAGTTTCTCTTGATAATGTGTTGAAGTTGTAAGCGACCAATCTCCATCTAGCCAGACCGCAATGGTCTCATACTCTCCGTCAATCATCACTTCTCGAAAGACTTCCTTTTCCTGTAATTCCAGATCAATATCCACTTAACAGGCCTCACTTTTCCGATTCATTTTTAATAAAAACTGATCCTAACCTCTAATCAATTGCTCTCCCTTACTATACCACGTGTTGCCTACTCAATCCATAACGGCCTTTGGTAAATAAATCGCAACGCTCGTCCCTTTGCCAACTTCACTTGTCACCTCAATGGTTCCTTTATGAGCCTCAATAATTCGATAACTTACCATTAGGCCGAGGCCGGTCCCTTTTTCTTTTGTGGTATAAAACGGTTCACCCAATTTCTCAAGGCGATCTTTTGAGATCCCTTTACCATGATCTTCAATGGTCAATTGTAACGCTTGTGCACATTTTTCCTCAAGAGAGACATTGATCACACCTCCGTCGGACATCGCTTCAATTCCATTTTTGATGGTATTGACCAATACCTGCTTAATTTGGTTGGGGTCTCCCTCAAAAAAGGCGGCTTTCTCGTTATTTAAAGAACTCTTAAACTCGAATTGGATATTATGAAGATTAGCCTCGGTTTGAAAGAGCCTTAACACCTGCTCACTCAAGTCCTTCAAGTTCACTTTTTCAAACTTCTTGGCTTGAGGTTTAGCTAAAAAGAGCAATTCACCCGAGATGAAATGAATTCGGTCGATTTCATCAAGCATGATGTCATAGAAAGGGCGATGCTCTGAATTGGGATCCCGATCGGTTAAAAGCTGTAAAAACCCCTTAAGAGAGGTCAATGGGTTACGAATTTCATGGGCCACACCCGCCGCCAACTGACCCACAATGGAGAGTTTCTCGGTTTTTCTAAGAAGCTCTTCGGCTTTAAGTCGTTCTTCTCGTTCGAGTAAGAGATTAATTAAATCTGCAATGGCAGTTGCAAAATTCTGTTCGTCATACCCCCATGAGCGGTTGTCCTCTTCTTTGAGCGCAATTGCAACCAAACCATTCAAGCGTTTTCCTGAGGAAAGCGGAGCAACCATGAGTGAATCTAGATATCTCGGTTGAAGATTCGAATGGAACTGTGCCACCCGCGGGTCATTTGAAGTATACGTTAAGACACGTTCTGATTTGATCGACTCCACATAGTCACGCACTGTGCTTATTGGGAAAAACGGGCGCGCTTCGTGTACTTGGGCCTTTCGGTTAAATAAATCTTGGCAAAAGTACCCTTCAGGCTCTTTTGAGTAAAGCCAAACACTCGCACGCTCTACCTTTAATACGTCTGCCCCCCGCTCCGTAATCTTATTTATTGCGTCATCAAAAGCGATTTCGTTTACGGTCAAACTTAATTCTTGTATCACTTTCTGTTGGGTCCTAAACTCCGTTTCCTTCTTTAACCGTTGTTCTTCTTCTCGCTTCCGTTCGGTAATATCCCTGAACGTCACGACGGTGCCGGTCACTTGCCCCTTTTCAATGATGGGTGAGGCAATATATTCCACTGGAAATCTCTGACCATTTTTATGATGGAAAATATCTGTATCATTATAAACGGTTCGTTTCTCCTTCATAGAACGTTTAATCATACAGGTCTTTTCGTTTAAAGGCTCACCATTTTGGTCAAAAGCTTGAATCGTTTCATCGATTCTTTTGCCAACTAATTCACTGATTTTGTAGCCAAGTAGGTCCGCACCTTTATTATTGCAAAACATCATGATGCCATTCCGGTCGATCCCATAGATTCCGTCTCCCGCTGCGTGGAGTATCGAATGATTCTGATAATGGAGCCGCTCAATCTCATCCTTGGCACGTTGCCGTTCGGTAATGTCTCGAGCTACAATCACGCTGTTTTCAATTTCTCCTAATGGATCGAGTATAGGGGAGCTGTTTGCTTCAAGAATCAACTCTTCCCCGTTCCTTTCTTCAATCTTAAGAGTAAAGTTGTGTTTTTGTTTCGAGTTAATCGCGCGATAAATCTTATCTTTATTTTGAGCTGACAACGGAAAATCTGGATGATCCAATCGCATTCCGATCAGAGTACTAGAATGAATGCCTGAAATTTCTTGCAAAGAAGGGGAGGTATAGGTTAATTGACCCTCGCGATTAAATAACACGATTAAGTCTGATGTGTTTTCAGCAATCATCCGATATTTTTCTTCGCTCACTTGGATTTCTAATTGGCGTACCTGGCTGTGCGTAATGGCCAATTCCGCTAAGTGTGAGAAAAAATCGATCACTTTAAGATCGTGTGCCGATGGGGACTTTTGGACCTTGTAATAAATCGAAATCGCTCCAATAACACGATCTTTATGGTTAATAATGGGATTCGACCAACACGCTTTTAAGCCATGCCTTAAAGGATTCTCTTTTCGTTCACTCCAGAGTGGATCCGTCTCAATATCTGCGACCATAATCGGTTTTTTGTAATAAACAGATGCTCCGCAAGCGCCTGCCAGTGGGCCCACTTCTCTTTCCTCCAAAAAAGCTTGATACCCTTTTGGTAACGTTGGGGCTGCCACCAAATCCATCGTTTGACGATCCGAATTCAACAACATAATTGAGCAGAGTCCCTCCGAAACAGTCTCCACAATGTTGGCCACTAAATTGAGCGTATCTTTAAGCGGCCAGTTTTTGGCAATTGCCTCTAAAACTTGTTTTTCTCCATTTAAAAATTGCTCATAGATCTTAAGTTTGGTGTTATTCATACAAAATAAATCGAAATAGGTTTCCCCTTGCTCATCTTGGAATTCACGAATGTGCAGCTGAAACCAGCTAATCTTTCCGGAAGGGGCAAGGAATCGGCAGGTGAGTTCATTCTCTTTTTGATTGTGGGCTTGCATCACTTCAATATAATCTTGAACAAGCGTTCGATCCTGGGGAGCAATTAATTGAAAGAAAGAATGGCCGATAATTTGAGTGCCTGCTTCAAATTCCAGTTCCAACTTTCCTTTGTTATTTATGTCTACAATCTTAAACCTTTTATTTAAAATGATATGTATATTTGGAATGTCATAGACTTTCCCAACGCCTTGAAGCTCTTTTTTTGGGTCTGACACTTGTGAGTTCATTTAAAACCTCCAAAAATAACGATACACATTTGCATTTTCTCAACTGAAATGGATGTTAAAATAACTCTATTAATCTAGCTAATTATACCATCTTTAAAGAACGAGTTGAAAGGAAGTTCCAATAAAACCCTTTTATGTAATTACTCTTAAATTGGGAATCCGCCCACAAAAAAAGGTCATCCTTAAAGGACACTTGACGTGTCTTAGGACAACCTTTTGGAATTAAATTAAAACCCGAATTAATAGGCACCGCGGATGGAGTCGTGAACGTTTTGGTCATAGAAATCAGCCAAACGCGCGAGTTCTTCTTTTGTAAAAGACGGAACCGCTTCGGCTTGAAGATTATCTTGAACCTGCTGGACGGTCTTGAAGCCTGGAATCACACTTGTAATCGCTTCTTGATCTAAAATCCATCTCAAAGCGGCGCGTGTCATATTCTCGCGTCCTTCCGCAATCCACTTAAGTTCTTGGCTAAGTTCCACCCCTTTTGCAAACGGGAGACCCGCGAACGTTTCACCAACGTTAAAGGCTTCACCGTTCTGATTAAAGGAACGATGGTCGTCTTCTTCAAAAGACGCATTTTGTGTAAACTTACCTGTAAGCAATCCGCTGGCTAGCGGTACACGAGCGAGAATGCCCACTTGTTTCTTTTGTGCTACTGGGAATAATTCACGCAATGGCTTTTGTCTAAAAATGTTAAAAATAACTTGGAGGCTGCTGACATTGGGTTGTTCTAAGCAGAATAAGCCTTCTTCCACCGTTTCAACACTTACACCATAATGGCGAATCTTGCCTTCTTGCTTGAGATCATCTAGAACATTGAAGACTTCTCCATTTTTAAGGATCTCAAAAGGCGGGCAATGGATCTGAAGTAAATCCAATTGATCGCGCTCAAGTCTCTTGAGGCTCCCTTCCACGTATCGAGTCACCGATTCCTTAGAGTAAGTGGCGGGGTCCGTAATGTCGCCTGCTCTACAAAATTTAGTCGCTATGAAAATGGAATTTTCTTTTCCTTTAGTAGCTTTTGCGAGCAGTTCTTCACTATGCCCGTCCCCATAGACATCGGCTGTATCAAAAAAGTTTACACCGGCTTCCATAGCCGTGCGCAACCCCTTTAGCGCTTCTTCATCACTCGTTTTCCCCCAGCTTCCACCAATTGCCCATGTTCCAAAACTCAGTTCACTTATTTTCATATCGGTTTTTCCTAATTGACGGTATTTCACACCAAAAACCTCCTTGTTTATTCAGTAAATTAAGTTTGTTAACACTAGTCTATCATGTTTTTGGTGATTTTTGTAAGCTGGAGCATTTATCCGAGTTTTAGCGAGAAGAGCGACCGCTTCTTCCACTTCTACCCGCATTTCTTCGAGAGGAGGGGCCCCCTTGTCCACCGCTTTGCTCCTGGCGACGGCCTTGACTTTGTCTCGATCCATTCCCCTTGTTTGGCCGCCCCTCTTGTCTAGTTGTTTCTGGTTTTCCTCTTTTGGTTTGGCGCTTGTTCCCTGAATCGGTAGTTAAAGAGCCCCGGTTTCGAGCGCCTTTAGTCGAATCGGCTCCACGCGGTCCGTTGGTCGAGCGACCGTTTTTACGTTCATTCCTTTTCGATGACCCTGCTTCTCCACCTTTTTTCGGAGGTTCTGACAGTTTATCGCCTTCGAGTGCCTTCCAGGAAATTGAACCACCTGTTGCCTGGAATAAGCGACGGAACGCGCTGTTCTCACTTGGACCCACAAAGCTGATCGCGAGACCGGATTCACCAGCCCGTCCAGTCCGTCCAATTCGGTGAATATAAAAATCAGCATCGGGGGGCAAATCATAATTAATAACGTGTGTGACCCCTTGTACATCAAGCCCCCGCGCGGCAACATCTGTGGCCACCAGAATTTGAATCTCCGCTTCTCTAAATCGTTTCATGACCCGTTCACGCTTCGCTTGCGAGAGATCCCCATGAAGTTCATCGGATAAATACCCTTTTCCGAGGAGCGCTTCATTCACGTGAGTCGCTCTTTTCTTAGTCCGACAAAATACAAGCGCTAGGTAGGGACGAAATTGGTCAATGATTTGACAAAGTTTATCCAACTTAGTTCGGTCGGTCACTTCGATGGCAAGTTGCTTAATATCTGGTTTATTTAAACCTTCAGCTTGAATGCGGATGTCTTTAGGCTGTTGCATAAAGCGTCTTGAAAGCGATCGAACTTGATCGGGCATTGTCGCCGAGAACAACATCGTTTGTCTGTTGCCAGGTGTTAATTTCACCAAAGCTTCTACGTCATTTAAAAATCCAAAGTGTAGCATTTGGTCTGCTTCATCTAGAACGAGCATCCGAAGTTGACTGAGATCGAGCGTGCCCCGCCTGACATGATCGAGCAGCCTACCTGGTGTTCCTACGACCAGATGCACACCTCTTTTGAGTTTGGTTAACTGACGCTCAACATCTTGGCCGCCGTAAGCCGCTAGCAAATTAACCGACTCTTTGTGGGCAAGATACTTTTTGATTTCTTGCGTAATTTGAATGGCTAATTCCCGCGTCGGTGTGATAATTAAAGCTTGAATCACGGACTCTTCTGGTTTAAGCCTTTCTAATATTGGAAGGACAAACGCCAATGTTTTTCCAGAACCTGTTTCAGCTCGTCCAATCACATCTCTCCCTTGTAAAAGTACAGGGATGGCTTGTTCTTGTATCTCTGTGGGATTCGTTACACCTTGTTCCTTTAGTTGTTCGATAAGACCAATAGATAGGCCTAGTTTTTCAAATGTCATTCTTATTCACCTAATTCTCCTAGATTTCCATGAATATATGGAATCGCTTTGATTTTAACACTCTTAGAAGACCCGATGCAAAATTATCCGGATAAATGGTTGTTTTTTGATTGGGTGAACCTAAATTCTTACACACAAAAAAAGAGCCCCCCGATAAAGGTGACTCTATAATAACCATGATTATTTGTTGCGTTGCATGGAGGTTGCGAGTTCAGATTGAATCTCACAGATTTGGCAGTCTTTGCTCAGTGAGCAGGTTGCACATTTTCCTTTTTTACTTTTTTGGATAAAGCGATAAAGGGTGTAACCGGCATAACCAAATATGAGTAGTCCGAGTAAAATGCTAACCAACATATGCCATTCCTCCTTAACTTTCGTAACCTTTTTTTGTTTTAGTTATGCGAAAATACACAAAGGCCATCTTACTCATGGTTTTATGCCCCAAAAATTAACCGTCCACCTTGATAGATGATTAAGCCAATCGCATAGGCAATGCCTAAGCTGTAGACAACGGAAAACCACGTCCATTTCTTAGAGCCCGTTTCCTTGATGATCACCGCCACTGTTGCAAGGCATGGGATGTAGAGAAGAACAAATGCCATAAACGAATACGCTTGAAGTGGCGTGAAGTAGTGCGTCATAATCGCCCGAAGTGTTGGCATATCAGGGGCGGCGTAAATAATATTCATGCTCGAAACCACGACCTCTTTGGCTAAGAAACCCGTGATGAGGGCTGCCCCAGCCTGCCAATTCCCAAATCCCAATGGCTTAAGAAGCGGGGCAACCAGTCCACCGATCATCGCCAAGAAACTCTGATCCATTGGAACATTCAATCCATGAGGCCCAGCATAACTTAAAAACCAAATGACCACCGAACCCCCGAAAATGAACGTTCCAGCTTTCCGAATAAACCCTTTTCCTTTATCCCAAGTGCTTAGGAGAAGCGCCTTCCATTGCGGCACCCGATAAGGTGGAAGTTCAATAAAAAACATGCTTTTTTCTTCCTTGAAAAGGATGGAAGAAAATAATTTTGCAAGTCCGAGTGCCACTAAAATACCTAACACATATAATGAAAACACTACGAGGGATTGATCCTTACTAAAAAATGTACCCACAAACAAACTGTATACTGTGAGCCGTGCTGAACATGACATTAGCGGCGTTAAGAGAATCGTTAACAAGCGTTCCTTAGGCTGCTCAATCGCCCGAGTTGCCATAACGCCTGGCACATTACAACCAAACCCAATAATCATCGGAATAAACGCTTTCCCGTTCAGTCCAATAGCCTCCATAACACGGTCCATCACCATGGCGACCCGAGCCATATAACCAGAGTCTTCGATGAGAGAAATTAAAAAGAAAAGGATGAAAATCTGCGGTACGAACACAAGCACACCGCCAACCCCTGCGATAATACCTTGCATAACCACGGCTTTAATAAAGGCTGTTGCCCCAATGACGTTTAGGGCTGCTTGAACCCAATCAGTAATTGGGCCACTAATCAATTGGTCCAACAGACCTGAAACGGACGTCCCAATCCAATCAAAGGTCAGTTCAAAAATCAAGAGCATGACGAAAAGAAAAATCGGGATTCCTAAATACTTATTCGTAACAATCAAGTCGAGCCGCTCCGAAAGCGTCCGCGCATGGGGGGATTTTGTTCGGGTCACTACGAGATTCATAAGTTCAGATATAAAATGCCCTCTTACTTGTCTAATGTAGACCTGCAGAGAGGGAACATTTGATTTCGCACGAATCGTGCGTTCGAGCACATTCTTCTCGTTTTCAAGAACGTCCCGTTTTATCCAGGTCTCAAGATAAGTGGTCACATCGGCATTGCCTTCAAGGTATTGAAGAATCAGCCACCTAGAAGATAACCCCTGTTGACCATCCTGAATGTGCATGGAAAGACGCTCGATTACGCCTTCAATATCCTGTCCGTAATCCAGCTTAAAAGGGGTCTCAGGAAAAGCAAAAGCATCGGATCGAAGCCGATCAAGAAGAGCTTGACACCCTTTCCCGGCCCGAGCAACAACAGGCATTGCCTGCACACCCAATTTTTTTTGAAGCTGGTCGAGGTCCACATCAATGCCTCGACCTTTCGCAACATCGATCATATTGACTGCCATAATAATAGGCTTACCAAACTCTAATAGTTGAATACTGAGATAGAGATTCCGTTCTAATTGTGAAGCGTCAAGTATATTTAAAACGCTTGAGAAGGGTTCGTTTAGTAAAAATCGCGTAACCACCGATTCGTCTTTTGAGATGGGGTTTGTGGAATAGACACCCGGTAAATCGACAACCTGCACAGGGCTCTTTTTAAGTTGGCCTACCTTTTTCTCAACCGTAACCCCAGTCCAGTTCCCAACATATTCATAGGAGCCTGTGATCTGGTTGAAAAGTGAGGTTTTCCCTGTGTTTGGATTACCGAGTAAAGCAATTTGGGTCATGCAAGTTCAACCTTAATAGAACCCGCATCTTTACGACGTAACCCAATCCATTGTCCAGATGCTTCAACCGTAATAGGTCCACCAAATGGAAGGGATTGACGAATCGAAACCGGTGTACCTTCCATAATTCCCAAATCAATAAGTCTGCGTTTAAGGAGTTCGCTAACTGACGTGATATCCTTAATAATAGCGGTTAAACCAGGCGATAATTCTGATAAGACCATGATGCTCCCCCTCACTCACGTACAATGATAATCATTCTCATAATACTATTGTATGATAATGATTATCATTTGTAAATAGATATGGATACATTCCCTGAACCTTTTTAATACCTATGCGCCAAGAAATGAATAAATCCGCCTGGAGTCAAGCGGATGTGTGAGTCTTATTAAACATATGGGCCTTTTTAATGGTTGGCTCGCTCTACTCTAATTCTTCAATGAGTAAAGACAATTCCGTCCAGCGTTCCATCGCTTGCTCGAGTTCAGCTTCCGCCTGTTCTTGCTCGCGAAACAGTTCCGCTGCTTTCCCTGCATCACTACCCGAAGCGTTAATCGCGTTTTGAAGGTGATCAACCTGTTCTTCTAACTTAGTTATTTTTTCTTCAATTTCTTCCCATTCCTTTTGTTCCTTATATGACAGACGTTTTCGCTTCTCTTTCTTGGGTTCAGAAGCCCCTACCTGACGCCCCTCTTGTTTCTTAAGTTCGGCCTGATCCGCTCGCTCCATTTTCTGATACTCGAGAAATTCCGAATAACTGCCTTCAAATCGATGAATGGCCCCTTTTCCATTAAAGGTGAGTAACTGCGAGACCACACGATCGAGAAAATAGCGGTCATGGGAAACGGTCACGACTGCCCCGTTAAATTGGTCGAGGTAATCTTCTAAAATACTTAAGGTTTCCGTATCGAGGTCGTTGGTCGGCTCATCCAAAAAAAGCACGTTCGGTTCCCCCATTAAAACCTTTAACAAATAAAGTCGACGTTTTTCCCCGCCAGAAAGCCGTCCAACCTTCGTCCATTGGATGCTTCTTGGAAAAAGAAACCGTTCGAGCATTTGTTCAACCGAAATCGTCACCCCATCAGCCGTGCGAACGACTTCAGCAACTTCCTTAATATAATCGATCACCTTTAAATCTGGATCAATCTCTTGATTTTCTTGCGTATAGTAGCCAATTTTGACCGTTTCGCCAACCTCTACTTCTCCCGCATCAGGCTTAAGACGCTCGGCCATGATATTCAATAAGGTTGTTTTACCGCTGCCATTCGGGCCAATGATGCCCAGACGTTCACCAGGAAGCATAAGATAATCAAAATCATGGTATAAAATTTGATCATTCACTTTTTTCGTAATCGCCTTTAGTTCAATGACTTTTTTACCTAACCGTTGTGAACCAAGTGCTATCTCAACAGAGCCCGATGCTGCACCTGGCCCTGCTTCTTGGAGCGCTTCTGCTCTTCCAATCCGAGCCTTTTGCTTGGTGGTCCGAGCTTTTGCCCCTCTTCTTAACCAAGCAAGCTCACGTCTTAGAAGGTTTTGTCTTTTGGATTCATCGGTGCGCTCGGTTTCCTCTCGTTCCGCTTTTTTCTCTAGAAACACTTCGTAATTCCCCTCGTATTGAAACAGACGACCACGATCTAATTCAAAGATTCGTGTCGTCACACGGTTAAGGAAGTAGCGATCATGCGTCACTAAAAGTAAGGCACCTGGATACGTTTGGAGAAAACTTTCTAACCATTCAATGGTCTCATTATCTAGGTGGTTCGTCGGCTCATCTAAAATCAATAGGTCGGCCGGTTGAATAAGGGCTCGGGCCATGGCCACGCGCTTTCGCTGACCACCAGAGAGCACCTTAACAGAAGTACCAAAAAACGAGACGCCCAATTGGGTAAGAATGATTTTGGCCAAAGTCCCGGCCCCCCACGCGTCTTCTGTCTCCATTTTTTGTTGAGCGCGCGCAAAGCGTTCCTGTACCTTAGCATCTGTTGGTTGTTTCTCCAAAGCCTGAAGGGCCTGCTCGTAATTTTTTAACGTGACCATTACGGGTGAATCACCGCCATACACGTAATCGAGCACGGTTTCTTCCTTTGAAAATTCAGGATCTTGCGGCAGATACGCCATATGAAACGTTTTGGAATGCGAGAGGTTCCCTCCTTCTCCAGACTCAACACCCGCAATCGCCTTAAGCAAAGACGATTTCCCAGTTCCATTTACCCCAATCAAACCAATTCGATCTTTTTCTTCTATAGTAAAAGAGAGATGATCAAACAACGCTTTCTCTCCGTAGGATTTTGTAAGTCCCTCGACAATTAATAAACTCATCGGAATTCCAATCCCTTCTTATTTAAAAACGACGCATAACGCATAACTCATTCTAGCATAATTTCCAAATTTCTTTTAAAACGAAGCAAAGGAACCGATCGAGCCACATTCTTTTCACCATTCAAAAAACCCCCACGACATCTGTCGCGGGGGCAAGGTATTCTTATTTATTCAGGTACTTTAATTTGTTCAACTCGACCAAGAAGTGCTAAGTAACAAATGATACCGATCAAGATAATCACACCGGCTAGGATAAAGCCCATTGCGAAGGAACCACTACCGCCAGCAATATATCCCGTAACAATTGGTGCTGCAATACCCATGACGTTGTTTGTAAAGTTCATGATACTCCCGACTTTACCAACAGACCCTTTAGGTGCGATGATCGATGGAATACTCCAAGCAACCGGAGCACTAAAGGCCAGACCTGCAAGGGCAATCGTAATAAAGGTGATTGCGACATTCGGATTGTTGGTTGTACCCGCTCCAATAACGAAGAGCCCCATGATCATACCGACAATCATAATTGTTTTACGAACTTTTGAAGCATCTTTTCCTTGTGCAATCAATTTGTCAACGAGAAATCCGCCAATTAGAACATCTGTAATAGTGGCTACAACCCATGGAATAATGGTATACCAACCACTTTTAAGAACGGACATATGCATTTGGCTTTCAAGATAACCCGGTAACCATGATAAGAACAGATAGAACGAATAGCCGTAAGCCGCAAAACCTAGTGCTAGGCCCCAAACCTTGCGTTGTTTAAGTAAAAATCCAAGTCCAACTGGCGCTTCATTTGAGAGGCCCTCTTCTTGAGCACCGCCCTCTTTAATGTATTCCAATTCTTCTTTTGAAAGATTAGGATGTTCTTTTGGATCACGGTAGAATACCCAATAAATCACAGTGTAAATTAAGCTGAGTGCCGCTGTAAGGAAGAACCCTCCACGCCAGCCCCAAACGGTTACGGACCAAGCAATGATCGGAACACCGATGACATTTGAAAATTTTGCTGCTGCATCAAATAAGGATGTCGCTACGCCACGCTCTTTTAATGGGAACCAATAACCAGTTGCTTTAGATGCCCCTGGAAAAGCTGGCGCCTCCGCTGCTCCCAATAATACACGGGAAAGGATAATTAAACCCATACCACTGACAATGGCTGTCATTGCAGTCGCTAATGTCCAAATAATCGTACCAACACGCATGAGCCACTTAACCCCAATTCGGTCAAGCAACGTTCCAACTGGAATTTGCAAGATCGCGTATGTCCACCCAAAGGAGGAAAGCACCCAACCCATTTGGCCTAAAGTTAGACCATATTTATCCATCATAGGTTTTGTTGCGACCGATATATTAGTACGGTCAAAATAGTTAATTAAAACACCGAGAGCAATAATAAAGCCAATGCTCCAACGAACACGTCCGAGTCGTTGTTTCATAATTAATCATCCCTTCATAAGTTGTAGTTGTTTAAGTTTTAATGATTCCGCTTTCATAAGGTACCATAAAATTTAACCCTTTGTCTACACAATTAGAAAAAAATTTTTTTTAATTTTTTTCGTCGAATATTTTTTTATTTATGAACCTTATTTTTTTCGCACACTTTAGTATTCCCACAAAAAGAAAAAAACCCCAACTAAGTGGAGTTTTGTGTTTGTATTCAAATTTAAAACTTTTATTCTTCTGTTTGAATCTTTGGTTTTCCTAGATAGGACTTCAACTTTTTAATCGAATTCTTTAGGAATCCCTCTCTAGCGGTCATGACATTTATATACAGAGCGTCAATTAAACTCAACTGAATCAACCGAGAAAACGTCCCATCCTGTTCTGCACCACCTAATATTGTTTCAGACGTGTGCATAACAAGATCCAAGTCGTTATGAAGGTTGCCCGGAGAAAGAGGAAAGATTCCAATAATTGTTGCACCACTGAGCTTTAATTGGGTAATCACCTCATTTAACTCAAAACTATTCGCTTGATCCGAAATTAATACCGCCGCGTCTCTTTGCGTCAACTGGGAAGCTGCCTTTCGCTGTAAATAATAATCGGTATAGGCTGCGGTGGTAATTCCCGAACCAATAAATTTGTAATGGGCATCGGTCGCGACAAGATTAGACATACCAAACCCGTAAAATTCAACGCGATCCGCACGAATCATGACGTCCACCACTTTTTTAATCAATGAAAAGTCCATACGGCTGATCGTGTCTTTAAAACTTTGAATGGATGTATTGAAAATTTTTTCCGTAATTTGTTGCTCATTATCAAATTCCGTTATTTTCTCTTCTACCACACGAACAATTGGAGCTGAAATTTCAGAAGCTAACGCAATCTTCATCGCTTGATAGCCTTTAAAGCCCATCGTTTTACAAAAGCGAAATACAGTAGAGTTTGCTACTTTCAAATCTTCTGCCACTTCCGAAATTGTTTTATGAAGAATCTGGTCAGGGGAAGATAAAATATAGTCTGCAACCAGCTTCTCAGCTTTGCTCAAATTGGAATAATTCGTTTGAATGGCGGCTAAACACGCGGTCTGTTCCAATTCTCTCACCTTCACTCATCTTATAAAAGTTAATCTAATTGATTTCTAATAATCATACCATATTTTCGATTAAAGAAAATCTATTTCATTCAAACATTGAATAAAGAAATTTTTTTCGATATAATTGATCCGCTTTCGAATTTTAAAAAGGCTGTTTTCGTAAACTTTATTGCTTTTCACTTTAGGAGAAAATAGACTTGCTTGCTCCTGCGTCTACTAGGATCTGGAGGACGCACCTTCCTCGTCGCAAAACGAAGTGAAAATGCGGGAGCGGATGCTATTGCCGCAGGCGTCTCGCTTAGGTTCGCTGAATTATTTATCCTTAAGCAACACGACCTCAGAAAAGAACTTTAATAAAGTTTATCATTCTAATTGGTAGCGGTTCCAGTAATTGAGACACTTAACCCACGTTTTCTCGGAAAAAATGATACTATAAATAATGGTATTCAATAAAAACTCTATTAAAAGGGAAAGCTTTTAGAGTTTAAGGGGGGGATGCAGTGAATCAGACGTATTTACTTACTTTTGCACTGATCGCCATTTTTCTTTTGTTTTTTCTCATTGTAAAGACTAAGCTCCATGCCTTCGTGGCCTTGCTCCTTGTCAGCGCTCTTTTAGGCGTTATGACCGGTATGCCCCTTGATCAAATTGTCCAATCGTTCCAGGATGGGATGGGTGGTACTTTAGGGTATGTGGCGATTATTGTGGGTTTAGGAGCCATGTTCGGTAAAATGTTACAGGTTTCTGGTGGAGCTGAACGACTTGCCCAAACACTCATTGCCTGGTTTGGGGAATCCAGAGCACCCCTCGCCTTAGGAATTACTGGATTAATCGTTGCGATTCCAGTCTTCTTTGATGTCGGCTTTGTGGTCCTTGTTCCAATCATTTATGGTTTGACCAAAAAAACAAAACGCTCTCTGCTCTATTACGGTCTCCCCTTACTCGTTGGGCTTTCCGTTGGTCATAATTTTATTCCTCCTACACCAGGGCCATTAGGCGTCGCAGATTTGTTGGGTGTTAAAATTGGGTGGGTAATTTTAATTGGCTTTCTTGCCGGAATTCCATCAATGCTCATTGCTGGTCCTTTATTCGGAAGCTATATCTCAACAAAAATAAATATTGGTGTACCAGAGTACATACCTGATGATTCGCATGAAAACAGAGAGCATCCCCCATCTACCTTGCTCGTTCTCTCACTTATTTTCGTCCCGATCATTTTAATTTTATTTAATACGTTTTCAACTTTAATTCTACCCGAGGATAATGAATTAAGAGTTGTTTTTGGGTTCCTTGGTCATCCCTTCACAGCGCTTGTGATTACGACCTCTTTAGCTTTTTATTTCTTAGGCATTCATCAAGGCTATTCCGCACAGCAGGTCCAAACCTTTGCAACGAAAGCATTGGAACCTGCTGGTATTATTATTCTAGTCACGGGTGCTGGCGGCGTTTTTAAACAAGTTCTGATTGACTCAGGTGTTGGAGATCTTTTGTCCCATGTCATGGAGAAAAGCACGCTTCCAACCCTGCTCGTTGCGTTTATCATTGCGGCAAGCGTTCGACTCGCACAAGGTTCATCTACAATTGCGATGATTACTGCAGGCGGCTTAATTGCACCCATAACATCTAGTCTGACCTTATCTCAACCTGAGCTTGCTTTAATTGTGATCGCCATTGCATCCGGTTCAACCATTCTCTCACATGTTAATGATTCCGGATTTTGGATGATCAATCGGTATTTCGGGCTCTCGATTCAAGACACTCTTAGGTCTTGGACCATTTCCGAATTATTGATTTCCATTACAGGATTCGCTACAGTTTGTTTATTATCACTTATAATCCATTAAATTTAGGAGGACACCATCCATGACTTCCAATTCGTATTGCCTTGGAGTGGATATTGGAACCACAAGCACCAAATCCGTTTTATTTACTGAGCAGGGTGACGTGGTCGCCACTCATTCCATCGGTTACCCTTTACATACGCCAACACCATCAACAGCTGAACAAGATCCTGAGGAAATCTATCAGGCTGTCCTCGGCACCATTCAAACCACCTTAAATAAAAGTGGTGTTCATTCTTCTGAGCTTCTCTGCGTATCCTTCAGTTCTGCGATGCACAGCTTAATCGCGGTCGATCATGAGGGGCAACCCTTAACCCAATGCATCACCTGGGCAGATAATCGAAGTGAAAAGTGGACTGAAAAAATCAAAAAGGAGTGGGATGGTCATTCTATTTATTTGAGAACAGGAACGCCGATTCATCCGATGGCGCCGCTCTCCAAATTAGTTTGGTTAAAACACGAGCAAACAGAATTATTCAATCAAGCGGCTAAATTTATTTCGATCAAAGAATATGTTTTCTATAAACTTTTTGGTGAATATGTGATTGATTTCTCGATCGCATCAGCCACTGGCCTATTTAATTTAGAAAACCTTGATTGGGATGCGGGTGCTCTAGAGCTCGCAGGTGTTACGTCAGACCGTCTATCCAAACCCGTGCCAACCACACATATCTTAAAAGGCCTTCAGCCAGCCCTTGCCAAACAACTTGGCCTACCTGAAGAGACGCCGTTTGTTGTGGGTGCTAGCGACGGATGTTTATCTAATCTCGGTGTAAATGCAATCGATTTCGGCTCTGTTGCCGTGACGATAGGAACAAGCGGTGCGATCCGGACCGTTGCAGATCATCCTATTACAGACCCAAAAGGCCGGACCTTTTGCTATGCTTTGACTGAGAAGCATTGGGTCATTGGCGGCCCCGTCAACAACGGCGGGATGACCTTCCGCTGGGTTCGCGATGAATTCGCTGCTTCAGAAGTGGAAACCGCCTCACGCCTAGGCCTTGATCCTTACGAAGTGTTAACTCGCATTGCCTCAAAGGTACCGGCGGGGTCAGATGGGCTGCTTTTTCATCCCTATCTTGCCGGCGAACGCGCGCCGTTGTGGAACGCCAATGCACGCGGCTCATTTTTCGGCCTAAGTTTGCATCACAAAAAAGAGCACCTCATTCGGGCTGTACTTGAAGGGGTCATCTTTAACCTTTATAGCGTCTTGTTAGCACTTGAGGAATTGATTGGTGAACCGAAGAAGATCATGGCCACCGGCGGGTTTGCCCGTTCTGAATTATGGCGGCAGATGATGGCCGATATTTTTGCTCAAGAGGTCACGGTTCCTGAAAGCTATGAAAGTTCTTGTCTTGGTGCGGTTATTCTTGGACTTTATGCCCTTGGGCGAGTCGACTCCTTAAACGTAGTGGATCAAATGGTCGGAGACACGCATCGCCACCAACCCATCGAGTCACATGTCAATCTCTACCAGGAATTGATTCCCATCTATCTAAGCGTCTTCCGAAAACTAGAAGAAGATTATGGGCGGATTGCTGCCTTTCAAACTAAACATCTCGGTTAACCCGTGATTTTTGGACGGTTGAGGTTGTAAAATGGGCACACATACCACTCGCTTGCCAAGCGCCATGATTCACGCTTATTGGTGTTCCGTTCTTTCGCAACTGTCTTTTTGAAAAACCAAAAAAAGCCATTTTCTTTGTTTGACCCTATAATTAGCGTTAATATAAAGTGAAACCAACTCTATTAAACGGGGGTGATGGTCGCTATTTGCGGCCACTTATGAAAATCGGAAATCATGCAGAAGCACTCGAACTCACTATGCAGATGCTCGGAAATTCAAGTGTCATTCATCCTTCCCTAATTTGGAACGATCAAGGCGCGACGCTTATTGATACAGGTGTTCCAGGTCAATTTCATGAAATTAAAGCGGCAATAGAGAAAGCCGGTAAGTCCATTTCTGACGTCAAACAGATTGTCTTAACTCACCAAGATGTGGACCATATTGGCAGTTTGACCGACCTTCTAAAAGAAAGCGACAGCAAGATTGACGTTTATGCCCACGCAGACGACATCCCTTACATAGAAGGTGACAAACAGCTGATCAAATTCGATCCCGCCCGTTTTGAAAAGATGTTCGACTCGCTCCCAGCAGACGTTGCTGAGAAAATGAAGGCTCAATTTGCAAACCTTCAATCCAATAAGGTGGATCACGTCTTAAAAGACGGCGAAACCCTTCCTTTTAATTCCGGCGTCACCGTAATCGCGACGCCTGGGCACACTCCTGGTCACATCAGTCTCTATGTTGAAGAAGACAAATTGTTGATTGTTGGAGATGCCATGGTCGTGGATGAATCTGGTGTCCTACAAGGGCCACGCGAAGCTGTGACCCCTAATATGGAACAAGCCATGGCTTCAGTGGCCAAATTCCT
Organism: uncultured Sporolactobacillaceae bacterium; assembly: GCA_963829575.1. Lineage (GTDB taxonomy): Bacteria > Bacillota > Bacilli > Bacillales > Sporolactobacillaceae > KACC-23026. The sequence continues at coordinate 447,760 of CAWHJF010000012.1, read as the reverse complement.
CGATTATGAGATCGAAAAGGTGCTTTGCTACCACGGCGGCCTTTTCACAGGTGATGTACACACACGAATTAAAGAAATCGTCGAAAGTTAATAAAAGTCTATAAAAAACCCCCAATTAAGTGTTGGATTACTTAATTGGGGGTTTTTTGCTTATTTTTTAAATTCCTTGACTCGTTCGGTACAGCTTTCCATCGCTTTTAGGATGGCTCCGCGAAAGCGTTCCTCTTCAAGCGTTTGAACGGCTGCAATAGTACTGCCACCAGGAGAACACACCATGTCTTTTAAAGCACCTGGATGTTGCCCGGATTCTAATACCATCTGGGCGGCTCCTAGAACGGCTTGGGCGGCTAAACGATACGATTGGTCACGGTTTAAGCCTTGACGAACACCACCGTCCGCCATCGCTTCAATCATCATATAAACATAAGCTGGTGACGATCCACTAATCGCCGGTACTGCATCCATTTGGTGTTCTGGAAGCAACTCCACTTTCCCAAAGCTTTCAAGGAGTGTTTTGACCGCTTCTCGTTCAGCATCGGTTACTTGTTCATTCACGCTCATGGCGGTCATGCCAGCCCCGACATATGTTGGGGTATTTGGCATGGTACGAACAATTTTAACCGGCTTCTCGAAATACGCTTCGACCTGATTCGTTGAGAGGCCTGCTGCGACGGTCACGACAATTGTTTCCAGACGGACACATTCGCGAATATCTTGAATCGCTTCTTCGTATTCATGTGGGTGGACGGAGAGCACTAAGCAATCCACTGATTCGGCCACCGTTTTATTTTGCAACGTCGTTTCAATCCCATGAATGGCTTTCATTTGATCTAAGGTGTCTTGTGTGAGCGCACTTCCTATAATTTGGGTCGGATGAATGATACCCGAATGAATTAATCCGCCAATCATGGCCTGCCCCATTTTACCGCACCCTATAAATCCAACCTTTTCAATCACATAATCCCTCCGTTGAACAATTCGTTCTCTATTTGAACAACATGTCGCATCTTTTGGTTTTAAAACCCAGTAGGAAGATCCTGACATCTATTAATAGCTCATTATATACAATACGACAATTTTTTTAAAGTGAGAGGACAGTCACATTAAAAAAGTTGCCCGATTGACGCGCTCTTTCGGACAGCTCACCGTTATTTCCAACGCTTCTTGTCCAAGGGGCGCCTCCTATTGGACACCCCACCGTTATTTCCAGCGCTTCTTGTCCAAGGGGCGCCTCCCATTGGACACACTCCACCGTCTTAGCGCTCCTTGGACCAACCGCGCTTCTTGTCCAAGGGGCGCCTCCTTTTGGACAGCCCACCGTTATTTCCAGCGCTTCCTGTCCAATTAGCGCCTCCCATTGGACACCTCACCCTCTTTTCCAACGCTTCTTGTCCAATTAGCGCCTCCCATTGGACACCTCACCGTTATTTCCAGCGCTTCCTGTCCAATTAGCGCCTCCTATTGGACACCTCACCGTTATTTCCAGCGCTTCTTGTCCAAGGGGCGCCTCCTTTTGGACAGCCCACCGTTATTTCCAGCGCTTCCTGTCCAATTAGCGCCTCCCATTGGACACCTCACCGTTATTTCCAGCGCTTCCTGTCCAATTAGCGCCTCCCATTGGACAGCCCACCGTTATTTCCAGCGCTTCCTGTCCAATTAGCGCCTCCTATTGGACACCTCACCGTTATTTCCAGCGCTTCTTGTCCAATTAGCGCCTCCCATTGGACACCCCACCGTTATTTCCAGCGCTTCCTGTCCAATTAGCGCCTCCTATTGGACACCCCACCCTCTTTTCCAGCGCTTCCTGTCCAATTAGCGCCTCCCATTGGACACCCCACCGTTATTTCCAGCGCTTCCTGTCCAATTAGCACCTCCTATTGGACAACTCATCCTCTTTTCCAGCGCTTCCTGTCCAATTAGCGCCACCTTTTGGACAACTCATCCTCTTTTCCAGCGCTTCCTGTCCAAGGGGCGCCTCCCATTGGACACCTCACCCTCTTTTCCAGCGCTTCTTGTCCAAACACCCTTCCCAATTAAGTTATGAGACCCTCACGCTTCTGATAAATGCCAATAGGGATTTTGCGTGATGTCTATCCAGAGGTCGGAACATTCCAATTCAGCCGCTAATTGAAAAAGCAGGTCCTCTCTTCCTCGCGCAGCCAACACTTGAACACCCAACGGCAGACCATCTGAAGCTTGATGTAACGGAAGGGACATCGCGGGCTGACCGGTTAAATTAGCAAGTTGGGTAAAAGGGGTTCGTTTTAAACTGGTTTCAACCATTGAATCCACGATCCCCATTTTATTTAACAGTTTTCCAATGCCGAACCGGTCCACAACGTTCACTAGCCATTTTTCACTGTTCTTTAGTTCAAGTTCACCGATTTGAGCTTGGCGCATTGCGGTTGTGGGTGTTAGATAAAAATCAAACGTATCATGAAAATCGGCCATGATCGACGCAGCCCGATCCCATTCCTTTAGATGTTCAACAAACTCACCCGCTGAGACTGCATCACCTAGTACATTCATCAACCATGTCACCGGTTCAACGTCCGTTCGCTTCGCTTTTCTTCCAAGGATGGGAGCCAATTCGCGAAGCTCGGCATTAACCTCCCCAAAGTACATCATGATATAGCTTTTGGCGAGTTTTTTTCCATCAACAAATGGTGTTTTCTCTTCAACCACATGGCCAGCTGATTCTAAATAACGAACCAACTTTAAAACCCCTTCCCGGCATTCTTCATCCACTTCAAGACCAATTGGAGATTCCAGTGAATAGGCAATCCTCATTCCTTTCTTCAACGGTTTTTTAGTAGCTTGCAAAAATGAAAACTCAGGATCAGTGATCGAAAATGCACCCGCTCGCTCATTTTGCGACAGGCAGTCGAGCATAGCAGCACTATCTCGAACGGAACGTGTGAGCACATGACTCACGGATGCCCCTTGCCAATGTCGGCCAGACTGAGGGCCTACTGGCGTGCGCCCTCGAGTGGGTTTGATCCCAAATAAGCCCGTATAAGCTGAGGGAATCCGAATCGAGCCTCCACCGTCGCTCGCTCCCGCAATGGGTACCATCCCAGTTGCCACTGCAACGGCCGAGCCTCCACTGGATCCACCTGGTGTGACTTGATCATTCCAAGGGTTGCGGGCCGGCCCATACTGAGAGGGCTCCGTAATCGCCATCAAAGCAAACTCTGGTACATTGGTTTGGCCGATAATCTGTACGCCTGACTTTTTCAAATGCTGAACAAAGCGGGAATCTTGATCCGCTATAAACCCTTGATATGCCTTGGATCCTAAGGTCATGGGTTCCCCTTTCATTTCCTGATTCACATCTTTTAAAAGGATGGGAACACCCGCAAACGGCCCGTTGAGATCGAGCGATTCAACTTCTTTTTTTGCCCGTTCATACCTTTTATGAATCACTGCATTAAGGGTTGGGTTGAGCGTTTCAATTCGTTCAATGGCTTCTTCTAATAATTCCTTCGGGTCAAGTTCTCTTTTGCGAACGCGTTCAGCCAACCCCAAACCATCGAACTGTTTTAAAAAATCAGTCATTTAAAACCACCTCTCTTTTATAAAATTTTAATAAAATGATTATTATGATAGTTCTATACAATATTGGAAATCCCTTTAAAAAATCCAACCAAGCCCTGTTAAAAACCATTAAGTAGGTTTCGGTCGATCTTTTTTATGCTTTTTCGAGGACTTTGGTCCTATAAGGGAGGGAGAAACCTGTTGAATGGTGTCACTTTTTACGAATTCAACTCGGAATCATGCGAACGATGTCGAGATACTCAACAATTCAGTGGCTGATTTTGGACGGAGGTAGGAAAACAGACCACTCGCGGAATTATCGATATATAAAGGAATCGCCAATCACTCAATCACTCAATCAATTACGCTATGAAAAAAAGCTTACTTTTAATTTAAAGCATTCTATAATTATCTCGTTTAGAACATTTTTTGGCTTGATTTTATTAGAGGAGCGACTCGCATGAGGTTTATCACTTTTAACCCACTAAGAACCATTGGGATTCCAGATTTGCATTACATCAAACCCGAGCTCATGTTTCGGCAAAAAGAAGAGATTTTACAAGCGGATTGGGTCCTTTTCCCAGAGTATTGGCAGGTTAATTCATTGGTATATGGCCTAAAAAAGAACCTCTTTTCCGAGTCTTGCTTCTTACCACTTAGGACATGACAAAATTGAAATGACGCGTGCCTTACAAGCCTTGTAGTCCGGAGCATGTCCCATATACCGAGATTCACCCTAGCACACCTGCTGCGGTCGAGCAGATTTTGGATACCTTTCCTTTCCCATTTATAGCGAAAGAAGTTCGGAATTCGATGGGGCGAGGTGTCGATCTCATCCAAAACGAACAAGATTTGCTGGACTATGCCAAATCCAATTCTGTTTTATATATACAAGAACGCTTGGAGATTGATTGCGACCTTCGCGTAACATTGGTCGGGAGCAAGGTCATTGGTGCCTATTGGCGAATCGCGCGTGAAGGAAGTTATCTAAATAACGTGTCTCAAGGTGGGGACATCTCCTTTGACCCTGTGCCGCGCCTTGTCATTGATTTGCTGGAATCCGTTGCAACCCAGTTAGGCATTGATCATGCTGGCTTTGATGTCGCGCTCTTGAATGGCCACCCTTACTTTTTCGAATTTAACATCTTATTTGGGAATACCGGACTCCACCAAATGGATATTTCCATTGAAACACATATTCTAAATCATTTGAATAGCTCGGATTTTTCGCGTACGCCACCGTTTTCTCCACTTACTCCTTTCCCTCCTTTCAGGGAGAAAACGTCCTAATTATGAACCCAAACTAAAAGAGACCTCTTAATTTTTTAAGAGGTCCCTTTCTTAATAAGAGAAACATCATGTAGGTCTACGAAGTACGGCTTCTTTTTTTAAAAGAGTCTTTACCCTTTCGATACAATTGATTTAAAACCTCAGAAAAAATGAGACCAAAGGCAATGGCACCCGAGAGCATAAACGCTTTTGAAGCGAGTTCTGTTGCTACCATATAATCATTATTGACAAAGTGACGCATGGCATCATACGCCATGCCTCCTGGAACGAGTGGAATAATGCCGGACACGCTAAAAATGATCATCGGTGTTTTATAAAGACGTGAAAGCATCTGCCCTAATATCGCGACCGTAAACGCGCCTAACAAAGTCGCCAAAATCGCATTCACTTCTGAAGCGGAGAGTTGATAATAAACTACCCATCCGAGCATGCCGACTAATCCACATTTCACCAACGAATTTCTGGGCACGTTGAAAATAACCCCGAAGGTCAAAGACGCTATAAAACTAGTGACAAATTGTGCAAAAAGATTCACGATCCTCACTCACCCCCATGCCAATACAAATGCAATCCCAGTGCCAATCGCAAAGGCCGTAAGGAACGCCTCAACCCCTCTAGATAAACCAGAGACAAGATGTCCGGCAATCAAGTCACGAATTGCATTGGTAATCAAGACACCTGGTACAAGTGGCATAACCGAGCCAATGATGATTGTATCTAATGACGAGCCATATCCGATTCGGACAAAAGCGAGCGCTATTAACCCAATCACAAGAGCGGCTAAGGTTTCGGCAAAAAATTTAATCATGACGATGCGATGGAACCAAACAAAAGCGGAATAACCAACCCCTCCTGCAAGGAGCGCCGGAAGAAAGTCCGACCAGGTTCCATTGAACATGATCAAGAAACAGCCGCTTGCAAGAGCAGCGGCTAGGATTTGAATCCATAATGGATACGTGTGATGATCCGTTCGAATTCGCTTAAGCTCTTTGTAGGCTTCTTCAAGCGACAGATCGCCTGCGGTCATTTGTCTAGATAGATGATTGACTTCGACGACTTTTTTCAAATCCGTCGACCGTTCAATAATACGTACCATCTTGGTGGACTCCACATTATCAATTGAAAAAATAATAGCAGTTGGCGTAACAAAACTGTGGCTTGGGAGATCGGTGTAGGCGGCTGCCATTCGCACCATGGTGTCCTCAACGCGATACGTTTCGGCACCTGATTTCAGCATCAATTCCCCGCCAAGCAAACACACATCCATCAACAATTGGGTTTGTTGTGCGGTTTCCACTTGTGGGTCACCACTCCTTATCCATTCATCATTTTTTGAATGGTTCTGTTTAAGTTTAGGCTACATTGGGTCACGTACTGATCTTGACTCAATGTACTCCTACCCTACCAACTTTTGCTATCCTTTGTAAAGATTAAGATCCGCAATTTTTTGGGTTCGATGTTCCCATACAAATTAGTTCGCCTGCTCCATCCTAGGAACCTCTTCCTCTGTTTGAACAAGAGGAAACTTCAAATGAAATTCCGTCCCACGACCAAGTTGGCTATTAATTTTAATCGATCCTTTCATGGATTTTACAATACTATATACCACCATCATGCCAAGGCCGGTGCCCTTTTCCTTTGTTGAATAATAAGGTTCCCCGATCCGCCGCAAATCGTGTTCGGTCATCCCTGTTCCGTGATCAATAATTGAAATCAACGCATCGTCATCATTTTGGCTTGTCTCAATAATAATTTTTCCACCATTCGGGCTCGCTTCAATCGAATTTTTAATCAGATTTGAAAGACATTGATGGAGTTTCTGGGTTTCACCAAGAACGACTAACCTATTTTGAAAATGGGTTTCAAACATTAACCCGTTCAGATTTGCATACGGGGAGAGAAACTGAACGACTTTCTCCATTTCAATGCGCAAGTCTATTGGTTCCGGTCGTTCTAAAGCCGGTTTGGCAAACGTTAAATAGTCATTAATAATTTTCTCAGCTTGCCCGAGCTCCTCTAAAGCCATTACGAGATAGTCACGATGGGAGTCCGACAAGTCCCCCTTTAGGGTCATTTGGATAAATCCCTTGGTAACGGTCATTGGATTTCGGACCTCATGGGACACAGACGCCGCCAAATCACTCACAATTTGGGACTTCTCAGCTTTTAAAATGCCTTCTCTAATAAATTGATGATTTTTAAATTTTTCTATGGAATAAATGGCAAGAAACACACCGATCGATTGAAGGACTGCCACCATCGATCCAATTAGGAGGACGGATTGAAAAGGTACGTGATAAAAAACAAACAAGAGTATTGACATAATAAGAGAAGTTAGGAGACTTAATCCAACGGTTACGACTATTTTTGCCCGGACTCGGCCTTTTTTGAAATGACTCTCAATAATAAATAGACCAATTAACATAAACACATTCGAAACAGCCGCACCATAGAAACCTGTGCCACCAATCAAAAAACGGGCCACCACCATTGTCGCAAATAGCATTAAACCACTTCTTCTTCCTACATACAAGAATCCCAATATAATGGGAATTTGCCGCATATCAAAGGTGTGGTTGGGAATGACTTTAATGGGGAAGGACATCATAAGGACAATCATCGCCATTCCAAATAAGGTTAAAAGCAATTTGGCCTTCTGCTTTTGTGCTTTTAAATTTGGATCATGGGTTTCACCAATAAATTGAACTAAATTCACGCCGTTAAACAAAGAAATTAAATAAAATGGTAAGGTGATATAGAGCAAATTTAACAAAATGTTTTCTAAACCTTCTCGCAGCATATGTCCCTCTCCCCTGGAAAAGCCCCTTGCTTTTTCTAGACCCTATTTCTTCAAGTATAGTCTAAAATTGGAATGTATTGTAGAAGTTTGTTGATTTTTCTCTAAATTTTATCGGCCGTTTTAACAGACTCGATTTTCGGCTAATTCTTAACGCGTTGTGAATATTTTCGATACCGACCGCTCACCCTATAGAGCATAAAGGAGGGGATTTTTGGTGGGTAAAAAAGATCAAAAACGTGAAAAGGCCAGCCATAACTTGCCTGGGAGTGACAACAACGGGCAAAGTATAGATAAACAAGAAGGCGGAGAGTACCGCAATGGCCGTTTGGCTCAATTTAAGAACCACAATGCCCATAATGATGTGGATGCCCCGAATGAATACCTCAATTCGATGACAGATGATAAATGAGCACACTATTTGCGGGGAGCACGCTCCCCCTCTTATTTTGTCTTCAAAAAGGCATACAAAAGCTCCATACGAGCCTAAGTCGCATGAAGCGGTCCTCTCTAGTCAAACCTCATGATTCAATCCTTATCATTTCTAAACCCCATCTACATAGGTTGCTCCTGCCCTTTAGATCTCATTTAATTGATTTAAGGTGACCATTTGTTCATGGTCGGGTTCATCTAAAGGGAAAACCTGAGCCGTTAAGCCATCCTCATTCACTTTTTGAATAAATATTGGAATCCCCGCCATTGTAACTTGAATCATATTGGGCGCCTCAAGAATTTCTTTCGCACGATGCGCGTCCATGGTATGCCCTCCTTATTTTTGATGAGCATTAGTATGACCGGTTTGGAATCTTTTATTCAGGCCACAAAAAACAAGAGGCGACCATGGCTTGGGTCAACCTCTTGTTGCGATTTTCTTATGAGACTTTTTCTTCTTTTTCAACAGGATCCTTATCCGGCTTAAAACTGCGATAAATTGTAGCTACAATTGGGCCTGAAATATTGTGCCAGACACTAAAGATCGCACTTGGTACAGCCGCTAGCGGTGAAAAGTGGACTTGGGCAAGCGTCGCACCCAGCGCTGAGTTTTGCATCCCAACTTCAATTGAAATGGCTTTTCGCTTGTTGACATCCATTTTCATGAGTTTTGCAATCCAATACCCTAAGAGAAGCCCTAAACAATTATGTAACATCACAGCAAGGAAAATTTGAAAACCGGTTTTGGCTAGGTTGTCATGGCTTGCACCAACAACAGCTGCCACAATTAGAACAATAGAAATGACCGAAATCAATGGCACCACTTTTGTCCCGGCTTCTACTTTGTCCTTAAGAATCATTCGAACAAGGAGACCTAAGATAATTGGAACGATGACTATTTTAAGGATTGAAACGATCAATCCGCCTGGCGCAATTGCGACCCATTTACTAGCAAATAATAAAATAAGTGCAGGTGTTAAAATAGGTGCGAGAATCGTCGAGACAGAGGTTACCGCTACAGATAATGCCGTATCACCTTTTGAGATGTAGGTCATGACGTTCGAAGCGGTTCCTCCTGGACAGGAGCCAACAAGAATAATGCCAACCGCGACTTCTTTTGAAACCGGTAAGATTGAGGCCAGAATAAAAGCAAGGAGCGGCATGATGATGAATTGTGCCAAAACCCCAATCGCCACATCTTTTGGCCTGCGAAACACCTCTTGAAAGTCTTTTCCTCTAAGTGTGAGTCCCATTCCAAACATGACGACTCCTAAAAAGATCGTAATGTACTTAAGGACCCAAGTAAATCCTCCTGGTGCGACAAAACCCAGAACAGCGAACAGGATGGTCCAAATCGCAAACGTGTTGCCAGCAAATTTGCTGACGGATTCTAAAGCTTTCAAAAAAAATCCTCCCCCTTTAACGCGTTTAAGTATAAGTGCATTTGTTACAATATATTAAAAATTACCAAAAGTATTAAAGTTTTTCAAGGATAATGACTTTAAAAAAGGAAAAGTTAACCTGTAATATTTTCCCATAATGTAGTTAAGAGGCGACGAACCGGGGTTTTTCTCTTGTTCTCCGGCTATGAAAATCTTTCAAAAGTATTTTTTACCCATTTCGAACAAAAAAGCGCTATACTATCCATTTGTGGGGAAATATTTTATAAATGATGGATTTCACAGGGAAGGAGATCTTGTTTTGACGTTTTTTAAAATTTGCTTACAGATCCTCGGCCTATGGCTGCTAAATTGGGTAGGCATATGGATCCAGAGCCTACTGCACCTTCCGCTCCCTGGAAGCATTATCGGTTTACTTATCCTATTTCTACTATTAGTTCTTGGCATTCTCCCGGAATCTTTTATAGGGGACGGCGCTCATTTCTTGCTTAAAGTCTTGCCCTTTCTTTTTCTCCCGTCTGTCCTTGGGATCATGGGTGAAGGTCATTTTTTCAAAACACAAGGTCTGCTTTTTATTGGGATTATTGTGGTGAGCACATTTTTAACAATGGGATTTGCAGCTTTAGCAACCGAAACCGTACAACGCCTACGGTCCAAAGAATTAGAGAGGCGTACACCACATGATTAATCTAATGATTAGTTTAGGGATGATTGGATTGACTCTGATCGTGTTTTACAGCATGACAATTCTTTATAAACGATTTCCTTTTCCGCTTCTTTTACCCATCGTGACGACCACTTTTATTTTAATTCTATTATTGGCATTAAGTAGAACGTCTTATGACACGTATATGTTGGGTGGGAAATGGATCAACCAATTGTTAGGCCCTGGCGTAGTCGCTTTGGGTTATCCTTTATACAAAGCACGCCAAACGATCCTCACTCACTTCTATCCGATTGCAACAGGCGTGATCGTAGGAACTGGGAGTGCGATGTTTACGATTCTCCTCTCTTCTTTCACCTTTGGAATAAAAGGGTCTCTTTTAGCTTCGCTATTACCAAAATCGGTGACCACTCCGATCGCCATGGCAGTGTCTTCTGAAATCGGCGGCGTTCCCGCGTTAACGGTTACCTTTGTGATGATTGCGGGTATTTTTGGTGCCATAGCGGGTCCTTATATTTTAAATCTTTTTCGAATTAAAGATCCGATTGGACGGGGAATTGGTTATGGGAGCGCGTCGCACGCCATTGGGACTTCCAAAGCCCTTGAAGAACACGATCTGGCAGGTGCAATGAGTTCGATTGCGATGATCCTGTGCGGGTTACTGACTTCAATTTTGCTTCCACTCTTTAGCAGTTGGTTGCCGTAAAAAAGGGAATGATTCTTATGAGCGACAAACAGGCTCATAGAATCATTCCCCTTTTCTATTTAGAATTATTTATGTTTTTGATCGTGACCTTTAGGTTCTCCTTCTGAACGGACGGGTTGAACTTTTGTCACTTCACCCGTTTGGTCATTTAGAAAGACTTTCGGGGCTAATTTGGCATGTTTGGAGAAATCAAACATATTCATCATGCTTCCAGCTTGAGCATCAAAAGAGTTTCCACCAAGACGACCAAGTTTCCAGTTATCCTCGATGAACTTAAGCACGGAAGATTGGTTGGTTAAGGTGTGATCCACATAATTTTGCTTCGCATACGGTGACACGACCATAAGTGGAAGTCTTGGTCCGTTACCCATTTGACCTGTTGATTCTGATTTTCCATTGCTTGGACCAAAGACATGGTCATACCAGCCGTCGGAATCGTCATAAGCAAGAACCACTGCTGTGCTGGACCATTCTGATGTCTTTTCAAGTTTATTAATGGTATCAACGATAAACTTTTGCTCATCCAACGGATCTGAGTACCCGGCGTGACCGTCTTGATACATAGGAGCCTTTAAGTAACTTACCGATGGCATATTCCCATTATCAACCGCTTGCCAGAAATTCGTCAGATCATATTGGTGATTGGCTTGGTCTGTTTTACCAATCCTATCGACGGAACTTGGTGCAAGGTGATTTGGATTCGCCGTGGATTGATAATATTGGAATGGCTCATGGTGCGGGCTATAGTCTGTGACGAGGCTCCCACCAACGTTTTTATGTTGTGCCGTCGGGTTCGCGAAGCCTCCTTGGAACCATCCCCAAGTAATCTTTTTAGCATTTAGAAGATCCCCAACGTTTTTATTGCTGTTATTAAATTTAATGGTTGTTCCTGTCGCTTTTCCACCATTACTTGCTTGATCATAGAATGGGTCTTGGTCGCCAATATCGACGCCATTTTCTACAGCGCCTGAAGTGCCTGGGCGATTAGCCGTTGTTGAGTTCCCTGTATATGCTGATGCACCGGTTGTATCCCCTGCAACGAGGTTGACTGCCCCTGGTGTCGAAGGACCATATGTCGTTCCAAAAGAGTTATCGTTCATGGCAAAGTTCTGGGCGTAATTCCATAAGCCTGTTACCGTGTTTCCATCGTAGTAGTTCATAACCATATTTGCAGGACCATCTGGGAATGGCCAACCTGTGCCCGCGGTTTTCTGTACAGCCATGTCCATTTTCCCGCCATCCGTACCCGCAATCTCATCATGATACCCATGATCCATATCATCTGTAATCGGTTCCGATCGATCAATCCGAACCGGGTTGGCAAGGTTCGGGTTGTGCGTAATGAGATTCATGCTTGAAATCCCAGGCTGTGTGCCATTGTAATCTTTCGGAGTCAATAAATTGTTCACTTCTGGTGTGTGCGTCTTAGCTGAAAATTGCGGCTCACCTTTTGGATTGAGCGCGTATGGATATGTACCAAAATAATGGTCAAACGAGACGTTTTCACCAAAAATAACGACCACATGCTTGATCGGTGTTGCGGTCTGAGGTGAAACCACTTTTGTATGAATGGATGTTTTGACATCAGAGGTCTTTTCTTTTGCATGAGCCACCGGTGAGAAAGCGAACGCCGAGCAGAGTGCCGCCGTGCTTAAAACTTTTAGAGCCGTGGATAATTTCTTATTCATTCTAAGTGTTCCTCCCTATTAAGAATTAATAGATTACACTCCTGATTATAGAGAAGAACTGTTAGAAACCGATTACGGCAAAGTTAATCCTTTGTAAGCAAATGTGTAGAGTTTGTACACAATGTGAAGAAACCCAGACCTTTAGTCCCTGTTCGTGTAACAGGAATTCTAAAACTAGCAAAAAAGTCTGAGTTTCTTTTATTCTTCAGTTGTCTGCTGGGTACTTAAGTCCCATTTGCTTCCTAGCCTCATCCATCATTTCAACCGTCATTCGCGAATGCTCATGGGTATTATTAGTAGATTCCAAACGCCCTTCCTGAATGCAGGTTATAAACTCTTCTATTTCGTAATACATGGAATCAAAAATCGTCTCCGTTGAGATTCGCTCGATTTCGCCGTTTCGATAGCGAATCTCAATCGTCTCAGGTGTTGAGATTTTATCAATTCTCATCGTGGCGTTCTCCCCTTGAATTTCAGACGGAAGATCGGAATCCGTAATCTTAGAATGGGTGACAAGTCCTTCCATCGTTTCATAGTGCGCGAGAACGGTCCCTGCCCCATCAACCCCTGACTCAAGGAGATGGCCATTTGCCATGACCGCATTTGGCTTTCCAAACAGGACGACCATTGGATATAGCCCATATACCCCTAAGTCCATGAGTGAGCCATTTGAAAAGGTTGGATCAAATGCATTCAAAATGGTTCCCTCGCGATACGCATCATAACGCGAGGAAATCTTACAGAAATTCGCCACATAGCGCCGGATGGGGCCAAGCTTATGTAAATGCGTTTGAATTGCTTTAAAGTTTGGCAAACAGGTCGTTTTCATCGCTTCCATTAGCACAACCTTATTTGCGCGGGCGGACTCAATCATAGCATCCACCTCTTTCATGTTCGAGGCGAGCGGCTTTTCACAAAGGATATGCTTTCCATGCGCCATCAACTCAATCGCGTGTTCCGCGTGAAAAGAATTGGGACTGGCGATATACACGGCATCCACTTGATCACTTTCTGCCAACTCTTTTATTGTTGTATAGGTATAAGTCGCCCCATACTTTTCCGCGAAGACATGAGCCCGTTCCTCGGTTCGTGAGTAGACCGCTTCTAACTTAAATTCTGGCGCGAAGGCCGCAGCCTCAAGAAATCGGTCTGTAATCCAATTTGTTCCAACAATTCCAAAACGAATCATTCCAGCACCCCAAATTTTATTATTAAAGTCAACTTCTTTTTACAGTATCACTTTCAAGGTTCTCTTTAAAGCATCTTCTGTTAAAATAGAAGTGCGTTCAACGCGCTAATCCTAACCCCAAATTTCCAGGAGGCTCTCGATGAATCTTTCTCAAATAAAAGCTATTGTGTTTGACTTGGACGGGACACTATACGCCGATACACATCATTTTGATTACTACGCCCAAAGAATTCGCGATCTGATTCCAGATTCCAATAAAGCTCGTTTTGATCACGAATACCAGCTTGCAAAAGAGGACAAGCATCCTTTAAAAATGGGCCGCGTTTATGATGTGGATCGAGATTTGATCCTCGTTCAATTGGATAATCAAGTAAAAGAGGCATATAAATGGACCGGCGAACCGTTAGCCAAGGAAGACGTCGCGGAACTCTACACAGCTCCGATTACTCTCGACCACATTCATTATATAAACATTGGGGATCTATGGTGGGTGCCGGTCTCTATTGGTCTTCATTATGGCTTAGACCCTAGTCAAGCTGAAGGGGCATTCCTCGCCACCCGGACTTACATGATGGGGGCAGACTATCAAATGACACCTATTCCAGAATTAAAAGAGTCCCTTGAAGCCTTAAAAGAAAGCGGGTTCCAACTGACTGTGTTGACCAACAGTCCTGAAGACGATAGTGAAGTGCTTCTTCAAAAGTTAGGCATTGACCACGTATTCGATTTGAAACTTTTCAATGGAAAAAAACCGGTCAAGACCAAAGAGCGCTTTGATCAGGTGTGCACACAATTCGGCGTTTCCTATGACGAAATTTTAAGCATTGGCGACAACTGGATCAATGAAATACGCCCGGTTCGACCATTAGGTTGCGCGACGATCTATATCGACAATCACGCCCTTGGGACTCCGGACTCTGCAGACTTGGTGGTACGCACCATGCAGGACGTCATTCCTCACCTTAAAAAAATGATCTAAGAGCCTGGATTTTGGGACTCCAGACTATATATGAAGTCCCTTTAATTGGGGTCTTTTCCAATTAGACATGTGGATTAATTGAAGAATTCGTATAGAAACCGTTATAATGGATTATGTTAATGAAATATTACAAGGAGGCGTTTTACATATGGCAAAAGGTGTAACTTTTCTTGAAATGGTCGGAAAAGCACGTGATAATGTACCTGGTATTACTTCTTCAGATGCAAAAGCAAAAATGGAAGCTAACCCTAGTACGCTTGTCATTGACGTACAAGATGCGAAAGACGCTGGCGCTTGTGGTTTAATCCCAAGTAGTAAGAATATCTCACTTGGAATGTTGCCAATTCGCGCAGATCTCGAGCTTCCAGAACACATGCGTGATGCCGATTTGGCCGATCGCACAAGACCCGTTATCATTACTTGTGGTGCCGGTGGACAAGCCGCACTTGGTGCTTATATCTTGAAAACGATGGGTTTTGAAAACGTCTCTTTCATTGAAGGTGGCACAACCGCTTGGAAAGAAGCCGGCTATCAAGTCGACTGACTCTCAATAAACGCCGAGTTACAAAAAGGAGCCGTTCCTCGAACTGAGGACGACTCCTTTTATTTTTGAGTTTGAAAAGTAAGTTTTAAAGCAAGGCCAATAAAAACCGTTCCAACAATCTTTCCCTGATAGCGGCTTAAAAAGTCTTTACCTGGAAACGATAGTTTGCCAAACTTGCTGATTGTAAAGGCCAAGCCTGTCGTATATAGAAAGCCCATTACAACAAAAGTCAATCCCAGAATCAACAGTTGAAGTGTGATGGGTTGTCCACCTTTATGAACAAATTGAGGGAGAAAAGCTAAGAAAAAGAGTGCCGTCTTTGGATTCATTAATTCCACCACAGTAGATTGATAAAAAGAAAGAACGCGCCCTGTTTGGTTAGGCTCCTTATGAGCCGTGTCACCCTGCACCTTTTCTAAGAAAGATCGAATCCCCAAATATATAAGATAGGCGGCCCCAAGATATTTCACCATCTCAAAGGCAATAGCTGAGGTCATCAGAATCGCCGAAAGTCCGAGAACAGCAGCAAGTGTATGAATGAGATCCCCAACCGCAATCCCCGCACCCGTCCGAATGCCGACCTGTCTTCCACCTTTTATCGTTTGTGAGACCGTCAAGAGAACCGCGGGACCGGGAATGATGAATAGTAAAAGTACCATTGCGATAAATGACAACATGTCCCCACCTCCTCTCCTATTTGATCATTTATTGAATGATATTTCAATCCCCAAATAATCGAATTCTTCTCATTCACTTTTAAAATAAACGCTTAGCTATTAATGTCCAATATTTGTAAGTGCTTATTTATAAAAAAACGAGCTTAATTAGACGTTTGTCCGTTACCAATAACCCATTCTTTGCATGTAATAAAGTAAACAGTAATGGAGGTGTTAGTTGATGAACGAACAATGTGGACCAATTCAATGCCCACCACAATATGTTGTGAGAGATTGTTATGTGCCAAGAGTGGTTCCTTACGTTCACCCCGTTGTCATTGTAAATCGACAAAACATCGTTAACGTTCCACATCATATTTATCAACCTGTCGTACAGAATGTTGTGAACGATCCAGGCTATCCAACGGACTGCTGCTAACAGGGTAACCGTTCAACTACACGGGAACGCTTCTTTGTTTAATCAGACTTAAACTGTTTTAATGGACTTCAGAGCCACACTTTATTGGGTGTGGCTTTTCCTATGCTATAATAAATGGAAAAATGGGCATTACGCTAGGAGTGAACCCTATGAAAAATGATCTGTTAAACCGCTTTATTTCTTATGTAAAAGTCAATACACAATCCAATGAAGACATCGAGACTTGTCCCTCAACACCCGGACAACTTGATCTCGCGAAACAACTTGTCAAAGAGTTAAAAGAAATTGGGATGTCTGACGTGAGCATGGATGACAATGGCTATGTTATGGCGACACTGCCAAGCAACACGGATCAATCCGTGCCGACTATTGGCTTTTTAGCTCACGTCGATACCGCTACAGATTTTACTGGAGCAGGCGTGAATCCACAGGTTGTCGACTCTTACGACGGTGGCGACATTCTTTTGAACAAGGAAAACCGCGTCACGCTCTCCCCTAAGAACTTTCCGAACCTGGCCAATTATATTGGACATACCCTTGTCACGACAGACGGTACAACACTTCTTGGAGCAGATGACAAAGCAGGTGTTGCCGAGATTATGACAGCAATGGATTATCTTCTCAAACATCCCGAAATCAAACATGGCCGGATTCGTGTGGCATTTACACCGGATGAAGAAATTGGCAGAGGGCCACATAAATTTGATGTTAAAGCCTTTGGTGCTGATTACGCCTACACTGTAGACGGAGGTCCGCTTGGGGAACTCCAGTACGAAAGCTTTAACGCGGCGGCAGCAAAAGTCACAATAAAGGGAACTAATGTCCACCCGGGAACAGCGAAAGGCAAAATGCTCAGCTCCATGAAGCTTGCCATGGACCTGCACGCCAAACTTCCGGCAAAAGAAGCGCCCGAATTTACAGAAGGCTACGAAGGGTTTTATCATCTCATTTCATTTAATGGGGATGTAGAAACGACCACACTCTCCTATATCATTCGAGACTTTGACCGTGAAAAATTTGAAGAGCGAAAACAAACGCTCACTGCTCTCGTCCAAGAAGTAGCCGATACATATGGATCGGACGCCATACAGTTAGACCTGCATGATCAATATTATAATATGAGAGAAAAAATTGAGCCGGTCATGGATATTGTCACCGTCGCCTCCGATGCGATGAAGGCTCTAGATATTGAACCGATTATCGAGCCGATCCGCGGTGGAACAGATGGTTCTCAGATTTCATATATGGGACTTCCAACTCCAAACCTCTTTGCAGGTGGAGAAAATTTTCATGGTAAATTCGAATTCATCTCTCTTCAAGCGATGGAAAAAGCAAGCCAAGTGATTGTCGAAATCACCAAGCGCTTTGCCGAAAAAGGTTAATGACGAAGATCCGGTCGCATGCGACCGGATCTTTCTTTGATGGAAGAACCTTTGCTTGGGATAGCGGAACGCTGTGGATGCAATTCTATATTAAGTACATAGGATGGTGCTCTATCACTTTCCACTCATTCTATTAAAACTAATGCTGCTTATAGTAGTTTAGATTTGTTCCTCTCAAAAACAAGGATTGTCGTTCCTAATTTTTACCTATATAATAAACTTGTTTATAATATTTAGAACTTTTTCACACACAGGTTTAGGGGGGAAATCATGAACGTCATCCATTACATATTTCGTACGTTGCTAAGCGTTATACCAGGCACTCTTTTAATCGGAGTGATCGTTTGCTTGTATAACGGGATCAGCGGCCTTCACTTCGTTGTTAGTCTACTTATCACCCTTCTTTTTGGAGTCCTATTAGGAATAGTTTCAGCTGCAATGAATCACAAGCGGTTTGTCGCCCCGATTGGAACGATTGTGACTTATGTGGATGCCCTCAAAAACGGGGATTTAACGGTCAACGCCGACCCGAAAAAGGCAGGCATGTTAAGTGGAATCGTAGACTCTATGAATCAAATGCGTGACACTTGGAACGCTATTATAAAAGAAGTCAATGAAGCGTCCGTAACGGTCAACGCTTTATCTGAAGAATTGTCTTCTAGTGCTGAGCAAACCACCGCTGGTTCAAACCAAATGGCAAGTGCCATTCATGAGGTCGCTTCGGGCTCTGAGCAACAACACTTGAGTGTCCAGGAGGGGTTGGACGCGGTGAGCCAAATGTCGTCTGGGATGAAGCAGGTTTCCAGTCATTCCCACCATGCTTCGCAATCGGCACGTGTTGTATTGGATACTGCTCAAGCGGGTTCTCAGAAGGTTGAGCATGTCATTGAAGATATGACCCGCCTGGATTCCTCAATGAATGATTTAAAGGACGTCATCTCAACCCTTAATCACCATTCAAACGAAATTGGTTTGATCACAAACGTCATTACTGAAATCTCAGAACAAACGAACCTTCTCGCCCTGAATGCTGCGATTGAAGCTGCACGTGCAGGAGAAAATGGCCGGGGCTTTGCGGTGGTTGCAGATGAAGTAAGAAAGCTCGCTGAACAATCCGCTCAATCTGCGGGTCAAATTATCGAATTGATTCAGTCTATTCAAGGCATGACGTCTAAAGCCGTACAGTCCACTACACAAGCTGGAAATGAAGTCAAAACGAGCAAAGAAGGGATCGAATTTGCAGGGCAATCCTTTGAACAAATTAAACGTTCATCGGCTGAAGCCAATCAATTAATTAAGGATGTTTCGACCCATTCTAGTCAGGTTACGGAGTATTCTGAACGGGTATTGGGTCTCATTTCTCAGATTGCGAGTATCACGGAAACCGCAGTTTCTAATAGTCAAACGGTGTCTGCCTCTGCCCAGGAGCAATTGGCTTCTATGGAAGAAATTACATCCGCTTCCTTAAATCTTGCAAAAACAGCGGAAACCCTCCAGCTGTTGGTTGATCAATTTAAAATTTGATAGGGGTCTCATTCGAAAAAGTCGTTTCATTGATTTTATGTTAATTTTTGAAATCTCATTTCCAATTTGCTTATTTAATGATAGAATTTAATCAACTAAAGACTGATAGTCCAAAGTAGCGCCCCATTTAATTCAGTTATAATTACCTATTGTTTTTTTAACTTGAAATAGTATAGTTAGGATATATTACTAGAATTGGGCAAAACTTACTAATATACCTTCAGATCTATTTGCTCGAAACGAGGGGTTGATTTTGAAAGGCTTAACTATTAATGAAGCGATTGAACATGTTACAATAAATGGGTTAGAATTCACATTAGTTGCTTCTAGTAACAATGGAGTTGAAATCATTCACCATAAACTTGAAAAAGGCTACCATTGGGGTTTAATTCCTGAAGATGGCTGGGAAGCCTTAGAATACATTCAAATTTTGAAAGGTTCTCTATCTGCATTAAATTCTGACCGAGACCCTTATATAGTATTCAAACAAGGAGATTTTTTAAGTGGAAACCCGGTTAAAGACTCCGTCCTATTTATGGCATTAGAAGATACAGAATTTTTATACGTCTCTAGTCAACCCGTTTTTCATGTATATAGCGGCGTTATGAAACGTTTAAAAGATTTAGTTATTGAAGTTGAAAAGAAAGACAATTATACAGCTAATCATTGCTATAGAATTTCCGATTACAGTTTGAAAATTGGAAAGCATCTCAAGCTTCCAGTTTGGGAGTTACAAATTCTAAATTTTGCGGCTTATCTGCATGACGTGGGGAAAATTTGTATCCCTGAGTCTATTTTAAATAAACCCGGAAAATTGGATAGCACTGAATGGGAACTCATTAAACAACATAGCACCTTTGGCAAAGAAATATTAATCGACACAGGGATTCCCATTTTAAATCAAGTTGGTATAGTTGTTGAACAACATCATGAACGCTATGACGGAAAAGGGTATCCCTTGGGCTTAGCGGGGGACGAAATTAATTTACTTGCATCCATCATCACAGTTGTCGATTCCTATGATGCAATGACTGTTGATCGCGTGTATCAAAAAGCACGCAGTAAGGAAGAAGCGATTGAAGAACTCATTAGATGCAAAGGTACCATGTACCATCCTATGGCCGTGGATGCCTTTTTATCAATATTAAACCAAGAGGAGAGTGTCACATGAAAAAAGCAATTTTAGCATTAGTCTTAGCATTAGGCGTTTTTACCGTAGGTAGTGGAGTCGTCGGAGCAACTAGCCATTCGAATGCAAGTTTCATCACTCCTAATACAGTAACACCTCCTGCAGGATTCCTTAACTTAAAAAAAGACTTTAAAATAAATTTTCAGGTTGCCGAGTTTTCCGGCAACCTGTTTTTTGTTAAAATTTACTATTCTTAGCTAGAACAGGGTTTTACTTGACTCGACTCACACTACCCCAACTTCTCCACAAACACCACTTTTAAATAATTGCCTTCTGGAAAGGCGGGGTCTGTTTTGAAATCTTCTGGCAGTGAGAAGGTTTCTAAGATGCGGTACGTTTTGCCTGTTTCCTGAAAGGCTTGTTGAATGAATTGTTTAAACTTCTTCATTCCAAATGTACTGGCGTTGGTCGAGGCGACGATTGTTCCGCCAGATGATGTAATGGTGATCGCCTCTTTCAATAGTGCAGTGTAGTCTTTTTCAGCCCGAAACATCCGTTTTTTGGAACGTGCGAAGCTTGGTGGATCGAGAACAACTGTATCAAATTGCAAGTGATTTCTAACCGCGTACTTAAAATAGTCAAAGACATCCATCACTAAAATCTCTTGTGTTTCTGGATCAATCCCATTGATTTCAAACTGCTCCTCTGTCTTTCTGCGACTGCGGTTGGCCAAATCGACACTCGTCGTTTTCGTTGCGCCTCCCAAAGCCGCATACACCGAAAAAGCGCCCGTGTAAGAGAAGGTATTTAGAACCGTGCGGCCTGCTGAATACGACGCCCGAATTCGCTCGCGGACATTCCGTTGATCTAAGAAGACACCAACCATTGCCCCTTCATTCAGATAGACCGCAAACTGAACGCCATTCTCTTTAACAATCAATGGGAACTCGGCACGTTCCCCCCACACGAAATCATCATCATCAATGTAGTGCCCATCCGAATCAAAGCGTTTCTTCTCATAGATCCCACTAATTGCGCCAACGGTTGTCAAAGCGTGTACAATCAAGTCGCGAAACGCGTAGATCCCTTCACTATACCAGTTAATCACATAATACCCGTTGAAATAGTCAACAGTCAGACCGCCAATTCCGTCCCCTTCTCCATTAAAAACGCGAAAGGCTGTTGTCTCTGAGCTTTGAAAAAAAGGCGCACGAATCGCCAAGGCTTTGGCCAACTTCTTCGTAAAAAAAGCTTGATCAATGACTTCTTTCCGATTATGTGTCAAGAGCCATCCAAGACCCTTATTTTGCCGACCATAATAACCTGTTGCTAGATATTGATTTTTTGAATCTAAAAGTTCGACAATTTGTCCTTCTTTTGATAGACGTTCCGGGTTTTGGACCGCCTCTTTCACCAAAAGTGGTTCCCCTTTTTTATAGCGCGCTTCATGACGGGCTTTAAGTTGTAATTGAATAAGTGGTGTGTGTGTCATACTGTCTTCGTTCCTTCCAAAACATACTCTATTGGTTTCCATAATTAGTATCATCCTATCGAACCCATCAAGAAATGTCCAATTCTTCTCATTCTAAAAGCCGCGTCCCCGGCTTTTAGAAAGCGGGTGTCGCGACTTTTGGATCGAGCAGAGGATTTTTTAGAATTGCAGGTCATAGAATGAAACCTTTGTCCCCTTTACTTGCTTAATCGATTGTTTAGGAACAATCTCACCTTTTAAAAGGGTTTTTCCCGTCATTAGATTGATTATTTCTAACGGTGTCCCTTTATTCGCTTGTGAATCCTTTAAAAGGTACGCATAATCACCATTGATTCTTACACCTAATGAACCAGATGGATTGTTTATCGATTCTTTTCTCACGACTTTTTGAGTCATCACGTTGTATTCGTAGAGTGTACTACTGTGGCTCTGATCTTGTTCGAAGTATAAACGGTCTCCATGAAAGGCGATCGGATTGACTGACTGACTCTTTAATTTTTCAGGAACTTTGAGCTCTGTCCTTTTCATCGATTCTAAATTGCACTTATACAAATGTAAGGCTCCTTTTACTTGACCTACAAGAACGATCACATGGTTAGAGCCCAGCGGTTGATTGTCTGTGAGGACATTATAAGATTGACCGCTAGTATTCGTTACATTATTTTTAATCGTATCATCCTTCATTAATTTTTGATTGGCAAAATCAATGGTGTAGACATGAAAGTCCTCTTTTTTGGCTCCTCCATTTTGCGTCACGACTTTTAAGACATTCCCCACTCTTTGAACATCGACCACATCCATAAAGTAGTACCCCAACGAATCAATCGGGAGACTCATAGTATAAGTGGCATTGTGGTTCGTTTTATCAAGAACGGAAACCTTTAAATCAAATTTCCGACCTGGCCCAACACCCCTATGTGTCCCTTCAAATGCATACGCGAGAATTTGCGAATCTTCATAGAAGGCATTAAGACTTTTCACTTTTCCCCTCATAAAATTTCGATCGCGTTTCTGAAGCTCTTGGAGTTTTTGGGGTTCAAATTGATTTGAGATCGAATCGATCAATCCACCCGTCTGGTAGTTCGTTCCTTTGGTTGTCGTTCTCATCAAATAGCTCGCCGATTGGTTGGTATACGACCCTGAAATAACCAAATTCTTTGCAAGCGAGGCCTTGCCACTCTTTACTTGAATAACATAATCCGGGAGCCCATTATGTGAAAGCGCCTGTTTGATAAAAAAAGGCCCCATTACCAATACAACCGCTAAACTAAGTGTGATTAGTTTCCAATAGCGTCTCATGTTTTCCCTCCTTAAACCGTAATTTTATTTTTGAGCAATAGCCCACCGATTGTGATCGAACAGACCAAGAGTAGACCCCCAAGCACGACCTCGATCCAAAAGAGTTCATCGGTGTAAAAATAACCGGTTCGCCCATTGTAAACCAATGGGCCGATGAACACACCAAGGACACATGCTACATACAAAATCCCGAAGCCAATTCCTTTCCAATGAAAGCTTCGTTCAAACAAAATGGCTGTAAACACCGTACAGACCATCATCACACCTAACAAGTAGGACAGCACAAACTGTAAAAAATTTGTTGGGATTAAGAGATTAATCATATACACCCTCTGATTCATTTCAAAAAGGTTCGCCTGATCGAGTCGAAACGAGGTCGGGACAATGGCTTTAAACAGGCTGGTTTTCAATTGGAATTAAGAGCGTCTGGAGTGCAACGAACCCAAGTACACACACCAAAATAACTGTAGTCTTTGACAAATACAGGCTTAATCTTGAATGAGGGAGCGTCAACATCCGGTAGGCTAATGTACTTTTCCCAAACCAATCCCGGTACCAAATAACAAACACATAAATAACCATAACCACGATACATATCACAATAGGTCCAACAAACCACCGGCTGTTATAATAGGTGAGAAAATTCATGGGGGCATATTGGGTCAAATATTGGGTCTGGGTGAGTTGTTTGTCCCTCATAATTTGGTGGGCATTAGCCAAGTAGGCATGGGAGCGCACAATAATCCCCACAATTTGTAAAACAATGGTTAACCCCAAAAGAAAACCATACATTTTGCTGAAACGGTTGATCTCAAAGTTTAAAAGTTTTAAATAAGGCTTCATGATTTATAAGCCTCCCTCATGATATCCACTAGTGATTTCCCTTCTTGTTCACGCATCTCTTCCGTATAAAATTCGCGCGTCACTTCGCCGTTATTTAGTAAAATCGCTTTATCAATCAAGTGCTCCATTTCATGAATTTCATGTGTGGTAAGAAGCACACCGCATGATTCCACCAATTCACTTGTGAAGACTTCAGCAATTTGCTCACGACTAAACAAGTCGATTCCGGAAAACGGTTCATCCATTAAAACAAATTCCACATCAAGGCCTAACCCAAAAACTAAGTTGGCTTTCGCAAGATTACCTTTCGATAAATTACCCAGTCGCTCACTTTTATTGAGTTTAAAAAAGGTAAGGAGTTCATTGGCGCGCTCTGTGTTCCAATTTGGGTAGAAATCCTCCATGAATTGAATCGCAGCTTCCGTCGTCATTCGGATTGGCATAATACATGAATCGGGAATGAACGTGATGTGTTCGTAACTCTTATATGTAATCGGCTCACCTAACACACGGATTTGACCTTTGTTAATCGGAGTCAGGCCCATAATTGCTTTTAAAAGGGTGGTCTTTCCAACACCGTTAATGCCGATTAAACTCGCCACTTCACCTTGCTTAACTGTAAAACTCACCTGATCAAGCACACGTTTTGGTCCATATTTTTTCGTGACATTTTGAACTTCAATCATGGCGATCGCCTCCCTCATCCTGTTTGTACTTGGCTTTTACGCGATTGATTAACTCTTCGAGCGGCACCTCGATCGGTTGAATCGCTTGTACAAACGTATCAACGGCTTCTTCGATCAATTCACTACGGACCAACTGAATGACCGTTTCATCCTTCGTTATTCTGCTAGGAAAATTGCGTTCTGTTCGAATCAAGCCCTGTTCCTCCATCTCTTTATAGGCCCTCTGTGCCGTATTGGGATTAATGTTTAATTGACTCGCCAATTCTCGGCGAGACGGAATTTCCTGTCCAGGCTCGATGGTTCCTACAGCAAGTTGTTCCTTGAAATGGCGAACCACTTGGAGATAGACCGGGTCCCGGTTATTAAAATTGAGTTTCATGTCTGTACAACTCCTCAGGCACGAAGCCTTTATTTAGAAGCAGATTCATGCTGTCAGAAAGCGTGTGTATTAATTGGTTCATACACCATTCGTATACGAAGTGTGTTACGCGGTTCATACACCATCCGAGTGTATTATACGATTAATACACTTTGGAAGTCAATGCCATATTTTAATGTTTTGGAAAACTTTTGAGCATAAATGTTAACCACCAAATGGAAGTCACTTTAGATCCTGGAATCAGTTCCCGTACCTAGCTTTATCTTGGGAACTAATCATGCCCTTAGCCTAGAATCCCTCCTCCTCCCATCCATTTTCAGGTCAAAAATGAGGTGTTGTTCCCTGATTTCAAAATAAACTTCACCATCTTTTATAATTTTTCCTTCAAATACCAAATTTTATGGAGCGTTTTCACCCCTTACACAAAGCGATTTGGCTATTTATTTCATAATGTTCTAATTTTGATAACTTTTTAGACTTTACGCGTTTCGGACATGAATTTAAAATAGTTTGCTATAATAATAGAGCAGGCTTTGTCAAGATGGTTTTGAGACATTATTAAATTTGGCATTTATTAGTCGAAAATGGGGATGTTTTGATTCTGAATATGAGTCTTTACAACCCTCGGAATCAGGTTTCTAGAATCGTGAATATAACGCAATTATCTAATCCATGCACTTAAATGACGAATTGGTCCTTACCTTTAGATCAAGAAACCAAAAAACGAACCTCGGATTTAAATTCAAAATCAAACACCGCTTATATGCTGGACCGAACAGTGATCGATCCGAATAGCATGCCTCTTTGCTTGGTTCACCCCTTTCAAATGTGTTCAAAAAGAGTTCTCCACAAGATCGGCTCATGAGTTGTGGAGGGCAAGGTCATTCCTTGATCCCTTTTTGAACGGCGTACTTGTTGATTCCATTACCTTCTGCCAAAACGTTTCATACCGATCTTTAGATAAGCCTCTAAACTTATTCGGGAGTGTGAGGATGCAGGTAGAAACTATAATTTCATTAGCTATTTACATGATCGCAATGCTTGCAATTGGTTATTATTCTTTTAAACGGACGTCCGATTTATCTGACTATATGCTGGGTGGTCGTGGGTTAGGCCCATGGGTTACAGCCTTATCAGCGGGTGCTTCAGATATGAGTGGTTGGATGATGATGGGTCTTCCAGGTGCGATGTACGCATCAGGGCTTTCGAGTGCATGGCTATCTATTGGGCTTTGTATCGGTGCTTATCTTAACTACCGTCTACTCGCTCCAAGATTTCGTGTTTACACTGAAGTTGCAGATGATTCCATTACAATTCCTGACTATCTAGAAAATCGGTTTAAGGATCATACCAATATCCTTCGTCTTGTCTCTGGTCTTGTTATTTTAGTGTTCTTTACACTTTACGTGGCTTCAGGGATGGTATCTGGTGGTACCCTATTTAAGTCCGCATTTGGTCTCAACTACACAACTGGTGTTGTCATTACGGTTGTCGTCGTTGTCGCCTACACCCTATTCGGTGGTTTCCTTGCAGTGAGTATGACAGACTTTGTTCAAGGCTGTATTATGTTCATTGCCTTAATTTTGGTACCAATAGTTGCGATCTTCCACGTTGGTGGTACGGGTCATGCGATTTCTGATATCCGTTCCATTGACCCAACGTTACTCAATCTTTTTAAAGGGACATCCGTTGTCGGAGTTATTTCTCTCCTTGCTTGGGGATTAGGTTACTTTGGTCAACCCCATATTATCGTTCGCTTTATGGCGATTAAAACAACACGCGAATTAACTTCAGCACGTCGAATTGGGATTGGCTGGATGATCATCAGCATCATCGGTTCAATGCTCGTTGGACTTGTCGGGATTTCTTACTTCCATCAAAACGGTGGGCCACTTAAGAATCCAGAAACGGTCTTTGTACAATTCGCAGACATCTTGTTTAATCCCATTATTTCTGGATTCATTCTTGCTGCGATCTTAGCAGCCATTATGAGTACAATTTCGTCTCAATTACTCGTTACCTCTAGTGCAGTAACCGAAGACTTTTATAAAACATTCTTCCGTCGTAGCGCTTCTGATAAAGAGCTTGTTACAATCGGTCGTTTAGCTGTACTTGTCATTGCGTTAATCGCAATTGTGATCTCCTACGGTGCAAGCTCCATTCTCAGCATTGTTGGGCATGCATGGGCAGGGTTCGGTTCCGCATTCGGACCTGTTGTTCTACTCAGCTTGTATTGGAAACGCATGACACGTTGGGGTGCCCTTCTAGGTATGGTTCTTGGAGGCGGAGCCGTCATTTTCTGGCTCAACATGGGACATATTTCTTCAGGTTTTGCTTGGGCAAGCAGCAACATCTATGAAATGATTCCTGGCGTGATCCTATGTACGGTTGGGGTTATAGTAGGAAGTTTGCTTACTTCTGCCCCAAAAGAAGATGTGCTTGGTGTATTTAAAGTAATGGAAGACAAACTTGACGAAGATTACGGTACAAAAACCAAAACTGCGTAAGTGATACGTTTGTAAAAAGGCGCTCGGTTCACATAGAAACCGAGCGCCTTTTCTATTTATTTGTCCAACTTCGAAACTAGTCGTTTAATACCCGCTTAATTTCCTGCATGACTTGCTCCTCATTCACCAATTTATATAAGGAGTCGACCATTAATTTTTGATTTTCCAATTGGGTGTCATGGCTTTTTTCATTTTCACCTTTGACTATATTCAATTTTTCTAACAAGCCTTTAAACCCTTTCCTCTGGCCTTTTTCCATTTCTGCTTGTTTTCTTGCAATTTCTTCTAGTAACAGGTTTTGTACGGAATTCGATTCTAATACAGTTTCCGTCTCTTTTTCTTGATTGCTTTCCAAGGCTTGGAGTAGCGCCTCTAGTTTTTCAAGGCGTTCCCCTAACTTTTCGGAGGAGATGACGTCCTTTAACCCCTTCACTTCTTCTGTGCCTATTTGAACGCGGGCCATGAGTTGTTTAATCTGTTCAAGGGCTGTTTCTTGTCTTGCTTCAACCGCCTCATCCTGGGTCTCTCTTTTCTCTTCAGCAGCATGTTGGCCTTCAATCAACACATCTTGCGTTTTAGCCAACTGATCCATCTTTTTATTTTCCATATGATTCAATTCGACAAGTTCGCCTACTAAATGATTGATCTCGGCAAGTGACCGGAGTGCTGCACTGTTTTGCTCCTCCAACCGGCCAACCGATTCGGTTAGCGGGTTGTACATTCTAACTTTAGGTGTTTCGAGTTTTGGAGGGTTGGAGGATGCCGCTATTTCCGGGGTCACCTTTGAATTAAAAAATGGTTTTGACACGATCTATGATCCCTCGCTTATCTATGTTGATCTCTGTTCCACCTATTCTCCATACGGGTCAATGGACTCAAATAAAGTGGATATATCTACACAATATGAAACGGATGGGATAAGTGTTAGTTTTGTGGGAATTTGAGTGGATCTCGCAGCGGTGACTCTAGATTTTTCAAAAGCGGCAGATTGCACATTCGCCTCGATCGTTTCGAATCCCCCGATTCCCCAACGTGCCTGTGACGAATTTTCGCTGACACTAGATTTAATTCCATAAAGAGGCTGGGTCAAAAGTCTTTTACTCATAGAAAAATCCGAACTCATTCAGGCATTTCAACTGAATAGTTCGGACTTTTCTTTTTTATACAAAAGCTCTCAGGGGCTCCGTCAAAACACTTCGCTTTCCACGGGCACGGCCTCAGCCTCCTCAGAAAGCAAAAAGCGCTTTCCTGCGGGGTCTTCGGACACGCGCTATTCCCGTAGGAGTCTCCGTGTTTTGACTACGCCTTACAATTCGATAAAACGTATTATATTTATTGTTCGGCATTTGCACGACTTATTTTAGTTTTGTCCCAGCCTCTCTTCAAATCAAAGACTAGGCTTACCGTTTTTATAAGGATGAAGCAAAGCGTATACGGATTGAATGATGGGTGTTCTAATCCCAGCCGCTTCTGCCATTTTCAAAAGGGCTCCATGTAAACTGTCTAGTTCCATCGGCTCACCCTTTTCCAAATCTCGGTGCATCGATGCCGTCATCGAAGGACTTAACCCTTTCATCCGCTTCACCAGTTGATCTGCCAGATCTTCTGGAAACTGAATCCCCTGTGATCTTGCGACGTCACACACTTCCACAATCAAATTCCTTAGAAACTCAACCGTTACGGGATCGTTCAATGCGACACCAATTGGTTGCCGTGTCGACGCCGTGATGGCACTAAAAGAAGCGAGAAACGCATACTTGGTCCACATTTCCTTTATAATCTCATTGGAAAGCTTAACCGGTATCTCAGCTTGGTTCAGTAAGGTTTCTACTTCTTGCAGAAACGCCTGGTCATCTTGGCCAGTGAGCGAGCCAAAAACGATATCTTGTACGGGACTGGTTTGAACAATCTCTCCATCACTGTTTAGTGTGGACTCAATGTAACAGGAACCACCAAGGACCGCACCTTTTCCAAGCGTCTCTTGCAAACGTTCGATGTGCTCGACCCCATTTAAAAGTGGTAACACTTTGGCCCCTTTGGCCACTAGGCTTTTAAGCATCTCAATCGCACCTTCAAGGTGATAGTTTTTCAAACCCAAAATCACAAGCTCAGGGTTTTCAATCTCTTTAGGATCTGTCGCAAGAGCTGGCACTACTGTAAAATCACCATGCACACTCCGAACAACTAAACCGGTTTTCTTAAGTTGTTCAAAGCGTTTAGGCCGAACTAGAAATGAAACTGGGACTCCTGACTTGGCCAATCTTCCACCAAAATAACCGCCAACAGCACCTGCCCCTAGTACCACAATATTCATATGAGTTCCCCCAATTTTCTAATCATTTAAAAGTCTACTTCCATGATAGCATGTCTCAACCAAAAAAATCCAAAAGAAGAGACCTCCTCCCAAAACCGCGAGAAGAAGCCTCATTCACTGGGACGCAGCGCCCTATAATAATGGAAAATCAAAGAGTGAAAAGTAAAAGATTGCCATCAAGATAAGGCCTAAAGGGACACCAAGTTTCGCCCACTCCTTACTTGTTAGCTTCAACTTTCCGGCCGATACAATATTTGGAATATTACCTGGGATTAACATTCCGCCACTAATAAGCAAACCTAATAGAATCGCCCTTAACGACAAAATGCCCATGTGATGGCCAATCTCTGTTGCGGCCAGAGTGGCGTTATCTAAAACAGCAGAGATCATATTGACCCAATATAAGAACTGTGGAGCCAAAGTGATCAAATAGCGATCAATCAATGGTTCGAAGCCTTCCCCGAGGAATTCCAATCCCATTACAAAAAAGTAAATCTTTAACGCCCGAAGGAGAATCTCCTCATGTCCTTCTCGTCCATATTCCTTTGGTGAATATTCATTATCAGCCCTCTTTTTCACCATAAAAGCAGCAAGAAGACCGAGAAGAATAAGCGCTGAAATGACTTGTGGACCAATTAAATCGATGAGAAAAAAGAAGTTTTTATCAAGTTTACTCACGACAATCGTCGAAAGCGGTTCGCCAATAGGCGTAAGTGCGGCACCAAGACCAATAGCAAAACACGAGATGACCACATAGCGAATTCGCGAGGTGTGGTCCATTTTAAGCGCTTGAACAATGACGACCAGGACAAGTGCCGCAATGATCGCTGTAATGACACTTGAAATAAGCCCCATAAAAATTACAGAGAGTGCGATAAAGACACGATAGGGGATGACTCGATTCATTCCTGTGATTCCCCGCTCTAATGGCCGCTGGAACCATTTGAACAATAACCCCGCTCCGAAGACAGCAACCGAAATTTTGATCGGGTCTAGAGAAGCTTCAACAAATAAATCACGATTCAGAGCACCACTCAACGTTGCTGCAATCAAACCCATAATAAACAAAAAGACTTCAAGATTTCGCTCAACCACTCCTGATAAAAGTGGAAGAAATAACACGAGAAGAAAAATTAGAATTAAGACAATCATCATGGTGTCGTCTCTCCATATCCGTGTAGTTTTCCCTTAATTTATCTTCTTTAAATTAATGGCTCGTTAAACTTACCTGCTGATTTCCACTCCAATTAAACCTTCATCAATCAGCATTAACATTTAACACAGCCAAAATTAAAAAGAACTGTTTCAAAATCAACAGCTCTTATCTAAGGGATACTCTTTATGTATATGTTTATGGAGGACAAACTTGACAAGCCAGTTTAGACAATGCGCCAATTCTATACATGACAAAAAAGCCCCGCTTCTCAGATTGTCTTAAGAATCGGGGTTTATCTGTATTTTATAAGTTTAAAGTTTTAGAATTCAAGAAATGACGTGCGTTTGAATCACTTTCAGCGCTTGCTCAAAATCTTGAATGAGATCATCGGCATCTTCCAAACCGACCGACAAACGGAGGAGACCGTCTGAAATACCACGGGCGGCACGTTCTTCGGCTGGCATAGCCGCATGGGACATACGCGCTGGATAAGATAAAATGCTTTCAACTGCCCCTAGACTAACTGCAAATATAGGGAGTTTAAGCGCCTCGACCATTGTGCGGACCTCCTCTGCCGATTCCAATTCAAACGAAAGCACGGCCCCTGGCCCTTTGGATTGGCGACGATTGAGTGCATAACCCGGATGCGATTCTAATCCAGGATAATACACCTTTTTCACAAGAGGATGCTGATTAAAAAACACCGCGAGCTTCTCTGCGCTTTCCTGGCTTTGCTTCATGCGTACAGATAAGGTTTTTAACCCTCGTAACACAAGCCAGCAATCATGCGGCCCTAAGATGCCACCAAACCCATTTTGAATTTGATAAACCTTTGTAGCCAATTCTTCACTGTTAACCGTGACAAGTCCTGCCACAACATCCGAATGACCACTGATAAACTTCGTTGCCGAATGAATGACCACATCAAGACCAAGCTCATGTGGGTTTTGGAGATACGGTGACATAAACGTGTTATCGACAATAGACAGAAGTCCATTCTCTTTGGCAATATCCGCAATTCCCTTTAAATCAATAATCCGTAACCGTGGATTAGACGGTGTTTCCACATAAATGGCTTTTGTATTTTCTTGAATAACGTCTTCTAACTGATCAAGATCGGTTAAATCGACAAACGTCGTGGAAATGCCAAGGCGTGAAAAAACTTGCGATAGGGCACGGAATGTCCCGCCATAGATATCCTCACAGGCGACAATATGACTCCCAGTAGGTAGCGTTAAAAACACGCTTGTAATTGCGGCCATTCCAGACGCAAACGCAAATCCAGCTTTTCCTCCTTCTAACTCGGCAATCGCCTTTTCTAGTGCTTGACGTGTCGGATTTCCCGAACGCGCATAATCAAACTCAGGCGCCTCGTCCCAATTGAACTGATGAAACGTGGAGGCTTGGTGAATAGGGACACTCGATGCTCCCGTTACTGGATCAACTTCAACACCTGTATGCAAGTTTCGTGTTTCAAATTTCATCAAACCATCCTCTCCGCTGCTTTTTTTAACGCTTGGTCTAAATCAGCAAGTAAATCTTCCACATGTTCCACGCCAACGGAGAGTCTGAGCAGAGAATCCGTTACGCCAATCTCATCACGAATTTCTTTCGGAATATCTGCATGTGTTTGCACAGCTGGGTAGGTGATTAAGGACTCCACCCCGCCCAAGCTTTCGGCAAACGTGATTACGTCAACGGCGTCTAGTAAATGGGGGACTAATTTGGGATCCACCACTTCAAAAGAGAGCATCCCACCAAAACCCGAGGCTTGCTTTTCCTGAACCTCACGCCCTGGGTGATCCGCAAGTCCTGGATAAAACACTTTTTTCACCTGATCATGTTGGGTGAGAAACTCAGCAATTTGCTTCGTGTTTTTTTCATGGGCATCCATACGTAAGGCAAGGGTCTTCATACCGCGAAGCATTAGCCAGCAATCTTGCGGTCCAAGAACAGCCCCTTGTGAATTTTGATAAAATTGGAGTTTGTCGCCAATTACTGGATCTTTAGCCACAATTAATCCACAGAGTACATCGTTATGACCGCCTAGATATTTCGTTCCAGAATGTACCACAACATCCGCGCCTAATTCTAACGGGCGTTGAAGGTACGGCGTTAAAAAGGTATTGTCAACAATGACCACTATCTCTTGTTCCTTAGCAATCTCGACACACGCCTGAATGTCACAAATTTTCATTGTTGGGTTTGTGGGAGTTTCAATAAAAATCGCTTTTGTTTGAGGTCGGATGACTTCTTTTAGTAAAGAAAGGTCGGATAAATCAACAAAAGAAAAGTCGATCCCGTAAGGCTTAAACACTTGTTCAAATACACGGTAGGATCCGCCATATAAATCATCGCTTGAGATGACGTGATCGCCCGGCTTAAAGAGTTGACAAATATTAGAGATCGCAGCCATTCCGGAAGCAAAGGCCAATCCTCTCGCGCCACCTTCAAGCGATGCGATTGTTTCTTCTAACGCTTTGCGCGTTGGATTATCTAATCGAGAATAATCAAACCCGGTACTCGTTCCTAGAGCGGGGTGGGAATACGTTGTGGAATTATAGATTGGAAGGACTACTGCTCCTGTTTGTGGATCTCTACGATTACCTGCTTGAACTAATTTGGTTTCGAGCTTCACGGTGGCCACCATCCTATATGTTAATGTTGTGCTATATAACGCAACGACTTTTAGTCATTTAATCTTGCAAAATAGGCAACGAGATAAGGCACTTTGCCCCTTTATTGTAACACAGAATACGAAACCTTTCTTGGCCAATCACTACCAAAAAGAGCCTTCCCAATAGAGAAGACCCTTGCCAAAAGACACACTAAGTCCCCTCATCTCTCAGAAAAATGTTCTGCTGGAGTTAGCACCGTAATCCTGCCTTACACAGTGATCCGGTTGCCGGGCTTCATCGGGCCAGTCCCTCAGCCTACTCTTGATAAGAGTGTCGCTTATTTAGTTAAATACCGAACAATAAAAGTTTGATAGATTCTACTTTAACTCGGGTTGTGAAATTCGTCAACCACTTTAAAAAGAAAATTCCTTCTTTATAAAAACTGATTAAGGAACCCTTTAAAGTCGTTCAGAACCTTCTGTTGAAGGGTGATGGTTTGATAGCTTGGGTCTAATAACGAAGACAAGATGTGCCGTTTTTTCTCAGGAGAAAGATTTTCTTTTTTGATCCGATCTCGACACACCGACAAAAAATCCACATAATCCCCATAGGTATCCGGAAATCGTTCGTCCAGTTCAGCCTGAAGTTTTCTAGTAAGAGAAGGGCTAGCCCCATCTGTCCCTACCGTCACCATAAGGTTTCCACGCGTCACTTGTGCGGGTGTATAGAAATTACCGAGTCGCGCGTGATCCACCACGTTGACAAGCTGCCAGGGTTCCGTTAATCTCGCAATCTCTGCATTAACATCTGGTGAGTCGGTGGCCGCGATGACAAGCCAACCCAACGTTTCGTCTCCAGGTTGATACACCCGTTTCTCCCATTTTAACAGGCCTTGTCTCTCCCAGTCCGCGATCGTACGAGTAGCGCTTGGACTCACTACAGTCACAAGAGCACCCGTTTTTAATAAGCCACTGATTTTACGACTTGCCACACGCCCACCGCCAATCACAACGGCTGATTTCCCCTCAATGGATAACATTATAGGATAGCGGGAAGTCACGAGAGCGCCTCTTTGTCTATTTTTAAAGACGTGGCGACACGTTCAGCCAAAACGTGTATTAAATTCTCATGGTGGCCCATTGAATCACATAAGTAAAAGTGCTGATTCGACCGAGACAGATGTTCCGTTGCTTCCACCATTTCTTTCATTAATAACCCTGTAAACATTAGATAAGGCACTACAAAGATATGGGGATAGTCTGACTCAACCATATGCTCAAGACCGTCTCTAAAGCTTGGTTCACAGGCAGCCAAAAAGCACGTATAGACAGGAAGCGACTCTTTGGCGCTTAGTCCTGCACTGATTTTCTTAAAATCTTCCTGGGTGGCGGGATCAGAACTTCCTCGTCCAACAAGCAAAATGGCCGATTCTCCAGGCGATGGTACCGCTTGTTCCCAAATGCGCTCACTGAGGATCTCGATGATCTTCGGGTCAACACCCAATGGTTCACTGAAAATAAACGTTACATGTGGGTAGTGAGCAGCGCTCTTACTTACTTCTTCAGGGATGTCCTGCTTCACATGTCCTGCGGCTAACAAAAGCACCGGTTGGATAATGATTTCGGTAGCCCCTTGCGACACACAGCGCTCAATCCCATCTGGAATCCCAGGCTCCACAAGTTCAAGAAAACAGATTTCTTGAATGTGGGCAGATGTTCTCGCCATACAGGCTTGAATAAATGCCTCCGCTTGTTCAACACCTTTTTTAACACGGGTTCCATGGCTCACATACAAAACGGCACGCATGGTTTACACCTCCTGTACGTCTCCCAATAAGGTTTGCTCAAACCACTTAATCTGTTCACGCATTTCAACTACTTTTCCAACCACAATCATGGCAGGGTTCTCTATTTCCTGTTCCCGAACAATCTTCACAATCGTTTCTAAGGTACCCGTCACCGTACGTTGATTTCGCGTTGTTCCCCATTGAATGAGCGCCACGGGAGTCGATGGTGATTTACCAGATTTGATAAGGTGCTCCACAATAGAAGGCAGTTGACTCACACCCATGTAAATGGCTAAAGTGTCGACCCCTTTTGCAAGCCCCGCCCATTTACTCTGGGCAATTTCTCCTGCTTTTAAATGCCCGGTCACAAAAGCAACAGACCCGCTGTATTCACGGTGGGTTAAAGGAATCCCCGCATATGCAGGAGCTGCTATTCCAGAAGTCACTCCTGGAACAATTTCAAATGGAATGTGGTGTTCGACAAGCGTCACCGCTTCTTCACCACCCCGCCCAAATATAAAGGGGTCGCCTCCCTTTAAGCGGGTGACAACCTTTCCTTTTTTAGCATGACTGACGAGTAAATGATTAATGGTTTCCTGCTGTAAGGTATGATGTTTTGGAAGCTTCCCGCAATAGATCATCTCGGTTGTCTCTTTGGCTTCTTGTAGAAGGTCGTTATTGATCAGGCGATCGTATACAATGACATCCGCTTCCTTAATACATCTTAAACCCTTTACTGTAATCAAATCGCGATCTCCAGGGCCCGCTCCTACAAGATAGACCTTTCCGGACATGCCCATTCCCCCTTACGCCTCTACCATTAATGTTGGTGGTGCTACTCACACAATTTTTCCAATGACCCTTAAATAAATCCGCGTTCTTTAAGAAACTGAACCACTTTTTGTGTGCATTCTTCTATGGATTCATGTTCAGTATCTACAACAAGTTCCGGATTAGAGGGGGCTTCGTACGGTGAATCAATCCCTGTGAAGTTCTTGATTTCCCCGGAGCGCGCTTTTTTATATAAACCTTTTGGATCACGGCTCTCACACGTTTCAAGAGAAGCCTTCACGTAGATTTCAATAAACTCTTCCTCTTCTACCAACTCACGCACCATTTCCCGATCCGATTCAAAAGGTGAGATAAAGGCGGTTAATACAATGGTATTACTGTCCACAAAAAGTTTGGCCACTTCGCCAATTCTGCGGATGTTTTCTTTGCGGTCTTCTTCTGTAAATCCTAAATTTTTATTTAAACCGGAACGGATATTATCTCCATCCAATAGATAGGTACGAACGTTTTGCTTAAACAATTCCACTTCTACCGCATTGGAAAGCGTTGACTTTCCTGACCCAGAAAGACCCGTAAACCACACAATCACACTTTTTTGGCCGGTTTGTTTTCTACGGTCCTCTTTTGTGATCGATGTTTGGTACCATACAATATTCTTTGATTCCTCTGACATAAGTTAATCCTCCTGCATTTGTTCTCTTTTAAGTTTAAATCGTCTCACGCAAAAAAACTCAACTCTATAAAGAAGATAAGAAAGTGTACGTCACTTCTTAGAATAATGATGGTTTATTAACTATTTATTAATTCACCTCGCATGAAGGCCGCATTCGGTCTTAGCGAAATGGGTCCAACGCCCCGCCCGAGAATCCTGTCCGGCTTCAACCGCTAGCGTGCAATATTCACACCCAATGCTTGGGTAACCTTGATCATGAAGGGTATTATACGGCAATTGAAATGCTCTTACATAAGCCCAGACCTCCTCTTCTGTCCAATGGATTAATGGACACACTTTTATGGACTCAAACTTATGATCAAGATTTAAAAATTCAACATGGGCGCGTGTTTCCGATTGTTCCCGTCTCAAACCTGAAATCCACGCTTTTGGTCCCGTCAGCACCTTCTTTAAAGGCTCAACCTTTCGAATACTGCAGCACAGGTCAGGTTGCGTTTCCCATAATTTGTCGCCATGCTGATCGGCTTGATCTTCAGGAGTAAGCTCTGGTTTTTGCATGTGAATATTTAATTTCGGATATTTGGCTTTGACACGATCAATTAATTCGTATGTTTCTTTAAAATGAAAATCTGTATCTAAAAATACAATTTTTGCGCTTGGATTGACTTTACTTATTAAATCAATAAGGACAATCCCCTCAATCCCAAAACTGCATGCATAGACAATGTCTTCCCCGTATTCGTCATAGGCCCATTTTAAGACTTTTAGACTACCATGATCGGCATCATCGATTGCAAATTCCGGTTTTGTGACCTTTTCCCAGTTATTGTAGGTTAAAGCGTTCATGAGATCCCCTCCGTTTACCGTTAAAATTTTAGGTATCCTCTATAATCCCTTTAAAACAAATAAGATTACTTGGTTTTAAATTCAAAAAAAGCTCTTCTATTTAGAATAGAGGCTTATGTGAAAGCTTTCAAGCAACTCAACTTAAGATTTTTTTATTAACCTATTCAAGTATCTTCGTTTTGTTCGTCCACTCTGTTTTCGTTTGCTTGCTTAGCCTTAATCTTAATCGCAGCCTTCTCTTCAATCCCTTGATGTTGGAGAAGGCTTACGATTCCTTTCAATCTCGAACTTTTATACTGTTAGTGCTATTCTACAAGTTTTATTCAAAAAGTCAATTGCCTCTGTCAAAAATTAGGCATGCGCACGCTTCCCTTTTGTCTGTGGAATAGATTCGGATTCATCCATAACATTGGATTTTCTAAGAAAAAAAGAAAGAATTAAACCGAGTGCAGTTAAAAGCAAGACAATGCGAAATGCTGTATTCACACCCATAATTCCTGTTGTCGTGCCTTTTGGTACACTAGCCGTTGCTTCGGAAACTGTGGTCATAACCGTGACCAAAATCGCGGTTCCGATGGAGGCGGCGACCTGTCGCATCGTATTTGACATCGCAGCACCATGTGGAATTAAGCGGCGCGGCAATTCATTTAAGCCTGCCGTTGTAGAAGGCATCATCACCATGGATTGACCAAACATTCGAATGCTGTACATGATCATAATGAATGCCATTGTTGTGACCGTTGTTAAACTCGAAAACTCCCAAGTCGCAAACGTCATTATCGCAAGGCCAATCATAGTTAGCCAACGTGCACCAAATCGATCAAAAATCCTTCCCGCAATCGGTGACATGGCACCTGTGACGAGCGCGCCTGGCAAGATTGCAAGGCCAGATTGCATCGCTGAATAGCCTCGCATATTTTGCATAAATAAAGGAATTAAAGTCTCCGAACCAATTAATCCCATGAACCCAATCATCCCAATGACCGTCGAAATGGCAAAGATTGGGTAGCGAAATACTCTAAATTCAAGGACGGGTGTTTCCATTGTAAATTGGCGCCAAATGAATAAGAGGAGCGTAAAGCAACCAATACTTAAGGAAACCACTGTCATTGAACTCGCCCAGCCATTATTCCCAGCGGATGTGAATCCATAGAGCAGCCCGCCAAATCCGAGTGTAGAAAGCCCCATAGATAACACATCAATTTTGGGCATTGTGCGCTCGGTGACATTTTTAAGGACAAATGCGGCCACTCCCATGATCATCAAGGCAATTGGCAAAATGAGAAGAAATAAGATCCGCCATGAGAAGACGGCTATAATCCATCCTGATAGTGCTGGACCAATTGCGGGTGCAAATGAAATCACAAGACCCACAAGCCCCATCGCCTGTCCCCGTTTATTAACAGGGTAAATTAATAAGAAAATGGTTTGCATCAGCGGGAGGGTGATCCCCGCTCCAATTGACTGAATGACGCGTCCCAACAAGAGAACACCAAAGTTTGGCGCCATTGAAGCGACCAATGTCCCAAAGCAGAAAATCCCCAAAGCGGATAGATAAAGTTGCCGTGTCGTAAACCGCTCAATGAGAAATGCACTGATTGGGATCATAATTCCACTGACCAACATGAACACCGTTGTCAACCATTGTGCCGTGTTTGCAGTGACATGCATCTCATGCATAATCGGTGGAATCGCCGTAATCATAAGCGTTTGATTAAGAATTGCAATAAAGGACCCTGCTAGTAAGACTGCAACAATTAGGGGTCGGTTATAAGTCGTCGTTTCCATACTCTGGTCCTCCTTCCGAAAAACAAACTCCAAAATAACTCCGATTTTTAAACTATTCCTTTAAGCTACCATTGATAACCCTTCCGTTCAACGAAAACATCCTGGATGTGCCACTCAAATTTTTCCAATCTTTTTCCTTCATTTTTCATCGTAACTCGCTTGCGAATTGGGCACGCTTCAAGTAGGGCGAAACCTCTTGAAAGAGAGAATGGTGTTTACTTGCTTAATCTATTACGAGTATACGGAATGAAAATCAAAAAGCACGTTTTACACTTTAAGAAGTTAGAGCATTTCGCTAGCGCGATTAAGGGTATAAAAGACAAGAAAAACGAGAGCTTTCGCCATTAAAGCCTTGGCGATTAGCCAAGTTTTTCTAATAAAATCACAGCTTAAATTCAGGAGGTCCTTTTAAATGTCAGAGAATCCGACAAATGTCTCGACCGACACCAAATTCTCCGCCCTTTTTGAACCCTTTACCTTTAAAAGTTCTGTCCAATTAAAGAATCGTCTTGTGATGGCGCCAATGACCAATTTTTCATCAAACCCTGATGGAACGGTCACACAAGCTGAAGTCAATTACTATGCAAGGCGGTCCGCTGGTGTTGGCATGGTGATTACAGCCTGTACCTATGTGGCGCCAAATGGGAAAGGCTTCCCCGGTGAATTTGGTGCAGACCATGATGGGATGATTGACAGTTTAACTGAGCTCGCACAAGGCATAAAAAGTAAAGGCGCAAAAGCCATTTTGCAAATCTTCCATGGTGGACGTTCCTGCCCTCCTAACTTGGTTCCGGATGGAGAGGTGGTCAGCGCAAGCGCCATCCCTGGGTCAGCACCTGAGACCGCCACACCGCGTGCCCTTACAAAAGAGGAGATTACCGACATCATTGAAGCTTTTGGCGAAGCGACCCGACGAGCGATTATAGCCGGATTTGATGGCGTCGAAATTCACGGTGCAAATGGCTACCTCATTCAGCAATTCTTCTCTCCTCATTCCAACCGAAGAGAAGACGAGTACGGGGGAACGCTCAAAAAAAGAATGACTTTACCGCTCGAGATTGTGGATAAAGTAAAAAGGGTCGTCCTTGAGAGAGCCCGTGACCCCTTTATCGTGGGCTACCGTTTCTCACCTGAAGAAGCCGAAACACCAGGAATTACAATGGATGACACCCTGGAATTCGTTGATGCGCTCGCAAATGTTGGGCTTGATTATCTGCACGTCTCCCTTCAAGACTTCTGGGCAAAACCGAGAAGTGGAACCAACTTGGAGGAGCCTCGAATTGAGCTTCTCCAAACTAAAATTGCCGATCGGGTGCCCTTGATTGGCGTCGGATCCATTTATACAGCAGAGGATGCGTTAAAAGCGATCAAGTCGGGAATTCCATTGATCGCCCTTGGCCGCGAAATTATTATGGACCCAGACTGGGTGGAAAAAGTCGCTTCAGGGCGAGTGGTAGAGATCCACACCACTCTAGACAAATCCAAACAAAAGGAACTCGTCGTACCAGACCCTCTTTGGAACGCGATCATTCATGCACCAGGTTGGTTTCCAGGCGTGGACTGAGCTCGCTCTTTATATTTAAAAACCTCCAATCGCGTGAAGCGTTTGGAGGTTTTTAAATGTCCTCCGAACGATCGGATCTGAGGGGTGGCCGTTCCCGTATCACTAATACATTGGAATTTGGGGAACTTAGCGTGCCCCACAGTGCCCGTACGGTGGAATCAAATCGACTACGGGGAACTTGGAGGTTGGCTATTTTCTACGTTTAACAGATAACAGACTGGAGTAGGCTTGACTTCTGAGCGTCACCATTTTGTCAAAGCTTTTTGGAAAATGATGCATAGTCCTGGAATCTTTAGACATTCTAATAAGCAGGTAGAATCCCTGTTATGAATTGAATTTCAATTTCGAAAAGAGAGGAGAACCCAGATGAAGTTACGGCCTTTCAAATGGATCGTGTTTGCTCTTATCCCTATTTTTCTCTCGGGATGTGGCAAAAATTATCTTGTATTGAACCCACAAGGTCCCGTTGCCAAAACGGAATACAATTTGATTATTATCTCCACGATTCTGATCGCGATTATCGTCATCCCTGTTTTGATTTTGCTTTTCTATATTATTTACCGGTTTCGAGATCGGCCAGGAAGTACCGCTCCCTATGAACCAGATTGGGCTGAAAGTAAGACGCTCGAATTTCTCTGGTGGGGCATTCCGATTGTCATTACCTTATTTCTATCGATTTATACGGTGCGCACGATTTTCACATTGGTTAAACCACCACCCACAACGAATAAGCAAGCAATTACGATTCAAGTGACTTCCCTTGATTGGAAATGGCTCTTTCAATATCCCGATCAAAAAGTCGCAACCGTTAACTATGTTGAGATTCCAGCTGGTGTACCTGTGCAATTTGTTTTGACTTCTGGTGGTCCAATGAACTCGTTTTGGGTTCCGGAATTAGGTGGTCAAGAATACACCATGCCAGGAATGGCGATGCGACTCTGGCTTCAAGCCAATAAACCAGGAACGTACTTTGGTTCTGGTGCAAACTTCTCCGGTGAGCAATTTGCCCATATGAAATTTAATGTGATTGCTAAGTCTCAAGCGGACTTCAATGATTGGGTGAATCAAGTGAAAACCACTGCTAAACCGATGACCCAAGCCAAATATGAAGCCCTTCAGCAACCTGGGGTTTCAAACAAGATGACGTTCTCCTCATATCCAGAGAATAGCTTTAACAATACGGTTCAAAAATACGGACGGCACCACAACAAAAACTTACATTTAAACAAAGACATTACGAATCTCAATGGTGAAGGTGTCTCTGGCACCGATTGATTAGAAAGGAGGACCACCTTTGAATGCTAACCATTTTTTTGTAACAGGTGACCCTTTAATCCTGGGCGCAGACGTTTCCATAATCGTGGCCACCTTAGGAATCCTGTTTGTGCTCACATATTTCAAAAAGTGGATGTGGCTCTGGCGAGAATGGCTGACAACTGTGGACCATAAGAAAATTGGGATTATGTATGTCATTGCAGCCATTCTGATGTTGTTTCGTGGTGGAGTGGATGCCATGCTCATGCGGGCCCAACTCGCCTACCCAAACGTTAAGTTCTTAGCCGCTGAACATTACAATGAAATTTTCACTACACATGGTACCATCATGATTCTCTTCATGGCGATGCCACTGATCTTTGCTATGATGAACATTGCCATTCCGCTTCAGATCGGCGCGCGCGAT
The DNA here is from genome assembly GCA_963829575.1 of uncultured Sporolactobacillaceae bacterium. GTDB lineage: Bacteria > Bacillota > Bacilli > Bacillales > Sporolactobacillaceae > KACC-23026. The sequence continues at coordinate 404,980 of CAWHJF010000012.1, read as the reverse complement.
GTGGCGTATCCTTTTTTAAACGCGATTAGTTTCTGGCTCTTCTTTATGGGGGCTATGCTACTTAACTTATCCTTCGTCATCGGCGGATCTCCAAATGCCGGCTGGTGGGGCTATCCTACCCTTTCAGAACTGGCGTTTAACCCGGGTCCTGGTGAGAACTTCTACATACTGTCGATTCAGATTTCTGGGATCGGAAGTTTGGCAACCGGGATAAACTTCTTAATTACTATACTCAAAATGCGTGCACCAGGCATGACTTTAATGAAAATGCCTTTGTTTACGTGGTCAATCTTAGCAACTTCCATTCTGATCGTGGCAGCATTCCCTGTACTCACGATTGCCATGGCTCTGCTTTTCTTAGACCGATTTGGTGGTGGACATTTCTTTACAATGACAGCCGGCGGGGACCCGATGATGTATGTCAACCTGTTTTGGATGTGGGGACACCCCGAGGTTTACATTGTTATACTTCCCGCATTTGGAATTTTTTCAGAGGTCGTCAGCGTCTTCTCCAAAAAGCGGACTTTTGGCTACGTGTCCATGGTTGTCTCTCTCATGTTAATTAGCTTTTATGCGTATTTCACATGGGTGCACCACTTCTTCACGATGGGCGCTGGCGCCAATGTGAACGCGTTTTTCGCGGTCTCAACTATGATCATTGCCATACCAACAGGTGTTAAAATCTTTAACTGGATGTTAACAATGTATAAAGGCCGAATTAAGATGACCGAGCCCATGCTCTGGACAATCGGCTTTATTATATGCTTTGCGGTTGGGGGCGCGACAGGCGTCATGCTCTCGATTGCGCCAACCGATTACCAATATCACAACAGTTATTTTGTTGTCGCCCACTTTCACCAAGTGTTTATCGGCGGAACGGTCTTTGGTATGTTTGCCGGTCTCACGTATTGGTGGCCAAAAATGTTTGGCTTCAAGCTCAATGAAAAACTTGGCAAATGGGCCTTCTGGCTCTGGAATATCGGCTTTTATGTGTGTTTTATGCCGCAATACGCCCTTGGGTTCATGGGTATGACTCGACGGATCTACACCTACGGTTGGGACCGAGGATGGGCACCCTATAACATGGTGTCGAGTATCGGCTCATTAATCATGGGGATTGCCTTCCTATTTCAAGTCTGGCAAATTGTCTACAGCATTAAATTTGGCGAGCGGGACACGACTGGTGATCCATGGGGTGGACACACGCTTGAATGGTCTATTCCATCCCCGGCGCCTTACTATAATTTTGCGGTTGTGCCCGATGTAACCGGAAAAGGACGCGACCCTTGGTGGGAAGTCAAAAAAGAAAACAGCGAGAACGCTTATAAGGCTTTAAGCAAAGATAAATTGGAACCGATCCATTTTCCGAAAAACTCAGGCATTCCGTTTATCATGGGCGTGTTCTTCTTTATTGCTGGTTTTGGTTTTACCTTCCATTGGGTCTGGATGGGTGTTGTCGGTTTAGCGGGTGTCGGCATTAGTTTACTCGCACGTTCATTCCAATACGACACCGATTATTACATCCCAGTGGATGAAATCAAGGCAAATGAAGCACAGTTAGGGAGGGAATTCTAATGGACCACGTGGTCTCTGATCATGGCCATTCGCATGGGGAACACCATGTGGACCATGAACAAATCAAAATTGATGGGTTCTGGATTTTTCTTGTCTCTGACGTTCTCTTATTTGGAACGCTCTTTGCAACCTATGTGGTGCTCCGGACGAATTATGCCGGGGGCCCAACCGGCAAAGAAATGTTTGATGTCAGCGGTTTTATAACGGAAACCTTCTTACTTCTGACCAGTAGCTTTACGAGCGGTCTAGCTACACTAGAAATGCATAAAAATCGGGTCAAGCCAATGATCGGCTGGTTGATTGTGACCTTACTTTTAGGCCTTGGGTTTATCTATTTTGAAGTCAATGAATTTACCCATATGGCTCTTGAGGGCGCCGCTTATACTCGGAGTGCGTTTTTGTCCGCCTTCTTCACATTGGTCGGTACACACGGTTGTCACGTTTCACTTGGGATCATATGGATGACCGGGATAATGATTCAAGTTGGCCAGCATGGTCTTACAGCCATAACACGACGAAAATTATTCATTGTTGGGCTCTACTGGCACTTTCTTGATGCCGTTTGGATTTTCATTTTCACAGTGGTTTATTTGATAGGGGTGATGTAATGGCTCACGAACACACACATCATGCAGATGAACACGGTGGCTCAACCGGCTCTTACATATTGGGATTCATTTGTTCTGTTGTCTTGACTTTGATTCCTTTATGGTTAGTGCTTGGAAACATAGGAAGTCGACGCCTCCAAGTTAACCTAATCTTGATTATGGCCGTCCTCCAATTCTTGATTCAGCTGTTTTTCTTTATGCATATTCGTGACAGTGAAAAACCGCGTTATAACGTCCTCGCCATTATTCTTGGGGCAGTCTTTGTTGTCACCATTGTCTTAGGATCAGCTTGGATTATGACCTTTAACTCCCAAGTTCAATAAAAGGAGGAAAAAACAATGTGGATCTTCCTTGGTGCTTTAGTCGCATTTCTATTTTGGTTCATTTTTAAACTCTCGATCGTTTCGCTCTACGTACTGCTTTTCTCAGGCGTCATTATCGGGGCAGTCGTCATGGCCGTCATGAACAACCGACACAAAGAACGGCACCGCGAAAATCATTAACAACAGCAAGGAAACTGCAAGAGCTGAGGGCTTCATCTCGTCGATGAAGCCCTCTTTTCATGATTTTCTCACGCGTTTAGGGCTTCAACTCGCCGATGAAGCTCATTGAATCGAGTTTCGCCCTCAAAAAAATATAAAGGAGACAGCCGAAGTCTGTCCCCTCGCACTGTCCCCGCTTTCCTTTTCGTTGCTATTTCGGGCGAATCAACTCAAATACCTCACCCAGAGATGCATAATCATTACCTGCAAGCCGACTAATTGGCTTTAGACCTTTGGCACTGATTCGTCCGTTCTCATATAACGCTTCATTGACGTGATAGTAAACGACTCGCCCAATCAAGAGATCACAGGCCGGAGCTTCTTCTGTGCCACCGAGCTCGATGGCTTTTTCGAGTACACATTCCATACGGATCGGCGCTTCCACAATACCAGGCACGCTGATCTGTTGACTTTCCACTGTGGTTAGATCTGTTAAAGCAAGTTCACTTTCTTCTCTTCCAAGTCGTGCCGCCGTTTGGTTCAATGCCTTTACGTAGGATTCCGCGCCAATGTGAATGACAAATTCCCCACGTGCACAGGCATATTCCGCTGTATCCTTACGCACTTTTCCATCTCTCTGAACAGAGATCGAGAGGAGCGGAGGATTGGCGGCCACGATATTGAAATAACTGAACGGCCCAGCATTCACAACACCATTAGGTGATAGCGTGGTCACAAAGGCAACCGGTCTCGGAATTACACTTCCCGTTAAGAACTTATAATTTTCACGTTCTGACAGTTTAGTTGGGTCAAGCCCCTTCATAATAGCCTCCAATCTCAAACTTACAAACCTCCCAGTTCGTTACAACTTGCCTAATCAACTGCAAAATTCTGCCTTCAAAAAAGCCCGGCCCTTAGTTTCCAACTTTTTCAAAACGTACGATGGTACCAGGCGGACGCTGCAAGAGCTTCTGTTTGGGTCAGCTGGTGACCGTGATTCTCCCAGTAGAGGTCAACGTTTGCTCCAGCCCCCTTTAATAGGGACTCAAGGTCGATCGACTCCTGTTCAGAACAAAGCGGATCATTATGCCCAGCCCCGATAAAGACAGGAACCCCGGATAAATCAGGAAGTTCAATCCCTCGTCTTGGCACCATAGGGTGATGAAGGATCGCGCCTTTTAGTGCCCCTTTGTAATGAAATAAAAGACTCCCAGCGATATTCGCGCCATTTGAAAAACCAACCGCCACAACATTCCCGCGATCAAACTCATATTTAGCAGAAGCTTCATCCAAAAAGTCATTCAACTCCTTAGTTCTTAAAATGAGGTCCTCTTCGTCAAATACCCCTTCCGCTAACCTTTTAAAAAACCGTGGCATCCCGTGTTCAGATACATTCCCACGTACGCTTAAGACCGATGCTTCTGGATCAATAATCTGAGCCAAAGGCAATAAAGCTTCTTCGTTCCCACCCGTTCCATGTAATAACAATAAGACTGGCTTATGCTTGGATTTTTCAATAAAAATATGTTCCAACGGTGTACCTCCTCAATATCTGTTGCCCTTAAGTCTTCCTAAAGTATAGGAATGTGCATTTCTTAATGTCAAAGAAACTGCCCATTTTGCTAGTTTATCCGTATTTATCAACCTGAAATTAGCTTGACTTAGACTGTTGGTCAAAAGATATCGCATCTTCCACCCGTTTCTCAATGCTTTTTTTAATATCGACAAGAGTTTGCACCTCACCGACGTCGTTTTTATAGCTAATATGCTTGGGTTCAAAAAGAACAGGCGATGGGAGGCCAGCAGCCGCTGAAAGACGAAACAACCCATGACGGAGCGTCAAAATGTAATTCACCACTCGGAATTTTTTCTCGTCAATAACGAGCGCTTTTTGAAGTTTGGGATCGGTTGTCGCCACACCAACTGGACACGCATTGGAATGACATTTCAAGGCTTGAATACATCCCACGGTGATCATAAAACCACGGGCGATGTTCACCAAATCTGCACCCATAGCTAAGGCAACGGCAATTCGATCTGGTGTAAACAACTTCCCCGATGCGATTAACGTCACACGATCCCTCACGCCATACTTTCGAAGCGTCACGTCCAATATGGGGAGTGCGGACTTAATGGGTAAACCGACACTGTCCATTAATTCTTGATAAGAGGCTCCCGTGCCCCCTTCTCCACCGTCAACCGTTATAAAATCCGGACCCGTTTCTGTTTCGTTCATATATTTCGCTAGCTCAATCGCCGAATCATTACTTCCCATAACCATTTTAAAGCCAACCGGTTTTCCCGTGACTTTACGAATGCGATCCATAAATGCAAACATAGTCGGATAATCGCGAAATTCATTAAAACGATTCGGACTGTCTATCGATTGGTAGGCCTTTACTTTTCGAATTTCTGCAATCTCAGGTGTTACTTTCTCACCGTCAACGTGGCCACCTCGTACTTTCGCCCCTTGCGCGAGTTTTAATTCAAACGCTTTAATTTGCGGAATCTCACTTTTTCGTTTTAGTTCATCCCAATCAAACTGCCCATCCTCACCTCGGACTCCAAATAAACCGGGTCCGATTTGCATAATAATATCGACATCGCCTTTAAGATGATAGGGAGAAAGTCCGCCTTCTCCCGTATTCATCCACGTCCCTTTTGCCATGCCTAATCCTTCTGAAAGCGCGGTAATGGCATGATTGCCTAAAGAGCCAAAACTCATGGCCGACATCCCGATTAGTCCTCTCACTTTGAAAGGGTGTGGAAGTCGATCGCCACCGATCACCACTGCATCCGACTCATCAAGTAGATAAGCGTCCGATATCTCGTCCCGCCACTCTTCCTTTCTTTGTGTAAAAAGAGTATCCTTCAGCAGCACATATTTTTTGGTTGGAACGTGTGTGTCTCGATCCCTTCTCAACTCATCCATTTGAAGCGGAAACATATCATTTCGGACATAGTAACCTTCCTCATCAAAATCTCTTTTTGAGCCAAAGCCACTGACATCCCGCTTATACTTCGCACTTTTTACAACATGTTCATAATCATCGCGGCTGAATGGCTTTCCTTCCGCGTCATTATTAAAAAGATATTGCCTAAGCTCCGGTCCAATCTTTTCTGAAAAATAACGGATTCGTCCCAAAACTGGATAATTTCTTAAAGTGGGATGCTCATTTTGGTTTCGGTCAATGGTGTACATGATCAAAAGTGTCACCACGCCTGTAACGACCAAAACGATCACGACAAAAAACAAAATAATTGTCATGTAATTGGCAATATTTAAGTTCATAGCTCGTTCCTCCTCAACTGGTTAAATATAGCTAAAAAGACATACTTTACAGTTTTTCCAGTTGAGTTTTTTTTAATCGACCACACAGAAAATGGGGGTTCCATAAGCTTCCCATTCTTCAAAAAACGGCTTACATGGGAGCGATGCGAAAATCTACCAAATAAACACCCTTAAAGAAAAAAACATGTCAGATAACTTTACAAGTTAACTGACAACGCGCACGAGACGCTTTAAACTGACTACAAAGATCAGTCGATGTGCGATGTAACCCAGACCACCACACCCTTCACTATTAACCCCTATTCCGAATCTCCCAATTCTATTATAAAAGGAGGAAATCCTCTATGGAAAACGTGAAAGACCTCTCCTTATTTAAAGAGAAAAAACTAGCGGAAGAAATCATTCGGTTGGATTTAGAACGCGATGCCTTGTTCGAGGAACTTATTGTTCGTCTTGGTTGTCAAGCCCATGACTTTTTAAGAAAGATCCAAAACGGATATTAGGAGGTGCGTACCATTGAGCCAACTTAGAGAAGCAGTAGAAAAACAAAAGAGTGAGATCATCAAAGCGTTGATTAAAGGGGGGATGGTCCCATACAGCGATCAGTCGGTTTACGCGCTCACTCTCAGTGAATTAGAATGGATGCGAACCCATTTAACCTACTCTAAAACTGCTCCGAATTAATCCCTTTTTAACACGTTAGCCTCTTTCTTACGCGTTAAACAAAATCTATGTAAGATTTTCTGACATATAAATTGTAGAACTTTTAAAAATGTAAGATAATGGGGAAAACAAGCTGAAAGAGGGTATGGCTAGGAGGCAGATATGTCATCTTATAAAGATAAAAAGGTCATCACCATTGGTATTGTGAGTGAGTTAACCGGGCTATCTGAGCGCAAAATCCGATATTATGAAGAACGTGGGCTCATTTTTCCAGAACGGAGTTCACGGGGAACGCGAAAATATTCGTTTAATGATATCGAGATCCTAACAAAGATTGCAGATAAACGTGAAGAAGGGGTCCAAACCCATGAGATCAAAAAAGACTTCTTATCTGAAAAAGAGAAAATTAAGATTCGTGAAGAATTACTAAAAGGGCAAATCAACGCGCATTTTCATCTAAGAAAATAAAGCCTCCGTGACACCTAGTAGTATAAAAACGACCAAATGTTTAAAAGGTCCGCTCTATGAAAAATTTTATAATTGAAGGGTGATGGATTATCTCCATCACCCTTCTATGTTTAGCCAACGGTTTCAGTCGCCAAGCTTGATAATACTTTTATACGAGGTACGATTCCAACCAATTTACCCTCTCTTAAAACGGCAATAGGTAAACTGGATCGAGTTGCTTTATCGATTAACTCTTGAATGTAATCCTCTGGGCTCGCAGTTTCATAGCCCGTTCGAAGGACATCCACTAGTTTCTTTCTTTCATTTAAACCCGCTAAGGCGTCATCAATTGTAACCATACCGTACAGCTTTTGCTCATTATCCACAACATACGCACTTGACAATTGATTGGCCTTCATTTCTTGGATCGCGACATTGAGTCCATCCTTCAACCGAACGAGTGCGTTTGGCTTCATCATGATCATTTCCGCTTGAAGAATCTTAGATCGATCGATGTCTTTTACAAACGCTTCAATATACTCACTTGCCGGATTTTCCAAAATTTCTTCTGGAGTTCCGATCTGTTCCACGCGTCCATCCTTCATAACCGCGACACGATCGCCAATTTTAAAAGCCTCATTAACATCATGCGTAATAAACACAATTGTTTTTTTCAATTTACTCTGTAATTCTATTAGCTCAAGCTGCATCTCTCGTCTAATTAATGGGTCAAGTGCACTAAATGGTTCATCCATTAATAAAATATCCGGATCATTCGCAAGTGCACGAGCGAGACCAACACGTTGTTGCATTCCACCAGATAACTCAGACGGAAGCTTATCCTCCCAACCCTTTAAGCCAACCGTTTCTAAACTAGTGTTGGCAATCTCTTCGCGTTCCTTTTTGGATACACCCCTTACTTCAAGGCCATACGCGACATTTCCTAAGACCGTGCGGTGGTCGAATAAGCCAAAATGTTGGAAAACCATTGCAATTTTCTTCTGACGGAAAAGCTTTAATTGAGTTGGATTATATTTAGTCACATCTTCACCATCGACGAAGATTGAACCACTTGTCGGTTTATTTAAAAGGTTTAAGCAGCGAATTAAAGTGGATTTCCCACTACCTGACAACCCCATAATGACGAACATTTCACCTTCATTTACGTGAAAGGATACACGATCAACACCAACTGTGTGACCTGATTTCTCTAAAATTTCTTCTTTTGTACGGCCCTCATTTATCTGCTTGACAATCGTTTTCGGATGGGGACCGAAAATTTTGGTGAGATCCTGTACTTCGATCTTTTTTGTCATCGCTTTCGACTCCTCATCATTTTTGGACTTTGCTTGAAATCGCAAGTGTTAATCGGTCGATAATAATAGCTAGAAAAACAATACTGATCCCCGCCTCAAAGCCTTGTGCAATATCTATACGGTTAATGGCGGTTAAGACTTCAAGTCCAAGACCCTTTGCCCCAACCATAGATGCGACCACGACCATCGCGAGTGCCATCATCGTCGTTTGGTTAATCCCGGCCATAATTGTTGGTAGAGCTTGAGGCACTTGAACTTTGATTAGAAGTTGCCAACGGGAAGACCCAAAAGACTGCCCTGCTTCAACTACTTCTTTCGGCACATTACGGATGGCAAGGTTTGTTAAACGCATAACAGGCGGTAAGGCATAAATAACGGTCGAGAAAACCCCTGGAACCATTCCTAAACCAAAAAGGATAATTGCAGGAATCAAATACACGAAACTCGGCATTGTCTGCATTGCATCTAAGATTGGTAAAAGGATTTTTTCGGCAGTCTTATTAGACGCCATTAAGATTCCTAATGGAATACCAATTACAAGGGAGACAATAACCGACGACAAGACTAGAGATAAGGTCAGCATCATTAAATCCCAATATCCAAATAAACCTATTAAGAATAAAAACATCGCAAACAAGATCCCTGTCCAGAAGGTTTTGAGACGCCATGTTGCAACAAAAATGAGAATAATGACAATCCACCATGGAATCCAGATCAAAAAGTCATTGATATGAACAAGAATACCTAAAAGGAAATGAGAAATACCATCGAAGACACTTTGAAAATGAGCTAAGAGCCAATACACAAAGTTTTCGACGTATATTCCAAAATGTAATTGTAAGTGACTTGGAAAGTTTTGCATAATTGGTTGCTTATGGTGCAACCCCACCTCGCCTTCTGCAATTTGTAACAACGAACTCAAATAATAGAGAAGAAAATAGACATGTGAGGAAAAAAGAGAGGAAACTGAATTTATTGGAAAAACAGCCATGGTGTGTCTATTGATAAGCTGTTTACGTTTTCATTTAGCTCTAGTAGTGAGTCGTGTTGGTTTCAATACTTTTACATATAGAAACAGGGGAGGGAGCGTGATCCCCTTCCCTGTTTTGAGTAAAGGAGTTTAATCGTTACTCGTTAAAAGTTTTGGAGAATCGATCCAAACTTAAAGCGAGTCTTCAACTTTTTTCGCCACATCAGATGGTACCCATTTGGTCCAAAGGTCTTCATTTTTCTTTAACCACCAACTTGCAGCATCCATCGGTTTCGCATTGTTATCTTGCATATAAGCAAGTGCTTCATTTGTAAGGGCACTTGAAGTATGATAGTGACTCAAGAACTTCACAACATCTGGATCGTTTTGTGCAACCTTTTTGTTAACCGCAATGGTTACACGGTCAGCAGGGAAGGCAGTACCCCTGTTTTTGTCCCAAACCGTTTTATCATACTTGGGTGCTTTGAGGAGGGTCATGTCGTATTTGCCCATTATCCAGGTTGGAGTCCAATAATAGCCAACCCAAGGTTTACCCGACTTGTACGCTTTTGTAAGCGATGTATCTAGAGCAGCCTGACTTCCTGGATTAAAGTAATTGAACTTTTTATCCAACCCAAATGTTTTCATCTGGGTTTGAAGGATTTTATCGACTTCCCAACCCGTTGGTGCTCCAACAATTTGACCTTTGCTTGGATCGGCTGGATCCTTGAATAGACTTGCATATTTTTTTAAATCTTGTACAGTTTTTAAACCAGGTGCCGTTGGCTTAATCCCTCGTTTAGGGTCCCCTTTTATCATATAAGTTGGGACATATAGCCCTTGAACGTCATCATCGTAATTGACACCTAATTCTTTGACTTGCCCTGATTGAATGGCGGAATTATATTGGTCTTTAATATTATCTGTCCATACTTCCATGTAGACATCAATATCTCCACGTTTTAAACCTGTAAAAGTAGCAGCCGTTGAGCCTGCTGTGACATCTGTTTTATAACCGTAACCTTTTTCTAAAATAATACGTGCAATGTCATTGTGGACACGAATGCTATCCCAACCGGCATCGGCAAAAACGAGCGTCCCTTTTTTGCCATTGCCGCTTGACCCATTACTAGTCCCACTTGATTTGCTTGACTTACTTGCTCCCCCACATGCACTAAGAGCCATAATCAAAGCAATTGATAAAATTGTGAGCATCCATTTTTTCATGGATTTTTAACCCCTTTTCATTATGTTTTTTTATATAAACTCTCACTCTCTTATAAGTTTGAGGGAAACCCAAGTCTATATCAAATGAGAAGTCATACCATATCCTCGGATATCTTATTATATTCTATTGAAAACAGTCATAAGAATGTCACATTCGTACTTTTCCTGTATATTCTGCGTATTTCCGACATAATAAGACATAATCCGCATCCGAGAGAGATTGCCTTTTGTCTTTTTATATTAAATGTGTTGTATTCAAATCGTTCAATTGAGGACTAGCAGGAGTTTACTCGAAGATATAACCTTTTACCCAATAAAAGAATCGTCTAAACACTTTTTTAGAAAAACTTGGCTTACCTCTTACAGAACACGTGAATGGCCTGTATTCATTTATGGGCCAAATCATAGGTTGCCGCTAAGTCCTAGTCTCGCGCGTTAGTTTCGCATATACGATCATCCTTAATCATCCAAGCGAAATTTTAAATTTCCTGATAGCAGCAGAAAAAAATGGGGGTTAGACTCTTGACCTCCATTAGCAAAAGGTGGTGCGAGCCGACTAAATTGTTGTCTAAACTTTGACAAAAAGCCACTACCTGCTAATTAAATTAGCAAATAGTGGCTTTTTGTTTAGCTTACTTTCGTTTCGGACCGTTTAGATGTGCGCTTTTCTTTTTTGATCTGCTTACTCCGTAGTTGGCCACATGCCGCATCGATGTCTGTGCCATGTTCATGACGGATGCCGCATTGAATCCCATTTTTCTTCAACGTATCATAAAACTTTAGAACATTGTTTTCTTCACTACGTTGATACTGATTATGTTCATCAACTGGATTATACGGAATGAGGTTCACATAAGAGAGATGACGTTTATTTTCAAGAAGCTTGGCCAGCTCTAGTGCCTCTTTTTCATGGTCGTTCACATCTTTTAATAAGATGTATTCAAACGTTATCCGACGATTCGTTTTTTCGAGATAATAGTCAATGGCTGGTATAAGCTTCTCAAGCGGGTACGCCCGATTAATTTTCATAATTTGAGTGCGCAGCTCATTGTTTGGTGCATGAAGAGAAACCGCAAGATTCACTTGTAGTTTTAAATCCGCAAATTCATAGATTTTCTTCGCAAGACCACTTGTTGAGACGGTAATGTGACGCGCGCCAATTGCAAGCCCACGTTGTTCATTAATGACGCTCAAGAAATCAACTAAATTAGTGAAGTTATCAAACGGTTCACCAATACCCATTACGACAACATGGCTCACTCGTTCGTCTTTTCCGGCTTGATCTAGATGCAGTTGAACATTCATGATTTGCTCGACAATCTCACCTGCTGTTAAATCGCGGCTTTTCGTTAACAGTCCGCTCGCACAGAAAGAACACCCGATGTTACATCCGACTTGTGTGGTCACACAAACCGAGAGTCCATATTTATGCGTCATGAGGACTGTTTCAATCAAGTTGCCATCTTCTAATTTAAATAAGAACTTAACGGTCCCGTCATTTGAAGATTGTTTGATTTCTTCTTTCAAAGTGTGAAGCACGAAATGATCTTCCAAAAGTTGAACACACTCTTTGTTAATGTTGTTCATATCTGAAAAACGTGTGACACGCTTTTTATATAACCAATCCCAAACTTGTTGAACGCGGAATTTCTTTTGCCCATGGTCTATTAGCCAATCGTTTAACTGTTCATAGGTCAAACCGTAAATGGAGGTTTTAGACATAACAACCCTCTTTTCATTAAACTCTGTTTTTAAATTTTATTTCTAATCTATATACTAAATTTCATCTTCAATCAAAAATGCAAACTAGATCTATCTTAACGCAAGGCTCTTATGATTTGCAAGCTTTCCCAGTAACTTCCTAAAGGAGTTCACCCGAAAATGTCGAATGAAGCTTCTTCCTGTCGGAATTTCCCGGGTAATAGTACGTCTTGTCGGAAAAAAACGAGAAAGGGTCAGCCCCTCAGAACACCCTACTTTATTCTTGGTTTAAAAAACCGTCTAAAAGGATGTTAGAACGAGAGTGCCAGACCCTTTTGAATCCTTCTCATCGACGTTCTATTATTATTAGAATTTCGGTGCCATTTTCTCTTTGAGCTGCTGATAGTTATTTTGTATATCCTCAAGGCGTTTTTTGCCATCTTCGCGATTACGTTTATTTTCTTCTTCAATCGCCTTCGTTTCTTCAAGACCTCTTACAATAATGCTCCAAGTTTCTTCAATCGTTTCAATTTTAATGCTTGACGTGCCAGCTAAACGCGCAATTTGAGCACTTTGATTTGAAACATTTTGCGCATTCTTGATGAGCATTTCATTCGTCCGGCGGTCAAGTTCACTCATAGAATCCGCTACAAGCTTTTGGCGTTTGGCCGCAATCGCATTGATCAGCCCTGTTTTAAAAATTGGAATGGTTGTTACAAATGCGGAATTAATTTTTGCAATGAGTTTGGTGTTACCACGTTGAAGTAGGCGAATTTGCGGAGCCGATTGGAATGCCACTTGTTTGGCCATTTCTAAATCATAGGTTCTCTGCTCAATCAACTCGATTGCGTTTCGCATAGAATCCAATTCCATGGATGCCAACTGGTCGCCAGTATTCGCCTTTTCCTCTAGTTGAGGAAGCCCCGTTGTTTTCAATTGTTCAGCCTTTAATTCCCCTGCTACAATATATTTTTCTAACTCCATATAATACTTGAAGTTCTCATCGTATAGTTGTTCTAAGGTTATGGTTGACGATTTCATTTCGTCTTCATATTTCTTAATTTCGACATAGACCTTATCGATTTCGCCACCCATGGTTTGGTATTTGGCCATGATGCGGTCCATCAACTTCTTGCCCTTCCCAAACAGTTTGGACATAAAACCTTTGTTCTCAGCAAAATCTTTGCTGTCGAACTTATCCATGATTTTCCCTAAGTTCTTAAGCAGGGCACTCGATTCTTCCATACTGCTCGACTTGATCGTATTCAACACTCGCCCAGCAAAATTTGAGACTTCATTTGCGGGGTCTTTACCGAATTCCAACAGTGAAATTTGGTCTTTGGGATCGAGGTTCTCGGCTAATTGCTTGACCTCCGGATCGTTTCGAAGCTTGACCTTCATTTCATTGGCTTGTTGCATCACTTCTTCTTTTTGTTCTAAATCAAGTGTTTGGAGTTCCGTTTCATTCACTGACATGTATATCCTCCCAATCTAACAAGATTTGTTTTATAAAAATCTAGACATGATTTTTTTCAAAAAAGAGCCTTGCCGATTGCCGGTTGATGCAAAGGTTTCATCAAAACTGACTTCTTCAAGCCAGTGGGAATCAAACAACTTTGAATCCATGTATAACTCAAGATCATTTTGGCCGGTTGGATTATATAAAATAAGGTCAAAGCCCAATTCATTAAGTAACAGCAGCAAAGCGGCGTCCTCTCTTGTGAGCGTTCCGCTTTTTCCATCGTTCAATACCAACACTTTTGGGACGCTTTGAGCGTAATCAAACTGCATTAACAGTTTCGGAATCGGCTCTGGTAAGTCCATGGCGACTGTGAATAAGAAAAGACGTTGTTCATCCAAGGTCTCTCCTTCAATTAGCTTCAGATTGGCTTCCTGAACATATCTTGAAATTGCTGCTCCAAGCCCAAGTTGGAGCCCCTCTGGAAATGTTTTATAACGCCACCAATTTCCACGCACCATTTTCTTAGGATCAAGTACGCCGCCCGTCATGGCATCATGATAATGATAAAGCTGACTCGCCTTACCAATTGTTGTAATCGGAAACGTTGTAAACGTCGCCGCCAAATCCTGTGATTCTAATTCTTCGATTCGGCTCCAATACTCTTTCTGATTGGCTGAAATCCCTAAGACTTTACTGAAAAGGCTCGGAATTTGAACTCTACCCTTCGCCACTTCAAAATTAGGTCGAATAAACGCTTTTTCTTTCGCGATTAAAAACACTTCGTCATACGTGGTCTTAAGCGTTAATGAAAAGGGCTCATAGTCTCGAAATTGCCATGGTTTATACAAAAGAGAATTATCACTATGAAGCACCTCATCCAGTTCATTTGAAGCCTTCTTCGCAACCGTTGCACGACGCGCGGGCTTTGTTTTTGGAAAAGGGATCCCCGATTGTTTCGTTGGATAACGAAAGATTGGTGTCAACTCGGGTTTAATGTGAGTTAAAACATCCTTTCCCTCGGGGTGAAAGATTAGCACATCATAACCGAGACTCACAAGGAAATAGAGAAAATAGGTTTGACTTTCGGACGCCTCACCATACCATAAAACTTTTGGTACCTCTTCAGTAAATGTCATTGAATCATACCATTTTGCGATATGGTTCCATGACCATTTCACGGTGTCTACAATCATCCTTCGAAACTCTGAATCCAACAAACCCTTGGAGTGGTTCGCTTCAAACGCATTCAAGAGTTCAATGTACCTTTTCCTAAAAAAGCGGTAATAAGTGCGGTCTTCCTTTAAGGGCAGAAGGACCTCACCCTCCATAAACGCAACAAAACGATTAACGGACAAGCCGTTCTCCGCTTGATGGATATTCATAATTCTTTGAATGGCTTGGAATTGTTCATTGGAAATGGTTTTGTCTAGCGTCTCGCTTAAGACATAGATGGTCTGATTGGACTCATACACCAGTGTGTACAAGTCATCCAAATAATCATCTTGATCTACGGAGCACCCCAAAAAGCGACCGGTAACTTGGGAGTAGGTCAGTTGATCGCCCTCATATTCATATCGGCCCCGATGAGGCAATGTCAGTTTAAGCAAGGCTTTCCAATCTTGCTTTTCGATGTCTACTTTTAAAGGTTGAATGTCCACAAAGCCCATTCCTTTCCAAGTCCGTGATCCTGGCTGATGAGGCTCCCAAAGAAGCAAGGGTCTCCTTGTCCACTCACCATATTACACGCTATCTCATACTCTAAAGTAAAAATGGAGGTTTCTTCGCATGATTAAATACAAAGTAAGCTCGAAACTCAACGAAGAAACAAAGGATACAATCGAGACCTTATTTTTATTTCGATTCATTTCATTCATTGAACTTATTGGATTTTCTTTTATAATATCTCTAATTATTATAACATTCTCGCATTCAAAACCGAATGTCTTCCTAGTCTTTCTTCCTATATTTTTCGGCTTATCCATCTTGTATGTTTGGTTCGAGAAAACTAAACCTCGTGGTACCAACAAGACTAAAGGGTATTAAAAAAAGGGGTTCCCCCCTTTTTTACTTACTAATGGTCTGATCTTTAGCGTCTTTCTTTTTAAACGCGTGCACAACAAAGGTGGCGAGAAAGACCACAATTAGGATACTAAAGAAGAGCAGTTCTCCTATATCCAATCCAAACGCTCCAAACAGCATTTTTACACCGATGATCGCGATTAAAATAAATGCCGTCATTTCGAATTCAGGGAATTTCTCAATGAGAAGTAAGAATAATTGTGCAACCCCTCTCATCATGAGGATCCCTAGAACACCGCCCAAGAATAAAATCCATACCTTGTTCGACACACCAAATGCCGCGATGACACTATCTAAACTAAACGTAATATCCATTAATTCGACGAGGAGAATGGTCTTCCAAAATCCAAACCCTTTATTCTCAACTTCTCCATCTTCTTCATTCTTAAAGATATTCTTTCCTGCTAGCCACAGAAGATAAAGTCCTCCCACGACCTTAATCAATGTGAATTTAACCAAGAATACCCCGAGCCCAATGGCAATAAATCGGAATAAATAGGCTCCAATAATTCCGTAGAATAAGGCTTTCTTTTGCTTATCCTTCGGTAGGTGGCGAACCATGACAGCCAATACAAGTGCATTATCAGCAGATAATAACCCTTCTAAAATAACAAGGCTTAAAATGGCACCCCAGCCACTCGGTGTTGTAACCACTTCTTTAATCGCATCTATTGAAAAGAATTGGCCGTAAGTGGCGAGTAAGCTATGAAAAAAATCGGTCATCTATTGTCAATTCTCCTTATAATTCCTATTTAAAACAATATAAGTGTAAAGCATAGGACCCCATTTAGGCAACCGAACGTTACAGGATGGATAGGGAGTTTTTCCCACTCCCACGAGAGTGATTCGCTTCTTATACCGTTAACCCATAGTTTCGGCAGAGTGCGGCCAGTCCACCTGAGAAGCCGCTACCAATGGCATTAAACTTCCATTCCCCTGAATGTTTATATAGTTCACAAACCACGATTGCGGTCTCTACTGAGAAATCTTCTCCCAGATCAAAACGAAGAATTTCTTCGTTAGTTTCAGGGTTCACAACGCGAACAAACGCATTCGATACTTGACCAAAGTTCTGGTTGCGCGCTTCCGCATCGTGAATCGTCACGGTGATCCCAACCTTTTCAATATGATTGGAAATTTTCGAGAAATCGATGATGATTTGTTCATCATCCCCTTCACCTTCACCCGTTCGATTGTCTCCGGTATGTTCGACGCCACCATCAGGGCTTATCAAGTTGTTATAAAAAACAAAATCAAGATCATTCACAACTTTGCCTTCTTCATTGGCCAAAAAGGCGGAAGCATCTAAATCAAAATCTTGTCCGCCTGAATACTTATTTGTATCCCAGCCCAGTCCAACAATCGCTTTTGTCAGACCTGGATTCGTTTTGGTTAAATCAATTCGTTGACCCTTTGAAAGAACAATTGTCATAACTGGTTCGCCTCCAAAATGAATGTAATGATTGATGTCCAATACGCCTAATAATCAAGGTGCTTAGCCTACATCCAACCCATAATCTCGAACGAGAGCGGCGA
The DNA here is from genome assembly GCA_963829575.1 of uncultured Sporolactobacillaceae bacterium. Lineage (GTDB taxonomy): Bacteria > Bacillota > Bacilli > Bacillales > Sporolactobacillaceae > KACC-23026. The sequence goes on along the minus strand of CAWHJF010000012.1, from coordinate 387,622 downwards.
GTCCTCCTTGATAGCCGCTACCAATCGCACTAAATTTCCATTCCCCACTGTGACGGTATAATTCCCCCACCACAACAGCTGTCTCAATCGAAAAATCTTCTCCTAAATCATATCGAATCAACTCTTCATTTGTTTCCTGATTTAAGATCCGAACATAGGAATTAGAAACCTGTCCAAAGTTTTGATTGCGTTTTTCACCTTCAAAGATTGTTATAGTAAAGGCAATTTTCTCAATTTCAGCGGGTACAGCAGACAGATTTATTTCAACCGCTTCGTCATCACCGGCACCTTCACCCGTCCGATTATCCCCTGTATGAACCACGGAGCCATTTCCGCCCTGTAGGTTATTGAAGAAAACAAAATCTTTGTCAGAGGCGCATTTCCCTTGTGGATTGAGTAAGAACACTGAGGTGTCTAAGTCAAAATCATTGCCACCATCGTATTTGTTCGTATCCCAGCCAAGACCTACTTTTACTTTTTGTAATCCTGGATTTGTTTTGGTTAGATCTACTTTTTGTCCTTTTGTCAAACTTACTGCCATCGTGAGGTCCCCTTTCTAAATGAACGAGCCTGTATGAATAAAGCACCCACTCGTCTGTGGAAAATCGTGATTTTACTTAGCGAATCGATTGGCAATTTCTCCAATGGAACGGTCATTGGTCGCTTCACCAAGCGCATTGAATTTCCATTCTCCGCTATGCCGATAGATTTCACCTGGTATAAGAGCAGTTTTGCCTGCATAGTCTTCTGTTAAATTAAAATGAGCAAGTTCGGACCGGCTTGATTGATCCACCATTCGAATGAAGGCATTCTGAATCATTCCAAAGTCTTGCCCTCTTTCCACACATTGATAAATATTGACAACAAAAAGGAGCTTATGAATGCGCTCTGGAATGGTTTTGAGATCGACAAGGAGTTGTTCGTCATCCCCATCGCCTTCCCCTGTTAAGTTATCCCCAGTATGACGGACACTCCCACAAGAGCTATTTAAATTAGCAAAATAAATGACGTCTTCTTTTCGTTCTAAACGATCTTCTGCATTCAACATGAGGACAGATGCATCACAATCGATATTAGGTGTCCGTTTGAAGAATCCCCTTTGTTTAACAGGATCCCAACCTAATCCAACGAGCAATGAGGTTAACCCGGCGTTCCCTTTAGTAAGATCAATTTTTTGTCCTTTGACTAATGAAATGGCCATATGTCTTGCACCCCTTTTTTTATAATCATTCTATCAATTTCGTATCTGAGAATTAATTGTGTTCTAAAAAGTAATACGAGGTCCGCCCAAAAAAGTTTCATTTTCACAGGATATTTTTTCTTTTTGGAAAAAAGTAGCTCACTCTACCAAGGGAGCGGGTTGTTTCTGAGTTCTTGTTCCCAGAACTCTAAAAGTCTGGTTTTCACTTCCGCAGATAAGGGGTCCCCGCTTGCAGCAAAGTTTTGTTTTAATTGGGCGTCATTCTTAATACCCGGTATAACCGTCGATACTTCGTCAAAGGCCAGCACAAATTTCAAGGCTTGTTCAATCATACTGGCGCCGCCTTCTGTAAGGTATTCAATTTCTTTCAACAGTTGGAAACGACGTTCAATAACGTCTTCTGTCCATCGGCTTCGAATCCCTTCAAATCGGCTGCTGGCATTGTATTTTCCCGATAACCAGCCTGAATCAAGAGGCACTTTCACAATGAGTCCGACCCCGTTTTCCTTAGCTTCTGTAAAAGCCAGACGCGTTTCCTGATGAAAAACATTAAACAAGACTTCCAAAACCTGACTCTTTGTGTTCCGGATCACTTCTTCTATTTCACGACTTGAATCGATGGACGCTCCATAAGCGCGAATCTTGCCCGCTTGCTTCAGGTTCTCGAGCTCTTCATAGAGATCGGTATGGTTTCCATTAAGAAGATCAAAAGGAGGGTTATGCAAGAGAATGGAATCCAAATAATCGGTTTGCAATTTCTTTAGACTGTTTTCGACTGACCTTTTTAAGGCCTCACGACTAAAATCATCGCCGCCTTGTGGGTCGTGGCCAAATTTCGTGTTAATGACAACGTGTTCTCGTCTTCCCTTAAACGCTTCACCAAGAAGGCGCTCGCTTTGACCTCCACCATAATTAGGTGCGGTATCAAAAAAATTACATCCTTCATCCATAGCTTTATGGACCAACGCAATCGCTTCCGGATCCGACATCTTACCCCAATCTTTAGCATTACCCAATTGCCAAGCTCCAAAGCCGACTTCCGATACTTCAATTCCCGTTGACCCAAGCGCTCTCTTCTTCATTCGCACACCACTCCTCCGACAATATATCAATAAATCGTCATCTATTTCTTCCATCTTTTTCTATCATAACATGTTCTCGTCCAACATTCTAAAACCCAATTACACAGAGGATACAATAGAAAAGAGCACCTGATGTAACGATCGCTTATCAGGTGCTCTTTAAAATTTGAAGAACTATATTAGCCTATGCTTATTTCATCCATTCCGTATGGAAGATGCCTTCTTTATCCACGCGTTGGTAAGTGTGGGCACCAAAATAATCGCGCTGTGCTTGGAGCAAGTTAGCTGGAAGGACTTCAGAACGGTAACTGTCATAGTACGCAATCGCATTTGAGAAACCTGGAACGGGCACGCCATTTTCGACCGCCACCGACACCACTTTTCTCAAGGCATCTTGGTAACCTTCTGCAATGTTTTTAAAGTAAGGATCTAAGAGTAGATTTTTAAGCTCTGGCTCACGATCATAGGCGTCCTTAATGTTTTGTAGGAAAGCTGCGCGAATGATACATCCCCCTCTAAAAATCATCGCAATGTTCCCGTATTGAAGATCCCACTCGTTCGCAACAGATGCGGCACGCATTTGTGAGAACCCTTGCGCATAGGAACAAATTTTACTCATATAAAGCGCTTTGCGGATCGCTTCAATGAGCTCTTCTTTTGAACCCGAATAAGACGGTGTTGGGCCGGAAAGCACTTTACTCGCCGCCACACGCTCGTCTTTCATGGCTGAAATGAACCGCGCAAACACAGATTCCGTAATGATTGAAACGGGTACACCGAGGTCAAGCGCGCTTTGGCTTGTCCATTTACCTGTTCCTTTTTGACCAGCGGTATCCAGAATGACTTCCACAAGCGGTTTGCCGGTTTCGTCATCTTTCTTGGTGAAGATATCAGCTGTGATTTCAATGAGATAGCTGTCCAACTCACCTTGGTTCCATTCTTTAAAGATCTCATGAAGTTCATCGGCACTTAAGCCTAAGACATTTTTTAATAAGTTATAGGCTTCACAAATCAACTGCATGTCGCCATATTCAATTCCGTTATGTACCATTTTCACATAATGGCCCGCTCCGTCTGGTCCGATATATGTACAACAAGGATCCCCATTTACTTTAGCAGAGATCGCCGTTAAAATCGGTTCGACGAGGGCATACGCGCCTTTTTGGCCGCCTGGCATAATTGCCGGTCCTTTTAATGCACCCTCTTCACCGCCTGAAACGCCTGTTCCAATAAAATTAAACCCTTGTTCTTGAAGCTCTTGGTTTCGTCTTCTGGTGTCTTCAAAGAATGCATTTCCGCCATCAATTAAGATATCCCCTTTATCAAGGTGTGGGGTCAACTGGGCAATCGTCGCATCCGTCGGTTCACCAGCTTTTACCATAATTAGAATTTTGCGAGGCTTCTCAAGGGACTCCACAAATTCTTCAATTGAGTATGTGCCAACCAAATTCTTACCTTGCGCCTCTTCCAACAATTGCTTTGTTTTAGACTCCGAACGATTGTAAACCGAAACAGAATAGCCTCGACTTTCAATATTAAGCGCTAAGTTTTTCCCCATAACTGCGAGACCCACCACGCCAATTTGTTGCTTCGCCATGTCCATCCATCCTTTATATAATAATTTAACGCATTAACTCACTGAATCATTTTTATAAATTTTAACAGAAACAAGCTGGATTTTGTAGTAAAAACCCTTTATTTTCACATTCTTTGAAATTCTTGTTCCCTTACAGTGTAATTTGAAATCGCCTCTGGATCAAGTTCAAAGCCAATCCCAGGTGTTGTTGGGACGTCAATCCGCCCGTCCCTTACCCTAACTTCCGGCTGAATTATGTCACGCTCCCAATAATGAGCGGAAGCTGCGGTATCCCCCGGAAGTGTAAAACCAGGAAGCGATGCCAAGGCAATACTATGCGCCCGGCCTACCCCTGCTTCAAGCATGCCGCCGCACCAGACCGGAAGCCCATGGTTCCAGCAGAGGTCATGGACGCGTTTGGCTTCGGTTAACCCTCCTACTCTGCCAATTTTGATATTGATAATCTTGCAACTCCCAAGTTCCACTGCCAGTTCAGCATCCTTAATTGAATGAATGCTTTCATCCAGACAGATTGGGGTTTCGATCTTCTTTTGTAACTTTGAATGATCTAGGAAATCATCATGCGCTAGAGGCTGTTCAATCATTAATAAATTAAACCGATCCAGCTTTTTTATACGTTCAATTTGATCGAGTGTATAAGCTGAATTCGCATCCACCATTAATGGGAGCTCGGGAAACGCCTCGCGAACCGTCTTGACGACCTCCACATCCCAGCCGGGTTTGATCTTAATTTTTACACGACGATAGCCTTGATCGACCTTTTCTTGAATCACTTGTAGGAGTTGGTCCAGAGAGGGTTGAATACCGATGCTGACCCCAACCTCTACTTGTTTGTGTTCCCCACCCAAAGCATGTGACAGCGAGGTCTGGTTTTGTTTGGCAAACAGATCCCATACTGCACCTTCAAGCGCTGCCTTCGCCATGTGATTTCGACGAATTCTGTTGAAGCGCTCTGCGACCTGGTCAGGATGTTTCATAGGTGCCTCCAGGAGAAGGGGAATTAGAAACTCCGTCATGACGTGCTCAGTCGTTCCAACGGTTTCCTCAGTATACCAAGGTACAGAAAATGCGACGGATTCACCGTACCCTGTAATCCCGTCTGAATTGTGTACTTCAACGAGAAAAAATTCCTTATCTTGAACCGTCCCGAAACTCGTGGTAAACCCGTTTTTTAGTCGCATTCTCAATTTTTTAAGAACCACTTTATTGATGTCTAGCATCGCCGTTCCTCCTATAAACTGTGACCCTACGTCAAACCTTCGAGCCTCTTTCTTTTAAGTTAGTATACCCTTAATAAAATAGAAAGGCTCGCGACTGAGGTTCGCGAGCCCAAACTAAACTTATCGAAAATCTTTGAGTTGTTGATTAAGCACTTGAGTATGTGTATAGACCGTTTGATAGATCGTGAACAGTCGGTCGTAAAGGGCCGCGTTCTCCGGATTTGGATGATACACACCCGCCACTTTCGTAAAGGTCTCCGAACATGCCTCAAGCGATGGGAACCAGCCGCAGCCGTATGCCGCAAGCATCGCCGCACCGAGTCCTGGCCCTTGTTCATTTTCAAGTTTGAAGACATCCGCATTAAAAATATCCGCTTGAAGCTGTAACCAAAACTCACTTTTGGCACCCCCGCCAATCGAGATAAGCGAAGGGATGGCTTTTCCCTTTTGACGAAAGATTTCCACTGACTCTTTCAAGGAGAACGTAATGCCTTCGAGGACGGCCCTTACAAAGTGCGCCTTCGTATGAGAACGGTCGACCCCAATGAAACTTGCTCGTATGTCCGCATCCGCATGCGGCGTTCGTTCACCTACAAGGTAAGGGGTGAACACTAAGCCGCCACTGCCCGCTTGAATTTTGGCGGCACCAGAGACCAATTCATCAAAGCTCTCATTCTCTGCAAACACCTTTTTAAACCAATTAAAACTATCCCCTGCTGAAAGAGTGACACCCATTGCATAAAAGTGGTCAGACACAGCATGGTTAAAATAATGGACTTTTCCTTCAAAATTTTTCGTTCCGGTTTCTTCATAAGTCAGAACAACACCTGAGGTCCCAATGCTGCACATAGTTTTGCCTTCTTTAATCACACCTGCCCCAAGCGCCCCGCAAGCGTTATCCGCGCCGCCGGCAAATACTTTAACAGCTGAAGACAAGCCCACTTTTTCAGCCACTTCAGGTCGTAATGTACCCACGTATTCATGAGACGCAACGAGAGGCTGACAAAGCGTCGCCTTGATTCCCATTTCTTCTAATACAGTCTGACTCCACTCTTTCTTAGCCACATCCAACATTAAAGTGCCTGCTGCATCTGAAAGTTCCATTTGAAGCGCTCCAGTTAAACGGTACCGCACATAATCTTTAGGTAGTACAAAGGATGCCGTCTTCTCATAGATTTCAGGCTCATGCTTTTTCACCCATAGAAGTTTCGGTAGCGTAAACCCTTCAAGCGCTTGGTTTTTTGTAATGTCGAGTAAAGACGGCCCTAGTTTTTCTTCAATGTATCGGCACTCTTCTGTTGTCCGCGTATCATTCCACAGAATCGCAGGACGGAGCACATCTCCTGCCGCGTCCATTAACACAAGACCATGCATTTGTCCTGAGAAACTTAAGCCTTCGATCTCATCAGATGAGACACCCGAGCTCTCAACGAGTTTTCGCAAAGCAAGTAGCGTCTTTTCGACCCACGCCTCTGGTTCTTGTTCACTATAGCCTGACTTCTTCTGAATAAGTGGGTAGTCTTCCGCACTCTCCGAAACAACGTGACCCGATTGGTCGACCAGTAATACCTTAACGGCACTTGTGCCAAGGTCAACTCCGATTACATAACGCATAGAACTCCTCCTTTGTCTTATCCATCAATAATTTTGTCCTATAACGGATCCGGGGTCCGCTTAACCCATCGGCCGGACACCTGTTCCGTTAACTTTCCTTTTTTGAACCTATTGCGGCGAGATTTTACATACCTCTAAATCCCATTCGATCTACCAAAAACAAGCGGAGACTTGGAAGGTCCCCGCTCTCATTTTGAAATTTGCTTATAGTCGTCGTTTACTTGACTTCAATTAGATACTGGTTAAGGGTTGCTTTAAGAAGTTCCGTGCGACCTGATTGGTTCTTAATATCATCATGTTCAAGCGCATAAGCTTCCAATGCATGGAAATCCGCTTTCCCAGACACGATGTCAGCCCCAATACCTTCTTTGAAACTGCTATAGCGATTTTTAATGAAGTTTTCAAGCACGCCATCTTCTAAAAGTTTATGCGCAACTTTCAAACCACGAGCAAAAGCATCCATTCCAGCGATATGCGCATAGAACAAATCCACATCTTCAAAGGATGGTCGACGAACTTTAGCATCAAAGTTCAAACCACCTTGTCCTAGACCGCCATTCTTAAGAATCTCATACATGGCAAGCGTCGTGGAATAGAGATCTGTTGGAAACTCGTCCGTATCCCAACCAAGCAATGGATCGCCTTGGTTAGCATCAACCGAACCAAGCATACCGTTAATTCGAGCCGTTTGAAGTTCATGTTGGAACGTATGACCGGCAAGCGTCGCATGGTTTGCTTCAATATTAAATTTGAAGTCTTTTTCCAGACCATATTTTTGTAAGAAAGCAAGTCCGGTTGCCACGTCTGTATCATACTGGTGAGTCGTTGGTTCTTTTGGTTTAGGCTCAATTAAAAATTGGCCACCAAACCCAATTTCCTTGGCATAATCGACGGCCATATGCATGAATCGGCCAAGATTATCAAATTCGAGTCCCATATCCGTATTAAGGAGTGTCTCATAACCCTCACGACCACCCCAGAACACGTAGTTTTCAGAGCCGAGTTCTTTTGCCACTTCTAAGCCTTTCTTAACCTTGGCTGCAGCATAAGCAAACACGTCCGCATTGTTTGAAGTCGCAGCACCATGAAGAAATCTTGGGTGGCTAAACATATTAGCCGTATTCCAAAGGAGCTTTACCTTGCTTGTTTTCATATACTCTTTAGTCAATCCAATGATTTCATCCAAGTTGGCATTCGTTTCACGAAGTGTGTCCCCTTCAGGAGAAATATCCACATCATGGAAACAGAAAAATGGAACATCAAGCTTCTCAAAGAATTCGAAAGCTCCTTCAAGGCGTGCTTTTGCTAAATCCATTCCACTAAGTCGGTCCCAAGAACGGAACATAGTAGGGGTACCAAACGGATCTGTTCCGTCCGCTGTAAAGGTGTGCCAGTAAGCCACGGAAAACCGAAGCTGCTCTTCCATTGTTTTGCCACCGACTTTTTCCTCTGGATTATAATATTTAAACTCCAAAGGATTTTTTGATGCTGCGCCACCAAATTTGATTTTTGTTACATCTGGAAAATATGCCATGGTTTTGCCTCCTAGCTGATTTAAAATAATGGCCCAAAGTAAACGCTTACGGTTTCATCCTATTTACTTAGACCAATTATTGTAATTATTATATTAGTTAAAATTCACTTTTCTTAAAGACATCATATCACGGGTAATAAACTTTGTCTATTAAATATACGAAGTCTTTATAAATTATTTTTTCTTTCTCTCCTTGGTAGTTTATAATAGTAATAAACACTTTTGGATCGGCTGTCTACACCATTTCTTTTTATTAAATTGTCCGGGAAATCCAATCGTTCAAACCAGGATCTCTATCTTGATCTAAAATTCGGAGGACACACATGAGAACAGGCAATCTTCAGTTCGTGAAGCAAATGAATAAATCAATTGTATTGGATCGAATCAAGGAACTAGAACCGATTTCTCGTGCAGATATTGCTCAAAACACAGGATTAAATAAAGGAACTGTCTCATCCTTAGTGAGCGAGCTTTTGGAAGAATCGTTTGTATACGAGAGCGGTCCTGGGGAGTCCAGCGGTGGGCGACGACCGGTACTTCTCCACTTTAATCAAAAGGCAGGCTTTGCCATCGGCATTGATATTGGAGGAAACTACTTATTAGGCATCCTAAGTGATCTAAAGGGAAGCATCCAAGAAGAAAAGTTAATCCCATTTATCGATACCGATTTTGAATCGGTTAGCATTGCTCTTCAATCCCTTATTCAGGATCTCATTGAATCGGCCCCGCAAAGCCCATATGGCATTATAGGAATAGGTATTGGAGTCCCAGGGATCGTGACGAACAACAGAAAGGTCTTATTCACTCCAAACCTTAACTGGCAAACCATGGATCTGAAAGAAGTGGTGGAAGACTGGTTCCACGTGCCTGTCATCATTGAAAACGAAGCCAATGCCGGTGCCTATGGAGAAAAGCAGTTTGGCGGCTGGCAGAAATGTCAATGAATTGGTTTACATCAGTGCGGGGATCGGGATTGGGACAGGGATTATTATTGATGGAAAGCTTTATAATGGGACGAGTGGATTTTCTGGTGAATTAGGCCATATGACGATCGATCGTCATGGCAAAAAGTGCCGTTGTGGGAATTACGGCTGTTGGGAGTTATATGCTTCCGAACTTGCCCTCATTAATGAAGCGGCCTTGATTTTCCCTGATCTCTCAAGTGAAGAGCGTTCTATTGAGGGACTGGTACAAATGGCGCGAGAAGAAAATCCACACGCGCTTTCAATCTTTCAAAAAATTGGCGAAGCGCTTGGGATTGGCCTTGTCACGATAATCAATGGACTGAATCCCCAAAAAATTATTATCGGAAATCGCTTGGCCCTGGCCAAGGACTTCCTGAAAGCACCCATCCAAAAAGTCCTTGATGAGCGCACCCTACCGTTTAACCTAGAAAATGTGGAGATCAGCTTTTCAGAGCGCCCTTATTTATCCACAGCGCTTGGGACTTCAGCGTTTGCCATGGATCACTTTAAAGAGAGTCTTTTTGAAACGGAATAGTCATTAAGACAGCCGTTGAACAGGTTGGAAGGGACTGTCCTTCCAACCCATTTTCCTTTTTTATATACATAATTAATTGTGGAGGCGATCCTTATGGTGAGTCAGACTGATCAGATTGAGATTCTCTCTGCAGGAGATTGCGCGGTTCTAATCCGCTTTGGTCATTCTATAAACCTTGAAACCCATCAACTGATTCAACATTTCTTGGATCATCTTAGAGATCAAAAATTCCGTTGGCTGGTTGAAGCGGTGCCTGCCTATACTACGCTTTCCATTAGCTATGATCCTTATCTTGTCCACACTCTAGATCGAGCGCACTCACCCTACCACTATGTTAAAACAAGCCTTGAATCCCTTTTAAGGTCGATCGATTGGGATCATGAATTCACTTCCAGAACCCAACGCATCGTGAGCATTCCTGTTTGTTATGGAGGCGAATTCGGTCCCGACCTTGAACAGGTTGCACGGTTCCATAACCTAACAATCCAGGACGTCATTTCACTCCATACCGAACCTGAGTATGTGGTGTATATGATTGGTTTTATGCCTGGATTTCCCTACCTCGGTGGATTGTCTCCTAAACTTATAACACCAAGAAAGTCCACACCGCTTAGCCGCGTGCCAAAGGGGGCAGTGGGTCTTGCAGGGAACCAGACGGGTATCTATCCCTTCGAATCACCTGGTGGTTGGCAGATCCTTGGCCGCACACCCATCGAACTTTTCCAACCGACCAACCCTTCCCCAAGCCTTTTAACACCCGGTGATCGCATTCGTTTCATCCCCATTTCAGAAAAAGACTTTCGAGCCTACAGAGAGGAGTAACCATATGGCGCTAAACATACTCAAACCAGGACTCTTAACCACTATTCAAGATCTAGGCCGATATAGGTATCAAGACCTTGGAGTGAACGTTGGGGGCGCTATGGACACCTTTGCGCTCCGACTCGCAAACCTCTTAATCGGAAACAAAGAGACCGAGGCTGGTCTTGAAATGACTATGGCAGGAGGATCGTTTTCTTTTGATCAGGATTGTCTGATTGCCATTTGCGGCGGTGATTTCCGTCCCACAATTGATGGTGGCCGTGTGTCAATGTGGCGCCCTATTTACATTAAAAAAGGAACCGTTCTTAACTTTTCCTATGCAAAGAAAGGGATTCGAGCCTATATGGCCGTTTCCGGAGGGTTTAATGTTTCGGAGATTATGGGCAGTAAAAGCACCCACATTAAAGCTCAATTCGGTGGTTTTGAAGGACGCCCCTTACAAAAAGGGGACTGTGTGCCTTTGGGACCTTTCTCAAAAACTCAAGTGTCGCTGATGGCTTTTTTAGAACATCGGCTCAAATCACCATTCTTTTCGGAAGCGAATTGGTCGATTCGTCCAAGCGTTTTGCCGACCCAGACATCAGAGTCAGAACTCCGTGTGATGATCCACTCGGATGCCCATCTTTTCAAACAACAGTCCCTCAACGCTTTTTTCCATGACTCCTTTACAATCACGTCGCAATCTGATCGAATGGGGTATCGACTCAAAGGGAATCCGCTTGATTACAAAACAGAGCAAAGTATACTATCTGAACCAATCCAAATGGGGGCCATCCAAGTTCCCCCAGATGGTCAACCCATCATACTAATGGCAGACCGGCAAACAACGGGCGGTTATCCGATCATTGGGCATGTCATCCAGGCTGATTTGCCCCTTCTAGCCCAATCAAAGCCCGGGGATACCCTCTGTTTCAAGACCACCACGATCGAGGCAGCACAAGAAGCATTAATTGAAAGGGAACAGTCATTCCGACTCATAGAAAGAGAGAGTGCTCTAAAAATGAAACAGGCCGCTTCTTTTATAGAATCGAGGGGTTCCTTATGAAAACAATCGACTTAAACTGTGATTTTGGTGAAAGTTTTGGCGCCTATCAATTAGGGGTGAGCGAAGATATTCTTAACTACGTGACGTCGGTTAACATTGCCTGTGGCTATCACGCTGGAGACCCGAAAACCATGAGGGAAGCGTGTGAACAGGCCGTCCGCTCTGGTGTCCGCATTGGTGCCCATCCAGGCTTTCCAGATTTAAATGGGTTTGGGAGACGGAATATGGCCCTGACCCCTCAAGAAATTTATGATATTGTGTTATATCAATTAGGGGCCTTAGAAGCATTTGTTCGAATTTCAGGTGGCACACTTAACCATGTAAAACCCCATGGTGCCTTATATAATATGGCCGCCAAGGACTCACAGCTTGCTCATGCCATTGCTTGCGCCGTTGAGGCATTTGATCCCGAACTCATATTATATGGGCTTTCTGGAAGCGCGTTGATTCAAGCTGGTACTCAACTGGGATTACCGGTTGCTCATGAGGTATTTGCAGACCGAACCTATCAAGAGGATGGCACTCTTACCTCCCGAAATCATCCCAATGCTTTATTAACAAATGATCAAGCTGCCGTTGAACAGGTCATTCGAATGGTTCGGGTTGGCAAAGTCACCTCCCTTCAAAAGAGGGATGTTTCGATTCAAGCCGATACGGTTTGTTTACACGGAGATGGCGCCCATGCCTTAGAGTTCGCCAAGACCATTCGCCAAGGCTTACTGAAAGCCAAAATCGAGGTCCAGTCCATAGGCCGATCGGGTGGAAAAACCACTCAATAATCCGAGATTCTTTGAATCGACAAACCCCCAATGATGCCGCTATCATTGGGGGGTTTGTCGGTCCAACTGCCTATTTTTCTAGATTTATCGAAGTTTAATGGCATCGCCAATTTGAACGTGGTACTATTTAGAATAGGAATTTTATGATTTTATTTGTTTTCTATTCTATATTTATAAATCCAAAAGCTAGGTGGTTTCGTGCGATCTGGTCTTTTTCTTTTTAGGGACAACTATACTAGTAATAGTGTTTTAGTCCCATGATCTTAGAAGTTTATCTATTTTTGTTATTAAGGAGTTTAAATATATATGAAAAATACGAAGGTGAATCCTATCCAAGTCCAAGATATTCTTGTTGCCCATAACGCTTTAAAAGATGTTGTGACCCAAACCCCCTTACAAAGAAATGAAATCTTGTCTAAGCGCTACGCGTGCAATGTATTTTTAAAACGAGAAGATCAACAAATTGTTCGATCTTTTAAAATTAGAGGCGCCTATTACTTCATTCAAGGCCTAACGGAGAAAGAACGGGAAAATGGCGTCGTCTGTGCTAGTGCCGGGAACCATGCGCAAGGGGTCGCCTATGCCTGCAAAACCCTCGGTATACAAGGTAAAATTTTCATGCCAACCACAACACCTAGACTTAAAGTGAATCAAGTGAAACTTTTTGGCGGTGACTCAGTTGAAGTCATTTTAACAGGTGATTCTTTTGATGACTCCTACAATCAAGCCATTCAATTATGCGAATCTGAACACATGACCTTCATCCATCCGTTTGATGACCCTCGAACCATCGCTGGCCAGGGCACGATCGGTGTAGAGATTTTAAAAGAAAAAGTGGACGTCGACTATGTATTTATGGGAATCGGCGGTGGAGGGCTCGCTTCCGGTGTTGGAACGTATATTAAGAACACCCATCCTGAAACTAAGATCATCGGTGTAGAGCCTTCTGGTGCACCGGGAATGAAAGAATCCTTAAGTCAGAAAAAGGTCGTTAAGCTCGATCATATTGAAACATTTGTAGATGGCGCTGCGGTGCGCCAAGTGGGTCACCTCACTCGCGAAATCTGTCAGGAAATCCTTGATGATATTGTCTTGGTCCCTGAAGGAAAGGTCTGCACTACGATCCTTGAACTGTATAACGAGAACGCGATTGTCGCTGAACCTGCAGGGGCCTTATCTGTTTCTGCACTTGACTTTTATAAAGATCAAATCAAAGGAAAGAATGTCGTCTGCATCATCAGTGGGGGAAATAACGATATTAATCGTATGCAGGAAATTCAAGAGCGTTCTTTAATCTATGAAGGATTAAAGCATTATTTCATAGTGAATTTTCCACAACGACCGGGCGCACTTCGAGAATTCATGGAATATATTCTTGGAAAAAACGACGATATTACTCGGTTTGAGTATACGAAAAAGACGAATAAAGACCACGGACCCGTCCTCGTAGGTATTGAGCTCCATCACCCAAACGACTATCAAGCCTTAGTTGAACGGATGTCTGAGCATGGTTACTCCTATACCGAAATTAATAAAGATCAAAAGTTGTTTAATTTGTTGATCTAATCTTACCTTAGACGAAAAGACACGCGGTTAAAAATGACTGGTGATTCATTCCCATTTTTTACGAAACCTTCTCACTATTGAAACGTATCTTCTAATAGGTCGTTTTATATGAGGAGGTTTTTTTAATGACTACCCTGCCTGGACCAATTGGGGGTGGCGTGTTCCAGTTTGTCCCCCTATTTATTGGCCTCATTTTTGTTATTGTAATAGGGACTCTTATTTTTCGAGCGATTTCGGGTGCCCGACAGTGGTCTCGGAATAATAAACAAGACATTCTAACCACGCCAGCGAAGCTTGTCACTAAGCGAACAGAAGTCAGAAGTTATGGGAGCTCGAATCAAACAAATGGAACGTTTAGCAACCGAACCCGAACCTACTATTATGCGACGTTTGAGGCTGAAGCGGGTCAACGCTTTGAATTTAGGTTAAGCGGTCCCGAATATGGACTCCTTGCTGAAGGAGACGTTGGATCACTGACCTATCAAGGCACCCGTTTCAAAGGCTTTAAGCGCAACTAGTCGTCGTTGGTCTACTAAATCGACGACTAGGTTTACCCCACCTGAGGGCTTCATCCCTCTGATGGGGTTTTTTCTGCTTGTGTAAAACAAATCTAAATTTTTTTGGTCTATCAAGTCTTAATTAATTTCGCTCTTATTATAATAACTTCCTATTTTGCGCATACTAATAGAGTAGAGGGAATCTAGCAAAAATGAACAGGTATGGTTTATGTGTTTGCAATAAGGAGGTGATTTTTGTGTGGCAAGAATTTAAAAAGTTTGCTTTTAAAGGGAATATTGTGGACCTTAGCGTGGCTGTGATCATAGGTGGTGCGTTTGGAAAGATTGTGACTTCGCTGGTTAATGATATTATTATGCCTTTCATCGGAGTCCTTCTTGGGGGGATCAGCTTTACAAAGTTAAGTTTCACCTTTGGAAAATCCGTTATTAAATATGGGACCTTCATTCAAACCGTTGTTGATTTTTTTATCATCGCGCTAACATTATTCCTTATCATTCGTGTTTTTCTCCATTTAAAAAGGAAAGAGGCAGCTGCTTCTAACAAACCGGCGGCACCTAGCAAAGAGCAACTCCTTCTGACGGATATCCGAGATTTACTCAAGTCTAGTATCGAAGGATCGACAAATCAACCTAAAATCACATTTAACAAACAAGACGACTGAGCTTCTAATAAATAATACGAAAAGTTCTCTGATCTATTAGAGAACTTTTTGTTTTTTTTGAAACCACCCTTAGTCTTTTAATCCGCCCGTTTTCAGCCATTTTCGTCCATTTTTTAAGATGGTTGTTGCGGATGTAACAACTTAGAATTTAACTTTAATTTCAATTTTTGTTGTTGTAAAGGCCATAGCGGGCCTACTGGGCCTACTGGACCTACTGGACCTACTGGACCTACTGGACCTGGGGGTAATACGGTTTATCTTGCTACAGACCAATCTATTGGTAACGGACAATTCTTAGGCCTAGGCAACGCCTCAGCAAGTGATGTCAGAAATAGTATCGTTGTTGCACAAAACTCAACAATTACTGGTTTTACTTTTAGCGTTCGAGATGCGGGATTAACAGCTGGTCAAACTGCGACAGCCACTGTCTACAGAAGTACAAATTGTGGTGTTACGTTTAGCCCAACCAACATTTCGGTTTCCGTAACAGGACCGGCTTGTTGCAATTCAACGACCGCTTCATTAGCAATCAACACATGTGATCTATTAACCGTTCGAGTATCGACAAGTGGTGGCGCTCTAAGTGATGGGGCCGCAGCAACCCTTTTAATCTCAGCTTCTTAACTATTACAGGGATAGGTAGAAACTTACCTATCCCTATAATAATAAGTAAACCCACACATTTTTAACTTTTTATGGTTAATTAACCATTTTGACTGCATGCACAAACCATCTCCTTTTTTAGTACATAGAGTATTGAGACGACTATTAAAAAAGGAGTTCATAACATGATCAGCGTAAGCCTTTGTATGATTGTTAAAAATGAAGAAAATACCATTGAAAGATGCTTGGACTCAGTTAAAGATCTCGTGGATGAAATAATTATTGTAGATACGGGCTCAACAGATCGAACCAAAGAAATTGTTGCCAATTTCACTGACAAGGTCCTGGATTTTGAATGGGTTGACGATTTTGCGGCTGCACGCAATTTTGCTTTTGATCAAGCCACACAGGATTACATCTTATGGTTAGATGCGGATGACGTTTTTTTAATAGAAGATCAAACGAAATTTTCCGAACTGAAATCCCAATTGGATTCAAGCTATGACTCTATTACTATGGTCTATAGTTTGGCAACGGATGAGAACAGTGGGGTCACGTCTAGTCTGAGACGAAATCGACTAGTTAAAAGAGACAAACATTTCAAATGGATCGGAGCTGTTCATGAATACTTAGAGGTTTGGGGGAACATTTTCCATAGTGACATAAAGGTCACCCATAAAAGTATAGACCACGACTCTGATCGAAACCTAAATATTTATAAGAAACGACTATCCAATGGTGAATCGTTTTCGCCTAGAGATTTATACTATTTTGCCAATGAATGGTTGGACCATGAAGACTATGAGAAGGCCATTATCTATTATAAAAAGTTTCTAGAAACAAAAGAGGGCTGGGTCGAGGATAATTTATCGGCATGTGGACATCTTGCAGATTGTTTTCATAGGCTTGGCAATAAAGAGCAAGCCCTTCACTATATATTTAAATCATTTGAATACGACACGCCCCGCGCAGAGTTTTGTTGCAGACTGGGTTATCTCTTTTTGAATAAGCAAGATTATGAAAAAGCGATTTTTTGGTATGAACTTGCCACGAAATTAGAGATGCCGAGAGATTCGCTCGGACTCGTCAATCACGCTTGTTGGACCTGGCTTCCTCACCTTCAGTTATGCGTATGTTATTCAAAGATTGGTGACTTCTCATTAGCTCACCATCATAATGAACTTGCCCGAGAAGTCGTGCCAACCAACAATCATGTCTTGCACAATAAAGCCTATCTAGAAAAAGTATTGAACAAAAATCAATAAAAGGATTATAAAAAGAGGAAGAGATGCCCACGTTCCTCACCTTCTCTTCCTCTTTTAGTAGTTCTTATATGTGACTAATTATTTTTTCGACAGTCCGTACCAAATCAAATCAAGTAGTTTCTCCGCGGTTTTTTCAAACTCGGAAAAGGGGGCGTGACCATTCACATCCTTATAATTTCCGACTTTTAACAAATTTATATAAGCATGTGCAGCAAATTGCGCATCAAAGTCAGCCACTTCCCCAGAGCGGATCCCAGATTGAAAAGCCTGCTCAATGCGTTCAAACATTTTTTCCTCAGCCATTTTCATCGCTTCCATTTGTTCTTCTGACAGAGACCGCTTCGACTCACGCATAAACCCTTCCAAATCAATAGCCGTTGTCGCTTGAAGATGCGCTTTGGCCACCGCTAATAATCGATTATATAGTGGAGCTTCCGAGCTTAAGATCCCATCAATCCGTTCATGAATTCTTGACATCAAAGCAACCATGGATTCTTTGAACAAGTCCCCTTTTGACCTATAATAATAGTAGATAGACGCTTTTGTTAGGCCGGCTGCATGTGCCACATCATCAATGGACACTTTTTGAAATCCCGACTCTAGAAACAATCGGGTGGCCGTCTGCAAAATAAGCGCATTTGTTGGCACTTCCTGATCACTTTGTTTAGGTCTTCCGGGTGTGCGACTTCGCTTTTGAATTGCCATAGCCAAATCTCCTTAATCCTTGATTTCATTGTCTTCCGTACAAAAACATATAATTTTATATTTTATATTACCAAAAAAAAGGATCGCCGACCATTTTGTTTTATAATGAATCCATGGGTTCGTTTGTTTTTAAAAAGCGCCTCAGAAAAAAAACTGACAAACAATCATTAATGTTGTAAATTAACCAACTGGTATATATAATAAAAATCAAATACACGATTTCTGTAAGGAGTGTTTTGATGAAAAAGCAACTGATTCGATTTGTAGAAGCGGCCTCAAGCAGGCGAGGGCGTTGGGTGACCCTACTTGCTTGGCTCGTATTAGTCGGTCTATTATCCGGCATGCTTCCCAATGTGAATAAGGTGACGAACGATGGGGCTGCTAATTTACCCACTTCTTCAATGTCTGTTCAGGCTGATCAAATCTATAAAAAAGAATTCCCTAAGAATGCCGGCACTCCCTTACTTATTGTCTGGTATCGCAATGGTGGGTTAACAGATCAGGATCTCCAAAGCGCGCAAAACCTATATACGCATTTAGCCGACCATCCTGTTGGAACCCAATCCTTTATCCCACCGCTTCAAAAGGTGCCGGCACAAGCGCTTAAGAAAATGGCCTCAAAAGACGGCACAACGCTTGTAACACCTGTCCTGATGAAGAAGTCCGCCAGTACCCCTGAATTAGCCAATAGTTTAAAAACCATTAAAGCCTACTTAACCAAACAAGATTCGAGCCACTTGTTTCAGAACTCGCTTAAAGCAAATGGCTTGCATGTTCGATTTACCGGCCCTGTAGGTATTGCAACCGATGCGACTGCCTTGTTCAGTCAGGCTGATGTCACGCTACTTATTGCCACCGTCCTTTTGGTACTCATTTTATTGATCCTGCTTTATCGATCGCCGATTCTCGCCATCATTCCGCTCATTGGTGTTGGCTTCGCTTACGGAGCCATTGCCCCAATCCTCGGTGAGTTGGCGAAACTTGGTGTGATTACCGTAGACTCTCAAGGCGCCTCAATTATGACGGTTCTACTTTTTGGTGCCGGAACCGACTACTGTCTCTTCTTGGTTGCCAAATACCGAGAAACGCTTTTTGAAGAGAAAGACCCGACACGTGCCCTCCAGCTCGCACTCCGCCAATCAGGAGGCGCGATCATGGTCAGTGCCTTGACCGTCGTGTTGAGCTTGTTAACCTTGCTATTTGCCCACTATGGGTCATTTGAGCGTTTCGCCATCCCATTTAGCCTAGCAATCCTCATCATGGGCATAGCGGCGCTTACCTTAATCCCAGCTCTCCTCTCCTTCTTTGGAAGGATCTCCTTCTTCCCATTTATTCCGAGAACGGAAGCAATGATGAAGGAGCGGGAAGCCCGTAAAGGAAAGCCATTAAAACGGTTAAAGGTGAAAGGAAAATTAAGCCAAGGCCTTGGAAAATGGGTGACGCAAAAGCCGTGGACCATCATTGTGATCAGTGCATTAGTGCTCGTGGTCTTTGCTGCTTTTGTACCCCAAATTAAAACCACTCAAGACCTTATTAGCTCCTTCCCCAAAAATATGCCATCAAGGGAAGGCTATGATCTAATGAGTGCTCATTTTTCTTCGGGAGAACTCGCTCCAGTTCAAGTAACTGTGAACACCGAGGGGAAATCGGTTGACCTTAAGGCGCCTTTAAATAAACTCGCTTTTGTTGCGAGTGTGGGTCGTCCAACCAAAAGCACTGTGAATCCAGACTATCAATCCATCAGTCTTAATTTAAAGAACGACCCTTATGATCCAAAAGCGGTTGACGCCATCCCTAAATTAAATAAGACGCTTAATCAAATTCTGACCAACGCTGGGGTCACGCCTGCCCATCACTTTTGGATTGGCGGCGAAACCTCTAGCCTTTATGACACTGGGAGGGTAATGCAACGCGATTTTAATCTCATCGTTCCAATTGTGGTGATTCTAGTCGCGCTCTTACTCCTAATCTATTTAAGATCTATTGTCGCGATGATCTATCTGATTTTAACCGTCATGCTCTCGTATTTGTCGGCAATGGGACTTGGGTGGTTGCTGCTTCATTATGGGTTGGGAATTCCCGCAATCTCAAATGCCATACCGCTTTATGCCTTTGTTTTCCTAGTGGCACTCGGGGAAGACTATAACATTTTTATGGTCTCAAGCATTTGGGAAAACCGGCAGAAACATCCACATAAAATCGCCATTGCAAATGGAGTAAGCGGCACGAGCAGCGTCATTACCTCTGCGGGTTTGATTTTGGCTGGGACTTTTGCCGTCTTAGCTACCTTACCGATCCAAGTCCTGCTCCAATTTGGGATTATTACCGCATTAGGCGTTTTGCTTGATACCTTTATAGTTCGTCCGCTTCTCGTTCCGTCGATTACGACCGTACTTGGAAAATGGGCGTATTGGCCTGGAAGATTCTCTAGGAGCACGCAACAAAAGTCAATGGATCAGTCTAAAGATCTCTAGTCATATGAGGCTAACCACTACTCCCCCACATCTTTGGGGGAGTTTTTTAATCTTGGAAACTTTTACAGGCTCTTAACAATTGGAACGATTCCATTACAAACCGCTTTTTACCCCTGCGAAATGCCCGTCCCCATCGAATACTTCTTTGTAAGCTTTTATAAAAGGAGTTTTATGGATGATTACAGCCTCTATTGGACCAATTATGAATGAAAAAACAAGCGATTCCCCTATGTATAAGGCGCTTGAAATCCACATGCAGCGATTGGGTCAGTTGGTTCCATTTCGCGAGCAACTCAATTGGACAAGCCCGATTGAAACGGTTGTTCCATTGGGTACAAGCTCCTCCCTGAAATCTTTGAAAAAAATCGCAGCGAGAAACGATGGCTCATTGCCCGTGATTCTTAAATTTACAAAGAAAACCATTTATCAACACCTGATGCTCCATCCTAATGATACGGGATTATACCTACCGTTTCGTTTTGACGCGCCGTTTGTAGTGAAAACCAAAGACCGCACGCTTTGGGTTGGCTCATCCGCACAACTTATGGATGAACTCACCTGGCTAGAAATGACCATCCGAAAACTTCATTCTAAGGAGATCACCACCTACTGGACACGATTACGCGAAGCTTGTCAAACAGCCCTTGATTCTACCAGTCCCTTTCTGCTGTCGGAGCATGGGGACGGTTCCGATGCTTCCTCCCAAGCGTAATCCAATTGGAAGCAAAAGGCCCGTCCCCATGCTCTCCCCAAAATCAAATCGTAGCATGGGGAGCATGGGGACGGTTCCGATGCTTTCTTTAAGAAAACTGTGGTAGTACATCATGGTGTAATTGAATCAATTTATGAATGGCTTTTTTGGCCATAACTTTTTCGGTAATAGAGGAGTCTTTATAAATAGCTTCTTCAATTTTGGATAGATCACCCGTCACTGCCGCATCTGCAATTATAGTATGAACAGATGAAACTTGATTGCAGATTTCTGCAAGTGGTTCAGGTAAAGAACCAATCTTCTTTCCAGAAATTTTACCATTTGATACAATTGCGGGTACTTCCACAATTGCTCCGTTTGGTAAGTTAGTAATATAGTTATCGTTTGGTAGGTTTACCATATCTAAATGAATTGTTTTATTTTTAATAAGAGCTCCAATGACTAGTCCAGGGCGTTCCCATGCGCGACCTGGTAATAGGTCACGCCAGTTGCATTCGTTATTAGCAGCTGCACGAATCATTTCAAGTCGCTCGTTCCGATTTTCCTTGCTCCCATGGTGGGCATAGTGCTCTTTACTTAATTTCGGATCAAAAGGAATATATTCACCAGTATGTGAATCCCCTGCAAGCGGAAGGTAACCGAACTGTTCCCATAATTTAATGGAAAGAGGATTCTGATCAAAAGCACCTTTTTTGAGTTGTTCATTTACCTCAGGCAATAGATCTACACCTGTTTGTTTTTCTTTAACCGATAAAAGCCAGTTAAAGTGATTAAGTCCAGCACTTATTACTTCTAAATTCTCAGGCTCACGATTAATAAGTTTACCAACATTTTCATAGCCACCATTCATACCCCCATTAGAAACATTGCAAAATCCAAATGATTTAATAGTTGTAAACTTATTAAGGGCTGTAATAATACGAGGTAGCGGGTTTGTAACATTAAAAAGTATGGCATTTGGACAATACCGCTCGATGTCTTTTGCAATATCGAGCACAAGTGCAATCGAACGTAGAGCATATGAAATTCCCCCAACACCTCCACATTCACTACTCATTTCCTTAATTCCATGTTCTTTAAGAACCGCTCGATCCGTTTGATAACGTTTCTGAAGTTGGATAGCAGCTGAACAGGTTACATAATCCGCCTTATCAAGTGCTTCTTCGCGATTTGTAGTGGCTTTAATGTCAAGTTTACACTCTACTTCTTCAGCCATCTGGTGGGCAATTTTTGCCATATTAAATGCAAGTTCTTCGTTGACGTCCATAAGCACTAACTTAACTCCATTTAACTTTTCCTCGATAATTAAATCGTATAAAAGACCAATACTAAAAACATAACTCCCTGCGCCAATCATCACAATTTTTGTTTGCTTTTCCATGTAATTCACTTCCTTATGTGGTATACCTATAGTGTAAACGGAACATAATCTAAAAAACTTATCATTTTTTAAGAAATCTATTGCATTTTTTAACCTTTCGTTATTTAGATGGAGGTCCTAATATGACGCTTTCTAGACCTATATTACTTTCAGAATTTCCTAATCAAAATTCTAAATTTCCTTTTGATCTTATTGTTTCTGAAGTCAGAGATCGTTACCCGAATCATCGTCATAGTTTTCTAGAATTCTCATATGTCATTGAAGGAAAAGGCTGTGAGAAGATTAATGGTGAGAACCATGAGCTTTCCCCAGGTGCATTTACATTCTTATTGCCTTACCAATTTCATGAAATTATAAGCGATTCTAATCACCCGTTAAAATTATATAGTTGCGCAATAGGCATGACTATTATTATGGGTGACCATGAAAGTGGTATTGGTCTAGAGGCTATACTTCAGAGTGAACCCTTACTGAGTCCGTTTGTTCAATTCCATGGGGATGAAAAAAAGAGAATGGACGAATTGGTGAAAAAATTAATGAGAGAATATCGAACTCAAGATAAATGGAGCACAGTTGTTATAAGGGGGATACTTTTAGAAATTATTGCTCAATTTGATCGCGGACGAACAAATAGGGGAGGGGGGAATTCAAACTTTTCAACACGTATAACGATATGGAAAGTGATTGATTATATCCATACACACTATATGGATGAGTTAAATTTAAAAGAGGTAGCAGAGCGTTTTTACTTAAGCCCTCCTTATCTAAGTAAATTATTTAAGGAAACCATAGGGGAAAATTTCTTGTCTTTTGTCCATGACTTAAGAATTCGCCACGCATGTAGCTTACTCATGGTTTCCAACCTAACGATGTCAGAAGTCGCTTACGAAGTTGGATTTGGGTCGTATAGTTCATTCTCCCGCGTTTTCTTTGAAAAAAAAGGAATGTCTCCCACAGAATTTTTGGATGGAATATCGAATAAAAGTGATGAAATGAATTAAATAAGGAAGGCATGGAGCAGGTTTGACGGTTTCGATGCGTCCTTTTAATCAAACGAGGAAGCAAAGGGGCCGTCCCCTCGCTTCCTCACCTTACTTATTTAACTTCTTTTAACACGAACAACCGGGAGGCATAGTCACCTCTTGTATGGCCTACGGATCCATCAGACCGCCCCGTGTAATTCTCGCTCAAAACCACTCCCACATTCATGAGTTCATCCCCATAATGGGTTGAGCCTTTTCCTTCTAAGCGATACTTTTTCTCGGGATCCAACCCTTGGAGCTTCACACGATAATACTTATCATTGGGTTTGGCCAGTACTTTAAAATAACACACGACCGCTTCCGTTTGATCAGCAGAAGCAACCATCCAAGAGACCTCATTTGACTCAAATGGGCTTAACAGTCGATAAAACGACCCGTTCTGAAGCATGTTTCGATTTTCTTTAAAAAATGCAATTTGGTCTCGAACGATGTCTTTCTCCTCTGAAGTGAGCGTGTTCAAATCGAGCTCGAAACCAAAGGTTCCAAAGAGCGCAACATTCCCGCGTGCCTGCAAACTCGTCTTCCGACCCACTTGATGGTTCGGCACAGCTGACACATGGCTCCCCATCGACTTTAGCGGATAGACCATAGAAGTCCCGTACTGGATCTTCAGGCGTTCCACGGCGTCCGTGTCATCGCTAATCCATCCTTGTGGCGCGTAGAAAAGCATGCCTGGATCAAACCGTCCGCCCCCTCCCGCACAGGATTCAAATAGAATCTCTGGATACGCTTCGATCAACCGCTCATACAATCGGTAAACACCTAAGAGATACCGATGAAAAAATTCACCTTGTTGATCCGCAGGCAATCCCTTTGAAAACGGTTCAGTCATGGAACGGTTCATATCCCATTTTATATACGTAATGTGAGCATCTTTTAAGATATCGTTCATCAAATCGAAAAGATGATCGACCACTTCATCTCTTGAAAAATCTAAAATAAATTGATTGCGTCCATGCGATCGGCATCGTCCCGGAGTCTCAATGACCCAATCCGGATGGTCGGTCATCAATTTTGTATTCGGGCTCACCATTTCCGGCTCAAACCAAAGCCCAAACCGCATGCCTAGTGCGGTCACTTTTTCGGATAGTCCTTTGATGCCGCTTTTGAGCTTGTCGTAGTTCACAAACCAATCACCTAATGAAGTCGTATCATCATTTCGGTTACCAAACCAGCCATCATCGAGAACAAAGAGCTCAACCCCTAACGCTTTCGCCGTCCCCGCAATCCCCACAATGCGTTCTTCATTAAAATCAAAGTAAGTGGCTTCCCAGTTATTGATCAAGACAGGCCGCTCCCGATCCCGCCAAACTCCTCGAACTAATCGGTTCTGATAAAGGGTGTGGTACGTTCCACTCATCCCGTTCAAGCCTTGGTCGGAATAGACCATGACGCATTCCGGAGTTTGAAAGGTCTCTCCAGGCGCGAGCTTCCATTTAAAATGATCGGGATGAATCCCCATTGTCACACGAGCAACGTCAAAGGCATCCACTTCCACTTGGGCAAGGAAGTTTCCACTATAAACTAGGCTAAACCCATAAACGTCTCCCTGATGTTCCGTTGCCGAAGCTCTTTTTAAAGCGAGAAACGGATTATGCACGTGGCTACTCGCGCCTCTTTTGCTATAAACCGCTTGCAAGCCTTTTGCGAGTTGACGCGTTTCAACATGTGCTTCTCGTCCCCATGCTCCTGTCAGTGACACCATTTCATAGTTTGAATCAGGCAAATCCACACTTGTACTCATGGCCTGATCCAAATAGAACGTCTCAGACCCCTTATTTATAAAGTGGGCACTCCGGCAAATGGCACCCATTTCGTTATAGATGGTATAACTTAAGATGAGTGTACATCCGAGAAGGGAATCCTCTAGCGTGACCCGCAAGGTATCCGCCTCATCGTCGTGTTCGACATAGGTTGCGGGCAATCCCTCAAGTGTTGGTTTCCCCTTAAAGATCTCAAAGCCCTTGTATGTAAAATTCGTGATGCGACTCCCGTTCGCTTGTTCGATTTGATGCGCCGGCATCCGAAAGTCGGTTGTGCCATAACTCGGATACTCCTGTTTGATATGTTCTAATGAAGAGGTATGCTCGCCTTCAAATAGACTGGTAGAATACGCACGCGGCTCCCGTTCGATCAGATGGTTAAAAGAGGCGCGATGTCGGATTTGTTTCCCGTAATACAACTGTTCCAGTTGCCCACTTTTCTCCATGACTCTAAAAATATAGCTCAGCTTATCATTAAAAAGATGAAATTCTTTTTGAGATTCATTCACTTTAATCGGCATCCTTCTCACCTTTCTTAAATAAATTAATAAAGTCTTTTGATTTATTATAACAGTTTCAAAGCTTTATATGTATCCTACTCATTAATTTCACTGAAACTTTTGATCAATTTTCAAATTTCCTTTGTTCAAAAAAGACCTTGGCAATACATGGAGGCCACTGAAAAAGTCCCATTTTAAAAAAGTTGTATTAAAGAAGTTAATTTCCGCTACAGGACGCTCGCTTTCCGCGGGCACGGCCTCAGCTAACTTGGGAATGGGATATTTGTTTTCCCAAGTGGATCTTCGGACTCGTGCTAGTCCCGCAGGAGTCTCGCACCTTCCGCTCCAATCAACTTATTTGTCGAAGGTGTATTTCATTTAAAGAAGACAAAGACTGACGTACTGGAGGATGAAATTGCTCACTCCCAAGACCTCATCGAGGTTATTAAAAAAGAGAACCCCTTCTACAGTACCCAATGGTGAAGGAAAAGCTAAACCTATTGAAAGAGACAGTCGTAGATGACATCGAACACCTACGGTGTTCAAAGGACCAAGATTCAAAAGTTGGCCACAAGACTGCCGATTCCTCCTTTTTTGGATACAAGACGCACCTGGCAATGAGCGAAGAACGGATTACTACCGCCGCAACGATTACTACAGGAGAAAAAAATAATGGAAAGCAATTAGATACATTAATTAAAAAGAGTGTCGAAACCGGCATGAACGTTGAGACCGTAATTGGGGATGCTGCTTATTCAGAAAAAGGAAATATCGCGTATACCAAAGATAAAGAAATGAAATTAGTTGCCAAACTAAATCCCTCAGTTTCACAAGGTTATTGAACGAAAAAAAGATGAGTTCGAAATTAATAAAGACGCAGGTATGTACGTGTGTAAAGTAGGGCATATGGCTATTAGGAAAGCCCGACAAGGCAAGAAAGGTGTTAGTAAGAATCAGACTGACACTTACTATTTCGATATTGAGAAATGTAAAATCTGCCCTTTTAGAGAAGGGTGTTACAAAGAAGGCGCCAAGAGTAAATCCTATTCTGTGAGCATCAAACGAACACAAAGAACAAGCTGAGTTCCAGGAAAGCTCCTATTTTAAAGAAAAATCGAAAGAACGCTATAAAATAGAAGCTAAAAATAGTGAATTAAAACACAGACACGAGTATAAGGTTGCCAAATCCTCGGGTCTAATTGGCATGGAATTACAAGGTGCAATGGCAATATTCACAGTGAATTTGAAAAAGATTTCGAAAATAACGAATTAAAATAAAGAGATAATAGACATTTAAATACCCAAAAAAGGACGACCCAAACTTCATTTTTGAATTTTAGGTCGTCCTTTTATACAAAGATATTAAGATCATCATGAAAATTGAAAGATTTTCAGTGCCCTCCAATACATGCCAAGGTCTTTTTGGTTTTATTCTCTAATGAATTTTCTTCGATAAAACAGGAACGAGCCACTTCCGATTAATACAAGCACGAACCCTATACACATCCAGTTATAACTGTTTGTACCAGTATTTGGTAAATCTCCTGAATTAGATTCTTTTGAACTCGATCCACTGCTTTGTTTTGAAACGTTTTTAGCAAAAACACCGTAGGTCGAGAAGTGTGGCACGGTTGCGGTTATTGTGCCTGTGCTTGAATCAATGGTTCCTTTTTGAAGCTCCCACTTACCAGTTGACTCATTATAATAGTAAATTCCTACTTGACCAGCAGAGTACTTCGACACATCATAAGAAAGCATCAGTTTAAACTGACCTGTAAATCCTTCATGCCCTTTTGGATAGGTGAAATCAAAATGGTAGACGTCACCAGCCATTTTGAGAGTACCTGCTTTCTTAACCTCAGAATTGTTTGAATCCAGTACTTGAACTTTTACAGAGGTACCAGTTGGTAAATTTTTAGGCAGAATCACTTTTGCATGGGAACCTTTAAGATTGATTGTTCCACCGGCTTGAACTGGTACAGCATGGCTGCTTCCAGGCGTCACAGTGACAGTAGCGTTTCCGGTTGAACCACCGTTATCCGTTGTTCCTCCGTTTCCGGTTGAACCGCCGTTGTCAGTTGTTCCTCCGCTTCCGGTTGAACCGCCGTTGTCTGTTGTTCCTCCGCTTCCGGTTGAACCACCGTTGTCAGTTGTTCCTCCGCTTCCGGTTGAACCACCGTTGTCAGTTGTTCCTCCGCTTCCGGTTGAACCACCGTTGTCAGTTGTTCCTCCGTTGTCACTATTCATACTAAGTGCAACATCGTCAACGTATAGTGTAGCGGTTCCGCTGCCACTTGTTGGCTCGATTTTAACACCGATCGCTTGAACACTATTTGTGTCGGCCACACCTTTAAGTGGAATAGTAAGCGTTTTGAAACCACTCGAATCAACAGGCGTTGCCCCACTATCTGTCCATGCCCATCCTGAACCTGTCTTAATGTACAAACGCGCATTGGCTGTACCCTTAGATAGCTTAACTTTGACACTGATATTATCTACAGCAGACAGATCCACGGCTTGGATTTTATCTAACTCAAAGCCCGCTGCCTTGGTCAAGTCAAACGTAGAGGTCATGGAGTGTGTACCACTTGCTGCTTCTTGATCGGTCGTCGAAGCATCTGTTGCATTGGCTTGGTTGACACCAGCATCGGTTTGCCACCCTTGAACACCGTTCTCAAAATCATAAAGAATTCCTGGTTGTTCTGGCATGCTTCCTGGACCAGTCCCCCCATTTGGTACACCGCCTGTTCCATCATTGGCGACATGAATGTCATCAAAATACAATGTGCTATCAAGTGTTGTGTCCCCAACAGCATTTACATAGATGGAGAAATCAGTAACGTGTTTAAGAAGGTCTTTTGTAATCACTTTTCCAGCATTGGCTGTATCCCAAGGTGCGGGTTTGAAATCACTGAACGGAACGGTCACATATCCAGCCTTATTTGACGCTAGAGATGGATAGGCTTCAAATGAAATACCGCCAATTTTGATTTGGATGACTAGTTTTTGATTACTTCCATCTGGATTCATCCAGAATCTCAATTGGTTAGCCGAAGACCAATCGACATCGCCAAGAGATTTGGTAATTCCTGCGTAGCTCCCAGCCCCTGACAAACTATAGTTGAATGCCATGCCGTAACTTCCCTGCGATTTTTGTGCTCCATCTAGCGAAACAGTCGTATCTCCGCCACCGGCGTGGACAAAGTATTTTTGTAAAGCCGCATTATCACCAAAATAGGATTCAAAATCATCCACCACAGATGGATCTTGAACGGCTTGTGCATACGTATTGATCAACTGAACGTTATCGACGTACACGGAACCACTGTCAAGGTTTAATCCACTTCCAACAATGGATAACGCGAGATCTGTCGCTGCATTGCGTGCGTTTGCATCTGTTAAATCAATGGTTGCCGAGTATTTCTTATAATCTTTACCATCAATGGTGACGGTCTTAAGATCAGAGAATTTTTGTTGGGTTGAAGTCATGCCATATTTCGTGTTCCAATCTTGCGGAAGCATGGCCACCGCGCTAACAGTTGCATCCGCGTTGCCTGCTCCTGCTGATGCTGGAATCCAGGCATCTAATTTCAACCGTTTTACTTTAGAAAGGTTAACATCTTGATCGGTCGTTTTGAATTCAAGCTTAAGTTCTTGCCAAGAATCAGCCGAATTAAGCCCCGTGAGATCCATTTTTAATTTCCCGTCCCCACCAAGAGTGGCTTGTTCAATGCCCGAAACCGCTAAATCTCCAGAATTCGAATAGGCACCATTGCTTTGAACGCCACCTTCTAAAGCGGAATCAAAGGTATAATTTTTCATGACAAGCTCAGGAACTTGGACAAAGACTTTCACGGTTTGTGATTGCACAACGGTGTCGCCATTATAGGCTTTTACTGTAATGGACGCTGAAGCCCCGTTATCCGTTGCACTTGGTGTCCAATCCGCTTCATAATAACCTGATTTGGTGTTAAGAGTCATTGGTATTTCCGTATTTGACCCATCAACGGAATAGGTGACTTTTGTCGGAGAAACATTCTGCAGACTCGCTCGAATCGTATTTGAATTCGTGGTAATCGTTTCACTATCAGTCGGACTCACCACGTGCATAAAAGGTTGAGCTGTTGTTGCTGTAACGTTCTGGTCATAAACGTTCGAATTTTGGATATTACTTAAAAATGATGTGTAAGAATCCTTATAGAAGTTTTGGAAATCCCCTAACAATGGATGATCCCCAGAACCATCTTTCGCATTCTTATAAGGGACAAAGAAGTTATCGGACGTATTAAAATCAGCCCACGTTAACATATAAGCAATTTTTTTAGCATTTGGGTCAGACTTAATGGCGTTTAGAACATCCGTAAACCAGGTTTTATCTGTAACCTTTGAAGCCGCCATTCCTTGTGGACTATAGCCAAACTCAGAGAATGTTGCAATCTTCCCTTTCTCATCCGCAAGTTTAGAGATCATCGAAAGGTCACTGACGATCGCATCTAAGAAATTTTGAGAACCCGCATTGTCGATGTTGTCATATTGGTCCATACCAAGAATATCGACATATTGGTCACCTGGATAGAGGGAGAGATAGTTATCCGAACTTCCGCTAAATGGACCGTTTGGAGAATACACATAAAGAAAGTTATGAACGTCTTTTTTATCGCGTAAGTATTCGACGATATAGCGATAAAGTTCTTTATACTCGCTTGGTGTTGTATTTTTCGCCCCCCACCAGAACCAGCTTCCATTCGCCTCATGTAAAGGACGGTATAACACAGGAATGAGATTCCCATTTGCATCTTTTAACCCATTTGCAAATGTTGCAATATTATCCAGGAATGCATTGAAATCGGCATTTTTCGCACCGCCTGGGAGAATCTGCGCCACAACATCTCCACCAGAGGTATCATTGAAACTGCCGCCGGTTACAAAGTTTGGCATGTGAGAACTTAAAGTTAAAATCCCACCTTTTTTGTATACCGCTTCCATTGAAGTTTGTAAATTTGTGATACTTTGAGCGACATTGCCTGATACACCTGGCTTTTCCTTTCCTTCTATACTCAATGTATCCCAACCGAATACAGCAGGATAATCCCCTACATCGTTATAAACATCAGAAGGTAGTCCTTGATTGCTTGAGGGAGTTTTCCCCAACACTTCATCCGTATCATGTTGATGCCCAAATAAAACATGTTGGCCACGAATGCCATTTAAGTAGGCAAATAAAGATTTGGTCTGACTCGTTGCCTGCTTGTCCACTATATTAACCGGATCCCCACTGTTTGAAGAGGTTGGAGTTGAAGAATCCGATGAGGTGGCTGCATTAGCGAAAGCCGGTGACACAAGAGAAAAGACAACAAAAAGTGCTAATAGACTCGATAAATGTTTGATTTTTTTCTTCATACGTTCTCTCCTTTCGTTTTACCTAAAAATAAAGTTAATAAAGTTAATAAATTACCTTATTTCCCCCTTCTTTTATACAATTATTAAGTAATGTAAGCGTTTAAATTTATTATAAACGTTTTTTGTAACAAAATAACAAGCCTAAACAAATAAAGACGGAATATTTTTTAAGTTATAGTTTACTTAACAGTTAGTTAATAATAGATGCGGTTTAAAACTATAGTAAAGCGGTTTTAATTATCGTACAAAGTGGCTTATATAAGCTAATCCCCCAAACACGCCGTTACACTGTCTGTATCCAAATTAACGCATAAAAAAATCAGTGGAACGCGTTAGGCTCCACTGAATGATTCTACCGATTAATTGGCTACGACCTGAACAGATTTGGTCATTTTCCTAATCCACTTTTTAGATAAGGTTCGTTTAATTCCGATTACTGCTCTTGCATACTCATGACTATTCGCCAACCCATAAACTATAAAAATGGGTAAATGGATCAAGAATGCACCGCCTGCTGCAAGTGGCAGCCCGATTAACCAGACGCCAAACATATCTAAATACATGACAAACTTAGTATCTCCACCTGCCCGTAGTACGCCGATGTTATTGACCATATTTAACATCTGAGCCGAAATAATAAAGATATAGGTTAAGAGGATGGAATGGGCAAAATGGACAACTTCTGCATTCACATTATAGATCGAGATGAAAACAGGAGCTACGAAGAACACCCCGAGTCCGGCAACGAGTGAAAATAAGAAGGTCAAAAGAACAAACCGCTTCGCATTTGCAAAGGCCAACTCCTCATCATCCGCTCCGATACTATTTCCCACCATAACCGATGCCGCATCACTAAGACCGATAAACCACGCCATGAAGAAGGAGAGCAGCGGATCAATAAGGGTAACCGCTGCAAGCTGGTCGGTCCCCATGTGCGCATAAATCCAAAAATACGCGGTTTGACCAAGCGTCCAAAAGGTATGGTTAATAATTGAAGGGACAGCAACCGTTAGATAATCTTTAAATAACGGTATGTCTAATGCTTCTCGCCAGTTAAACCCTCGGATTGAGATATTTAGATGTTTTAAAATTAAAAGAAACAAGAGCAAGCATTGAATACACCGAGCGAGACAGGTCGCCATAGCCGCTCCCTCTATTCCCAATCGAGGAAAGCCCAAATGGCCAAAGATCACCAAATAATTTAATCCTGAATTTAACCCTATGGCTAGAATGCTAATATAAAGAGGGACTCGCACTTCGCCCATAGTCTTTAATATCGTGGAAAAAAGTATCGTCATTGCTGTAAAAAAGTAACTGATCGATAAGATCCTTAAAAACTGACTGCTTGGTCCTACTACATCAGGATCTTTTGTAAAAATAGAGACAAAGATATTTGGGAAAACGGAAATAAATAGAGTAAAGATAAGGGACACCATTCCCATGATCAAAAAAGATAAGAACAGCATCTTTTTTTATACCATTTTGATCTTTTCTCCCCCAATATTGAGCCGCAAAAATGGCTGCCCCGCTCCCGAAACCTTGGAGAATTAAAGTTAAGACTTGCGTGATTTTATTTCCAACCCCAACAGATGCAATACTTGCTGCCCCTAATTGACCAACCATTATAGAGTCCACCATACCTAATGAAGACGTAATGAGGCTTTGGATGGCAATGGGGATGGCAAGCGATAACAAACTCATGTAAAACGTGCGACTAGACAATAACCCTTCGCGCATTGTAGGACTCCCTTACCCTTTTCTTATTAGATTCAATGCATCAGTCCCATCTAAACTTATAAGTTACTAAAAAATTGAAACGCCTTATCCGGTAAGTTTAGTAAATATTCATGACCATATTCATGGTAAAGGACCATCTGTTTTTCAGACTGAATCTTGTTATAAGCCGCGAATTGAGTGGAAGGTGGGCAGACTTGGTCAATCATTGCCGTTACCCAAAATACCTTAGCCTGGATCCGGTCTGCTAAGTTTTGGATATCAATGTAACCGAGCCGATTAAAGATCGCCTCTTCTCGCTCGTGTGTCGGATCCAATTGGCGGAAATACCACGCAATTTCCTCATAAGCGGTGTTATTCATATCCATTTCCCAGGCTCTTCGATAATCGGATAGAAACGGATAGACCGGTAGCGCTAATTTAATTCTAGGCTCAAGTGCTGCACAGGCCACCGTCAAAGCCCCACCTTGTGAAGCGCCATGCGCCCCAATCCGAGTTTCATCCACATGCGGCATTGACATTAAGATGCGCGCTGCCTGAACGGTATCCAGGAACACATTTCTAAAATAGAGGTGATCGGGATTCGGATCCTCCACACCACGAATGATATGCCCACGGAGCGTAGAACCTTTGACAACTAGAGGATCTTCCGAAAGGCCACCTTGTCCCCGACAGTCCATCGCAAGGACCGTGGTACCATGAGCCGCGTACATCGCTTTTTCGACCCAATCGCCACTGTCACACGAATAACCATGGAACATGACGATCCCTGGCCCTGCTTCATCAGTTTGTTTAGGTTGGGCAAGCTTGCAATGAATTCGCGCCCCACCCACACCTGTAAAGTACAGATCATAGCAGTCTACAAGACTTGTTTGAAAAGTTGCTGGAACCAACTCATAATCAAGAGACTGTTGATCAAGTTCCGCTAATGCCCGTTCCCAATACGCTGCAAAATCTTTAGGCTTTGGACTGCTTCCTGTATAGGTTTCAAGCTCTTTTAAAGGTAGGTCAAAGTTCATAGAGAATTCCCCCAGTTAGAAGATTTTAAATCAATTATACTATAAACTAAAGCGCGTTCAGTTGGTGTTTTATCTGTCCCTCTCTGAATGTGAGTGATGACGCATAGGATGTGCTAACTTTCGCGTTCGTAATGGATTTCGGATTAAGCCCCTTCTTTTTCTTCAATTAATTTATATACGTTTTGAAGTTGTTTATTAAAGACCGTCCATTCATCTTTATAGAACCGAATAAATCCATCAAGCATTTCGTTATCCCCTAGCTCTGGGTGATTGGCATAAGGAACCCGAGAGATGATTCAAGCCACCATTTCGCCATGTTAATAGCCATGCTACCCGGCGTGCCTCAGGGTCACTTTTTAATTGGTGTAATAAATCCGACCACCAATTCACGTTTTTATTGCCTTTAATCCAAACCCCAAATCCTTGACTTTTAGCCCCTACCTCCGTTAACGCCGGAATCTTAACTTCCCTTTCCGCTATTCCTACGAGCATCGCCGCATCTTCCACGAGCTCTATCATTCAGCCCTCTTGAACATTTTCATCATACGAGTCATATCCAAGCACATCCACATAGGCATCGCCTCTATAGCGAAAAAGATACGCTGCCTCGTTCCCATCAAACGGTCCGTTTAGGGAAAAGGCATAAAGTTATGAACCTCTTTTATATCCCTTAAATAGTCCACGGTAAATTGAAAGAGCTGGATATAGTCTTCTTCTGAACAATGGGCCAGTCCCCACCAAAACCAGTCACCGTTATGCTCATGAAATGGTCTAAAAATAACCGGAATCCGGATACCTGCCGAATCCACCAATAACTCTTTCGCAAAGTAAGCAATCCGATCCAAAAACTGAGTGTATTCTAAATGATGACTGCCATCAGGAAGAATATTTCGAACAACATCCCCTTCAAGACTATACATACTATCCCCTGTTACAAAATTAGGGAGATGGGCACTCAAAGTGATGATCCCTTCCCGTTCGTAAGCAAGCTTCATCACTTCTGCTGTCGCTTCAGGTGTGAACGGTTCCTCTACACCGTGAAGCGACAATGTATCCCAACCGTAAACGGCCGGATAATCTCCCACAGCATTTTTGACATCCGATTCGATTCCACTAAAGCTTGTGATCGTTACACCCTGTGTCGTGGCATGTTGGTGACCAAATAATAGATGAGACTCCTTGCTGCGGCTTAAAAATAAATATAAGGATTTGGTTTCTTTAGTGGCTTTTGGATCCACCACCTTCACTTGACCATTATCCAAACAATCTTCTCAAGGGTTCGACCCATTTTGTTCTGATCGCGTCATCCCATACTCTCCTCGTTCTTCACATTTATCCATCTGACTCTTATTAGTAATCCACATCCTTATAACAAATGAGCGGAATAATGACGACCTATTAAACTCATTACCTTAACCATAACTTAATAACGTTACTATACCGACTTTTCCCACCCATTTTCAATATGTTTCGCCCTACCCTTACAAATTAAAAAGTCCTGTTCGTCACAATAAGACTTTAGTAGAAACCGAAAAAAATATTGAGTTGGAGAAAGACACTACTACGTTTTTAATTGACTTTATCTAAGTGACGAATAAAAGGACTGAACCACCCGGGCTGCCGGTTTTCCATAAACACAGTAATCATCATTCTTGTCCGCTTCATTTAATGGATAGAGCTCAGCCGGCCAATCCCACAGCATAAACCCAAAAAACCAGTCTTGATCCCCTAACGCATCAAACATCGCTTGATAAAACGCCACTTGTTCGTCTCCATCTGGCTCACCTTGCAGACTCCAATCATTAGGCGCTCGACCCGATCCCTTTCGACTTGGGCAGCCTGTTTCCATAAAGAAAAAAGGCTTATTAACAGATTTAACAAATGTTTTTAAAGCTGCGGCACGCTCAGGCCATTCCTTGGTTGGGTAATAACCACTTGAAGACACTACGTCCACCGCATCCCACCAAGTCACATTCTCTTCCTGATATTTATCACAATTATAGGTCACGATCCCATGGTAAACATCTCGCACCTTTTTGATTAAGGCCCGCCATTCTTTTTCCCGGCGGTCGGTCATGACCATTTCACACCCCACACAAAACATTTCACAACCCGTTCGTTCTGCCATTTCCGCATAGTGAAGAATAAAAGCTTCATAGCTTGCAAACCATTCCGACCAATTGGGCTCGCGTGGAACATCCACATCAAAGAAATTAATGAAGGCTCGCCACGTCCCATCTTCACAGTTTACAACTGGCTTAAGGCATACTTTCAACCCCAAATCATGGGCATTTTGAATCGCCCATTCCACCTCTTCGTCAGAAATAAGCGTCCCACTGTTATACTTAATATGCGTCGAATGGGCGTGTTCTTGAACACCTTGAAAGGCAATTGCAGTCCATGTCACATCGAGCTTTTTCATTTCCGACATCGATTCTTTCCCTTGTTTTGTTTTCCAAGTTCCCTTTTTTCCAACCCAACCCCACGTCATGCCTTTAATATACTCCATACAAAGACCTCCTCTTCTGATTATAATGGCAGATTTTTAGTTATTGGCATCAACCAAACCTGCTCTTAAGCATTTAATTAGCAAGGCCTCTCATCTCAAATTTCTATGAATCCCATACTCTTATTTAACAGACCCTTGAACAATTCCACTGAAAATATACCGTTGTAAGAAAATAAATAAGACAATGGTCGGAATCGCAATAATAATGACCGCCGAACAAATCATATTCCAATGGGCACTATAAGGACCTGTGAATCGCATCAAAGCCGTTGAGACCGTCGGGAGATTCGAAGCCGGCATATATAGATAAGGGAGATACAAATCATTATAGATTTGAATCGTTTTTAAAATAACGACCGTTGCTGTTGCTGGCATCATCAAAGGAAAAATAACAGAACGATAGATTCTGAAGTAAGAAGCCCCTTCTATTAATGCCGCTTCATCGAGCGAATACGGAATACGATTAATAAACTGCATGTAAATATAGATTTGGACCACATCTGTTCCTAAGTAAAGCAAAACGAGTGCCCAACGTGTATCGAATAATCCTAGGCTCTTAATGACACCAAATGTTGCGACTTGAGTTGTAATTGACGGAATAAAGACCACGACAAGATAAGCTAAGAGAATAAGTTTCTTAAACGGAAAGTCAAACCGACTTAAGACATAGGCGACCATCGTCCCCAAGATCACATTTCCCACGACTGAAAAAAGAATGATAAAGATGCTATTGAAAAAAGCGAGACCAAAGCCACCGCCAGTAAAGGCATGGACAAAATTCAACCATTCCCAGTGTTTGGGTAAAGCCAATAAATTGGTTGTGTTATATTCTTTATCACTTTTAAAAGCGGTCACCGCTATAATATACGGTGGGAACAACACGACAAAAACCCAAAACAAGATTGCTATATATTTTAAAGTTTGTAAAATGCCTTTAACTAATTTGTTCATACCACATCATCCCCTTCGCCGATGATTTTACGCTGAACGGAAATCACAATGATAACTAATATAATGAGGACAACACCCATTGCCGAAGCCAATCCATAATTATTAAACACAAACGCCGTATCCACAGATTTCGTCACATAAGTGGCGACATCCGGACTTCCCTTTAACATAACGAATGGAATGTCAAAGACTTCTAGTGCACCTGATACTGTAAGAAGCATATTAACTTGAATAATGGCTCTTAAGTTCGGAAGTGTTAAATAGCGAAATTGCTGCCAAGAAGATGCCCCATCAATTGTTGAAGCTTCATAAAGTGCTGGATCAATAGATTGCAAGGCCGCCAAATAGATCACCATATTAAACGGCATAAACTTCCATAACGAAACAAATGCCAACGACCAGTTCACAATATGTGGGTCACCTAACCAACTTAAATGGCTCGCGATCCCTATATGCGTTAAAAAGATGTTCAAAGCGCCAGTATCTTGAAAAACAAATTTAAACATGTAGGCAATTGCAACACTATTAAGGACATAAGGAATAAATAAAATCATCCGCCAAAAATTTCGTGCACGTATTGCGGAATTCAAAATGATGGCAAAGAAAATGGCAATTATATTTTGAATGATCCCTCCAACCAAGTAGGCGAAGTTATGTGTAAACACACTCCAAAAAGCACTCGTTGTAAAAATAATCTTATAGTTATGAAATCCTACAAATGGATACTCGTGGGATAAGCCATCCCAAGAAGTGAAGCTTAAAAATATAAGCTTAAAGGCAGGATAGAATGAGAAGGTCGCGAGCAGGAGCAATGGAATTAATAGAAAGCTGGCGATGATCAGTCGCCTTTGCGCTTTTCTCGATAAAGTAAACATTCACTATCTACCACCTAAAATAAGATTATAGAGGCTAACTTAAAAGGGTCTGACCCAAGATTCTTGGCTAGCCTCCTCCTTCAACTAAAGAAAGAGAAATGGGGCACAAGGCCCCGTTCCCTTTTTCATAGACTTATTGTCCTGCCTGGGCAATACCGTTATCCCATTCTTTGTTGAGATTTTGAAGCGCCGCGCTAAAGCTCTTTGCGGTTAATAGGCTTTGCATATAACCCCCACCGCCGATGTCTACTTGAGCGGCATTGGCAACGGCTGTAAGTTGTGATGCACCCGGAACAGATTGCATTAATTTAACACCCGTGTTTTCAAACTCGCTTAATTGAGGCAAGCTTGGTTGAATGCTCTTAAGTGGTGGAATAAACCCGTTTGTTTTGGCATAACCAGACTTTTCAATCATGAACTTGATAAACGCTTTAGCTGTTGGAATGTTTTTACTGTTTTTGCTAACGGCATAGAAGTAGTCAGGGCCAATCGTTGCATTGGCTGTCTTGGTATCCGGGCTGTATGGGAATGGAACAAAGCCTACATTATCAGCTGAGATCCCTTTGCTTTCAAACTGAGGAATAGCCCAGTTACCAAGGACCATCATAGCTGTTTTACCTGTAGCAAAATCCGTTTTGGATTGCTCCCAGTTAGTGACTTTAAAGTTGGGCTCTGCATACCCTTTTTGAACAATTGTGTAAGGAATATTTAGAGCTTGACCAATTGGTGAGTCTGCCGTAAATGGATCTTTTTTGGTAGCTAGCGTATTTAAGTAACCTGCGTCACCCGCGATATTAGGCGAAAGCTGATCCCATACACCTAATGGCCATTTGTCCGTGTAATTTAGGGCAACTGGTGTAATCCCTGCCGCTTTAAGTTTGGCACAGTCTGCATAAAACTCGTTCAGCGTTGTTGGCGCCGCTGTAATTCCAGCTTTTTGGAAGGCTTGTTTGTTGTAAACAAGACCATTACTGTTTACACCACTTGCAAGGCCGTATGTATGACCTTGATACGCATCGTATTTGCCAAAATAGGTTTTATCATCAAGTCCTAAGTCATCAAGTGAAACGAAGAATTCAGGGAACTGTTTCAACTCGATCGAAGTTGGGATCATTAGGACATCACCCGCGTTTCCGCTATTCAAACGTGTTTTGACATCATCTGCGTAGTTTGTAATCGCCTCAAATTTCACATCCGTTACACTTGGATATTCCTTCTTGAACGCATCGGCATATTTTTTAAGTGTGCCATCTTGTTGAAGATCTGTACGTTGTGTCAGCATCGTAATGCTTCCCTTGACATTGTCCTTTGTAACCTTATCCGAAGAAGAACCTCCTTCGTCGCTGCTTCCACCTTTGTTAGATGAACATCCTGAAAGAAGAAGCATGACAAGCGCAACTAGTGAAACCATAATCGTCAACCGTCTTTTCATCCCGTTGACCTCCTTTTATTTTTAGTCCATTTTGTAAGTCATAAAAATGATGCTGATCGCCATTACTTTTTCCACAAGCTTCTTTAAAAGATCTCCCAAACAATGAAAACGCTTAATTATGCGCCAAAAAAAAAGAGTTTGTCTTTATTGGGGTGATCGAACTACCATAATAAAGTAAAAGCGAACCACTTTTAAGTAATATTAACTTTACAAAAGGACTTTGTATACTTTAATTTATTTCAATTTATACATTAAGTCAAGTTATTTTTTGATATTTTAATTAAAATATTAGGTTACTTAAAACGCTTACATAATTAAAAACTTAGGTAATAAAATTACTACATTGATCCTTTTAAAAAAATAAAAAACTCTAGCTCCCCAAGTGGTAAGCCAGAGTCTTATAAAATTCAATGCTTTTCGTCTATAGAATGTCTTTTGATCAGTTCAGTATCAAGCAAGATTTTCTCATAGGGAGAATCACTACGACTCATTCGGTCATATAATCGGCTAACAGAACGTTTCGCAAAGTATTCTGTGTTAACCGCCATTGTGGTGAGAGGCGGTGTGGAAAGCTGAGCAAAATAGGAATTATCAAAACCAACGACAGAGCAATCTTCTGGGACGACCAAACCTAAATGCGTTAAAGCTCTCGAAACGATGAGCCCATATTCGTCATTCACACAAAACCAACATTCTGGCCATTCATTAAGCTCTTCTAAATAGGTTTTCAGTGTGTCTTGATTCTCCTCCAAATGATCGGCCACCCAATCTAAATTTAAAGGCAGGTGATGGGCTTCTAACGCTGCAACATACCCTTCATAGCGTTCTTGATAACTTGGTGAGCGCTTAACCGGCCCCATGAAACCAACCTTCCGATACCCTCTCTTTAAGATGTAATCGACCGCCCGATAGGCGCCTTTACGATTATCCGTTAAGATACAATCTACATCCAATTCAGGATGGTGATGATCAATCAAAACTGTTGGGTGATCGGAATCTAGTAAATTTTTTAAATAGTCTAGATGCAAGTGAGACAAAACCAAGAGCCCGTCTACTTTATGCTGAGTGATAAATTCAGGGAGTAACCCTTGCGACTGTTTCTCATAATCCACAGAGTAAACGAGCAAATGCCCCTCTCGCTTTTTGACCTCCTGTTCAATATTAAAAATGATCGAACCGAAAAATGCATGATCATATAAAACGTCATCCCGACAAATCAGTCCAACCATGTGACCGATCTGAATGTCCGTATTTTTTTTCACCTTATAACCAACAAGTTCTGCTGTCTTCTCAATTTTTTCTCTTAGTTCTTCACTAACTCCGGGCTTACCCGATAGCGCGAGCGAGACAGAGTTTTTAGAAATCCCAAGTTTATCGGCAATAGTTTGCATAGTAGGTTTCGACATATGTGCCCCCCCCTTATACGTCTATCAATCTCTACTAAAGTAATTAAAAGCAAGATATTAATTGTCTGTCAAGCTAAATAACGAACCGATAAATAAAAAGAGATAAAAACAAGGATGACTCACCTTGCTTTTATCTCTTTTACGGAATCTCTATAGATAATTCTACCTTTGACAAGTACACGGCCAAATTTTCGACTATTATCTTTAATTTTCTCTAAGATATAGTGTACGGAAGTACGGGCCATTTCATTGATATCAACTTCAACCGTTGTTAACGGCGGATCTGTAATGCCCGCAAACACATCGTTATCAAAGCCAACAACTGAACAATCTTCCGGGACATTCAAACCCTTTTCTTTTAACTTTTGGGTCAAAATATGAGCAATTTGATCACAATTGCACACAAAAGCGCTTGGCAACGGGTCTGGAATCTCTATATCAACGAATACGCCCTGATCATCGCGGTCATTGATCACATAATTCTGTTTTAGCTCGATTTGATGCTCAAGCAAAGACTTGTAATATCCTAAAAACCGATCTTGGATACTGCTTGTAGAATACAGATTACCAACATAGGCAATATCGCGGTGTCCGTTATGAATGAGATAATTGGTCATTTCATAAGCCCCATAAAAATTATCAGTGATGACCGAATCGACATCCGCATGTTCATCATAAAAATCCAAAAATAAAATAGGCATCTCTATTTCTTTTATGACATCAATATAGGTCTTAGAGATTTGTCCAAGAACAATAAACCCATCGACCCGTTTTTCATTGTAGATTCTTGGTAAATTTAATTGTTTCTCGTCATCAGGACTTAATATATTTAAAATGCCATAATATCCTGATTTTTCAAGGACTTTTGCAATGTTCTGATAGACTTTCAAATAAAAAGATTGATCCAGCCCTGTAAACCGTTCGGGAATCACAACCCCAATATTATGAGTCAAGCCCTCTTTCATGGCTTTCGCTACTGAGTTATAGCGATAGCCCATCTCTTGGGCAACAATTTTTATTTTTTCCTTTAATTCGTCACTGACCCCTTCTTTATCGTTAAGGGCCTTCGAAACCGTCACACTACTCACACCCAGTTGGTCGGCTATGTCTCTCATTGTGACATTATTTTTCATTCTGTCACCTAGTCTCTTTGTATAGATTTTATACCAGTATACCGTTAAATATTAGCTTTTACCATAACAAAGGGAGTCTGCGTCTTCAGACTCCCTTTGTATTTGGAGCTTATTTGCACACTTCCCCTTGCCTAAAGCCGTAATGCTTGTACAATAGGCCTCATTCTATGCCACCTTATTTTTCCTCAAGCAGTTTGGCGTTCGACTCAATTAACGCCTTACGCTGCACCGCATTAGGAAGTGAGCGAAATTCATCTTGTGGCGTATTAAAGGTATAGTCTACCAGTTGATCAACGGTTGTCGTGGCCACATGGATCCGCGTATCGCTAGACGCATAGTACACAAAGACCTCTTCCTTCTCATTCACAACCGCACCGTTACAGAAAATGACGTTGGACACATCGCCCACGCGCTCATCATCATAAGGGGCGATGAAATGGCCACCTGGTTTCGCAATCACTTCGGTTGGATCTTCGAGACTTGTTGCAAAGGTGTAAAGGACATAGCGCAAGCCCGCCGCGGTATTACGAACCCCATGTGCAATATGAACCCAACCGCGGTTTGTTTTAATCGGAGCCGGACCCTGTCCATTTTTCACTTCATAGACCGTATGATAGCGGCGCTCATCGATGACGTCTTCACGATCGACCACGGCATTTTCCATGCTCTCGCACAAACCAAAGGCAATACCACCACCTGTCCCAGTAGAAATAAACCCATCTTGAGGGCG
The DNA here is from genome assembly GCA_963829575.1 of uncultured Sporolactobacillaceae bacterium. Taxonomy (GTDB): domain Bacteria; phylum Bacillota; class Bacilli; order Bacillales; family Sporolactobacillaceae; genus KACC-23026. The sequence goes on along the minus strand of CAWHJF010000012.1, from coordinate 344,847 downwards.
CGTATAAAGCGCATATTTGCCGTCGACGAACTCAGGATGAAGAACAACATTTCGTTGCTGGGCCGACTTTGTTTGGATATTAGGTAGACGTTCCCATGTCTTTAAGTCTTTTGTGCGTACGAGTCCCGCTTGTGCGACAGCGCTCGATGTGTCGGAAGCCGGAGCATCTGGGTCCTTGCTTTCCGAGCAATATATCCCATAAATCCAACCATCTTCGTGTTGAACTAAGCGCATGTCATACATATTGGTTTCCTTTTCATCAAGGTCATCCCATGTGAGCGGCGTATCAATAAAACGGAAATTGTTCACACCACTTTCACTCACAGCTAAAGCAAAAAATGACTTCCGGTCCAACCCTTCTGTTCTTACGACTAAATAGTACTTGCCTTCAAAGTAAATCGCACCTGGGTTAAGGGTCGCATTAATCCCGAGGCGTTCCATAAAATAAGGGTTGGTTTCCTTATTTAAATCAAATCGCCAAGTAAGCGGCACATGGTGTCGCGTTACAACCGGATCGTTATACCGGTTATAAACCCCATTGTAAAAGTCCTCATTGATTTCATTTTCCCGCGATAAGAACGCTTCTTGTTTTTCCAAAAGCTCATAGTATTTTTCATGAATCGTCATCTGTTAATCCTCCACTCGCTTAATTATTTCAAGACAGAAACGGGTGTTATGATAAGGCGTTTTCCATGGATCGCCAATATTTCGCTTCGTTGGTTCCCCGTTACCTTCCCGAGACCAGAGCCACTCCCCATTTTCTCGAGGGTCCACAATATTGTTCTGAATATAATTCCAGAGTCCTTTTACTAGATCTATAAAAACAGGGTCTTGGGTGCGTTCGTAAGCGTTATAAAACCCAACAACCGCCTCCGCTTGGACCCACCAAACGCGCGTCCAATCCGTTTCCCCGTTCACTTCTTCGTTAATCAAAGAACCGTCGGATTGCATGGCATACTTTTTAATGTTGTAAGCAAGATCAGTGACCATTTGGACATACTCTTGCTTTTCAATGTTTAAGAGTTTCAACGTATCATCAATGAGCCAACTTGCTTCAATATCATGACCAAAGGATTTCATAGAAATCAGGCTGTTCCATTTTTCATCAAAAAACACATCCAAGAACTTGGTATCTTTGTCATAGACGTGTTCATACATCACTTCTAGCAAAGTTTCGAGCGACGTTTTAACCGCGGCATCCGGCCAAACCCGATAGAGATTGGTGTAGGCCTCGAGAATGTGAATATGGGTATTCATGGTGAGTTCCGCTGCCACACCATTTTCACTCAACATCTCATTAGAGGTTTCTTGCCAATTTCGGTCAAACTCTTCTTTATAAGCCTTTGTTTCAGATTGAAAGGTTTTTTCCTCGATCGTTTGATAGAGTTCCTTCGCTAACTTAAGGGCGGCTTCATCTTTAGCGGCTCTGTAATACTCACTTAACGCATAGATACCGAACGATTGAACATAGACATGTTTTCGCGTGTCTTTCGGCTCCCCTTTAAAATCCACCATCCAGTAAAGCCCTTTGGCTTCGTGATCATAAACGTGGTTGATTAAGAACTTGTAAGCATGTGTGGCAAGCTCCAAGTACTCTGGATTGTTCGTGGCATTATAGACGGCTGACATGGACCAGAGAAATCTAGAGATTTGGATGCCGCCTTTATCTGCGTGTTTGTCTACCTCTAAATCATAGTTGACTTCACCATAGAAACCACCATTGGTATCATCTTTTAATGTCGCCCAAAAAGGCAAGATATGCGTCTTAAGTTCGTTTTCTATTTCTTTCTTTATCGAATTCATGGTGATCCACCACCTCTTATTAAGTAATCGTTAACCTAATAATAACTTAAATTTAAGTTCCTGTCACCATCCGAATTCACCCTAGATTGATTGAACTTTGTCAATGACCATGAACTAAAAAAGGTCTGACCCCATGTAACAGGCCAGACCCTACGTTCCTCTCTTTTTTATTCAATTAAAAAATAGATCGGTCTTCTTAATCCGCTTTCCGCACAATTACATACGCAATAAAACCGATTGGAAAGAATAGAAAAACCATAAGTGTCCAGAGGCAACCGATATTGGTGCCACGCCTATCAGAGGCATCGATCAGTACCCAGATTGTACACACAATGCTGCCAATAAACCAAAGTCCTGCAAACGTATATGCCCCCAATAGACCTCCCTCCCATAATAGAAAACAATCGGTATCCTTTATATCATTCTATTCTAGCAAGGGATGTCCTATGTCTATTTCGACACCCGTGGATCCCTTATCTCTGAGAAACAAAAGAAAGCGCTTTATTTTTATGGTTTAAACTCTTCGCCTCTTAAAAAGTGAAACCGTCCCACACTTTTATTTCGAGAAAAATCCCCTTAATGCAAAACTCACATTTTGTGGTCGCTCGGCTAGCCTTCGCATAAAGTAACCAAACCAATCCTTTCCAAAAGGAATATACACCCTCATATTATAGCCTTCCTTTACAAGTTCTTCCTGAAGATTGGTGCGAAAGCCATAAAGCATTTGAAATTCGAATTGGTCCTTTGGAATGTTATGTTCTTTTGCGAACGCTTTGACTTTTTCAATCATCACATGATCATGGGACCCTATGGCTGTATAACTCCCACTAAGGAGACGTTTTTGGATGAGCGTCCAATAATTTGCGTCCACCTCCGTTTTTTCTTGAAAGGCGACTTCTGCAGGTTCTTTATAGGCGCCTTTAACTAATCGCAGACTAACCCCACCTAATTCATCTAAGTCCTCCTCCGATCGATAGAGATAACCTTGGATCACCGTTCCGACGTTTTCAAAGCGTTCTCTAAGCGCTTTGACCATCTCAAGCGTAGCGGCGCAATGCTCAAAATCCTCCATATCAATTTGTACCAAACGGTTGTCAACTTGCGCAACCTCAAGGATTTCAGCCATATTCTCGAAACAGAACTCCCAATTGATATCCAACCCTAATTGCGTTAACTTAACCGACATAGTGCTCTCCACACCGGACTCCGAAATCGCTTTTAGAACTTGGATACACGCCTTTGTCGCATCACGCGCTTCTTCACGAGTTGAAACAAACTCACCTAAGTGGTCTAGCGTTGCCGTGATCCCTCTCTCATTTAACTCACGAACCTTTTGAATGGCACTTTCGATCGACTCACCTGCCACAACCTGGGCTGCCCCAAACCGGAATCCCCATTTTTTTGCCGCCTTATTTAAAGTTTTGCTTTCCGCTAACGCATGAAAAAAATTCTTAGAAACGGCTGTTAACATTGTTCTTCCTCCTTACCTTTTCAGGGAATAGGTGGTATAGAGAAGCGAGGGGATTCCCCCTCGCCACTCATGATCTTTTCACTATAGTTTATTTAAAATAGAGATTAATCGTGCCTCCAAGAGCGGATCCTGAACCTATCGATTAAAGTTGCTCACCGATCGTTTTGGCTTGCATATGGAGTAGGAGATAGTCTGGCCCACCGGCTTTCGAATCGGTCCCGGACATATTAAAACCGCCAAAGGGTTGATAGCCCACAACTGCGGCTGTACACCCTCTATTTAAGTAGAGATTTCCGACATGGAACTCTCTCTTTGCGCGTTCCAAGTGCTTTCGATTCTTTGAGAGGAATGCACCCGTCAAACCATATTCGGTGTTATTGGCAACCTGCATGAGATGATCCATATCTTTGGCTTTGCAGAAGGCTACAACCGGACCAAAAATTTCTTCTTGCATTAATCGAGCCTCCTCATCCAAATCGGCAAAAATCGTCGGCTCTATAAAGAAGCCTTTTGACGTGTCGCCATTTCCTCCCGTCATCAGTTGCCCTTCTTCTTTGCCCACACCAATGTAATGCATGACCTTATCATAGGCGATTTGATCAATGACCGGTCCCATATAATGCCCTTGGGCCGGATCTCCAACAGTTAACGTTTTAGTAAGTGCCACAGCTTTTTCGAGGACTTCTTCATAGATCGCTTCATGAACGACCGCCCGAGATCCCGCCGAGCATTTTTGTCCAGAAAAACCAAAAGCGGAATAGACAATGGACTCTACTGCAAGGTCAATATCTGCGCTCTCATCTACGACAACCGTATCCTTACCACCCATCTCAGCAATCACACGCTTTAACCATTTCTGACCTGGTTGAACCTTTGCTGCATGCTCATAGATATGGCAACCCACGCCTCTTGAACCTGTAAACGAGACGAAGCGTGTTTGGGGATGCCCAACCAAATAATCACCGGTTTCAGGCGATGCACCTGGTATGAAATTTAAAACGCCATCAGGTAACCCCGCCTCTTCCATGACTTCCACAAATTTTGCAGCGACTATTGGCGTTCGATCCGATGGTTTTAAAAGAACCGTATTACCCGTCACAATGGCGGCAGCTGCTGTCCCCGCCATAATTGCGAAAGGAAAATTGAAAGGTGAAATAATGACGCCCACACCGAGCGGAATATAAGTAAACGAATTAAGCTCCTGCGGCCGACTGTTAACCGAACCGCCTGCTTTTAGACGACGCATCTGCCGACCATAATATTCTAAGAAATCAATGCATTCAGCTGTGTCAGCATCTGCTTCTTTCCACGGTTTACCCGCTTCCTTAACCAGGTAACCCGAAAATTCATGCTTACGCCTTCTAATAATGGCGGCTGCTTTAAATAAAATGCGACTTCTTTCTTCAGGATCCCAGTTTTTCCACGTTTCAAAAGTAGCCAGCGCCACTTGCATCGCTTTTTCGGCTAATTCTGTTGACGCCTTTGATACCGTGCCAATCGATTCGGAGGTATTTGCTGGGTTTGTGGAGGTGATTTTTTCTTCAGTTATGATCCGCTCACCGCCGATCACAAGTGGATGATGCTGCCCCAAAACGGCTTCCACCTTTTGAATACCAGCTCGGATCGCTTCCTGATTTTCTGCTACAGTGAAGTCTGTTAATGGTTCATGTCGATACGCAATGACCATCTCTTTACCCCTCCAATAACTCAAAATGTCTTACACTCTTCCTATGCAAGAAACATGCCAACTCAGATAAAAAAAGCGCTTAAGACAGGGGTATCTCCAGCAAAGCCTCATATAATGAAATAAGGAAGCTTTTAAGAACGCGGTTTTCGTCATCCTCTTTGGAATAAATCTAACACCTCAAATTAGAGGTTTCATAAGTCCGATCAATGGTTGGTTGAACACACCCATTAACAGTTCTGTTAACGTACGGTTTACAAGTCGATTGACACTTTTGTAAATGTTTCCTTGGCCCGCTTGATCAATTTTATATGATCTTTTTCATGGAGGCGATTCTAATGGATGGTTTAAATCCTGAACTTCAAACGTTCTCTTTGCCATGGGCGACTGAGAATCAACTCAGCCAAATGATCGTGTATCCTGAGCATACACATCTCAAAGATCTTGAATGGCCACACCCCGCCAAAGACCTAGCTTTAGTCAATAAACACGATGAATGCGTCGGTTGGATTCCTTTTGTAACTCTCACCAACGCCATCCATGGATTGTGGCAGACAACCACTCATTTCTATGAAACGCTCCTAGAAGCCGTAGATGATGCCGTCACCGTCATTGATCAAAAGGGACACATCATTTCTTGGAATTCAAGTGCGGAAGCCCTCTACGAACGGCCTAAGGAACAGGTTTTGGGCCGACCGATTACAGACTTTTTCAAAAGAGAAGCCCTTATGTTGATGACCACCCTTCACCATGGCACTTCGGTTAAGCATCAGTACAACCAATCCCGATCCGACATTCATGTGCTCGTCAACACGACTCCCCTCACCATTGGCGGGGAAATATGGGGGGGATTATCTGTTGAGCGAAACATTAATGATCTTATTAAACTCAATGAAGGGCTAGCAGACAAAACCGCTTATATTCAAGATTTGGAACAAAAGATCGACACGATGAATGCCCAAGATCCTTTTCATAAAATTAAGGGACAGAGTCGCTCCCTTAGAGATTCTATTAAATTAGCTAAAAAGGTCGCTTCAACTGACGCCCCCGTTTTGATTAGCGGGGAGAGTGGGGTTGGAAAAGAATTGTTTGCCCAAGCGATCCATAAAAGTAGTCCAAGAGCAGATCAGCCTTTTATAGATTTAAACTGTGGGGCAATTCCGGCCTCACTTTTTGAAAGTGAATTGTTTGGTTATGAAAAAGGGGCCTTTACCGGTGCAGCAAAAGAGGGGAAAAAGGGGAAATTTGATTTAGCTAAAGAAGGCACACTTTTCTTAGACGAAATTGGCGAATTGCCATTAAATTTACAAGTGAAACTGCTTCGTGTTTTACAAGAAAAGACATTTTATAGAGTGGGTGGGACCCGCCCGATTCCTGTCGACGTTCGCATTTTATCTGCTACCAATCGCAACTTGGGAGAGATGGTTGAAAACGGAGATTTTCGTCAGGACCTTTACTATCGACTAAATGTCGTGTCGATTCCGATTCCCCCATTACGGGACCGATTGGATGATCTGCCAGAGTTATTCCAACTGTTCATCACTGAATTCGCACAGAAATACCGGAAGCCAATCCCGAAGTTGGATCCAGAGGTCATGGTGCGATTTCTCAATCACTCTTGGTCTGGAAACATTCGTCAACTTCGCAACACGATTGAACACATGATTATACTTAGCGATGGCGAAGGGCTCCAGGCTCAGCATCTCCCACAGGGACTTACAGCGGCGATGCCTCACCGTCGTTCCACCGCTCCTTATACCTTTTCCAAACCACCTGGACCTGGAAATGAGGAGAAGGACGCTACGGATTTGACCTTGATTCAAAACGCCTTGGATGTTACGTATGGAAATAAATCCGCGGCGGCAAAGCTATTGGGGATCTCCCGCGTAACTTTATATAATAGGCTTAAAAAATATGGATTGAAATAAGGAGGGGCATAACCCTCCTTTAGATTAATATAATAACTCTCTTCGCTCGTTTTGAAAAAGGGAATCTGCGACGAGGACATAGTATTCAGTGGCCTTCTTATACTTGCGTTGGTCAGAAAAGAGCTTGGCCAACAAATCATAACATTCTACGACAATAGGGGCGTTTTGTTTTTCAAAATAAGGGATGATTTCATCTAACAACCGATTTATTAAAACGCTATGATTGTCGTCAACGCTCGTCATAAAGTGGCGAAGCATATAAAATTTATATTCATATGACTTATCATGGGGATCTACTAATTTTGTTGATTTTTCACATAACTCCATGACCTTTTCCTTCTCACCTAATAATTTATATTCATAGGCTAGGAGATAAAGTGTACTTAATTCTTCATTTGAATACGCTTTTAAATCAAGCGCTTTTTGATAATACTCAATAGCATTGCGGGACTGGTTCATCATTGAATAGAGGTGTCCAAGATTATGATAGACCTTAGCACGCATTCTTTGATCCCCTCTAGAAACAAGCTGTTTGACCAGATTCAAAAAATACTCTTCCGCAACGTCATAGTCTCCCATTTTCTTGTGCGTGATGCCTAATAACAAATGACAGTCCAAAACGCGTTTCATGTTAATCGTGTCGGAATAGTAGTTTAACGCCCAGTTGGCATGAAGAATAGTCTTTGGTAGCTTTAGTAATTTCGTATTAACAAGTGCTAGAAGATAATCAATTTGTGCCGTTGCCTGTGAGGTAAGATGGGTTTGGCGCTTCGCGTCATATAACAACTTTGAACTTTCTTCTATATCCCCATACAAATATTCAAAAAATCCCAATGTCTTATAATACCAAGATTGTGTGTCTTCAGTCAGATACTTCGTATTCGCAATCACATGTTCTCTTAGCTGACTGGCTTCTTCTTTATTGCGCTTGAGAAGCTGCCATTCCAAGTCAAGGAGGTAAAAGGAAGTACGTGTAACAGGATCCGTGACTTCTAGTAATTGACTCCTTAATACCGTGATGAGCACTTCGGCAGAGTCCAAATCACGCTCGTCAATCCGCCGACTCAAGTTAATCAAATCCTCCATATAAATCTTTAAATCATCTCTTTTTAAATCCTCCAACGGAACCCCCAAGCGTTGAGAAATAAGTTCCAATATATCCTCCTTAATTAGGATCTTATTATTTTCGACCTTGCTTAGGTACGAAACCGAACAGATCCCAGAACTTAAGGCTTCCTGATTCATGCTTTTTTTCTTTCTCAGATCACTAATTTTCAACCCAATATGGTACATATAAAACCTCCTTTTTACTAATTTTCTATTTTTCCCAAAATTTATTTTATTTTACATTTTTTTACTCGAAACGACAAGGTTTTTGTGTAAAAATTTACATATTTTGAATTTGGCCAAAGGTTTGTTCCGAATGTAGGGGTCTTTATTTATGTCTCTTGCCGTTCTGTGCTACACTGAATTCACTATCCTTCCAACAATTTTTTTCAAAATACAAGGAGGCCCAACATGTCCCAAGATCACCAAACGGTAAGCGATTCGGTTAATAATAAGGCGTCCCTTAATCAAGCGGCCGCAAAAGAAGTCGGTAAAGACGGCTCATTCAAACGACAGATCAACCGATTCATCACACCATTTGGCTCGGAGCCTGGGGAACTACCTGTTGAAAGCGGTCGGTATCGGCTACTTTGGTCACCCGCCTGTCCATGGGCGCATCGCTCGGTTATGGCCCGGCGTATTCTCGGTTTAGAGGCTGTCATCAGTTTGGGGACCGCAAGTCCAATTCGCCCAAACATTGATCGGGTCGACTGGGAATTTTCACTTGATGTCAAGAATCAAGACCCCGTTTTAGGCATTCGTTACGTGAGTGAAATCTACTTAGGTACCGATCCCGATTACGAAGGCCGTCCAACCGTTCCCGTTGTGGTCGATGTAAAAGAAAACAAAGCGGTCAATAATGATTACTTTAAATTAACGAACTATCTCGAAACCGCATGGGCACCTCTTCATAAGGATAATGCCCCTGATCTCTATCCCGAGGATTTACGTGAAGAAATTGATGCTCTAAATGATGTGATCTTCCATGACGTGAATAACGGCGTCTATAAATGCGGCTTTGCTCGTTCACAGGAGGCGTACGAAGCCGCCTATGATCAGTTATTTGAGCGGCTTGACGAATTAGATGCGCGCCTGTCCACCCGCCGTTTCCTCTTTGGAGACCACATTACGGACTCTGACATTCGACTTTATTCAACATTGGCGCGTTTTGATGTCGCCTATTATTCTGCCTTCAATTGTAATCGAAATCGGATTGTCGACTTCCCTAATCTGTGGGGCTATGCCCGCGATCTCTATCAAACACCTGGTTTCGGGGATACCACTGATTTTGAATCAATCAAAAAACACTATCTCTTGTCCATCAAAATCTTTCCAGAAGACCACTTAGAAGAGCGGATTATGCCAAAAGGCCCCGATCTATCTGGCTGGACAACACCGCACAACCGCGATGCTCTTAGTAAAAGCGAAGATAAGTTTTTAAGAAATGCATAAAACAAAAAAAGCAGAAGCTTCCACCTATTCCAAGGTGGAAGCTTCTTTTGATTGGTTGATTGATTCGGCTTCGGACAGCTCGTCGACTTTGGCGTGCGTGCCTGTCCGATGAACGCTCCCATTTGGACAGCTCGTCGACTTTGGCGTGCGTTCCTGTCCGATGAACGCTCCCATTTGGACAGCTCGACGACTTTGGCGTGCGTTCCTGTCCGATGAACGCTCCCATTTGGACAGCTCGACGACTCTGGCACGCGTTTCTGTCCGATGAGCGCTCCTTTGGACAGCTCGTCTTTGGCGCCACTTCCTGTCCGATGAGCGCTCCCATTTGGACAGCTCGTCGACTTTGGCGCGCGTTCCTGTCCGATGAACGCTCCCATTTGGACAGCTCGACGACTTTGGCGTGCGTTCCTGTCCGATGAACGCTCCCATTTGGACAGCTCGTCGACTTTGGCGCCCCATCCTGTCCGATGAGCGCTCCCATTTGGACAGCTCGTCGACTTTGGCGCCCCTTCCTGTCCGATGAGCGCTCCCATTTGGACAGCTCGACGACTTTGGCGCCCGTTCCTGTCCGATGAGCGCTCCCATTTGGACAGCTCGTCGACTTTGGCGCGCCTTCCTGTCCGATGAGCGCTCCCATTTGGACAGCTTCAACAACTAAAGAAGCTTCCACCTCGGAATGAACGGGTGGAAGCTTCTGCTTTTATTTACACCATCACTTTACAAATATCATTCGTAAAGGCGACTGGGTCTTGAATTGGCAAGCCTTCGATGAGTAAGGCTTGGTTGTATAAAAGTTTCGTATACAAGGAAAGTTTGTCCGCATCTTGCTCGTAGGAATTCTTCAACGTTTGGAATACCTCGTGGCTCGGATTAATTTCTAGCACTTTATCCGCTTTTATATTTTGATTATCCGGCATCATGCTTAATACTTTTTCCATTTCAATCGTGACCTCACCGTCGGTTGACAGACACACCGGATGGGATTTTAAACGTTTTGAGAGCTTAACTGCACTCACATCGCCGCCTAAAATCTCTTTCATGCGATCCAACAGCGCTTTGTTTTCCTTCTCCTCAGTCTCGGTTTCCTTTTGATCCTCAGCTTCAAAGCCAAGATCCCCGCTCGAGACAGATTTAAATGCCTTATCGTTATAAGTCATGAGCATTTTAATCGCAAATTCGTCGACGTCATCCGTAAAGTAAAGAATCTCGTATCCTTTATCTAAGACACGTTCGGTCTGTGGCAATTTTTCAATCCGATCGTAACCTTCCCCTGTTGCGTAATAAATGTACGTTTGGTCCTCTGGCATGCTTGAAACGTACTCATCTAATGTCACAAGTTTTTTCTCTTTAGAGGAGTAGAACATTAAGAGATCCTTCAAATCCTCTTTATTTGCTCCGAAATCGTTGTATACCCCAAACTTCAATTGACGACCAAACGCGTTATAGAAGGTTTCATAGTTGTCGCGATCGTCTTTAATCAGGTTTTTTAACTCTTTTTTAATTTTATTCTTAATGTTTTTTGCAATCAATTTCAATTGGCGGTCTTGTTGAAGCATCTCACGAGAAATATTCAGCGAGAGATCCTCAGAATCGACCATCCCTTTAACAAAGCTGAAGTAATCCGGGAGCAAGTCTGAACATTTTTCCATAATTAAAACGCCATTGGAATACAGCTCTAGACCTTTCTCAAACTCCTTGGAGTAATAATCAAACGGGGTTTGTTCTGGAATGTAGAGAATCGCATTATACCGAACTGCACCGTCCACTTTGATATGAATAGATTTGAGCGGTTGGTCAAACCCATAGTGTTTTTCCGCATAGAACGCCTGATAATCGTCCTCGGTTAATTCATTTTTATTTTTGCGCCAAATCGGCACCATGCTATTGATCACTTGCTCTTCTTTGACGTCTTCAAACTCTTGATCATTATCCGCTTTTGGCTTGCTAGTCGTCACTTCCATCTTAATCGGGTAACGAATAAAATCGGAGTATTTCTTAATAATTGCTTTTAATCGGTATTCTTCAAGATACTCATCATAGGAGTCTTCTTCCGTGTTTTCCTTGATCGTAAGGATCATTTCTGTTCCCACGTCTTCTTTCTCACATGGCTCAATCGTATAACCATCCGCCCCATGTGACTCCCATTTAAAAGCTTGATCACTTCCAAGCGCTTTCGTATAAACCGTTACGACATCCGCCACCATAAAGGCCGAGTAAAACCCGACACCAAATTGACCAATGATTGATTGCCCATCTTGCATGACATTCTCAGCTTTAAAAGCAAGTGATCCACTTTTGGCAATTGTCCCAAGGTTTGTCTCAAGCTCGTCCGCTGTCATTCCAATCCCTGTGTCAACAATCTTCAGTGTGCGCGCTTCTTTATCCGCCTCAATCTTAATAAAATAATCCTCTTGATTAAAGATCAACGATTCATCGGTTAGCGCCTTATAGTAAATCTTGTCAATCGCATCACTTGCATTAGAGATGAGCTCTCTTAGAAAAATATCTTTCTGAGTGTAGATAGAATGAATCATCATGTCGAGCAACCGCTTGGATTCCGCTTGAAATTCTCTTTTTTCCATAAAACCCGCTCCCTTCTTTTTCTATCCTTATTGTACTTAAAATCATTAGCACTCTCAACCACAGAGTGCTAAATCCACCTATTTAATACCATATCTTTTTTGAACGTGTCAATAGATTCCCCCAAAAACCAACCGCTTTACGCCCATAATCTTGTAAAAAAATACACAGTTCAGGTAACGTGTTCAATTAATTTTCTAAGATACCGATTCAGTAGAGTGAAGGAGGTGGTATGTATGACAATCAGCAGTATTGGTGGTGCAACGCACGCCTATGCCAATTTAAGAGTGGCGCACACTCAAAATAAACAAGCTCAACACGCCTCAAATCGTTTGGATCCTGACAACGACGGAGATACTGACACAGGTAATGGGCCAGACCTTGATCACGATCAGGGAATCGGGAAAAATATTGACGTCAAAGCCTAAAATTATAAAATAGCTGACCAGTTTAGGGTCGGCTTTTTTTATCGGAAAATGTAGTTCTTTCGTCCTATTTAAGAGGGAGAAAATTGTCTAACTAAAACGATTTTTGTCTAAATTGTTCCAAACCCAAACAAATGCGACTCGAAAATATCGATTCAAGCGGACGATCGTATGAGAGGAACCAAAAAAGAAGAGGGGGTCACCAAAAGTTAGACTTTTGGGACCGCCTCTCTCTAATCCGTCACATAATGGTTGACATCTTTATCTAGGATAACAAAGGTTCCGCTGATTTCACTGATTGGATTGTAATCTTTTAAAATCAGATCCACACCCAAACCATACCTATTTCTTAGGACATCGATTAGCCTTTCCTTTGCCTTATTAATCAATAGTTGATTCACAATTGAGGTCAGATAGGACCCCGACTCCTCAATTATTTTTAAAATAGGGCCTCTCCTATGTTTGGCTACTAAGAGAATTTTGTTCTCATAGATCGAAACCTGTTGTTCCTCAACACCTCGATCAAAAATATCCTTATAAATTTGGTTGTTTTCCCTCATTACACACTGTTTCAATTCAAACTTAGTTTTTGGTATGGTATGACTTTTGACAAGAATGGCCATCACCCCCTGGAAAGCGGATCTGAATTGAATTGACTATACCACACCCGATCACATGGCTTCTTTTAGTTTGTTAGAAAATATAACAAGATTTTTAATCAGGCTGACCGCAACCCATCCATACATGCCTTTTTCTTTCTTCTCAAAATTTAGGGCTTGCAGGGATCGTGAAGCCTCCCCCATAATTAGAATGAAGCGGGCATATATAACTAATAGAAAACCCTTTCTAAGGAAGGGGCGTGTCCATCATGCCCCCTAATAATTGATCTTATCGAGACTTTGATGCCCACGCCCTTTCCAAATTCCCCAAGGAGGAATGTGTATGTCCACACCGACACAGTCTGAGCAAATTATGAATCAAACGGATCAATTTGGAGCCCATAACTACCACCCACTCCCTATTGTTGTTTCTGAAGCACAAGGTGTTTGGGTTCGCGATCCTGAAGGAAATCAATATATGGATATGCTCAGTGCCTATTCTGCCGTCAATCAAGGTCACCGGCATCCTAAGATTATCGAAGCCCTAAAGAAACAAGCGGATCGGGTCACACTCACCTCACGCGCCTTCCACAATGACCAACTCGGACCTTTTTATGAAAAAGTCGCTACACTTACTGGTAAAGATATGGTTCTCCCAATGAATACAGGGGCTGAGGCTGTTGAGACCGCTATTAAAACCGCACGTCGATGGGCTTATGACCAAAAAGGGGTAAGCGTGGATCAAGCGGAAATCATTGCGTGTGTTGGGAATTTCCATGGCCGCACCATGACCGCGGTCTCCCTTTCCACTGATCCCACCAGTAAACGTGGATATGGCCCGATGCTCCCAGGAATTAAAATCATCCCATACGGTGATTTAGACGCCTTAAAAGCAGCCATCACCTCCAATACAGCTGGATTTTTGATCGAACCCATTCAAGGTGAAGCTGGAATTATCCTTCCGCCAGATGGCTTCTTAAAGGCTGCTTATGAGGTGTGTCAAAACGCGCAGGTCTTATTTATGGCAGACGAGATTCAAGTTGGACTTGGGAGGACCGGAAAGATGTTTGCCTGTGATTGGGAAGGGGTTAAACCGGATTTATATATCCTAGGAAAGGCGCTTGGAGGCGGCGTGATGCCGATTTCGTGCGTAGCCGCAAACAAAGAAATCTTAGGTGTGTTTAACCCCGGGTCACACGGTTCGACCTTTGGCGGTAATCCACTAGCATGTGCCGTTTCGGTTGCCGCTTTAGAGGTCATCGAAGAGGAACAACTTGCCCTTCGCTCCCTGGAGCTTGGTACTTATCTCCAAGAACAACTGAAAAAAATCCAGAATCCTGTAATTAAAGAGGTTCGCGGCCGCGGTCTTTTTATCGGTGTCGAACTCTCGGTCCCGGCTCGGCCATATTGTGAAAAATTGATGCAGGAAGGTCTCCTTTGTAAGGAAACACACGAAATGGTGATTCGCTTTGCTCCTCCTTTAATTATTAAGAAAGAAGAGTTGGATTGGGCCATCGAGAAAATAAATAAAGTGTTAGGAACGGATACACCTTAAACACACCCATTTAAAAAGGAGAGCCGCAACATGCGACTCTCCTTCTTTGTTTTAAACCATCATATGTGTGTCGCTTCAAATTCCTTCATAAAGGAGACAAGGGCTTGAACACCTTCAAAAGGCATGGCATTATAGAGGCTCGCTCTCATCCCACCTACGGAACGATGTCCTTTAAGTGTTTCAAGGCCCGCTGCCTTAGCGTCTTTCACAAACTGTGCATCAAGTTCCCGTCCTGGCATAATGAACGGGATATTCATAATCGAACGACTGTCTTTTCTCACAGGAGATTTAAACAGCTTAGATTCATCAATATAATCATATAATAGATTGGCTTTTTCACGATTGGCGCGTTCTATTTCCTTCACGCCGCCTTGCGCTTTGAGCCATTCAAATACGAGTTTCGCCATATAGATCCCAAAAGTCGGAGGCGTGTTATACAAAGAACCCGACTCACTAAACGTTTTATAATCAAGCATTGTTGGACACGTCGATGGAGCGTGGCCAATTAAGTCCTCGCGAATGATCACAACCGTTACGCCGGCTGGCCCGATATTCTTCTGTGCTCCAGCGTAGATCACACCAAATTTAGAGACATCAATCTCTTCAGAGAGAATATTAGAAGACATATCCGCCACAAGTGGCACCTCTCCCGTATCAGGAAAAGTTGAATAAGCGGTTCCTTCAATCGTATTGTTGGTCGTGATATGAACATAATCCGCCTCAGGGTTAATGTCTTGAGATGAAAATTGCGGAATATATGTGAATTTTTCATCCTCCGAAGAGGCAATAATTCGAGCTTCTCCATACTTCTTAGCCTCACTTAGCGCCTTTTTGGACCAAGACCCCGTATGAACAAAATCTGCTTTTTTACATTTGACTAGTAAATTCAAAGGCACCATTGCAAATTGCTGGGAAGCGCCACCTTGGACAAATAAAACCTTATAATGATCTGGGATATTCATAAGTTCTCTTAGAAGACGCTCCGCCTCTGTGATAATGTCTGTAAACAGGCCCGAACGATGACTCATTTCCATGACCGACATACCCGAATCTGCATAATTCAAAAATTCTTTTTGTGCTTTTTCTAAAACTGGAAGTGGCAGTATTGAAGGTCCCGCAGAAAAATTGTACACACGTTTCATTGACTGATCCCATCCTTAATAAGTTATATATAAAGAAAAGGGAAGGACAACAGTCTCCTTCCCTCTATTTGCCCAGACGAACGGCACTTCCTCTATATGTGTTCCCTTGTGGTACTCCACGACTCGTCAGTCACACATAAGCTTGGTTTAAATAGTACCAATTTTTTATTTATTCTTCAACTGATTTTATTTGCCGCCGATAAACATGGATTTTTTTATACTCACCTCTTTTTAAAACTATTTCGACAAAACATGTTATTTTTCGACTCTTATCTTCCTTTTTCTTACTTTGTAACTTATAATAAGATTTAAAATTGACGCGTTGGATTCATTCCTAACTTGCTAATGCTTTTGCACAGGCTGTCTTATTCAATTATAGAGACAGTCTCTTTGACTGAATAATAGGGGGAGAAGAAAAGTGGAAGTGTTTGTTGCCAGGCAACCCATCTATACTAGACATAAAGACATCTTTGCTTATGAACTTCTCTATCGACAAAGCTATGAAAACAAGTTTATTGAAATAGATGGGGACCTCGCCACTACAGATGTCATTATTAATAGTTTTATTAACATTGGCATGGATACCCTTACGGACGGAAGACCTTGTTTCATAAATTTTACGATGAATTTGTTAAATAGTGATCTTCCCACTTATTTAAACCCAAGGGAAGTGGTTGTTGAAATCTTAGAAACCATTGAATTAACGGACGAGTTAGTCCGCGCTTGTAAAGGATTAAAAGCCCGCGGCTACCGCATTGCGTTGGATGATTTTGTACTAGAAACGACAAATCCGTTTACGAATGATTTGCTCACATTGGCCGATATCGTCAAAGTCGATTTCCGAACCACATCGTACCACATGAGATCTGTGATTGAAACGCTCGCAAAACGCTACCATTTCAGACTTTTGGCAGAAAAAGTCGAAACATTGGAAGAATTTGAAGGCGCTCTAAAAGCAGGCTATCAGTATTTTCAAGGCTACTTTTTTTCCAAGCCCATCATTGTCTCAAGTCACGATATCCCAGAATACATTAGAAATTGCTTCAGTCTGATCACTCATTTATCAAAGGACGAACCGAATCTAACCTATGTCACACAATTAATAGAGCAAGATCTCTCCCTTTCTTTTAAACTCTTGAAACTCATTAATTCTGCAGCTTTTCGTGGTGTAAGCAAAATCAATTCCATTCGTCAAGCAATCGTAAGACTTGGTTTTAATGAGTTAATTAAATGGTTGTATATTCTGTCGCTAAGAGACGACTCAAACCAACAATCCGATTGGTCGAATGAAATGTTCAATTCGAGTCTTGTTCGGGCAAAGGCATGCGAGTTAATTGCAAGCCGAAGTCTACAGACCTCTAATCCCTCTTCTTACTTCTTAACCGGATTATTCTCACTAATGGACGTCCTTTTAAGTATGGAGATGGTTGATATTGTAAAACGGATGCCCCTCGAAGAAGGGATTACTGAGGCCTTAACTGGAACAAATAACGGATTGCGCGCTTTATTAATCCTAGTACAAGGGATCGAAAAAGGAAGATGGGCCGAAGTATCCATGGCTTGCAAGTCTTTACAACTAGACGAAGTAGACGTTCTTAAAAGTTATACCGAAGCCTTTGAATGGGCACAAACTCTCGTGAAGAGCAACGCCTCATAGAAAGAGATTTCACAAGCGAAACAAGCTGCCAAAGTGAATTGTCTGGCAGCTTGTTTGACCGAGTTCAATACTTTCTCCAATTTACAATAGGTTTTTGAAACACCCTAAGACTTGCCCATTGATACGCTTCGTGGGCAATCTGCTCTATTAAACTTGTCCTGTGGGATAACACTCTTAAGATGACTCCTTTATCTCCAGGTAAGAGTGAGAGTCCCCACCGCACGTCCTTGTTCCCATGCTCCAAACACTCAAATAAATCCTCTTTAAACCCTCGGTCTGCAGCTTCGTGATAAAAGATTAGCGTCCCAACATGTGTATAACCTTCCATTTGAAGGACACTATGAAACGCCTCATCTGGACTCAGAAAGAGATGGTCCATCAGAATCCTTTTCCTATTTTTAAAGACGTTCAACTTTGAGCGGATCCACTCATATCGAAACACACTTCCGTCCTCTGCCCAACCCGGCGTGATTATATCCTTATAAAAGAAGCTAGCGCCATCCTCTAGATGAATCGTTGTCTCTTGAGAGAACCGTGCGCTTTCATAAGCAATGAGTGGGTCAGGCATATAATGGAGGATGCTGTTTGATTTCAAATGGATTGTCGTATTCTGAACAACGGGTTTCTTTGGGGTTTTGTATACCTTGGTAAACGATTGCGTGGTCACCGCGAGCTCCGACTCTTCTTCCAAACAAAGACGCGTTTCATAGGTATCCCCATCCACATAACCACCCCCTATATGGATGAGATAGACGCATGGAAAAGTGGCATCTAAATAGACCGGTCGGGTCATCTTAAGGGCCCCTTCGTAGTAAGTAGACGCTAAAAACGTGCGCTTTTCTTGTTTCCGGGCCACGAGCTCTAATTCACCAGTGTACGTCACGATTCAAGACCAATTAAGAGCGCTTGATGTTTCACCCAATCCACTATTTTGTCCAACCCCTTTTCTTCTTTTAGGTTTGAGAAAATATAGGGTTTTGGTCCTCTAGCAGATAAAGTGTCTCGTTCCATAATCTCTAGGCTCGCACCGACATAAGGCGCCAAATCTGTTTTATTGATTATAAAAAGATCGGATTTAATCATCCCCTGCCCGCCTTTACGCGGAATCTTCTCACCTTGGGCAACGTCGATAATATAAATTGAAAAGTCCACAAGTTCCGGACTAAACGTTGCAGCCAAATTATCCCCACCGCTTTCAATGAAAATAAGCTCGACATCCGGATGACGTTCAATCAATTCTTCAATTGCTGCAAAATTCATGGACGCATCTTCTCGAATGGCCGTATGCGGACACCCTCCTGTTTCTACGCCAATCACACGATCTTCTGGCAACACACCATTTTTTATTAAAAATTGGGCATCCTCTTTGGTGTAGATATCATTCGTCACAACAGCCATGCTAAGCTCATGGTGCATCGCTCTAGTCAATTTCTCAACCAGCATTGTTTTTCCTGCCCCAACAGGCCCGCCAATTCCAATGCGAACAGCTTCTGTCATCGTCACATCTCCCCTTAACATGTAAAGTATAGGTACCGCTTTGTTCATCAAGACATAAACAAACGAACAGGCAGTTTTTCATGCCTTATCTGCGCCAACTCAAGACCTGGACTCACCGCACCGAATGCCTCTTCTGGCGCTCTCAAAATTTGGGTTTGAACGCCATCAAGGGTGGGTTGAATCTTGACCAAGATTCTTTGGCCATCCGTCTGTCCCAAAGGAATCCCACGAACCGCATTTTGCACCAACGATTGAATCATGGTGAACAGATAGGCTCCCAATGCCTCTTTCTTAGGAATCTGTTGCGAGTGGGTTACGAGAGCAAATACACATGCCGAATGACCGAACGCTTCTTTCTTTTTTATAGCTTCTACATACTCGAGCAGGGCTTTGGATGGATAGAGCACTTCACAAAGTCTAGCCATCCGCTCACCTATTCTCCGATTCCCATCGCGGGTTTCAGCGGTCAAGCAGGAGACATATAAGCGCAGGTCCCAATCTAAAACACGCTCTTGTTTTTCTAATTCCAATGCTTCGTAAACAAAGCGAAACGCGAGCCCATCCACGTAAACCAATTGTTTCTCTAAATAGATCAACAAGGCCTTATAAAACGTCTCTTCATTTAGAATTACACGCTCTTGAATATAAGTTTCAAATCCAAAAGAGTGCGAAAAGGTTCCGGTCGGAAAGTTAGAATCACAGAGTTGCAACAGAGAATATGGCCAATTAGTCATGAGAATGGCCAATATGTCGAAAGGCTTGCTTGACTTTACGATTCTCTCGACTAAATGGGATGCTAAGCCCTAGAAGCAGCTCTTCAACCAAATAATCATACTGGACCAACATCGCATCCCCTTCAAATTGAGCGGGCAAATGACGGTTCCCTAATTGATGTGCGATTTCACCCATTTGTTGTAGGCTTTTGGGCTTAATCACCAAAAGATCATCTTCTTTTACAGCTAAAACAATCATATTTTTTTCATCTTGATAAAGCACGTCCCCATCTTTTAGTTCACTAGACCCTTTTAGTCGGATCCCGAGCTCATTCCCATGATCGGTCACAACCCGTTGGATTCGTCTTAACAAGTCTGCACTCTCCAAGTAAACGCGCTCAATATGTGGAGCTTTCTTTTCAAATGTGGCTAGGTTGCCAAGGACTTTCTCTATGATCATGGGTTCACCTCATTAAAATAAGAAATAGCGTTGTGCCATAGGAAGGACTTCTGCGGGCTCACAATTAATAAGTTCCCCATCCACCTTCACTTCATAGGTTTGTGGGTCCACTTCAATGTTCGGCGTTTCGCCATTTAATATCATATCTTTCTTCCTCAATTGTCTGATTCCCGAGACAGGTTTGATCTGCTTTTTCAAACCAAGTTTCTCATGTACCCCTTTATCGAAGGCCGCTTGAGAAAGGAACGTAATCGCGGTTTGATATTTGGCTTTTCCAAACGAGCCAAACATCGGTCGATAAATCACCGGTTGAGGGGTTGGGATACTCGCATTAGGGTCCCCCATCAAACTATGTGAAATAAACCCACCTTTAATCACCAGTTCCGGTTTGACACCAAAAAAAGCGGGGTCCCACACAACTAGATCCGCCATCTTCCCGACTTCAATAGAACCAATATACTTGGATAGACCATGCGTGAGCGCTGGATTAATTGTATATTTAGCGATATACCTTTTCACGCGGGTATTATCCGCACCCTCGTGGTCTTCTGGAAAGATCCCCCTTTGTTTTTTCATTTTATCAGCGGTTTGCCAAGTTCTTGTGATGACCTCACCCACACGGCCCATTGCTTGCGAGTCAGAGGAAATCATACTAAACACACCCATATCATGAAGAATATCTTCTGCTGCAATGGTTTCTTTTCGAATCCGTGAATCTGCAAAGGCAATGTCTTCCGGGACGCTCGGATCTAAATGATGACACACCATCAACATATCTAAATGCTCTTCTAACGTATTTACTGTATAGGGGCGGGTGGGATTTGTGGAAGAAGGGAGGATATTCGGCAGACTCGCTGCTTTAATAATATCTGGTGCATGTCCTCCCCCTGCACCTTCAGTGTGGTAAGTATGAATGACACGGTCGCCAATCGCCGCAAGTGTGTCTTCTACAAACCCACCTTCATTCAATGTGTCCGTATGAATCGCCACTTGAACGTCATAATGATCGGCTACTTTCAAAGCGGTATCAATTGCCGACGCGGTGGTCCCCCAATCTTCGTGAAGCTTTAAACCAATCGCTCCTGCTTCGATTTGTTCTTTTAAAGGGGATTCGTTTGAAGCATTTCCTTTGCCTAAAAAACCAAGATTAATAGGGAAAGCCTCTGCGGCCTCTAACATGCGATGAATATTCCATTCTCCTGGTGTACAGGTTGTGGCATTGGTTCCTGTAGCGGGTCCTGTTCCGCCACCCAGCATTGTCGTAATGCCCGAAGTGATCGCCGTTTCAATTTGTTGAGGCGAGATAAAATGAATATGGGCATCAATCCCCCCTGCCGTCACAATCATTCCCTCAGCTGCCACAATTTCAGTCGACGCCCCTATGATAATCGTAACTTGATCCATAAGGAGAGGGTTCCCTGCTTTACCAATCGCAGCAATCCGCCCATCTTTCACACCAATATCTGCTTTATAGATGCCTGTATAATCGACTATAACGGCATTTGTTAGAACGAGATCCATAGAGTCTTCTCTCGTGGCAAGCGGATGCTGACCCATCCCATCTCGAATGACTTTGCCGCCACCAAATTTGACTTCATCCCCATAGTTTGTAAAATCCTTCTCAATTTCTATGAAAAGCTCCGTATCTGCTAAACGAATCGAATCGCCGACGGTTGGACCAAACATATCCGCATATTGCCTTCTCGACAACTGGAAACTCATGGTTTCTCCTCCTCCTGGCGCACGGAACCATTTGTAAGATTATTAAGTCCATAAACTTTTTGCTCTCCGGAAAACTCAATTAATTCCACATCCTTTAGATCTCCAGGTTCAAACCGAACGGCTGTCCCAGCCGGAATATTAAGATGCTTACCAAAGGCAAAATCACGCTCGAACTTAAGGGCTTGATTCACTTCAAAAAAATGAAAATGCGAGCCGACTTGAACGGGTCGGTCACCCCGATTCACAACTGAAACCACAGTTGCTTGCTTGGTTTCATGACAAATAATAAGTTCATCTTTTAAACGATATTCTCCAGGTATCATTGGCCTCCCCCTCCTTAACAAATTGGATCATGAACCGTCACTAGTTTGGTCCCATCTGGGAAGGTAGCCTCAACTTGCACATCCGGAATCATCTCTGGGACACCTTCCATCACTTCATCTCGCTTCAAAATCGTCGCTCCAAAATGCATGAGTTCAGCGACCGTTTTGCCATCACGTGCGCCCTCCAGAACTTCATAAGTAATAATTGCAATGGCTTCTGGATAATTTAGCTTCAAACCACGGGCTTGTCTGCGACGTGCGAGATCCGCAGCAACCACCACCATTAACTTTTCTATTTCACGTGAGGTTAATTTCAAGTCGGGTCCCCTTTCTATTATTATGAATTAGAACTTAACATGTTATAAAAACTAACATAAATTTAAAATAACATGATAACCCCCTTCAAACAAGTCTTTATTTTCTGAAATAATGTGAGTTTTTTTGACATTATACACCTATTTATTACGCTACTTTCGTAAACTTTGTTGTTTTTACTTATGCGAAAATACCATCGCTTACTATTTCCGCTGGCATCTTGGGTATTTTTGGTGGATTTTATTTACAATAGCAACATTTTTTAGAAAAGAGCATTTAATTAAAAAGAGACTAACCAAAGGTCAGCCTCTTTGACATTTTCTAGTCTATTACTTTTTCCGCAACAGGGTAGCCATAAATCGACCCATCCTTTACCTTAATCTGATCCTCCCAAGGAAGCTTATATTTATTCTCTGCAAGATCCTTGATAAATGTATAAGGATTCTCTTTGACACCACCCGGGGTTGCGACATATCCACGCGTTCCTAGATTATAAATGTTATTCTCCAATCCCCACTCCTCTCTCGCTTTGTCTGCTAACTTAGGATAAACTTCAGCTGTAACGATTTCGTATGGGTTTCGATGCCCCTGAACAAGAGTCGTCCCATCAAAGTTGCAAACTTGACCTTCTCCGAAATAATAGAACGTCCCATCATAACCAGCTAAGTTGACCGACATGGTGTACATTAGGTTTTGCCAAGCGTTTGAACGGTTCGTTAGAATCCATTGATCGTTCACCTGTGTACTATAGCCCGAAATTCGAATGAGGACATTCGCTCCCTTATACGCAGCTTCTCTTGCAACCTCTGGAAACATCCCATCATGACAAATACAAACCGCAAGTTTGCTTCCACCTGGCCCCTCACATACTGGCAAACCCGTATTACCAGCTTGCCAAGGCTCTACAGGTACCCATGGATTCAATTTACGATACTTTAAAATGATGTCACCACTTGGATCTATAATGACCGCTGTGTTAAACGGTGCACCACCGTCCGGATCCCGTTCCATGAGTGAAAAAACACCGTACACACCTGCGTCTCTACAGGCTTGACCAAACAACTCAGTTTCCATTCCAGGGACATCGCAAAGAAATTCCTCTGTGGTCCATTTTTTCGTATTTAATCCTTGTGTGCTGTACTCAGGAAATACAATTAATTCAACACCAGGATAACCCCCCTTCGTCGAATGCAACATTTTAATGATCTGTTTAATCTGCAAATCAATATCCACTCGAGACTCGACGACTGGTACAGGATATTGAATCAACGCTGTCAAGAAACCCTCAGATGGTTTTGTCATACTACCAATACTACCCATTTTTTATTCCCTCCTAGAGTTAAAGAATCCATTTATATCTAATTTGGGCATCCAAATCCGATATCCCTTTCAAAGGGGCAAAACCATAAGCGTTCACATGAGACCTAGATACGGATTACCGAACTAGGTCCACATTTTTGGAGTCGTTACTTTTTACACATATCTCCACACTTTTTTTCAAGACTACAGCAGAGTGAGCAAATCACGCCTTGATGGAACGGGCAATACGTCATGTCTTCTTGTTCATACTCAAACTCACAAGCCACACATTCATATTCACCATTTTGATTCGGTGCAGGTATTGAATTCTTGCCATGTGTATGAGCATGGGTAGCCACAACCGGTTTTGGCTCATTTGTTGCGCCCATATCCGTTGAGGCAGCGGCGAGCTCTGGAATCGCTCCGACTTTAAACGGGTTTTCTCTGGCAATGTAATACTTGCCTTTTGTTGCGATGGCGATGATTGGCGCAAGCACAAACGCAAGAACTAAGGACAAGAACGGCGAGAAGGCTTGTAACGTTGCACCAAATAGGTTGAAGTACGCCATAATCGACACAACGGATGCGATGATCATGGATCCGAATCCAACAGGATTAAAGTTATACAAATGCGCTCGCTTAAATTCGATATAGGAAGGGCTGATTTTAAGCAAACTTTTATTAATCACCAGATCTGCTACAATTGCACCAATCCAAGCTACCGCTATATTTGAATAGAATCCTAATACCGTATTAAGGAAGTTAAATAACCCGCCTTCCATCAGTAGAATAGCGATCCCCACTTGCAGAAATAGCCAGACAACACGACCTGGATGGAAGTGGAAGATTCGAGAGAAAAAGTTCGACCAAGATAAGGAACCGGAATAAGCATTAGTGACGTTAATTTTCACTTGAGAAAGGACAACAAAGAAGGTGGCGATGGTTAGGACGATAAAGGCACTAGGAATAAAAGTACCAAAGGCTTTCACGAACATTTGAATGGGTTGGTCGGCCACATCTAAGCCAACAGATGGTGCGATGAATGAGACTAAGAAACTTCCGCTTAATTCTTTAAACGCACCTAGGATCACCCAACCTGGGCCGGCAATCATCACCGCCCATAGCCACTTG
Source organism: uncultured Sporolactobacillaceae bacterium (assembly GCA_963829575.1). Lineage (GTDB taxonomy): Bacteria > Bacillota > Bacilli > Bacillales > Sporolactobacillaceae > KACC-23026. The sequence goes on along the minus strand of CAWHJF010000012.1, from coordinate 319,984 downwards.
CTCCGATTCTTTTTTGTAAGCGACGGCATGAATCGTAAGTAATCCGCTTGTTCACCAATTTGAGAGATTAAAGAAAGCACCACACCCGATGATAGCGCAACAAACAATGGATTAAACGCTGCACCGGATGGTGATTTACCGGCAAAATGCGTCCAAGCCGAGACTGTACCAGGATCTTTAATAATAATGGCAGCAATTGGGGCAATCATAAGCAATAACCAGACAGGTTGCGTCCAAACTTGAAGTTTTGACAAGGCCGTCATTCCAAACAAAACCAAAGGAATGACAAGCAATGAACTGACTAGATAACCGATCGGCAAAGGCATATGAAAATACATCTCGAAGGCCTGGGCCATGATCGCGCCTTCCGTCGACATATATATGAATGTAAAAGACGCGTACACAAGGGAGGTAACCGTCGAACCTAAATAACCAAACCCAGCACCACGAGTCAATAAGTCCATATCCACACTGTATTTTGCCGAATAGTACGCAATGGGAATACCCGTTAAGAAGATGACAATTGCCGCAAGGACAATCCCCCAAAATGCACTGGTAAACCCATAAGAGATTGCAATGGAACCACCGATCGCAAAATCTGCAAGAAAGGCAATCCCCCCTATGGCAGAATTCATAACCGAAAATTCAGACCATTTTCTAAACGATTTCGGTGCATACCTCAAGGCATAGTCTTCCACAACCGGATTATTAACCCAAGAATTAAACTTCCGTTTCTTAGGTATGACTGCTTTTACATTCTCTTCTAACATGCCGAACACCACACTTTCCTTATCTTATTTTTGTTGGTCAAACTGTTAAAACACGTTGTAGAAAACACTAAAGCCTCACTCTTTAATTGCACCAACCGTTTCAATTTCTTCTATAGGTTGTTCAGGTGTCGGCCTTGTGAGAGATTCGCAGATTTCCATCGCTTTTTCTGGATCTTCTGCCCAAGTTTTATAGAAGGTGTAAGGAAGTTCGGCAACGCCATTTTCAAGAGCCGTATAGCCGCGATGGGTCAAGTTATATAAGTGATTTTCAGCCGTCCAATTTTTCCGGGCATTTCGAATACCTGAGATTGAGAGCTCTGAATAAGTCACTTCATCAGGACTGCTGCCACACTCAGCAAGCGTTGTTCCATCGAAATTTACAATGTTCGAATGGCCAAAATAAGAATAGACCTTATCACGTCCCGCCATATTGGCCACAGCAAAATACACTAAGTTCTCCCATGCTCGAATACTTGCCAGTTTAATTTGTTGCTCTTTCGACGGATACATATAGCCTTGGATTCGAACGACAAGTTCTGCGCCTTTCATAACAGTATCCCTAACAATCTCTGGCATATTGGAGTCATAGCAGATATTCGCTCCAATTTTTAACCCTTTTGGCCCCTCAACGACCATCGTTTCATAGCCTGGATACCAAGGTTCTTTTGGAACCCAAGGATTGATTTTGTGATAATTCATTTTGATGGTTCCTTGATCATCGATCAGAATGAAGCTGTTGAAGGGGTTTCCCAACGAATTATGTTCCCCTGTGATCGAGAAGACGCCCCAAACTTGATTTTTTCGACACACTTCCGAAAAAATCTCCGTTTCTGGGCCAGGGACCGTTGTACAAAGCTCTCCCCATTTGGTCGGATGAAACCCTTGAGTGGAATACTCAGGAAAAACAATTAAGTCAAGACCTGGATAACCCAACTTTGTCCCTTCCACAAAATCCGCAATGCGCCTACAGTTTTCAAGCACCTCTTCTTTTGTTTCTAAAACAGGTACCTTATAGTTCACCACCGCTATTCCTACCGTGTCACTCGAGCTTGAGATCGTCCCTACAGGCATATCATGAACCCTCCCACATTTAGTGTTTCTTTCGCAAATCAATATGCAAGTTCCATGCCAATCCAAATTTCGTAAATGTAACCGATTTTACCCTACTTTTTGTTAGATGATCTCACATTTAGTGTTCAACCCACTTGAACATCTTGTTCACTTATGTCCAACTTGCTTGTAATGGGGGGTGCTTTTCGCACACTTTTATTATATAATTTTAAAAAATAGGAAAAATTGGACGGTTTAACACGTTACACAGCCTCTTCATACATAATTGAACCTGTTCACAGGCTCTATTCACGTAAGAAAACCTCACACAAACTGTTCAAACCTGTTCATCTTGAACTCAGAATATGTTTAGAGGAGATTTAGAACATGACCATTGACTCTTTCAAAATTGGACTTTTATTTTCCTTAACCGGATCCACTGCGATTACCGAGCTTGGACAATGCCAAGCGGCCCTTCTTTCAGTTAAAGAAATCAATGAATCTGGAGGGGTGAATGGGATCCCTTTAGAACCGGTGATCGAAAACATTGAATCAGACCCCTTTATTACCGTAAAAAAAGCAGAAAAACTCATTCAAGAGGACCATGTCCACGTTCTATTAGGGGTCTATACATCCGCTTGCAGGATAGCACTACTTCCGGTCCTTGAAAAATACGACATCTTACTCATCTATCCCACTATTTACGAAGGAAATGAACAACACGATTGGGTATTTTATACAGGCGCAATCCCAAATCAACAACTGAGCACCTTCTTACCCTGGATCACATCCAATATTGGAAAATCACTCTATCTCGTAAGTTCCGATTATATCTACCCTCGAGAAATGAATCAGCACATAAGGAACTGGCTCCATTCAAATGATGGGACCATTGTTGGAGAATCCTATTTCCCTTTAGGAACCCGTAACTTTGAACACATCTTAAAAGAGCTCGACTACACGGGACCCGAAGTGATTTTTTCTACTTTAGTTGGCAACAGCGTGGTTTCCTTTTATGAGCAACTTGAAGAAAAGGGATTGACCATTCCAATTTGCAGTCCCATTACGGCCGAAACGGAAATTACGGCAATGCAGCTTTCCCACAAACTTGACATTTATAGTGCTTTTCCATATTTCCAAACCTTGCCGTCAAAAACGAACCAACACTTTGTTCAAGCCTTTCAAAATGAATTTGATCACAATTCAATTAGTTGTGTCATGGAAAGCACTTATAATAGCATCTATTTATTAGCTCATGCGCTCAGGAAAAGGCTCACCTTTCATACCCCAGAACTTCGAAATCTTCTTGTGAATTCAAACTTTGATGCGCCGCAGGGGTTTGTCCACTTTGAGGCCAACCAACACTTATGGCAGCATTCACGCATCGCAAAACTAGGAGCTTCCAAGCAGTTTGATGTGGTTTGGGAAGCCCCTGACGCCATAATTCCAAAATCTTTTATATCTTACCCGTCTTCTGACATGCGTTCAAAACGGCTCTCGTCCGCTACACACCTTAACAAAAAAACGAACGATTCCACTCCTTTTTTGTGGACTGAAGTCCATTCACCAACACAGAGAGAAACCCTCTATAATGAAATTTTGGATTTTATCTATGAACAGAAAATTGAAGGCATTATTATATTTAAAGAACGGACGCTCATCTACTCGAACACCAAGGCAAAAAACATGGTCCTAAAAAACAACGCACTTATTGACGTATTACTTGATGCGTTAACTAAAAACCCCAAAGAACCCCATCTTAGAAAACGGGTTGGGGATGCGCTCTATGACCTTTACTTTGAAGAAAAAAACCAACTCTCCATCGTTCAGTTCAAACCGATTCCACTCGCTGTCAAAAATCAAACCAAAACCCCACAGCAAATAACCTTTGATACAATTGTCGGCGTGGATCCTAATTTTTTACAAACTATTCAAGTGGCCAAAATTGCCGCTCAATCAGACGCAAATGTTTTGATTATGGGAGAGAGTGGAACCGGAAAAGAATGGTTTGCTAATGCCATTCACAATGGGAGTTCCCGAAAAGACCAAACTTTTATCCCCATAAATTGCGGGGCCATTCCAAAAGATCTTATGCAATCGGAATTATTCGGCTACACGGAGGGGGCTTTTACAGGAGCCAAAAAAGGGGGGAAACTCGGACTTTTTGAGGCAGCCAATAACGGCACATTGTTTCTAGATGAAATTGGTGAAATGCCACTTGATTTACAAGTCAACTTACTACGCGTTTTACAGGAAAAAGAAGTCACACGTATTGGCAGTCACCAAAAAATCCCGGTAAACGTTCGTATCATTGCAGCAACAAACAAAAATATTATGGATGAAATTGCTTATAATGGATCTTTCAGAAGTGACCTTTATTTCAGACTCAATGTTTTCCAAATTGATCTTTTGCCTTTAAGGGCGCGCAAGCAGGATATCCCCGAACTTGTCGCTCATTTCTTAAATATACTTAATCAAGAAAATGGGTCTAATAAAACCTTTTCCAACGAGACCATGAGGCTCTTTATGGGTTATGAATGGCCGGGAAATATACGTGAACTCAGCAATATCGTGGAAAGGAGCTATTATTTATCCAGAATGGAAGTTGAGATTTCCCCTCACCATGTCACGTCATTTCTAAGACCCGCTTTGATTTCGAATTTAGATGGATCGCTTCGCCTTAATACAAACAGCACCCTTGCCCAAGAGAATAAGGAAAAGCAACGCATTATAGAATACCTCGATCAAACGGGTGCAAATATTAGCAAGGTAGCCCGGCTTCTCAATATGTCTCGAACCACGCTCTACAAAAAGATTAATCAATATGGCATTGAAATTAGGAGGTAGGCCTGGGTTCGCTTTCCCAAATTCCCAAGCTTCGAAAAAAGATCGAAACTACAACATCTTTTTTGAACTTATTCTCTTTTTATATGTAAAAAAGACCGCCGAAACCGGAATGTGTCAGCGGTCTTAATGTCTTAATAATTTTTTATTTTTGCAATTGAAGCATTTGAGAAATGACGGTTTGGAGACTTTCCATGTCTTGGCCTGCCTTTGTCAGATCTCCACTTGCCGTGTCTTGTTTATATTGATTCAACAATTGGTTGGCTTTGTCGGCTAAACTTTTTAAAGTAGCGTTTGGAGCCGGAGTAGAGGGTGTTGGATTGGTTGAACCGCCACCATTATTTGTCCCACTCCCTTGATTTGTTGTTCCACTTTGACCTGCGGAACTTGAACCATTACCTGCCTCCATACCGTTGACCATTTGCTTAAGGGCATCGGCCAATGTATCTCCCATATAGACTTTTTTATTGAAATCCACGATGACGCGTTGCAGCTGCGGAAGTGAGCCTGAACGGTCGGCTACCAAATAAACCGGTTCAATATAAAGCGCGGTATTAGCAATCGGCACTAACAACAGGTTTCCTCGCACGACATGTGAACCTTGCTGATTCCAAAGCGTCAATTGACTTGAGATATTTGGATTCGAATCAATTTGGTTTTCCGCTTGCATCGGACCAAAGAACAAATTCTTTTGTGGGAATTTATAAAGAACTAATTGCCCGTAATTGTCCGGTTCATTGCTAGCTACAAGCCATCCGTTTAGATTCATTTTATTGTTTGGTGTGAACAATGAGCTAATAACAAAGGATGGTTTGCTTTTACCAGGCATTTGAATCATTTGATAAACCGGTGGGCGCGTTTGTTGTTTGTTCTGATTATAAATTTCCTCTGATTGGTTCCATAAATCCTCTTGATTATAGAACGCCGATGGACTTGTCATATGATAACTCGTTAACGCTTTAGATTGGAGCGCAAACAAATCCGTTGGATAGCGGAAATGCGACGAAAGATCCGATGGGACTTTAGTAGTAAATAATTTTGGATAGATCGTCATCAAGCTTTGGATCATAGGATCTTTTTGATCAATGACATAGAACGTCGCCTGACCCGTATACGCATCGATCGCTACTTTAACCGAATTCCTCCGATAACTGACCCCATCAAAACTTTGACCATAAGGAATACGATTCGATTGTGTATAGGCATCGAGAATCCACTTGACTTGCCCATTTTTGGTCACTACAGGATACGCATCCTTATCGTACGTCAAGAACGGGGCGATATCTTGAACCCGTTTATAAATATTTCGATCAAAGATCAATTGCGATTGATTGGTAAATTGATTACTTGTCAAAAACTTGAGATTCCCTTTTTCAAAGGCAAGAAGCAATTGATTTCCCTTTAGTGGTAAATTATAACCACCTTTATAATGCGAAGTATGGTCTGCACTACCTGATGGGAAGTCGAACTCCCCTTCTTTTGTTGGAGCGACAACCTCGTTATCCATCGTCCCAAAATAAATTTCTGGACGTGTCACTTTTGGAATCGGCGCCTCCGTCTTTTGTGGCGTATCTTTGGCAATAATGACCGGCAGCCCATCGCTGTCGAACTTGTTAACAGGGCTTGCCGCCACACCATAACCATGGGTGTACACCATGGTTTTATTAATCCAGGTTTGAACCGGAAGTTGGCTTTGATCCATTTGTCTTAGATCAATATAAACCTCTTGCCCATTGTACCGATCGGCCTCGGCCGCATTAAATTTAAAATAACTTTTGAAAGACTGTAACTGGTTAAAGATTTCTTTTGTCTGGCCAATATCATTGATTCGAACATTGTCCAAGAGTGTTTGATTATTGGAAATGGCCTGAGACGTTAAGGAACTCGTTGGGTCAATGTTTTGGACGTTCACATTTTCAATTCCAACCGCCCAGCGTGTGGCGTCAATCGTACGCTTGATATAAGGCGCCTCAACCGCCTGTTCATTCGGGTGAACATGAATCCCACTAATGATTGCCCCAAGAATCGCAAGCACGATACTCATCCCAATTTTTGCAATTAAAGAGAAGATCGGCAGACGGTAGGTATGGAAATCCAACAGATGAATGGACTCTCTGCTCTTAAAGGAGACCGCAAAGAGCGTGATCGCCACAACAAGATACAGGGCGACCCCAATCCAACTGACAACTGGGAGATCCCAATGCGTGGAAGTAAAGCCTGGTCCAAAAAGAAAACTGCCCGATTGATCGGTGTATAGCTTGGCGAACTTACTAATAAACGCCCCAGCTGCGAGCAGAACAAACAACAATCCTGCCGTACGAGCTAGCCAACGAAACGAGCTAATGAGCCCATCTCCGTTACTTCTCGTTTCAAATAACAAAATAATCACTTGGATCACCATTAACGAGACAATTAAGGTAGCCAACCGCCCGATAATGCTTTCATAGATTGGCAGCTGATACACATAAAAGGCATAATCCAAATGAAAGATCGGATCGATTTTGCCAAACAACTGATGGTGGAAGAAAAGAAGCCAATCGGTTGCATTGATATTCCCTATTCCAAGACCCGTCACCCAACCAATGACAATGGCTAACACAGAAAGCGCGCGGTATACATAACTTGGCGCCACTCGTTTCAAAGGCATGAACGCAAGCGGGAATATAATTGCTACCACGAGCGCCGTACCATATAGGACCACCACGTGAATGCTTAGATTCTTTACAAAAACAGATCCATACCCCAATGCTTCATGAAGCTTATAAGCAAATAACAAATCTACAAACGATAACCCTACCCAAACAATGGCAATTGCCAAGATCACAATAGATAGAGTCACCACAATCTTTTTCATAGGCCCCTCCTTCATTCTGCAGACGCATCTGCTCCAGGGTTTGTTTTAAATTATTAGTGCACGACCACACCCTCTATACATTACGAATTAAACCACAAGAGGTTTCAAAAAAGCAAAATGTCCTTGACTTTAATTTGCGAATGAGTTGGAGCAGAAATCAAACTCACAAAAAATACACAACAAACGAAACACCCCTTTACTAACGTAACAGTGTTATGTTACATTGTTTTATAGAGAAAGGGGCGTTCCATGTGAGCCAAACGTTAATTTCAAAAAAAGAACTGCTTGAACTTACTGGGATTTCGTATGGCCAGCTCTACCGTTGGAAGCGAAAAAACCTAATTCCGGAAGATTGGTTTGTTCGAAAATCCACTTTTACTGGCCAAGAGACGTTTTTCCCAAAGGATAAAATCTTAGAACGGATTGATAAAATCCAAACCATGAAAGAAAATTTATCCTTAGATGATCTAGCCGCCATGTTTTCCCCCCAAACCAGTAATCAACAGTTTAATCGAGAGACACTTGTACAAAAAGGCGTGGCGTCTGAGAGCGTTGTTTCCTTTTATTATGAAAATGCGAGCGTTCATAGACCTGAAGATCCCTTAACATTTGAGCAGATTTTTTTCATCTACATTCTAGAAAAAATGTTGCAATCCGGATCCATCCAACTCGAGGAAGCCAAAATGATTCTGGCGATCCTTGAGGTGCACTATGCCACACTCAAAAGCAAAGAGACTACGCTCGTTTTCATCCGAAAATTAGGCTTATCCAGTTGTTTGCTTGCGGTCGATGTCGAAACTTTGATGTTTGAACCTGGCACAAAAGTCATCATGCAACTTTCCCTTTTAACGCTTATGGAAGAACTCAACACACTTTTATTGTGAGGTGATGCACATGACAACCTTATCGAAAGACAACTTAACCATCAACGGGTCTGGCGCTTCGGCTGGCGGGACATTTAATAAAGTGACATTGAATGGATCTGGAAAAATACAGAGCGATATAATCTGCAATAAGTTTGAGTGCAATGGAACAGGAACGGTAAATGGCGATCTACGCGCCCAAACGATTAGGATCAATGGCATTGGAAAACTAAATGGGGCGGTCTACTCCACTGAGTCCCTTCAAATTGATGGGAAAGGGCAGATCGAAAAAGACGTCACGATCAAAACAATGACCGTGAACGGTTTGGCGACAATTGGTGGTCCTATTAAAGGACAAACGCTTGAGATTAATGGCAAAGCCACCGTGCAAAAGGATTGCGAAGTTGAGTTTTTTAAAGCTCAGGGCATTTTTAAAATCTACGGTCTCTTAAACGCGGAACAGATTGACGTCCAAGTTCACGGAAATTGCCAGGTTGATGAAATGGGTGGACAGGAGATCCGGGTAAAAGTTCGCAGACACCGCTTTTTCAAATTTCTAGAGAAGTTTTGGCCTGCTCAACTTCAAACCAGACTTATTGAAGGTACCACAATCGATTTGGAGGCCACACACGCCAAAGTCGTACGCGGTGAGCATGTTGTGATTGGAGCGGACTGCGAAATTGATTTGGTCGAATACACTGGATCGCTCAAGACAAGCCCAGATGCCAAAATAGGAGAAGCTAAGCATGTAGGAGGCGATCAGTAATGGCTGACGCTCATGATATTGCGATTAATGGGAGCGGTAATTCAGGCGGTGGCACGTTTAAAAAAGTATCCATTCGCGGAGAAGGCACCATTACAGATCATCTCACCTGCGAAAGCTTTCGATCGTATGGCACAAGTACCCTTCAAAAGGATCTTAATAGTGCGCACACCTCTATATATGGAGAATCCACTATTGAGGGAAAACTCGTTGGATCCGCACTTAAGCTGCTCGGTCAATTGAAAATAAACGCTCGTGTCACTTGCCAGTCCAGCAAAATTCGAGGACGTTTAGAGATTGGTGAAGGCTTTAAAGGGGACACGGCCGATGTGAAAGGCCAACTGACAGCCGGTGGGGATGTGGAACTTGAAAAATTGTCCCTTTTTGGCTCCATTCAAATCAACGGTTTGTTAAATGCCGGGCATATTGATCTTCAGTTGAAATATGACGATAGCCGAATTAATGAAATCGGTGGGGAGTTCATTCAAGTCAAACGCAAATCAACCCCACTTCCATTTGGAAAGTCACAAGGGTCCCTTCAAGCCTCCCTCATTGAAGGCGACGATTTACACTTAGAATATACGAAAGCAGACATTGTGCGCGGCAAGCGACTCACGCTTGGCAAAGGGTGTGAAATTGGGGTTGTGGAGTATTCCGAAAATCTAAAAGAAATCGATCATCCTGTAATAAAAGAAAAACGGAAACTATGAAGAAAGAGGGACAGCTCAAATGGGTGAATCCACAGGCTGTTCCTCTTTTGTCTTTATTGGAGGTTTTAATACAAAAATTTTATAAATACTCGGCAATTCGTAATAGGCAATTTTATAGATTACACCGCTGCACATTCTAATGTAACTTCTATATTTCCACGGGTTGCTTTTGAATATGGGCAAAAGCCATGAGCCTTATTAACGAGCTCTTCTAACGTGGCTTGTTCAATCCCAGTCCCTTTAACATGAAGTGTGACACCTAGTTTGAATCCATCATCTGTTGGATCTTTAACGAGACTGACATTCGCAGTTACTTCTGAATCAAATTTAACTTTTTCTTTTCGGGCCACAAGTTGCAGGGCTCCGTCAAAACAAGCGGAATAACCTGCCGCGAATAGTTGCTCTGGGTTTGTAGCAGTTGGAATGGATTTGGCTCTTGGTGTTCCTGGCATAGCCACATCTAAATTAAGTTTTCCATCTTCCGACTGGACTCTTCCTTCTCTTCCTCCAATTGCGGATACACTCGCTGTAAATAAAACGTCTGACATAATAAAAACCCTCTTTCGCATCTCTTTTAAATTTTGTAAAATTAAATTGCGCAAAATATATTTATGGTTTCATAATACTTTATTGCTTTTTTATAGTCAACAATTTAATTGCGCAAAATTAAATTGTTGGTCTCTTGTTAAATTGACGGACTTGACCGCTTACGTTATGATTTGTTCAAATTAAGTTTTGAACAATGGATATGCGTATAAACTTTTAAAAGTAGTAAGGAGTTTTGAATAATGACTGAGCCAACAAACCTTTCTTTGAATGACCATCTTTGTTTTTCCTTATACGCGGCCTCTCGCGCGATTTTAAGAATCTACCGGCCTCATTTAGATGACCTCCATATTACCTATCCCCAATATCTTGTCTTATTAGTCTTATGGGAAGAAGAGAAAACGACTGTCAAGTCATTAGGAGCGCGATTGGATCTAGATTCTGGGACTTTAACTCCCATGCTAAAAAGGATGGAAACCAGCGGATTGATCAACCGCGAGCGGTCGACAGAAGACGAACGCGTTGTCCAAATTCACTTAACAGAAGAAGGAAGCCTTTTGAAGGAGAAAGCCACGTGTATCCCAAAAACCCTTATGGACAAGATCGGGTTAACCGAAAAAGAAGTGAAAGAATTAAACGGTACAGTAAAAAAACTTTTATTCGCTATAAATGAGGCGATTTAGTATGTCTGAACACCCAGCTGCGTCAAATCCTGTGCAGCTTTCGGTTCGTCGTCTTGTCGAATATGCCTATCGAAGTGGGAGCATTGAGAGTGCCTTCCGTTCGGCCTCTACCATGACCGAAGGGACAAAAGCCCATCAACGGATCCAAAAGTTATATAACGAAGGGGATCTGAAAGAAGTTCCACTAAACGTGACATTACCCTATGAAGGATTATTTTTTTCTATAGAGGGGCGTTGTGATGGGATTTTATTTGAAGGGGAAAGCCTCGTAATTGACGAAATCAAGTCGACCGTAAAACCACTCGAGGAGATCGAAGCACACACCTTCCCTGTCCATTGGGCACAAGCCAAATGCTATGCCTATATGTATGCCATGCTGAATCAAAAAGAGGCTATGACCATTCAGTTGCGCTATGTGAATTTGGATGAGGATAACCAGACCTGCTTCCGACAAACGTGGACAATTGAAGACCTAGAAGACTTTGTCCTTGAGATGGTTGCCACCTATGCCCCATTTGCCATTATGATGAACACTCACCGTTCTGAGCGTGACGCCCGCATTCAAGAACTAGAATTTCCTTTTTCGGAGTATCGAGATGGACAAAGACAGCTCGCGGGAGGCGTGTACAAAACGATTCGAGAAGGCGCAAATCTTTTTGCGAATGCCCCAACCGGAATTGGCAAAACAATTTCGACTATTTTTCCTGCTATCAAAGCTATCGGAGAAGGTCATATTGAACGCTTTCTTTATTTGACGGCCAAAACCATCACGAGAACCGCTGCAGAATCTGCATTTTCTCTACTTGGAAAAAACGACCTCCCCCTCCATGTCGTCACTTTAACGGCAAAAGATAAAATTTGCTTTAAGGAGAAAACGATCTGCGAGAAGGAATACTGCGAGTTTGCCAATGGCTACTATGATCGGATTAACGACGCAATTCTCGATTTATTGACCCATGAGACGTTTATGACCCGCCACGTCATTGAAGGTTATGCACGCAAACACCAAGTTTGTCCGTTTGAATTTTCACTGGATGTCGCCTATGTTTCCGATGTAATGATCTGCGACTATAACTATATTTTCGACCCAAGAGTCGCTTTAAAACGTTTCTTTGACGAACAGAAGAAACAAACCGCTCTTCTAATTGATGAAGCCCATAATCTAGTGGATCGGGCGCGTGATATGTTTTCAGCCTCGCTTACCCAAGCGAGCTTTTATGCCTTAGAGCGTGCCACTCAGGCGCAACGCTCGGCACTTTATCAGGTGAGCCGGACCATTAATGATTATTTTTTGGCGTTGAGGAAACGACTTGAGCGCCCTGGTTTAGTCCTAAAAGACCAACCGGATGACTTGCTCGAGCAACTGGAGCGCTTTTCTGAAGAAGCGGAACACGAACTCCTCTTGAACGGTGAGGCACACACACCGCAAGACTTAATGGAGTCTTATTTTGCTGTTCAATCGTTCCTTCGAATTTCAAAACTCTATGACGAACGTTATGTGACACTCGCCGACGAAGTCAATGGTGACCTCGTCGTTCGGTTATTTTGTATCGATCCTTCCTTTCAATTGCAACAGATGAGTAAACACTACCGATCCAAAGTCTTCTTTTCCGCCACTCTTTTACCCTTTCAGTATTATTTGGACATGCTTGGAAAAGAGGAAGGCGATTATAGTCTGACCCTCACCTCTCCATTCCCTAAGGAAAATATTCGAGTGGGCATCCAATCTCTTTCAACCCGTTTTAAGGACCGGGAACGGACGCGAAAGGCGATTGCCCACACTATTAATAGCCAAATCCAATCGGAGCCGGGGAACTATCTCGTCTTTGCGCCATCCTATCAATATCTTGATGATCTCTATGATCAGTTCAGTAGCATTAAAGGAACGGTCGAGACGGTTCTGCAAGACCCAGTTATGACCGAAGAGGCGCGAGAAGGGTTTCTAGAAAACTTTCAACCTCGTAAAGGTGGCTCACTTGTTGGCTTTTCGATCCTTGGCGGTTTGTTCTCTGAGGGGATTGATTTAAAAGGCGATCGACTTAACGGTGTTATTGTGGTGGGTGTCGGACTCCCACAAATCGGCTTGGAACGTGATGTCATCAAAGCACACTTTGATACCCATGGAAAAAACGGGTTTGATTACGCCTACGTCTATCCCGGATTCACCAAAGTCCTTCAAGCAGGAGGACGTGTCATCCGCAGTGAAACGGATAAAGGAACGCTTCTTTTGGTCGATGACCGCTTCCGTTCTCCTAAGTATCAACGGCTGCTTCCACCTGAATGGCAAGGTTATCAAATCGTTACCTGAACCATTAACATAGTAGGACTCAAAAGGGTCAGCCTCCTCGATTATATAATTCGAGGAGGCTGACCCTTGCGATTTAGTTTCGCCCGTTTCTTTCATGTCACTTTTAAAAAGTCTCTTTTTACAATTGCTACATTGTCATCATGACATTGCTTAGTAAAAGATGAAGGAAATCTCATCTCTTTTTCTAGTCCCTCTATTGCTTTCGTATCCGTTTCCAAAACCGCTTCAATTAAACGATTTAAATACGACTCCGCAAGACGGATCCGCCGTTCTATTTCAATTCCCTTCTCAGTGACTTTGCCATGACCTGGAATAAGCAACAAAGTCGTGTGTTGATCCCTAATTTGTCTGGCCTTCTGCAAGGTTTCTTTATAAGCCGAAGGACTATGATAAATAAATGGCAATTCAAAATCCGAGAGATAATCCCCTGCAATCCAAACCCCTAGGTCCTCAATTATGGTAAAAAGCCCGTCATGTGTGTGGCCGGGCGCCAAATAAAAGGTGAGGGTGGTGCCTCCGATTAAAAGTGTTTGCCCATCCGCTTTGATCTCATGATTCACTTCTGGAAACGAAGTCTCATACGGTCTTTCGATGTAATGCTCATGATCAAATTCTCGAATCAATTCGACTTTTTCTTTTTTCTTAGGATGGTGCACAAGCCCTGTACTGCCTATGATCAATGCCTCGGGAAAAGCGCCATACCCAATAATATGATCAAAATCACCATGTGTAAATAAAAGGTAGAGTGGCTTCCCTCTTTGAACCATTGCGACATACTCTTGGATCTCTTTGATTTCGTGCGGTAGCCAGTTCGGATCTACAATTAATACAAAATCATCCGTTGTGACAACCGTACTCGTGGTCTGGACTAAGGCACTTTGAAAAACCGTGACATTTTTGTTTTGATACTGGATCAAAGCATTCCCCTCCCTCGTTGTTCACTTATCCTAATCACTTGGGGTAACCCGATACATGCGGAAGGAAGTCCAAGCGGACAGGATCGTCTATTTTTTGGTGATTGTTGTCCAATAGGGCGCTCCTATTGGACACGATTACCATTTTTTCCGTGTGCGCTGTCCAAGGCGGCGCTCCCATTGGACACGACCACCGCTTTTTCCATGTGCGCTGTCCAAGGCGACGCTCCCATTGGACACGACCACCACTTTTTCCATGTGCGCTGTCCGACGCGGCGCTCCCATTAGACACGTTCACCGCTTTTTTCCATGTGCGCTGTCCAAGGCGACGCTCCCATTGGACACGTTCACCGCTTTTTACATGTGCACTGTCCAAGGCGGCGCTCCCATTAGACACGATCACCACTTTTTCCATGTGTGCTGTCCAAGGCGACGCTCCCATTAGACACGATCACCGCTTTTTCCATGTGTGCTGTCCAAGGCGACGCTCCCATTGGACACGACCACCACTTTTTCCATGTGCGCTGTCTGACGCGGCGCTCCCATTGGACACGATTACCGCTTTTTCCATGTGTGCTGTCCAAGGCGACGCTCCCATTGGACACGACCACCACTTTTTCCATGTGCGCTGTCCGACGGGGCGCTCCCATTAGACACGACCACCACTTTTTCCATGTGTGCTGTCCGACGCGGCGCTCCCATTGGACACGATCACCGCTTTTTTCCATGTGCGCTGTCCGCTGCGGCGCTCCTATTAGACACGCCCGTCCCCTTTCATAGTATGCTTAATTGTTTAAGTCAGCCAGGGTCGGATAAGAGGCCATGGTACCTGATTTCGTCACGGAAAAAGCCGCTACTTGATTTGCAAATTCTAAAGCTTCTTCGAAAGGATATTCTTGAATGAGTGCCCAAGTGATCGCAGCGACGAAACAATCACCGGCGCCAGTTGTATCCAAAACGCGCACGTCATGCGCTGGTTTAAAAATCCGCTCTGTTTGCGTCACACCTAAAACGCCTGCCTTTCCTCGACTGATCGCAAGACGTGGGCACCCGTGATTCAGAAAATAATCAGCCGCCTCCAATAGATCCGCTTTCCCACTCAGTTCAAGAGCTTCTTGCTCATTCGGGATTAGGAGGTCAATCTTTGAGTAAAGAGACGGATCCAGTTGTGCAACAGGTGCTGGATTTAAGACAATGAACATCCCGTACTCCTGACCCATCTTAATGGCTGCTTCCACCACTTCTAGGGGTACTTCTAACTGAAGAACTAAAACTTGATAATCTTGAAAAAGTGGCTTATGACGTTCAAGCCACTCCACAGACGCTTCATAATTAGCCCCTGGAATTACAACAATTTCATTTTCACCGTTTTCGTCCACATAAATAATGGCTCTACCTGTCGGCTGGTTCTTTGAACGCCCTATATTTTCAACCTGTACCCCTTTTTCCGCAAGATCCTGGAGAATACGGTCACCAAAGCCATCGCATCCCACGTGACCCAAAAATTGTGGGGCCATTCCTAAGTTAGCGAGCGCAACGGCTTGGTTCGCTCCCTTTCCACCAAAGGATTCGGTCATACCACGGGCGATACGTGTTTCTCCAGGCCTTGGAAAATGTTGAACGTTAATCATCCAATCCACGTTCACACTTCCTAATACAAGAATTTGCATGTTGGCCTCTCCTTTCAGATGAGAGCTATGTAGAAAGGACGGATTGAGCGCTCCACCTCTTGGCACATCGCTCAACCCGTCCCCCTATTTTCTATTACAAATACACGGCTTGGCCGGTTTTGGAAGATTCATAAATCGCTTCAAGAATTTGTGTGACCACTAAAGCCTGTTCTGGCTTAACCAGAGGCTCGGTGTCGTTCACAATTGCCTCAATCCAAAGTCGTGCCTCCAAGTCGGCATCTGATTCCGTTTCGCCGTTAAAAAAGGCCACCCCAGAATTACCAAGCTCAACGTTCTTTGTATAAAGCTTGCCAAATTCTTCTCCATTAATACGTAACCCGTCCTTCATATCAGCCCCGGCATTAGTCCCACTCAATGAACATTTCGCTTCATCGACATCAAGTGTGTTGAGCGCCCAGCTAGATTCTAGAACGATGGTCGCGCCATTGTCCATTGTAACAAAACCAAACGCAGAATCTTCAACCGTAAACTTCTCAGGATCCCATGGTCCAAAGGCATTGGCCGCATTCTTAGTTTGGGCCAACTTATGGAAGGTGCTGCCGAGAACCGCTTTTGGCTTATAATTGTCCATCATCCACAAAGTAAGATCGAGTGCATGTGTCCCAATATCAATAAGCGGACCGCCGCCTTGCTTTTCTTCGTCTAAAAAGACACCCCACGTTGGAACGGCTCTCCGTCGAATCGCATGGGCCTTAGCATAATAAACCTCTCCTAGATCACCGCGTTCACAGAGTTGTTTAAGATGAAGGCTGTCTTGGCGGAATCGGTTATTATACCCTATTGTCAATTTTTTACCAGTGCGTTTTGCTGCCTCAACCATTAATTCGGCTTCTTTAGAATTGATCGCCATAGGTTTTTCACACATCACATGTTTGTCCGCCTCTAATGCTGCGACAGAAATTTCAGCGTGCGAGGCATTAGGCGTACAGACATGAACGACTTCGATCGAACCATTCTTGAGTAATTCATTATAGTCAGCTGTTACAAACGCCTCTGACACACCATATTCTTTTGCCGCTTGTTCAGCTTTCTCAATCTCTATATCACAAAACGCAACCAATTCAACGTTATCCAACTTGCTAAGACTTGGCAAATGCTTTCCATTCGCAATTCCACCGCATCCAATTATCCCCACTCGAACCTTGCGTGACATACCCATCATCCTCTCAAAAATTAAAAACTGCCCAACTATATTACTCTTATTTTACACCCAAACCCATTAAAATTAAAGCGCTAACACTCACTTCTTCACCACTGTGCGAATGAACTGGAAAAGGTGACCGCGTTCGTCGTCGCCTTTTCCATCTGCATTAAAATTCTTCAATTTGTACCTTTGCTATGCCCTCTAGCTCTGTCACTCGATTATAGATGTCAAAAATATACCCCTCTCTCTCTTCAATGGTGCACTGAAGATCTAGACGGTGGCCCATATCCGTTCCAGCAAGCTTCACATGCTTCATGGTAATGCCTAATTCTTGGATGTCTTTGACCACCTTCCCAATTTCATTTTCTGACTCAATATATACTGTAATTTTGATGCCCTGTTCACGAAGCGCACTTGGACCAATTTTCCTCATTATGTAAGGGATAACTTTAACGCCCAAAAAAATTAAAGCGACGCCCAATGCGCTTTCATAAAAGAAGCCAGCACCAACCGCGATTCCAAGGCCCGAAGCAGCCCAAACTATGGCGGCAGTTGTTAATCCAGAAATGGCATTGTTTCTTTGTAAAATAACACCCGCACCAAGAAAACCCACACCGCTAACAATTTGAGCGGCGAGCCGCATGGGGTCCACACGGATTAAGTGATTTGCGTAAGGGGTCGTGGATACTTCAATGGAAACAATCGTTAATAGGCAACTCGCTACAGAAATCACAATGCACGTTTTCAATCCAAGTGGTTTATGCTTCGATTCTCTTTCCAATCCTAAAATGCCGCCTAAGACGGCTGCCGTCATTAATTTTATCGGGATCACCCACATATCTAAACCTCCTGCAGTACGTTACGATTCAAGTTATAATCGTACTAACACAAAACCAATTTGGACATCCCTCAATTGTATGACGATATAAGATCGCTCATGCCCTTTTGTTAGTATGTTATTGCGGCTTATAGAAGTGTTTATTTAACCCTTAAACCTCTCCTAAATCTCTTATGAAAATACTAATTATGGGGTGATGATCATTCATACATACAAAACCGATCGCGCAACGGTGCGTCGATTTCTATTAGAGACTCAAGGTTTACCTATAGTTAGTAAGCCGAAACGAACACCCGTTCCAACTATTCAAACCGTTCTTGAGCAGATCCAAAAGTTGGAATGTGTTCAGTTGGATCCTGTTTCGGTCGTAGAACGCAATCATAATTTAGTTTTGGGGGCACGACTTCCTGGCTACAAACCCAATCATTATAATTCCCTTTTATCAAAAGGTTTGTTATTTGAATATTGGGCGAATGCCATGTGTGCTATCCCTATTAATGATTATCCAATCTTCAAGCCGATCCGTGCCCATCGGAAACATCACGTCAGCGATTCGTTAGACAACATGAAAGACGTGGTCAAACATGTGCTCAACCGTCTGGAGTTAGAAGGTCCATTGCCTTCTCGAGCTTTTAAAGCAGACACTAAAGTCCATGGCTATTGGGATAATCAAGTCGCCCAAACAAAAGAAACCTCCTATGCCTTAACGCTTCTTTTGGATGTTGGAGACATTCGTGTGGTTTCCCGTGACGGCGGCGAGCGCTATTTTGGGCTAACCAACCAAACACTGCCAAGTTCACTCTTAGATCGTGAGGAGAGAATTGACCCTTTTGAAGCTGTCCAAGCTTTGATTGAAAAATTTATTCGAGCATACGGTATTGTGGATCCACGCGATGCTCGATTTGGTTGGCTCAAATTGTCCGCATCGGAACGTCAAAATGAAGTCGATAAGAGGGTAAGTAAGGGGGCATTAATTCCGCTTGAAATTGAAGGGGTGAAACGAACGTACTATTTACCGGCACAAGATCTACCTCGGCTTGAGGCCCTTCAAAAATTCAGTCCACCCCCATCTTCGGCAGCACCTTTAACTTTTTTGCCGCCACTTGATAATTTTCTTTGGAGCCGGGAACGCATCGTTTCCCTCTTTAATTTTGATTATAAATGGGAGATTTATACACCCGCTACTAAGCGGAAATATGGCCCTTATGCGATGCCAATCTTGCTTGGAGAGCGTTTGATTGGTCGGCTTGACCCTCTGCTTGACCGAAAAAACGGAGTCTTGATCGCCCGTTTGATCCAAGTTGAAACAGGAGTCCGAGTCACTCAAGCACTCAAAAGAAGACTAACAAGTGAACTTAAAGCATTTGCACGATTCCATAACATGAAAAAAATTATTGTCGAGAAAACCGTCCCTGAAGATTTGGATCTCCACTTTTAAAATAACTTGGTGCTGAATGCACATGAAAATCCCTGCACGCCAGCACCGGTTTTATTTTTAATTTTTCACTAGAAGACTTTGATCAATTTCAAAAATGCTTTTCTTACCCGAGAGCGCCATCGTTAAATCAAAATCAGCCATTAAATTTCGCAAGACATATTGGACACCTTCTGCCCCGCCTACTGCTAACCCGTAAACATATGGGCGTCCTATTAGAACAGCTGAAGCGCCAAGCGCAATAGCCTTCATAATATCTGAACCACGACGAATCCCGCTATCCAGTAAAATGGGGATTTCCCCTTTCACCACGTCGTTGATCCTAGGCAAGGCATCCAACGAAGCAATCGCACCATCCACCTGCCGCCCACCATGGTTGGAAACAATGATCCCATCAACACCAAAATCCAGCGCTTTCTGGGCATCTTCTGGATGAAGAATGCCTTTTAATAGAATCGGGAGTGTCGTCGTCTCTCTTATAAATTTGAGATCCTCCCATGTTAGTTGAGCATTGGAGAAAAGCTCGACAAAGTGTTGAACCGCTGCTCCTAGATCTTCCTTAGGTGACCGTTTAAGTCCAGCAAGGAAGGCTGGATCTGATAGATAGTTGGCCATTCCCTCTGCCTTTAGAAAAGGGAGATAGGCATTTTCAATATCCTTCTCTCGCCAACTAAGCATTGAGGTATCTAATGTGACAACCAACGCGGAATAGCCGGATCTCTCTGCTCTCTTCAGCATACTCGCTGTCACGTCTGGGTCCTTGCCCCAATAAAGTTGAAACCATTTCGGGGTATTCCCTAATTCTGCAGAAATCTCTTCCATGGTATGAGAGGCCGCTGTGCTGGCAATATACGGGAGACCTGTTACCCGTGCGCCTCTTGCAGCAGCCAACTCCCCTTCAGGATGCGCAATGGATTGAACGCCTACTGGCGCCATGAGAATAGGGGAGGGAAGCTTCTGGCCAAGTAACGTGATTGAAGTGGAACGTTCTTCTACATTATTTAGCATTCGCGGTAGGATGCGCCAATGCATAAATGCCTCCTTATTTTCGCGCATGGTGTCGCCACCGCCTGCCCCATCTGCTATGTAATGATAGGGACCAGATGCAAGCTTTTCAAAAGCTAAACGCTCCCAATCCTCAAACTTTACTGGAAAATTAGGTTTTGCAGTATTCGGTTGGTATGCTTCAATTTGAACGCGGTTCCCTAACCCTGCCATCGTGTAACCTCCTTTTAAATAAGCAATGTTGCTTATCTATTTAATACGACATAGAGGTTCAATATCCTTATAAGCGCTCTCTTTTTGATCTAAAAAAGACTTCCTGTTTCCTGAAAATTAAGGTCGAGCTAACTGAGCGGGATGGGTTAGGACATTCCCATTCGGCTAATCGCGTTTATTCCTTATGACATTCCCTCTTATTTGGGCTCCAACAACAGAGTCTACAATTTTTTCAACGACCTCGTTTTTTTTGTATTTAGATGGCACATAAACCTCCAGATATTTGGCCAACTCATTAAGCTGCGCCTTGGTTCGAACAGAAGGTTCATTTTTCAAAAACGTTAAGGCCTGTTCTCTGCTTTCTTGTTTCTCTAATATTGCGCTTATTTGAGAGAATCCACTCGACTCTCCGGTCTCACCGTCTCCAATCTTGTAATGGACCAACAGCTTCTTACAGATCTCCCCTTTGGTTTCCTGATTGCTTATTTCGATCTTTAAAAACTCACAGAACGCTTGGAGAACGACTTTTTTTCTTTCATTTAATACGTTCAAAGCCGGAACGGAATCATTCAAATTCTTAAGTTGGTCGTCCAATTGACTGAACGCTAGATTAGTTGAGTGACGGCGATTAGGATCCCCCTCTACATATTGGAGTGTCGCCTCCCCATTCAATAACTTCGTATAGTGATCATGTGTTAAACCTTGAATAATGGTCGAAACCACCTTTAACAGTTGGAGTGTGTCCTCTTTAGCCATTTTATCCCTCACAACCCTTTTATTCGACTAACTCAATGATCTCCTCGGCCAGCTGACTCATCTCACTCTGAACCATTTCTAGCGCTCGATCATCCAGCAAAACAACTGGGATCCCGGATTCTGGCGCGTTGGCAAAGATTGTTTTGTGATCCCGCACATAATTTTGAAAAACCGGATACCGCCGCTTAACTTGTTTCATATAATCTCGCTGAGCTGAAATCGGTTGTTGCTTATAAAACGCCACCATTGTAAAAGCAACGCCTAGCATTTTGGGTGAAATCGGCTCTTCCTTCACATCACTTACCTCTCGAAGCATGGTGTTAAAGGTTGTCTTCAACTGATCGACATGACGCCTAAGTGTATCGATTCCTAAGGTCGACAAATAATCAGGCTTTGCTGGGACAATATAATAATCAGAGGCGACGATTGCATTTTGGGTGACTAAATTAAAATTGGGTGGACAGTCGATCAGAATCACATCATACCGATCCCTAAACTCTTTTAACTTATTTCGAAGCCGGGTTAACACATTTAAATAGTTGTTTTGTATAACAGGTTCGCTCATTCCACCCAACTTACTCGACAATTCCATATCGACATTGATTAGATCGAGATGAGAGCAAATTAAATCGACCGTTCCCTTTGATTTTCTAGCCTTTAAGCGCGTGTTCACTCGTGTGGGCGTAACAATTAACGACTGCAAAGATCCGTTAATATTTCTTTTGAGGAATTGATCATACCAATCCTTGATGGTTTTCTTTTCCCGATCCAGTGCCTGCCACTCTTCAATCCCCAGAAAGGATAAGGTCAGATTCGCCTGCGGATCTAGATCAATTACCAAAACCGTCTTTCCCCTTAACGCGAATTCTCCAGCAAGATTGGCGGAAACAGTCGTTTTCCCAACTCCGCCTTTATAGTTCATGACCGAAATTACCCCAAAATGAGCGCCCCCCTTTTTTGAAACCAAAAATCGACTCTATATTGACGTATATGCCCAATCGGAAAAATTCTTCCAAGTTTTGTGCATAAGACCACGAAACTGGGCTTTCTGGCCTTCCTGTTTTCCGGAGGTTGGAAGTAAACGGATTAGGCCTCTGCCTTTGAAACCGGTAGCCACTGTTAAGACTAAGTAAAAACTGTAAAAACCTCTGCTTTTCTATAGTCTTTTGACTCCTTTAGAGGTTAGATAAGAGATGATGTGATCGAAATGTTCATTAGGTTCGAGTGTGAACGATCATAATACGTGTTTAATCGGAGTGAATGAATGTTGGAAAAGAGAATCCTTAATTTAGCGCATAGAGGATATAAAGCGAAGGCCCCTGAAAATACCCTGATTAGCTTTGAGCTAGCCCGCCAAATTGGGGCAGATGGGGTAGAGCTTGATGTTCAAAAAACGCGTGATGGGCAATTGGTCGTGATTCATGATGAGACCGTGGATCGAACGACAAACGGAACCGGCTGGATTAAGAACTTGGATTATGCCACTATTCGAACATGGGATGCGGGAAACTGGTTTCTCCCAAAATACAGTGGGGAACGCGTCCCTCTGTTAGCTGAGGTGTTAGACTGGGCAAAGGCACACACTATGTTTTTAAATATCGAACTCAAAACTACTAAAGTGCCTTATCAGGAGATTGAGGAGGATGTCTTACGTTTAGTCGATCAATTTGATTTAAATGGTCAGGTCCTGTATTCCTCGTTTAACCATTTCAGTATCCAAAAGATCAAACAGCTCAATCCAACGGCTCAAACCGGTGTTCTGTATGCCCAACCATTGGTTGAACCTTGGCTATACGCCAAACGTTTGGGTGCAACGGCGCTCCATCCTGAATTTCATTTTGTCGATGAAGCACTGATCCAAGGATGTAAAGCTTACGGCATTCAAGTTAACCCTTATACAGTAAATGAATTGTACGATTTACAGACTATGATCGATTTAGAAGTGGACTCTATTATCTCGGATTATCCGAACCGTTTAAAAACCTTGCGCGTTTGACTAATGTATAAATGAAGGAAAAGTCTGCGGGTATCCCTTTAAAGGAACCACAGACTTTTCTTTTTGAAGGTTTTATTAAGGGGACATGATATCACGATACTAAGGTGAGCGATGACGCAGTCTTTGAGGTTGGGTCTGGAAGATCATCATTGATAAGATGAACGGTCACCATAAGGGCACCTAGAACAAAAGTTAATAAGATGAATTTCTTCAAGTGTTAAGCTCCTCTCTTGTATATTTAGTAGTACCTTTTAGAAACCAACTATTTCAAGGATTAGTTTATCATTTAACACGTATTTTTAGTATTGAGAAAATTAGATCCAATATAGCGACTCTACAGCCTGAATTCACCACGATTTTCTCAAGTTTTTTTCGGGTCTTCTACCCGATACTCGCTTTGGACCGTTTCACTGGTTTTTCCGCCCAGCCTGTCCGATGGCACCGCCCACTCGGACACCCTCGCTCATTTTTCCGCCCAGCCTGTCCGATGGCACCGCCCACTCGGACAGCTTCACTCATTTTCCGCCCAGCCTGTCCAATGGCACCGCCCACTCGGACACCCTCGCTCATTTTTCCGCCCAGCCTGTCCGATGGCACCGCCCACTCGGACACCCTCGCTCATTTTTCCGCCCAGCCTGTCCGATGGCACCGCCCACTCGGACAGCTTCACTCATTTTCCGCCCAGCCTGTCCAATGGCACCGCCCACTCGGACACCCTCACTCAATTTTCCGCCCAGCCTGTCCGATGGCACCGCCCACTCGGACACCTTCACTCATTTTCCCGCCCAGCCTGTCCAATGGCACCGCCCACTCGGACACCTTCACTCATTTTTCCGCCCATCCTGTCCGATGGCACCGCCCACTCGGACACCCTCACTCAATTTTCCGCCCATCCTGTCCAATGGCACCGCCCACTCGGACACCCTCGCTCATTTTTCCGCCCAGCCTGTCCGAACTCATTCCAGGTTCAAGAAACTCGGTGCACCCACATCCTGCTATGTTTTTCTTTTACTACTAACAGGTTTATAATAGAAAGAGCCTATTTCTCCGCCCAGTTAGGTTTAAATTTATAAGAGTTGTGTCACAATCGGCTTATAGGTCGAATTTTTTATAGGCAATTCTTTTAGCGAGTCTATGATAGAAAAGGTGAATGCAATGTTCCAAGATATCTCTATGAAAAACTTGCTGGAATTAAGAGAAGCAAATGACGTCACGGTCATTGATGTGCGATCACCCTCTGAATATAAAGAAGCGACAATACCCGGTAGTCTAAATATCCCTTTCTTTAATGATGAAGAGCGGGCGGAAATCGGTACGATCTACAAACACGTGAGTAAACAAGCAGCAAAAGAACGCGGGCTTGAGATTGTTTCCGCCAAACTCCCTGCTTTCGTCAATGCATTTTCAAAAATTGACGGTAAGAAAGCCGTTTTTTGTTGGCGCGGTGGGATGAGAAGTCGAACCTCGGCGACAGTACTGGATCTAATGGGGATTCATGTTGTACGCCTAGATGGCGGCTATCGAACCTATCGAAATTGGGTCGTCGAACAGTTTGAGCATTTTGATATGAAACCAAAAGTCTATGTACTAAACGGTCGTACGGGCTCTGGCAAAACCAAAATTCTCAACCTTCTTAGTGCCGACGGGTTACCTGTCTTAGATCTCGAAGGCTATGCGAATCATCGCGGTTCCATTTTCGGCCAAATCGGTCTTGATCCCCACAACCAAAAGACATTTGATGCGCTTCTTATGGATCACTTGATTCGAGTCAAAGCGGCACCTTTTGTCCTTTTTGAGGGCGAAAGCAAACGAATTGGAAAAGTTCTATTGCCTGACTTTTTGGTTCAAAAAAAGGAACTTGGCGTTCAACTTCTCGTTGAATTACCGATCGAAAAACGGATTCAACATATTTTAGAAGACTACCAACCATGGAATCACAAAGTAGAGTGTTTAGACGCCTTCAAGAGAATTAAAAGGCGCATTCATACGCCGGTTGCGAAGCAAATTGAGGATGATCTGAATGGGGACCAGTACGCACATGCCGTCCGCTTGTTACTTGAGTACTATTACGATCCTTTGTATGATCACTCAACCGATCAATATCCGGAGGCAGAAAAAATTAGTATTCAAGCTGAAACGATTGACGAAGCCACTCAAAAAATCATGAATCTCGTTGGGGTTGGAGCCAATCCGGCCTAACTCAAAACCCCCTGATATCTGATATCAGGGGGTTTTTTTAATAGTCAATCAAGATTAACGCCTTCTTTACTATCCACAGTTTGTTTCTGTTTTCTCAATAAGACCCAATAGTAAATACTATAATAAGCAAACATGATGAGCAGAAGCCCTGTTGTCCATGGATTACCAAAGGAATAGCTCACATTTTGCCCTCCAGATGATGTGGTGGTGGTTAAGGATGGACCGATTTTGTACATAAGATAGAACCGATAAAGGAAACGCCCCAAAAAGAGCACGGTAACAATCATCCCAATCAAAGTATTCGGTCGATAATAGAGCGAATCCTCACGTTGTTCAAATTCCGTGAATTTCACCCCATAATACGCTAATAATAACCCCAATCCAATCCCGATGACATCTGAGATCAAACTAATAGGATGCATGGCACTGCCTGCTAGAAACAACACACCAATAATAAGAAAGATCATGATTCGATAGCGCAAATTTCCTCGACGTAGCTTCTGCCACCCAATATTACGTCGCACACGCCGATACATCGCAAAAAGAACAAGTATAATGACAATAACAATAGAAAACGATTGACTCATAGTCCTAAACCTCCCATTTTATTTAAACTATTAATTTGTATAGCCTAAATAAGTGCGCACTTCAATTATACGTAAAAAGGAAGGCTTTGTTTCAGTTTTTTAATCGTGGATCAAATATCGACTATTTCTCAATAAAAAGATGGACCTCTTTTTTTCATTAGAAGCCCATCTTTTGAATCAACCAGTTTATAGATGATTAGGTAGGTGTACCTCCACCTCTTTGCCGAGAGCTGAGGAGCGCAACACACCATCAATGATCGCTTGATTATAAAGAATTTGGGCAGCTGGAATCGGCGCCTCTTTTCCATCCTTAATAGCGACTACAAAATCACGTACCTTTTCATAAAAAATATCTAACGAATGCTTTTGAACAGGAATATGAGTATTCACATGATGGCCGCTTAGATCATTAAAAAGTTCCATGGACCCAATACCACCATCCCAGACACCACTCCAAGGCCCACTTCCAGCAGGCGTTAGCTTCAATCCAGCTTGCTTTCCCAAAAAGAGCGTAGGGCCTAGAGAATCCATATGCATAGCCCATGAGATCTTGAAGTTTAAAACTTTTCCACCTTCAAGTCGAACGAGGGCTACACCGAAATCCTCCACCTCAAAACGCTCAGCTTCTGGATGATACTCTGGATTGGTCCCAAAGAAATTAGATGTATAAGAAGAGACGGTCAATGGCTTAGGATAATCTAAAGCGTTAAGAGCAAGGTCCAAAGAATAGCAGCCAATGTCCGCCATCGCCCCTGCACCAGCCAGTTCCTTATTAATAAATGTGCCTCTAGGCATCCCACGCCTACGTCCACCACCTGTTTGGACATAGTAAACCTCACCTAACTGAGACTGAACAATGTCTCTGACTGCTTTCATGTTTGGGTCATACCTGGGTTGAAAGCCAACAGTCAGCATCTTACCTGTTTCTTTTGCTGCTTGGACCATTTCAACACCTTGCTCTAAAGTCACCGCCAAGGGTTTCTCAACTAGAACATGTTTTCCTGCACGAAGCGCATCAATACTGGTCTGATGATGGGCCACATTCGGCGTACAGACACTGACTCCATCCAAATCTACTTCTAGAAGCTCTAAGTGTTGGTCAAACCCCCTTGCCCCTTTTAACTCAAACTTCTCAATAAACTGTTCCGCTTTTCCAGGTATAAGATCTGCCACCGCAACCAGCTCCACATCCTTCATGGCCTTATAGGCTTTCGCGTGTGCTGCAGCAATGCCACCGCTCCCAATGATTCCTATTCGTATTTTTTCTCCCATAGGCTCCGTCTCCCCCTCTTCATTCTCCAACGATTAATCTTTAATCGGAACGTATGACACTGAGTCATAGATTCGTTCTGTCAGCTCTATGACTTTTCGTGCAAAATCACCTTTTACATAGTCCCCGCTTCGACCTAATATAGCCTCTACAAAACTCTTATCTTGATCAGTTGTCTGATCAGGTATGCTCGGATGAATCGGTGACTCCCCGTGCAAACGGAGCGTCACTTCACCATTATCATAGAAGATTGCGCCTTTTTCTCCGCAGAACACATAGGTTTCATGCCAACAAGGTGAATCCCCAATAATATTAAGAGATCCAATGGCGCCATCTGAGAATCGTAAGGTGGTCATAGAGTTAATTTCTACTGGATAACCTCTCTGTTCTATAAAAGTAGACAGATCCGTGACGTCCTGACCAGTAACCCAAAGTACCACATCAATAATGTGGCTGCCCGAATCCATTAACATCCCACCACCAGAAAGGGCTGGATTTTGCCGCCATGTATTTTCGGTAAGGGTATGCCAATCCTGATAGAGTGAGGCATTTACTGACGTCAATTTACCAATTGTCCCATTCTGAATCGTCTCTTTGATATATTGAAAATCCGGTTGAAAATGGCGTTGGTAAGACACCTGCATAATTCGGTTTTTTGCATGTGCCAGCTCGATTAACTCTTTACATTGAGCGGATGCGCACACCATTGGCTTCTCGAGGAGAACATGACACCCCCGCTTCAACGCCTCCTTCGCTTGTTGATAATGTAGGGTGTGAGGGGAACAGATTACTACAGCATCCAACGCCATGTCCTCAAGCATCTGCTCATACTTATCGAAAACGCGCTTAGGCGTGACCCCAGTCTCTTCACAAAACCGGTTGCGTTGGGATTCACTTGGGTCTGCAATGGCTTCAATCTTCACTTCTTTAAGCGCCTTAAGCTGTCGACCATGTACCCTTGACATGCCACCCGTTCCAATAATCCCCAATCTAAGCGGCTCCATTCAAACACGTCCTCTCTTTAGCTTCTTATATCTATTCAGGAATTTTTCCTATTTAAAATAAACTTGCAAATGCTCTTTGGCTTTCCGAATGCCTGTTTGTTCCGCTTCGAGGGTTCCCCAAAATCGGTGATCTTCAAGTTCGATCCCAATATTTCCGGTATAGCCAAAACGTTCGAGTCGAACGGCAACCTTACCCCAATCCACAGTTCCTTGACCTGGAATCGTATAACGCCAGCTGCCTTCTGAAAATCCATAATGAGCACCAAATGTCGCTGGAAGTGTCCCGCTTTCATAAAGTTCTTCCTGAAGCATTTCCGTATCTTTCCCGTGACAATATGTAATGCGCTCTCCAAACTCTTCTAGAGCTCGCAAATAATCAATTCTTAACCGGACTAAATGGGACGGATCATAATTAATTCCAAAATGTTTGGAAGGAATCGCCTCACACATGGCTCGCCACATCTCAGGTGTACAACCAATTGTCGGATGCGTTGGGGCTGGCCCTGGCCAACCTTCAAGGGCAAAATAAACATCATGGTTTTCTGCATGCGCTACAAGGTCTGGAAACGTTTCTTTCCATATGTCAAAACTATCCGCCCGCGATTGCATCCTGTCTTCTGGAACCAAACAAATAAACAATGTTTTCCCACCTAGTAAAGAGACATCCGCAATTTGTTGCTTGAGAGCGGAGACCGCTTCTTCACGTTCTTCATCATTTTTGCTCAATAATTTTGTGGCTCCGACAGCTCCAACCCCATCAATGGATCCCACTTCCAAGTTATAGGTTTCGAGTGCCTGCTTGACTTCTTGATCATATTTCGGAACATCTAAAATCTCTAACCCAGTGGAAGAGGCCCACTCCGCAACCTTTTCAATTCCT
Source organism: uncultured Sporolactobacillaceae bacterium (assembly GCA_963829575.1). Classification (GTDB taxonomy): domain Bacteria; phylum Bacillota; class Bacilli; order Bacillales; family Sporolactobacillaceae; genus KACC-23026. The sequence continues at coordinate 290,661 of CAWHJF010000012.1, read as the reverse complement.
AGTGCACCCATTTTAGGGGGAATACGCATACCTATTTTCATCGAATCTCTCCTTCTAATATTTTATTTATATACTCCGCTCCTTTTATAAGGAAAAGGGTTGGATCTTAAGCAAATGGGCGCCATTTATCTTAATGGGGTTTAAATCCTACTTAGCCTTTGGTCCCACCGCTAAAGTTGAAACCTGTAGACATGAAACGCTGAGACAAAATGTAGAGCAGAACAGCTGGAATTGTATAGATAAATGAGAAGGCGGCTAGTTGCCCATATTGAACCATGCCGTATTGCCCAAAGAATTGATAGATACTAACTGATGCGGGTAATTTCGTCGGCGTTTGAATCAAAATGAATGGCACAAAGAAATTCCCCCAACTCCCGGAAAACGTAAAAATCCCAACTGTGAATACACCTGGCAACATAAGAGGCATGACCACTCTACCCAGTGTTTGAAGAATGGACCCGCCATCTACCCAAGCTGCTTCCTCTAACTCCACAGGAACAGAGTCCATGAAGTTTTTCATGATCCAAATGGCATACGGGAGAGAGGAGGCCGTTAAAAAGATCATGGTCCAGAAAATGGAGTCCTGAAGATGAAAATGAACAAAAAGTTCATAAACTGGGACCATAACCGCAGTAATCGGTAGACCCGTTGAAAAAAGCACCGTATACAAAAAAGGTTTCTTATATTTTAGTTGGTATCTTGATAGTGGATAGGCTGCGAGGCCTGCTATTATGACCACTAGAATGGATTGGCCTAATGAAAGAATCACACCATTTATAAATGAGCGGATATTTGCAGGATTCCCTAAAACCGAACTAAAGTTCTGGAGCGTCCAATGTGTTGGAATGGCTGCTTTTAATGAAGCGTGACTATCAAACGAAGCCAAAACCATCCACAAAAGAGGGATAATAAAGAGAATTCCAATCCCCGATAAAATAATGTATGGAAGGACGTGTGTGACAAAGTGTCGTCTCTTTTTTAAGGTTCCCATGCCGTCTCCCCTCCTTTTTATAGATTGACTTTGGAAACTTTGATATACCCCAAACTAAAAACTATGCCAATTAATAACAGAATAAGGGAAATGGCTGTTCCGTAACCGAGTTGATAGCTAGAAAAGGCGGCTTGGTACATATAAATAGGGAGCGTTTCTGTCATTGTTCCTGGTCCACCGCCAGTTAGGGCATAAATTAACGTAAAGAGTCCTAATGTTTGAAGGGTGATGAGGACCATGTTGGTCACAATGGAGCCTCGAATCATCGGTAACGTAATCCGCCATAACCTCTGCCAACCATTTGCCCCATCAATTTTTGCAGCATCCTGAATGTCTTTTGGAACATCACCTAATGCCGCCTGATAAACGAGCATTGAAAAAGCCGTACCATGCCAAACATTAGCTATAATCACACTGACCATTGGAAAGCTCGTTAACCAGTGAATGGGCTGAATCCCCAACCAACCAAGAGCGGTATCTAAACTCCCATTATCGTTCAGGAACGCAAACCATATAAAGGCAACCACAATCTCTGGTGTCACCCAACCGGCAATGACTAAAATCCCAATTAAGCTGCGAAACCACCTCTTCTTCTCATTCACCAATAGAGCAATAATAAGGCCCAATACCTGTTGACCTACAATGGCAGATAATAAGAGAAAGACAATCGTGTTCCAGACACTTATTCGAAAGCTTGGATCATGGAACATTGAAGTGAAGTTGCGAAAGCCAATGAATTGAGTATGTGCGGATGCCACACCTGTTAAAGACATATTGGTAAACGCATAATAAAAGGTTAAAACGATCGGTAAAAAGAAAAAGACGAGTAACAAGATCCAAGTGGGAAGTAAGAACAGGATGGCACGTAATCCATCTCGCTCATGTCTTTTTGAGCGAACAGGATGGCGGGCCGTTTTGGTACTCAGCTCAAGCCCCATAATGGTCCCTCCTATCAATAAGGTTGGCAACGCCGTTGGTTTCACGGCGTTGCCTTTGAGTCAAACGGCTACTTGGTTTCGGTCTTATCGGCCCCTACAAGCCGTTGCACACTGGCCGCATACTGATCCATGGCTTGTTGAGGGGTAGAGGCTCCAGTTGCAACCGATTCAACTGCCACTTGGATTTGGGTAGAGACCGATGGGTATTGTGGGTTGGCCGGACGGAAGTGCGTGAACTGTGTAAATTGAGTGGCCGGTCCGTATTCTTGCCCTGGTGTGTTTTTATAGGATGGGTCATTTGCCACGTCAGTTCGTGGCGATAGGTTTCCAGCATGTACGTCATACCATTGATTGTTCTCTTTATTAATTGCAAGCTCAATGAACTGCGCGGCTAGATCCTTATTCTTAGACAATTTCGAGATCGATAAAGCCCAGCCTCCAGACATTGAGGTGAATCCTGGTCCCTGACCATTTTGTGTTGGCATCGCAGCAAGTTGCATCACTTTAGTGGCATCTGGCCAAGGGGCAGCACCATTTTCTAGCCAGTTCCCAGGGATCCAGTTCCCATCCATTGCAATCCCAACTTGACCTTTAGGAGCAAGTTGCTGTGTCATGGTTTGGTCGGCTTGACCGGTTAATAAGACCGAAAGTGGAGCATTTAAATTCTCTTGCTTAACCGTTTGTATAAATTTAAGTGAATCCAAGAATCCTGGGCTTTTTACAATCCATTTCTTAGTGGACTCGTCATATAAAGTATCATTCGTCCCATATAGGAGCATTTCAAACGTTTGCATCGTTGTGGCTTCTCCCGTTGCCTTACCGACTTGTGCATAGAAAGGCACTTTAACACTAGGGTCTTTTGCTTTAATCGTTTTGGCTGCCGCTAAAACCTCTCCCCAATTCTTTGGTGTCCAAGGAACCGGCAAGCCCACTTTTTTGAAAATGTCCGTGTTATACCAGAGGCCACGAGTATCCGTGCTAAACGGCACGCCATACACATTGCCATCTCCACCTGTGCTCCCTTTTTTCATCGCATCACTAAACTGTGACCAATCCGACCATTTACTCACATAATCATTTAAGGATGATAAATAACCCGCCGAAGCATCCGAATTGATCAAGAACGTATCCTCTGTCACAATATCTGGGGCGGTATTTGCCGATTTCATCATAAGATCAATTTTTGTGTAAAAATCGTTTTCCGAAGCCGAAATAGGCTCTAGTTTGATCGTGACCCCTTTATGATTCGCTTCAAATGTGGCCTTTGCTTTCTTCAACCACTCCTCAGTCCAGTTGGGTGGAGAGCCATAATTTTGATAAGCAATCGTGATGGTTTGCCCTCCTGCTTGATCTCCCTTAGATTGACCCGTTGACTTCCCTGTGGCACCTGTTTGACTCGATCCGGAGCATGCAGAGATTGCAAAGACCGTGATTAAAGCAACCAAGACAACCAAACTTTTTTTCCAATTCAAATTCATCATTGGTTCCCCCTCTCATAATATGTAGTGCATCAATCCAAGGAAAAACAGGACTACATGGGCATCACTCCTTTCATCGGGTCCCTTCATTTTTATCTCCTAATAAAAAGTAAGCGTTTACATTTTGTGGATGAAAGAAAACCAACACTCAGTCCCACGACCAATCATTGGTTTTCGTTAAGTTATATTAAGATACTATGATACACATATCATTATGTCAATGTTATTTTTAGAAAATTCACTCAAAATGACAAAAACAATCAAACTTGGACAATTTCCTTCGTTGTATTTCCTTCAACTAGACAAAAATCGACGACATTTTGTTTGTCATTAAACTCATTCTTCAATTGATCTACGATGCAGTCTACCGCCTTGGTTCCCATTTCGCTCTCATTTTGTTTAATATGTGTAAACAAAAAGTCATTATAAGGATGGGTCGGATGATCAAAACAGACAATCGAACAGGTCTCTGGAATCTTCTTTCCGAGGATTTTCAAAACGTCTGCCAACACAACAGCGATCTCATACTCACAGGCGATATAAGCGGTTATTTGGGGGTTTTTTTGAATGAACTCCTGCAATCTAAACCGATCATCCATTGAGGATTCATGAGCATCTTTAAACGTTGGCAAGGTACTAAACAATTCCGTAATGATGTAATCTGGGTTAACCGCAAGGCCTCTTTGCAAAAAGGCAGACGTAAACCCAAGTATGCGTTCTTCAATGGATGAGGTGAATTCTTCAGGAGGTGAGATAAAGGCAATGTTCTGATGCCCTTGATCAAGCAGGTAATCGGTTAATCTCTGTGAAGCCTCCTTATTATCCGTAAAGACACTGCAAGCCGGTATACCTTTTAGATACCGATCAATAAGAACCAGAGGAAACTTATCTACGACCAGTCTCAACAAACTTTCGGTATAATGTTCACCGTTTACCGGATAAATAATTAAGCCATGGACGCCTTGATCAACAAGATCATTGATTGCAAGATCCTCTTCCTCTTGTATACCATTAGTGATCTTGAGAACTAAATTATAATTATAGAGTCCACATTGCTTTTCAATGCTACGTAATAACTCCCGCCCATAACAATCCGAGAAGTCCGGAATGATTAGACCGATCATCCCTTTTTGTTTTATAGCTCGCACAGGTGATTCCGCCTGTGTGTGATCTTGTAAGAATCCGGTTAAATCTGGCAAGGCTTCTGACACATATGAACCTTTTCCTCGAATCCGCTCAATCACGCCAAATTGGGCTAGCTTGTCTAATGATTTTTTGGAGGTAATTCGACTCACATTAAATTGATCAGCCAATTCCTTCTCAGAAGGGACTCGGTCATTTGTTTTTAAGTACCCGGTTTTAATTTGATCTAATAACTCAATAAAAATCTTTTCATACAATGGGATTTCCACCGCTCATCACCCTTATCTTACTAAAGTTGTTTTAAGTTATTATACCAACTATATCACCATATTTTAACTTTTCAAATAAAATACATGTAATTCGATTTACCCACTCATAGATCATAACGGCTTACTTTAACATACAAAAAAAACCTGGCTCTCGGGAACCAAGTTTTTAGGGTCTTACATGTATTTTTCAGGGGTTAGCCTCAGTGAACCCTCGATAGCGTCATGTTACACACACAACTGGAGGGATTCTTTTTACATATTTTCTTGACTAAGCTCGCCTTATGACTCAAATCTCCGATACTTGTAAACTGGTGGTCCTCATTAGTTAGAACGGCAATCGAAAGTGCTGTGAGTGGAATCTGTCCCACAACCCCCTCTCTCGTTGGACCTACCATGTAACCCTTAGCAAGATGTTCTGGCCTATAAAAATCCGGTAAACTCCGAGTGAATTTCCCAATGATCCGTTGACAGAGCGGCTCATAATCATGGTGATGGAACAGCACAATAAAATCATCCCCTCCAATATGTCCAAAAAAGGCATCGGAGTCGCCCTCCTCAGACAACGCTTCTTTGACACAATCAGCTGTACGCTGGATGACGTCATCCCCTTTGTTAAAGCCATAGGTATCGTTATATTCCTTGAATCGGTCAAGATCCAGATACAAAATACTAAATTGAGAGTGATTCAAACACGCCTTAAGGTGTTGTTCAATTTGTCGGTTCCCTGGCAAGCCCGTCAGAGGGTTGAGATCTCTGGCTAAATCCGATTGAACTTCCGCAAAGGCCAAAAGGAGATTTCGAATGCTTGTCACACCGAAATAATTTCCACCCTTAGTGATAATTACGAAATCATAAAGCTGATCTTGGGGCCGATTCATGGATTTTACGCACACCTCAGAAATGGGACGGTCCGCTTCTACGATGAGTGGTGTTGGGGACATAACGAGTTGAACTGAGCGCCCCATATAAACGTTGAACCCATACTGAGTCCCGATTTTTTGATAGAATTTAGACTTCATAATTAAGCCAATCGGTTTGTCATTCTCTACGACAACGACCCCTTCAAAAAGGTTGTTCTCCTGAAATAGGCGGTTAACCTCTTTATTTAGTGAGCCTCCACTTACAACAGGAACGTGCTCAACAATGTCACCAATTAACGTGTCCATTTGACACCCCACCACTCCATACAGATTGGTTATTTCTCGGTCTCTGTTACAAATAATTGGTCCGTTAAAGTCTGACTGGGCCTGCTAATTAAATAGCCTTGACCAAAATGCACCCCTGACTGCTGAAGATAGTTAAAGTCAGACCAGGTTTCAATCCCTTCAGCAATCACTTTGGTATCCACCCGGTTTGCGTAATCCACTAAAAGTTGAACCATTTCTTGTTGCACCCGATTTTCCGAGATTCCGTTAATAATGGTTTGATCAATTTTAATAAATTCAGGTTGTAGAAACACTAATGTCTTTAGACTATTATAACCGGAGCCAGCATCGTCTACCGCAATTCGAAAGCCTTGTTCTTTGTAATGGTTAACGACACTTATGAACTCCGAATAGTTTTGCACGGCTCCCTTTTCCGTCACTTCAAAGACGACTTGTTCCGGTTTTAATCCTAACATATTTAAAATGGCCAGTGTTTGCCCTGGTTTAAAAGCCGGATCTGTCATTACTCTTGGATGCACATTAATAAACAGCATGGTTTGCCCGTTGTCCGTTCGTTTTCCTTTATAGAACCCCTGAATCGCAAGTTTTCGACAGAGCGTCTCCAGTTCAAATATATTTGGTGAGGACCCCACAAAATCATAGAATTGCTCAGTTGTTCGAAACACCCCAAGCGTTTCGGGGCGATTTAACGACTCATATCCAAAAATAGAATGGTCCTTTAAGTTAATGATTGGCTGATAATAAGTATGTATAAGATGGTTATCTATAATTTGATTCAAAGCATGATGTTTCTGGGATTCTTCCATCAGTTTTCCGCGGTAATCCAAAAAAAATTGGAGCGTTGTTTTCATCGTTCTAAAACTTCTAAACGGATTGGTAGTTAAGCTCATTACAATTAAAACTCCTTTTTTGTTCTCTCTTTTTTATCTTTATAAAGGAGTTAATCCCATTAAGCGATCTGGATTGGTTCCTCTCCACCCATTCTATAATTATAAAGGATGTATGCTTCTCAATTTTTAATAGAATGTAAGGAATTTGTAAAAAAAAGATTAAGAGTTAAGATCGCTCTCAGGCAAAAGGAGGGAGCCTCCCTTCCGCTTTAAACGCTCAATCGATCAGTCTATGAGCATACCACTTCGTTCCTCTAATCCGAAGCATGAAGACGGTCCCGCGAACGCTCCACTCGACGCACATCGCCGACCAAACACCCACGATCCCCCAACCAAGTGTAATCCCGAGTACATAGCCCAAGACGACCCTTAACAACCACATGGAAAGCAAAGACGTGAGCGAAGTAAAGGTCGAATCTCCTGCCGCGCGTAAAGCAGAAGGCAGAATGAAACTGATCGACCAAAACAAGGGCTGAGCCACCGCCGAAATTAAAAGGAGCGTAAAGACGGTTGGAATAATCGCTTCAGGCGGGTGAAACATCTTGATTAATAAAGGGTACATCGGCAGAAACACGACATCCGCCAATAAGAAGATCAGAGTGGACAAGCCCATAATAGATTTTATAAATCTCATCGCCTCTTTAATGTTTTGTCGCCCCATGCACTGACCTACAATCGTGACCGTTGATATACTTAGAGCATTTGGTCCGATCTGAAATAATAACGCCAACGCGTTTGTAATCGCATAAACAGTAATGGCCAATGTGCCAATTTGAACGATAAAGGTTTGGGTCAAAAGCTTGCCACCATTGAAGAAAAGTTGTTCCGCGGCAAATGGAAGACCAATGTACATCACTTTTTTTACAATGACCCAATCTAGATTAAGGGCATTTTGAACTCGGAGTCTTATAGTCTCGTTGATTCTTACAATATATAAAAGGGATGCAACCATTCCAATCCCTCTGGCCAATAAAATGGAGATAACCAACCCCATTACCCCCAAATGAAAGACCGTGATCAAAAGGACGTTAAGGACTGTATTGGCTAGATTCATTATGAGAGAAAGACCTAAGCAAGGCTTGGTTTCCCCAACCCCTCTTAAGGATCCACATACGGCTTCAAAAATAGCAATGAAGGGATACGATAAACCACTGCCTATAAGGTAGAGTCTCGCATTGTGAAAAACATCCGGTGCCGCTTGACCAAATAATAGATTAAGCGTAGCGGTATGGAACCCAATGACAAGTGCAGAAATTAGAATGGATAGCAGCGTCACCACGGTAATTGCTTGAGCAGCGGTTTTCGAATACATCTTAGTATTTCCGCTCCCTTTATACTGAGCAACAATGACGGTCCCACCTGTTGCAACCGCAATAAATACATTGATTAGAAAGAGGTTTAAGGAATCCACCATACTCACCGCACTAACAGCAGCGACTCCTGCCGAACTCACCATTGCTGTATTAAGTAGACTCATAATAATAAGAAAGGATTGATCCACCAAAATAGGAAGCAGAATCCCAATAAATTGTTTATACCCAATGATTTCACCCGAAAAATAGCGATGTAATACGGACTCCGTTTTGTGTTTGAAGCGACCTTCTATTCGTGTCATAATGCCCCTTCTTTAGTGTGAAGATTTTTGTTCGTCCTAAGGACACGGCTAATTATACCCTTTTTTGACTTTTTTGTGTTTACAGAAATATTTATTTTTAAGGGTGTTAATCTTGAAAACAACCGGTCAGATGTGTCAAAATTAAAAGAGGAAGAGGCTTCCTTTCTTACATAGGCTGTATGTGGCTGGATTCTTTTGAAAGCCTTTTTATGAGCAAAAGGATTTTAGGCCACCCATAAAAGATCATTAGGAGGACAACTTACATGAGAACGATGAAACTTGGTACAAGTCAATTAGACGTCCCAGTTGTTGCAGTTGGCTGTATGCGGATTAATTCTTTGGAAAAACCAGCCGCAGAACGTTTTGTCCAAACCGCCCTTGAGAATGGGGCAAACTTCTTTGACCATGCAGATATCTACGGTGGTGGAGACTGTGAATCCGTTTTTGCAGAAGCGATTGGAATGAACGACTCCGTTCGTGAAACCATCATTTTGCAATCCAAATGCGGGATTCGCCCAGACAAGGGCATGTTTGATTTTTCAAAAGAACATATCCTCGCTTCTGTTGAGGGCAGCTTAAAACGCCTTAATACAGACTATCTGGATCTCTTACTCCTCCATCGCCCAGACACTTTGGTAGAACCGGATGAAGTGGCTGAAGCTTTTGATATTCTTGAAAGCTCCGGAAAAGTCCGTCATTTTGGTGTCTCCAACCAAAACCCGATGCAAATCGAGCTTCTTAAAAAATCGGTCAAACAACCGCTTGTGGCGAATCAACTTCAATTAAGCATTACAAACGCCACCATGATCTCTCAAGGCTTCAACGTGAACATGGAAAACTACTCTTCTGTTAACCGCGACGGTAGTATCCTCGACTATTGCCGCCTGAACGATATGACAATCCAGCCATGGTCACCGTTCCAATTTGGATTCTTTGAAGGCGTCTTCCTTGATAATGATAAATTCCCAGAATTAAATCAAAAAATTGATGAAGTAGCAGCCAATCACGGGGTCAGCAATACAACGATTGCCCTTGCTTGGTTACTCAGACACCCTGCTAATATGCAGCCGGTTACGGGAACCATGAATGAAGGCCGCATCAAAGATTGCATTAAAGCAGCGGATGTGACGCTTTCCCGCGAAGAATGGTATGCCATCTATCGCGCAGCTGGAAATATTCTTCCATAAATAAAATTGCTTTTCTTTAAAGAGCGGCACGTCCTTTTAATAATCTCTCAAATAAATAAAGGGCCGCGATCATTACGTCTGATCGCAGTCCCTTTATTTTTTAAGGATTAAAGCAGTCCAACCATTTTCAACCCATGTTCGATACCATCTTCCTCAACCGATTTGGTCACGTAGGTGGCCGCATCCTTTACCTGGTCCACTGCATTTCCCATTGCGACACTATTTTGGACCGTTCTAAGCATTTCGATGTCATTTAAGCCATCCCCAAAAGCATAGACCGCCTCACTTGCAAAGCCTAGCCTTTCAATGATGTGCCCAATCCCTTTTGCTTTAGAGCCGCCCTTTGGAAGCACGTCTACTGAAACAGGATGCCATCTAATAAAGTGAAAGTCTTTGAAGGTCTCCTCGTAGAACCTTTCTTCCCCTTTTGGACAGAAAAGTAAGCTTTGATAGAGATCACGTGTTTTATAGTAATGGGGATCATACGTCGGAAACGTGTCTATTTTTAACGTTGCAATACTTTCGTTTATGTACGAATGTTCGGGGACACTGGCTTTCATATCTTCATGGTCCATATACACAATCGGATGATTCCTCACCAGCGCTTCATCGGTTAGCGTTTTGAGTGCTTCAAAATTCAAGGGGTTCGTGTAGACCACTTCTTCATTGAATACCACATATTGACCGTTATAGCTTACAAAAGAATGAATGTCTAATTCCTCGCGGAGCTTCTCAAACATAAAAGGTGCTCGCCCTGTTGCAATTGCGACCTCATGCCCTTGCTCCTTTAATTTGTTGATTGCCGCTTTTGTTGTGGCAGGCAATTTCTTCTCATGGTTCAGCAAAGTGCCATCAATATCAAAAAAAATAAGGCTTCGTTCTACCACTTATTTCCCTCCATCTGAACTGACTAAGTGTGTTCTTTTCTCTATCTTGGGTTATTTGTCCCTTTGTGTCAAAGAGACAAAACCGCCTGACAATTCAACCCACTTTGAACAAACGGGCGTCTTTGATAGGTTTTACTATAGACAATCATACGTTCATTTACAAAAAATAAAGGTTTATCCTAGTTTTGAGTTGCGATTCTTTTGATTTCGTCTTATGATAAATGTATCGACTTTGTATAATGAAACAACTAAGTCTTTTGATACTTTGTTTAGGAAGCGATTTCAAACTAAGAAAGCCGCTTCCCAATTTATATTTTAACAAGGAGCGAATGGGATGACAAAATCGGTACAACCTAACCAACCATTAGTCACGCATATTTTCACGGCAGATCCATCTGCACATGTCTTTGACGGGAAACTTTATATCTATCCGTCTCACGATTTGGACCATGATGGCCCAACTAATGATAACGGAGACCAATATGCCATGGAGGATTACCATGTGCTGTCCATCGATAATTGGGACTCCGCTTGTGTCGATCATGGTGAAGCGTTACATGTTAAAAATGTGCCATGGGCATCTGAACAAATGTGGGCCCCGGACGCCGCTTTCAAAAACAATACGTATTATCTCTTTTTCCCTGCTCGAGATCATGACGGCATTTTTCGGATTGGTGTGGCAACCAGTGCTTCACCTACCGGACCGTTTAAAGCAGAGGAAACCTATATTCCAGGAAGTTATAGCATTGACCCAGCCGTATTGGTTGATGACGATTCTCGAAGCTATGTCTACTTTGGAGGATTATGGGGTGGCCAATTAGAAAAATGGCAAACTGGATCCTTCAATCCTGTTGGAGAAGGACCTGCCCCTTCTGCCCCTGCAATTGGACCAAGAGTCGCTGAATTAAATGAGGATATGCTAACTTTTAAAGAAGCGCCTCAAGAAATCTCGATTGTGGATGAAGAAGGAAACCCTATTCTGGCAGGTGATGAGGACAGACGCTATTTTGAGGGACCTTGGGTTCATAAATATAATGACCTCTATTACTTCTCTTATTCCACTGGAACCACTCATAAAATCGTCTATGCAGTAAGCTCAAATCCAACAGGGCCGTTTGTTTTTAAAGGCACCATCCTGACCCCAGTCTCCGGGTGGACAACCCATCATTCTATTGTTGAATGGAATGGCGAATGGTTTTTATTTTACCATGATTGTTCACTGTCAGACGGCGTGGACCATAAGCGCTCCGTCAAATATGCGAAGCTTACCTATAATGAAGACGGGTCCATTCAAACGATTGACCCTTATGCGAAATAAACAAGTATATGCAAAAAACAAAGGCGCCAGACTATGTCTGACGCCTTTGTTTTTGGATAGATCGATTCTTCATAGTGTCAATAATGCATAATGAATAGCAAATAGCGATCCTCATGGCCACTTATCTTAATCATGGACACGACGATCCGCTATTGCACACTATTTCAGCATTTCAAGCACATTATGTCATCCAGATGACGCTATTCCTCCAAATACGCATGTTCTTACCCCATATGGGTGGGATTAACGAACTATCGTGTACACAAATTTGATCACGCACGCCCGTATGAGCAAATAGCAGATCCTCATGGCCGCTTATCTTAATCATGGACACGACGATCCGCTATTGCACACTATTTCAGCATTTCAAGCACATTATGTCATCCAGATGACGCTATTCCTCCAAATACGCATGTTCTTACCCCATATGGGTGGGATTAACGAACTATCGTGTTCACAAACTTGATCATGCACGCCCATATGAGCAAATAGCAGATCCTCATGGCCACTTATCTTAATCATGGACACGATGATCCGCTATTGCACACTATTTCAGCATTTCAAGCACATTATGTCATCCAGATGACGCTATTCCTCCAAATACGCATGTTCTTACCCCATATGGGTGGGATTAACGAACTATCGTGTTCACAAACTTGATCACGCACGCCCATATGAGCAAATAGCAGATCCTTATGGCCGCTTATCTTAATCATGGACACGACGATCCGCTATTGCACACTATTTCAGCATTTCAAGCACATTATGTCATCCAGATGACGCTATTCCTCCAAATACGCATGTTCTTACCCCATATGGGTGGGATTAACGAACTATCGTGTTCACAAACTTGATCACGCACGCCCATATGAGCAAATAGCAGATCCTCATGGCCGCTTATCTTAATCATGGACACGACGATCCGCTATTGCACCGCCACCTCAAAACACCCCTCTAACGTGCCGCCCAGACCATTCCGTTCCGCATCAATTCGCTCACTTCGGGCATTCTCACAATTTCGGCAACGTGACCCAAGGAACAGTAATAAACCTTCCCTTTGCCCCACATTTTAGTCCACACGACCGGGACGTCCGCTTCCCCATTTGTCGAATAGGGCCCTTCTGCATTTGGGAAACGTGTGGTCGCATGAACGCGTACCGCTGGATCTACGTGAAGATAATACTGTTCAGAGACCACCTGGAAGTCAGTCATCCCTTTTGTCAATGGATGATCCGAATCCTTAATAGTCACGGTATAAGTGACCCCATCGTTTCCAGGGTGCGCGACCCACTGTCCCCCCACCATGAATTGATAATCCGTCTCCATTCTGAAGGAGTCCGCCATGCCACCATGTAATCCAGCGAGACCCGTTCCCTCCGCCACGGCATTAAGAAGTGGCATTAACTGCTCCTTCGTGATGGTATCCTGAGTCCAGTTCGGAACGATCAAATCATAAGCCGTGAGATCGTCTTCCTCAAGCGTTTTAAGCGTATCCGTAATTTTGACATCAAAGTCTTCTTCTCTTAAAAGGCCTGCCAATATGTCCGCCACTTCCTTAGGCTCATGGCCTTCCCAGCCACCTTGAAAAATCAGTGCTTTTTTCATTCGACCCCTTCTTTCTTAATATTATGATAAATTTGCATACAATTGACCCTATCTGAAAAAAGATAACAGAGGATGTCCACCCCATTTTCTTGATTGCGGACACCCTTTTCGCCGCACCTCTTACAAAGTCACCCATTGTTTGGTTCGTGTAGACGCTTCAATAGCAGCGAGCACTTTCTGGTTGATCACGCCATCCTCAAAATCCGGTTTTGGTTGTGTGCCCTCTTCAAAGGCATGGAAAAAATTATGAATCAAATTAATAAAAGTATGTTCGTACCCGATGATATGCCCAGCCGGCCAATAAGCACCTGCATAAGGGTGGTGCGCTTCCGTACAGTTGATTAAGCGAAAGCCTTGTGTTCCGAGTTCATCTTCCGCAAAGTAGACTTCTAGATTGTTCATGTTTTCCATATCCCAGCGAATCGAACCTTTTTCTCCATTAATTTCAAACTTATTTTTGTTGCGGTTACCTTGAGCAAAACGGGTTGCTTCAAACGTTCCAAACACACCATTTTTAAAGCGTGCCAAGAATGCCACCGCATCATCAACGGTCACCTCGCCCATCTCTTCGCTATTGGCTGTGGCGCTTAGGCCCCCCTGAGCTGAGGCGAGTGGCCGTTCTTTAACAAACGTCTCCATCATAGCCACGAGCTCCGAAAACTCACCAACCAAAAATCGAGCTAAATCAATACTGTGCGCCCCAATATCTCCGAGTGCTCCAGAACCAGATACCTCTTTTTTTAAACGCCACACAAGAGGGAAATTAGGATCCACAATAAAATCTTGCAGATAATTGGCTCGAATATGGTAGAGCTTACCTAGTCGTCCCTCTTCAATCAGTTTTTTAGCAAACTGAACAGCGGGAGAAAATCGATAATTATGACAGATCATATGGCGAACATTATTTTTCTTGACAGCTGCAAGCATCCGCTCCGCATCTTCGACCGTGAGCGCCAGTGGTTTTTCAATAATGATATGCTTACCTGCTTCAGCAGCCGCAATCGCAATCTCTGCATGGGTGTGATTGGGGGTCGAGATGTCAATCACGTCGATGTCGTCTCGCTCAATCAAGCGTCTCCAATCGGTTTCATAACTTGCCCAACCCATTTTTTCTGCGGCAGCTTTGACAGCTTCCTCATTGCGTCCGGAAATGGCTTGCAAAACGGGTTTGACAGTCGCATCAAAATAGAACGGATAATCGCGATAGGCATGACTATGCATTTTCCCCATGAATTGATAACCAACCATGCCAATCCGTAATTCCTTAGTGGGATTTGCCACTTTGCACACCTACCCTTTGAATTCAATTTGGTTGTTCATACCTTTTTTAAAAAAGAGTTCAATAGATTCCCTACTTCAGAGCTTGCCAAGTAATTCGTCGATGTTGTTGTCATGGATTCCAACTGGAAAGGCCTCTGGACGCTCACAAGAACTTTGGAGGTGATAGTGTTGGCCTTTATTCGAAGCCTCGTGAAAGCCATGCATGATCTCCAATACATGGTAAGCCATTTCTCCATTTGCACGCGGTAGCCGCTTCTGTTCAATTGCATAAGCCAAATCCACCAGGCCAAGACCACGACTGTTCTCAATAAATCCATGGGTCAGAGGGATTTCGGACCATTCAGCTGCGTCATGCCTTTTTAGTAGAACAGGCCCACCGAATGTATTAGGGTCCGGTACACGTAACGTCCCTTCACTTCCATATACTTCAATCCACGGCATGTTGTGATGCCAGACATCAAAGCTTGTGATAATAGTCCCGATCGCTCCGGATTCAAAATCTAAAACGCCCGAGATATGGGTCGGCACCTCCACTTCAATGTTCTGCCCGCGTTTTGGTTCACTTGTAATCGTCCGCTCAGGATAGGTAATCTGAGCTGAACCTGTCACGCGTGAGACGGGTCCTAGAAGTGAAAGTAAAGCGGTTAAATAGTAGGGCCCCATATCAAACATTGGGCCACCGCCTTCTTTATAGTAAAATTCTGGATCGGGATGCCAGCGTTCATGGCCTGGCCCCATCATAAAGGCCGTTGCAGCAACAGGCGTTCCGATCCACCCCTCATCCACTAACTTACGACTGGTTTGAAGGCCCCCGCCTAAGAAAGTATCCGGTGCATTACCGATTAAGAGTCCTTTTTTTCGTGCTAATTCCTGCATCCGTTTTCCGTCTTCCAAAGAAATGGTGAGCGGTTTTTCACCGTAGACATGTTTTCCAGCCTCAAGGGCTGCCATGGCGATCTCAGCGTGGGCTTTTGGAATCGTTAAATTCAATACTAGATCAATGTCTGGATCCTTTAAAAGTTCTGAAACGGTGCATGCTTTTGGACTCTTAAATTCTATCGCCCTGCTTTTGGCTCGCTCTAGATCCAAATCGGCACACGCCACAATTTCAAGGGACTTGAATTTCTGTCCCGCTTGAAAATAAATCGCACTAATATTCCCACATCCAATAAGGCCAATTCGTAACTTTGTCAAATCGCCTCCACCTCTCTTTACAATCTAAGGGTATTCCCTTTATATAAAGGCTGTCCTAAGTATATGTTAACGCTTTCAAAAATAATGCGAAAGTTTTTTATCTTAAAAATCTTACTTTTTATTTGAACCCCCGTTAATTAGACCCCCGACTTAGCAAGTCGCTTACGGTCACAAATTTATAGCCTTGGCTTGTCAACGTCGCTACCAATTGTCGGACGGCTTCTACTGTTTGTGAACGGTCACCAAACCCATCATGGAACAAGAGAAAGCTTCCCGGCTTAACCGATTCCAACGTGCGTTCCACAATGTGGTCAACACCTGGTTGTTCCCAATCTTGTGCCTCTGAGTTCACACACCCAATGGCTGGATAACCAAATGGTTCAAGCCATTCTCCAACTTGCTCGTTAAAGTCAAAATAAGGGGGCCGCATTACGCTCGGTTTCACACCTACCGTGGCTTTGATAAGGTCTTCCGTGTTTCGAATTTCTTCAAGAACCTGTTCTTTTGCAATTTGCGTTAAGTAGGGATGCGTAAACGTGTGGTTGCCAATTTCATGACCTTCCGCCAAAACAGAAACGGCGACTTGGGGGGCGTTTTGAATCTGTTCGCCAATCATAAAAAAGGTCGCTTTGGCACCATACTCCCGCAATATGTCTAAAATTCGGGGTGTATACTGAGGGTTCGGTCCATCGTCAAAGGTAACAGCAACCACTAACTCTTTCGTCGGAACACAATGAATCACGGGATGTATCATTCTGTTTCACTCTCCTTATTTAGAAAATAAAGAGGCTGACCAAGGGGGCAAAGCCCCCCCTCATAACACCCTATATTGATCTCATAGTTTAAGAGAAAAATCTGGATATCGTGTCCGAACGAGGGAGTCAACCCTTTTGAGTCAGCCTCTTCCTATGCAACTATTCATGCAAAAATCTTATATTAAAGCGACCATTCACTCGTTCTCAGGGGTAGCCTGTTCCGCCTACCCCTTCATTTAATTGGTCGATTAACCCCTGTCTTCATCTAACCACAGAATGCTGGTTACACCTCTTGGGTAATACTTGCTACCTGTAATTTCACCTGAGATGATTTGATCGCTCCAACTCCAGATGGACAGCGTCGGATGGGTCAGCCATTCAACATGAACCGCATCCGCCTTTTGTCCCTCTTCATCCCATTCCCAACCAAGAATTTGCCGGGCTATAAATTGAGACAAATAAATCTTACTTAGCCAAGAGTTATGACTTGTGGAAGAGATTTTCCAACCGCCATCTTCAAAAAGACAGATGCCTTTTCTTAAAACGATTTTGAGGTGCTTTTGAAGGGTTTGAATATAAGCACCAAACCGACCATTCGGATCCAGAGCGGCCTTGCAGTTGGTATAGTAAGGAAACACAAGTCCTTCAATCGCTGGGATAATCTGCGAATCCACATTTTCACCAATAACTGCTGGAATATAGCCCTCTGTGGTCACGTGGCTGACAATCGTTGCCGCACATTTATCCGCCTGTTCAGCGGCAAACTTCGAGCGTTCCTGTTTTCCAGCTTCTTTAAAAAGTTTCTCTAAGGCCACATAAGAGGCCCAACTCTTACCAGCCAGATAAATGTTATTTCGCGCTTGCCCCAATGACACATCTAAACTGTCATAAGTCGTAATCTCTGCACCACCCATAACTCTTGTGGAATCAAGCCCCATAACCCCATTTCGTTTCTCAGGGTCGGGATGATCACGATTGAGCATGCTTTCAAAGCACTGATCCAACACCTCAAGGTTTTGATTCAGCCATTCTTGGTCACCGGTTTGCTCGACATAAACCGACGCACAAAGCACCCAATTGACGAGTTGTTCATAGGTCATATGCGAGAAACAACCGTCGATCCCGTACAATTCGTAGGCCGAATAATGAGGACGTGAAAACGTATTAGCCACTCCCATATCATGGGTAAAACTGATTCCACCAGGATAGGCGTTTGACTCACCCGGGAACACAACCTGATCAGTATAACTATAGCGGTCAACAAACAAATTCAAAACATTTTTGACCGTCCATGGGTTCATCTTTAGCTCATAGAACAACTGGTCAACCGTTAAGTCAAAGGTGTTCATCATGCGATATTCGCCTTCATTGATCACCCAGATTGGATCCCCGCTTTCCGATTCCAAGAGCTGAGAACACCCATAATAACTCCTCACGGAATGGGCCATCATGAAGCGTTGGTCTTCCGAAAGCGCTGACTTTTCAAAGGTGGCGTTTGATTGAAGCGCCAAGTTCTTTAGGGAATCAAAATGTGACAGGGCATAGAGCCCCACCTGATCGATCGTTTTAAAGAGCTTGGTATAGTAATAAGTTGTATTCATGCCGACTGTCGCTTGACCCGACCGAAAGAAATTAATCGAAAATCTGTACGTCTTTTTGACACCAGCTGGAACGTCCATAATTAAAGCGCCCACTTTACCTAGACCAAACGACCAATTCTCTTCTAAAGGCGTTAACAGAATATCTTCTAAGCTAAAATGAAGAGCCGATTGGACACTTGCATCATCTGTTACGATTGAAGTTTGTGATCCTTGGCCCACTCCAATTAACCGGGCTTCCGTGTCTTGCGTTCGGCGCATTGAGGCATACACATCGCTCCCTTGGTAGCCAAAAAAGGCTCGCTTCGACTCACGCCCTTTTGTGTTATCAATGGTAAAGTCCGCCAAAACCGCCGGGACGATCGCGTGTTTCAATTCCTCATTGGAACTTGTAGCAGGGTCGGGAACGGGTTGAACAGGTGAATAGATCGTAAATGTGACATTCTCAGCTTTCCAAGTATCTGTTGCTGCCCGAAACTCACGCGTGATCGCCTCTTGTGGAAACGGAGTTAGAATCGTGGGTTTGTCCGGATTAGGGTCTGGATTCTCAATATCATAACGACCGCTTTCATCCTCAGTTACCCCGTAGAACGGGAAGGCTTGGTATTGGCCTTTTTCCTCGGATTCCACTCCAATAAATACATGTTCATGCGGTGGACGGCCTAATTCCAAATCTAGACCGCCTGAAGCGCCAGGAAACCCAAGTGTGAAACTTGAAAATGCACCGATTGGTGAATGATGGGCATTGAAAAAGATATTCTTTGGCATGACGTCACCTTCTTTGCAGTAATAAGAAAAAAACAGGGTTTATTTTATCGTAAGTTCAAAACAGAAAACGCTACTTTTATTTACCAAATCCCGCCATCATACCACGACGAATGTAACGCCCTCCAAATATATAGGCCAAGAGCAACGGTAGGGCGGAGAGTGTAACGGCGGCCATGGTCAATGGAATATCCATGGTGTGTTGACCTTGGAACTGAACAACTGCGAGCGGCATAACCTTCACGTTTTCGCTTTGAGTCAGAACAAGCGGGAACAAAAAGTTATTCCAAGCCAAAATAAATTGGTAGATTGCAATGGAAATAATCGACGGCAATGAAAGTGGTGCAACTAAGTGTCTCATTAGTTGAAAATCCGTTGCCCCTTCCAAGCCCATTGATTCATACAATTCATTTGGAATTTCTCGAACAAAGTTCACCAAGAAAAGAAGGGTGAGCGGAATTCCAAACGCAATGCCTGGGAGAATTAAACCGGCCAACGTATCGTACATGCCCAACTTTGTGATTAAGATATAAACCGGAATGATGGCAGCTTGTATAGGCAGCGCTAACCCAACAAGGAATACATTAAATATGATCTTGACAACCCGGCTTTGACTTCGGACGATCACATAAGCCAAGAAAAGTGAAAAGGTCACAGTGAACAAAACCGAAATCACGGAAACAATGAGACTGTTTAGAAAGAAATGGACAAAACCTGCTTGAAAAACTGTTGCATAATTACTAAACGTAGGATGTAACGTTGGGAACCAGGTTGGCCCTCCAGTAAGAAAGCCATTTTGTTTTCGAACACTAGACATCAAAATATATAGAACAGGGTAAAACGAAATAATTAACCAAATGACACCAAAAGTTGTGTACACCACATTATAACCTTTTCCTGAGCGGTTCTTTTTTCTATGAGTAGTTGATGTTGTCGGCAAATTCAAGCTCCTTCCTTTTGGCTTTCCATTCGATTAAATCCTGTAAATTTCAAAATTAAGAGTGACAGCACGAGTCCAAAGACAGCTAGAATAATTGCCATGACGCTTCCTAAACCGATCTCGTTATTCATAAAGGCTTGTTTGTACATATCCATGGCTAATACTTGTGTAGAAGAACCTGGACCACCACTGGTCAAAACATAAACCAAGTCAAAATAAGTTAAAGTTCCAGTTAAAATTAAAACGGAGGACGTGACAATTGTATATTTAAGTTGAGGCAAAGTAATCGAAAAGAAGATACGCAATGGTCCCGCACCATCAATTTTTGCTGCTTCATACAAGGATTCAGGAATTTGTTTGGCCCCACCTTGATAGAGCAAAGAATTAAACGGGATAAATTGCCATGCAATAATAAGACTTACCACAATTAGGGCAAGGTGTGGATCGCCCAACCAGTTAATCGTTTTGGTGACCCCAAAAGCACGTAAAATACTATTAACTAAACCAAAATTCGGGTTTAGGATATATGACCATGTCACACCGATTGCAGCAGCTGAAAAGAGCAAGGGAATAAAATAAAAAACACTAAAGATCGCGCGGTGTTTTTGTTTTCCTGCCATAAATACACCTAAGACAAGACTAATCGGATTTTGGGTCACCCAACATAAAACCATCAATTCGAGGGTTAACTTTATCGAATTCCAAGCTTCTCCATCTTTAAATACGCTTATCCAATTTTGGATCCCCACCCACACTGGCGCCGTTAATCCATTCCATTTTAATCCACTGTAGTAAACAGCAACAATCATAGGAATAATCGCAAAAACGGCAAAAAAGACTAATGCTGGTAAGACCATGATCCAACGCTGCCAATTCATTCGTGTACCAAGCATAATTTATAACACTCCCGTACTAAAAATAGGGCAAGGGGGTCAGCCCCCCTTGCTGATTAATTACTAGCCGAAGCCTTCTGCATATCTGCAGCAAACTGGTCCGGAGTCATTTGGTTACTAAGTACTTTACTTAAATCATCATCAAGTTGGTTGCCCACTTTTGTACTTAAAGCGGTATCCCAAGATTGTTGGAAATAAGGGGCATTCTTGATCATATCGTATGAGAATGTCATGTAATCCCCATTCTTCGCTTGCTTTAACTGATCTTCAATCCCATTTACAGGTGGTACGTTACCGATGTTGATCAAATCTTTAACGTTCGCATCGTTCAAGTTACCATCAACAAGGAATTTAGCAGCAGCGTCTGGGTTTTTAGAGCTCTTAGAGATGGAATAGAATTCACTTGGATTCCCTGCAACATCAGCTGGGTCTCCTTTTCCACCTTGCACAGCTGGGAAAGCAAACCAACCGAGCTTGTTATTGTCTACGAAACTCTTATCATCGGATAAGACGCTCGTATAGCCCCAGCTACCCATTAACCACATCGCAGCTTTTCCAGTATAGAGTAAAGCGGCATCTTCGCCATCACCAGAACCAACGGCGCTAAATCCAGATTCAAATCCACCTGCTTTAGCAAGTTGTTGCATCATTGTAACGGCTTGAATAACAGCTGGATTACTCCATGCTCCGTCTTTACCCGCAACAATATCTTTAAATACTTGTGGTCCACCAATGCGATCCACTAAGTATTCAAAGTACATAAGATCCGGCCATTTGTCTTTTCCACCTAATGCGATTGGAGCAATCCCTTTTGATTTAAAGGTCTTAACCGCACTTAGAAGATCATTCCAAGTTTTTGGTGGGGTGACACCATATTTTTTAAAGAGATCTTTATTATAGAAGAAGTTAACTTGTTGCAAGTTACCGTGCGGAACCCCGTAGATCTTACCGTTAAAAGTAACCGATTGCATAATTGAAGAAAGGTATTTGTCTGTCTTCCCTTTAAGATATGGAGTAAGGTCAACCACATCTCCTGCATCGATGTAATCTTTTAATCGGCCACCACCCCAGTTACTGAAAATATCAGGGCCGTTATTAGCACCCATAACAATTTGCAGTTTTTGCTTGTATGGATTTGACTCAAAATACTGTGATTTTACTGTTACGTCAGATTGAGATTGATTAAAGCGTTGCACTTCCTGATCAATTGCCTTTTGTGCATCCCCACTTACATCACTCCAAACTGTAACAGTGGCACTGCCGGCCTTAGCTTTAGAATTATTTTTCGCACCTGATGCACCTGACCCTCCGCCACATGCGGTTGTCAGAGACAACACGGTCAAAGCGCTTACAACAGTAAGTAGCGTTTTACGAATTCCCTTCATACACTTCTCCTCCTAGTTTGTTAGTCCATTAAACAAACTAATTATAACACCCTATGGAACAACTAATCAAGTTGTCTTTTAAAAAAGTTCCTACTTTTTTTAAAACTTAAGGTAAGCGCTTATATATTCGATCTTTCATCATCATTTAATTTTGACACAAAAAAAGACAGACTGGGCGTCTGCCTTGCTTCTTGGTCTTCCTCTATTTAGTCTTCTTGTTTCTTTTTATGAAAAACTTTGTTTGCCGTTCCTTTGACAAGATTCGTTGAGGTGTCCGCAGTTCGATCGAGAATCGATTTTCCAGTATTCGACGCCCCTTTAAGTACATTAGAAGAGGCATCGACAGCTTTGCCGACTAAGCCACCTTCTCCAGAGACAGTCTTCACAATTTTACCTGATGCATCGACTGTCTTATTAATGACCTCATTCGCCTCACCCGTGACGGTTTTGAACAGATTCTTATTCTCTTTGCTCAAACATTCAGCTCCCTTCTATGGTGTCGATCTACTGTATGAAAAGGAAGGTAGGATTATACCGTTTATATGTAAAAGAGGGCTTCCCCTCTTCTTTTATAAAAGCATTTCTACAACGCCTAAGACGAGCAGTAATCCGCCTGCAATAAGCGGAGCGAATTTACCAAGAAACTTCCCAAACACATGACTTCCAAGGGTCTCCCCAAGAACAATTGCCAAAAGACTAATGACAAATGTCGCAATCACGGTTACCGAAATACTAACGCCTGTAATACTGGCTGCTATTCCAGCGCCAATATTATTGAACGTTAGGCCCAGAGAAACCAAAAAAGCTTCTTTCAAATTGATATCACCGGACTGGTCCAAGTCAGAGTCTGACGCATACTGCATCATGTCCAACAGATCTTTTAAAGCGACTGATTTAGATTGGGTTTGCAGAGTGAGCTTCGTCACACTTTGAAGGACAAAATAGAGACCCAAGAGAATCATAACTCCGGATCCTATATAATTCGCATATTTCGGGGGAATAAAAGTCGTCACATACCATCCCAGACTCATAGAAAGAAAAGTCCCTGTCGTGGTCACGCCAGCAATCATAAGATTAGACCATAGTCCAATTTTTATTTTCTTAATGCCATACGCAATTCCCACGACGACATTATCAATACAAGATGAAAGACTAAACAGCAAGGCTGTTAACACCATGACGGTCGACATGCTTGTGCACCAACTTCCTTAACCGAACCGATACCTTTTGTATATGCATGTTCGGAAAAAGGTGTGAGGGGACAGTCCCGGGACTGTCCCCTCACCTTAATGTTGAATTTGATACGATCGTCGACTCGGAAACGTTAAGAATAAAGCAACGGCAACCCCACTGATCACAGCCATTATCCAAAACAGGAATTGCGGACCGTGAACATCCATTATAAAACCACCAACTAAGTTACCTATGATTCCAGATACCCCCGTCGCTGCACCAAACACGGTTTGAGCCGTTGCCTTAGCCTGAACCGGTGCCATCACATTCACAATCTCAACGGCGGTACTAAAATAAAAGGCAAAAGCGACTCCATCCAAGGCTTGGACCGCTAACACTACACCAACAGATGGTCCGAGGCCCATTATGGCATACTTCACAACATAAGCGATGATCCCAACCGAAAGGAGCGAAAACAAGCCTACTCTTCGAATCAGTTTGGTAGAAAGCCAGAAAAGCGGGGTCTCCACAATCGCAGCAATGGTAAAATTCCACCCCACCATATTAATAGGGTAGCCCATCTTTTCAAAGTAGATCGGCAAAAAGCTGACATTCATAGTCATGCAGGACGTCACAAGGAGCGTTATGCCAATAAACCCGATTAGTTTCTTATTTAAAAAAACCGCACCAAGAACGTCTTTTCCAAATACCGACCCCTGCCCATGCTTTGGTTTTTCGAGCATGGGAAACGCAAACACTATGATGAGCACAACAAGAGCGATCACAGAATATGTAGGAAACGCATATTGATAGCCCACTGCACTCAAAACATATCCGGCAATAACCGTAATAAGCGCAAAACCTAGCGCCCCCCAAAGCCTCACTTTTCCATACTCAAACCCATTCTCAGGCCCCTTTTCCACGGCAATGGAGTCCACGAGTGGCCCAACAGGTGAATTAATAAAATTAAACAGAATAACAGTGAGTAGCATGATTGCGAACGTGTGACTAAAAAAGAAGCCATAGATTCCTAGAATTGATAGAATAAGTACCACTTTCAAAGGCGTTCGATAGTCTTTCGCCGTATCGCTAATCACTCCGAACACAGGTTGAGCAATAATAGCCGTTAGAGAACCCACCGCGAGTAAGATCCCAATCTGCCCGCTATTAAAGCCTCTTTGGTGAAAAAACAAACTTAAGAACGGGAAAAAGGCGCCCATTCCAAGATAGAAAAACCAATAAAAAAGGGCAAACTTCACCTTCAATGAATGACACACCTTTCCGTAAAATTACTAGATTCCAACCGTTTGACTCTAAAAAAGGGACAGACCTTTCCCGCAATCTATCCCTCAACCGTTTGACTTTTTTATTATATACTTAAGAGAAAAGCGTTAGAAGGGGGACAGTCCCGGGACTGTCCCCCTTATCTTGTTGCCTTGCGCACGACCGGCGCAATCTCACTTCCCAATCGCTCAATATTTTGGGCCACGGTTCGATATGGCAAGCCACCAAGGTCCATCTGTAAAAGCACGCGTTGATGGCCAAAGACTTCGTATTGCCGAAGGATTTTTTCGGTGACTTCCTGAGAACTTCCAACAAATAAGGCTTGATCCGGTCCGGATAATGTCTCAAACTCTTGGTACGTGATGGGTATTTCTGGTTTTCCCTGTTGTCGGTTGAGTTGTCTCCAATAATTCGCATGGTACGGAAAATACTCAGAACGAGCTTGTTGAGACGTCTTTCCAATAAACGCATGCCCCGTCACACCCACTTTCGACGTATTACTATAACCAGATTGATTTGCGGCTTGACGGTAAGCTTCAATAAGAGATTGAAATCTGAGCCAATCCCCATTTAAAATGCCGACAGCGAGGTTCGCTCCGTAACGGCCTGCTCGAGAGGCGCTCTCAGGCGAACTTCCGACGCCCACCCAGATCGGGATTTCCTCTTGTATCGGTCGGGGCGAAATTTCCACTTCTTGAAGAGCGCGGCGGTACTGCCCGCTCCACGATACCTTTTTCTTCGAATTGATTTGATTAAACAAATCAAGATGTTCTTCAAACACTTGATCACTCAAAAAGCGGTCATATCCAAATAAAGAAAAGCCTTCCGTGAAAGCCCCTCTCCCTGCCATTAACTCTGCCCTTCCATTGGATAAAAGGTCTAATGTCGCAACGTCCTCAAAAAGACGCACTGGGTCCACAGTATTCAAAACTGTTGTGGCGGTCGTAAGCTTGAGTCGCTCAGTAACCTGTGAAAGGCTCGATAGCACCATGTTCGGAGCTGATACCGCATAATCCAATCGGTGATGCTCCCCTACGCCAAAGACATCAAGACCAGCTTCCTCTGCTAATTTTGCACTCTTAATCAAATCTTGAATTCTTTGTTTGGCGGTAACGGTCTTCCCTGTATGTGGATTGGCACATAGATCGGCCAATGAATAAATACCAATTTCCATACCGTTTCTTTCGCTTCGTTTCTCCTCGCCTGCCATCCTTCTCTCCCTCCGATTTTCGTCAGAACATTATTCTTAGTAGATCGGTAAAGTTCCAGAATTAGTTTATTCGCCAAGACGTCAATACGGACCTTTCCCCATTAAAAATGGGGGATTTGACTAGCGAGTAGGATTGTCACACAAGAAAAGGGCCTTTTCCATTAAACATTTAACGTTAACATTAAATACATCTTTATATAGTACAAAGTTTTGGATAGGGTGTTATTTATATGAACCCTCAAGAGAGCCGTTCCGCCCACCTCATCATCCCTATTTGCGGCATTATTAGGTTACAACCCATTATCCAATCTGTTGAGCCAATTTGGACACCTCTCAAAGATGTCCGGATCGGACGTGAGCTATATCACGAGTAAAACCTTTTTCCCAAATTAATTGGTCCCCTTTCTTACACGGCTTATTCCTAGCCTTCTTGGTCTCCTTGATCCTGTGTTTAGTTGCTGCTGTCGTCTCCATCTTTCGTGGGAAACGGTATGTACATCGAGATGTGGCGGATCAAGAAACTAAGGGGTCATTGGGTTAGGATTCGTAATAAAACATAAAAAACGACTCAACCTGAGTCGTTTTTTATGTTTTATTACGTTGTATATAAAGGAATGCTATTATTCTTTTACAGATCCGCCTAAAATTCCTGATATGAATTGTTTTTGAAGGATTAAGAAGACCGCCATGATTGGTAAAGTGGATAGCGTCGCGCCTAACATAACCTGACCATAATCAATTTTGGACATCCCAATTAAACTCGACAACGCGACTGGAAGTGTGTACATATTTTGTGAGTTTAAAACGACCAATGGCCAAATAAAATTATTCCATTGGAACGTAAAAAGGAAAATGGAAATAGCCGCTAACGCCGGCCGCATGGTGGGTATCACAATTCTAAAGAAAATGAAGAATTCTCCTGCACCATCGGCTCTTGCCGCCTCAAGTAAAGAGTCTGGTAGCCCTTGAACATTTTGCCGCATGAGAAAAATGGCAAAAGGAAAGGCTATTTGAGGCAAAATAACCGATTGATAGTGATCCAACCAATGCATGTTGGCAAACAATTTAAATAAAGGAATAAGAGTGACCTGATACGGAATCATAACCGCTAATAATAGAACAAAAAAGATCGCATCTCTTCCTTTAAATTTAAACTTGGCAAAGGCATAACCCGCTGCTGAACATACTAGTAAACTTAAAACTGTAAACACAACTGTAATCACTAATGAATTCATAAAAACATGCAGGATTCCAATGGATTCATTAAGATGCTTAAAATTTTGAATCAAGTAATTACCCGGAATTAATTTAGGAGGGTTATTGTAGATAGCCCCTGAGCGGTTGGTTCCCCCCACTAACATCCAATAAAATGGTGCGATTGAAGCGATGACACCAACGATCAACACAACATAAAGTATAAGTTTTCCTAGAGTAAACTTTGATCTTTTCATTAGCGATCACCTGCAACTTTCATTTGTACCCATGACAAAATCGCAATAATAATAACTAACACATACGCTATGGCTGAAGCGTATCCAAAGTCATAATAGTTAAAGCCATTTTGATAGAGGTATTGTGTAATTGTAAGTGTCGCATTATTTGGGCCACCCTGTGTTAAAATATATGGCTCGTCAAATAGCTGTAAGGTTCCAATTGTTGAAAGAACAATTGTGAATAAAAGAACGGGTCTTAATTGAGGCACTGTTATAGCAAAGAACTTCTTAACCGTCCCTGCTCCATCAATGCTAGCTGCTTCATAAAGATTATCTGGAATCCCCTGTAGCCCCGCCAATAAAATGACCATATTATACCCTGTCCATCTCCATGTCATGACAATCATGACCGAAACCTTTGCCCAGAACGGATCGTTAATCCAGTTGATTTTATGAAGACCCAAATGAGATAAGACATAATTCACTAACCCATAGTTCGGGTCCAATAAGATTAAAAAGACAATGGCAGCTGAAACAAGTGAGGTAATGGCTGGCATAAAAAAGGCAACTCGGAAAAAACCCTTTAATTTGATCAGTGGCGAATTTAATGCAACAGCTAGAAGTGTCGCTAGGAAAATCATAACTGGAACTTGAATAATCAATATAATAAACGTATTCTTGAGTGCTTTATAGAAAACTGGATCTTTAAACAATCTTGTATAGTTGTGTAACCCTGAGAAAACGTATTGACCGGTTGTGTTTGTTTCAAAGCTTAATAAAAATGAAGAGATCACCGGATAAATCGTAAAGATCGCAAACAAAAGAACAGCAGGTGCAATAAAAATATAAGGCGCTGTTTTTGGGGTAATAATCCCTTTTTTAGGCTTAGGATTAGGCCTCTTTTGAACTTTAGTGGCAGGTTCCTCTTTAGTTGTAATGGTCATTTGTTGTTTGCCCACTGATTTCCCCCCTCTGTAAACAAAAGGAAATGCACAAAAGATAAGAGGAAGTTTCCTCCTCCCATCTTTTGGCTTATTATTTCCTTGTATCTTTATTTATTAATTTTCCTACCTGTTGCTTGTGCGAGCTTATTAGCTGCATCACTCAATGCCTTTTGAACAGGCGTATTATTCAATAAGACTGCACCTTGGGCATCTGCCCCAATTTTTAAAGCACGCGCATTATCACTCGTATAGTTAATGGCCGGTATATTCTTAACCACATCCGAGAACTCTTTGAAAACGGGTTGGTTATTATAATAAGGAACTGGTTGAGTAAAGACTGGGTCGCTGTAAGTGCTTAACAAGGATGGGAATAAACCATCTTTTTTCATGGAATTGATTTGAGTTTGTTTATCTGTTGTAAAGAACTTCGCAAAGGCATATGCAGCAGCCTTATTCTTAGATGAGTTAAGTACGGTTAAGTCTGAGCCACCAAGATTTGCTGCCGTGTTGCCACCTGCAGTAAAGGCAGGAAGTGGATAAACATCCCATTTTCCTTTTTGTTCAGGCGCTTGATCCATCATTGTACCGGTGTACCATACGGCGGAAGGAATAGAAGCAATTTTACCGTTTTTGAAGGCGGCAATTCCACCGTTCCAACCATTTGAATCCACTAGTAAGCCTGCGTCATTCAATTTCTTTTCCACAGTCATTGCTTTAACAGCGGCTTGAGAATTAAGATCAATGTTACCATTTTTATCAAAGTAATAGGTGCCTTCTTCATTAAGTAACGTTCTAAAGAAGCCATCATCATTTGCTTTATCAACTGTCATCATTCCGACACCAGTTGCGGCTTTAATCTTTTTACCTGCAGCAATGTAATCATCCCAAGTTTTAATTGTTGAAGGATCTACACCTGCTTTTTTATAAAGATCTGTTCTATAGTAAACGAGAACGGGACCCGCATCCCAAGGCATTCCTATGAAATCCCCACTAGCATTCTTTACTGCGGCTACTTTTGAAGGTGCAAAATCACTCGCATATTTGTCAAACCCTAGCTTAGATAAATCTGCAAAGCCATTCGGGAATTGCTTTGCATAGGAAGCCATATGATCATCTTCTACTAAACTAACATCTGGAAGACCGCTACCGTTTGCGGCTAGGCCCACCGTTAACTTCTTATAAACATCCAATCGACCAATATCCTGTACGGTTACCTTTACATTTGGATACTTTTTGTTAAATGCAGGAATTGCTTGTTTCATAGCGTCAGCCGCAACGTTCCAACCCCAAACAGTGATATCCCCCTTTATTTTGTCAGGTGATTGATTAACCTTACTAGCATCCTTAGACGCGCTACTTGAACCACCACATGCTCCTAAGATACCGATCATTAGGGCCATTGCAATAAGTAATGCACTGATTTTCTTCAAACTTATTCTCCCCTTTTTTAAATGGCTTTTGATTAGTTTTTTAATTTAATTAATTATGTTACTTAAAGAATAACTTCAAATGAAACCGTTGTCAATACTCTTTCAAAAAACTATGAATTTAAGACCACCTCCTCTAATACTTGGAAAAACCTCTACAAAATTAAAGTTATTTGCACTTTGTACACTTTATTTAAGAAAAATAATTAATAAAGTCTGTTCGTCTTATTAATTTCTCGATGGTCACCCCAAAAAAGTTATGAGTCGACCATCGAGTTCCTAGGCCTTTAAGTATAAGTTGCTAATCGAACGCCTCTCATTAAATTCTCTCAATCATGCACTCAAACACCTTTGATTCTTGTGACAAAAGATGCTCCTTGTGAACAGGCGCCCCCCAGCTGTCGTCTCCACCAACACCCATTTGTCCTGCAGCAATCGTTACCACTGTATAATGAACGTTTGGAAGCTCATAGAGATGATTGGCATTTTCTAACTCAAGAGCGGTATAAGGTGAGAAATTACATTCTAATGGTGTCTGCACAGAGGAAATTCGAATACCTTGACCCGTTTCATTCGTTAATCGCACTCTGCGTACTCCCGTTCTGTTCCCTGACTCTTGAGGCGTAAGGTAATTAGATCGATTTTCAGACACTGTATTTTTAAATCGTGCTAATCGGGCACCTTTCGCTCGATCTTGATAATTTTCCTCAGGCCCAAACGCATACCAATCTAGATTGGTATAATCGGCTGATACTTTAAAAGACAATCCAAAAATCGGAAGCTGCGGGAGATTGTCTGTCCCATTAAACAACGAACGAATTTTTAATCCACCCTCAGCAAAGACACTATAACTTGTAACGACCGTGACCGCTTCGTCAAAAGCAAATTTATAAGTAAAATCGATTTTCACATGGTCTTTCTCTTCGTGTAAGCTAAGACCCACACATTTTCTTGCCATACTCGCCATCATCCAGCAACCCGATTCATAGTTTTGACCAAACCCTCGGTCGTTATCAGTGGTTGCTCTCCAAAACAGTGGAAAAGGTGGAAACTCTATCATTTCTCTCCCAGCATAGTTTAAAGAAACCAAACTTCCGACTTGTTTAGAAAAAAGAATTGAGAAATCCTCACCATGAACCCCTATATTTATATCACCATTAACAACGCGTAGTTTTCCCGAAATGGGATTTCGTTCCCCAACCTCTTTGTTTGTTACAGAAAAGACATATTGTCCAAACGCAATTTCATAGCCCGCATCGGCCCATTTTGTCTTCTCTTTTAATCTAAAGGACGCGTCAATGGCATACTCTCCAGGGTTCTCAAAGCATCCTTCTGGCCACTCAAAATCGAATTTAGATTGACTGAGTGGCGCAACCTGAACCGTCAAACTTTTACCAAAAACCTTTTCACCTTCATGGTAAAGGACATATTCAAGTTCATAGTCATCCGTATTGGAAAATAAGTTCTCATTTTGGATGGTTACACTATGTTGGTCTGGATTTAACTTAAGGTTTTGATATAAATACTTAACTTCCTGCATTTTTGGCGAGAGTGTCCGATCCGCATACACGATTCCATTCGTACAGAATCCGTAATCAGTTGGCCGATCGCCAAAGTCACCACCATAAGCGAGAAACTCATTTCCGTATCGATCCTTTTTAACAAGGGATTGATCAATATAATCCCAGATGAATCCACCTTGATACATTGGATACTTCTCTTCCAAGTTTGTATACTTATACATTCCACCAAGCGAATTTCCCATCGCATGCATATATTCACAGCTAATATATGGTTTTTGTGGGTTGTTGGTTAGATACTCTTCAATATCTGCTGGCTTTGCATACATACGGCTTTCCATATCGCTTGTGGCGTCATAATCTCTTGCATGGAAAACGCCTTCATAATGGACCAATCTTGTCGGATCTTTTTCTCTAAAATAATTGGAAACATTAAGTAAAACTTCTCCACCAAACGATTCATTCCCACAGGACCAAATGAGAATGGACGGATGGTTTTTATCCCGCTCATACATGGATTTTGCACGGTCTAATACAATCGCTTCCCACTCTGGTTTATTACCAGGAATGTTCCATGACGGCTCCACTTTACCTAATTTTTGCCACGAACCGTGTGTTTCTAAGTTCATTTCATCTATGAGGTAAATCCCATATTCATCACATAATTCATACCAATAACTTTGGTTTGGATAATGAGACGTACGCACTGAGTTAATGTTATGTTGTTTCAAGGTTTTAATATCCCACAACATATCTTCTTTTGTTACAGCCCGACCACTTCGATTATTAAATTCATGACGATTAACACCTTTAAATACCACGCGTTTACCGTTTAAGTGCATCACTTTATTTTTCAACTCAAACTTTCTAAATCCAACCTTTTGCGGAATAACTTCTACCAAATGGTCATTTTCCTTATAGACCTTTATGTACAAGTTATATAATGTAGGAATTTCTGCGCTCCAAAGTTTCGGCTGGTTAATAGATACGTTAAATGATCCTTTACCATTAGCGTAAGCGACCTGATCTGTGGCGACGTTTACTCCTTTGTCGTCATATAGCTCAAGGGTAATCTTATGAACGTCTTCATTATTAGACAAATACTTAAACTCGCCATCCAAATTTCCATTAGTGTAGGTTTCATCTAAATCCGGCCTTACGTTGATATCTTGAATATGAATGTCTGGTACCGTGTAGAGATAAACGTCTCTAAAAATACCCGAAAATCTCCAGAAATCTTGATCTTCAAGCCAACTTCCTGTGCTTCTTTGATAGACTTCTACAGCCAATTTATTTTCTCCGTCAACTAAAAATGGAGTTAACTCAAATTCAGCTGGGGTAAAAGAGTCCTCGCTATACCCCACAAACTCACCGTTTAACCAGACATAAAAAGCCGACTCAACCCCTTGAAAAGAGATGAATACAGGTTTTTGAATCATGTTAGTGGGAAGTTCAAATAATTTAACATAACTCCCAACAGGATTATGATCTGAGGGAATCTCCGGAGGGCGAATTTCATTATGCCCATCCCAAGGATATTGAGTGTTAACATATTGAGGTTTACCATACCCTTGAAGTTGAATATGACCAGGCACTGTAATATTGCCCCATGAGGAGGTATTAAAGTCTGGTTGGTAGAAATCTAATGGTCTATTATCAGGATTAACTGAATAGGAAAACTTCCAATTCCCATTCAGGCTATGCCTCATTGCCATCTCGTCTGCCTGTTTGGCTTCTTCGAAGGTCGAATAATACTTATGATCCGAGTGCGCAGGCAAACGATTAACCGCAAAGGTCCCTACATCCGCTAACCAATCTAAATCTGGCTTAATTGATTTTGATTGAACAGTCATAAAATAACGCCCTTTCTGTAAACCTAGTTTTTAGTCTTAAACCCTTCTGATTCTTGTGTCTCTTCTTGGCACGCTCAAGCAATCGCTTCCATTACATAATGTTTAAATGATCACGTTCATTGAAACACCCCAACAACCTCTGATACGCCTTGACCCGCCTCACAAATATAAAAGGTCGGTTCTAGCCCAGTTGTTTTGGAATAAGACCTCGACACATCCTCTTTAAACGCTTGAATTTGAGAGTTGTGGACGAGGCTGACGGTACATCCTCCAAAACCTGCACCAGTCATTCTTGTGCCAATGCACCCCGGAGCGGATTTTTGTGCGTCATATAAAGCATCTAACTCTAAGCCTGTTACTTCATAGTCTCTTTTTAGTGATTCGTGGGAGGCTTTCATGAGTTCTCCGAATTTGAGTAAATCATTCTTCTTGAGAAATTGTGTGGCTTTAAGGACTCGGTCATCCTCCGTCACAATGTGTCGAACGCGGGCTCTTATTACAGGATCACCAATGGTTGATTCAAGTTTTTGAAAGGTTTCTAAAGTAACCTCTCCTAAACAGGTGAGTTCTGGCAATGATTGTTGCAAAATCCCCAACCCTTTTTCACATTCCAACCGTCGCTCATTGTATTTCGAATCCGCTAATCCTCGGCGCTTATTGGTATTTGTAATAATAATTTTGTAGTCGCCTAGATTTAAGGGAATTCTTTCAATGTCAAACGTCTGGCAATTTAGGAGAATCGCGTGATCCTCTTCTCCAAATCCTACGGCGGTTTGGTCCATTATCCCAGTATTGACACCAATAAAATGATTCTCCATCCGTTGACATAGGTAGGCCAAATCCTTTGTAGAAATCTCGGAGCTTGTGAGCTGACTTAACCCGAAGGCTGTTACCATTCCAATAGATGCCGATGATGAGAGCCCTGCACCATTTGGAATGTTCCCTTCATATAATACGTCAGCCCCTGTTAAAGGAATGTTTAAAGCGCTTAACTCTTTCACAATTCCCTTAGGATAGTTTCCCCAACTATCATTTGGATCAAATGCGATCTCTTTAAGATCAAATTCCACTTTAGTGTTTGGGAAATTCTCACTTCTCATCACAAATTTTTGATCCTCTCTTTTACGAATGATCATATAAGTTCCCAGTGTTAAAGCTGCCGGAAAGACATAGCCGCCGTTATAATCTGTGTGTTCACCAATTAAATTGACCCGGCCAGGAGCAAAAAAGAGACGGATCTCCTGACCTGTATGATCTGAAAAATAGGATGTAAATTTATTAAAAAGCGCCTTTAAAAATAAGTGGTTTTCCATTTTCTCTCCTCGTTTTATCTAAATTTTAAAATTAAGTTTATGTTCTCACCGAAAATACTTACTTAATTAATTAAATTAATTATATGTCCTTGTGTAGCCAATTTCAACCTTTTCGACAAAACCTTTTAAATTTCTAGTCAAACGCCAACTTTCTTTGTTAAACTTATATCTATATACTAATCTGTACACAATTAATTATGTTCGTTTATTTAATAAATTAAAAAAGGGGAATTCCTATGTCTTCAGGCACTGCCGGAAGCTTCCAACTCATGAAATCCTTAAACCGTTCCTTGGTTTTAAATACAATCAGACACAATAGTCCGATTTCAAGGGCAGAAATTGCAAAAGTAACAAAGCTCACGCCACCAACCGTCAGTAGTCTTGTAAAAGAATTGCTTGAATCGGGGATTGTCGTCGAAAGTACACAAGGAGAATCCAAGGGTGGTCGGAAGCCCACCATGTTAATCATCAATTCAAGTGAATTTTATATCATTGGTTTAGATGTAGGCCCCAATGACATTAAGGTTGCTTTGACGGATTTAAATGCTAGAATCTTAGAGTCTTCGAGTAACCCCGTTCCACAAAACATTAACAATGCGGAACTACTTGATCTCATGTCCGATTGTATCTCGAAACTCCTTAATAAAACGTCCATTAATCAAGATAAAATCATTGGAATTGGCGTAGGGATGCATGGGATTGTGGATGTAAGTAGAGGCCTTTCCCTATTTGCTCCGATTCTCCAACTTAGAGATATCCCAATCAAAGAGCATCTTGAGTCCAAATTCAATATGCTTGTTAAAGTTGAAAATGATGTTCGCGCTATGGCGTTAGGAGAGTTATGGTTTGGAGCAGGTAAAGGGGCAACCTCGATCGTGGCAATCAATGTAGGACGTGGACTTGGTGCAGGGGTTTTGCATGAAGGCAAATTATTTCATGGCGAACACTCGATTGCAGGGGAAATCGGCCATATGACAATTGATATCGGGGGGCCAAAGTGTAGTTGTGGAAACTACGGTTGCCTCCAAGCGCTTGCTTCTGGCCCATATATTGCAGAGCGTGCCGCTAAAGAAATCGCCATTGGGAATGACAGTCTTATAAAAGAATTGGTTCAAGGTGATCTGGATAAAATTACCGGAGAAGTGATCTTTCAAGCGGCCCAAAAGGGAGACTCGCTTGCCGTTAAAATTTTAGATCAAACGGGTGTCTATCTTGGAGTAGGCATCACGAATCTCATTCATACCCTAAATCCAGATCGAATTATTATCGGTGGTGGGGTTTCAAAGGCTGGAGATTTCATTATGAAAAGTTTAAGAGAGACCATCTCACAGCGTGTGCTTACTTCTAAAGCAAAGGAAACAGAAATTCAACTTTCCAAGTTAGGTGATAATGCCACCTTGATCGGCGCCACCGCCCTTCTCCTTACCGAACTTTTTTCAACGAGATCAACAGATTAATAATAAAAAGCAGACTGTCATAGGGTTTTGGTTTTTTCCAAACCCCAGGTCAGTCTCTTTCTTTTTCCATTGAGTCGTATTGGGTAGCCGGTTATTCGGCGCAAATTGCAGGTTAACCGGCGGGAATTTGGATTTATTCGGCGACAAAATATGATTAAATCGGCGAAAACCCAAATGCAGCTTGGAATTCCAAACTTTAAATGAGAGGACAAGGACCGTGTTGCCCGACTGACATTGATTTGAAACACGGTCACAAATGTATGCCAATCTGGGTTAAACAAGGCTTTTCACTTTCCCAAATTATCGTGTTAAAATACTAAATAATACCAATTAATAGAAGGTGAATACCTGTCATGTCCATTGAAAGTGTAAGAGCTCATTTTAAAAAATGGGACCGTGAGAACGACATTATGGAATTTGGATCCTCGAGTGCCACCGTTCAAGAGGCTGCGAATACGATTGGGGTTGAACCTGAGCGAATAGCCAAGACTCTATCTTTTCGGGGCAACAACTCTGAAGACCCCGCCATTCTAGTCGTAGCGGCAGGGGATGCCAAAGTGGATAACAAAAGGTTCCGCGGGGAATTTGGTATGAAAGCCCGAATGTTAAGTCCTGAAGAAGTCCTTGAGCAAACCGGGCATGCCATTGGCGGTGTCTGTCCTTTTGGATTAGCTCAGGTACTGAATGTCTATTTAGACGTCTCGCTTAAGCGATTTGAAACCGTCTATCCCGCTTGCGGAAGTCCCCATTCAGCCATCAAACTGACCCTAGAAGAACTTCAAACGTTGTCCGAAGCAAAAGGGTGGATTGATGTGTGTAAAGCCTGGCAACCAGAGGAATCACCTAGCTCTTCTTAAGCCTAAACCGATCTCTCAAAAGCCGTTTTGTTTTTAATGAAAGGCTGTTTTCGCAATCTTTGTTGCTTTTAATTTAGGAAAAAACACACTCGCTTGGCTCGCTTTCCCGCAGGCGTCTCGAAGTATTTTTGCTGAATTTATGGTCCAAGAACAACAAGTTTTTAGAAAAGAGACAAATGAAAAGCCCTGATCTGTGATCAAGGGCTTTTTTTCGTTATGGTCATCTCTGTACATTGGATGAGTGAAGAGATCGTGTCCTCTCTCTGTGTAATTAACTGCGATTGTGACCACTTTACCGATTTTGTGGTTAAATCCTTCTCAATCAACAAAAGCATCCAAACTGAAAAAAGGGATGAAAAAGCAGCATACTCCCTTCTAAACAGCATGGGATCAAGCCTTGTCCCATGCCTCTCTACCTCGCTAATATAGACGTTTAACAGATGCTCTCTCAAGTCACGGGTCACCTGTTTTGGAAAATCAGGGTGTGATAAATCAATTAAATGATAGAGATCCCAATAAGGTAGATTGAAATGAGCATATTCCCAATCGAACACGACGACTTTATCATTTGCCCATCCAAAGTTACCGAGATGAAGGTCCCCATGGGAAAAGACTTTCTGAGTTCCAAAGGTAAAATGCAGCGCCAACTCTAGGGTTCTTTCGATAGCTAGTCTTAAGTTGGTGTTCGAACACCCTATACGAATTAATCGCGCTTTCTCGCTCAAGAGCGTCTCCATGATGTTCTCAATAAATGGTTTTGGGCCTTGAGGGGAAAGTTTAGACGTCTCTTCTATAGAGAAATGGTGCCAATTTGCACAATGCGCGGTCATCTCTGAGAGAATCGGTTCTTGAAATGAATGGAACACCACACCCAAATCTTCTAGAATCAACCAACTGTGTTCCGGATCCGCTTCATAGGAGGCATCAACAAGTCTTGGAGAGTAAACAGACAAATTAGGTAGGATTTCCTCATAGATCCAACATTCTCGACCAAACTGTTTGGGATTCGTAAGCGGCTTAAAAATATAGCTTGTGCCATCTGACGTATAAAACCGTTCGACTTCTCGTCCATTCATCCCCTTATAAAGCGTTTCTCGTCCGAAAATCGCTGCATCGTCCAATTGGCCATCCTTTGTGACACTCTGTGCCCATCCGGTCAATCTAACCCCTCCCTTATCCAAGGCCGTGCTTAACCCTTAGTCTTAGAAAAACTTGACTTGTCGCCAAGTTCTAAATGGCGAAAGTCCTAGCTTTTTCTTATACTTTTTCCCTTAATCGCGCTAGCGAATTTTATACTTTCGTAAAGTATAAATAAAAAAGAAAGCCTTGGCGAGAAAAATCTCTCCTGGACTCTCTTCTTCATTCGAACTCCCAAGCCCAAGTCTATTAGGCATAACGTCGCTGGTGTCCTCAACATGGTCCACCAAGGTCAAACAAATCGAGCATCCCATTGAATGAGATTTCCCCATCAATAGCATGCTCTTATATTCAACCATTCAGTTATTCGATCGTGTGTATGCTCCAGTTAGTACGATTTGCATCCCATGAGGGCCTTTTCAGCATGTTGAACGTCCACAATGCCCGCCACTTGGAGCCCTCTTCGTTTTAAGAAAAGCGCATCTGGCCCGACATATTTAGGGTCGGATGTTACTAAAAGTAAATTTTGCTGAGTGGGAAGTTCTTTATAATAGCGTTTCAAATAAGCAGAAGGAATATTATATGCACCATTGATTGGCGTCTTATAAGAAACATTAAAGTCTCGCAAGTCCACAACCGCATGGTTCTTCTCAGACCATTCGCCTAATTTTTCTTCAGAGAACTTAGGGAGTTGGTTGATTTGGTATTGATTATATAAAAAGTAACCTAGGACGATTACAATAACACCACTAATTATTAAGGTAAACATGGTAACCTCCTTTTCTTTAGCATTTTTATTATATACACGCATGGAGGTTCCGTAAACTAGATTGCTCTAAATTATAAAATTTGGTTCAAACGTCTAACAAACTATCACACTCGCATTCTTATTAGTGGGCAAAAAGCTGTCCTCCCAAGACGAACAAAACCTGTCCTAATTTAGCCGGGTCGTCGCATATGTTAAAACAAGGAAACTTTCGGAAGGGAAGCGACAGCGTTGTTCCACTTATTTGATAAAGCCATTCTAGGCATGTCCCTGATGCGGATCCTGTCAGGGTGTATCGAATTATCCGTGGCGGTGGCCATTTTAAAATTTAATAACATTGAGAAAGCCCTCGTCTTGAACAGTTCATTAGCACTTGTTGGCCCAGTTATTTTGATTCTCACAACCGCGATCGGCTTAGTGGGAATGACTGAAAGACTCTCTATTTTCCGGATTGTGGTCATCTTTATAGGGGTTGGCTTAATTTTATTCGGTGTAAAAGCCCGATAATCCGCCGTCGACACACTAAATCGTGTTTCGACGGTCAATTATAACCAACCCCGTGCCCAGTAATAAACCAAATATTAAATGTCCCAACTCCCATATGAGAATTGAGTTCAGATCTAAGAGGCCAGGCGTACCAACAGACAACAAAGTCGTCGGATAAAGAAGGAGCCCAATCCCGGCACAACTTAATGTTGTCAATCCAATGAACTGGCCTTGTCTCCACTTTCTGGTCCTCAATACGATAAAGAACACGATACTTAATCCAACTGAAATCAAGAGGTGAATGCCAAATTCAACGCCTTCTGATACGTTCATATCTCCTAAAATTGGCACATAATTAACAGTGAGTAAAAGTAAGTAAACCTTGTTTGCTGTGATTTGTTCAAGTTCTTTCATCAAACCTCCAAAAATACTGCCCGATATAAGGCCAACACAAACAACAAGGAAACTCAGACGCCACCGTGTCACCTTCTCCCCCCTTTTTAATAGCTTTCATTCATTATAGCGAAAATTTTAAAATTGAGGTCTGTTTGACTTTTCTTTGAGCGCATATTTTGTACCCAGTCTTTACTCTCAAGCGGCGTGGCCGGCGCCTCATTTGGAAAGTCCCTCAAAAAGGACTATAATTTGATCATCTATTATCATGAAATGAGGAAATTGAATGAGATTATCGGACAACACGATCCTAATTACAGGAGGAGCATCTGGTATTGGACGCGCCTTCGCTGAACGTTTTATTAAAAAAGGAAACACGGTCATTGTCTGTGGACGACGCGAAGCGAAACTTGAGGCGTTTAAAAAAGCATTTCCTGAGGTCATTACGCACGTTTGCGATCTTACAGTTGAGGCTGAGCGGGTCGCTCTCTTTAAGTGGGCTACCGAATCCTATCCTGATCTTAATGTTCTTGTAAATAATGCTGGGATTCAGCAACGGTTCCATGTCTTAAAGTCGGAAGCGCAAACCAACTGGTCCTATCACGCCAAAGAGTTGACCGGAAACATCGAGGCCCCCTTTCATCTAGCTATGCTCTTTGCCCCACATTTTTCCAAAAAAGAGTATGCTGCGATTTTAAATGTCACATCTGGTCTTGCCTTTACACCCATGGCTATTGCCCCGATCTACTCGGCTACAAAAGCCGCCTTGCATTCCTTTACAATGAGTCTGCGCCTGCAACTGCAATCCACGCCCGTCGAAGTGATTGAAGTGGCACCGCCTGCCGTTAATACAGACTTGGGTGGAGTGGGTCTCCATACATTTGGCGAACCTTTGGATGAATTTGCGGATGGGATCTTTGAAGGGCTTGAGGCTGGGCGTGAAGAGATTGGTTACGGAACCTCTGCAAGCGCACTCCGATTATCGAGAGATGAGATTGATCAACGAAGCGCCGCTATGTACGACCGTATGAAAGCCATGTTTGACTGAACGAAAGGCTTACATAAATGGTATGAAACCCTCAAACACTAAGGAGGTTGTCGAAAAAGTCTTCGGCAGCCTTTTTTACGCCATTTAACTTTATCAAATCACCGCGCTAATATGTTATAATATAGTTATAACTATTGTATAACACTTCGTTTTAATAGGCGGAAATAAGCTCGCTTTCCGCGGGCGATCCGCGAGCCTCCTGATATGAACGAAACTGTCAATGCCCCCAATCAAATTTTGGTGTTGACTCAGTTTTTAGGCAACTCTAATAAGAGAAGCATTTTTGGCTTCATTTTTAGACTTGTGATCGAAGTAGATCGGCTGTTGATTTTCGCTCCAGGATGCTCGCTTTCCACGGGCGCGGCCTCAGCTAACTTGGGAATTGAATATTTGTGTTCCCAAGTGGATCTTCGGACACGCGCTATTCCCGTAGGAGTCTCGCACCTTCCGCTTCAATCAACTTATCTCCTGTTGTGTATTTTGGAGCTATTTATGGCTATAGATTTTCCTTTCCCAGCTTAATTGATCGCTTCTGACTTTAAGGATTGTCGGTCAAGTGCTTTCCTTGACGGGCAATCCTTAAAGTGAGAAATTGTTTAAAGTTGAGAACTAAAATCTCCTCCTTTTTACCACCATTAAAAACACGGCACAAAGGCAAAAAACTCTACTGCGGTTAGCATTCTGATATTCGTGGGTTCTCACATTTTATCTTTCCGTATAAAGGACTTTCCACTAACTCGTGACGGCGTTCATCGTATTTCAGATTAGCACAGAGTGATTAGCGCAACGCCTCTTAGTACTTGTAAAGTTTGTATAATTGGGGCGTGTGCACCTTTGGTTGCCTGATGTTCAATTTCCTTTTCAAGTCTTAGAATGCGTTGTTCGATCTCTTTTATTTGGTGATGATACTCCTGAAAAACGATAGGTATCCAGTTGGACCTGCTTCGTAACAGACTCGAAGAGTGTTAAGCTCCCCAAGGCTCTTGATTAATTTCCTAACTGCTTCCGGTGTATGAGGAATCATTCCAAAATATCTGGGTTCTCCACGACCTTCTTCAGCAATAGCGACTGCAATTTTCTCTTTTGACACGTCTAAACCTATATATTTTATGGTATCCTTCATACTAACTAGCTCCTTTCGTAATGTAGCTCTGATTTGGTTTTGGGTTAATAATCATGCTTACCAAATCAACCTACGAATTTACGAGTAAGGAGCTCGTTTCGTTCATGATAACTCGAGCTCGTACCTCGCTCTGCGGGGTCTCGCTTGGCTCGCTTTCCCGCAGGACTAAGGAGCGCTTCTGAGAGCATAATCTTCGCAGAAAAATCGTGGTTACACGATTTTTTGAGTCTCGCCTATTTCCGCTGGGTTAACTGTAACTGACCTTTTATTTATTAATAAATGGAATGGGGATATGGTAATGTTACGATCTAACAAAAGTAAACAGAGTGAAATTGAATGTGTATCGGTTGAAGACTTGGTGCCTGAGGATCCTCTTCTTCGAAGAATTGATCAATACATCGATTTTTCATTCATCCTAGAAAAGGTTAGACACCTTTATTCAGAGGATAATGGTCATCCATCCATTGACCCCATCGTCTTATTTAAAATGATGTTTATTGGCTATCTCTATGGCATTCGATCCGAACGACAACTCGAAAAAGAGATCCAGGTCAACGTCGCTTATCGTTGGTTTTTAGGTTTGAATCTTACAGATAAAGTGCCAGATCATACGACAATCAGCTGGAACAGAAGAAAACGATTTAAAGGGACGACGGTCTTTCAAGATATCTTTGATGAAATCGTACTGCTTGCGCAGTCGAAACGCATGGTTGGAGGACGTATGTTATTCACTGATTCAACCCACCTTAAAGCGAATGCCAATAAGAGAACGTTTATAAAACAAGAAGTAGAAGCTTCAACAAAGTCTTATATTGATGAACTTGATCAAGCTATTGAAGAGGATCGGAGAAAACATGGAAAAAAGCCGTTAAAGAAAAAGGAAATAGAGGTGGAGACAAAAGAAATTAAAGAACGACAGCACGGACTGATCGTTAGGGTTACAAGCCGTACAAATCAAAATCTGAACGTTGTTCAGAATGTCCCCTTCTTAATCAATGTACCAAGTCTCGGAACCACCAAAAAGTGATCACAAGACACGTATGGGAGGAACATAAAGAAAAGATTCGAGAGAATCGCCTCTCTATATCTGGAAAATATCTTTATAAAAAACGAAAAGAAACGATTGAGCGAAGCTTTGCGAGCCTACTACTTGAGATTTCAACATGACCGACTTCTTGAATCAGCTCTCTTGCTGGCTTGCCTAAAATTCATCACATACATGGATTTTAGGCAAAACAACACGGAGATTAATCAAAGATCAGAACCACGAGGACATTTCAAGTAGCCGTTTCGCTACTGCCGTTTACGCGGAAGAGAACATGCACAAGAACAAGCCTTAATGACAGCAACGGTTCAGAATATAAAAAAGATCGCCAATCACCTCGCTAAGCTTACAGGTCGTTGACGATCTTCTTAGCTCATTTATTTATGGGCTAGATACAAAATAACCAAGTGGAAATCGCGAGACGCCTGCGGAAAAACGGGCGGCCGAGACCCCGCAACACCTCTTAAAAGTGAGGAGGCTCGGACGTTCGTCCGCGGCAAGCGAGCGAATTTCCACAGGTCGATACAAAATACAAACTATTCCGGTTCAAAATACTGCGAGTGTAGAGAAATAAACCGGGTTTCTCTACACTCTAAGGAGGTTGACCAAAGGTCAACCTCCTTTTTACAAACCATTATGTCCGCTCGTGTTGAGCAGCTTGAGACGGTTCCTTTAGAAGAAGGCCTCCCAAAATCCCAAACATACTAAAAAACAATGGAATCAAAAAACCAAATCGAAAGCCCGTTTGACTGACGCCTGGAAACACATCTAAGACCGCCCCAAACAACGCCGGTAATAAGACGGCACTCAAAAATCCACCCGTATTGGCAAATCCAGATACCACGCCGACTTCTCTAATATCAAAATATTGACGCACAGCTGCAAACGTTAAGGCACTCGTTCCGTTCCCATAACCAATAATAAAAAATAAGATCATATACCCGAAAAAAGGTGGTTTGCCATTAAGAAGAAAAAAGGCACCCCAACATAAAAAAACAATACTATGAACAATGGTATAAGGACGGCGAATCGAGTGAAACCGTTTGGCCAATGTGGTTGAGAGCGGCGCTCCCACGAGGGCTCCAACTAATCCAACCATAATCATCTGACTCGCTTGACCGCGTGATAACTGATAAACCTGCATACCATAAGGTACAGCCCATGATCCAATAAACCCTACATAGGTTCCAACTAATCCGAAATGGCAAAAAAAAGTCGCCCAGGCTTGTCGTTCCGTGAAAATTCTGCGGATCAACTGCCATAGGGTCTCGTTTTTCTGATTCGCCTCCTCAGTCTTTCGCATTGCCGGCTGAATCAGAGCAATCCCTTCAATTCTCCCCTTCGGAAACCAAACCAATATACCATATAGCGCGAGCCCCATTATACAAAGGATGAGCCCCGTAACTACGAACGGCATACGCCATCCTGCTAACGAGAGCCAAGCCGAGAACGGATAGGTGGCGAGGAGAAAGCCCATGCTCCCACTCATTCCAGCAAAACCTAATAAACTTACAAATTCTTGGGATCGAAACCACTGGCTTAAAATGAGGACCACGTTTACCCAAATTGTGGCATCCCCTATTCCCACAAGTAAGCGAGCCGCTAAAAGCATGCTCTCATTTTGCGCTAAACTATAGAGGACGGTTCCGAGTCCATCTAAAAGTGTTCCTGAGATGAGAAAAATATTTGGCCCAAACCGATCGGATAAAATGCCTATTGGGATTTGCAAACCCGCATATGCTAAAAATTGAACACTGGCTAGACTCCCCATAACAGCAGCCGTTAACCCAAATTCCTTCATAAGTTGATCGGTAATCAAGCCTGGCGCTGTCCGTTGACTGACAATTAAACAATAGGCTAGTAAAATGGTTGCAAACACAACCCAACGATAAGAACTATTATGTTTTTTCATAGACTCGACTCCTGGTGCTTTAGACTTCATGTTTACGTCTTCCTATTATATCAAAATTAGGGGACTCTTTAATGT
The DNA here is from genome assembly GCA_963829575.1 of uncultured Sporolactobacillaceae bacterium. Lineage (GTDB taxonomy): Bacteria > Bacillota > Bacilli > Bacillales > Sporolactobacillaceae > KACC-23026. The sequence continues at coordinate 245,907 of CAWHJF010000012.1, read as the reverse complement.
ACGCACCTTCGGACCACTTGATCCTATCTCTCATGTTTGGGTCTGAACCCGCTCAACTCTGAAACCATACTGAATTTAGATGATAAAAAAACAGAGGCGCGTTTGCACCTCTTATTTTTTCGGGTTAGATCCATATTTGTTTTCACCAGGCTCGCTATCGAAACAAAACAATACGAGCAGGATAATGTCACCTACAAAAGGAATTAAGCCAATGAGAATCCACCAACCATTTCTCCCCGTATCATGAAGCCGCCTTATTGCCACAGCAAGAGAAGGAATGAGAACAGCTAGAGAGTACAAATAAGACAGCACACGTGTATGAATTGCGACAGCTATAAGGCCCAAAATAATGGCTACAATAAAATTAAATAATGCAAAAAACCAGTACTCTTTTCTTCTTGCACGCCCACTAAACTGAGCGTACTTCTTTAATACACCTAAATACCAAGACATTGCCTAACCTCCTTTTTTTATATTACAACTAAACAATCCAGTTTATTATGGCTTATGGAAAAGGGAGTCAGCGAACCCGAATTTCCATCCCTTAAATATTATATTATTAAAGATATTAGATTTTGCATTTTCTAAAAAAAAGTAGGGTTTCAAAGACATTTTTTTATAATAAAATGGCTTTTTTCTAAAAGATTGTTGTTATTTAAACAAGTAGAAAGTGAAAATGGCGCGACTCCTGCGGGAAAAGCAACAAAGTTTACGAAAACAACCAATAAGATAGGCAGACTCCCCTATACAGAAGTCTGCCTTATTTAAATTTTATAAATTAATTGTAACGGGTGCGTGCCCTTGAACAGGTGTGATCTTGACACCTTTTGGATCATTAGTCAATGTCCCATTACTTACCGATCGGATCTGTTTTATGCCACGTAAAAGTATTGACCACGTCCCATTTCCCGTTGATTCTGCCATTAATCGGGAGCCCTTTTGAGCGAAAGATACCGAAAGTTCATTGTTTTGATTGTCATCCTTTACTGTCGTCTCAACAGAAACACCATCTGAAAGACTAAAAACGTTAAAAATCACATCTTCTGTGTAATCATAATCAGGTTTCTCAGTCACGTTTCCTAATGGGAGCACGACATTTTCACGAACAAACAGGGGGAGACTCATATAATCATAATGATCATGTTGCCACGTGCCACCCTCAACCCTCTCACCCGAAAGCAAGTGTGTCCAAGTTCCTTTGGGAAGATAGTAAGACACATACCCATCTTCACTAAACACCGGAGCTACAAGGATTGAATCCCCTAACATATATTGACGATCTAAGTAAGCACAAGTTGGGTCTTCAGGGAACTCGAGTACCATTGGCCGTATAACAGGCACACCGGTTTCAGAGGCGTGTCGAGCCATTTTATATAAGTATGGCATTAAGCGATGCTTTAGACGCGTAAAATGGCGAAGGACATCAACAGACTCTTCGTCATAAATCCAAGGCACTCGATAGGACGAGCTTCCGTGAAGACGACTGTGACTGGAAAGCAGGCCAAAGGCTGCCCAGCGCTTGTATAGGTCAGGTGTTGAGGATTCTTCAAATCCACCGATGTCATGGCTCCAGAATCCAAAACCTGACAGACTTAATGACAAGCCTCCCCGAAGGCTTTCTGCCATAGATTCATAAGTGGCACTACAGTCACCGCCCCAGTGCACCGGGAATTGTTGCCCCCCCGCCGTTGCTGAACGCGCAAAGAGGACTGCCTTATCTTCTCCAAAATTATCTTTTAATAGGTCAAAAACAACTTTATTATAGAGTTGTGTATAATAATTATGCATCTTAAATGGATCAGAACCGTCAAAGTAAACGACGTCTGTTGGAATGCGTTCACCGAAATCTGTTTTGAACGTATCCACACCCATATCGATTAGGGCTTGGAGCTTGCTCTCAAACCATTTGCAAGCCTTTGGATTTGTAAAATCAACGATACCCATCCCCGCTTGCCAGAGATCCCATTGCCAGACATCCCCGTTTGACTTCTTAATTAGATACCCCTGCTGGGCGGCCTCATCAAAAAGCTTAGATTTTTGAGCGATGTACGGGTTAATCCATACACAAATGTTTAAACCCTTATCTTTAAGGCGACTTAACATACCTTGAGGATCGGGGAACATACGCTCATCCCACTCGAAGTTACACCATTCAAATTCTTTCATCCAAAAACAGTCAAAATGAAAAACTCGAAGTGGAATCCCTCGCTCAGACATCCCATCTACAAAGTGATTCACGGTCGCTTCATCATAATTGGTTGTAAAAGATGTGGTGAGCCATAACCCGAACGACCAAGCAGGTGGTAAAGCCGGTTTTCCTGTTAAATCCGTATATCGGCCAATGACATCTTTTAAGGTAGGACCATCAATGATGAAATAATCAAGTTCTTCACCCGCGACACTGAACTGAGAACGCGATACTCTTTCAGAACCAATTTCGAATGAGACAAGTTCCGGATGGTTGACGAATACCCCATACCCTTTGTTTGTGAGATAAAAAGGAATATTTTTATAAGACTGCTCGGAACTCGTACCTCCATCTTTATTCCAACTGTCAACAATTTGCCCATTCTTAACAAATGGCGTAAAACGTTCCCCTAACCCATAGACATTTTCACCAACAGATAAGTCAAGTTGTTCCCGCATATAAGCGTCTTCCCCATCTTTTATATAGGCTGTGCTTCTATTACCGCTTCCAGTTATGCGTTGGTCTTTGTGATAGAAATGGACGGACCATTTCCCTTTACTAATTTTAACGGTCAAATCACCACTTGTTAAGACCGCTTCATCCTCTGTTTCATTCACATTTGGAGAATACGGCGCTTCATTCACCTTAAACTGAGGAGTCTTTGGCTTTCCTCCTTTAAAGTGGGAATATTGCACACGAATAACACCAGGCATTGGGGAAGAATAACGGGCTGTAATGAGTGGACCATCTAATGTCGAGCCACGATTCGTAATAGGTTTGCAAGGCGCATAGACCGTAATCACGTCTGCCTCTTGAACGACTTCATGAACTTCTTCTAACGAATGGATCGTGACCCCTTCCTGCGTCAGCCAATTCCCATTTGTAAATTTCATATGGACCACTCCAAGTCTATTTTTATTTAGTCTTTCAGAATAATTTATTGTAAATGTGACTCATGAAGTTTAGTTATTTAACAGCCCCATTAGTAACCCCATTAACAATCCATTTTTGGAAGAAAAGGTAAATAACAACCATTGGCAATAAAGCCAGAATGTAAGAGGCAAAGGCCAGGCTATAGTTAGTGCTATATTGAGATTGGAAGGCATACTGCACTAAAGGAAGTGTGTACTGATTTGGATCTGATAGCATAACAAGCGGAAGCATAAAGTCATTCCAAACCCATAGAGCGGTTAATATAGCAACAGTCGCATTCATTGGAGCCATCAACGGGAATATGACTTTCCAAAAAATTGTCCATTTACCGGCACCATCTACATATGCCGCTTCTTCAAGTTCTAAAGGAATTGAATGAAGATAGCCAACATATAAGAAAATGTTTTGTGAAAGCCCGTAGACAAGGTAAAGGACAATTAATCCTACGATGTTAGCAAGCCCAAGATGGCTCATTTGTCGAACAAGTGGGAGCATCAAAATTGGAAATGGTACAAACATTGCTGCAAAAAAATAATAGTAAATCGATTTAAAGAATTTGGTTTTCATATTTCTCGCAATCGCATATGACACCATTGCATTCGTCAAAACGGTTAAAACAACCGCAAAAAAAGTAATGATTGCGCTATTTAAAAATGTGTGAAAATAATGCGTAACCGCCATTGCTTTCGTAAAGTTACTCCAATGAAAAATCCCTGGAATTCCCAGAACGGAGTGAGCAATCTCCTGCGGGTTTTTAACAGCCACCATAACAGCCATATAAATTGGAAATAAAATAAAAACTGCGCCGAGAATTAGATAGATCATGGCCAACCAGTTTATTCTAGTTCGTATCATAGTTGAAAATCACCGCCTCTTTGCATCATTCTAACTTGGAATAAAGCAATGCACACCATAATGATCAAGAATACAACCGCATTAGCAGATTGATAGGCGAGCTCTCCGCCCCCTAGACCATTTGTATAAATGACAAACGCGACCGATTGTGTTGCATTACCTGGTCCCCCATTTGTCATTCCTACAACCTGATCAAAGACTTGCAAATAGGTCTTTGCAGCAAGAACCATATTAATTGTTAAAAATGGTGTAATAAGCGGCATCGTAATGCTCCAAAAGGTCCGCCACGAAGAAGCCCCATCAATGCTAGATGCCTCATAAATATTTGTAGGGATCGTCTGTAGCCCCGCTAAATATAACAAGATATTAAAAGCAGCGCCTTGCCAGACTGCCACGATGACAATTCCAACCCACGCCCAGCCTGTTCCTAAAATATTTACCGCTAAACCTGTAAGGTGAAACTGTTGAGCAATGTTAGGAATAAGCTGAGAAAAAATGAAGTTGAAAATAAACGAAACAATCAATGTGCTGAGAACAAAGGGCAAAAAATAAATAGCCTTAAAGGTTTTTGTCAGTTTAATTTTGGCATTAAGCGCTACGGCCACGCTAAGGCTAATAACATTAACGAGAACCGTCGTCACGACAGCGAACATTAAGGTGAAGCCATAGGCATGGAGAACTTGGTGATCATGGAACAAATCCAAATAGTTTTTAAGCCCAATAAAAGTGTGAGGACCGAATCCATTCCAGTTAGTAAAACTTAAAAAGACCCCTTTTAACGCAGGCCATGTGTGGAAATAAAAAAATAAAACAATTGCTGGTATTGTCATAATTAAATAGGCCATATTTTTCCTAAACCACGCCATGCTTAACACCTTCCTGCTTTGAAGTGAATGAACTGTCCGAAAGGGTCTGACTCCTTAATTAACACATGAGAGATCTGACCCTTTCATGGACAGTTTAATTTACAAATGTAACACGTATTTCAAAAATCAAATAATTATTTATGTGATGCAGCCTGTTTATAAAGTGAATCCAACTGAGAAAGCAGTTGAGAACTGGATTGGTTCTTTGATAAAGCGCCTTGAAGAGTTGATTCATACTGATTACCCGCAGCCATTGCTGGTGGGTAATAGTGGTCATCAAAATCGACGACTTTACCTTGGTCAATATAAGATTGCAACGGCTTAAGAGCCTCATCGTTGTTCTTCACACCATTAACTGTTGAGAACAAGCCTGCAATATTCGCATATTCACCCGCTGGTTTCGCAGTTAATAAATAATCAATAAACTTCATTGCTGCAGCCTCTTTGGCTTTATCACCAGAGTTTGGCAAAGCAATTAAAGAGTCCACACCAGATACCATTTTAACCGTTGATGGATCTTCAGTTGCAGGGAAAACAAAAGTACTTAAGTTAATATTAGGATTGGCTTGTCGAATTACAGGTAGTGTCCATATTCCCTGAGCGTAAAAGACTGCATCGCCTTTCCCGTAATTTGCATTTGCCGTGTTATAATCTGTACCGAATTGATTTGACTGACCTAATAAGGCAAATTGATTCATCATGTCTGCTGCTTTCTGATCAGCTTTTGAAAAGTTTGCAGTCCCAGCCACTAGATCCTTTTGGAAAGTTGCCGGTTCATTATTGGCAGCTAAGGCATTCCAAATTGGAGCAATGGTCCATGCATCCTTAAATCCGTTATAGAACGGTGTACCGCCCGCAGCCTTTATCTTCTGAGCATCATCCATTAATTCGCTCCATGTCTTCGGTACCGACAAGTTGTATTTTTTCAATAAATCAACATTATAAATGATTGGAACTGCATTGACCGTATATGGCAGGGCATACGGGTTTGTTTTGCCAACCTCTTTTTCAATCATCTTTGTATAAGAGGGTGAAACTTTGTCCAGTTCAGGTTTTCCCGAAAGGTCAACAAACACATTACTTTTGGCCATTTGTATAAATGTTGCATCTGCACCCATCGCAACAATGTCAGGCATTTGACCTTTTGAAAGGTCTGCTTGAAGCGTAGTATCCGTATTTGGAGGGTTAATCTGCTTAATAGTGATATTAGGATTATCCGCTTCAAAATTCTTGATAATCTTATCCCACTCTTTTACTACTTCAGGTTTGTTCTGTAGGAAATTTAGCGTTACCTTTTTGTTGCTTCCGCCTGAACCTGATCCCCCTGAACCACTAGAAGAACTACACCCCGTCAAAAAGATAGAGGTCGCGAGTAACCCTGTTAATAAAAATGATAACTTTTTCAAATTAAATCCCCCTTCAAGTCTTCTAAGTATTGAACCAAATTTAAAGTAACCGTTTTCATTACTACTTATAAACTTGCTTTCTGAGGCTTCACCCCCCTAAATGATTAAGTCGAATATTTTAATAGTAAGATGTCAAGATATCATGTCATACCTGACATCTTACTAACTTAAATATCATAAATAATATTTTGCATTTTCCTTCAGAATGACTTCAAGCTTAGTTATTTGAGCATGCTGTTTTAAGTCTTTTTTTAAGACAAGATAGTTAAATAGTGTTTTAACTGCCAGATACCCTTGGGTCTCAGTATCTTGGCCAATAACACCCGTAATCGCACCCGTGTCCAATTGCTCATAAATCTCTGAACTTATATCATGCCCTACAATATTAATTTGGGGGTTTATCTTGTTTTTTAACTTATTTACGCTTACTAGCTCTGCATTTGACACATAGATCCCCGACACACCAGTCAGTATGTGGTCAAGCTGTTCAAGACTTTCGAAAGGGACATTTCGGTCTATTTTAATCAGATCCTTCAGCTTGACATCTGGAAATCGTGATAGCCCCTCTCTGAAACCCGCAATTTTTTGTTGAGACTGTAAGGAAGTAAAGGAATCAGTAAACAGAACCAGTTCTCCTTCTTGGCCAATGAGTTTACATAAAAGCTCTGCAGCTAATTTTCCTGCTTGAGTGTAATCGCAGCCAACATAAAATAGTCTCTTACTCATAGGGGCATCTAAATTATAAGTACACACTGGAAAACCCTGATCCGTCGCTTCATCAATAATGCTAACGAATGCATCATGCCAGGCTGGCATGGCCAAGGCTTTAAATTTGCCAGAGTGGATTATTTTTCTGACAGAAGTTAGACTGGCTTCCAAATCGTTGTCAGAGATATGGAAAATTTCAACATGTAGTCCAAAGTCACCGAACTCTTCTTGTGCCCTGAGGATACTGTCCTCAATTTTCTTCCAGAAAAATTCGGGATAGACTAGGAGAACAACCGCAATGGATATGTCTTCCTTACGCGATAGAAGACTTGCTGATTTATTTATGGAGTAATCTAGCTCTCTTGATGCTTCAAGTACTTTTTGGACCGTTTTTGGTTTGACGTTTCCTCTATCATTAAGGGCTCGATCTACAGTGGCAATGGATAAACCCGTACGCTCTGCTATTAACTTTTGCGTCACCCGTGATGTCTTTCTCATCATTTTATACCTCATTAATAGTTAATTTATTCTTCATATCTGAATTTTATGCGCTTACATATGGGATGTCAAGATGTTTTGACGTATTTTATTGGTTATATCAATGATGGTCGACCATCATTTTTAACTTAGGTATTTACCTGTACAAGCCACAAAAAAAGGTCGCCCGTAATTTGGCGACCAACTTTTACTTCAGTTTAATAAACGTAAGAGGTACCGACAATGATTAAGAGAATGAAAAGCACGACGATTAAGGCAAAACCGCCTCCAGCACCAAACCCTGCTCCGTATGCCATTTCAAACAACCCCCTTTTCAAAGGCTTACTATATCCTATGGAGAGTGGGGGAATGTGTATGGGCAATCATCTCGAGCAAGCGCGATTTAGGCACTAAGAAACGAGTCGTTAAGAGCGCTTAAGGATTGGTCGACCAAAGACCCGCCGTTTTCATGACAACGCGCGGATGGAGTTTCAAACCGGCCACAATTAAATCGGCTAAATCCTCTGGCTGCATGACCCGCTCCGCATCTCCAGTAATTAAATTGGTATTAAAAGCTAAATCCGTCGCAACGGTGCTTGGTGTGAGGGCGGTCACGCGAATATTGTGCTTCCGAACCTCAAGCATTAAGGATTCTGATAAACCTAAGACCGCAAACTTGGAAGCACTATAAGCACTTGTAACTGGAGCCCCGCGCTGCCCCGCTGATGAAGACACATTCACAATGTCACCCGCTTTACGTTCCACCATTTCTGGTAAAACAGCACGCGTCACATTATAGACTCCCATTAAATTGACCTTAATAATATTCTCCCATTCTTCTGGGCTGAGGTCTAGAAATCCACCAAACTTTGCCGTTCCCGCATTATTCACCAAAATATCAATAGGACCTAGATCGGACTTGATGTGTTCAACCGCTTCTTCCACAGATTTAAGATCTGAGACATCTGCCGTTGCTGCTGACACGTTCACCTCATAGTCCGAAAGCTCCTGAGCTACTTTTTCAAGGTTCGCCATGGTGAGTCCAATTAATCCGATTTGGACCCCTTCTTTTGCAAGCGCATGCGCAGTGGCCCGGCCTATTCCACGACCTGCACCAGTAATAATCGCCACTTTTCCTTTTATTTCATTCATCCTCTTAGCTCCTTTTGCAAATAATAGATTCCCCAATAAAAAAAGAAATAACCATGAAATCCTGTTGGAGAAGCCCTTATAGATCTTTACCGGAATCACAGGTTTCAGATCGCGGGTTTCAACAAGCTCATAATGGTGAAATTAATTGTATCGCCCTCAATTCTCTTTAGCAAATTTTTAGTTCTAATAGAAAAAGCGAGCCCACAGTTCGTCCATGGGTCTCGCTAAATCCTCGTTATTTCGTTGTTGCTTGTTTATGAAAGTCGCGTCCATCGTGAACGGCTTCCACATAACCTGCGCGAATCACGAAATCACCAAAGTGTTCGCCAATGTTCCGATCCTTTGCGTAGCTCATAAGCATTGGACGAAGGTTTTCCAAAATTTCTTCTTCGCCAATGTTCTCCCGGTAAAGCGTGTTAAGACGCGCTCCAGAGAACCCACCACCAAGGTACATATTATACTTACCAGGTGCTTTTCCAATAAAAGCGAGTTCAGCAAGGGCTGGACGTGCACACCCATTTGGACAACCTGTCATACGAACAACAATTTCCTCTTCGCGTAAACCCGCTTCATCCAAAATCCCTTCCAATTTTTCAAGAAGAGTAGGAAGATAACGCTCGGATTCTGCCATCGCAAGTCCGCAAGTAGGAAACGCTACACAAGCCATGGAATTACGTTTTAGCGCCGTATATTCCTTACCCTCAGTTAAAGCATATTCGCTAAGCAATTTATTAATTTTGGCCTTATTGCTCTTAGAGACATTGGCAATGATGAGATTTTGGTTTGGCGTAAACCGGAAATCACCCTTATGCATGTTAGCAATTTCGCGCAACCCCGTCATTAATGGATAGCTCTCTTTGTCAATGATTCGACCATTTTGTATAAAGAGTGTGAAATGCCATTTACCATCATGTTCAACCCAACCAAGGCGGTCCCCGTTACGCTCAAACGTAAACTCACGGGCATCAGGCAATTCCCAACCTAAGCGGTCATTAAGTTCTTGTTTCATCCAATCCACACCGCGTGCGTCAATGGTGTATTTAAATCGAGCATGTTTACGATCCGAGCGGTTTCCAAAGTCGCGCTGTATTTTAATGATGTTTTCTGCAACTTCAAGTAGTGTATCAAGTGGTGAAAACCCAATGACACGGCCGACTTGTGGGTACGTAGTGTCATCACCATGGGTCATTCCCATACCGCCCCCAACTACAACGTTAAAACCCGCTAATTGACCCTCTTCTAAGACCGCAATTAATCCGAGATCTTGTGAGAAGACGTCCACATCATTGGTCGGTGGAATGGCGACACCAATTTTAAATTTACGAGGAAGATAGACCTCACCGTAAATCGGTTCCTCATTGGCCTTGTCGTCACGCGTATCGACCACCTTTTTGTTGTCGAGCCAAATTTCATGGTAAGCCCCTGTTTGCGGGATAAACCGCTCATCCAGTTTGTGCGCCCAATCCATCACTTCCGCATGCACTTCGGATTGGTACGGATTCGGATTCACCATGACATTACGGTTCACGTCTCCACAAGCTGCAATCGACGTCATGACCGCGCTATTAATCTCTTGCATCGATTTCTTAAGATCGGTTTTAATGATCCCGTGGAATTGTACAGTTTGACGTGTTGTCAAACGCATGGTATTACCCGCATAGTTCTGAGCCAGTTCATCCATAATCAAATATTGATCCGGCTGAATCACACCACCTGGCACACGCACACGAATCATAAAGGAATAAGCAGGTTCAAGCTTTTGGCGACGACGCTCGTTCCGAATATCACGGTCGTCTTGTTGGTAACTGCCGTGAAATTTCAAAAGTTGATTATTAGATTCGGAAATCGCCCCTGTGATTCGATCTTCAAGGTCTTCCGCAATGGTTCCCCTTAAATAATTGCTTTCTCGTTTGATGTGTTCATTTTCACTGGGTTTTCCACCTTGGACGAGCTCTTCATTTTTTGCCATTTGTGAAAACTCCCTTCAATGCGAAATACACTCGCTTGCCGCGGGCGACCCGCGAGCCTCCTCGGTCTACGACCTGTGGGGTCTCGCATATTTCGCTTATTTTTTATATAATTCAAATGGAAACTTTAAATAATCAATTACTTTAATAAACGTCACGTTGGTAACGTTTTTGTTTTCTCATTTCGGTGAGGTATTCATCCGCTTGCTCAGAAGAGAGTCCGCCTTCTTGTTGAAGAATGGTCAAGATCGTCTCTTGAACGTCTTTGGCCATATTTTTTTCATCTCCACAGACATAGACACTTGCGCCGTCTTGAAGCCACTGATAGAAGTCCTTACGCTTTTCCAACATGCGATGTTGGACATAGACTTTTTCATCGGTGTCACGTGAGAAAGCGACATCCATTTCGGTGAGGACCCCATCGCTCAACCAGCGTTGCCAATCGACTTGATATAAAAAGTCGGAGCGGAAATGTTGATCACCAAAGAATAACCAGGTTTTCCCTTCCGCCTCAAGCTCTTCACGTTCTTCAAGGAATGAGCGGAACGGAGCAACCCCTGTTCCTGGTCCAATCATAATAATTGGAGCATTGAGGTCGGCGGGCATGCGGAAGTTTGGATTTTTATGGACATAGACATTCAAAAAGTCGCCAGGTTCAACGCGATCTGCCAATTGCGCAGAGCAAACTCCCGTGCGATCCCGACCATGAGAATGGTAACGAACGGCACCAATTGTAAGATGCACTTCATCTGGGTTCGCTTTATAACTGCTCGCAATCGAGTAAAGTCGGGTCGGCATTTTGCGCAAGATTTGAACAAAGTCACTCTCGCTTACCGGCCATGGGCTAAAGTCACGAATTAAATCGAGGAGGTCTCGACCATCCATATAGTCACGCATGGTCTCATCACTTTTAATTAAATCCTTTAAGGCATCATTAGATGAGAGTTGAGCGGCTTTTTCCATTAATGGTTTCGTTAGAACGGTAATTTCAAAATGCGTCAGGAGTGCTTCTCTTAATGGTAAGGAATCTCCCTTCTTGCTCACAATAACAGGTTCCTCTGAGTTCCAAGCCATTTCACTAATAATCTGATCCACTAGATCCGCTTGGTTTTCAGGTAAAATACCAATGCTGTCTCCTGGTTCAAAGGCAAGGCCGGACGCTTCAAGTGAAAGCTCGATATGACGTGTTTCTTTATTGGATCCACGACCATTTAAGTTCAGGTTCTCTAAAACCTCTGCCTTAAATGGATTGTTCTTTGAATATTCGACCGTTGTGCCTGCAGTTTGACCTGCTAATGGTTGACTTTGTCCACCTGCTTGCACTTGACCCGCTTCACCAAGCACCCCTAAGATACCCTCGACCCATTCCGCTGCATCATCATCGAAGTCCACATCACAATCAACGCGTGGGTAGATTCGCTCAGCTCCTAATTCTTCTAGGCGTTGATCGAAATCCTTTCCAGTTTTGCAATAGAATTCATAAGATAAATCGCCCAAAGCTAACACTGAAAAACGCACGCCTTCAAGTTTCGGTGCCTTTCTTCCATGGAGGAATTCATGGAAGGAGATGGCGTTATCCGGTGGATCGCCTTCCCCATGTGTCGCTGTGACTATTAATAGATCTTCCACTTTCTTAAGGTCTTTCGTTTTAAAGTCATCCATAGAGGACACGACAACTTTAAAACCTTTCTCTTCTAACTTTTGATTAAGCGATTCAGAAAACGCTTGGCAATTTCCTGTTTCAGAACCAAACAGAATCGTAATTTCACGTGTGGCAACTGCGGCCACTTGTGGTTCTATTGAACCCGTCTGAACGTGACCTACACTTGGTTCAGCAGCAGAAATAGCCTCTCCTGAAACGGCTACACCTGCTGCTAAAAACCCACTCAACCACGTTCTTTGTTGATCTGTTAAGCTAGGCAAAAGGCGATTCAACGCGTCTGCCTGTTCTTCTGTGAATGGACTATTCGTAACTTTCAATGGCACTCTATTCACCTCACACAAGGATACGTACACATTCATCCAATTTAATGCTAATAGTTCATGACCTTAATCCTGACATCCGTCACCTTTAAAAGGCGAACTCTTAGCCTTTTAACATTCGACTTAAGAGTATTCCAACCTTAATTAAAAACCTAATAATCCGATACGTCAACTTGGATTTATGATCGTTACCATAAGAATACGTGATCGTTGCTCGAGTAGAGCACCTTGTGGCCCATTAAGACTATATAAACCCACACGCCACCCTAACCGAATGTATAAAACCCTACTAAATTGCCATTACTATAAAGTACATTACGATTAGGGACTGACGTTATGAATTTTGAAAGGCAACAAGGCGAAACAGCACGGTTTATTGGAAAATTATTAAGAGAGAACTTCGGTAAAGGACCGGAATCGGTTTACGTTCATATCGAAAAGGAACTCTTCACCGTATACTTACGGAACTTCCTCTCCCCAACTGAAAGAGTCTTAATTGATCAAGACCAAGAGCGCATGTTTCACAAAACACGTGATACTATCATTCAATCTCTCCTCCCAGAAATCAGAGCCTTTGTTTTACTCACAACCGGTATGGAAATGGATTCTTTTTATTACGACTGGGGCGTCCATAACGGTTCAGGTATCATTATTGGGGTATCCACAACCGTTCAGGATTTATGGACAAAGGGTCAAGAAGACTATCCTGGGAAACAAGCCATACATGACCGAATTAGTGAAATAAGCCGAGAAGTCCAAAAAACGCCAAAAAACATTTTTTCACTCTTTCTTAACCCCAGAACTTTTATAGTTATAAGAGAAGGGATACTAGTAGGGATTGAGAAGGAATTGATTCGAGAAGGTTTAGAAGAAACGCTTAGAATAATTAAGCGTCGTTCTGAAAAAAAATACTTTCATAACAACCAAATCTTTGAAGTGATATTAAAAACAAAAATTAAGGACGTCTTCGTAGATTGGAATTTCAACAAAGACGCCAGCGTAATTTTATTTATTTTAGAACCTAATCAAGATCTTTAAAAACATGATCTTATTTGTTCCATACTAAATACAAAAAAAGGCCGACACTCATTAACGTAGAGTCGGCCCCTTTTGCTTTTTCAACGCAATATGAACGTATCAAATCACACTAAAAAAAATTTTTATTAAAATGACTAGAAAGATCTTCTTAAAAAGCGCTATAATGATTCAAAATGAATCTTTTTAAACAAACCATAAGGATGTGTTCAAAGCATGGTGGGTCAACATTTAGAGCTCATAAACTATATAGATACCAAACTTCTAGATTCCGCCCAGAAGCTTTTACTTGCTTACAGAATAAACGATGAGGCATCCATTCAAAAAAAAATCGAGGAGATCCAAGCATGGCTGGAACTTAAGAATCTACTAAATGACCTAAGAAATTTAACCCACTAAGCATTCTCCGATTTGGAGCGAGCCCCTATAAGATTCTCAAGCAACTGGCGAATCGGCACGAGATCCGTTTCTTCTAAGGGAATGCCATCCCAATGGAGGTGCTCCTGATCTAGGAAAAGATGCGCATTCCTCTCATCAGGTTTTAAACGGTTGCTAACCCCTAGTAAATAGTCTACAGACACCTCAAATAAGTTCGCCATATTGACTAATACCTCATAGCCTGCTTCTCTAATGCATTTCTCATAACCAGCATAGGTACTTCGGGGAATCCCCAAACGTCGAGCAGCCTCTTCTTGAGTCAAACCCATCTTTTTCCGACAGCCAGTCAGCCGACGCTTAAATACCGAATACCTGTTTAATTCTGGTGACTCCAATAACCCTACCTCCAAATTCCCACAACCATTCATTAAACCTAGATTCCTAAACATCCTTTATGAAGAATTGTTTAGAAGAATTTGGTTTCACCTAATAATTCTTAGGCATTAAAAAACCAAAAGAAGGATTCCATGATCCAGTCTTTCGGTGTATGTCTAGCTTTTTTTCTAGTTCATTACCCCTAATGGCCTATAAATGGTTTCAAGGACTCTCAATTTTCGTATTTTCTATTTCTTTAACAAAATAAATGAAGCCTATTCCAGACAATCACTCTTTTTTTAACACATTAGAAGGCCTGCCTTTTTTAACCGACCTCCTTCTCTCAGACAAAATAATCCATAAAAATCGATTTACTATTATTATAATAAAAAAAAACGTAATCCTCAACGCACTTTTTCAGCACCTTGTTGTAAGCGTGTCCATATTTTATCTTAATCCCTCTAAGATATTGCGAATTTTTTATCAATTATTAAAATAGAGAATATAGAGGGGCGTTTCTAATCAACTCTTAAAAAGGATGACGACGATGATGATGTTTGGTGTCTTAGCTCTTTTAATTTTACCCTGTTTGTCTGGTCTTATTTTATTTAGAAGGAAAGGGTTGCCAGCCGTCCCTCGTTCATTACCCTCGAAACAGAGCCTATCGGTGATTATCCCCGCTAGAAATGAAGCGGTCAATCTACCGCACCTCCTCCATTCTCTGCACCAACAAACGCTTCAACCTATGGAAATCCTCGTCGTGGATGATCACTCAGAAGATGAGACGCGTGACCTCGCTAAAAAGCTAGGCGCTAAAGTGGTCTCTAGTCCAGACTTACCTTTAGGTTGGACAGGGAAAACTTGGGCGTGCTGGAACGGCTATTTGAAAGCAAAGGGCTCCGACTTCTTATTTTTGGATGCCGACGTCCGACTCGCACCGAACGCCCTTGAAG
Organism: uncultured Sporolactobacillaceae bacterium; assembly: GCA_963829575.1. Classification (GTDB taxonomy): domain Bacteria; phylum Bacillota; class Bacilli; order Bacillales; family Sporolactobacillaceae; genus KACC-23026. The sequence goes on along the minus strand of CAWHJF010000012.1, from coordinate 230,631 downwards.
CCTTAGTTTCTAAACGCTCTGAACAAAACGGCGTCCTTTCCGTCGTCCCGTTTCACATCACGTTCAAGTTATATGAACGCCTAGCCCTTATACCCAATATTTTGGGTGTCTTTGCGTTTACATCTCCTTTTGAGAGCGAGAACCCGAAAAAAGGCCTTTATGGGGCCTGTATCCTTGTAACAAGAAAAGATTACGAAAGGATTGGCGGGCACCAATCGATTCAATCCGAACTACTCGATGATTTAAATTTAGGTGCCAAATTTCAGGGAGCTGGGCTCCCTGTTGAGAATGTGCTCGGCCGAAACATGGTGTCCTTTCGTATGTACCCCAAAGGAATTAGAAGTGAACTAGAAGGTTTTGCAAAAGGGGCGGTCTTAAGCAGTGCGACCCTTCACCCTTTGACACTTGTATTTACAGGTCTTTGGCTAACTGGCCTTTTCCTCTCGAGCTTATTTCCATTTTTATTGCTCACGCCCTATGGGTTACCGCTCACTCTAGGGTATATGCTTTATTCTGTTCAGATCTACTATTTCTCCAAATGGACGGGTCAATTTGGGAGAGTGTTTCCTGCCTTTAACATTCTATCGACAACTTTTTTTATAGTTGTGCTTATTTTCTCGATCTATCAGGTCGTCTTCTTTAAACGCGTCACGTGGAAAGGGCGAACGGTTCAAGTCGGGGGGAAAAAGATGTGAGGATGGCCTTTTGGAATGGACTAATTGGGATCAGTTTTTTTGGAGTCGGTTCGCTTATGTTTTCTTATTGGTTAGGTCTCCTGACCCAACACAATCTCCGAAATGTGGGAGACGGGAATCCTGGAGCCGCAAACTTATGGAAAGCCTCTGGTTTTAAATGGGGGATTTTAGGTGTTCTATTCGATTTCTCGAAAGGCTACCTCCCACTCATTTTGTTAATCCATTATGGAAAGGTCCATGCTCTGGGATTAATTGTGGCAAGCTTGGCACCCATTGCTGGCCACATTCTGTCCCCCTTTTTGAAAGGGAAGGGTGGGAAAGGGACGGCCGTGACATTTGGAGTTTGGAGCGCCCTAAGTCACTTTGAACTTTCAGTTGTGTATGCCGTGATTCTTGCTTTTTTCAAACTCATAACAACCTTATTTTATAAAGGATCTCGCCCTGCTTCTCAAATAGACAGTCTTCATGCAATTTGGGGATTTTTTCTGATTTTGAGTTACCTCATCTTCCGTGGTTTTCCGTCCGACTTCCTGATCATTTGGCTAGGTAATTGGCTACTTATTCTGTATTCCAATATTGGGAGACGCGCGCCCTTGATTGCCGACAATGAGAAAGTCTTAGATAAAAAAGAGGAATCCCCACTTTCTAAATCAAACTAACTGTTACGAACAAAGGGCACAATCTCTAGTAACCCGAGATTGCGCCTTTAAATTATTGGTTGAGTTGATGTAAGGTCTCATCCAAAGCCTCGATGACACGATCACACCAGGCATCAAACTCCGGATCTTCGATTTGGTATTCTGGATGATCCAACACATACTGGATAGTTTCTTTGATCCCTTGATCCAGACGAGTTGTCACCACAAAATCAGGAACAAGCCGTTTTAACTTGGCATTATCAAAGACCACCGAGTTCGCTTTATCCCCAATTAAACTTCCTTTAAAATCCTCTAGGCTGCAGGCATTCAAGAATTCAGAGGCAACATGCACCGCTTTTAATTCAACACCTAATGCATCTGCAATGGTTTGATAAATTTGGTTCCATGTCACGGTTTCATCAGATGTAATCTGGACGGATTCGCCAATAGCATGAATATTCCCCATTAATCCAATAAACCCTTTTGCAAAATCTTGGGTTTGGGTCATTGTCCAAAGTGAGGTCCCGTCTCCGTGAATGATAACCGGTTTATTTTCAAGCATGCGTTTAGCCACTTGCCAGCTCCCTTTACTGCCGTGAACGCCAAGCGGAATTGATCGCTCATCATAGGTATGACTTGGACGAACAATCGTAACCGGAAACGCATGTACTCGATACAAGTTCATCAAATACTCTTCACAGGCAATCTTGTTTCGAGAGTACCCCCAGTATGGATTCGAGAGAGGTGTCCCCTCAGTCACTCGGTAGTCTGATAGTGGTTTTTGGTAGGCTGAAGCGGAACTGATGAAAATAAACTGCTTGGTTTTTCCATTAAACAATCGAAAATCTCGCTCTAAGTGTGCGGGTTCAAAGGCAATAAAATCGGCGACAACATCAAACGTTTGCCCCTCAATGAGTTCAGCAACCCGTGCTTCGTCGTGGATGTCGACCTCAATCACATGCGCACCTTCCGGCAATGCATGATTTCGGTTTCCACGATTAATTAAGTATAAGTCACACCCTTGCGCTAATAATTGCTTTGAAATCGCCGTGCTGATGATCCCTGTTCCTCCGATAAAAAGCGCTTTCATTTTATACGCCACCTCCCTATCTAAATTCTATCACAGAGAGGTGAACCCGTCCGACAATTACTCTTTTATTCCACTCATTTTTCTCGAGCTTGTTCGACAAATCTTAGTTGGTGCCCGTTGACAAAGCAGTGCTTCTTTTCAGGAACTATGAGGCCTGCTCAGTTCCCGTACGCTCGTGCGCTTTCTAGTTCGGGAACTATGGCCACTTTTCAGTTCCTGTACTCGCATTTTCTTTCCGGTTCGGGCACTAACTCACTCTAGATGGTGCTCAGAAGCACGCCCACGACGATTTGATGGTCGAATGTCACACTTAGTAATCTGAAAATATGCGATGATAACCACAATTATTAGAGTTAGCACCAGACTGACTGGACCTTCCCCATACGAGAGCCCACCCAAGTTTTTCGGTTTAGAAAGCCAATCCGAATAAGAGGCGCCAACCGGCCGAGTCAGGATATAGGCGAACCAAAAGGCAAACACACTATTAAACACTCTTAATCGAAAACCGATGATTGGAACCAATAGGACAATAGTAAATAAAATCCCAGACGTCAAATAGCCAAACCCTAATGTCGCAGCGGTCATATCTCCAGCAGCTGTTCCAAGTGCAAACGTAGCCAGAACGGTCAGCCAATACCAAAGTTCACGCCGAGTCGTATAAATACTGTGGATTGACAACGTCTTCTCCGTCCGATACCAAAGGATTAAAATCGATGCCAATACAATCATAAAGAAAAAGGTTGAAATAAGATATGGGACATGCAAAACAATGTGGACAACATCGGCTGCCATCGTTCCAAACACGCTCACCATCACAACCATGAGCCAATAGATCCACGCGATATATTGACGGACCGCAAATTGCAGGATTAAGGCTAAAATAAAAGCCACTCCACCTAACAACACCGCAATAATTGGATTCATATGTTTCACTAGAAAATCAGAAAAAACTTCGCCCATACCTGTTGTTAAAATTTTGGCGACCCAAAAATAGAGCGTGAGCTCCGGTACTTTGGTCGCAACAGGTTTGGCGGTTTTTAAAATCCTACCTAAAGACTGATTCATTTGAACGCTCCATTCTATTGATCTTTCATCAGTAAAAAGACCCCAGCCTACCTCAAAAAGTTCAACTAAAACTACTAAACACCAAAAATACGGCCCGCGTCATTTGCCAGGCCGTACCTTCCCTTTTATCATAACTTCACGTCTTTTATGAAAGTTTCCCTGCCCAGTTAAGTCCGAAGCCAAAATCATATGAATTCCCAGCTGTATCTTGATGCACATCCATGTCATGCGCCACGTCTTCTAGCTGTTCTTCCACCGTTTTCATATTAGCCGGCATTTGAAAGGGTAGACGCCCAGATGGCTCAGCCTTGCCCCTTAAGATTTCAAATATCGCCTGATCTTGAACGCCAAAATTCACCAATACACCCGCTACTTCCGATTCAAATTCACTCACGACGATTGGGTTGGTTAATAAAAGAGAGACGATTATCGGTTTGTCTTTCATCACTCTCTTAGTCTCTAAAATGAGGTCTAAGTCACACTCGTTGGTAGTTTTCACCGTTTTCCCTTTGTAAGAACGCTCTCCAGCCAAGCTTTGTTCTCTTGCATAGTCCGCTGTATAGGGTCGATATTGCAGACTAATCGGCACAAAACCACTTCCACCTTGGTCAACATCCTCGTAACTAAATCCAATTCCAGAATCCGGGCTTGAAACAACCACTAGTGCGACATCCGCTTCATCGGGATTATCCGTGACTTCAAAATAGGTCTGTGCCAACATCTTATTAATTGGGTCGGCAGTCTGGGCGGGTACGGTATTTCCAAACCAATCCTTTTTCTCAGGATAATACCGTTTTGGAAGATAGACTTTTGTTGTTTTCTTAAGTGGTAATACATTATCCTCATTTTTTAAAAGGACGACTGATTTCAGTTGCGCTTCAAATCCCTTTTTCATAAAATCAGGATTTCCAACCGTTTTACTACTCTCATCGACATCCAAGTAAGGATTTTCAAATAAACCTAGCCGGAAGCTATTCAGCAATAATCTTATAGCTGATTTTTCCATACGGGCACGCATAAAGGCCTCCCCGTGCTCCTTCACGCCCATTTCGTAGGCAGCCAAGATCGGTGCGATTTCTTGATTGCCACCAAACTGGTCCACACCCGCCATAATGAGTTTATAATGCCGCTCTTCAACGGAAAGGTCCTCAACACCCCATGGTTTCCCATCGATAAACCCGTTCATTTTTCCTGAAAAATCGCGTGTGATGCTCCAGTCGGTGCAGACCACCCCATCATAGCCGTAATGAGTCCTTAAAAGATCATTTATAAGATAACGGTTATAAGAGTTCCCAACATTTTCGCCGTTAACCGGATCTTGATCAAATGAAATGGTATAATACGGCATCACAGCCGATGCTTTTTCTGTCGGGCCGTCTAACTTAAAGGCACCTTCTGTAAAAGGGATCAAATGCTCATCAAAGTTCTGTCCTGGGTAGACGGCATATTGACCCGCTCCGTAGTGGGCATCTCGACCCGCTTCGCCAGAACCTCCACCCGGCCAGTGCTTAACCATCGCATTGACACTAGAATAACCCCAACCTTCCGTAATCTCTGCTTCACCCATTGATGTTTGAAACCCATCCACATAAGCCCGTGCTAATTCAGCCGAGAGCGTAGAATCCTCACCAAAGGTTCCATTAAATCGCATCCACCGTGGATCGGTTGCGATATCAATCTGTGGAGACAGCGCCGTCGTAATCCCCAGCGCCCGATATTCTTTTGAAGCCGTGTCACCAAATTCCCGAACCACTTCAGGATCAAAGGTTGCGGCCAACCCCAGTGGCTCAGGCCACATGGAAATATGGCCACCCGCCCCCTCATTAAACTCTTTACTAGAATCCGAAGAGTGGCGTGGGTCAGAACTGGCATTCACAGGAATCCCCTGACCAATGCCCTCGACGTAGGCCTGCACGGTATTATTCCACTTAGCCGATGCCTCAGGACTCTCAACTGACGTCAATAATACATGCCGAACATGGTCTTGTGTCAGAAACTCGATTTGTTGGTCGGTGAGGTCCCAGGCTTGAGCGCCGCTTTCGGTATAAGACTTCCCTACATATGTACTCTTAAAAAATCCCCGATCGGCTCCCGGAATGGATTGGTGTGGACTATAAAGCATTAGGCCGGCGATTTCTTCGATGGATAGCTTAGATGCCAAATCTTCTGCGCGCTCCTTTGCCGGTCTCCGCCAGTCTTTATAAACTTCCAACTCGCCGCTTTGATTCAAATCTTTAAAAGCTAAACCATCTTGATAGATTAAACTCACACCGGACTTAGAAGATAGCCCTAACGTGGGACCCTTTTTATTTTGAACATAATGAATCATAGCCAATCCCCTCCCCTAAACCGCTTACATATCGATTGTGCCTAAGCTTTTAATCCATTGTAGTAGATTTCACCTGTTAATACCATATCAACTATTGGGAATCTTTTGATTGGTCTTGCTGATTGCAACCCTCCTGCATGACCTGTTATCTAAATCACACTCCAACTTGCCAAAATATAGTACACTAAAATCAAAGCATGATAGGAGGCATTGGTATATGAGAGAAAAAGCAGGAATCATCGGTGGGCTAGGTCCAGAGTCAACCGTTGAATATTATAAAGCAATCATTAAAGCGTATCAGAAGCGCCGACATAACCCCAAGACCTTGCCCCATCTCGTCATTAATAGCATTAATATGTATCAGGTATTTGACTATATTGAGAACGAAGACTTGCAAGCCTTAACAGACTACTTGGTAAACTCAGTGAACGAATTGGAAGCGGCAGGAGCGACGTTTGCTGCTCTGTCTGCCAACACCCCACACATTGTCTTTGACCAAGTGGCTCACAAGACTCGCCTACCTATGATTAGTATTGTGGAAGAAACGGTTGAATCGATGCTCAATCAAGGCGTGAATCGCGTTGGGTTAATCGGTACAAAGTTTACGATGGAGAATGACTTTTTTAAATTGCCCAGCCTAGAACGAGGCATCACCAGTATTGTTCCTCATTCCGAAGAACAAGCGTTTATACATGAAAAAACCGTGGATGAACTGGAGAATGGGATCATCCGTCAAGAGACGAAAGACGCCTTTTTACAAATCATTCATCGAATGGTCAAAGAAGACGGTATTGAGGGGTTAATCCTAGGATGCACAGAACACCCTATGCTGATCAAGCCTGAGGATACGACACTCCCTCTCTTTAACACTACAGAACTTCACATCTCGGCCATCGCCAATCGACTTTATTAAGTTATCGGTTAACTAACAGTCAGTATTTCATGTATACTTTAATTTGGATGAATGTTGCGTTATATTCCATCCATACTTTTACTTAAACAACCTATTTTTGAAAGGGGTGAACAGAATGATTGATGTAAAAGGAAAATGGGCACTTGTGACAGGTGCGAGTCGTGGTGTTGGCTATCAAATCGCAACGATTATGGCGAAACAGGGCTGCAACCTGATTTTACATAGTCGTAACCTTGAACATAATAAGCACGTTGAAGAGGCTGTTCAAGCTGAAGGTGTCGAATTTTACAGTATTCAAGCTGAACTTTCCAACCATGAAGAAGTGGTCGCAATGCTTGACGACATTGAAGCAAAAGGAACAGCGGTTGACATTGTTTTTAATAATGCCGCCGTTCAAATTGCTTATCGTGAAGAGTTTTGGAAGACACCTGTTGAAGATTATGACCAAAGTTTTAAAATTAACTTTATCTCAATTGCTACCATTTGTCAGCGTCTCATCCCTAAGATGATTGAGCGCGGGTTTGGCCGTGTCATCAACGTGACAAGCGGCATTAAAAATGAGCCTGAGCAATCGGCTTATGCGGCAAGTAAAGCGGCACTTGATAAGTATACCAAAGATCTGGCTTCCAGGTTAGATGGCACGAATGTCATGATCAACTTAACTGATCCAAACTGGTGTAAAACAGACTTGGGTGGCGCGCAGGCCCCTAATGAAGTGGAAACCGTGGTACCGGGGATCCTCGTGGGCGCTTTTGTAGATGACCAAAAAAGCGGTCGCTTCTTCCATGTCTCAAACTTCTATGACCTCTCGTTAGAAGATGCGGTCACCAAAGCTGAGAAAGTAGAAGCGAATCCGTACACCATTTAATGTAACTAGAACAAGATTAACCGTAAAAGGTTGCGGTTAATCTTGTGGGTTGGCTGTCGAAGAACCTTTCGGCAGCTTTTTTGGTTGAAAATCTTATTTTCAAACCAGTCGTATTACATGTGCCATCATTGCACACTACCACTGGTCATTTCGACTTCTCCGTGTGCGTCTTCCATCGCACACTACAACACTCTGTGCGCCTCTGCCGACCTCATTCCGCCTCTTATTCGCTTCCCCACCTCCTAACCCCTTGTCATCTTTTTGTAATATAAAGCCTCAATCCTTCCGAACTAAAGGGAATTCTTTGTAACAAAAGGAAATGGCAAGATCTGGCGCATGAAACCTCCTAGAAGGCTTGTTACTCTATATATAGAAGTCACAAACGACCTTATAGCTTAGAGAGGGAGTGCCTATGAAAAAATTAATCGCAACAGTTGGCCTTGCTGCATCGATCTTTACCGCATCCCAAGCCACAGGAGCATATGCCGCAACCTACACAGTTAAGTCCGGCGACTGCTTGTCTAAAATCGCGAAATCGCATCACGTCACCGTTACCCAACTAAAGACCAGCAATCATTTGAGTGGAGATGTTATACGTACGGGTGATCGCTTAACGATTCCTGCAGGTGTAAACTCTTCAACACCTCCCACAATCTATAAGATAAAATCAGGGGATTGTTTATCCAAAATCGCAAAATCGCATCATACAAGTGTTAAAGCACTAAAATCTCTTAACCATATAAAAGGAAGTCGGATTTTTGTGGGAGAAACCCTTAAGTTACCTAATCATCCCTCATCCACTTCTGTGACCAAAACGACGACTAATAAAGTAAACAAATCCGTTTTAGCATCCGCTTCTTCACACGATTTCCCTTATTCTAAACCTTATACCGTCCAACCCGGTGATTCGCTTTGGAAAATTTCCCTTAAACTCGGTTCTCCAATAACTGAAATCAAAAAAGCAAACCATATGTCGGGGAACTTTTTAGTGGTTGGAAAGCACTTAAACATCCCACACCGGTTTACACATACTGAAAAAAGTTTACTCCAACACTTAGTTTCTGCTGAAGCGAAAGGTGAGCCCTATGCTGGCCAAGTCGCTGTGGCAACCGTTATTCTCAACCGGATTGATTCATCGAAGTTCCCGGATACGCTTAAAGGTGTAGTCAATCAAAAAACCGGCAAGCATTATGCATTCACTCCTGTAAAAAACGGGACGATTAAAAAAGCGCCCACGAAAAGTACTATAAAAGCCGTTAATGAAGCTATAGCCATGCACGACAGTTATAAAAAAGGCGGAAGTTTGTATTACTATAACCCAAAAATAATTACCAATTCTTGGATTTTGTCGCAACCTGTCACAACCGTGATTGGCCATACCGTCTTTGCCAAATAAACCATCTTACACCTAAGGAAGCTCTCCAAAAGCTTCCTTTTTCGTTATTAAATTTATGATAATTTAACGTTTTCCTAAGTATTGGTAGAGCGTTCAATTAGGATGATCCGCGGATTCCATGTATGATTTGAATAGAGAGAAACTCACAATATATAGAGAAAGAGGTTGTTGCAATCATGATGGCGCGATATGGGATCGACCCTTCTAAAGGGCTTGAATTTGGAATCTATACATTAGGGGATCATTTGCCTGATCCGACAACCGGAAAACGCATCTCAGCTGAGCAACGCATTCAAGAAATTATTGAATATGCTAAACTCGCCGATCAAGCCGGGCTTGATTTTTTCAGTGTGGGGGAAAGCCATCAAGAATACTTTGCGACGCAAGCCCATGCGGTTGTTCTGGCCGCCATTGCCCAAGCCACAAAGGCCATTAAAATTGGCAGTTCATCCACGATCATAAGTACCTCTGATCCCGTCCGCGTCTATGAGAATTTTGCCACTCTTGACTTAATCTCAAAAGGCCGAGCTGAACTGATTGCTGGCCGGGCTTCAAGAGTCGGGCTTTTTGATTTATTAGGCTACAATCTTCGCAATTACGAAGAATTATATGAAGAAAAATTTGAGCTTCTTTTGAAAATAAATGAAGAAGAAACCGTAAATTGGAGTGGAGAATTCCGTGCTCCATTAAGAGAGGCCCAAGTCCTCCCTCGCCCAACCAAAGGCAAACTGCCTATTTGGCGTGCGGTCGGTGGCTCACCCGCTTCTGCCCTTCGCGCTGGATATGCGGGCGTTGGTATGTTTATGGCTCATTTAGGCGGGCCTGCCTTTGTGTTCAAACGGACTGTGGATGCCTATAGAGAGGCTTTGCAGGAGGGTGGGTATAACCCTGAGGAATTCCCAGTGGCAACCGCTGGCTTTTTCTATGCGGCTGAAACGTCTCAGCAAGCCCTAAAAGACATGTATCCCTATATTAATGAGGGAATGAAGCGAACCAACGGGCAAGGATTCCCTAAGCAACATTTTGCTCAAGGTGTGGATCCGCACAATATTATGAATATCGGAAGTCCACAAGAAATTATCGAAAAAATTCTCTATCAGCATGAGGTGTTTGGTCACCAACGGTACATTGCTCAAATTGATTTCGGCGGGATGCCGTTTGATCGCTTGCAGCGAAATATTGAGCTTATTGGGACCGAGATCCTACCTGCTGTCAAAAAATATACAGCGAAGAAGGGCGAGTGAAGACGATGAAGATTGTCGGTCTATCCGGTTCAATTGTTGGCTCCAAAACGCGCACCGCCATGGATCTGGTCATTCAATCGATTCAAAAGCAAGCCCCAGATGCAGAGGTTATTCTGCTTGATTTAGCGGATTACACCCTGCCATTTAGCGACGGGCGCAATTATTTGGATTATGTAGGCGATGCGCAATACGTCACACAAACTCTTATGGAAGCAGATGCCATTATCTTTGGTTCTCCTGTGTTCCAGGCTTCTATTCCAGCAACGCTCAAAAATACATTTGATCTATTGCCTCAAAACGCCTTCCGCGATAAAGTGGCCAGTATGTTAATTACAGCGGGTTCGGATAAACATTACTTGGTTGCAGAATACCACCTAAAGCCCATTTTGAACTATATGAAAGCCCATATTGTGCCGACCTATGTCTTTATTGAGGACCAAGACTTTCATCGCAAGGAACTCATAAACGACGATGCCCGGTTCCGAATCGATCGACTGGTTGAAGATACGCTGCTTCTTGCCAAAACCTATCAGGAAATTCGTAAAGCTAAAGAAGCTGAATACGATTTCTAATCCAACTTAAAAGAGAGGCTGACCAAAGGTCAGCCTCTCTTAATTCCTATCCTATTTAAATTCTTTCTCAAGCGTGCTCAACTGCTGTTCATCCGCATTAACCAAAAGCTTATCGCCGTGCATTAATTTCGTATCCCCATGTGGAATAATGATGTCATCCTCCCTTATAATCTGGAGAATTAAAGCATTGCCTAAAAAGGTTAAAGTTCTAAGGAGCACACCATCATAAGCCCGATTCCTTAAACGAATTTCCTTAATATGGCCCTCTTGTTCCGAAATGAGCCGCATTAAGCTCGGATTCATAATCATAGATTTTAATAAAAGGCGGGTTGAGTGAAGGGTTGAAAACACACCATAGCTTTCATTTTTCACAAGTTGATCATGTAAGAGCGGATTTTCAGCTCGAACAATCACATGCTCCACACCAATTGATTTCGCATAGGAGGCTACCTCAGCGTTATGCTTTTCATTGGTCGTTGCCACAACAACTATTTCCTTATCAAACGCTTCGTGTTCCTCTAAGCTTGTCACCGAAAAGTCCTTTAACACAACTTTTTTCAGGTCCTCCGATGGACCTGCTCTCTCAAATTCTTCTCGATTTAGCTCTTCTCCATAAATGAAGACCTTAAAACTCTTATTGACCAGATCTAAAGCGACCGGAACCGTAATTTGGTTGGATCCAATAATAGCGACAGACCGCATCGCATCCTTCGGTTTGGGGAAGATGCTTTTGAATAGGATCGGTGACAAGATCGACGTCACAACACCAACTAAAATTAATGAAGACGATTGGGACGACGTCAAAATCCCCATCTTCGTCCCAATGCTAGTGGCCGCAATCACGAGCGTCAGCTTTGAAGAAAGTAAAATCCCCGAACTTATGACCCGATCCCACGAATACCATCTTTTCAAGAGAAAAGCAGGCACAATTTTGACCACATACATAGTGATAAGTAGTAACGGAATGAGTAATAGGATCTTGGGATTCGTAATTGTTTCTTTCAAATCCATTTTCGCGCCAACCATTACAAAAAAGATCGGAATAAAGAACCCATAACCAAAAGAATCTAATTTCCGAACCATCTCTGGGTTCGGCGAGAGTAAGGAGACTAAAGCACCGGCCAAAAATGCCCCTAAGATATTCTCAGCACCCACAGTTTCAGAGATGCCAACTAGTAAGATGATCAAGGTAAAGATCGCCCGCGTGTCAATTTGCACATTACCCTTAGTTAGTTTATCTAAATAAGGGATTTTCTGAAAATATTTGAGCAGAAAGTAAAAGAGAATCCCAACGGCGAACAAAATTAAGATTAACCAGGTGTTTCGATTGCCTTCAATTGAAGCAAACACGGTCAATAGGATCATCGTGGTTAAATCCCCAATTACCGCCGTCAAAAGAATGGTTTGGCCAATTTTAAGTTTAGAAATATTGGCGTCTCTTAGAGCTGGGACGACAATCCCTAATGATACGGTTGAAATAATTAAGGTTAAAAATGGCGCGCTTTTAGTGAGATGAAATTGTTTGAAGACCCATGAAAAAGCAAAGGAAAGCACTAAGATGCCTGCAAAAATCCCTAAGGCAACCATAAGTGAGTTCGGTTCTTTTTTCGAAGTACTCCGTTGTTTCTCTTTTCGAAACAATAACCTAAAGTCGATTTCAAGTCCGCTTAAAAACATGAGAAATATAAAACCGAGTGTTGAAATAATATCTAACCAGTTATCAATTGATATAAGATTAAAACCACTCTTTCCAATGATAATTCCAGCCACGATTTCAGCCACGACGACGGGAATGAAATGGAGTCTAAAACGCTGAAGTACGATCGGAATAAGAAAGGAGATAATCATCACTAACATTAAAGAACCAAGTGAAGTGGTTTCCACAAACACCCTCCCTTTCATCACCATTTGGATCTGTATCGCCTAAATTTTTAATTATGTACAACTTCACGTTTCTTAAAGCTGACTATTCTTAGGGTTTCCGCATAAAATTGGAATCATTCAACAAGTTGATCTATAGAGCAGAGCGCATGACCCTCCACACTGATCTATGGCCCTTATTTTATGGCAAGCACATTTGCCTATGAATAGTGCTTCAATCATTATATAAGGCACCCCACCCAAAAGTCGACCGATACGATTACATGCTCTAACAAATAAATGACCACCACTAAAAACGAAAAGGTTGACTCTTAAATAGATCCTTAAGAGTCAACCTAGTTGCACAAAAATTAACCACGAACAAGTCTCGAGCGAAGTTTATTTGAAACTAATTCGATGAGGAGAATTAAAACCACTAATCCGATCAAGATAGAGCCAACTTGATTCCAGCGATAGCTTTTCATTGCAAAAATTAGTGGGGCACCGATCCCACCTGCGCCAACTAGTCCTAGTATAGCCGCGTCTCGCATATTCATATCAAATCGATAAATCGTCACAGAAAGAAAGATCGATAAGAGTTGTGGAAAAATGCCGTAGCGAATTTTTTCAAAGGTGGTACACCCAATGGAAGTCATCGATTCCAGCACTCGCGTATCTAATTCTTCAATCGCATCCACATAGAGCTTGGCAAGCATCCCGATCGAGGTGAACCCAACGGTTAGAACCCCCGCAAAAGGGCCAGGCCCAGTGACTTTAATAAACATAAGACCGTAGACAAGGGCTGGCAGCGTTCGAATAATAATCAATAAAAATCGAGTGAGCCAGGCAATCGGTTTGGGCACAATATTAGAGGCGGCCAAAAAGGCGAATGGAATGGAAACAATGGCCCCTACAATCGTTCCAAGAAAAGCGATGGCTAATGTTTGAACAAGTAAGAAAAGAACACTTTGGGTGGATACATTTAGCAGAAGGCTTAAATCAGGGTGAATGAGCCCTCTAAGAATATTAACTGTAATCTTAAGCCCGCTTTGGTTTATATCCTTAAAGTTGACTGTTGTCAATGACCATAGAAAAAGCACAACAACAATAAGCGTAAGGGTTAGAACATATCGATAATTATTTGGGGCTTTAAGAAGTTGCTTTTCGACTGTCGTCATGGAACGTCTCCTTTAAATTAACTTTTTCCTGAAATGTTCGCTGACCGTTTCAATCAGATACACGGTCACAACCAAGGTCAACACAATCATGCCAACGCTTGAATAATCTCGCCAACCTAGGCCTTCATCAATCAACAGACCAATTCCACCTGCGCCGACGTAACCAAGGATCGAGGCGTACCGAACATTCCCCTCAAAACAAAAGAGTGAAGTTGATAAATAACCTGGCAGAACCTGCGGAATCACAGCGTACCGAAACGCCTGAAGTCGAGTCATTCCGATCGATTCCATCGCTTCAAAAGCCCCCATATCGACGTTCTCAATTTGTTCATATAATAATTTACCGACGTATGACACTGTAAATAACAAAATGGCGACCGTTCCCGCCATTGGGCCTAATCCGAAAACAAAGGTTGCGATTAAGGCCGTAACAAGTGAAGGTAGGGTTCTAAGCAAACTTAAGAACACTTTGAAAATGGCCACGACGAGCCGGTTATGAATAATATTGGACGAGGCCAGAACCGCAACAGGCAACGCAATAAGCGCACCGAGTAAGGAACCAAGTAAGGACATCTTAATCGTATCCATTAAAGGACTCCATAACTTCAAAAAATAATGCCAATGCGGTGGCACCATGTCTCCAATAATGATGAAAAATTGGCCAATCCGCGTAAAGAGCACCTGAAAACTAAAGTCTGTAAATCGGATCGAGGCTAGTATCGCGATAGCTAAAAGGATCAGAATAAGCGGGATTCGAGAGCGTTTTTCAAGAACAATTGTCCCATTCGTCATGTGAATTTTTTTGGGCGGGAATAGCTTATCATACATGGGCCTGTTGCTCCTTTAAGGACCCTTCAATCTCGTCTAAATTACCCCCGTAGATTTCATTTAAAAGATCCTGATTAACTCGACTTGCGTCTCCATCAAAGACGACTTCCCCTTTATTGATCCCGATAATGCGATCCGCATATTCCAAAGCCACTTCCACATGGTGAATATTCATAATGACAGAGATCTTCATGTTTTTATTAATCCTTTTAAAATCATCCATGACTTGTTTGGATGTAACAGGGTCTAACGAGGCAATGGGCTCGTCCGCAAGAATGATATCTGGACTTTGGGCGAGCGTTCTCGCCAAGGCCACCCGTTGCTGTTGACCACCTGATAACTGGTCAACCCGAATAAAGGCTTTGTCCAATATCCCAACTTGATCCAATGCTTCTAAAGCTTTTACTTTTTGTTGCTTGGTAAAGAGACCGGTTACTTTTCGCCAAAATGGGAGGTCTGGGACAAACGAAACCAGAACGTTTTTGATGACAGTTGTCCGAGTTACAAGGTTAAACGATTGAAAAATCATCCCAATTCTTCTACGGAATTTCCGAACTTGTTTCCCTTTTAACTTCCCTACATCAACTTGGTCGACTAACAATTGTCCACCCGTAATATCATGCATCCGATTAATACACCGAATGAGCGTCGATTTCCCGGCACCCGATAACCCTATAACGGCTACAAACTCACCTTGGTCAATTTTCAAATTAATGTTGTGCAGCGCTTTTGTTCCATTAGGATAGGTTTTTTCGACATCGATAAACTCAATCATAAGACGTCTCCAATCTTTTTTTCACTTGACCCCTCAAGTTTATTTTGAATAAAATGAAAATTCCCACTCATCATATCATGGAAAGGAAAAAATGAGAACACCGCTTAGAGGATGTTCTCATTTGGTTTCAAATTAAAATAGACTTCTGTTTTAAAAAGCTTACTGATTCAACTTTTTGATCAAATCTTGGGCTTTTCTTTCTGCATCATAGTCAGAGGATTTCGCTGGAACATAGCCTTCATGGCTGTAAACCGCGATGACTTTTTTGCCAGCATCTGTTTTGGCGATGGCAATAAAGGCATTTTGAAGCGCCTTTTTGAAATCAGGTGTCATGATCTTATCATTCTTACTTACGCTGATTGTATCGTTGTAGATATTATCTGTGACACCAATCACGTTCGTCTCATCCCAGATCGACTTTTTCTGCCCATAAGTAGAAGTCCAGTCTTTTTCATAGTCTCTTCGCGCATCGGCATAAGCCACAATGATATCTGCTTGGCCTGCTGCAAGACGTGCCATCGAACTACCATAAGAATCCGACGTTACAACATGGCTAAGATCCGTAATGCTCTTGTTGTAATTTTTTTGCAACCATAGAGTCGGATAGATGTAACCAGATGAAGAGGAGTTGGACATAACCGCCCAGTTTGCACTATTCAAGTCATCCCAAGTCAATTTTTGACCGTTGTTTACTTTTTTCGCAAGCTCTTGTCCTTTTTTAGATGGGCCTGCAATGAACAATCCTTTATAATAACTTACTTGATCTGTTGTTGGTTTTGTAGGTTTGTTGTCGTTCCAATCTTTTGGGTTAGTAGAATCGTTAGATAAACCCGCACGTGTTGCCGTTAAAATAACATCAGCGCCGTCATCGTATAATACATAAGTCCCACCAGGAATAAATCCGATATCCGTTGAACCAGAAGTAAGCGCTTCCCCAACTGCTTCATAGGTTGTTCCTACATTAATGTCTACTTTATCGACTTTGTAACCTTCTTTTGAAAGTTGATCTTGCAACAACTTCTTTAAAGGCTCTGTTGCTGTGATAATTTGGCCAGGATCTTTTGAAGGAACAAAACTGACTTTAAGGTCTTTGATTTCCTTAGTTGATGAAGAAGCATCACTACTAGAACCTGAACCACTTGCTGATCCTGAATTTTTGGAGCTTGACCCACAACCTGCAATTAATCCTACAATTAGGACAATCGCCAAAAGCGACATTAATTTCTTCAAATCTGTTTCCCCCCGGAAATAAATTAGTTTGTGTTTCTACTATGTATACACGACTTAAATCCTATGTGTCCTATATGTGTCGTACAAGACATATCTCGAAACAAGTCCAGTATACAATAAAAATCCTACCAAGAGGTGTAAAGATTTTGTAAATCCATGGTTATTTAAAATTAACCGCGTTAATCTTGCTTTTTTAATCTGTTCTCGTTTGAACGCAACCTCAATATAAGAGCAAGCCCGCGTGTGGGGCTTGCTCTCTCAATAGGAGCGAATCTGTCCTGGATTATTTTTTCAAACGATACACACGTGCTTCATAAGGTCGAAGTTGGACGTTCTGAATGCTTTGGACACCCTCCACTTCATAGTTACTAATTAGCAACTCTGGCGCCTCAACAACGAGATCCTCAGGACACTTGAACTCAGGCGTCTTGCCAAAAAAGTTCAACACAACTAATACTTTTTCATCTCCCAAAGTCCGCGTATAGGCATAGATTTCAGGATGATCTTCTAGAATTAAATGATAATCACCATACACAAGGACATCATTCTGCTTCCGCACTTGAATTAGCTCTTTATAATAATTCAACACAGAGTTTGGGTCTTCCAACTGCTGGGCAACGTTAATGTCCTTATAGTTCGGGTTCACTTGGATCCACGGTGTCCCTGTTGTAAAACTCGCCTCTTGTCCGTCATCCCATTGCATTGGCGTCCGTGCATTATCACGGCCTTTATGATAAATGCTGTTCATAATGGGTTCTGGATCTTGGCCTTGTTCCACCACTTTTTCCTGGTAGAAATTTAGGATTTCTAAATCGCGATACTCCTCAATACGATCAAAACGGACATTGGTCATTCCAATCTCTTCGCCTTGGTATACGTAAGGCGTTCCACATAAAGTATGCAAATAAGTAGCCAAGAGCTTGGCCGACTCCGCCCAATACCTTCCATCGTCACCAAACCGCGACACTTGTCTTGGTTGGTCATGATTCGTCATATAGAGGGCGTTCCACCCTTTTCCATAAAGCTCATTTTGCCACTTGCTCATAATCTTTTTAAGATCAAGCAGGCTCCATGGGGCGACTCCCCACTTCCCCTTTGTTCCAGAATCAATACCCATATGTTCGAATTGAAAAACCATATTGAATTCATGACGCGCTTCATCTACATAAAGAAGCGCTTCTTCTGGACCAACGCCTGATGTCTCACCAACTGTCATGATATCATAATCACTTAACACATCATGATTCATCTGCTGTAGAACATCATGCACTTGCGGCAAGTTAGCAAAGAGCGGGTAGCCTGTATTATGGCGCTCATCCTCAGGATGTGGGTCATCAGGGAAGCCTTCCGCTTTACCAATGTGGTTGATTGCATCCACTCGAAAGCCGTCGATCCCTTTATCCAGCCACCACTTAATCATACTGTGAACATCCTTCACAACGGCAGGATTGTTCCAATTCAGATCAGGCTGTTTTTTGGAGAACAAGTGCAGATAATATTCCCCTGTTGCGTCATCATATTGCCAAGTCGAGCCACTAAAGAAGGACTCCCAGTTGTTTGGTGGCTCTCCTTCTTTACCAGGTTTCCAAATATAGTAATCTCTTTTGGGATTGTCAATGGATGAGCGTGATTCAATGAACCAAGGATGTTCGTCAGACGTATGATTCACGACTAGATCCATAATAATTTTAATTCCACGATCATGGGCTTCTTTAAGTAGACGATCAAAGTCTTCCATTGTTCCAAATTCAGACATAATATCATAATAATCACTAATGTCGTAACCATTATCATCATTTGGTGATTGATAGACCGGGCATAACCAGATCACATCAATCCCCAGATCTTTTAGATAATCTAATTTAGATAAAACCCCTTGAAGGTCTCCAATTCCATCTCCGTTGCTATCCATAAAACTACGGGGATAGATTTGATATACAACGGCTTCTTTCCACCATTTTCTATTCATCTTCAGTCTCCTTAAAACGATTTTAAGTTCCTTATTTGATTGATCCCTGCATAACGCCATTGATGATCGATTTCTGACCAATCATATACATCACTAAAACCGGAAGAACGGTCAATAGAATTGCCGGAATCAAAAGTTCCCAGTTATTCATATAAGTACCGTTAAAGACTTTCATTTTAACCGGCATGGTATAGACATTTTCATTTGTTAACACAAGTGATGGAAGCAAATAGTCATTCCAAATCCAAAGCACATTCAAAATGGAAATCGTTACTGTAATTGGGCGAAGCATCGGGAACACAATGAGAATAAAGGTTTGCCAAGTGTTACACCCATCAATTCTCGCTGCCTCTTCAATTTCAAGCGGGACTGACTTAATAAAACCATGGAACATAAAAATGGAAAGGGCACTCCCGAATCCAATATAGAGCATAATTAACAACGGAATCGCAATATGATCGATCAAATGAAGTTTGGCACCGTAAATATAAATGATCGGAATCATTAAGGATTGGAATGGAATCACCATGGAAGCAACCAATATGGTAAAGAAAACTTTATTATACTTTGTTGGTCTACGCACCAAATGGTAAGATGCCATAGCTGAAAAAAACAAAATAAAGAAGGTGCTTGCAATGGTCACAATCATTGAATTGCGAAATGTCACCACAAAGTCCATTTTTTGAAAGACTTGAATAAAATGCCCAAAATTCCAATGATGCGGAAAAGAAAATGGGCTGGACAAAATTTCCCCATTTGTTTTGAACGAGTTAAGAACCAATAGAACAAACGGAAATGCAAAACAGATAAGCGCAATGATCGCAATGATATAAAGGAAGGTGGAAGTCACAATTCTTTGAGCTTTCATTATGCTTCAACCTCCATTCTTTTGCTCGAAAATACTTGAATGCCGGTTACAATAGCGACAATGATAAATAGGACAATGGCTTCTGCTTGACCTGTCCCGTAATTAGACTG
The DNA here is from genome assembly GCA_963829575.1 of uncultured Sporolactobacillaceae bacterium. Lineage (GTDB taxonomy): Bacteria > Bacillota > Bacilli > Bacillales > Sporolactobacillaceae > KACC-23026. Next base: position 211,003 of record CAWHJF010000012.1, on the reverse strand, counting down.
TACGAAAGCCGTGTTCACGACATACATCGAGACCATCTCCGTACTGTTAAATGGACCACCTTGTGTCAAAGAGAAGTTGACATCGTACACCATGAACGCATTCTTAAGTGATAAGAAAATAGTAACAACAAAAGACGGCACCATTAATGGAAGCGTCACACTAATCAACCTGCGTAGTGGGCCTGCTCCATCTATTCGAGATGCTTCAATTAAATCTTTAGGGATTCCAACAAGGCCAGCAATGAAAATAATCATCATATAACCAGACGTTTGCCAAATCGTAACCAATACAAGCGCCCAAAACGCTTCATGAGGATCACCGAGCCACCCGAGTTTCAACCAAGAGATCCCCAATTTCGCACCTAAACTTGGTAAAGATTGAACAAAAATAAATTGCCAAATATAACCGAGAACCAATCCTCCAATTAAGTTTGGTGTGAAATAAGCAGTTCTCATGGAGTTTTGGATTCGCATTCCAGATGTCACGAGATAAGCGAGACCAAACCCCACTAAGTTAACAAAGAAAACCGTGGCCACAACAAATTTTAAGGTTAAAAATAGAGACGTCCAAAAGGCTGAATCGTGGACTGCAGCTACATAGTTGGAAAACCCAGCAAAGTGAGGCGGGTCAATTGGCGAACTCATCTTATTAAATGTCATATAAACGCCATAGATAAAAGGGATGATAACAGTCATTGCAAAGAACAAGGTGGTTGGACCTAGAAATAGAAAAGAGTTCCCCCAATTGGAAAGACGTTTTTTCCGTTTCAATGCATTTCACTTCCTTTATAAATAATGTTGATGTTGAGTCAGTAAAGACATCTAAACTCATATTAAATGCGTGAATCCAATTTGATGACTCACAAAACAGTACAGGCGAAAAAATTTTGAAATTTTCTTCTATTTTAAGGGGAAATGAAAACAAGTGGGCGAGAGTTCCACTACTCGCCCACTTTAATGGTTACAAAGGCTTTTCAAAAGGTCGATTAATTACTGATTTTTATGCGTTTGGAAGTAGTTCTCAAGGTCTTTTGCTAATTGAGCTCTAGACTCTTGACCGCCGATATACTTTTGAACATCTGGACCAACGATCGTTGACCAATCAGAAGCGTTGATGTAGTTTGTGCTAAATGGCATTGTTTTTCCGTTTTGGATTGCATTAGCAAGTGCAACACCAAGTGGGTTAGAGACTTTGTTAGGGTTGTTCTTAAACGCGGAAACAACTTGTGCTTGATTTACGACGAAGTCTTGACCTTTTTGATCATACACTAACCAGTTCAAGAACTTCTTAGCTGCATCTTGTTGAGCTTGAGTTGCTTTTTTGTTAATAACTAGAACCTGAGTTGGGCCTGCTGCAATTTTGTTGTTAAGTGGGTTATTTGGGTTGTTGTCTACTGGTACAGGCATGAAACCAAACTTAGCACCAGCAACAGCTTTAAGTGAATCATATGCCCAGTCACCGTTGAATAGGATTGCGGAGTCGCCTTTACCTACTGCAACGTGTGCTTGATCATAATATTGTCCAAGTGGACGAGCACCATATTTATTGTATTTCTTTGAAGTCATAAGATCCAAAGTGTTGTAGTAGCCATTCCAATCGGCATTTTTCATAAGATCAAAGTTACCGTTTTGAAGCTTAGTAACGATCGAAGCTGGATCGCTTGCTTGATCTAAGAATAAAGAGCTGTAGTGGTTACCAACCGACCACGCTTCTGTTTGGTAAGCTACTGGATATTTCACGCCAGACGCCTTGATTTTGTCTAAGAGTGATTTTAATTTATCAACAGTGTTGATGGAGTATGGATCAAATGTGCCGCCAACCGCTTTATCAAGAACTTGTTGGTTGTAGACAAAACCCATACCTTCGATAGCAAACGGGAAACCAATAAGTTGCCCTTGAGAATTTTTAAGCGCGTCATTTGTATCCGCTACCCATTTTTCATTCGAAAGATCGATGCCGACATCTTTGTATTTGTGTAAAGCAGAATATGGATCGAACATGGCAATCGTAGGTGTTTTACCTGAAGCTGTAAGCTTATCATATTCATTAAGAGTATCTCCTACAGCAACGGAATCAACCTCTACATTGATATTAGGATTTGCAGCATGAAAGTCTTTAGCAGCTTGCTTAAATTGCTTGTCGATTTCACCTTTACCGTTTGTAATAATAATGTTTACTGGGCCACTGGATTTACTGCTTCCATTACCAGACTTGCTCGTATTTCCTGAGCCATTCTTAGATGACCCTCCGCCACAAGCTGTAAGCGCAACCGCTAAAACGGTTACAAGAACAACAACAGCGAGCTTTTTGAAAAGACCTTTCTTACTCATCGTAGCATCCCCTTTTAAATTAATAGTGATATTCAGGAAAAAAGTTTTCTAGAACAAGATCTGCAAGCGAATTCAGGAAAATATTTTCCTGAATTTAAAAATGTAAGCCATTTCAGGAAAACTTCTTGCCTTTAGGACGATTATATGACAAAATATTTCCTAGGTCAACGTCTAATTCAAAAGAATATTTTTAATTTCTATCCTGGTAAACTAAAGTTAGTATCTCTTGCCGCATAAAAATTTATTCTTATTTTAAATATAAGGTTGTGGTTTAGTTGAAGATCACACTCAAAGAAATCGCCGATCAAGCCGGTGTCTCAACTTCTACGGTCTCACGGGTCATTAATAACAGCAAACCGGTCAAAGAAGAGCTGAGAAAAAAAGTACTGAGTGTTTTAAAAGAAAATAATTATCTCCCTTTTGTTAATCAATCTACTCCTAAACCTCCTGATCGTCCTTTAATCGGAGTGATTTGCCCTCAGAACACCAATACCGTATTGGATGATTACGTGGTGGGCATCAATCGTGTTTCGCGTCTCTATGGTTATGATACAGTGATCGGTTTTACAGATGGTTCGAAAGAAAATGAAATGCATTATATGAACTTATTTATTGACCAATTCTCGACTCAAGGCTTGATTTTTATGGGGAATCCTTGGGAAGTCGATTATCATGAGTTCGTGACAGAGCGTCTTCACCCCGTAATTCTTGTCGGGCAGACCTCGTTACATCCTTCTATTCCGTCTGTTCACGTTGACAACTTCACGGCTTCCTATGAGGCAGTCACATATCTTATTAATAATGGGCATAAAAAAATAGGAATGATTAAGGGAAGCAACGGAGAACCCATTTGGGAAGATCGATTTAAGGGGTATAAAAAAGCCCTAGAAGATGCCGGGCTCTCTTTTCAAGAAAAATGGGTTGTCGAAAGCGGCGTTTCACTTGAGGAAGGCAGCCGGTCCATGTCTAAAATTGTCAAACAAGAGACTTTTCCTACTGCTGTTTTTTGCTCGACTGACTCTATGGCGATTGGTGCAATGAATTATCTTTTAGACCATGGCTTTAAAGTACCGGAAGATATTTCTGTTTTTGGGTTTGATGGCATTGAGTTATCCAAACTCATTCGACCTAGGTTATCGACGATTGAGTATTCAGCGGTTGAAATCGGCATGACTGCGACGCGTCATTTGATGAAATTATGCAAAAATGACGACGACTCCATTCCTCAACACCTTAATGTCATGCATCACCTTGCCTTGAGAGAGAGTACCTGTTCATTAAACTAGAAAAAGTCGTTTCTGAAGCCCTCTTTACCAGGATCCTCTGGATTTGAGGGCTTCATCACCCTAGGCGTCTATTCCTGTCCAACCCCAACCAAGAAAAGGGCTGCCGAAATGTTTTCGACAGCCCTTTTCACTTCAAGACGCTTTTTTGTGCTCATTCACTTATCATTCAATAGTTTGTCATGACCAACTTTGTTAAAGCCGAGTTTTTCTCAAGTTTCGCATAGGTCAATAACGCTTCTTCTGGACCTTGTTCCGCCACCACTTTCTGCAACTCGACTGCCTCTGGGTCTTCAGGATTTTCAAAATGAAGAACGGCTGCAATGACGCGGGCTAAGTTCATTGGCTCTTCTCCCAAAAGTTCAAAGTACTGCCCAGCCGGACCAACCAATCGATCATTAGGTCCTAATTTCCGAATCGGTGAGCGGCCAACACGAGTGACTTCATCCGAAAGTTCTGGATTCTTAAACCGATTGATAATCTTTTCAATATAGGCTTGATGCGTCGCTTGATCAAACCCATACTTTTTAACCAAAACGCGTCCCGTTTCCTGCAAGGTTGCTTTAACAGCGTCCTGGATCGCCGAGGTTGCCATGGCTTGGTCAATCGTTTCCACACCTGCTTGAAAACCTAAATAAGCCGCAGCAGCATGACCTGTATTGACTGTAAACAACTTTCTTTCGATATAAGGTTCAAGATCCTCTACAAAATGAATCCCTTCTACCTTTGGTTGTTCCCCTACAAGCGTTGGCGCTTCCACCACCCACTCATAGAAGGGTTCTACTTTGACCGCTAAAGGATCCTCATTAACCTGATTGGGTACAATTCGATCCACAGCTGCATTTGGAAACCCATATAATTCATCAAAACGCGATTTTAGATCCTCTGCAATTTTCTCATACACCTTTTCCTTCAAGAGCGCACTGCCACCGATCATATTTTCACAAGCAATGAGATTAAGGGGTGTCTCGTTCTTCTCTAATCGCTCCATAAGCCCTTTTGCAACTAAGCCTGAAATAAGGGGTAAAACAGTTGGACCCACCGCAGCTGTGACAAGGTCTGCCTCAACGATCGCTTGCACCACACTTTCAGGATCAGTCTGACTATTGATCGCAGAGATGTTTTCAATGATCCGTGTGTCATGTTGGGCATCAGCCTCCACAACCTGGTATTGGCCTCGCTCATTAATCAGGTCCACAACATGACTGTTCACATCAACAAAGGTGGTATGGTAACCGGATTGATACAATAGGCTTCCAATAAATCCTCTTCCTATATTACCTGCACCAAAGTGAACAGCTTTCATTAAACATTCACCTCATCGAATAACGCGATCATTTCTTCTTTTGTTTGAGCCTGAATCAATTTTTGAACATTTTCCTCTTCCGAACAGACAATCGCAATTTTAGATAAGATATCAAGATGTTCGTTATTTTTCCCAGCAATACCAAATAGCAGTTTGACCGTATTGCCACTTCCAAAATCCACGCCCCCCGGAACTTGCACAATAGAAATCCCGGAATTCAACACGGCTTCTTTCGCATCTTCTGTACCATGTGGGATCGCAACAAAATTCCCCATATAAGTAGAGGTCAGCTCTTCTCTTTCAAACATTTTGTCAATATAACTCGACTCGACATACCCATGATCAACCAATAATTTACCGGCCAACTCAATAGCCGCTTTCTTATCTGCTGCAGATGCATTCAACATGATGTTATCCGTTGTTAAAACTTCTAAAGTCATTTCCTAATCCCTCATTTCTGTAAGTTTCCACCAAAAGAATTGGTTTAATTTAGTTGCAAGATAGCCTCTAATCAACACTTCATTATTTGTTTCAAATAAAAGAAGACTTTCTTTGGTTTCTATAATCATTGCACTTATATAACTTAATATTTCCAATTGGCGATTGGATATTTGTTCGGGTGCCAAAAGAAGACACACACTGTTCATTTCCATTGATTGTTGAGCCATTGACATTACTGTTAGGGGTTCTGACAATGCAAGGGTCAGAAAAACAGGTTTTAAAATGCTCGTATGTCGTGTATGAAAAAGCGCTAGAGTTGAATCCGGAATTCCGAGCCCGCCGACCGCTTCACGAGCCATTAAAGCCGTAACAACTTGTAATGGATCTCGAATAATGGATTGGGACTCAAGTTCTGAACAGACATCTTGTAAAATCTCTTTTATATGACCCTTATTTGAAGGTTTCACTTGATAATTTTTAATGAGTTCAAGGATCATTTGGGTTTCATCCTGGATGTCTTCCAACCGCTTAATAGTGACGGTCATATCTTCCAGCGATTGGGCGGTCTGATTAAATGCATGAGCCCCAACCTTCAGGGCATTTTTGGTCCGTTTCTCTTGAATGACCGCACGCAATTTTGTAATTTCTTCTTGTGTCAAAATCGGACTGACAAGCGAATACGGATACCCGAAATCAGGAAGCTTGACCGTTGAAATCACTAGATCAAAGTCCTCAATATTAAGTTGATCTAATTCAAATAATGAGACGTTCTTTAGCGTTTTGATTTCTGGAAATTCTCGCGCCATCCTTGTAGCGAGAATCTTAGAGGTGCCAATGCCGGTTGAACAAATGACGATTGCCTTTAGCTGAACTGCGTTTGACGTTGTTAACAGGGCCGAGCCAAAATGTAGGACAAGGAAGCCTACCTCTTCATCAGGAATCTTCTGTCCCATAAAAATCTGACCAACTGCCTTTTTAATTAAAGAAAACAAATCGTGGTAGTCCTCTTTTATTTTTTCAAGTAAAGGATTTTGAATGCGCATCTTTTGTTCAATTCGATATAAAGCGGGCTCCAAATGGGTCACAAGACCTGAATATAAGGAGAAATTGGTCGACAAGTCACCCTCTAATTCCTTCTCAACATATCGGATTAATTGCTTGGCCTTCTCCGATGCCTCAATACTTTTATCTGCAATTATGTAGTCTTTGTCCTGCCTAAGCTTCGCCCCTTGCAGATGCATGGTAATATAGCCAATTTCAGCCTCTGGAATAACTAAATTAAAGACGGTGGCTAGTTTTTCGACAATTCTTTCCGCTATTTTAAATTCCGTTGCACGCTTCATGACTTCAAGATAAGTGGAATCCATCTTAATATTTTCACCTTGTTGAATGCGTTCAATGGCGAGGGCAAGATGGACCACTAAACCAATATACGCGCTATCTGCGATGGCATAATGGCGTTCTTTGGTCGCTTCTTCGACGACTTTTTCAACAATGACGAGCTTCTGTTTTTCAACCAGGCCAAGGAGTTTCTGGGAAATGGTATCGGAGGTCGGCAGGGTTTGCTTTTGTATGGATTCTCGAACGAGTGAGAGAAACTCTACTTCATCCATATTCTCCGAAATCACAGCCCGCATGGCTTTACGTTTATTGGATTCGGAACCGAGAATTTCAACACCATAGCCTCTTTTTTTATTTAATGTAAGGTCAAACTCCTCTAGAAAATCCTCGAGCTTGTATAGATCATTGCTTACCGTTACCATGGTGACATTCAAATCCGTTGATAAAGACTGAAGCTTAACAGGATCATTGGATTCTAGTAGTGTACAAAGAATAATGGTTTGCCGTTCTTCTGGTGTGAATTCCACGGGAGATTGGTTATGTAGCATTAACTGCAAATGCTCAAGATCTGCCTTCTCTCCACTAATAGATAAGCCCACACCGGATTTCTTCGAAAAGTGAATGCCCGATTTATTAAGGATGTCTTCTACACCTTTTAGGTCACGGTGAATCGTCCGTTCACTGACTCCAAGTTCCTCGGAAAGCTGTCTGACTGTAATCTCCTCTATGTGAGTGAGGAGGATTTCTAAGATCATGCGTTCCCTGGCAGAAATGTACATGGAACCACCTCATCATCTTAAGACAACATTTTAATTAACTTTCCCTATAAACTCATGTTAATTCAAAAAAATCTCATTTAAAAGGGGAAGTTGTTTTAAGTTCGTCTTATGTATTGTTGACATTTTTTTAAATAAAAACGGTTGACCGCTCGGCCAACCGTTTTTTGGGGTGCTATTTTCTATTTCTTAAGTTCGTTAACGAGTTCATCATATTTAGGGCTATTTAGGAAATTTTCGACTGAGATGTGACGTGCGTTTGGAACTTTAACCCGTGCACGGTCGGTTAAATCTTTATGCGTAATGACGATATCCGCATCATTTGGAAGATTATTAATAGACGTATTAGTCACGTCAATATCTAAATCTGCTTTTTTCACCTTGTTTCGGAGAATGGATGCTCCCATTGCACTTGAACCCATTCCGGCATCACATGCAAAAATAATTTTATCAACGGCGCCAGTTGCAACGGTGTCAGCAACTGATTCTGCTCCAGCATTTTGAGTTAACGTACTAGCTACACTGCTCTTTTTGCCTTTCATCTCTTCCATTCTAGAAGTTGCTTCTGATAAATCCTCATCCTTAGCTTTCGTTGTTTTCAAGATCAACGCAGATACAAGGAAGGATACCGCTGCTGCAACGAGAACACCTGCCAACACACCCACATAATTACCCTTAGGCGTCATAGCAAGTACGGCAAAAATACTACCAGGAGAAGCTGCTGCGATAAGACCCGCATGGAAAATACTAAGCGTGAATGTTCCCGCAACACCCCCAGCCATTACAGCAAGAACAAGTAACGGACGCATCAAGACATAAGGGAAATAAATTTCATGAATCCCGCCCAAGAATTGAATGATAATCGCACCTGGTGCAGATTGTTTCGCCGTCCCCTTGGCAAATGCCCAATATGCAAGTAGAACACCAAAACCAGGTCCTGGGTTTGCTTCAAGAAGGAATAGGATTGATTTTCCTGTCGATTTGGCTTGCTCCACCCCTAAAGGAACGAGAATACCATTTCCAATCGCGTTATTTAAGAACAAAATTTTAGCTGGTTCGATAAAAAGGTTAGCCAAAGGAATTAAATGGTGATTAACTAAGAAGTCAACGCCTGAAGCCAAAAGATGGCTTAAATAATCAACGGCAGGCCCAATCGCGTAAAAAGCTAAGATCGCTAACGCTCCACCCACAATCCCGGCCGAGAAATTGTTGATTAACATCTCAAAGCCTTGTGGGATTCGGTCTTTAAACAGTTTGTCGACTTGTTTAATGCAATACCCGCCTAGTGGCCCCATAATCATGGCCCCTAGGAACATCGGAACATCCGAACCTACAATAACACCCATAGTTGCGGCTGCACCGACAACGGCCCCTCGGCCACCGTATACAAGTTTACCTCCTGTATACCCAATGAGCAGTGGAAGTAAATAGGTAATCATTGGACCAACCAAGGTTGCTAATTCTTTATTGGGTGTCCAACCTGTTGGGATAAATAAAGCCGTAATTAATCCCCAAGCAATAAATGCGCCGATATTCGGCATAATCATTCCACTTAGACGGCTCCCGAGTCTTTGAACTCTAACTCGAACGCTCGGTGAACTGGGCGAACTCTGAGTCATGTCTGACATTTTCGCACCTCCGTATAATTTTTATAGCGCTTCCATTCCATAAGAAAGCTTATAGTACTTATAATTGCAATAAATGATGTGTATTTATTCCACACTTTTTATTATATGGATGCCTGAGAGCCACTTCAATAAAATCTAAATGCAGTTTTGTCAAGGCAGTTGTTGACAGGACTTGAAAAAGGATGCGGCGCTTATAACTTGGCCTTTGTTCTTAATTCTATTGAATAGTTCGAAGACATCAGGTATGGTTAAATTTGTAAATGCATACTTTCTATTCTTTTTTTCAAATAAAAAAATTAATAAGTCGGAAAAGGAGCCTGTTATGAAAAAACGAAGCCTATTGGTTATTCCCCTTGTTCTTGCAACACTCACATTCACACCACTTAAAATGGGCTATGCAGCAGATTCCCAGGACTCAACTCCAACGACAACACGTTCCGACACCACGGCCACGCCATCAAACCCTAAATCAAATACAGTTCAAACAAAAGGAACGGTCACAACGCCAACCTCGACATCTGGAACAAGTCAGGATTCAACGAGCACGAAAACCACAACTACAGATTCGAGCGGAACATCGCCCTCTACAGACTCTAGCGCGTCTCCAAGTTCTGGATCATCTGGGGTAACGTCTTCGACAACAGATGCGAGTACAGACTCCACTTCAACTTCAAAGAGTTCAACTTCTTCAGGATCCACCAAGGACTCCTCAAGTACGCCTGATTCCGGAACACCATCTGGTTCAAAAAGCTCAACAACTTCTGAAAAGAATTCAAATTCATCGAGCCTAACCAGCTCAAAATCTTCAAGCCGTACAAGTTCTTCTAGCTCAAGTTCCAATACAAGTTCGAGCACACTCAACAAGACTTCTAGCCCATCAAGCTCTCGCTCTAAAACTCAGTCCAAATCATTATCAAGTTCCACATCGACGCCTATTAAACAAACGAGCTCCACTACGAAAAGTACGAAAGCCTCTAGCACGTCAAACGCATCTAATACTCAAAGCGTTTCAAATTTACCATTAGACACGAAGGTGACTCAACCATCCGATTTTGAGCATCAAGGGCCAAACCCCGTTCAGTCATCACAAGCTCATGACACGGTATCCGTTATTAAACAGGCCGAAGCGGCGTCGACACAACCTAAGTTGGAAGCAACCGAGAACCACACGAACCAAACACACAAACATATGATCGGGACGCTTCTTCTGGTCTTTGTCTTTGCAATCGGCGGAGGATTGCTTACTTTTTTAAAAAGAATCAACAAATTATAAAGCGTTTCAAAAGCGGGTTTTCATTATAGATGGTGGTCCGCTTTTAATTGACCTATCGTATGATTTTTTAGATTTATGGAATGTTAAAAAGGATAAAACCAAGGAGGGGTCCAGATGGAAGACACACACGAATTTGTTGAGAACTTACATGAAAAACAAGCTCAAATGAAAAAGAATAGCAAACGGAAGGGCAATTCTCACAAGAGCCACAAACTTCCAAACAAAGAACACAGCAATAATAGTTAAGGTCATGACCGGGACACTATAAAGGCACCCGCTTAGACAGTAGAAGTTATAACGGCTTTCCTTATAAATGATCTGCCCCCTAACGTTGACGGGCGAGGGGGTAGATCTTTTTAATATAGGCTGTTTTCGTAAACTTTGTTGCTTTTTAGTTCTGGTGAAAATCGGCTTGCTTTCTACTTGTTCAAACAACAACAATCTTTTAGAAAAAAGCGTTTCGAACCTTTATCCTATACATAATAAACGTGACTGTTTTGGTGAGGACCTGCCACTATGTTGCATGTGAGAAAATTTTGGCAGTACCTGTCACCTTGTTTAATGAAAACCATGAATTCTGGGAACGTTAATTACATGGATGGAATCGGCGCCCCTTCATTTTCTTATCTGCCCTTTTGGTTCAAAGTTAATTTTACGAAATCCGTATGAGTCCCTTGCATTTTAAAATTCATACTGATAGTATATAGAAAGTATTGGAAGGCTGATTTCAAATAGTACGGGTCTTTCTATGCAGATAACTTTGACCACTTCCTTTTTTTGGAGGTCAAGGCCACACGGACAGCCGGGTCAAATGCCGATTGGCAACTTTAGTTGCCTTATTGATTGAGTTAAAAGCTCAAATTTTATAAGTTGGTTACTTTACAACCAGTGCAGATCATGCACACAACTTGTGAAACGGTCAATAAGAGTAGTAAAAGTGATTATTTGCTATATAGACTCTGATCAATTGATATATTTGAATATTAAAGGCTTTCAAATCCAATTTTATTTTGGAAGGCATTGCCATGCTCATTGCATAACGGTGTCTTAAAGCTGCCTAATATGAAGAAATATATATATCAAACAAGTGTTGTGCGCGGTGACTGCGTGTTACACTTGTTTTTTTATTGGGTAAATAGGTAATGACCGGTTCGTGGATAGGTTTAAAATTTATTTTGATAGGAGATGGGAAGATTGGGAAAAGCACTTATTATTGGCGCAGGCGGTGTCGCTTCCGTTGCCATTCACAAATGTGTGCAAAACCATGAAGTTTTTGAGGAAATTTGCATTGCGAGTCGTACAAAGGCGAAATGTGATGAATTGAAAGCTAAGCTCGACGGAGGACAAACAAAAATTACGACGGCGCAAGTCGATGCAGATAATGTGGATGAATTGATTGCACTGATCAATGAGGTTAAACCCGATATTGTGATGAATCTTGCCCTCCCTTATCAGGATTTGACCATCATGGATGCGTGTCTCGCAACCAAAACCCATTATCTCGATACAGCAAACTATGAACCCGAAGATACCGCCAAGTTTGAGTACAAATGGCAATGGGATTACCGCGAACGTTTTGAAAAAGCAGGCATTACGGCTGTGTTAGGTAGTGGTTTTGACCCAGGTGTCACCGGCGTATTTTCGGCTTATGCTCTTAAACATCACTTTGATGAAATTGAAACGATTGACATACTAGATTGTAATGCAGGGGATCACGGCTATCCGTTTGCCACCAACTTCAACCCCGAAATCAACATTCGTGAAGTGACCGCTAATGGGAGTTACTGGGAGAATGGCCAATGGGTTGAAACCGAACCGATGGAAATTAAGCGTGTGTATGATTTTCCTGAAGTTGGTGAAAAAGATATGTATTTATTACACCATGAGGAAATTGAATCCCTTGCCCTTAATATCCCTGGCATCAAACGGATTCGCTTCTTCATGACTTTTGGTGAAAGCTATTTGACCCACCTTAAGTGCCTTGAGAATGTTGGCATGACTTCGATCGAACCGATTGAGTTTGATGGCAAGAAAATTGTTCCATTACAATTTTTAAAAGCGGTGTTACCGGACCCAGCATCTCTTGGGCCTCGTACAAAAGGAAAAACGAACATTGGCTGTATCTTCCGAGGCAAAAAAGACGGAAAAGAAAAGACCTATTATGTATACAATGTGTGCGACCATGAAGCCTGTTACCGAGAAGTCGGTTCCCAAGCGGTTTCTTATACAACAGGGGTCCCTGCCATGATCGGCGCTATGATGGTTCTGACTGGGAAATGGAACACACCTGGCGTGTTAAACGTCGAAGAGTTTGATCCAGATCCATTTATGGAAGCCTTGAACAAATGGGGATTGCCTTGGAAAGAAGACTTTAATCCTGAACTCGTGGACAACGAGCCGATCAAAGAAGAGGAGTACAGTCGTTAAAATGCGTTTCGATGAACTGCCAACTCCATGTTATGTTGTTGATGAAAGTTTGTTGGAGAAAAACTTAAAAATTATCCACGGTGTGATGGAGCGTACGGGATGTAAAGTCGTTCTCGCTCAGAAGGCTTTCTCCATGTCCACTTTATACCCGTTAATTGGAACCTATTTAAGTGGAACCACAGCGAGCGGTTTGTATGAAGCGCGTCTTGGTCACGAGGCAATGGGAAAGGAAAATCATGTCTTTTCCCCTGCCTATCGTGAGGATGAAATCGATGAAATTGTTGAACTCTGTGACCATATTATCTTTAACTCTTTTTCACAAGTTGAAAAATTTAAAGATAAAGTGCTACAAGCTGGTAAAAAGGCAGGTCTGCGCATTAATCCTGAATGCTCCACTCAAGAAGGCCATGCCATTTACGACCCTTGTTCACCCGGCTCCCGTTTTGGCGTGACGGTAGATCATTTCCGTCCAGATTTACTGGATGGGATCTCTGGCCTTCATTTCCATACGCTTTGCCAGCAGAATTCAGATGATCTCGAAACCACATTAAATGTTGTCGAAGAAAAGTTTGGACAATGGCTCCCTCAAATGGAATGGATTAATTTTGGCGGTGGACATCATATTACTCGAGAGGATTATGACATCCCACGCTTAGAAAAATTAATTAAAAAAATGCAGGACAAGTATGATTTAGAGGTTTATTTAGAGCCTGGGGAAGCTGTCGCACTCAACGCGGGTTACCTCATTACAAGCGTCCTCGATTTTATTGAAAATAAAATGGAGATCGCCATTTTAGACACCTCTGCAACCTGCCACATGCCAGATGTGTTAGAAATGCCCTACCGTCCACCCCTTTTAAATGCAGGTGAACCGGGTGAGAAGCCTTATACGTATCGATTGGGTGGGCAAACCTGTCTTACTGGGGACGTAATTGGAGATTATTCTTTTGATCAGCCATTAAAAAGCGGCGATCGACTGGTTTTTGGTGACATGGCCATTTATACCATGGTTAAAACCACAACCTTTAATGGCATGGCGCTTCCTACTATAGCGATTCAAGATCAAACGGGCGATTGCAGAATTATCCAAGCGTTTGGTTACCAGGATTTTAAGATGCGACTTGCTTAAACCCTTAAAAAGGGTCGATGAAACGAACAAAAGGGTCAGATTCCCTCGTTCTTACACGAGGGGCTGACCCTTTTTTCATGGATTACCTCATCCTTACTCGTTTTCTGTATTCACCATAATAGAAGCAACCTGTCTTAACCGGTCATAGAAAAATAGTCCCGCGGGATGCTCGCTCAACCCCACTTCTTCAAAGGCTTCTCCCATGCATCGCAACCAGGCCGTGGCTCGCTCAGGTGTAATTTCAAATCTCAGATGGCGGTGTTTCATCATTGGCGGTCCAAACTCTTCACTATATAAAGGAGGACCACCTAGAAATTGAGTCATAAACATCCTTTGCTTGCGCATGATTTCCTTCATATCCCCAACAAATAAAGGTCTTAATTCAGGGTCCTGATAGACTTTTGGGTAGAACACCTCTACCAATTGATCGATTTTTTCTCTTCCAATTTCATCGAACAACGATCTTAATCGTGTTTCGGTCATAACCGTCCACTCCTTTTGTACCGCACCGATTAGTTTAGCGTAAGTTCCTGCAAAAAAACGTGAGTTGGGTCACACTTTTAATGCTTCGCTTAGTAATATTAAGCACTCATCAAAAAAAGGTCTTCCTAATCGGTAGGAAGACCCTCTTCAATCACGCATACGTCTGACGCATTGAGCGTATTCGATTCAGACATTTATTCGTCTTTCCTCTTTAAGGAATTTTTGTTCAAATGCCTCAACTTCTAATGGTTTTGAGAAGAGATAGCCCTGGCCGATTGGACAATGGGCCTCTAATAAACTTTCCAGTTGGTTCTCTTCCTCGATCCCCTCAGCCACAATTTTCAGACCTAATTGGAGGCCAAGTTCAATTATCGTCTTCACCATTGCCTTCTTATTCTCTTCTGCCAGATCATCGATAAAGGTTTTATCGATTTTCATCGTATCCAGCGGCAATTTCTGCAGAGCATACAGAGAAGAATAACCTTTTCCGAAGTCATCCATGGACGTTTTAATACCTAATTCCTTCAAATTATTTAAGATTAAAGCACTCTCAGCAAAATCTTGCATGACACTTTCTGTAATTTCTAATTCTAGGTATTTAGGCTCCAATTCAGTCATCCAAAGCGTTTTCATAACCGTCGCCGTAAAATGACATTGCTGAAGTTGTTTCACGGATACATTGACCGCAACAGATATGGGCGGGTAGCCTTGATTCTGCCACTGTTTGGCTTGTAAACAGGCTTTTTCCAAAACCCACTCACCAATTTGGTTAATATGACCTGTTTCCTCTGCAATTGGAATGAATTCAGCGGGTGAAACCCATCCGAGCCTTGGATGATCCCAACGGAGTAAAGCCTCGACGCCGATCAACCGGTTGGTTTTCAGTTCAATTTGTGGTTGATAATAGATCCTTAATTGCTCTTTTATTATGGCCTTCCGTAGCCCATTTTCAATCATCATCTTGCGTGAGAGCTTATTGCTGAGTTCTGAATTGAACACGTAGTAGCGGTTCTTACCGCTATCCTTTGCCGAATACATCGCCGCATCCGCGTGTTTTAATAATTCCTCACTGGTTTCCCCATGTTCCGGGAAAAGACTGATTCCTATACTTGGGGTAATCACCATCTCATGCTCGTTTATACTAAAAGGCTTCTGAAAGATTTGTACGATATTTTCTCCAAGTTCTATATAATCTAGTTCATCAGTCCTCGGAAGAATGATGACAAACTCATCCCCACCTAACCGGTAGACGCCCAACTTCTCTTCACCTTGAACGACTTCTTTTAAACGGTTTGCCGCACGCTCCAAGATCAGATCGCCAATTGGATGACCTAGCGTATCATTTACGACCTTAAACCGATCTAAATCCAATAATAAAAGGGCGATCTCTTTGTTTTGTTGAATATAACGATTTAAGTCTTCTTGAAAACTGACCCGGTTGTTTAATTTTGTTAAGGGATCATGGTAAGCAAGCTTCTTAAATTCTTCAATAAGTGTATGATTCTTTTTGATGACTAGGATTTGTCTCCCCATTACCATTAGAAAAATGAGAAGCAAACCAAAACTGAGCACATTAAAATCCCAATGGTAACTGAGTGTAACTAAGCCCATTAGAACAAAAATACTTAAATAGGGCGCCAGACTTTCATTTTTTGAATTTAAGACTCTAACCTGACCCACTCGGATTCGTTTCGTATTCCCTTTCGCATAATAACCTGCTGCACCCACGAAGAGGATGGCCACTTGATAAAGAAAATCAACTGTTCCTCCTTCATGATAGGTCCCTCTTAAGGTAGCGTAATCAAAGTTAAAATCAGCTAGTATTTGGGCCAAGAAACCTAATAAGATTAGGTAGGCGATTCGCTTGCCTTTTAATGGCTGAACCATATAGTAAAGCATGGCGATGACCAAAAGCATGCTGAGATCTACCACTGGATAAGAAACGGATGCAATCGTTATAAGAATAGAATGGTCCGTAATTGATAAGACAGGTTTAATAAAATAATAGCCAACGATAGACGCTACGGTAATCATGACGATATACACATTGAACAAATTCGTTTCCACTAAGTTCGCATGGGTTAATTCTCTCAACTTGTGAATTAATGTGCCCAAATAGACTGCGGAGGCGATTAACCAGACAATATAGGAGAACGTAAATAACGCGCCTAAACCATTAGGGTTTAACACTTGCGAGATCAACCAGACCGTGGACGCTCCTAGGTCTAACGCTTGTCCAATACCAAGCCATAGCCAAAAAGAACGCATGTTATGAGTTTCTATTCTATACGCTCTAAATAACCAAAGACAGGCTAGGATCCCCCCAGCAATTTGGATCCCGCTAAAGCCCACTCCCCTTAACCACCAATTATCATGAAAAACTCCATTCCATACAAAGAAAAAACCTGCGCTCAAGACAAGCGTATGTATTGGCAAGCGATTTTTGAACATAAGCCTCCAACTCCCGCTCCTCATATTGTGAAACGTTCTCATCTTTTCTCACACCCAAAAACCCTTTTAATAGATTAAAAGGATTATTTCCCAACGGAAATAACCCTTAAATATCGTTATCCCTTTGGTAACCCAGCCGCCATAGGTTCTCCCGTTAGGCCTGTAGCTTTGCGTCCTCACCTTTCAATGAGTTTGCCTTTATCAAGTTGATTTGTTAAATTATCTTCTGATTCTTATCATAACACCCTGATGTGGGGTTGACTATCTATTTTAGTCGAAATTTGTAGAATTTTTACTATTGTCTCTGTGATTTTGCTCAAAACAGCCTTTTATAGAGGCTCCTGTCACTCGAAAATTCATTGATTTTTCAGAATAAACGACCCATTCCCTTTGAAAATCGTTATACTTATAAGACCATTTACTCCTTTTCCCCACCCACTTGATGCCCACCATCATTCTATTTCCCCAAATCAAAACACTATAAAATGACCAAACCTGTTGATTTGTGTACCTGCGCGAGCGGAAAACAGAGCCACCAATGCTGTGTTCACATATATAGGAGTTTAGTGGACCAAACGAACGATAGGAATTTAGACATCAATTAATTGTAAGCCGACAGATCAACATGCGCTTTCGAAGGCTCATTGAATTTTATGGCAAAGGTTTAGCCGCTTACTATGAACGCTACAAAGCGAGAATACAGACCCAAGATTCCCCCTCGATATTTTGTCTACTTACTTCACACGCGATGCCATCATCCTTCCGGCCTCCTGGGAAACCTGTCCCCCTCCATTTTGGGAAGAACTCCTATCATCCTGGACGGCATGATTGCTAACGAAACAGAAGATCTGATCTGGAATTGGTACATGACCCGCGGCATCTATCCAGAATTTGCAAAGGATTATATTATCCTAGTAGATTGAGGCGTGTCATTCTGGGGTTGGGTTGGGGGGTTGGGTTTGGTGGGGTATGGGATTGGCGTTATATGGCCGTTATTTTAGAATCCAATTTTGAGGAGGCAGTCCGTTGTTAGTGAAAAATCGAGTAAAATCTATGGAATTATTGACTCTCCGTTCTTTAAATTTACGAATTGCGTTAACTGAACAGGAAAAACGATTGTATACCAATCTAGAAAATGGTTATTGCGGAGAAGTATTGTTTGATCAGCTTACAATAAGCTGGGAGGACCACTTCCATGTACTTAATGATTTACTCTTCGAGGTGAATCATTCTTATTTTCAAATTGACAAACTTTTAATTGCGGGAGGGATTATCCATATCTTCGATGTTAAATATTTCCAAGGAGAGTGGTACTTTGATCAAGATAAGCTTTATCTTGCCTCCAACAAGCGGGAATACAAGAACCCCGTCGACCAATTAAAAAGATGTGTCACGCTCTTTAACCAACTGCTCTCATCCCTCAAACAAAACAACCTTGTTGAAGCCCAAGTTGTATTTGTTAATCCTGAATTCACACTTTTCCAAGCCCCCATGAATTTACCCATCCTTTTACCGACTCAAATCGATCGGTTTATTACACAGTTAACTGCATCACTGCCCAAAATAACTGAGGAGGACCGGAAGCTAGCACAAAAATTTCTCGCCCTACACCACCCATCCAATCCCTTTATTACTCTCCCTAACTATACTTATGAGCAGCTAAAAAAGGGGGCCAATTGTGAAAATTGCCAGTCCTTTTCAATTTCAGTTGAAGGAAGAAATTGTACATGCAGGGACTGCCAGTATACCGAACCCACTGCGTCCGTTGTTTTAAGAAGTGTTGAGGAGTTCCGACTTCTGTTCCCAACTGAGAAAATCACCACAAACATCATTCATGATTGGTGCAGAGTTGTGAAATCCAAGAAAATGGTTTCAAAGATTCTAAGAAAAAATTTCACCACTGTTGGAAGCCACCAATGGGCTTATTACGACTAATTTCCCTTACTTTGATTTTTCGCGCTGAATGGGGCTTCATCTCATCTATGAAGCACTCTTGCATTGATTTTTCGCGCTGAACGGGGCTTCATCTCATCCATGAAGCCCTCTCGCTCTGCTTTTTCTCGCCAAACAGGGCTTCATCGCAATCATGAAGCCCTCTACCTATGCGCTTACCCGTTGATCTGCACAAATAGAACAAGTCCTCCCCAAACGATCAGGGAGGGCTTGTTCTATTATGAAACCTCTTCATTTCAGCGGTCACAAACGACCCATCTTTTTGTAGGTCAGACTCCCCATACTTCCTTTGCTAGCTCGACAATAAAACGGAGTTTCTCCCACTGCTGGTCTTCTGTCAGTTCATTTCCATGGTGAGTGGAGGCAAATCCGCATTGTGGACTTAGGCATAATTGGTGCAAAGGAAGATATTCCGCTGCTTCTTTAATGCGCACTTTTAGGGCTTCTCGATCTTCTAATTCCCCAAACTTTGAAGTCACGAGACCAAGCACCACACGCGGCCCATCTTTTGGAATATAAGAAAGTGGCTCGAAATTCCCTGACCGCTCATCATCATACTCTAAGAAGAAGCCATTTACATTTTCTTTAGCGAATAGAGTCGGAGCAATCAAATTATAACTCCCAGAGAACGCCCAATCCGATCGGTAATTTCCACGGCATAAATGGGTTGTGATATAAAGATCTTCAGGCTTATTTTGGAGCACTTCATTGACCACTCTCAAGGCCAGTTGAATTAATTTATCTCGGGTAACCACCCCATCATTGAATGGAATGTCAGGCGCCGATAAACCTGCGATATACACATCATCAAATTGAAGGTAACGGCACCCCGCTTCATAAAACGCTTGGATCACATCCCGATAAGTTTGAATCACATCGTCGGCATAGGCCTCAAGGGTTGGATACACCTCTTTATTTTGAACCCCTTTATTAAAGAGTTGGTTCGGACTTGGAATCGTTTGCTTGGCTACCGCACGGCCGCCGACCATTTCGTTAAACTCAATAAAATCTTCAATAAACGGATGATCTGGATTAAATGAAACCTTTCCGTTTACCCGAATGTCATAACGTTCGGTTTCCCCTTTTCGAAATAAGTATCCGGTTTCAGGTACATACCCTTCTACGCCATTTAAGTGTTCCAAGAAATCCGTATGCCAAAATCGGCGACGAAATTCCCCATCAGTCACAGCCTCTAACCCGACCTCAATTTGTTTATCTATGATTCGTTTAATTTCCCGATTTTCAATTTCTCTCAAAGCCTCAGCATTGATCGTTCCTTCTTGAAATTCATTTCTTGCTTGGTGAATGACTTGTGGGCGGAGCAAGCTTCCGACATGATCCGCACGAAATGGCAGGGTTGGATGAATCGTCATAACATACACTCTCCTCTTTTAATCGTGTTAGATCCACTTTTTCTAAGTGAGGTTAGTGTAACATGGAACACGCACTATCGAATAACACTAATAATCTATATCTTGATATAGTTTTATACTATACCTAAAGTGTGACTTTCCGCTTCTAAATGTAAGCGCCTCACGTCATAATTTATGAAAAAATCAAAAGACCACCGAGTTGGCGGTCTTTTGATCGCTTTTTTATATGAATAGATCGCCGTGAGATGTAATGACATTGTGGGTAGGTGAATTCTGTATGTCAGCGACTTTTAACTAAAAGGTTAACTGCTTCTTGAATGAGTTCATCTGTTGCTTCGCCATTAGAAAGTTGTTCTCGGATACATTCTTCTAAATTCGTACTCACTACAACCGCAATGGTTTTATCTAAAGCATTACGAACAGCCGCCATTTGAGTCACAAGATCTTTACAATCCTTTTCTTCTTCCATCATGCGAAGAATCCCGCGAACTTGTCCTTCCACGCGTTTGACACGATTTTTTATTTTATTATCATATTGCATGTTCGACCCTCCCAAACACCTCATGCCGTTTAAGCATGTGGCTAAAAAATAGACTTTACTTATAGTTTAACCTAATTATTCTTACGATCAACTATAGTCCACTGCTATTTTAAAAAGGACCCCCTTTACTCGTAGTCTTTGTTCCACTCTTATAGACCCCACCCCACATTATGTTTCAAGCTTCGCTTACATTGAACAGGCCCCATAATCGTTTTTCCTCATCATAAATCCCTACTTATTCTCCTTTGTGATTTTAATCACATCAAGATCCTAACAACGCTTTTAATATAGGGGTAGGGGTATTTAAATCACATAAAAGGAGAGAACGCTTTATGCCTAAGAAAATTATCATTATTGGTGGGGTTGCTGGAGGTGCCACTACCGCAGCTAGACTCCGAAGACTTGACGAAACGTCGACTATTATTTTATTTGAAAAAGGCGAACATATTTCCTTCGCAAATTGCGGTTTACCTTATTATATTGGGAATGCCATAAAAGAACGACAGAAACTACTTGTACAAACCGTGAAAAGTATGAGTCAACGATTTAATCTAGATATTCGAAACTTAAGTGAAGTCATCAAAATTAACCGTGATCAAAAGACGGTAACCGTGCAGAACTTAAAAACGCAAGAGGTCTATGAAGAAAGCTATGACCACCTTGTGCTTTCACCGGGAGCCCGTCCCATTGTTCCTCCTATTAAGGGATTAAACGAAGCCAACCATTTATTCACCTTACGCACAATACCAGATGCCGACGCCATCAAACATTATATAAAAGATCACCAACCCAAACAGGCTGTCATCGTAGGCGGTGGTTTTATTGGCCTTGAAATGGCGGAGAATTTGGTTGGAACCGGTATTAAAGTCACGCTTATTGAAATGGCCAACCAAGTCATGGCCCCTTTGGACTTTGAAATGGCTTCCATTGTTCACAATCATCTAAACGACAAAGGAATTACTCTCATTCTGGAAGACGGCGTTCATTCTTTTGAGGACGAAGGTAACACCATTGTTCTTGCTAGCGGCCGTAGACTTCCATCCGATTTAACCATTCTCTCAATCGGCGTTCGACCAGAAAACAAACTCGCTAAAGAGGCCGGTTTAACCATCGGAGAACGCGGTGGCATTCAAGTGAATGCGTGTCTTCAAACCAATGACCCAACTATTTATGCGATTGGAGACGCTATAGAGGTTTTTGAATTTGTGAACGGGACGAAAGCCATGATTCCACTTGCAGGAATAGCGAATCGACAAGGTCGACTGGCTGCTGATCATATCTACGACCAAAAGACGCCATATAAAGGAGCGCTTGGGACGGCCATTGCAAAAGTATTTGATTTAGCTGTCGGGACAACTGGCAGTAACGAAAAGCTACTGAAACGTCTCGGAGTGGACTACAAAGCCATCCATATTCATCCAACTTCTCATGCTGGATACTATCCTGGGGCTAACCCTATTTCTCTAAAGCTCCTATTTGATCCAACGTCTGGAGCCATTTTAGGTGCTCAAGCCATCGGGAAAGATGGCGTAGATAAACGGATTGATGTCTTAGCAACCGCCATAAAGGGAAAGCTTACTGTTTTTGATCTAACGGAATTAGAACTCTCCTATGCTCCACCCTTTTCTTCTGCTAAAGACCCTATTAATATGGCTGGTTATGTAGCAACTAATCTCTTTGAGGAAGCCATTGAAACGGTCCAATGGCATCAGATCGATGCCATTGTTCAGAATGGTGGTTTTCTTATTGATGTGAGAGAGCCTAAAGAAAGGGAGAATGGATTTATAAAAGGCTCAGTCAATATTCCATTATCCGAACTCCGTGATCATTTGGAACAACTTCCTAAAAACAAGCCAATCTACTTAAATTGCCAAGTGGGGCTAAGAGGTTACCTCGCAACACGGATCCTTAAAGGTCATGGTTTCCAAGCGATTAATTTAGATGGTGGTTGGAAAACCTATGCTGCCATAAAGGCGCATACAAAAGGAGCATTAAGTGTGAACTAATACAGTGGTAGGATGACCCTGGAGGAACTCATACACAGAAAAAATTATCGAAAAAAGAGGTTACCTCAAGAGGCAAGGTGTTCCGATAACGTGGAGAAACACTAAAAACAGCACATGAATTCGCATGCTTTTGGTATGCGAATTTTCTTTAATTTAACAGTGTTTTTGCTTAAAGCGCATATAAACTAGCCTAGCAAATAGCACGTCAAATAACGTCTGACCATATTTATTGTCATTGAGCGAAAAAGGGTGCTGTTTCACTTGTTATTTGGCACCGAATTTTATTCATTTTGAGAAACTTCAAGGATTCATACGACTGTATGGTAAAATATAGTTAAAAATTACGAAGATTCAGCTCTTTAACTAGCGGTTCAGTAGAGTTCAATAATAGTTGTGTTTTTCAGTTAGTATTTTAGTGGGAGGTAAGTTAACTGAAAACTTATATAATATTGTTTTTTATTGTAACTTTAATGCATATGATTTCTCTTGTTACTATCACTTTATTTAGTGGTGAATGGAACGGAATAGTATTAGCTCTTTCAACGATATTATTTCTTATTGCTTTATTTTATTTTTCAACAGAGTTCAGAGCTAACAGAAATCAAACGTAACTTTAATTGAGCAATGTTAAACGAACGACTGCTTTAGTGTAAGGAGGGTGTCACATTTTCAAGAAGTCAATGCCAAGATTGTCTGATTGTCTACCAAAGAATTTGATTCATTTAGACAAATTCTTTAATAAATTCAATGGAGGTATGTAATGAAGAAACGTATTTTTTTGATTTTACTCGGTTTATCATTATTTTTAATTGGTTGCGACACTACACCCACTACTTTGAATACAAAGTTGTTAACCAAAGAAAAGGGGAACAACACCGAATATAAATCTCTCACAGTTATTTACACCGCTAGTTCTATAAAAAAAGCACTAAAATCCCTACCTTTTCACGTGACACTTCCTAAAACTTTTCCATTTGATACGAAAGGTTATCAAAACGTTGAAATAGATGACCTAAATCATAATGGTAAAGATAATGGTAATGATATTATGTTTTCAGTATCTGCTTTCTCAAAAGCTAAAAAGAATCCCGATATATTAACCATTACCGCTTCAAACTACGCAAAAATAGCTCATCAGGAAAATACAAAAAAGGTAAAGCTTAAAAAAGGAATCATCGGTCACTATAAAGGCACAGGTCTCAATTTTACTAACAAAGGTATTCTTTATATGCTTACCTTGAGTTTTAATAGTAACCCTGTCACTGAACAACAACATCAAAAAGACCTTATTCAATTAGCAAATCAAATGATTAAGTAACACTGCGGGGTTAATTGTAACTTTGTAGACTTTATTTTTGAATTAAAAAGAGATAAATTTGTTGTTCAACGAACGAAAGCGTTAGTGGAATATGACATTATTTGGAAATAAAAAACAACTCAATAATTTGAGTCGTTTTTTATTGTTAATTATAGTGTGATTTCGTGTGCGATCTAGCCTGTTTTTCTAGCGTTTTTTCACATTTTCTCCACGTTATCGGAACTATTTACTCAAAAGGTCAACCTCTTTTTGATTTGGAATAAACCTTATAAACTCGCTTTAATGCAAGTGATTAATCGGGTCTCAATACCTTCTGCGATCGCCTTTAAATTGGAGTCATTGACCATGCTAATTAAAGCGGTTGGACGAGGCATCCCGACTTTCACGCTGCCTTGGTCTTCGTAAACCACAATTTTACACGGGAGAAAATAACTGACGAGTGGATCCTGCGTTAAGACATTGTAGGCCTCTTTGGGGTTGCACACTTCTAAAACGCGATACCGATTTTGAAGATTAAACCCTTTTGATTCTAACTTTTCATTAATATTAAAGTCCCATAAAACCCCAAACTGTTCATCCTTTAAATGTCCCTCTAGGCTCTCGATCGTGTCCTCTAAGCTTTTACTTGATATTTCTGTGTAATGGAACATCATACGTCCTCCTTTCCTATTTGGTAATGATAAGCGCATAAACCTCTTCACGGATTCGATCCAGCTGTGTCTTGAAACCATACGCTTCAAATTCTTTCTTTAATTGGTTGGATGGAATCCGGACATGGAGGGGCGGTCCGCTCTCAGACTCCACCGCTTCCCAATCCAAAATTAATCCTTTTCCGCCATCCACCAAAATTCGGTCCATTTCCTCAAAGACGTCTTTTAAATCAGGCACCTCATGCATCACAAAAGAGGAAAAAAGCTTAGTAATAGAGTGGTTCTTTAAAGTGGTCTCTGCCAAACTCCCCGTGACATACTCAATGGTCTCAACCTGCTCTCGTTTCGCATGTTCCTTTAAACCCTCGAGCATTTTGGGCTCAATATCAACGGCATAGACGGTCTGAGTGGTTCTTTTGGCCATAGGAATCGTAAAGAATCCATTTCCCGCTCCTAGATCTGCTGCGACGTCTCCTTGCTTCAGGTCTAATAAATCTAAAATTTGGTCGGGTGGTAATTTTTCTTTGCGTTTTGGGTCTAATAACATGCCAGCCTTTTCTGGATTAAAAACATGTGAATGTCCATGTTCCACCATATGCGCCACTCCTTTATTCATCACTTTTAATTAAAACCCGGATTCAACATCCTTATTATGTACAATTTAATCTATGTTAAAGAGGCTGTTCAAGGAGAACGGGTCAAAACCCTCTTTTTGAATCAGCCTCTTTTTTTGATCATACGGTTCTAATACAGGTTTACCAGGCACTCATTCCACCTTTTACATTGGTGACACTTTCAAAACCCATTTTTTTAAGCATTTTACTCGCTTGGTTGCTTCTCATCCCACTTTGGCAAATAACGACCACTTCTTTGTCTTTAGACAGTTCAGTGGCTCTTTTGGATAATGTGTTCAAAGGAATATTTTTAAACTCACGGATGTGGTTGGAATTGTACTCTCCTGGAGTTCGGACGTCAACAAATTGCTTTTTCTTATCCTTAAGTTGATTTCTTAACTCAGCAGTCGAAATGACACTAATACCTTTTGTTGGTAGCATGCGTCTCCCTACAAAAATAAGAACCATCAAGACAATGAGAACGTCTAATAACCATGTTGGCATACGCTATCTTCTCCCCTGTTTACTACATTGGTTGTACATCCCGTATTATATACCTTATGGGGTATAAACGCAAACCCCTATTGAGGTTCTGCGCTATTGAGGAATATGTTCGAACTAAAGACCCCTTTTGCCGCCTTCCTATACAATAGTAAAAAAAGTAAGGACAGAAAGTAAAATCGACGTGATGACCATCGCGATTAATGGACGCAAGGCTTTGGTTCTAAGCTCTTTAAAACTTACATTTAATCCGAGACCGATCATCGCCATGGTTAAGATAAATGAAGAAAGAGTCGAGACGCTAGTCATGACGCCAGCAGAGATTGGGATAACTGGTCCAATGAGATAACTTCCTATTAAACTCATGATAATAAAGCCAACCAAAAACCATGGAAATTCAATTTTAGCTTGGTTATCTGAACCTGTTTTTGCTTTTCGATTCATTATATAAATGAGAAGAAAGCTTAAAGGGACAAGCAGAAAAACCCGACCTAGCTTCGCTAAAAGCGCCACTGCTAAGGCATTTGGACCAGCGGGTGCGCCGGCTAAAGCAACTTGCGCAATTTCATGTAAACTTACCCCACACCACATCCCGTATTGAATACCATTTAAAGGGAGGACCGATCTGAGTAGGGTATACACAATAGCGAAGAAGGTCCCTACCAACGCGATAATTCCTGCTCCGATTGCTGTATCTTCTTCTTTTGCTTTGACTATAGGTGACACAGCAGCGATCGCGGCCGCCCCACACACGCCCGTTCCAATCCCTAATAATAAGGAAAGCGATAAATCGGCTTTAAACCATTTGGCTAATAACAATGTAACCCCTACGGCGAAAATAATAGTTCCCGCATCTCTAACCAAGAGTCCCAAACCTTGATGAATGACGACGTCTATATTTAACTTAAGACCAAAAAGGATAATCGCCACCCTTAATAAGCGTTTGGCTGAAAACTGAATGCCCGATCGCAATTTCTCCGGATATCCCCATATTTGCCGATAAATAACAGCAAGGAGGATTGCACAGGCCAGTGGCCCTATACGGCCGACTTCAGGTAGTTTTGAGAACCCAAACCCAATGAGTGCTATGACAAATGTAAACAAAATCCCGCCAAGGAATCTTCCTTTTGAACGCCCATTTGGGTTTATTTTCTTAAATGAATGGGATGTTTTGGTTTGTTCCATCGTTCACCCTCCGATCTCTATACTTCTAAACTATGCCTCTTGTTGGAATAAGTAAAATAGAGATTCTGTATGCATTTAATAACTAAATCCTTATACAAAAGTTACTCTATAGACTTACTGAGTTATAAAACGTGTGAGTTTTATCTGGGAATGACCTTGCCATTTATAACTCCCTTTTATGGATCTCCCTATTTATGCTCACAAAAAATGCCGTTGTCCCTCTTAGAAGAGACAACAGCATGGTTCGTTTTGAGTAGACCATTAAAGGGTCGTTCCTTATAAAATTCGCAAAGACTTAGACGGTACTGGTTTTGTCCTGGTGTCTTTTCTCAGACTGATTGATAATGGCTGTTCCAACAAGATCGCCCGTCACATTCAGTGCTGTCCCACCCATACCAAGCAAGGCCGCAATAGAGGTTAGCAGTCCTACTGCTTCCATAGGAAGATGGAGTTGAGCGAAGACTGTCGCAATCATAATGATTCCCGCACCTGGAACACCAGCTGTACCAATCGTGGCTAATGTTCCGATCAAAACCACTTGAAACATTCCAACAAGACTTAATGGATGACCTGAAATATTAGCTGCAAACACAGCCGAAACGGCGATTCGAATCGCTGCCCCATCCATGTTTATGGTTGCACCTAACGGCAGGCTGAATCCATAAAGACTCTTAGAAATCCCCAAATTCTTAGCTGCATTTAACGTAACGGGCAGTGTACCATTACTACTTTGAGTAACAAATGCTGTTAACATCGGTGTACGAGCCTGTGAGAAAAACGTTTTTGGACTCACTTTTGCTATAAGTAGGAGAAGGACATAAATCAAAAGATGAACAATCAGTGCAATATAGAAAACTGCAATCATTTTTCCTAAGGATAATAAGGTCGATGCCCCTTGACTCCCAACGGTTTTGGCTACAAGAGCAAAAATACCAATCGGAACATATTGCAAGATGGCCTTCATAATTAATAGTGTGGCTTCATTCAACCCATTCACTACTTTATAGACACTTTCGCCTAGGTCTGCATAGTCTTTCGATGATCTTAATGCTGAAATCGCAATTCCAAAAACGATCGCAGTAAAAATAATGCCTAGTAAATTAAGATTGGTAAAGGCTGCAACTATATTAGTAGGAATAATGTTTAATAGAACGCTCACAACCCCAGGGTTTTTGGGTACATCTACTGCTTTTGCAGATTGAAGAGTCATCCCTAATCCAGGATGGAAAATCGTCGCCACCACAATCCCCACAATAATAGCAAATGCGGATGTCAAAATATAGAACGCAAAAATTTTCCCACCCATACGACCTAAGTTCCGAATGGAGGTTTGGTTCATCCCAACAATTAATGTAAAGAGAATGAGTGGAATAATTAGGAAGTTAAGTAGTCGGATTAAGAGATCACCAAACGGACTTAAAATCGTGGCTGCTGGTGACCCAAACACCAATCCCACAACTAAACCAAGTACAAGAGCTACCGTTATTTTTAAAATAAGGGATGCTTGAAAATAGCCTTTCCAAATTGCTTTCAATAGACTCAACCTTTCTATAGTATAATGGCGTTTTTCTAAAAATATAGAATCCCTATAAACTAAATAGGGATTCATTTATATGAATTTACCCCACATTGTTTAAAGTGTCAAAACAAATGATCAAAAAAAACCGTTAAACTTCAAAAAGCTTAACGGTTTTTTTCCTACAGTTTATGTTAGAGAGCTATTTTTTAATACTTGAACGTGACATGCACACGACAATAATTCTGACCTTTCCGTACATAAGTTGGGGTCGAGTATTGGAAGGAGACTGGAACAGAAGTCACCAAGTGTTGTTCGGCCTGATTCATGAAATTAGACGCGTTGGCTTGTGTCGATTGAATGATGAAATCAACCGAGCCTTTCTTACTTTGTATCGCTTGTTGCATCTGTTGGTGCGCATCTTGCGGGGTATGAGCGAGTGGGAGATTTGCTCCGATCGCAGCGAGAATCGTATGATACTGGGTCGAATGTTGTGAGTCACTTAGGGCCATGGATTTTAACTGTGCAACGAAATCGGTATTGGAGATCGGAAAATCCTTTTCGTTCCACTGATGTGTATAGGCCAGCTCTTGGTTTGTCACATTGAAGTACGTGTATAGGAGATCATTCGGACCATCCCCAACTGGATCATCCCATGTTGGATCAAGCTGGTACCATTTCCCTCCAATATTAACCTCATCCCACATATGAGACTCTCCATTTACGGAACCTGTCTCGATTTTGGTTGGAATCCCAGCGGTTGTTAACATGCGATAGGCGAGTAACGCGTAGCCTTGGCAAACGGTTCGTCCAGATTTGAGTGCATCATAAGCGGTATCAATCTTCAAAGAGGTATCATACTGCAAATGACTGACAATCCAATTGTGAATGACGTACTCTTTATATACATTGGTCATACCTGGTTTTAAAATTGAAGCCAAAATTTGATGGACACGGGTATCGACAAACTCGGTTTGCGACTTGTTCTCCCGATAATCTACAGTAATGTTCGCTGTTTCTCCGTTTGAACTTATTTTATAAGAAGAAATATTCCAATGAATATAAGGTACTTCTGCCATCGCTTGTTTGAAAGCATCACTTATTGAACCGGATGAAGTGATGGGTACAGAAAACTGTGAATCCTGACTCAGTAAGTGTTGGGCAATTGGCGATAACCCTTTATTAGATTGAGTGGCAGAGGATGGCGTCGTTCCCGTGGTTGTGACCTGCTGAGAATCAGAAGCAGCCGCCGTTTGATTGGTTTGTGTTTGGGTTTTACTTTTGGTTTGATTGTTCGTGTTACTATTCTTGACCACTGAATGAATAAGATCTTTGACAGCCTTAATAGCAGAGTGAACTGAACTGGACGTTACATTCGGCTGGATCTGATCTGTATGGGTTTGAGAATTTGGCGTGTTCGTTGGGGCATTAGCTTTATCACTAGAAGTCTGGCTTTGTTGATTCGGTAGTTGCAGACCACACCCAGATATGGTCAACAGAACCCCAAAAATAAGCCCAGCTCCCAGGCGTTGAACGCGTTTCATAGCCATCTCTTCTTTCGATTGGGTTTAGAATACCTCCTCCATTATACCACTCATAATAGGTGTTTTATTCCTTCTAAAAGTCCTCCACTCCATTCTCTAACTACGATCGTATAAAAAAAGAGGCTGGGACAAATTTTTTTATTTATTGTATGAAAGTAACAAGGAGCTCCTTCAAAATACTTCGCTTTCCACGGGCACGGCCTCAGCCTCCTCAGAAAGCAAAAACCGCTTTCTTGCGGGGTCTTCGGACACGTCCTATTCCCGTAGGAGTCTCCGTATTTTGACTACGCCTAGCAATTCTATAAAATGTTAATTGTTCGGCATTTGCACGACTTATTTTAGTTTTGTCCCAACCTCTACTAATTATATTAGCTAATAATCTTTATTAAGATTGGTTTGGCGTTACGGTTTGAGTCCCTTGAGTGCCTTTTTTAGCTTGGATCGCCTCACGAATCTGTTGGTTGGTCATGGCACTAGAGATCGTGACGTTCAGCTTATTGGCCTTATTCACAAGTTTCTGGTGAATCATGGCTTGTCTTTTGGACTTAATGGCTTGTCTGAGCTCCTGATTTGTTTTTCCATCTGTCGAGATATTAAACCGCTCTGCGACTTTCTGAAGCTTTGCTGTCTTGTGCGCTTTCTTAAATGTGGCAATTTCTTTCTTTAGATCTTTGTTGCTTTTTCCATCCGTCGCAAGCCCCAGTTTCTTTGCGAGGGCTTGCAATTTTTGAGTTTTCTTCGCATGAACGGCTTGTCGAATCTCTTTTTTGAGCTGACGAGGCGTTTGACCAGTTGTAGCAATTCCTAACTGTTTAGCCTTTGCAGTCAGTTTAGTAAGTACAGCCTGCTTAATGTCCATTTTTAATTGGGCGTCCGTTTTCCCGCTTGGATCAATGTTTAATTTTTTCGCAGCTTGCAAGAGACGGTCATGGGTCATAGTGGTCGTTTGGTTACTTGTAACAGGGTTTGATGACGTGGGCCCTGTTGCGGCATGCGAAATGGTAAACCCGCCAAAGGTGATGGCCCCAGCTACGGTCAAAACCAATCCTGTTTTTTTCAATCGCATTGACGTATCACTCCTTTAAATTGTGAGATCTTTTCACCCCTATTCTAGCCAAAAAGTGTGGCAGAATTATGGTAAAAGAAAGGAATTTTGACCTTCAATTCTTTACTAATGGAAACTGTATTGTAAACCTTGCCCCACCTTCTGGCCGATTTTCAGCCCAGACTTCACCATCGGCTTTCTCTATAATGGCGCGTGAGATGGCTAAGCCCAGACCATTATGCCCTCCTTCGCCTTTTACAAATCTATGAAACAACCTTGGGAGCAAAGACTCTGGAATACCAGGACCATCATCTTCAATCTCTACTTTTATAGATGGTCCTTCCGTTACACAGCGAATCCAGACATGATGATCCGCATACCGAATCGCGTTTTGCAGGAGGTTTATGAACGCCTGAAGCAGCCGGTCCTTGTTGGCTTTTATTGTCCCACTGACCCCTTTAATGAGTTCAACCTCTATTTCTTTCTCTGCTGATCGGGACACCACTCGATTCATGGCATCTACCAGAAGATCACCTAACAGTAAGACTTCTGTTTGATCCTCTTCATCAAACCCTTCTAGTTTAGCTAGGGTAAGCATTTCGTTCACCAGATTTTTGATTCGGTCACTCTCCGCCACG
This sequence comes from uncultured Sporolactobacillaceae bacterium, assembly GCA_963829575.1. GTDB lineage: Bacteria > Bacillota > Bacilli > Bacillales > Sporolactobacillaceae > KACC-23026. Next base: position 179,250 of record CAWHJF010000012.1, on the reverse strand, counting down.
ATCATACTTAATGCATGATGGGCTTGATCCCCTTCAAACACATCATCCAAAACCCCCTCTGCAAATCCCTGAATGGACATTAAGGGGGTCTTTAACTCATGGGAGGCATACTGAAAAAATTGCTTCTGAGACTCGATATAATGGTGGAGCTCATTTGCCATTTGATAGGTCGTGTGCGCCACTTCCCCGATCTCGCCTTTCACTTGAATTTCTTCAATCTCATCAAACTTTCGCTTTTTCACCTTTTCCAACTGTTCATTTACTTGTGTTAACGGTTTTAATAATCTCTTAGTTATAAAGTGGTTCATAACGAGCACAATGACTCCGCCTATTAGTAATAATCCTAATAGAATTTTGGTGAATTCGGTTTGAAGCACTCGCAACCCCTTTATAGGAGATGATAAAACTAAGATGAGATGGTGATGTGTCTTGGTAACCCAACTGAATTTTTTTATGAGGTAGTTCTGACCTGACACATTCCACATAGTCTTCTTATTTGGTTGACTCGATCGATTATAGGTATAAAGAATCCGCTGAGTCTTAGCCGGTTTATAAGAGCTGTAAAGGAGTTGATCTTGGTCGACATCATATAAAATAACCGCCACGTTTCCGCCTTTTAATGGCATCTTTTCTAATCGATGAACCTCTTTTTGAACCAAGCCTTGCTTTTCTTTTACCGCAACTTTTACCCACGCTTTTCCTCTTGCCTCTAATTCTTTCTTTTGTTCTTTAACTAATAGTTGAAACGAAAGCATATAAAATAAGAGGGCTGTTAGCGTAAGTAAACTCACGACCAAAACCAGGAAAGATAAATTAAGCTGGTTTTTGAGCTTCATGCTTGTCCCACCATTTTTAATCGATACCCATAACCCCAAACCGACTCAATGGGTAACTCAGGCATTTTCTTACGGATTCTTTTGACAAGGTCATCCACTGCTCGATCGCTCCCCACATAATCCGTCCCCCAAACCGACTGAAGAAGGATTTCTCTAGATAAGGCTTGGCCTTCATTTTCAGCCAAAAACAAAAGCAATTCAAACTCTTTGTTGGTCGTTAAAAACGTTTCTCCACGCCAGGAGATGGTTCTGAGTTTCATATCGACTTTAAGATCCCCGACTATAAGCTGACTTTGCTTGGTTTCAGCTCCCTTATATAGCTGCCACCTTTGTAAATGTCTTTTAATGCGTGCCACTAGCTCTCGAGGACTAAATGGTTTGGTCAGATAATCATCACTACCAAGTTCTAAACCAAGGACCTTATCGATCTCCTCATCCTTAGCTGAAATCATAATGATCGGAACTTCACTGTTAGCCCTAATCCTTTTACAAAGCGCGTACCCATCCATTTGAGGCAGCATGAGATCAATCACCCACAAACCAATTTCTTCCTTGGTGGGATGGTTAAGCGCTTCTTCAGCGGATGCAAAGCATACGGCTGACAAGCCTTCCTTCTTTATGTAGGCTTCCACGATCTGTCGAATATTTGGTTCGTCATCCACAATACCAATGGTTTGCATGGACATACTATGAAACCTCTCTTATGTAGTTTGTATTTTTCCAGAAAATGAACACGAGGACTTGTCCTCACTCTTATATTACTTCTAAATCGTCGGAAATTCAGTCTAAATAAGGACGATCACACATCTAAATTTTTTAAGTGAAAACCCCAATATATAATGTTCAATCTGAACAAACGCTCAAATTTATATAATTATATGACAATAAAGGTACTAATTCTTGTTTTAGTTGAGTGTGTTTAGTTCTTTAGTCCTATTAGGGAGGGAGAAAATTGTCTAACACCATTGGTTTTTGTCTAAATTGGTCGGAGAACCAAAGAGACGTTAATCAAAAGAACCCGACTAGTGGACAAACTTTGAAGGAGATCAAAAGAGGATGGAATTCTATGAATCGAGCGCAAGAGGGTTAGACTTAAATGTTTAGGTGGGCATTTACTTTTAATGAGTGGCCAGAAGTGGTTTAGAATGGTGTGCTCGCCCCCACCTTATTGCTCGACTATTATAAACGGATTGTATGTCCACTTATTCTTCAGAAGCGGACATACAATCCATTATTACGGCTAGCTTGTTTCAAATAACCGAATTTTTCTCTAAAGAACCATTTATCAACCTTTAATTGATAAGTTTCGATTCTTTTGGTCCTCTTGAATCGCTTCTTTGAATAAGGGATCAATCGGTGGTTCAGAATACGCTATTTCTTCGAATTGTCCCTCCTTAGCTAACCCGCTTTCGTTTCGAACCAGTGCGGTTAAATGCTTAATCTCATTTCTCACGCGCTCGAGGTCTTCTTTGGTTGCGGCTTTCTTTCGATCATTTAATGTTAGAGTAAGCATCCCACTCGCTTCTAATACCGCTACTTTAACATCTTGTACATTACCTACATTATTAAGTCTTAAGCGCATCTCAAGTTCGTCCGTTGTCATTCTTGCTTTCTTTAAATGGTTAAACTTAATTTTCCCATCTGCTATTAAGACCGTCGGTACACCATAAAACCATTTCCTTAATAGAGGCACTTTAAGTTGTATATAGGAAAGCAACATGATTCCAATAATTAGCAAAGTTGTCCCATACAGAGCAAGCCACTCATTCTGACCGACCAATGGTTGAATTAAAACTTTCCCAGTCGTAATAATGAGAACAGCCTCTGGTACTGTTAATTGTGAAATCGACCGTTTCCCAGCAACTCTTATTAATAAAATGCCCCCAAATAAAAGAACGAAAGTCTTAAGAGTATAAGGAAGTTCCGGTAAATGACTTAACATGAACACGCTCATCACCTTTAACATGGAGATCAATCTTATTAGCCCGTTCAGAAAAGGCTTAAGATCGCGGATTGACTCCAAATGAAGAATTGGGTTATCAATCTACTCGCCATCATTACCAATTAAACCGTCTTCTACACCCTCAGATTTCTCGCTTGTTGTATGAATTAAACCTCTCTCACTCTAGCTTTCAGCTTTTTCTAAAAGACCTGTCGACAGGTTGGAAACACCCGACATTGTATCTTTAATTTCACTAATCGCATACACAATTTGATCTAAGTCCGCTTTATTGCGTGAGAACATACTAATATAGTTTTCAATTTCCATTTTTACAGTAAGAAGGCCACCTTTTACTTGATTAATATCACGCTCAGAAGTAGAAGAGGACTGGTTTATCTCGCTCATTTTCCCACTGAGCACGGCAATTTGTTGATTCCCATTTTGTATAGACGTTACAATCTTACTACTCATTGTTTTTGTGTGATTCGCAAGTTTCCTAACTTCTTCTGCAACCACAGCAAACCCTTTTCCTGTATCACCCGCTCGAGCTGCTTCAATGGTGGCATTAAGCGCGAGCAAGTTCGTTTGGTCGGCAATGCCTTCAATTTCTTTGGTCATTTCCGAGATGTAATTGATGATCTGATTTACGACTTCCGTCACCTGAACCGACTCATCAATGGTCTTTTTCAAATTTGCAAAGGACTGAATTAAATGTTCGACTTGCTTTTCACTTTCATTGGACAAGTTAAACAGGTTTTTACTACTTTTTTCTGTAGACTCTGTCTCATTCTTTATATGGACTGCTTTTTCCGTAGTCTCAGCTAACGATGCATCGGTTTGCTGGACAGAAGCGGCTAACTCTTGGCTCATATAAATCATTTCTCTTTGTAAGACTGCATTCTGCTCTGTTACTTGTTGGATTCGGTCAATTCTAGTGTTCAAGTAATTCTCCGTAACAAGTTGAGAATCAAAGTTAACAATTCCCGTAACAGCTAGTATCACATCTTTTAACTTGTCTGGTTCCCCTTGAAAAGACTCTACAAGTTTTGGAATAAGTAAGGATTGAATCGCCTGGTAGGTGGCCAAAAACCAACCGATCGGCAATTCTGCATTATTATGCGTCTGGCCCATCTGATTTCGTATTTTTAGATACTGGTCATCAATCTGGTCCGCCGAATACGCTTTGAAAGTAATAAACGAAAACGTGTTTCAAGCGGTCTCTAGTTGTATGTGAGCTGGCAATTTGGTCAAGCTCATCAAATGTATATAAATGATCCAGAATCGTATCCAGGACCTCGTCGGCTAATTCCATAATAACCGGTTTAATTTCTTGTAAAAGATCTAAATGTTTTTGATTAATCCCCATGTATTTCAATCTTGAAGCAAGTTGTTTGTCCAGTCCTTTAATAGGTTGTTGATCCTCTGCAAAACGCATTTCCGCTTTGAACAATTCATTTTTAGGTTTCGACTTTAATTGTAGTATTTGGAACATAAAACATCCTCCTTATTTTTGTATAATTTATGTATAAGTTTTAACTTGATTATCCTGCTTTTATGCGCAACTTGCAAGCTTTACATTCGTTAAAAATCCAAACCTCTACCTTTTTGTATAACTTTTAGAACTTTGTGTTACATGGATAATCAATATGAAGTAGATCCCAAGCCCTATAAAAGAGCAGTCACTTACCCTGCGTGACTGCCATTAATTGATCATTTATAGATAGGCGAAATTTGTCGATTTAAAGTATAATTAATATATCAATCCTAAAATTTGATAGACGCCTTTCTTTATATACTGAGAAAATTTTTTTGTAGAGGAGCGCTCATAACTATTGAATAAAAAAATGTCCAAAAAGGAACTCGATTATATCGTCCATCAAATCCAACAAGCCCGCAAAGAAACAGCCTCAACTATAGCTGTACAGCCAGAACGATCTCGGTCAATAAAAGTACCCAAAAAGCTATTTTCTGTTCAACCCTGGATTATTGGTGTGGTCTTGGGTGTCCTACTCACTTTAGCGGCTTTATTCGTTTGGCATAATCCGTTCCAAAAATCAGCCACTTTCAAAAGTGGGTCCGTTGTTGAAAGCATTCAAAAGTTATCCACCTTGGCGACCGCACAAGAACGCGTTAAAACCATTCTATCCAAAGAAGATAATAAATTGTTCGGAAAAACCATTTCATTTGATTTCCCCGGTTCCAAAAGAACCTTATTTCTGGTCGTTCCGGGTGAAGTGACGGCAGGTGTCAACTTAAAAGATTTGACACAAAAAGACGTGACACTTGATGAGCAAACGAAAACGATCCATATTACGTTGCCTCATGCCACGATTGTCGAAGACCCATCCATAGATTCAAAGCATATACAAACCTTCTCCGACCAAGGCATTTTTCGAAGTGGGGTCAATTGGGATGAAGGCTTTAAACTAGAGGACCTTGCCAAACAACGCATAAAAAAAGAAGCCATTAATTCTGGCCTCCTAAAAACAGCGGAAGATAACGCGCGAATTGCCTTAAAGAACTTTTTTATAAATCTTGGTTATAAGGTCACCATCTCGTTCAAATAGATCGTTTGAAAAATACCCTAAAAGCCTAACGAATTAAATTATGATGTTATTAGAAGATGATCTCTGTATTGATTAAACAGAGGTCTTCTTTATTTAAGTTCCATTGACGTTTCGAATTTTATTCATATCCCCCTAAAGAGTGAGACTTACCCTAAATTTTTTTTAAAAAAACCACCATTTAAATGGCGGTTTTAGCTGTTGGAGTCACTAGAAGCAGGGATCACTAGCTGTAGTCTTTTGTTAAAGAAGGCGCGATAACCCATGAAGAGAAAGATAATGACACTAAAGGCTACACTGCCAGTAATCCCTAACATGATGGCAATTTGGTATTTAATGGCGGTCACTGGACTAGACCCGGATAGGATCACTCCTGTCATCATCCCTGGGAGAAAGATAATTCCCATTCCAACCATATTATTAATGGTTGGAAGAATCGCAGCATCGAAGGCATGATTAATAATGCCTTTTGTGGCCTCATACGGCGTTGCCCCCAGCATAAGTGCCGAGTCCACGAGATGCTGACGTGATTTGATCCCTTCAATCATTGTACTGACACCCAATGTAATGCCTGTCATCGCATTCCCAATAATCATGCCACCAATCGGAATAAAATAACGGGGGTTATACCAAGGGTCAAAATGAACGACGACAAAATCAAAATAAATGAGCGTAAGAATCGTCCCAACAGACATTGAAATCGCAATCGCTTTTTTCAAAGGATTAGGGATGGTTGACTTGACCCGACCAAATATATTATAGATGGCGAACACTTCCATAATAAGAAGAATAATGATCGTATAATAGAAATGCATATGTTTAAATACATACATTAAGAGATAGCCCACTAGAACGAGTTGGATCGTCATTCGAAACGTGGCAATGATGATTTCTTTTTCACGTGGAATTTTCCGCCACCGAACAAGGACTAATAAAATTAAAATAAAAACATAAGCCGTTAAAAGTTCTAAAAAACTAATATCAACCACGTGCACATACACCTCCAACCTGGTTGACCTCATCCATTTTAATGATGAGATCTGAATAACGTTCCGCAACAGATCGAGAGTGGGTGACCATTATAACGGTTTTCTTTTTTTCTTTTACATAGTTGATGAAGTGATCCATAACACCCGATTCAGTCTTTTCATCCAATGCAGAAGTTGGTTCATCCATCAAAAACACTTTGGCGTCCATTAAAAATACCCTAGCAAAGGCCAAGCGCTGTTTTTCCCCGCCTGAAAGTGGATCGGCTCGGTCATTCAAGTTTTTGTTCAAGTGAACTCTTTCCAACGCGTGTTTCAATACTGTGTGATCGACTTCTTTTTTTCCTGAAAAATGGCGACCAATTAGTAAATTATCTCGAATATTGCCGTCAAATATGGCTGGAGTCTGTGAAAGCATGACAACTTCTCTTCTAAGCTCAATGGGATCAAGATCCGTTATGAGCCGATCATTATAGTAGATGGCCCCGCCATCATAACTCGTCATTTGATTTAAAAGCTTCATAAGCGTTGTTTTCCCACTTCCGCTTTCCCCAAAGAGCGTCGTCACCAGGCCAGGCGAAATATCTAATGACGGGATATTTAAAATTTCTTTAAACGTGACCTTTCGAATCTTAAACAACGATTTATCCTCCAACTTCTCTAGTAAGGAGCTAATCCTTTTAAATTTTTAAATAGATATTTGTGTCTTACGACTTATCGTTAAACCAACTGAATCAATTGGCATTTTTCTTCTGGTAAAATCACGCGGATTTTTTCGCCAATTTCAAACTTCTCACTATGCGAAATTTGAACAGGCTCCTCATAATCCTGCATTTTTACGAAATAACGATAGTGCCCCCCTAAATAGGTTCTAACAAGCACTTCGCCTAACTTTCCAATAGAGCCATACGTCTGAATCTGGATATCGTCTGGCCGAATGAATTGTGTATGTGTGGTCCCTTTTTTCCTTAAGATATTTGCAGGACCCATAAATTTCGCCACGTACTCGGAAACGGGTTCACGGTAAAGGACTTCTGGCTCACCCATTTGCTCAAGTTGCCCATCTTTTAAGATCGCAATTTGATCGGCCATACTCATCGCCTCAGCTTGGTCATGTGTGACATAAACCACTGTTATGTCTAGCTTCTTAAAAATCCGGACGAGTTCCACGCGCATTTCCTCACGCAAACCTGTGTCAAGGGCAGATAACGGCTCATCCATAAGAATGAGACGCGGATTCGGCGCAATGGCCCTCGCCATTGCAACACGTTGCTTTTGTCCGCCTGAAATTTCATGCGGATAGGCAGTCAAATACTCTTCCATATGGAAAATGGCAAGCGTCTCTTCCACGCGTTTATGAAGTTCTTTCCCTTTAATGCCTTGAAGTTTCAAACCAAATGCCACAATTTCAAAGACAGTCATATGAGGCCAAAGAGCAAAATCTTGGAAAACCATTCCAATTTGTCGTTTTTCAATCGGAACCTCTTTTCCTGGTTGGGATAAGACCACACCGTCAACTAGAATTTTGCCTTCATTTATAGAAGTTAATCCTGCAATTGACTGAAGCAAGGTGGTTTTACCACAACCAGAAGGACCTAGTAGGGCAAGAAACGTCCCTTTTTCAATCTCAAGATCAATACCGCGTAAAACAGTTTTTTTTCCATATTTCTTATGAACCGACTCAAGTCTTAAACTCATCTCACTGATTCACTCCCTGTTTGTTTAAGTTCTCCTGAGTTAAATGTGCGTGTGATTGGATCGAACGCATTAAAGTCACTTTTTGCGTGGCTTTTAAAAGATAAATAAGCAACTGGCCGATCCCGTAAATGAAAAGTACCACGAGAATTCCAACAATTGTTAAGGCCGCTCCATTTTCTATTTGGAGCTCCGTATAGTGTTTGGCAATGACTACTGGTAGAACCTCTTGACCTGGGGGATACAGTAACTGAGAAGCGGGTAATTCAAACATGACGCCGCTAAATGTCAGAAATAGAACCGAGATCGTCGTACTTGATACAAGCGGAAGGATAATCTTCTGGAAGATCTTAAAATTCTTAGCGCCATGTATTCGACCCGCTTGCAAGAGTGACGGACTAATTTGAGTTAGTGCAGCCATCTGCAACCGAATCGAGTTTGGAAGAGCACCCGCAATATAGGCCAAGAATAAACAGAACAATAGCCCATAAAAATTAAGATGCAAAGGCACTAAGAACGGGGCGTTCCAAGCAAAGATGTAACCCGCAGCAAGAACAATTCCAGGAATGGCCAGTGTAGACATCGTCAAAATAAACAATAATCTCGTCTGAAAATTATTTTTTTGGTTAATCACATAACCAAAAACAACCCCTAGAATCGTTACAATAATAGAAACACCAAGTGATAATTTAAGTGATCTAAGAATGGCGTGAAGGGAATTACCCGCCATAACATGATGATAATGACTTAACGTGAGATTAGACCGTGCAAACCCTAATGCCGAATTATCCATAAACGACGTCGCGGCTTCCCCACCAATAGGGACAGCAAAAACAAGGAATAATATAATATAGGCACATATTGACCAGATTATGGACGGTTTATAGTCAACACGGAATGGTCGAATTTGGTTTTGGATAATACTATATGAGCCTCGACTTAAAATGAGCTTTTGACTCCAGATTGCAAGGGCAATGATCCCAATTAGTACTAGAGACAAAGCACCCACCTGGGGGAAATCAACGGGCATCTGCCCAAGGGCCACATAGATGGAGTAGGTGAGCATTGGAATATGAGATTTTGGTACAAAGGCTGCGGCAAACCCATAATCACTTGCGGATTCAGCAAAGGTTAAAGTTGCTCCGGCTAAAATAGCTGGCATTAAAAGTGGAAGAACGATCTTCGTCCAAACTCGAAAGGCAGATGCACCTTGAGTACGAGCCGCATTTTCAAAATCAGAACCGAGACCGTTTAATCCTGCTTTAACAGACAAATAGACAACCGGGAACAACCGAAATCCCATTGCGGCAACCAACCCATAAGGCGTGAAGAACCAATTAAACGTCCCATTTGGAAGATTAAAAAGAACGTCGATTACCCCTTTGTCCTCTAGCATAAGCACCCAACCTTCTGCAACGAGATAGGATGGGGTGAAAAAGATGAGCCAGATGACTAAATTAATCAATCTTTGACCGTGCACCCATTTTCGATGGACTAGGACAGCGAAGAACGTTCCTAATGCGGCTGACACAATAGCCGACCCTAAACCAAACAAGAAGGCATTTAGAATACTATGATAGGTGTAATCTTGGGTAAAAATTGTTGTAAATGATTTTAAAGAGAATGGATGAAAGCCTTGATCAAACAACTTTGGAAAAACACTCTGCAGAAGAATGGTTCCCAATGGATAAACGATCAGGCCTAGTAGCACGAGAATACTAGGCCAGATCAATAAAGATTGTTTAATCGAAGCTTTTTTTAATTTATTTTTGGACAATGTTTTGTGTAAACCAAGTCTTAATCTCATTCTCGTGCTGTGCACCTGTTACAGGATCAATTGGTTTCCAGTTAATGTTATCCGGGCGAAGATTTGGTTTACCAGGAGCACCATTGATGATCGACATGAAGTTCGCATCCCCAGTATCCGCATTTGCTTCAACTTTTTGTCCTTCAACACTTAGAACATAGTTCACAAATTCTTTTGCGGCTTCCATGTGAGGTGCTTTTGCATCAATCCCAATATTAGAGCTTAAAGTAGAGACACCGGAAGTTGGGTAGACGACTTTAAAAGGCATTCCGGATTGTGCTTTACCTATCGCTGCAGAGTCTTGAACAATCGCATATTTTACAGTCCCTTTATCAAGGTTCGTAAGCGTTGGGCCATTAGAATCAAAGACTTGTAGGCCGTTTGCTTTCAACTTTGTGAAGAAGTTTTCACCTTGCTTGTAATCACCGGTTCCTTCAAGATTCATTAATCCAAACACAGCTGGGAAAGTAGGACCTGAGATACTTGGGTTATTCATAGCGAATTGACCTTTATATTTAGGGTCTAATAGATCTTTCCAATCTTTTGGAACATCGTTAGGATTTGTAACCAACTTTGTGTTATAAGCAATCACACCTGCTGCTGTGACCGTTACAGGCCAGAAAGAATCATCTTTGGATTTGAGTTGTTTTCCAAGATCGGTATAGTTCGCTGCGTTTGCTGGCACATAGCCTTTTTCAAGCATGCCTTGGTCATCAAGACTTTGCATGGTCGATGGGCCATCAAACCAAGCGACATCCCACTGTGGGTTATTTTTTTCAGCTTGGACCTTAGCGGCAAGAGGACCTGTTGACATATCTACAAGATTGACTTTAATACCGGTTTTCTTTTCAAAGGCTTTTGCGATATCCGTGTCAAAGCCTTCAGCTGCATAGAAAGTTAATTCTTTGTCGGAAGAAGATTTGCTTGAAGCGGAAGCACCAGACGTTGAGTTACTTGAACTGCTAGCCGTACTCGTTGTATCATTTCCACTTGATGCATTAGCGCTTGCTGATTGTGTTGCCCCCGTTGATCCACAACCTGCTAAAACAATTGAGAGCGATGTCGCAATGGCACCCATTTGCAAAACTTTTTTTAACCTTTCCATTCCTTAAAACCTCCTGTACAATTCAAAGTAGAATGCTTGTATAGTTGAGTCACTTTGGATTTTATAACAGTCGTTACATTTTAACAATGGTTATTAGGTTAAGGGTTTGTTAATGATCTGTAAAGACATGTTTGCTTTGTAAAGGAGGGGTTAACGATGAATTGGCTTTTATTTATTTATAAAGTGCCTTCTGAGCCGACAAAATATCGTGCATATGTCTGGCGCGAAATCAAGAAACTCGGAGCCCTTTATCTACAAGATGGGGTCTGCATCGTCCCAGATACGGACGATGTCCATCTATTCATCGATGATTTAGCCGAAAAAGTAGTGTCATTCGGAGGACAGGAATATACGTTTCTATCGACCATCTTTTCTAAAGAAAAAGATCAAGAAATGGTCGAACTATTTAATCAGGCGAGGAATGCAGAATACAAGGAACTCGTTCCGCAGATTCATCGTTTGCAAGAGTATTTTGAAGAAGAGGAAGCTTGGGAGTATAGCGATGAACAAGCGAAACGGATTCGGGATGAATTTCACAAAGCCCAACGCCAATTTCAAGCCATTGATGCTCGAGACTACTTTGGATCAGAAATAGGGAGCCAAATACGTCTTTTGTTAGAAAAATGCCGGAAGAAAATGAATCAGCTTTTCTAAAGATAGCCCCCTAAGTCAACCTTAGGGGGCTTTAATCTTTTAACCTATTTGAATGCGTTGACCCACCTTTTTTTGACACCATGTATAAAGGGCATCATACATAGGGGTCTGCACACGAATTTTTTCATGATCATCCATACCCATATAACTAAAACCAAATGCTATAGCACGTAAGCCCGCTGATTCAGGCGTAATATCTAAATCAACTGGAATATCCGCACCGTGAATAATTGAACTCATCAAGACGAGGCCTTGATCCTCTTCCAACTCGTACTTAATTAAAAAGGACTCAAAACTACAACGCCCATTATGGTGCCCAAGTTCAACACCTTTCATATCAAAAGGAATGCCATCTGTAATTGTTGTGGGGTCGGTATGTTTTGGAACGAATTCAAACTCTGCTTCCTTATCAATAAATTTTAAAATAAGCCATGGACAGGCCACTCTCTCTACGTTTGCATCTTCTCTCGTTACCCACTTCATATAAAGACCTCCATTTCCCAAAAGCTACCTCTATTATAGTATGGGCTAGTCACGATTCAAGTTTTAAGATTTTATAAAGTTTTAAATATTGGAGACTGCCCATAACCTATAACGCTAATTCAAAACTCTCCTCATTATATTTAAAAGAGTATCCTTCGCCCAAACACCTAGTAATTCTATTAAAATGTTTTACACTGAAAAATCCCGGGTACAGTTATAATAGGCACGATAAAACTCATATTATTGGAGGTAATAGGATGGCAACTCAAACAAACACACAACTTGTAAAGAGAAGCCAAACTTGGCGTGCGTGGTTTAATGGAATTGGTATTCTCATTGCAGTCATTGGACTATTTTGGAAACCGGATTGGTTAGGGAGCATTGGTGGTATCCTTGGTATTATTGGTGTCTCAGGCGCTCACACACCCGCGGACAAAACTTGGGGTTGGGTGACCATTCTTGTAGGTGCGGCCGTACTCATTCTAGGGCTAAGCGGCGCTACCTTTGCAGCCCAATAAAGGCTTATGAAAAATAGATAAAGAGGCTGATCCTTGTTTTTTGGGATCGGCCTCTTTTTAGTCACGGAGCTTTGAGGGTGCTTCATCTCCTCTATGAAGCGCCTTTGACTGAGTTTTTTCTGGCTTTGAGGGCTTCATCACGTTTATAAAGCTTTTCCGACAGCCAGAAAAAATAAACGGCAGATTCTCTGCCGTTTATTTTTTCATCCTATTCTAGTTAGCTAGCGATTTGTGAGTTTCGTCATTTTTTTAAATTCTCGAAAGGATATGAAACGCTTTTCCTTCTCACTCCAAAGACGAAAGCGCAAGGAACGAAGACTCGTTCGTAAACCAATCGTAGGAACCTTCTGCAAAAAGGGCTGCTCACGATGAAGCTCTTGCAAATGATAATTTGGAATCCTTGGGCTTAAGTGATGGATATGATGATACCCAATATTACCAGTCACCCAATGCAACCATTTTGGCAAATTATAAAATGAACTTCCTTCCATTGCCGCACTGACATAACTCCATTCATCATCTCGTTCATAATAGGTGTCTTCAAATTGATGCTGAACATAGAAGAGCCAAATCCCAATGACCCCAGAAATATAGAAAATCGGGCCTTGCACCAAGAGAAAAGACGCCCAACCGACCGCCCAACAAAGTAGACCTACCAGTGCAACGATGCCCAAATTAGTCAAATAGGTGTTCAACCGCTCTTTTTTACGTGCCTTTCTTCGATTAAATCGATACATAATTAAAAAAGTGTAGATCGGACCTAAGCCAAACATCACAAATGGGTTGCGATAAAATCGATACATCCATCGCCTTGACCTTGGTAACGCCATGTATTCATCCACCGTTAATACCCAAATTTCTCCCAAAGACCGGCGAGATAAATTACCGCTTGAGGCATGATGAACCGCGTGAGAATAGCGCCATTGATTATATGGGCAACAGGTTAAAATCCCTGTAATCGTTCCAACAATTGCATTTGCTTTTCTACTGCGGAAAAATGAATGGTGGCAACAGTCGTGAAAAATAATAAAGATTCGAACAAGGAATCCTGCAGCGAGGACATCCCATCCTAAAGTCAACCAAACCGAGATTGATAAACTGAACCACGCGACCGACCAAAGAATCACAAATGGAATTACAGTGGTTATTAACTGAATGAAACTTCGCCTAAAAACGGGTGCTTCGTAAGGTGCCAAATTTTCTTTCCAATTCCTCAACTTATTGGTATCGATAGTCCGTTCTCCTCCCGTTAGCATTTATTAATTACCATTATGCCTTTTTTAATATATGCATAAACCATTTACTTTGGGATTAACGGGAAAACTAATGGAGTGTTTACTCGAATCAAACCGTGAACATAGAACGGCTATGTCTCTATAAAGCGATAAAGCCCCTTCATTGCCATCCTTTGTTAAGAGAGGGTCATACTAAAGGTATTAAGTAGGAAATTAGGAAATGTTTAATATGGACATGCGTAGTCTTGGAAAAAATGGCCCTCATGTATCCCAGATCGGTTGGGTTGCATTTGGAATGTCAGATTTTTACGGAGATGCCGATCGAACTGTGAGCATCGCAACGATTCATGCAACCATGGAAAAAGGAGTTACACGACTCGACATAGGTGACTTTTATGGAATCGGACACAATGAATTACTACTTCGAGAGGTTTAAAAGGTAAACGCGATCAAGCATTCATTGTCGTGAAGTTAGGCGCCATGTGTTCACCTGTAGTGGGTTTGTGGGTTATGATACTCGTCCAAATGCGGTCAAGAATTTCTTAGCACACACGCTTCAACGGCCTGGCATCGAGCACATTAACCTCTATCAGCCAGCGCGGGTTGATCCAAATGTTCCAATTGAAGAAACAATGGGTGCGATTTCTGAAATGGTTGAGGCTGGCTATGTCCGACATCTTGGCCGATCAGAAGCTGGCCAAGATACCATTCGACGCGCTCATGCGGTACCCCCAATTAGTTAGCTACAACTCGGTTTCAAGATTACGACTAAAGAGTGAATACTCGAATTTTGCCCATTCTGCGCGAACTTGGCATTTCTCTCAATCCCTATGGCGTCCTGTCACGTGGACTTTTGAGCGGAAAGTGGGCAAATGGCCATAAGCAAGGGGAACGCAATTTCCGGACGCGTTATCCTCGCTTTTTAGGTGAGAATCCAAACAAAAATTTAAGGTTAGTGGATAACTTAAGGAAAGTAGTAGATGAAAAAGGCACAACGATTGCGAGGCTAGCTATTGCATGGGTTCTATCTCGCGGAGAAGACAGTATCCCTCTCATAGGCGCTCGATACGCTCGCAATTTGAGGAATCTCTCGATGCGCTAACTCTCACTTTAACTCCAGGGGGATCTCACTAAAATTGGGCAAGCTCGTCCGACTTCTGAAGTATTAGAGGCGCGCTACGGTGAACATGAAATGAAGATGCTTGATCGTGAAGTATAGGGCATTGGATGAACTAATCCTTTATTCCGTCTGAACTAAATTCTTTTTAGTATCTTTATGATACTTAAGCGTTCATCTCCTACCAGCGCTACCTCCTCTTTTAAACCACCCGATTTTTTATTGCGAATTGAAAATGGGTGGCTTTCTGGAGGATCTCCTTCATTTTTTCCCTTCCGCATTTCCAATTAAAAGACCGTACAATTTTGTATTGAGAAAAACTTGTCATTATTCCCCGGGGAATGTCGATTTAAGTCGACCGCTTTACTAATTAAGACTTAATTTGTTGTGGTTCCTCAAATAATTTAACTTTTAACCACAAGAACTGGGCATTTTGCTCTCTTTACTACTTTATGGCTGACACTCCCCAACACCATTTCTTGAAAAACATTCAGTCCTCTACTTCCTATAACCAACAAATCAAAATCATTTTTATTGGCATAGTCCACAATTGTAGGACCAGGATCGCCATGAACAATTTTAAGATCCCAACTAAGGTCATGATTTGTTAACACTTCGATCGTTGATTGGATGCGTTGCTTTCGATCACGATCGATGTCTAATTTACTCCAATGATGCAAAACCTCTGTTTTCGTTGTGGCAGCATCGGTGACATATATAACTTCTATTTCGGCTTCTGGCTCATGCTTAGCCATGTAAGCCGCCTTCTCTGCTGCTTTTAAAGCATGTTCAGACCCATCGGAAGCAATAAGAATTTTTTTGAACACGGACACCCACCCCTCCCATTAAAGAAAGCGTTTTCACAATCTATTCTAACAAAACGAAAAAGAACCTGTCAATTTGAGAACAGGTCCTTACATTTTAAATATTAATGGCCCGATGCAGTACCGAGTCCGACTTTTTTGATAATATTTTTACTTTCATCATTAAGCCCAATGATCTTAACTTGCTTATTTTGCAATTTATATTTTTCGATCACTTTTACAATACCCGTCACGGCAGAATGGTCCCAAATATGGGAATGTTTAAAATCAATAATGATTGTGTCCGGATCATTATTCACATCAAATTCTTCCACAAAGTGACTCATCGTACCAAAAAAGAGTTGCCCAGAGACTGTGTAGGTTTTAACTCCAGCTTCATTATAATCGACTGTCGTCTTAATACTTGCGATCCGCCAACCAAAGATTAGAGCACTAATGACCACACCTATACAGACGCCAATTGCCAGGTTATCAGTTGCCACAACTATGACCACCACAAGAATCATGGTCACAGCCTCAGCAATGGGCATTTTGCGTATATTAATTAAAGAACTCCAATCAAAGGTGTTAATAGAAACCATGAACATGACACCCACAAGAGCACCCATTGGAACGATTTTAACAAGTGGACTTAATAGAACTATTAGAACCATTAAGAAAGCACCGGCAATAAAAGTGGAGAGGCGTTTACGTCCACCCGATTGAACATTAATAATGGATTGCCCAATCATTGCACAACCGGCCATTCCACCAAAGAAGCCTGTAACTAAGTTAGCAAGACCGAGTCCTCTTACTTCTTTGTTTTTATCACTCTTTGTTTCTGTGTATTCATCCACAACGGTTGCCGTCATCAATGTTTCTAATGACCCTACAACTGCCATAGATAATGAATACGGAAAAATAACTGTAAGCATATGCCAAGAAAGCGGAACAGAAGGTAAGTGAAAAGCAGGTAAATGGCTTGACATATGACCCAGATCGCCAACTGTCTTAACATCTACACCTGTTGCAAATTCAATAATGGTCATAATAATTATGGCAATCAATGCAGCAGGAGCCGCCTTTGTAAATCTTGGGAGGATGTAAATAATGGCAAGTGTGCCTGCAACCATTGCATACATCGGCCATGTGGCGCCATGAAAATGGACAAGTTGGGCCATAAAAATCATGATTGCCAATGCATTAACAAATCCCAGAACCACAGATTGCGGGACAAACGTGATGAACCGCCCAAACTTAAATGTACCAAAAATAATTTGGATAAGTCCCGCTAGGATCGACGCAGCAAATAAATATTCGACACCGTTTTTACTAACTAACACACCAACAAGCATCGCGACTGACGCTGTGGCTGCTGAAATCATCCCTGGACGACCACCAAAGAAGGAGAGGATGACTGGAATAATAAATGATGCATAAAGCCCAACCATTGGGTCAACCCCCGCTGCTAAGGAGAAAGCAATCGCTTCTGGAATGAGAGCAAAGGAAACCGTCATGCCGGCTAAAACATCATTCTTGATGTTAGAAAACCAGTTCTCTTTAATTGTCTGTTGTAAATTCATTTCACACCCCATTTATCGTTCATTACTTTCATTCAGTAGAAAGTTTGATCCGAACACAACATTTTTAATTGTAAGTCTTATCGCTTGCGTGGCCAACCATGCTTCTCCTCGAATAAAACGCATACATATCGTTTTTTCTAGGTTTATCTCTTTTTTTCTTAGTTTTATTCACTTTTTTATTTTTTTCTTCGGTGGCGGAGAACTAAAAGCTCCCTTTTTAGAACTTGTCCGATTCCATCAACCCATCTGGTACTTTTATCCTATCGTTCTAACCTAACTAATTTGAAAAGCTTCTGGCAAGTATAAACGCTGCAGCGGCTGCAAGGCCACCAATAATCATGGTCTCAAACCCACTTTTAGCTATAGGAGCACCCGTAAATTTACCCTTAATCCCTCCGAAGACAAATAAAACAATTAACGTCATAACAACTGAGGCCAAGAGGGCCTGAGTCGGAATTGCAACAAAGAAGTAAGGAATTAAAGGAATAATTCCACCCACTATGTAAGACAAGGCAATGGTTAATGCACTCTTCCATGCTCTAGATTCATCGGGTTTTTCAAGTCCTAATTCAAAACGCATCATAAAATCAACCCACTGATCCGGATCCTGTTTCATTTTTTCAACTATGCTTTCAATTTGTTGGTCATCCAAATTATATTGTCTAAATACTTCTCTTACCTCTTCCTCTTCCTTATCAGGAAATTGTTCAATTTCATCATACTCTCGCTTTAATTCCGATCTATAATGTTGGGCATCTGACTTTGCAGCTAAATAACCGCCCAGTCCCATTGCAATTGAACCCGCTGCAATTTCAGCACCACCTGCCGTTAATATGATTGCCGTGGAGTGAACCGCTCCTGACAATCCTGCCGCGAGCGCAAAAGGAACGGTTAACCCGTCTGACATACCAATTACGATATCCCTTATCGTATCCGATGCGCTAAAATGCTTTTCAATATGTTGGGTTTCTGGCATTCTTTCATTCATCTCCCTTTAACATGATTTTTAAAAAATTACACTTATTTGATAAAATGTTGAATTAAGTGCTTCTATATAAATAACCTTTAACAGCTGGGTATAAACATAAAAATCACACTAATAGTCCTAATTAATAATTATTTAACTTTATTAGTCATACGTAGTAACGGTATTGCAATCATAATTGCAATTATGGAAGCCACAACCCCTAAAACAAGTGGACTTGGCAATCCATGTCCATGCCGTCCGGGATGCCATGGTGTCAAAAGAACGGCTGCAACGCCCCCAACTATTAAGGCCACAAGATTCGTACCAAGACGCCTTACCCGACCAGGTACTCGATCGTTTAAGTTCTTGCTCCAATCCCTCGCAATTAATCCTGGAACTTTACGAAGATACGCATATATATGAACCCCCAGAAGTGGTAACCATATAGCAACACTCGCTGCGTGGATCTTAAAAAGGAGGTTATGGTCTGGAAAATAGACGAGCCCAAACCCACTAATAATGACTACAATGGTTGTGATAACAAGAAACGGAGCTAAAAGACGCAACAAAATATTAGGTGGGCCTTTTCGAATGAATTCTGGAGACTTCGTATAATAACGAGTAAATCGGTAACCTGTACTAAACAACTTAACAACGAGAGGCCCTGATAGGAGTATACCCGTAAAGATATGTTCTGAAATAAATTCATCCAGGTTTGCTGTAATGATAAGCTCCACTACAATCAAAATAAGGAGGACAGCTCCTGCGATTGCAGTCAATCGTTCATTTCTGTCAAGCAAATTTTGTTTTTTTTCAACATTGAAGTCCTTCCTATTATCCAATCCACTCTACCCCTTTTCAGAATCATCCAACCCAAGACACATTTGTTTAAAAGCAAATCGGCGGACTCATTCGAATTTGACGTTTTTTTGATGTTAACCATTTTTCTTAATTTAACCTTCTTGACTGCCCTTTATTATTCAGAAAAATAAGGCTCTCATTCATAGGATTTCCGGACAAGCCCGTTTCGTACCATGCCGAAAATGGACGGATTGCAAAAAAAAGTGAGGTAACCCAAACGCTCAAGCGTTATTGGGTTACCTCACTTTTCATTTTTTTTGCCGATCCGACCTACTACAGGACGTCATTGCTAAGTTTGCCAATAGCCTCTACTTCCACAGTTACAACATCGCCAGCTTTCATTGGGCAACTGCCCGAAGGTGAACCTGTAGCCAAAACATCGCCAGGCTCCAGGGTCATAATCTGTGAAACCCAGCTGATGAGGAAAGGAATAGAAAGGGACATTTGATTCGTATTCCCATCTTGTACGATTTTTCCGTTTAAAGTTGTCACAATTCGTAAGTTAGTTGGATCTAGGCCCGTCACCACCCACGGACCTAATGGACCAAACGTGTCAAACCCTTTTCCTCGTGTGAACTGAGGATCCGTCCTTGTAAGATCTCTTGCTGTGACATCATTAAAGATTGTACATCCAAAGACATAATCCAATGCTTCTTCTTCTCTAATATTCTTACCGCGTTTTCCAATTATAAGGGCCACTTCGCCCTCCATTTCGACCTGCTTTGTTAAATCACTCGGTGGAATAATCACAGTTCCTTTATTCGGAATCAAGGAAGAAGCCGGTTTTAAAAATAAAAAGGGTTCTTTGAGGTTTTCCTTTCCGCCAGTCTCCCTTGCATGTTCAGAATAGGTCCAACCAAAATTAATCACCTTTGAAGGCATAACAGGCTCCAAAACTTTTATATCATTCATTTTGAGTCTGTTTCCATCAAAGTTGAGTTCGTTTTTAGCAATCTCAGAAAACGGATTGGACAATTGTAAAACGTCATCGCCCTCAACGATTCCGTAAAAGATGTTCCCATCATGATTCTCATAACGGACAATCGTTCGTGATTTTTGAAACGTATTCATTAGCCTACCAACTCCATTTACTGGATAGTTCCCATTAAGTCCATAAACCAATGGTTATTGTCAGATTGAGAAAAACCATATAGGCGAGCTTTTCACAATGCTACTCTCTTCCCATTAAAGAGGTTCCAACGAGGGTGTTTTTGATCAAGGATTGCACAAGTGAATGTTACATTTTTATTTGTCGTCCTCCAGATCTAAGTTGACCGTTAAGTCACCTGCAAAAGGGGTCTCTATTATTTTCTTAACCTGTTCCAATGAATCCGTTTGTCCCAGTGCCCACATTAATTTGGGCACTATCGCTTCTTTGTTCATATCGCCAGATAAAATCACTCTGTACTGAGCAACCTTCCGTCCCACTTCATATAGAAGCAGATCTTCCCCTTCTTCAAGGCATTGAGTCGTGATCACAATCGCAATGCCCTGTTCAGTAAGCTCTTGTACTTTTGAAAGTAAATTCCTTCCTTCAAAAGGCAATCCGCCGTTTCCAAAGCTTTCAATAATAATCCCTTTGTATAAGTCTTTGAGCACATCAAACGTTTCAGGCTTCATACCAGGATATAATTTCATTAGAAAGACATCGGTACATAAATTAGGGTTAAAAGAAAACGTTTGGGATGTACGCTCAGGTTTCCAGTGGTAGTTAATTTCATTTCGATTTACATAAGCAACATACGGATGGTTAATACTTTCAAAGGCATCATAACTTTTTGTCCTCATTTTAACCGCTCTCGTTCCAAGAATAACCCGGCCATCAAATAAGACAAAAACACCCCCAATTTCTTCACAAGCAAACCGAAGGGCATCGGAAACATTTTTCTTCGCATCGGTATTTTTGAAACTGATTGGTACCTGAGATCCGGTAATGACAACTGGTTTTTCCAGGTTCTGAAGCATATAGGATAGGGCAGAGGACGTATAAGCTAACGTATCGGTTCCATGTGTAATGACAAATCCATCATAATCGTGATAATAGGTATGAACGGCGTTCGCAATGTCCACCCATTGCTCTGGCTGTAGATTAGTACTATCAATATTCATTAAAATTTTACCGTCAACGTGGACGTCACTTGATTTGGGTAAAAAAGCTAACAATTCTTCAACTGATAATCCAGGAACAAGTCCCTCATTCTTCTCAACTGAGGCAATCGTTCCACCTGTAGCAAGCACTAAAATTTTCTTCATAAGAAACCTCTCCATTGAATAAGGATCATCACCTACGCGAAACGCGTCTTTATACTAGTTATTATATAATTATTTTGCAAAAAATCAACCAATTGTCCTCGTTTCGCGTATTTTTGTGATGGTATTGTCCTTTTCTCCATGTTATAATTAATCCCAAAGAAAAATGGAGGTCCAGAGCATGCTGGAACGTTTATCTATACTACGAAAAGAGCGGAACTGGTCCCAACAAGAAACCGCCGACAAACTAGGAATTGCCAAAAGTACGTATGCAGGTTATGAGTCAGGCTACCGTGAGCCTTCCCTCCACTCATTATTACAACTTGCAGGCCTATTTAATACAACAGTTGATTATTTATTAGGCGCACAGGAAGACCTGGAATGTATTGAGGTGACCTGTGCGCTTAAAAAGAACACCCATAGACTGTCTATAGATGGAATACGTCTGACAGAAGATGAATTAATTGATTTTGTCTCTTTCGTCAGAGCTAAACGACTAGTGAAGGCAGCAGAACTTGGTGAAATGAATTCCTCCAATGGAAAAAATGAGTCTTGATAACAAATGCAGCCGATTCCAAAAGTAAGAAACTGACCTTTGCTTGGTCAGTTTCTTACTTTTTTAAAGAAGAGCTTTTACACTCCAATCGTACAAAGAAAATGGAAATATCCCCTATTCTTAGCATTTTCTTTTCATATCCTTCTTATGCCACACATGTTAGTATTTAGTAGATCTTTGAGAAGACTAACTTTTTCATTTAAGAGTGTGGGTCTTTTCTTGCATAGGAGGATTTAGATTGAAACACGTTGTCAATCCACTATTTCTGACCCTTGAAATTTTAGGAACTTTGATATGGGGGCAATGTCTATTAAACCAAACGCTTTTATATCTCCTTTTAGGCACAATGGCCATAATCGGGTTGATCTCTATGTTAATTCGCCCCATTCTTAGCTTCTCCATTTTGATGTCTTTCATATTAATCGTTGGATTTATTAATATAGCACTTGCCTGGAATCTACATCTTGACATCCATGGTCAGGGATTTGATATTGAGAATCAAGTCATTCTGACAACAGGAGCCATTTTAGCTTGGCTTTCTGGATATAGTATCTTTAACCATAATTTAGAATTACATGAGCTCCGCTCAGAAGTTCGAACTCTTAGGAAAGTGGACGAACAAACCGGGATACTCACATTTAGCGAATTTCTTTCACGTGCTCAACTTCTTGTTACGGGACTCTTAAGGAGAAATGAAGAGGGATTTCTTGTAAAAATTGAATTGCTTGAAGAGGCCGCGGACTATAAGAATCGAATCCTTTATGAAACGCTTTCCAAAATTGTTTTAGAATCTCTTCGAACAGAATATGACTTAGTAAGCCAATTATCTCACACTAGCCTTCTAGTTCTCCTAAACAATACGGATGTAACTGGGGTGGACATCGTACTGGACCGTCTTCATAAAAAAGTAGAAAACGAACCTAAACTCCTCATGAGCTCCCTTAACATCCAAAAATATCCTGTAAAAGAGAAATGGGAAACAACCTATTCTCTCATTAATACTTGGCATACAGGGGGCGAACTATGAATCTAATCCTGACCGCTATTTCAATTTGCTTTTGGGTCCTTTTATTCTATTATTCTGTCCTTACGATTGCTGGAGCTTTTTTTCGTGGCCAAAAAAGAGAACGGGTCAACTTAGAAAATTACCCAAGTGTATCGGTACTCATCCCTGCTCACAATGAGGGCGTGGTTCTTGCCGACACGTTGCATGCTATGAGCAAACTTCAGTACCCTGGAAAATTAGATATTTATATACTAAATGATAACTCTCAAGATGAGACGGCAGCAATTGCCAGTTTCTATGAAGCAAGCTTTGAAACGCTGCATCATATTTTAGTTCCGACTGGGAGTCCAAAAGGAAAATCTAGAGTCTTAAATTATGGATTATCCATCTCTCACTCGGACTATATTTGTGTCTATGATGCAGATAATCAGCCAGAACCAGAGTCACTTCAACGACTCGTAGAAGCCGCCGAAACGGTTCCAAAAGCGGTTGGGGCCGTTGGCTATGTTAAAACCATCAATGAAAATACAAACTTCCTCACCCGCATGATTGCTTTGGAGTTTTCTTCTTTTCAACTCTTAATGCAAGCAGGTAGATGGAAACTCTTCAAACTCGGTTCCTTAACGGGTACAAATATGCTAGTCAGACGTGAGGCCTTAATGAAGGCCGGCGGATATGATCCTTACGCATTAGCCGAAGATGCAGATCTTACCTTATCGCTGACTCAACAGGGCGGTTTACTTCCCATTGTTCCAGAAGCCAGAACTTGGGAGCAAGAACCAGAAAACATCCGGGTTTGGATCAAACAACGCACTCGGTGGATGCAAGGAAATCTCTATCTAATCTGGAAAACTCTAAAACAACCAAAGTTCTTCTTTGGAAGGAATTTTATCCATTCCTTTCAACTACTCGTTATTTACATTTGTTTTGTATTTTTCTTACTCACATCCGATGTTTGGTTCGTACTAGGACTATTCGGTAAAGTTAATAGTATTGATACCGTTCCGTTACTCATTCTTTGGTTCGAATCATGGCTTATCTATTTTATTCAATTGATTACCGCACAAGTTATTGATAAAAAAATTGAACCGAGAGATTTGTTCATCTCCGTTTTGATGTATTTCACGTATTCGCAACTTTGGTTGATTCTATTGTTTAGAGGCCTTTACTATCAACTTAAATTAAAAAAGGATCAAGGTGTCCCTGTTTGGGATAAAACCGTTCGTTTCAAGAATACTGGCGGATAAAGGATGACTCATTTCATATAAAGCAAAAGTTAAAGAGGCGGACCATGGGGTCAGCCTCTTTAAAATGGTTTCCTCGCAAAGATCCGTAATCGCTTAGACCTACTTTACACGGTTTGAACGAGAAGAATATCCTCAACAAACGAAATCTCCTTTTTTAGCATATCCAAGAGACTTTGGTCTACCTCATTGTCCACTACGCAGATCGTAATGGCAGGTCCATTGATTTTAGAACGTTCATTCGCCATTCGAGCAATATTAAGTCCTTTTTCTTGAAGGAACCCTGATAATTTAGCAATGGCTCCCTTTTGGTCAGTGTGGCGGATAACCAATGTTGGACGTTCTCCACTAAACTTTAACGGAAAATCTTCAAACTCTTGGACCTCCACTTTACCCCCGCCTAAAGAACTCGCTAATACCTTTACCCGCTTTGATGCCCCTGCTAACTCAATCAGAACCGTATTCGGGTGGTAGCTTCCAAGCACTCGCTTCGTAAACTCGTAGTGTAAGTCATTTTCCTCAGCTACTTTTTTGGCATCCGGAATCGCGTGATCCATTGTCGTTAATCCGAGTACACCTGCTAAAAGGGCTAGGTCGGTCCCGTGCCCTTGATAAGTTCTGGCAAAAGAGCCCATCAATGAGAACTTCGCATAGAGGGGTTTCTCATTTAAGAGCTGGTGGGCAATGTTTCCAATTCGTACAGCTCCAGCTGTGTGGGAGCTAGAAGGGCCTACCATCACAGGGCCGATAATTTCATAGGCACTTTGATATTTGGCTGGTGCACAGGAATTGCCACTCTCTCCAAAAATGGTTTCTTTTAACGTTTTCCCTGTTGGAGTTCCGGCTAGGCCGCCTATTCCTGTTTCTCGCAACGATTCCGGCATATGCTGTCCTACTTCATGCATCACTTGAATGACTTCATCCGGAGGAATGACACTGTTAACCCCCGCTAACGCCATATCTGCTGCGGCTTGTGCTGTTAGGGCATGTAGTCCATTACGCGTGATGCACGGAATTTCAACCAACCCTGCAACTGGATCACATACCAAGCCAAGCGAATTCTTTAAAGCAATCCCCACGGCATGGCCAACTTGTTCAGGTGTTCCGCCTGCAAGTTCGACAAGCGTACCCGCAGCCATTGCTGTTGCAGAGCCTATTTCAGCCTGACATCCACCTGCTGCTCCCGAAATCGACGCAATATTAGCGATTACCAAACCGAGAGCAGAAGCCGTGAACATAGACTCGACAATTTGATCTCGTGTCCATTTCCCACTATCAAGGGCATGCACAAGAACAGCTGGTAAAATTCCCGCTGAACCTGCAGTCGGTGTCGCAACAATCCGCCCCATCGCCGCGTTGACCTCTGAGACCGCGAGCGCATTCGCCGTAACCCGCAGTGAGGATGGGTTAACAAAGGAATTTCCGATTTCGGCATATTGGTAAAGCCGGTGGCCATCTCCACCGGTTAAGCCTGTGCGTGACATCACAGCATGACGTGTTCCTTGACGCACCGCTTCTTCCATTACTGTGAATTGCTTGGCCATTTCTTCAAGGATTTTCTCTTTCGAATAACCCCTTTGTTCCACTTCCGTTATAATCATCAATTGAGAAATTGTTATATGCTCTTTTTTTGAAAGCTCAATTAGTTCTTTTAAACTTTTAAAAGACATGTTCACTTTCCCCTTTCATCGGTAAACGTTTCATCAATCTAAGAGAACCGTCCCCCTTAGTTTAACAATGAAACCACTTATAGTTAATAAGGAAATATACCGATTCGAATTAAAACTTCGTAAATGTTTTATTGAGGGCATGTCCATTCTTATCTTTTTCTCCTTTGTTATGAATTCTCAATAATTTCTTTATAAAAATAAAAAATGTCGAAAAATTGGTACTAATGGTTGGCTTTATTCGAATATATATTTATAATATATTCATTGTTATAATTTTTTAACTTTTACAAAAGAGAGGGGACGTTTTATGGCAGGAAATAATGGGGGTTTCAAAAAGAGTCTCGGCCTGCTCGACCTTACCTTTCTAGGTGTCGGTTCCATCATTGGTTCAGGATGGCTATTCGGTGCAATGAAAGGGGCGCACTATGCAGGAAATTTAGCTTGGCTCGCGTGGTTGTTTGGAGCCATTGCCGTATTATTAATTGGTTTAGTTTATGGGGAACTGGCAGCTGCATTGCCACGTGCAGGTGGATTTGTCCGTTACCCTGGCTACACGCATGGTTCAATGACAGGCTGGTTGGCTGGGTTTGCGTCTATGCTCGCCTATTCCAGTGTTGCTGGTGTCGAAACAGATGCGTTTCGTGAGTATGCAACCGGTTGGTGGCCGGCACTCGCGG
The DNA here is from genome assembly GCA_963829575.1 of uncultured Sporolactobacillaceae bacterium. Taxonomy (GTDB): domain Bacteria; phylum Bacillota; class Bacilli; order Bacillales; family Sporolactobacillaceae; genus KACC-23026. The sequence goes on along the minus strand of CAWHJF010000012.1, from coordinate 152,691 downwards.
ATAAAAGCGGAAGCCCATCTTTTTTAGGAATCTTAGTCCAAATTGCTTTATTGGCTGTGTTCTTCCTAATTAACTATTGGAGCGTTAATTTTTTCGGTAAGGTTAACACCATTATCACGTTGTTCAAATTTATTGTTCCAATTCTAATCATCATTATTTTACTAACACATGCACATGTCAGCAACTTTACACATGGTGGGGCTTCACCTGGAGGGCTTCACGGTGTTATGACCGCTGTGGCAGGTGCAGGGATTGTATTCTCCTTCCTTGGATTCCGGCAGTCGGTTGACTTTGGTGCTGAAGCGCGCAATCCACAGCGTGACATTCCATGGGCGATTCTCTTATCAGTCCTTATTGGTGCGGTCTTATACTTGTTACTTCAATTCGCATTTATTGGTGCAGTACCCGCTGAAGTTTTGAAAAACGGCTGGGCTAACATTTCATTTGATCAACCTTATGCAGATATTGCGAAGGCTCTAGGGATTGTTTGGCTTGTTAACCTCGTGTATGTGGATGCTGTTATTTCGCCATCTGGAACAGGTAACGTCTATATGGCCGGTACGTCTCGTGTCATCTTTGCCTGGGCGAAAAAAGGAATCTTCTATTCCATTTTTGGCAAAGTGAATTCACGCACAGGGATTCCTCGCGGAGCCGTTTGGTTATCCTTGATTCTATCCATTGCCTGGATTCTCCCGAACTGGGGTGCTTTTAATTTCAGTAGCTGGGGCGTTCTAATCAACGCGGTGACATCCGCAACCGTTATGACTTATATGATTGGACCGATTTCACAGGCGTCTTTACGCAAATCAAATCCTGATTTAAATCGTCCATTCAAGCTTGCTGGCTGGCAAATTCTATCACCACTTGCCTTCATTTTTGCAACATGGATTATTTATTGGTCTGGATTTACAACGGATGCCCTTCTCATTACGATGACACTCGGTTCTTTAATTCTTTACTTTGCCTTTATGGATCGTAATAAAGAAACGCGTGCCAAACTTAAAGAAGATTGGAAATCCGCATTGTGGTTGATTGTGTACTACATCTTCATTTTCGTCATGACCCGTATTGGATCGTTTGGTCCTAAAGATGCCCAAGGTAATGTTCACGCTTTGATTGCGGGTCCATGGGATTCGTTGATTGTGGCTGTAGGTGCAATTATCCTTTATTATTGGGGTGTTAACAGCGCACTTAAAAAGCCGGAATTCGACACGGATGACGATGAAGACGCAGAGGTTATTCAAAACGTTTAAGGAAAAGTTTAAGGTTACGCCAACGCTTTTTAGTAAGATGAACCTAAAATGTTAACCAATTTAGCACCTGCGGTTTTTAACCCGCAGGTGCTTTTCGTTTTCCAAATATATCATTTTTCTTGGTTGATCTTCCTTGATGATGCACGCAAAATTTAAAGCGCAACCAAGAAAATTCTTTAGAACTATCTATTTAAATAAGTGAGATAATCACTACTATGAGTGCTATTTTGACACATATTTTATTAGCTTTTGACGGATTAGAAGGCAGTTAGAGCGTCCTAAAAAGAGCAGAAAGCCTTACAAAACAGAATGACGCGCATTTCACCGTGGTCTATGTCAAGGATCACCATTCAAATAGCCCTAGGCCTATAACTCATGGTAAGCCAATTCAAGTCACTCATTTCGCTTATGCGGTGATTTAAATGTTTTTGGCATCCCCAGCTTTATGGCTTTTAACAAGGATCAGGGATTGGACGTTGTTAGCAAAGATCGAAAAACAAGAGAGAAAATTCAAGTGTTTATTGATCGCTAAGCTACTGAATCAAACAACTGTTCAGCGGCTTTTTTAGACAAAAAAAGCAATAGGTGTAGTCAACTGACTGCACTTATTGCTTTTAATGCTTTTAAGAGATCGCGTTTCACTTAAAAAATACTTTGTCTACATTGTACTTTGCCTTGAGTTCATTAATAATATACGTCTCATAAATCTCTCTATGCACAGGGTCTTCAATCGTGCAAACCGCTATTTTGCTCACTTCACCTCTATGCATTTTAATTGGGGATACATTATCCTCAAAATGTTTTTTGATTCTTGGTCTTAACTTCCTAGCTTTACCGACGAACAATAGCTCCTCATTTTCGTTATAAAATAGAAAAATCCCCCCCTTATCTCTAGGGATTAAATGAAAATCAGTGAATCCATATATATTACTTAGCTCTGGATTATTCTGTTTGGTAATGGTAACACTTGGTGTTGGCATTGTTATGTTGATCACTTAAGGGTCACTTCCTCTTTCTATATTGTTGTATATGCTATCATAGATCCAATATGTTTTCTATAACAATTGATTAAAGGGCTAGCCAATGCTAACTTCTGTCGCCAGGTCCATAAGCGTCCGACCAAAACTCCCATGATTTAAAACCCCTGAATGAGGTCGTTTAACACGATCAGCAATCCCTATTTAAAAAGACTCAATCGTTTCTCATATAAAAATAAAAATAGAGTAGAAACGTGGCTATTTCAAGCCACGTCTACTCTATTTGAAGACTATTGTTGCTTTTGACGAACCTGAATGGCTGCCGGAAGGCTTTAAGACGGCTTTCCTGTTGATGATCCTCTACGCCAATATTCTACGGCACGTTCACTCTCGTTTTCGCCGGATCACTTTGCTGGTTACCATGTTGAGCAACAATTTGGATCGTATAGGTAGATCCAGACTTCGGTTGATTGATCACAGCCTGCATATGGCTCGTCGTTCCGATCGTTTTCATCGGGCTACCATCAACCGAGTAGGTGACCTGAAAATCCACATTCTGATTTTGGTCTTGAGGATCATTCCATTTAACAACAATTCTATTATTTTGTTTGTCATACATAGCATTTACACCGCTCGGCGGTACCAATTTGACGTTTGTCACGTTGACGCTTGTTTTTGCCGGACCACTTTGCTGGTTACCCTGTTGAGCAACAATTTGGATCGTATAGGTAGATCCAGGCTTCGGTTGATTGATCACAGCCTGCATATGGCTTGTTGTTCCGACCGTTTTCATCGGGCTACCATCAACCGAGTAGGCGACCTGGAAATCCACATTCTGATTTTGGTTTTGAGGATCATTCCATTTAACAACAATCCTATTATTTTGTTTGTCATATATGGCATTTACACCGCTCGGCGGTATCAATTTAGCACTTGGCACGACGACGCTTGTTTTTGCCGTACTGCTTTTTTTATTTCCTTTAACGGCCGTGACTTCGAATTGATAGGTGGAACCTGGTTTCGGGTTATTAACCACAAGACTCTTCGTCTTAGTGGTTCCGAGTGTTTGCATATTTTGACCGTTGATCGAGTCGCTCACTTTAAATTCGATATTCTTACCTTTCGGATCGTTCCAGGTTAGAGTAATGTTTTTTTGTTTATTATTGTATTTTGCCTGCAGATTCGATGGTGTATTTAATTTTAGATATTTGGTTGATACGTGTGTTGGCTTTGTTCCTTTTACAAAAAGCGCATTGATAATGTCGCTTTTCGGGGTGTACTTGCTAGCGCGTTTACCCGTATTTTTTTCAATCGGAACGCTCACAACAGAATTTGGCATCTTCCAATCGGGTACATTCTTGCCGGAAATGTGATTGATCACTTTCAAGAACGTTTCCTGGGCTATACCAGCAGAGTGTTGTCCGCCTTTAACGTAGTATGGTTTACCGTGATGCATGACTTTAGAATAACCCGTCCAGACCGAGATTGAATATTGCGGTGTGTAACCGACAAACCACTCTTCTCGAAGAGGCCGATCATAAGTGGCATGATATTTTTTATTTAAACCAACGGATCCCGACTTTCCTGCAACTGGAATTTTGGAAGGAAGGCTCTGCCCCAAAATATGGTGTGCCGTCCCTCTGGGGTTTTGGATCACTGATTTTAACATATCGGTAATCATATAAGCCGTATACTTGTGCATAGCGTGCACCGACTTGTGATTGAACGTCATTGTTTTACCGTCTGGGAAAACAATTTTTCGAACAGCGTACGGTTTATGATAAACCCCTTGGTTACCGAATGCAGCATAAGCACCTGCCATCTGTAAAGGAGAAGCGCCAGGTTTATAGCTGCCGATCGCAAAAGTACCAGGAACTGGATTTTTGACCATAATACCGAGTTTACTCGCAAAAGATGTTGCTTTATTTTTTCCAACCTTGAGCATCGTTTTGGCAGCCGGAATATTCCGGGACTCATAAAGCGCTTTTCTTATTGTCATTTTTCCTTGGTATTTATTGTCCCAGTCATGTAGAGACCCACCGCCCAATGATGCTGGCCAGTGGTATGGATTATCATTAACTTCATGAGAAGTCGGCCATTTTAAATACTCAATAGCTGGACCGTAATCGGCGAAAGGTTTTGCCGTAGAACCGATGTCAGACTTAGCCGTTGCATAGTTAACACCGCTCAAGTAGTTAGTAAAATGACGCCCACCACCGACCGCTCGAATCGCACCGGTCGGTGTATCCGTCACGGTTATGGCGCTATTAAAATAGTTATCGGGATAACCCAGAACGTTTGAGTGCTGCAAATTATAGACTTCTTTTTGGGCGTCAGGATCCATTGTTAGATAAATTTTCAAACCACCATTTTGGAATTGCTTACTTGAAATGATATGGCGTTGTTTGACAAGTTCATTATAAACAATATTGACAAATGCCCCCGAGTAATTAGACGATTGTTGATTTCTCTGTTTGGGAGGCACCAATAAACTTTTAATTGGTTTGGATGCTGCTTTTTCTTCCTGTTGTTTCGTAATGACTCCATTTTTGACCATCGCCTTCAAAACGACATCACGTCGTTTTTCCGCGTTCTTCGGATGCGTATAGGGATCGTCGGCTGATGGTAGATTTGGCAACCCAGCCAACAATGCCATTTGGGATAGGTTTAATTTGGCAAGGTTATTTGTCCCGAAATAAACTTCCGATGCTCTTCCAATTCCGTATGCACCTTCTCCATAATAAACTTGGTTGAGGTACATTTGCAGAATCTGATCTTTTGTATAATGGCGGTCCAACTGAATGGCTAACCAAGCTCCTTGAATTTTCCGGATAAATGTTTTTTTAGAAGATAAAAAGTCTCTTTTGATGACTTGTTGATCAATTGTACTTGCCCCCTGAGCCAGCCTTCCCTTTAATAGATCAGTGAAGGTAGCTTCTATAATACGGATAGGCGCGATGCCGAACTGATGGTAAAAATGGCGGTCTTCAACCGAGATGACCGCCTTCTTCATAAGCGGTGGCACATTTTTAATATTGACCTTTATAGAGGAATGCTGATTAAACACGGTGTGAATCATTTTGTCGTTTTTGTCATAAAACTGGGTTGCCATAGGCGTGTTAAGCTTTGCCGGGTTAAGCGGTGGTGCACGATGGATCGTCACACCTACAGCAATACCGCCACAGACAATACCAAGTCCGATAAGTATACACAAGACAGCACTAATTTTTTTGATGATGTGGCCTTTTTTCTTTCCTTTAGCTTTATTCCTTATTTTTGCATCATGGCGTTCTTGTCTTGATCGATGATTGGGCATCCTATCCTACCTTTCATAAAGTAGCACCGTAGTATACCAATGGAAAACAGAAAGCGTTTATTTCATGATGTACCAGTGATCATACATCCTATAACCTTGAATCCCTCGAACCAAAGTGGTCCTTTCAAAAACATATGTACAACTATTCCCTAAAAATCTATTAATCTAAACATGAAAAATCACAAACTAAAAATACCCTATTTTTAGTTTGTGGAACTTTTAAAGATACAAACAGAACGTTATTTTTGATTTAAGTAAACTTGTTCATTGATGGTTATGATCCAACCGAGCAGAGCCTTATCAAGTTTTTTTCAAATATTTTTCACGTCCATATCATTCCGGAATTCTCATGATTGAGCAACCTAATGGACAATAAAAAAACTAAGGGGTATCCCTTTCCCTTAGTTCGAAACAAATTAATTTTAGCCGTTACTTATGGTACTGGTACGGTTCGCCGTAACGGGTTTAACTGCAAATTAAAAACGCCTCAAAAACCCTATCCAAATAATTTAGATAGGCTATTTATTAGTTAAATTCGCTTTTACAGGATGGAAAGCAGTCAATTTAATACGCTCCACGATCGCAAGTTTTTCAGGCGGAAATAGATTAATTTCGAAATCCCCCAACGAAGGCCACGGAGGACATAGAGAAAGGTGACCTCACCGTTTTCATTCGCCCCATAAAATTTCTTTAATATCAGCGTCAATTGGAAATCCAAGATCTGGCTGAAAACCTAGAACAACTTGGTCAGGGTGAACTAAGAATGTCTCACCATTTTTATTTTGGATAATGGATGACGATTTACTAGCCTTTTTTTTCCACTTAAAAAGCTCTCGACTCTCAACCCCACGAAAATTAAGAGGACTTCCCGTATAGAGGGCTTCATGATAACTTTTTAATCCGTTTAAGAATATACGCCTTAGCATAGTCAACCTTCACACCATTTGCATGGCAGACTGCACGCCCTTTACTTCAAATAATGGTCTAACTGACTTAGTTCCAACTGGAACCGTTTAAGCATTTGCTTAAACGTAAAAAAAAGCACACCGCTCACGATGTGCTTTTTATTTATTAATTTGAGTGAAATTAACTTCGTTGAGAAAATGACTTGCGTAAATAGCGTGCATAGGCTAATGGCATTCCTAGTATAAAGATAGCTAAAGCCAATAATGATATCCCAACTAATCCGTATGGCCAAGAGCTATTATGAGTGATGGTTTGATAAACAAGTTCTGTGCCATAAATTCCTGCCGAAAGCATTAGGATCGTCAACCAAATCGGAGGGATGAACCATGGTCTACGAGTGCTTTTCAATTCGCCCTTCCTCCTTCATTGCTCTTTCCTTGTAAAAATCGCGCCAAATAAAACGATAAATTTTTACCCATCGGGGGATCGAACGTAGTCCAGGTATAAATGGGACAAAAACTAAAAGTAACGTTACAACCATGACAGCACTCACAACTAGTAGATCAGCCGAGTCTGAACTACTAAACGGAGGAACATGATAAAGTAAAGTATAAAACCATAACCATACCGCTCCGGGGTAATTTCCAGTTTCTTTCATGATTCCCCACTGATCGCCAGTCATGTCAAGCTGAGTTGCATATTGACCGTCTGCCAAGCTCTCATCTTGAAGCAATAATAACGACTTCGTTCGGTTAGTTAAAGGCATTGGTCCCGTTCCATCTATTGCTGATTCCAATAGCCCTGTTTTAGAAAGGTTTAAATAGGTATTAACTAAAACTGGAACAGGCCCATATAAGGTGCTTGATTTATTAGGAAGTTGAAGCTGATTATTTGTAATCTCGCTCTTTTTAAGATCTTTTTGCACGGCTGTTACCCAATCGGTTTGTTGTTTTAGAGTAGCTTGTTTCCAGGTATTCAAAGGATTATTTAAAAATGGCAATAATTGTGTTAACCGAGATAGAGGTGCGATAACTTCATCCTTAGCCGAATTGACTGGATAAGGGACACCTGACCAAGTTTGTGGAGAAAAGGCACCAACTTTTTGAATATTATCCTGACCCGGATTATAAGGAGGACCGTAAGTTGAAATAGCATCCTGCTGGGACAAATCCTGCAAAGCTGTTTGGACCAAGATCATCGGCGCTTGTTTGTCCACCTGTTTAGCAGTCAATGCTGGGACATCAGGGGTTGATAAGAAAATTGACAATAAAAATACAACTAAACCAACCACCACTAAGCTGATCGTTAATTCTTTAATCAAATCATAAGGCATCTGATCATAGTCATCATTTTTGTACAATTTGATCTGTGGCATCGTTTTGACTCCCCTTTCCAGAATAAGGAAGCGGCTCTACCACCCCATGCTTACGAACAAGGAATAGATGAAGTGCCACTAATACGATCAAAATAAATGGGATAAGGAAGATATGTATACCATACATTTGACCAAAATTTAGTATATTAAAGAAACCGCCAACACCTGCTGCATTCATAGCATCCTTACCTTGAACGGCAATCCATTGAGAGTCAAAATTGTTTTGAGATAAGTAACCTGTCAACCCCGCTACAATCGACACTACAAATAACACGCCTCCCCAAATCCATGTGTACTTACGACCTCCACGCCAAGCAGCCATCCAAAACTGGGCCCATAAATGAAGAATCATAAGGAAGAAAAAGGCTTGAACTGACCAAAAATGCATGCTGTTCCAAAAATGTCCTATTGCAGATTGATGCCACCAATCAGGTCCAAAGAACACCAAAACCGTCCCTGTCACAATAATCCACACAAGTGAGGCCAATGTAAGTACACCAAATAGATACACATAGGAATGAACATATTTAGGTAATTTGTCAGGTAGCAGATGCTTCATTTCAATTTGCTTTTCCAATGAATCGCGTAACGAACGGGTCCAGTTACTCATTTCTTTTCTTTACCTCCTGGAAAGGGGATAACGATCGACAATACAAAAACAACCACCATTAGCCCAATTACTGTCAAATCAGGTACAGATAAATCAAACACACTAAAATGAAATGCCGATCCTGCCGATACTGGGGGATGCAAACCATTTGCCATTTAAAATCTCTCCCATCATCAAATTTATTTCTATTTAAAGTTTACGCTTCATTTGGCCCCACCCTCTGTGATTATTCTCACAAAGTTAAGGAAAAAGTTATTGATACTTTTCTTCCATAAATTTCTTCTTGAATGACTATTTAAATCTCTGCCGCTTAATCAAGCAGGATAGAGTGAAGGGAAAAATAAAAAACAAACCGTAGATTAAAGGATAATCCTTCTTAAAAAGAACTCTTATAAAAATGGTTTTAGTTATGGGATTCAACCACTTCCGGTTCCGTATTAAATTTCACAAACATTGGTGAAAATACATCCGTCTAGGTATCAATAAAACAAAAAAAGGAGAAGAGAAATTATAATCTTACAATCTCTCTTCTCCTTTATAACTTTACAAATGAACAAAATGCTGACTTACACTATGTTATCGCCCCTGCATGCATGCTTCATGACGTGCGAAACCATCAAATTATAACCCATTTTGTGTATTAATAAGAGGATAATCGATTCGGCAAATCCTTATGTTTGCCTAAAAATAGGTGCTTGGTAAAACGATACTCTTAGCAAAAACGTTTAAATATCCTCAGTTTTAACACTTTTAAAATTTCGCAGTTACTTATGGTACGCTTCAGCGTAGTTATTTAAGAGGCAAAACAGGCCTAAATTTATTCAAAAACGTTGCTCAATGAAAATAGCTTGTCACAAAGGCTTTCTATTTCAAATTAATAATTTCAGAAACCGCCTGTTCAGCTGCCAAGAGCGCACCTTCAAGATGTCCACCATATTGTGGATTAGTCTCTGTTCCAGCAAAAACAATTTTCTTTTCCCATACCCCCAATTTTGGTGGTTGACCATAACTCGGAAAATCTCTAAGCGGGGCTATATCTTCCTCAACAGCCGTATCGGCATCTCTGGACCAATCCTTGTATAGGATTGCCCTTATGTTTTGTGCGGAGGCTCCAAAGAGTCTAACTAATTGATCCATGACCAATTTTAAAACTTTCTCCTCCCCCAGTTCTCTACGCGCTTTCGCTGGCATTCCAAAGAAACCGAACAATGCACCAGATCCTGTTTCAGGAGAAGCATCATGGATTTCCTGTAAGGGACCAACCCAGCTCGTTGAGAATCCAGAGAGTCCTGATTCCCTCCAAAAGGGGCGATCATAGATTGCAATTGCCTTGGCCTGTCCCGCCATCCACGTTGGTTTGCTTTCAAGGTCATTAATAATATTGAAAGGGAGAGAAGGACAGAATTCAATATGACGCGCTACAATCCGAGGCGGCAATGCTAGGATAACAGCACTGGCCGAAACGCTTTTTCTCTTCCCATCAGAACGATCTGCTTCAACTGTTATAGAACCGGCTTTATCTAGTCGAATTGCTGTAACGCTCGTTTCCAATTCAACTACCCCAGAGGGAATATTATCTGCCACAGCATCTATTAGAGACTGCACACCTCCTATGAATCGAATCGACCTTTCACCAGAATTTCCAGGCAGTACATAACGCTCAGGTGCTTCGTTTGGGAATCGTTCTGAAAGCATAGCTCCTTTTGTGTACTGATCGAATGTTCCTAATTTCAGGTCTTTAACAAGATTGGTAATAGTGCTCTCATACTGTGGCCAGAACCATGTCGGACCGAGGTCAAATTTGCCTAAGTCAGGTCTTTTTGGATCCGAAGTGCTTAAGACTCTACCGCCTAACCTATCCCTAGCCTCTAGAACCTTACATTCGATGCCCTGTGCGGCAAGTAGAGACGCAGCCCGCAAGCCACTTAAACCAGCACCAACAATTACTACAGGATTGTTCACATTTCCCTCTCCTTTCGGGCGTGTTTATGCTGTATAGATGTACATGTAAAAGATTTTTTATTATTATATAATTCCGACAAAATTTCCTTTTATGGTTTTAGGTTTTTCATCAGATTTTGAACCCTTTAAAAAAATAAGAAATTAATTATAATGCTAACAGTATTATAATTAACTTTCGAGTTGATTGAGAAGTTAACACTTTGATGTCAGGATACAACTCTATTAAAGCTGCAACTAAATCTGATAATATTTGCTCCCCTAAGTTTATAAAAATCATCTCCACCTTAGTTTTAATTAGTAAACTAAGGATTACCCATCCAAACACCAAAATTCTAGCTGAGTAAGGACGGTTTCTTTTATTTTCTATACTTCAAGCCTTTAAGTAAGAAAGAGACGATTACTTTGGCGTAATCGTCTCTTATTGGTTGTGTATTTCAGTATTATTGTATTGTGCAGGCAAAAGTGCCTGACTCGTTTAGTTATCTTCTTTGGTGGAGTTATTTTTCTTAAAAGTTTAGACAGCGACGTTCATGTCATACATTATAATAGGGTCCCCAAAATAATAGGAGACTCTTAGAATCAACAAAAAGTTACTATTTTCTTTTATCTAAGGCTTTAACCAATTCTTCTCCCATTAAATCTGAAGAAAAAGGATCCCGACTTGTAACAATTTGATCATCTGCCCAAACCGCATGAGCCTTTTGACTAAGATCGCCTTTATCATAATTTGCAATTTTGGTTAATTCTTGTTCTAAACTAAATGGTAAGATTTCTGGTAATCCTTCTGGTTCAATCTCATCTGGATAACCTGTCACTTTCTTACCTGAAATAATACTTTTTCCATCAGGGCGAAGTGTCCAAATTAACGGCGCTGGGCCATGACATTCGGCTGCGACAATGCCCCCATTATCATAGATCGCATTAATAATACGATGTAAATCACTGTTTTTAGCCAAGTCATACATGGCCCCATGACCACCCACAACAAGCACCACATCATATTCTGTTGGAGTAATTTCAGAAAGTTTTTGTGTTGAATCGGCACGTCCAGATTCATAAAGTGCCTTGTACGTTCCCTCTGGATCATAATCTGGCAAAAAGCTGACTTCATCAACAGTTGGTTTTCCACCTAACGGAGAAGCTAGATCTACTTGATGTCCCGCTTTTTCTAAAGCTTGCAATGGTGCAAAAAGTTCTTCACCCCACCAGCCTGTTTCATAATTATTTTCTTCATCCTTATATCCACTTGATAGAACGGCTAATACTTTTGCCATGATTTCTTCCTCCTTTTTGCTGTTAGCCCTAAAAATCTTTTATTAATGGGGACTCTTTTTGATTCGATTCTTGCGACATTTCACTACAAGGTGCTATATAGGTGCCTTACAACTATCACCAACCTTATTAAAATAACCAACAATTTACGGAAGCACATTACGCAGATAGAACTTTCTAACTGTGTAATTCCATCATATATTTAGTTTCTCTTTTTTTATCTGTTTAGTTTTACTGCAGTTTCTGCAACTAACTTTCCATATTCCCTAGCAATTTGCATCTCAATATCATTTGGTTTATTCATTAGTGCATCTTGAGATGCTTCTACTGGAATTACTGCGGTTGCCCCATAAGGATTCCCGAATTTTGCACGGTCTTCATTAATTGGTCCAGCATTTGAGACTAAAACCATACCGTGGTGTTGCATTGGTGTTAGTAATGCTTTACAAATATTTTCAACCCCACCATGTTGGGTTGAGGTAGTTGCAAATACTCCTCCAACTTTTCCTTGTAATGCACCAGTGAACCAAAGTTGTCCAAGTTTAGAGAAAAATGTTGCCATCTTAGGATTTGGTTCTCCAAAAATCCCTGAACTTCCCCATATAATACCTGAAGCTTCCTTTAACTCATCTGGTTCAACTTCTTCAACTGATTTAAATATTACTTCAGTCCCGTCAACTTGCTTTGCTCCAACGGCTATTTCATTTGCCAATACCTCAGTATGTCCGAACATACTTCCATATAAAACGTACACTTTCATTTAAATAAACCCCTTTTTTATAATTATTTACATCATATTTTTTCCCATACTTCAAATAAATATCTAAATGATTTTAAACTTTTAAAAGTTATTTTATTTGAAGTAAGACAGTGTTGAATTATATACCCAATGCGGTATGTTGTCTAAAATAATGCTTACTTATTTATTACAAAAAAAGCTCTAGTAGGCTTCGTCACTGTGCAGTATACGTCTACTACGTAATTAAGGATTACTCCACAACTGACTCCCATTGTTAAAAAACTAATCCAAAAAGTAAAAAACTAAGAGGCATCATTTCTCCCCTTAGTTATAAAAGTTTCGCAGTTACTTGTGATACGGTTCACCGTGATGTATCTAAATGAGGTTTTTAGAACACTATTATTTTTATTGAATTTGCATTTTTCCTGTACCTCTTACAAGACCAAAATACTTTCTATAAAATCTTCAGAAACTCTATATTCTTTTGGTCTTTGACTGACTAATTTAAGATAACCCTCTGTTTCCAATATACCCAATATTTGATTTACTTTATATCTCGACTTACCAGAAAGTCTCATCAATTCAGTAATAGGAAAGTTAGCTTCTTCATTAACAAATACACTTAAATAAGTCATAATTCTTAATACATCAGATTCCTCTTGTTTTTCTTGCCAATTAGCTCGTTTAAAAGAATCTTTTATTCGTTCCATTTTCGACAAACTTATTTCTAAATCTTCAATAATACCTTCCTGCCCGGATATAAGTAATTCTAGCATGTCTATCAAATAAAAAGTTGTTTCCCCTTTATTTAACGGAGAGGGTATTTCTTCAAGGGCTTTATAATACTTAGTTTTGTTCTTATTTACTGCATAAGAAAAGGTAATTGCGGAGTACCTCTCTAAATATCTAGATAAATAACTACAAACTAACAAACGTCCTGTTCTTCCATTTCCATCATAGAAAGGATGAATATATTCATAATAGTAATGCGCTACCATAAAGCGGTATAATTCTGAATGTTGTTCATCATCGAGAAATTTTATTAAAGCGTTCAATGTTTCAATAATTTTTACTTCTGAAAGTACACCTATATGGGTTGTGTGTGGCCCATCGGTTATCTCTACATACCCTTTTCTAAATAATTCACCATCTGGTTTATCTTCTTTATCTATTTCATCAGAGACTAAATCATCAAAAAGCCTTCTGAAGTCTGAAACTTCAGTAAAGGGTTTAATTTTGTCAATATATAAATATGTTTTCATTAGTCCTTTAAACCGTTTTTGTTTTTTTTCAGATTTCACTAAATCCCCTAGTACTTCTTTTAATTCCTTTTTTGTACTACGTATACCTTCTATTTCATTATTACTTTGAGCTTCATTAATAATTAATTTATGGAAGTATGGCTCAACTACAAATGGGGGAAGTTTACTAATCAAAGAAGATATTTTTGAACTATTAATTAACACCTTGTTATTTAGAGACATTAATTGGTGAGTATTGACATAAAATAGCGAGTAGATTTCATTAATTATTTGCCCTCTTTTAAAACCCCTTATAGTTAAATTAGTTAAATAACTGCCATAACTATTTTTTCTTTTCTCCAACTCATTTTTGTAATCATCATTTCCCATTTTGTAAAAAACCTTAGATAATTTTTCATATTCCATGCCTTTCACCTCCCTCTATTTAAATTATAGCCTTTTTTTAATTATATAACCCCAATATTTTAATTCAATTTAAAAATTAGCCATTTTTAAACATCCATTATTATTTTCACCGAATGCTTATATTTCTAAATTGGATTTTGGGTAAAATTTAAAATAAAAGGTTATTCTTATGAGAAATCTACAATAAGAATAACCTCTCTAATTTATTTTAATAGTTGCTTCTAAAACCTCATTTACTTATGGTACGGTTCACCGTAACGCATCTAAGTGAGGTTTTAGTAAATGTCACCTTACTAATGACACTTATTCTTTAATGATTAAAGATAAGGTTAACCCATTAAAAACCTATCCCTTTTTACATTACTTAGTCCTGGATTTTCTCTTAAAATCTCCGAAGCTAAAGTAAAATCATTATCTTTAGAAAAAATGTACCTGTAGGATTGGAATACTTGCAATGAATTACAAAATTCAACATACGCATTACTTACTGAGACAAATTTATTAAAAACCGATAAATTTTTCTCAAAATAATTAACTTCACGTATAACAAGCGCTAGCCTTGGTGTTATTGGAAAAACAATTTCAACACCTCTACTTTTTAATCCATGTTGCCCTTCATGACCAATTAATACAAGCGGATTATCAGAAGTATAAAATTTAGAACCTGTATTAGTTACTGCAAAAAACCAAATGTGGCTTAATAAAGATTTTGTCAACTCTTCTAATAACTCTGTATCTAAGAGTTGCTGGTTATGGTATAGATTTATCATACTTTCCTTTATTTTCACTTCAAAGTCAAAATCCTTCTGTAATTTCTTCCCCGCTATTTTCTTTAATATTAATTTTGTACCTTGCTCATACATCTGAATAGTCTTTCCCCTAAATTCCTTTGTCCTTAAAAACTGTATCGCTAAGTAATAAGCTATTGTAGCCCTATCTTCTTCTGCTTGAATAACATTTTTATTTGTATATGCAATTTTGGGAGTCATTATATATGAAGCGATGATTTTATCAAATGGATTATACATTGAAGTCTCTACATTGTTGGCAAAGACATGCTCAAGGTGCTGTTTATCAACCTCTTTAGTGAGTTCAATAATTTCATTGTCAATAGAAAGTCCTTCCTCTTTTGCCTCATCAATAAGTTCATCAAAATCAACATCATAGAAATATCTTTCAGAAGCATAATTTTCAACATTCTGATTTGCTCTAACTTGATTTTTAACTTTATCAAATATGAAGAAACGAAATATGTCTTTTGATTTTTTTGTCTCCATGTTTGCAAAATTCCTTAAATACCTTTGTGGAACATAATGTTGATTTTTAACAATGTTACCACTCAAAAATTTGAACCTCCTTACAAACAAATCACCTAATTATTTTTAATCAAACCTATTGCATTGGAAATATTTTTCTACTATATTTAAATTAACAGATTTTTCCCCAAATCACCTCAAATAATCCTCGAAAGGAGAGTCCCCGAAATGGCTCTTACAAAAACAAAAGAAATATCCTACATGCAAAAAGCTTACAAATTAATCTTTCAAGGTTAAACATCCCTGAAACGCCATGCAGAAAAAGCGCTAATAGAAACATATGGTGACTACTGGCGGCAGAAGTTGTTTGAACCGAGAGAAATAGAATCATCTTATTATCTGATTTGCCAAAGTACAAAATCAATCTTTTTTACATCAGTTAATCCAGTGTTTGGATAAGCCTTGTTAAATTTTGTTATTATAATCTTTGCTTGCTCTTTTTCAATATACGTTTGGTACCTTTGTTGTAAATCATTATAAAGAACCATAGTTTCTTTAATTCTATTTTTCCTATAATACTGTGGAGGTTTTAAACCTATGTTTTTTAAAACTATCGTGTCCCATATAGGAAGATTAGGATTAATTGTTGCAACTAACTTACTAGAGAAAGATGCCTCAACTCTCCCTAATTCTTGATAAATATATAATAAAGCTTCTTCAAAAGAGGGCGAATTACTCTTATTCTCTTCCATGAAGGAATAGAATTTTTTATAAAAAATTGTAGGTCTTTGTCTCATTCTATAGAATCCATTAAATGATTTTTGAAATTCTTCATTCCTCGAAATATTTACTCTATATATCATTTCTCTAATATTTAAATATTTTTGTAGTCCAGGGCTAATCTTTTTCAAAGCATTATCAATTATTTCATCTAAATCCATACCATTTTTTTGCAATATTTCATAATTCATCGTAGTGGCTCACCAATCATTCCTACGTACTCTACGGTCCATTAAGATAGCAAATAAGTAAGAAGGTGCCTGGAGGTTTTGAAGTGGAACAGTATTATATAAGGGAACAAACTTTAATGCTTCTTTAAGTGTATTTTTTGAAATTGTACGATTCGTCCTGCTTAGCTCCAATAAATTCCCTTTTATCTTATATGTAAATTTACCACCTCTAATTTGACTGAATTCTTTCCCTTCAAATTCCTTCATTCTTTCCCATACTTCCTCTAACAATTACTTTGCTCCTCTCATACACATAGCAGCTTGTGCTGTTAGGTCTTTTAAAAACTTATAGACCTATGCTGAGACAGGCATAGGTCTATAGTATTTCTATCTTTTTAAAAGGTAATCTGGAACTCCAATTTCTCCTTTTGTAACAAATAATTCTTTAGCTTTCTTTCCTATAATATTAGTACCTATACCATCAACAGCCCCGCCGATAACTCCACCAACTAAAGGAACAGCTTTACCCAAATTTACAATTCCCTTTTGCCCAAATTTTGTTACGAGCCTAATCCCAACTGCCTTATTTATTGCTTTTATAACCTCACCAGGTATTTTCTTTATCGCTTGTGTAGAAAGTGCTGTTCCAAGTTTAATACCAGACTGTTTTAAAATATCAGAAGCAGCTTGTCCTGTTAAACATACAAAAACGAATGTCTTAACTTGGTCATCTTTTAAATCATAACCACGCATATGGGCAATCGCAGCAATCATTCTAATTTGAACATACATTACCGAAGCTATATTGGCTGGTACAGCAACAGGTAAAGTTATTAAACCTCCCAAACCTGATAAAAAGCCACTTGTCACACCTTTGGTATTCTGCCAACGTATTAGACTATCTATTGCCTGGTCGGTAGAGCTATGTTTTCTTAAATAGCTATTTGCCAACTCTTCTGCATCTTGCGTACCTGGTAAACCATTAAGCGCCTTTTGGTAACTCCAGTCTAATAGCTTTGTTACCTTATTTTCGGTCAATTCATTTACCATTTAGCTATCCCCCTATTAAATTGTAAAATTAATCCTATTAATATTAGTATTTTAGCAAATTTCGGATGTATTAAATACAAATTTTAGTTATTTTTAGATTATTAAATATTTCCCCTTCGTTGACTCTAAAAAATTACCAGGTGGCTATCACTCTGAAAAATAGTGTTTCACAGTTATGTATCGAGGATTTCCCAATTTACAAAAAAACCTCATTTACTTATGATAAGGTTCACCCCGGTTAATACGAAACGCACGATAAATCTGTTCTATCAAGATCAAGCGCATGAGTTGGTGGGGAAAGGTCATCTTTGAAAACGATAATTTGGCATTGGCACGTTTCAGCACCTTATCGCTTAAGCCGTTTGAACCACCAATCACAAACGCAATTTTGCTTTGTCCATAAGTAGCCAAACGATCGAGTTCGGCTGCGAAAGCTTCAGAACTTTGCTGGTTGCCTTCAATGGCGAGAGCGATGCAGTAGACATCTTGTCCAATTTTACTCAGTATTTTGTCTCCTTCCGCATCCTTCACTTGCTCCATTTCTGCCTCGCTCATATTCTCTGGAGCAGGCTCGTCCGGGACTTCAACCACCGAAAGTTTGGCGTATGGGCCAAGCCGTTTCATATATTCATCGATACCTTGTTTCAAATATTTTTCCTTTAGTTTTCCAACTGAAATCATTGAGATATTCACACCCTAACACCTTCCATCACCTGAGTTTTCAACAGAACTTATCCACATATCCACATTTTTTGTCCACATTATGTATGCGAATACGTGTTTGATACCACATATATGGCTCTATTTTCGCAATATTCACAGGTTGTGGACAAACTGTGGACATTATCCACCTTCTCTAATAGGGGTGGGCGTAACGTTTCTTCCGCTGCATATTCAAGTACTAGATCCACATGTTCCTCACACACATATACCTTGTCCTTCAAGTACAATCTCCCCCTAATCTAATCCTACTGGCTACCTTTACCCATTCTACCTTAATGTTTCTGCTAAATCTAAATAGCCAATAGTTGACGGTATTGCCTGTCCGTATTTTGACGAGTATAATGTCCTCATAAATCTATGGAAAAGGAAAAGGACGCCTTCCATGATGTATAACTGCTCCAACAGTTATACGGAAGACGTCCCCCAAAACAAAGTATGATAATTGTATCAGATTATAGTCTTATTGAAAATACTTCAGGCGTTTTTTGTTAGAGGTGCAGGGAAGATTCCATCTCCTTGTTGTGGGGCAGGCATGAATGTAATTGGTACAAAAGAGAGAAAATCCAAGAACAGCGTTGGAGAAACAAAGAACTACAATTTACGGCGGTTAAGATGTAAAAGTTGCCGAAAGATTCATCATGAGCTTCCAGATTTTCTAATCCCTTATAAGAGGTATGAAGCTGCTTGTATTGAATCGGTTCTGACGAACCCTGATCTCCACGATGTGCCAGCAGACGAATCAACGTTAATTCGTTGGTCTTCTTGGTTTAAAAGATTCGTTGATTACTGGATTGGGTGTTTAATCTCAATTATGCTTCGAACCAATCAGGATATAACCACTGTGAATGTAACGTCCATATCTTCACAGCCTGCACTTCATCGAATAGGACGACTAGTTGGGGATGCATCAAATTGGCTGATGCGAATTGTCCGACCCATAGTAAATTTTAATTTATGGGTACATACCCGTTCTGCCTATTTGTCCGATTCAAGCTGATTTACACTCATGATAAGCATAGAGAGGAGTGCAATCATGAAAGATCAGAAAAAATCAGATGAAATAGCGACACAACGGTTTCAGCTTATTGCCCCATTATTGGCAGAGGGTTTAGATCCTGGAAAAGAAAAACTATTAAAGGAACAAATCTGTCAGACCAGCGGTCTCTCTGAAAGAACCCTAAGAAGGTACATTTCTCAGTTTCGTGGAAATGGCTTTGTAGGGTTAAAACCTAAAGGGAAGATGACTCAGAGTAACGGAGTTATTCCGCTAAATCTTTTAGAACAAGCCATCTTACTCAGAAAAGAAGCTCCCACTCGAAGTGTTGCCCAGATTATTCAAATTCTTGAGTGGGAAGGGTTAGCTCAACCCGGTCAATTGAAACGTTCAACCCTTCAAGATAAGCTGACTGAAAGAGGCTATAACTCTCGTCAAATGAAGCTTTATACTCAATCTGGAATTGCAGCTAGACGTTTCCAGAAACGATCACGAAACCAGCTCTGGCAGTCGGATATCAAATTTGGTCCCTACTTACCAATTGGATTGAATGGATCTAAGAAGCAAGTCTATCTAGTCGCTATCATCGATGACGCGACCCGGTACATCTTACACGGGGAATTTTACCCCACACTAGACTCCACTATAGTAGAAAATGCCTTACGGATGGCCATTCAGAAGTACGGTGCTCCCGATGCAGTCTACTTTGATAATGGAAAACAATTCAGAACAAAATGGATGGCACGAACGTGTGCGAAACTCGAAACTCGGTTACTCTATACACGACCATACTCTGCAGAATCAAAGGGTAAAATTGAACGTTTTAACCGAACTGTGGATTCCTTTTTAGGAGAAGTCACACTCGAAAAACCTAAAACGTTAGATCAACTCAACGAGTTGTTTCAAGTGTGGTTAGCAGAGTGTTACCATACTAAACCCCATTCAGCGTTTGAAGGGAAAAAGAGTCCAGAATCGGTTTTTAGGAGTGACCCTAAACCACTGAGATTCATAAAACCTGTTGAATTAGCTAATGCGTTTTTGCATAGTGAAACTCGTAAAGTCGATAAATCAGGATGTATCAGCTTCTTGGATCAGAAATATGAAGTGGGTCTTTCATTTATCGGACGGCGTGTTGACGTGATTTATGATCCTTCGGACATTACCGAACTTACCATTGAGTTTGAGGGTCACGAACCATGGAAAGCGCGGAAATTAGAGATTGGCGAACGAGCTGGGAAGCGACCTCTATTACCGGATCATCTTCAACTTGAAACAGCCTCTTCATCTAGACTATTGAAGGCAGCCGAACAGAAGAATCAAACTCGTCAGATTGAACAGACCCCAGCCGTTGCCTTCCGAGCTGTTTGGAAGGAGGATGATCGTCATGTTTGAGACATTTTACGGGATGGAAAAGACGCCATTTGCGAGAGATCTCCCCACTGATAAACTTTATAATTCAACAATTATGCAGGAAGTTTTAGGGCGACTTAAATATACGGCTGAACGCCAGTTATTTGCCGTTTTAACTGGAGATTGTGGGACAGGTAAAACAACAACGATTCGAAAATTTGTAGATCGTCTTGATGAAGGGAAGTTTCAAGTTCTTTATTTATCCGATTCTAAGCTGACCCCACGCCATTTTTATAAAGGCTTACTCGAACAACTTGGATCAGAATCTAAGTTTTATCGAGGTGACGCTAAACGACAACTTCATAGAGAAATTGAACTGATGAGAGGCATTCGAGGGATTCAGCCTGTGGTCGTGGTAGATGAAGCCCATCTTCTCGATCGAGAAATGCTTGAGGAAGTACGTTTTCTTCTCAATTTTAAAATGGACGCTCAAAGTCCGATGGCGTTGATTCTTGTTGGTCAAAGTGAGCTCTGGGATCGTCTTCGCCTTCAATCATTTGCGGCCATTCGTCAAAGAATTGATATTCAATTCCAACTCGGACATTATGACCGATCGCAAGTCGATTTCTATGTGAAAAGTCACTTAGAATACGCCGGAGTCACACATCAAATCTTCTCAGATAGTGCTTTAGACGATATTCACCAGTACTCTAGTGGTGCCGCAAGGCTCATTAACAAGGTTTGTACACATAGTCTCCTTTATGGAGCTCAAAACGAACGTCAAATCATTGATGATCATATGATCAAGCACGTTATTCAAGGTGAACTATCATGATGCAAGAATGGATATCGTTTAAATATGATAAGGAAGCGGACTGTTGGTTCTATTTTGATGGGAAACATAAGCTACCCGCATTTTGTGGAGAATGTTTTGGATTAAATCTAGGTTATGTGTTGAGTATTCCGTGTAGATTAGAGCTCGGTAAGGATTGGTATCTAATATTGGGTAACACAGATGTTAAACTATTTTTAAATCCGCACGAAACTTATGAAGTCGAATTATAAATGTGAAAAAGGAGAAGCACAGTAGCTTCTCCTTTTTTGACAAATGAACCGTCAAAACCTGGACAATTAAATCCATCAACTTCTGGCCAATATACTATGTCAGTAACACCTTAAAATAATCCTAAAAACGAAAAAGCACGGGACCTTTTAATAAAAGTCTCCGTGCTTTCTTAAATTCTCCTACCCTATCCCCTGAATCTTTTCTCTCTATTTTTATGAGAAGGTTTTGCCGCCAAGCGTTAAGTTCGTGGATTGCAAGTTGCCACCTCGGTAGTATTTGATTGCCACCGTTTGCCCTACTTTAAGGTTGGAGTAGAGATAGGTTGAGAAATCCACATAATCCGTAATTTTATGACCATTAACCGAAACAATGACATCGCCTTGTTTCAGACCTGCTTTAGTTGCCGGTGAGTTTGCACTCACTTGGGAAACCACTAATCCGGATTTCACACTGCTTGGAATCTTGAGTTGCTGAATAGCAGATGCCGGAACTTGGGAAAGATCCAATAGTCCAATACCCATGAATGGGCGTTCCACTTTACCCGTTGTTTCTAATTGATTAATGACTGGAATCGCCACATCAATCGGGATCGCAAAGCCAATTCCCTCTACATTGGTTTCAGCAATTTTCTCCGAATTAATCCCAATGACTTGACCATCGATATTGATCAACGCTCCCCCACTGTTCCCTGGGTTAATCGCCGCATCGGTTTGAATCACCTGTGCATTGTATTGAACCTGGCCACCGTTTGTTGTGACGGTACGTGGAATGGTTCGATTCTGTGCACTCACAATCCCTTGAGTAACAGATCCAGAGAAACCAAGCGGGTTCCCAATTGCCACCACAGGTTCACCACGTTTGAGAGAGTTTGAATCACCGAAAGTCGCAACTTCTTTTACTTTTGCACTTGGAATTCGAACAACTGCCAAGTCATAGAGCGAGTCTGCCCCAAGCAATGTACCTGTTACTTTTGTATTGTCATCCAACTGTACTTCTAACTTATCAGCGCCTTGGACCACATGGTTATTGGTAACAAGATACGCATATTTTCCACTTTTTTTATAAATAATACCTGAGCCAATGCCGTATTCTTGAAGCGAATTATCTTGAAGAAACCCGCTGCCACTTTTTTTCATATTAATCACCGCAACAACAGCCGGTGAAACGTTTTGAACAGCTTTTTCAACAGCGGACGTCACATTAACGCTCACACTCTTGATATTCTTAGATGGTGTTGTCGTTGAGGTTCCTGATGTCGATCCCGCATATTGACCAGAACCGTTCGGCAATAGGTTATGACTTGCCAGATATGGTGAGGCAATAAAGAACACGATAATCCCTACTAATGCGCCCAGTAAACCTGATACAAACCAGCCGCTTCGCCCACTTCTAGGAGGGCGACTTCTTTGTCCCTCAGGTTGTTCATAATCATTATCGTAATATCCCATGACTTTTACACCGCCTTAATCAAGATTTTCCTTACTCTAAGTATAGTGATGCCACACATACCATATGGGATTATGTGACAAATTTCAAAATGTGTACAAGGTTAAGCATTCAATACTTGTAATACCCTGCTTCCTTTTAAATGAAACGTCACAGCCCCATAAATCAAAAACTTCTAAAACGGGTTTAAGGATTCCCTAAAATTAAAGTTTACTTACGTCTCCTTCATTGCCTCACACCTATAGTTTAATGGACTTTTATTAAAATTTCTTTAATTTATTTGAAAATATAACTTTTTCTTATGGATACCCTATTTCAGGATTCCCCAAAAGCGTGGTTTTCAGTCAAAAAAGAAGGCCGATCAGGTGGGTTTTCTCCACTTGGTCGGCCCTTTAACTCTTCTTAAATCAACACACTTAGACGGCTGCCAATGCGGTTGGGCGATCAGGGTCTGTATCATATAAAGCAACTTCTTCACCCACTCGTAACCCTTCTTTAGCCAGCACTTGTTGGACACTCATTCTTGCAAGTTCTTTCATATTATTATCTTTACTTAAATGCGCTAAATAGATGTTCTTGTGATGCTGGTCTATTACATCTAATAAGGCAGCACCCGCGTCCTCGTTTGAGATATGTCCAGAATCGCCAAGAATCCGGCGTTTAATATTCCATGGATAACGTCCCGCCATGAGCATTTCGATATCATGGTTCGCTTCAATAATGAATGTATTTGATCCTTGAATGGTCGCCTTAATTCGTTCCGAGACATATCCGAGATCTGTAAGCAAAGCTAACTGCTTTCCACTATTACGAAACACAAAGAACATTGGCTCTGCGGCATCATGAGAGACGCCGAATGACTCCACTTCAAGCGAACCAAACGATTGAACCTCACCTGTTTTAAACACAAACTTTTGATCGTTAGTCAGTGTGCCAATCGCGCCTTCCATAGCCTGCCATGTTGACTCATTTGCATAGATCGGTAATTTATATTTTCGGGCAAAAATACCTAACCCTCTTATGTGATCACTGTGTTCATGCGTGACGAGAATGCCATCCAAATCTTTCGGTGATCGATTGATTTGAGAAAAGAGGTTGTCCATTTTCTTTCCGCTTAACCCACAATCAACCAATAGTCGTTTGTCCTCATTCTCTACGTATACGGCATTCCCTGTACTGCCGCTTGCAAGGACACTAAATTGAAACGACATGTGACTCATTTCCCCCTGTCAATGCTTTGAATCTCTCCGTTAATTCCAGTTACAAAATATTGGTTTAGTACGTCCTTTGTCTTAACTTCAACATACCAGGCTGGTAAATAAGAAAGCGTCTGCGGTTGGTCATTATTTTCACTTATGTTGATGTAACCGAGCTCCATTTTTTCGATCGTCGGTTGATCGATCGCTTGAAGTTTGTTGTTATTCCATAGCTTCTGCAGTGCGTCCATAGGTTGAACACCCAGTTTTGCCGGTTTACCCGGTTTAACCGTAATATAACTTTGCACATAACCCGTAATGTAATTCCCATCCTTAGTTAAACTCACATCTAAGGTGTTCAATTTTCCATTGACCATGGAAAAAACGGGATGCCCATTATAAGTTTGGATAAATTTATAGATTTGGTCGGCCTTGTCATAGGACCAAAACCGATAATTGTCGCCTTGATACACATACTGAGTTAAAAAAGATTGTTGACCAGATTGTGTCTTTGGAAAAGGGACTTTACTAGAAAAGGTACTCTGTAAAATGGTTTTGTCTGTTCCAAAGCTAAACGTCTGTATTGGCTTTTTTTGGGGGCCAGCCAAAGCTGTTAATTTCTGCTGTAAGTCCTGATCGGATGAATTAGTAAAGTTAACATAGGCACCGCTCAGAAAATGAACAGATGGGTTACGATCTGGCAGCTGTGTATTGATTTTAATGTTTTTATCCTTGACGTATTCATTGAAGTTTTCCTGAACTTGATTGCTACTCTGATCCTGGGCACTTTGTTGTCTCAAGAAGAGTTGGTAAGCTAGAAAAACATCTAAGAGAAGGAAGCAGATGATGAAAATGTTTTTGGTTTTGCTCCAGTTCATGAGCCTCCTCCTCCACTGTTCTTCATGACCGTATTATGACTGTTTAAATAGTCTGTAACAGACATCCAAGTGCCGTTCTCTTCAAAAAACCAGCTTGGGGTAAGCCTTACGGATGGTGGGTGACTTTGATTCAGTGTCATTTGATAACCCAATTTAAAATCGCTCACATTTGAAAGCTTAAATCCATTTGTTTTTTTCAGTAGGGCTAACTCATCAAATGGTGAAGGCAGCTGAATGTCAGTAGGATTAAAGCTCTCTCCCAATTTTAATAACGTTCGATAAAACTGAGAATAATTGCTACCGTTCCATTGAAGGGAAATCTCCGACTCAATATCATAAGGATACGCGGCAGATGAAAAGACCGGTAGGCCATGTTGAGTCATTCGAAAAATGACTTTGGATTGACCCGATATGGGATACGTAGTCAAATTATCAATGTTAAAGGTATTCGTCCAACCTTTGTGGGAATTTATAAAATCATAGCTTTGCAGTATAGGATCCCCAAAGGTTCCCGCCCCTGAGGAACTGGACGACGACGAACTCGCGAGGGGATTCACGTATTGCATGACAAGCTTTTGTTTACTTTCCAACTGGCTCACAGCATCTGAATAGATGTTTCCACTATACGTAACTTGTCGCGGCGAACTAAATACAATCGTTTTATATTGTTCAAACCCAATTAAGGTATAGAGACTATTTTCTACTGATAGCGAATGAATGGGTTGATTGGGTACATATAGCAGTTTATCACTGAGAGGTAGTTTCCTATATTTCAACCAATCCCCAGACTTTTCGACATCACTGCTGTAAGTGGATAAGCCACTCACAGCGCCCTTGGCATAAAATTTGGGATGGCCTAATTGATCCTTAAATACCAAATAAGCCGTATCACTTTTAGAGTCTGTTTGAAAAACTTCGACCCGATCAATTAACCAATCGGAACTTATGGAGGTCCCATTGGTTTGAGTAAACTTAAATAAATTATCAATAACTGCGGTCGTTAAAGGTGTTGGAAAGTCCAACTCATAAGTCGGACCCGCAATTTTTGGAAAGTGCTCTGGGAGTTGCGTATGAAGGGTCAATGGAGACGCACTCAATAATAGTTTATAAAGTGTATCCCCACCACTCCCGTATTTCCCTAGGACTTGGTCAGGATCACTGGTCTCATACCGAATGATTTGATAGGGCTTGATGACTTCACTTATCTTGTAAGCAGATGCGATATCTGGCGTATTAGTAGGCTTAGGTGGATTCACTGGCGCATAATCCCCTTGGTAAGACCAAAGGCTCCAAGTTAAGGTCAAACTGATTCCAACCAATAAGAATAGCGCAATGGATTTTCCTGATTCCCGTTTCAAGTCGTCTCACCTCTTCTCGCTAAAGGGAGTGTAAAGGAGACTGTCGTGCCCTTCCCCCATTCACTCTCAGCCCAGATTTCTCCACTATGAGCATTAACGATTTCCTTGGCAATGGCAAGCCCTAACCCTGTCCCGCCAAGTTTCCGTGTGCGGGCGCGATCCACTCGATAAAAACGGTCAAAGATTTTTGAAATATTCTCCTCAGGAATCCCGACCCCTTCATCTTTAATGCTCACGACAATGTGTTGCCCCTTAGTAGACACACGGAACACAATTGTTCCACCTTCTGGAGAATACTTCATCGCATTCGAGATGACATTATCAATGACTTGAGTCATCTTATCTGGATCAATCAAAACGTAGACCGCTCGCTTAGGTAGCTTTCTCTCAAATTGGATGGTTTGAGTCTTAGAAAGCTCGAACCGATCAATAATCCCTTGTAAAAAAGCAATAAAATTCAAGCGCTCCCGGTCTAACCCTTCATCATGGGAATCCAATTTCGATAACTGCATAAGATCCCGAACAAGACGAATCATACGATCGGTTTCGGTCTGTGTGACGCCAAGGAATTTTTGAGCCAGAGCAGGCTCGTCTATTGCACCATCCGCCAATGCCTCCAAATAACTCTTCATGGTTGTAAGTGGTGTACGGAGTTCATGAGAGACGTTGGCCACAAAGTCACGGCGTTCTTCTTCAATCTGTTCTTGTTCCGTGACGTCATGAAGGACCGCAATCAAACCATTATTCCCATCATTTTTAACAACGGAAAAATTAACCCGAACCATTAAACGTTGGAATTCACTGCTCAAGTCAAGAATGAGCGATTCCTTCATTTCATAGAGGTCATCTAGTTGGTGCTCCTCATCTAATTTTAAGAGTTTTAAAATCGACTCTCCTAAAGCATTCTGACGATAGACATGAAGCAATTGCTCAGCACGGTTGTTCATGAGCGTCACATGGCCATAGAGATCCGTTGCAATCACGCCATCTGTCATAAACGCCAGAACAGATCTAAGCTTACGGCGCTCAGCCTCCGTCGTAGCATTGGCCTCTTGGAGCCGCTCTGTCATGTTATTAAAGGATTGGGCTAATTGACCAATCTCATCGTCTTCATAATCTCGGACCCGTCTTGAAAAGTCCCCTTGAGAGACAGCCAACGCTTGGCGTTTCATCATGGCCAATGGTTTGGTGATTGTCCGAGCCAGAAAATAGCCTAAAAGGGCCGTAAAAAGAAGCGCGAAGCCCGTTGCCGTCGCTAAAATCTGGTTAACCCCGCGCAAATTATTATATAAACTGTCCAATGACTTTTCCATATAAAGTAGCGCTTGTTTATCATTTCCCACAGTGATTGGAATTGTTGCAACCATCATCCGGGTTTTGGTTTGACTATTATATTCTGTTCTTTTTTTATACCCAGTTGAGTTAAGCATGTCATTAATGATTTTATCGTCTCTCGTACGTTTTCCTATAATGGTTTGATCTTGACCCGTGGCCCCTAAAATCGTTCCATTTTTATCAATGACTTGAACATCAATCATATCTCGGACTTCATTCAACTGGCTTTGAATGCTATCCATTAAAGCCTTCTGATCCGTCGAATTTTTTTGTTCGGATTCCTTCATAGTCTCACTAATATTATAGGATAATAAATTGGCTTGGTTTTCTAGCGACTTCGAAAAATTATCCAGAGACGCATGCTCGAGACGATCCGTGAAGTAAACCCCAATCAATTGCATTGCAAGTAAAATCAGCAGTGTATAGATCAGAACGACTTTGAACTGGATTGATTTAAAAAAACCCACTCTATTCATTCAAGCTCTACTCCTGATCGGGATTTTTAAGATAATACCCAACACCTCGTCGCGTGATGATCCAAAGCGGTCTGCTAGGATTATCTTCCACTTTTTCACGGAGTCGACGGACCGTCACATCCACGGTACGAACATCACCAAAGTAGTCATAACCCCAAACCGTTTGCAAAAGATGCTCACGCGTCATAACTTGTCCAATATGTTTGGCTAAATAATGGATCAACTCAAATTCTCTGTGCGTGAGATCAATTTCTTCCCCGCGTTTCGTCACCTTATAAGCCTCAGGATGGATCACTAAACTTCCAATCACTAGATCGTTTGTAGACTCCTCTTCCTTTGAGGGCTCCGATGAATGGCGACGGAGGTTGGCTTTCACCCTGGCAATTAATTCGCGATTACTAAAGGGCTTTGTCACATAATCATCCGCCCCCATCTCTAAACCCAGAACTTTATCGATTTCTGTATCTTTAGCCGTTAACATAATGATCGGCATATCATATTTTTTTCGAATCTCTCGACACACTTCCATTCCGTCTCGAATGGGAAGCATAACATCTAATAACACGATATCTGGTTGCTCTTCTTCAACCTTTTGTAGCGCTTCTTCACCATCATAAGCACAGACCACTTGATAGCCTTCTTTTCGAAGGTTAAACTCCAGAATATCTGCGATGGGCTGCTCATCGTCTACAACTAAAATCTTTTTATCCATAGTACTTTTCCTCCCAGACCTCTTAATAGAAAATGGATGAATCAAACCTTCTACAAATACTGTTGGATCTTAGGATGATAAAGGGTTTTCTTATTAGAAAAACTTGGCTTGTGCCAAGTCCTCTAAACGATCCGCCTTGTATGACCGTTTACTATTCCTAGAACGGATTCCTTTTAGGCTAATTTTATAATCAACTTATTTATTCTATACTCTCACAACATAATTCTAGTGATTTTAAAAAAAATTAGTCACTTTATTTTAACACAACACGTATTTGAAACAAATTAGTTTTAATACTCTTCTTATTTGTGAATGAAATAAAAGCCGATCTGCGTAAGATCGACTTTTTATAACCATTATCTATGAACATAACGACTTGGATTGACAATTTGGCCATTTCTTATGACTTCAAAATGTAAATGGACACCTGTTGCATCACCGGTTTCACCCATGATTCCAACAACTTGTCCTTTTCGAACCACTTGGCCGGCATGAACGAGTATTTTGGACATATGGTTGTAGGTGGTTTTAAAACCATTATTATGATTAATGACCACTCGGTTCCCGTATCCACCATTGTCCCAACCCGCTGATTCTACAACACCGTTATCGGCTGCTAGGATGGAGCGATTGGATACACCTGCAATATCTATCCCTTTATGAAAAGCGCCCCAACGCATTCCAAATGTACTTGTAATAACGCCACCTTCAGTCGGCCAACCAAACTGCCCTGTGCCTCGTGAAGAAATAACCTTCGTTCCAACTTCAACCACTTCATTTTGAGGATCTGTGGTAACCGTTTCAGAAAGGGTTTCTTTTGAAATCACATTTCCATTATCTTTGGTGACTTTATAGACAACATGCTTTTGCCCGTCATGACCTTGTTGTAGCACCTTTTTCTGACCAACGTAGAGGTTATTAGACTTTTTATACTCTGTTGTATGCGTAATGGTTTCATTCTTCTTTACATTTTGCACCACTTGAAGGTCTAACAACGGTTTTGGCTTTTTGACTGTTACGGAGTCCCCTATATGTAAGACAGAATTAGAATTTAAGGCTGGATTCAGTTGAAGCAACTTAGAGAGCTTGAACCCAAACTGATGCGCAATACTTACAAGCGTGTCTCCTGCCTTCACCTTATAAGTGGCGTTGACCAACTTCCCTTTTGTTAACAACTTCACGACATCTTGTGGGTTCAATGTTTGAACCGATTCTGCTGGAACACTCTTATAGGCTATGGTTTGTTTGAATTGAATACCCAAAAATTGAGGATCGTTATTCGTATCGCCTGGACGATCATCCATCCATTGAATTTTATACGTTGTGTCTGGTGAGGTGAGATTCAATGATGAGTCTGTTGACGAATCCTTCGTCATTGAAAGTTGTTTCTCTGTTTGATTCGGTAAAAACTGTTTCTCAAAATCTTGAACCGCTTGGGTTGCGTCATCTTTGTTATTTACATACGCAATAGGTTTATTGTTAACGTAGATCCCAATCGCTGCCGGAACCACTGACAATTTATCCTTTAAAGTTTCTGTGACACCTTTATTATTATAAGAAGGGTCAAAAGTCCGTTCAGGAATAACTGTCAGACTCGGTTTGACGACATATTTTGTTCCCGGATTTTTGGTTTCAGCTTGATGCGTCAAAGCACTGACCTCTTGTGTGACCACGGATGGGTCGCTGACCGTGCCAATAACCGAATGCCCTGAGTAAACATGGTAAATCGTTGGTATTGATGGTTGATTGTGTGTCGAATTGTCTTTCGAATTGGTAGCAGAAGCAACCGTAGAAAGTGTTGGCAAAAAGGCAGTGAGTGCGACTACTCCAGTTATGGACGCCCATTTTACAAGTCGATTTTTAAGACCCATGACTATTCCTCCAAAAGCTAACCGTTCTATTTTTTCGATCTAATCTATGTAATCTATTAAACTGACAGATTATTCACTAGGAAATAATGCCTACTAAAAGGTATCAATAAAACCAACCTTCGACAACACAAATCGAGTAAATGTAACAGGAATGTATTGTTTCTGTAAAAATATATATAAAATTGTCGAGTTACGGGTGAACGTTCTATACAAGATGAACTGAACTATACTTTATTCTAGAAACTTCCGTACCACTTTTTCTTTAAATAAAAGGCTGTTTTCATAAACTTTGTTATTTGTTACTTATGCGAAACTACCCTCGCTTGCCGCGGGCAATCCGCTGGCCTCCTCGGACTATGTCCTGCGGGGTCTCGGGTATTTTTGTTGGATTTTATTTACAAGAGCAACATTATTTTAGAAAAAGGCCAAATAAAAAAGCCACCAAATCTCATTAGAGCTTTCGTGGTTTTAGAAATCATAAAAAAGACTTGACCATCCTGAGATGATCAAGTCTTTTAAAAGGAGTGCCGGCCAGAGGACTTGAACCCCCAACCTACTGATTACAAGTCAGTTGCTCTACCAATTGAGCTAGGCCGGCGAATAAAGTATGAGTGGTGGCTCGAGACGGAATCGAACCGCCGACACGAGGATTTTCAGTCCTCTGCTCTACCGACTGAGCTATCGAGCCATACTGTTTGTTAAAGTATTCTATTTAAGCAACTCGACAACTTGTCCAGTTATGTAATTTAAAGGTGTTGTTTGTTTGAGAAATTGGTTGCGGGGGCAGGATTTGAACCTACGACCTTCGGGTTATGAGCCCGACGAGCTACCAGACTGCTCCACCCCGCGATAATAATAAAGATGTGATTGTTCGTGTCGCTTTTAAAAACTGTAAAATTTACTTTAATAAGAGAAGTGTAAATTTTACAACTCGAAGATTTAATCAGTGAAGTAACGCTCGTTGCTCCACCCCGCGATAATAATATAAAGATGTGATTGTTCGTGTCGCTTTTGTTCTTAGTATGATTTTAAACTTTGTAATGCGACAACAAAATTAATCTTAACATGGATTCAAAAACAATGCAAGTATTTGTTCAAATCAAGACCCATTTTTTTAAAAAGTTCCACGGTCACTGAGCAAATGACCGTGGAAACATCTATTAAATCAAGCAAATACCGGACGAATTAAATTGGTTTGTTCACGGCCAGGACCTACCGAGAAGATAGAAATCGGAACCCCTGTTAATTGAGAAACACGTTCTAAATAATGGCGCGCGTTCTCCGGAAGCTGATCCAATGAACGGACCCCTGTAATATCCTCTTTCCAACCTGGCAACTCTTCATAAACCGGTTCACATTCAGCCAAGATTTTTAAACTAGCTGGATAATGCTCGATGACCTCACCTCTATATTGGTAAGCCACACATATTTTAACCGTTTCAAGTCCAGTCAATACATCTAAGCAATTAAGGGATAGATCTGTCATGCCACTCACCCGCTTAGCATGGCGTACTACAACGCTGTCATACCAACCCACACGACGTGGACGACCCGTTGTCGTACCATACTCATGGCCAACCTCACGAATTTGATTGCCAATTTCATCATGCAATTCAGTTGGGAACGGTCCATCACCTACACGGGTTGTATAAGCCTTCGTTACACCGATCACATGACCAATTTTGGTTGGTCCGACACCGGATCCAATTGTAACTCCGCCAGCCACTGGATTAGAGGACGTTACAAACGGATACGTCCCATGGTCGATGTCGAGCATAACCCCTTGTGCACCTTCAAATAACACACGCTTTCCTAAATCAAGTGCTTCGTTAAGGACAACAGACGTATCGCTCACATAAGCAGCAATTCGCTCACCATAACCAAGATACTCCTCATAAAAATCTTCAAGTTTAAATCCTTCCACTTCGTAAACACGCTCAAAGAGGCGATTCTTTTCCCTAAGATTTGTTTCTAATTTTTCTTTAAAGGTATCAGGCTCCAAAAGGTCAGCGATTCGAATTCCAACCCGAGCTGCTTTGTCCATATAAGCTGGACCAATTCCTTTTTTTGTGGTCCCAATTTTGTTGGCACCTTTTCGGTCTTCTTCAATTGCATCTAACTTAAGGTGATAAGGTAAAATAACGTGAGCTCGGCTGCTGATCCGAAGATTATCAGTAGACACTCCATTTTCATGAAGATAATCAAGTTCCTCAACAAGGGACTTAGGGTTCACAACCATCCCGTTCCCAATCACACAAACTTTGTCGTCATAAAAAATCCCGGATGGTATTAAGTGTAGCTTGTATTTCTTTCCATCAAACACAATAGTATGTCCAGCGTTGTCCCCGCCTTGATAACGAGCCACAACCTCAGAATTCCCTGACAAATAATCGGTGATCTTACCTTTCCCCTCGTCTCCCCATTGAGCCCCAACAACGACTACTGATGACATAATGAGATCCTCCTGCCTAATCGGTTTTATATGAAAAATTCTTTGTAAGTTAAGTAAACAACAATCCTTGTTTAGTGTACCAACGATCTAAAGGATCGTCAAATGAAAAACGAACATTTTTAAAGAAACTTTTATATATTGTTCGTGTTTTTCTATAATGACATTAAAATCCTGTTTTTAGTCTCATCTAAGTCTCCATTTTTATACTTATACCGCACCTTGTGACTGGTTTAAGCCTCTCTAATGCGTGGTGGTAGCATCTGTTACTTCCCGTAGCTCCATTTCTGGCGCTCTACGGGAACGTTTGGCTCTTTTCAGTTCCGGTATCCCCTCTCCATCTACCAGTTTAGGGACTAACCCTAAACCCTGGCGCGCCCACTATACCCTTCTCACCAAACAAAAAAAGCCTCCTGCATCCTCTGCAAGAGACTTGATCAAAACGATTTTTATAAGCTTAAGCACCAGGCGGCATATCGCGTTCATCGTGCCGTCGATCGAGATTCACAAATTTGTTGTACTCTTTAACAAACGCCAATTCAACCGTGCCAACTGGCCCATTACGTTGCTTAGCGATGATGATTTCAATAATATTTTGTTTCTCGGACTCTTTATCGTAGTAATCATCACGATATAAGAACGCCACAATATCCGCATCTTGCTCGATACTTCCACTTTCTCGAATGTCGGACATCATTGGGCGCTTGTCTTGACGAGATTCCACACCACGGGATAACTGCGACAGAGCAATAACGGGGACTTTAAGTTCCCGGGCAATGGATTTTAAGGTACGGGAAATTTCAGAAACTTCCTGTTGTCGGTTTTCACCGCCACGGGATGAACTTCCCTGAATCAATTGAAGATAATCAATCAAAATCATACCAAGCCCACGCTCTTGTTGAAGGCGGCGGCATTTGGCACGAATCTCATTCACTTTAATACCCGGAGTATCATCAATATAAATGCCGGCATTGGATAAACTCCCCATTGCCATCGTCAACTTCTGCCAATCGGCCTCTTCTAACTTACCCGTACGAAGGCGCTGGGCGTCAATATTTCCTTCAGCACACAACATACGCATGACGAGTTGTTGCGCACCCATCTCTAAACTAAAAATCGCGACGTTCTCATCGGTCTTAACCGCCACGTTTTGAGCAATGTTTAGGGCAAATGCGGTTTTACCAACCGATGGACGTGCCGCCACAATTATGAGATCGTTGCGTTGAAAGCCTGCCGTCATTCGATCGAGCTCAAGAAAGCCCGTTGGAATTCCGGTTATATCGCCTTCTCGGTTGTTTAAGAGTTCAATATTATCATAGGTTTCAACCAACACATCTTTAATGGATTGGAATTCTGACGACCGCTTTTTCTGCGAGACTTCGAGGATCGTCTTTTCCGCATCATTTAGGATGGCATCGACTTCATCTTCTCTTTGATAACCGTCCGAAACAATCTGTGTTGCGGTCCGGATTAATCGCCTAAGAATCGACTTTTCTTCAACAATCTGACTGTAGTATTCAATGTTTGCTGCCGATGGAGCAGAATGGGCCAGTTCCGTAAGATAACCGAGACCACCTACTTCATCAAGCTGCTTCCGATCTCGCAACTCAGCGGTTAGAGTGATCACGTCTACGGGTTCTCCACGCTCTGCAAGATCGAGCATCACACTATAAATTCGTTGGTGGGCCGCACGATAGAAGTCCTCCGGTTGAAGGGCTTCAGATGCGGTGACAAGGCTGCTAGGTTCAAGAAATATAGCGCCTAGAACGGCTTGTTCAGCCTCTAGGTTACTTGGTGGTGTACGATCCGTAAACAAATCACTCATCGATTTATTGCTCCTTCACATGCACTTTTAAGGTTGCCGTGACTTTAGTATGCAGTTTCGCAGGGACGTCTGTGTAACCGAGCGTCCGAATCGGTTCATCCAATTCTAATTTTCTCTTATCAAGATTAATTTTTTCCTTTTTTAAGGCTTGGACGATTTGTTTGCTCGTAACGGAACCAAAGAGTCTACCGCCTTCACCTGCTTTAGCTGCCAGTTTAATTTCCATCTTTTCAAGCTTTTCTTTGAGTGCCAACGCTTCTTCATATTCTTTTTCGGCCTGTTTCTCTTCGCCTTTTTTCTTGGCTTCAAGCTGCTTGATATTTCCTCTATTTGCTTCAACAACAAGGTTTCGTGGCAAAAGATAGTTCCGGGCATACCCCTCTGAAACGTCTTTGACCTCTCCTGCTTTCCCTTTTCCTTTTACATCCTGTAAGAAGATCACCTTCATGAGTCTTCTCCCCCTTCAAAGTATTGATCGACACTCGAAATCAGGGCGTCTCGTGCTTCTTCTATTGTACACTCTATTTGGGTTGCAGCATTAGTTAAATGCCCACCGCCACCCAAATCCTCCATAATCAATTGAACATTAACTTCTCCAAGCGAACGCGCGCTAATCCCAATCCGTTGGTCAGGGCGAACCGCAACCGCAAAGGCGGCTTTTACCCCATTCATGGAAAGTAACGTATCGGCGGTTTGGGCAAGCAGCACCTGATCGTAGGTTTGTGTTGGTGGCGCGACCGCAATCGCAATATGATCAAGATAGAGAATCGTATTTTTAATTAACTCAGCTCTTAAGTTAAATTGCGTTAAATCCTCTCTTAAAAGCTTTTGAACTAAAATAGTATCTGCCCCATGAGCGCGTAGATAAGACGCGGCATCAAATGTCCGTGATCCTGTTCTTAAAGTAAAGTTTTTCGTATCCACCGTAATACCAGCGAGCATAGCCGTTGCTTCTATCACATCTAAATGGAACGTCTTTGGTTGGTATTCGATCAACTCGGTCACAAGCTCAACTGTAGAAGACGCATAGGGCTCCATATAGATTAACACAGGATCCTTAATAAAGTCTTCGCTTCTACGATGGTGATCAATGACAACCACACGATCGGTTTTCGTTAAAAGGCGTTCATCCACAACCATCGTTGGTTTATGAGTATCCACTACAACTACTAAGGTGTTTGCTGTAATGTTCTCATACGCCTGGTCTGGTGTAATGACTATGGACCACACCCGTTCACTCTCTTTTAACTTTTCGATGAGCCGGATCACACCTGGTCCATAATCATCTGGATTCAAAACAATAGATCCTTCGACCTCATTGGCCTCCACAATTTTAGAAATCCCAATCGCTGCGCCAATAGCGTCCATGTCCGGCTGCTTATGCCCCATTATCAAGACGTGGTCACTTTCATGAATCAACTCGGCTAAGGCCTGTGAAATCACCCGCGCTCTTACTCTTGTTCGCTTTTCAACGGGGTTTGATTTACCGCCATAGAATTGAACTTTTCCAGAGGGATGCTTGATTGCGACCTGATCCCCACCTCGGCCAAGAGCCAAATCTAACGCAGATTGAGTAAGTTGTCCGAGTTCGGTTAAGTCCGACACACCCGCTCCAACACCCACGCTCAATGTCAAAGGAATGGTACCTTTCGCTGTCGCTTCTCGAACTCGATCTAAGATATCAAATTTCGTTTTTTCAAGTTGATTCAAAATGCTTTCATTTAAGACAGCAAAAAAACGTTCTGAAGAAAAACGTTTGAAATAAATTCCATTTTCTACACCCCACTCTTTAAGGAGGTTGGTGACTTCATTATTTAACCGGCTTCGAACTTGATCATCCATTCCTTGGGTAATCTCATCATAATTGTCTAGATAAATGATTCCAAAAACCGTCTTTTCTTTATTATAACGACCCTTAATTTCCTCAGCTTCTGTAATATCAAAAAAGTAGAGAAGGCGCTCATCCCGATGTGGAATAACGCGAAATCGTTTTTTGTTTAAAACGAGCACCTCTTCTTTCTTATCACTTTTAATAAAAGGAATGATGTGATCCGAAATTACATTTAAAGAGGAAGACAATAAGGACTCGTCGCCAGTTAAGGACGCAAAATAATAATTCATCCATTCAATCGTGTGTTGATCGCTATATAGAAGGATCCCAATCGGCATTTCAAGCAACGCTTCTTTCCCAACTTTTTTGACGCGATGAGAAAGCGTGGATATATAGGCCTCCACTTCTTTTTGATGAGCATTTCTATAAAGCCTGGCAAAGAGTGCGCATAAAATAAACACACAGATTCCCACCACGCCAAGAACCCATTGAACAAAAAAGGCCCATAAGATATAAAAGAGGCTAATGGCCGTAATCACCATTATGGGGAAACCTAACTTGTCGTGTTTCCGTCCATTCGACATACCTTCAGCTCCCAAACTTCAGCAAAATTTAATTTTTGACGATTCGAGATCTGTTGTCGAATCCTACGTCAATTATACCTAATCTCTTAACAATATAAAGGGTAACTTCATCCAAATAAGGACGTAATCTTTAGAAACAGAGCCCTTGACCAACCGAGCTACTTCTCAGTCTCCCCTTATTTTAGTGGTTTCTTGCTTGGACTTCAAATCGGGTTGAATCAGCCACCCACTAAATATAGAAACGTTGATTCAACCGACTTTTAATGGATTTTCGTTTTTCTTTTAATGTATAATTAAATAAAATTATAGAGAGCCTAGGTAAGGACATTTTTTGGCTTTTACATCGTTCTAACCTTCAAAGCCCCTACATACCATTTTCACACTCAGCTTATTATAAAAACGAAGGGACTTTTCTCTCTCCATTCTTATCATTCGCTCTAGGTACGACCCATCCTTCGGGTCGTTTAATTTTTCAAATCCCTACATAATGAGGTGAGCCATTTGAGGAAATCACTCCAGTCTAGTTGGTTCACAGCCTGGGTTGGTTTAATTAGTAACTTTTTCCTAACCTTTCTTAAGATCCTTGTTGGAGCCACCTTCAATAGTACGGCCCTTCTTGCCGATGGTATTCATAATGGAGGAGATGTGATTGCCTCCATAGCGACATTAGGTTCAATGAAAGTTGCGAGCCAACCCGCTGATCAGGATCATCCATATGGTCATGGAAAGGCCGAGGATATTGGCACTGTTATCGTCGCTTTTATTCTTGCCTTCGCAGGCGTTTATTTAATTTACGAATCCATTCATACCCTATTATTGCCCCCTCATAAGGCAACATTATGGTCACTGGGTGCGGCGATTATTTCTTTGATCTGGAAGGAAGGTCTTTATCTCTATACCATCAGGGTAGGAAAACGGGTCAGAAGCAAGAGCCTCATAGCAACCGCCTATGATCACCTTGCCGATGTCTGGGCATCTTTGGCCGCCGTGATTGGGATTGGCATTGCTTGGGTTGGTGATCTCTTCTCCATACCCTTCGCTGTCTACGGAGACCCTGTTGCAGGCCTAATTGTCTCTTTGCTCATCTTAAAAGTGGCTTATGAACTAGGGCATCGTGCTATTCAAGTCCTAATGGAGAGCAGTGTTCCAGACGAAGTAAAAGCGGGCTATCGTGAGATCATTCTTTCTCTTCCCCAAGTTAAACGAATTGATCGGCTAAGAGCTCGTGAACATGGCAACTACATACTCATTGATTTGCGAATTAGTCTTCCAGGAGATCTGACAATTCAAGAGGGTCATGATGTGACTCGCTATATTCGAGATACCATAATGAAACGCTATACGGATGTTGAGGAAGTGTTAATCCATCTTAACCCTTGGTATCCGGATCAAGCTCGCATAAATACCGATGTTAAAATGTAGTCAGCTTTATATTACCCCAATAAATTTCAAAAAAGCTTAACGTTTCTATTCGTTCAACCGATACTTAAGGTATAAATGTGTTTTAAAATTCTAAGCTAGGAGTGAGCGTATGGTTGTGGATGAAACCACCCCAAAGCTTCCTGAGCAGGTGATCCTACTCAGTATTGAATCGACATTGTTTGCACTCGATTTAAAGACGATCAATGAAATCATCCTTCCAGATGTGAAAATAAGTCATCTTCCCATTTCTCCGGCTTATATTAATGGACTTATTTTGGCACGTGACCATACTTACCCACTTGTTCAACTTGGATCAAGGATTGACCTGTCCGAAGAGTCGCGAATTTTATTACTAAATTCAGAAGAGCGTTATTTAGCCTTTCTAGTAGAAAGGTTGCATGACCTATTAGTTTGTACCCCTGATTTAATCGAGGAAAATAGGAGCATGAAACAGGAAGATCGTACTCTTGATGAATCCTACTTTACCTTTAGCTTAAAAACACCCCATGGGAGTGCCAAACTGATCGAATTTGACCAATTATATAGTCTTTTAATCGACCAAGTTAATGTACTAGATCGTAGCGAATCTGTTTAGGTAGGTTGTACAATGTAGAGGCCTAACCCCTTTGAGTCCACCTCTTATGCTAAAAGTAAAAAAAGCACAAAAATCGTTAAATGATTTTTGTGCTTTTTATACTTCTTTTCAACCTACTCAGTTGTATAAGGTAATAAAGCCATTTGACGTGAGCGTTTGATTGCAACAGTCAATTGACGTTGATATTTCGCGCTTGTTCCAGTCACACGGCGTGGTAAAATTTTGCCACGCTCAGAAATGAAACGCTTGAGTAAATCAACTTGTTTATAGTCGATATAGGTAATGTTATTGACCGTAAAGTAACAGACTTTACGGCGTTTACCGCGTCCACGACGTACCATGCGTATCCCTCCTTAATTAAAATGGTAAATCATCGTCCGAAATGTCGATCGGTTTCCCGTCATTGGCGAATGGATCATCATTCCCAAACGGGTCATTAAACGGATTTGAGGAACCTTGACCTTGACCTTTCCTTTGGCCTTGAGCACCGCCAGAAGGCTGATAATCCCGCTGAGGGCCAGATTCTGATGGTTGTTGTTCATAGTTGTTTGGTCCAGAAGACGGTCCCCCGCCTCTTTGATTTTTAGGTTCAAGAAATTGGACACTATCTGCCACAACTTCAGTCACATACACACGTTTACCCTCGCTGTTGTCATAGCTACGCGTCTGAAGACGCCCATCAATACCGACTAAGCTTCCCTTAGCCACATAATTGGCTGCATTTTCAGCTTGTCTTCTCCATACAACAATAGAAATGAAATCAGCATCTCGTTCCCCTTGTTGATTGGAAAAAGGACGATTGACGGCAATCGTAAAGTTCGCAACCGCTACACCATTAGGTGTGTAGCGCAACTCAGGATCTCGTGTTAATCGGCCAACCAACACTACTCGATTAATCATCAGAACCTCTCCCTCAAAAATGAATAGGTCTTACTGTTCTCTCTCGTCTCTAATGGTCATAAAACGAAGGACACTATCGTTAATCTTGCTCAAACGATCGAATTCATTGATTGCTTCAGTACCTGCTGTTACATAAAGAACAGTGTAGACACCAGTGTTGTAATCATTGATTTCGTAAGCTAATCGACGTTTGCCCATTTCTTGTACTTCGTTAATTTCTGCACCGTTATCTGTAAGAATCTTAGCAAGATTTTCTTTAGTTGCTTGCTGTGCATCCTCTTCAAGATCCGGGCGCAAAATGTACATGATTTCGTATTTACGCACGCTCGTCACCTCCCTTTGGTCTAGCGGCCCCCGAAGGAGCAAGGAGTAAGTAATTCTCACTCACAGAGATATATTATAACACAATCCTGATAGAATGCAAAAAGCATTCTATCTTTAGGCGAAAATATACTCGCCTGAACTGATTTTCCCGCAGGCCTAAAGGTTACGTTTCTTGAGTAAGCAGCGCTGAGGAACACTCAAAATGTGTTGTTGTGTTTCCAACCTCGTATATTTTCGCAGATATTACAGTTATAATTGCAAAAGTCTTTTAGAAAAGATATATTTTATATCGAAAAGAACACTTGTTCGTATTTCTATTATAACAAACTTCCGCCAAAATGACTAGTCTGAAATTTGAATAAAACTACTTTTTTTATACATTAAAACGGAAGTGGATGATGTCTCCGTCTTTGACCGTATACTCTTTACCCTCTGAACGAAGCTTGCCGTTTTCTTTAGCTTTATTTAGCGACCCCGCTGCCATTAAATCAGCAAAAGAAACCACTTCAGCGCGAATAAATCCACGTTCAAAGTCGGTATGAATAATCCCTGCTGCCTGAGGGGCTTTGGTGCCTCTTTTAAACGTCCAAGCACGTACTTCTTTTTCACCTGCTGTAAAATAGGTCTCTAAACCAAGTAATTTATAACTTTTCTCAACCAATTGGTCCAAACCAGAACGTTCAATACCGAGTTCTTCTAAAAATGTCGCCTTTTCTTCTGCATCAAGCTCTGCAATCTCAGATTCAATTCGTGCGGAAATAACGACCACTTCTGATCCTTCATTCTCGGCCAACTCACGAACTTGTTTGACGAATTCATTATCTTCGCCAGATGCAAGATCTTCTTCAGACACATTCGCAACATATAAAATAGATTTCATTGTGAGCAAACTCATATGTTGAATAGCGGCACTTTCATCATCAGTCAGATCAATGGCACGTGCGGGCTCTTCGTTTTCAAAACCAGTTTTAAGCTTGTCCAACGCAGAAAATTCAATCATTGCGTTCTTATCTTTTTGCTTAGCCATTTTTTCCACACGGCCAATACGTTTGTTAACGGATTCTAAATCCGCTAGAATGAGCTCCAAATTAATCGTTGTGATGTCATCAATTGGATCCACTTTTCCAGAGACATGTGTAATATCCTTATCTTCAAAACATCTTACAACATGGGAAATCGCATCACACTGTCGGATATTGGCCAGAAATTGATTACCAAGCCCTTCTCCTTGACTTGCCCCCTTGACTAAACCGGCAATATCTGTAAATTCAAAAGTTGTTGGAATCGTTTCTTTAGGTTGATACATCTCGGTTAGAGCATCTAATCGAGAATCCGGAACATTGACCCGTCCAACATTGGGGTCGATCGTACAAAACGGATAGTTTGCAGATTCTGCACCTGCTTGAGTAATTGCATTAAATAAAGTGGATTTCCCCACATTCGGTAATCCAACAATTCCAGTCGTTAACGCCATTCCTTCCACTCCTCTTAGAAACTAGGTTAAGTCATGCTTAATTAAACCTAACTTACAAATCTATAAATAATTTGAGATTACGGTCTTAAAATCAATAAATAAATCCTCTCACAATTATAGGGAGATTCGAGCAAAAATACAA
This sequence comes from uncultured Sporolactobacillaceae bacterium, assembly GCA_963829575.1. Taxonomy (GTDB): domain Bacteria; phylum Bacillota; class Bacilli; order Bacillales; family Sporolactobacillaceae; genus KACC-23026. The sequence continues at coordinate 110,407 of CAWHJF010000012.1, read as the reverse complement.
GGTGAGGGAACACCCCCTCACCTTGCTACTCTCTTTTACTCTCCCTCATGCCTTAGGACTTTTTTTATCTTTTTTGTAAACTCACTTCGAGGCATCATGACACTGTGCTCACACCCGACACACTTAATTCGGACATCAGCTCCCATGCGAATGATTTTCCACTCATTCGTTCCACAGGGGTGTGGTTTTTTCATTTCCACAACATCATGGAGCTGAAACGATTTCTCTTGCGCCAATTGAATCCCCACCTCATTCTAATATCAAAAAATCCTAGTAAGCGAGCTTTTCTTTCAAGAACGTCTCTAGTTCGGAGATCGGAAGTCGAACTTGATCCATTGTATCTCGATCACGTACGGTCACCTGACCATCCTCTTCTGAATCAAAATCATACGTAATACAGAAAGGTGTTCCAACCTCATCCTGTCTTCTATAACGTTTACCAATTGAGCCGGACTCATCGTAATCCACCATATAATCTTTTGCAAGCTGCGCAAACACGGCTCGAGCTCCATCGCCCAACTTTTTAGATAATGGGAGAACGGCAGCTTTATATGGCGCAAGCGCTGGGTGAAGACGCATCACAGTGCGCGTGTCTTTTTCATTAATAACTTCTTCTTCATAAGCATCTAGCATGAAGGCCAAGGTAACCCGATCAGCCCCCAAAGAAGGTTCAATAACATAAGGAATATAACGTTCATTTGTTTCTTGATCGATGTATTGAAGATCTTCACCGGACAGTTCACTGTGTTGTTTCAAATCGAAATCAGTTCGCGATGAAGTACTCGACAACTCACCCCAACCAAATGGAAACTTATATTCAAAGTCAGTTGTTCCATTACTGTAGTGTGGAAGCTCTTCTTTTTCGTGCTCACGTGCTCTCAGATTGCTTTCTTTCATATTTAAGGATACTAACCACTCGTTTAAAAATTTTGTCCAGTAAGCGAACCATTCTTCTTCTTCCTCAGGCTTACAGAAAAATTCAAGCTCCATTTGCTCAAACTCACGTGTTCGGAACGTGAAGTTTCCAGGTGTGATCTCATTTCTGAACGATTTTCCAATTTGGGCAATCCCGAATGGCAATTTTTTACGCATCGTTCGTTGGACATTTTTAAAATTAACAAAGATCCCTTGAGCTGTTTCTGGGCGAAGATAGATCTCATCTGCGCTTGATTGAGTGACCCCTTGATAGGTCTTAAACATCAAGTTAAATTGACGAATTGGTGTGAAATCCGCTTCTCCACAAACCGGGCATTTCACATCGTATTCTTTGATCAATTTTTCCATTTCTTCAAATGACATGCCGTCTACTGGCCGTCCAATGGTCTCTTCCCCTACTTGGTCTTCAATTAATTTATCCGCTCTGTGACGAGCTTTACAATGCTTACAATCGAGCATTGGATCATTAAAATTCGTTAAATGGCCGGACGCTTCCCATGTTTTGGGATTCATTAAAATAGAGGAATCCAACCCTACATTATACGGAGATTCTTGAACGAATTTCTTCCACCAGGCCTTTTTAATGTTGTTTTTTAGTTCTGCACCTAGAGGACCATAATCCCACGTATTCGCTAACCCACCATAGATTTCTGAACCAGGAAAAATGAATCCTCTTTGTTTTGATAAATTTACGATCTTTTCCATATCAACAGCCATTCGTTTAACCACCTTTTCGATGCAATCTGTTTGATTTGTTTTAAAACATTTTATGAATTCCCAATGTCTTGACGCTCTTCTTCAATATAAAAAAGCTCTCGTCCATAGGGAATAAAACTCCCTAGGGACGAGAGCTTGCACTCACGCGGTTCCACCCTAGTTGAGGTCCTAAACCAACCCGAAATCTTCGGTTTAAGCCCACCTCTTTATTAAAAAACAGCTCCAGAGTGCCAGCCTTTTGCTTGATGTTCTGGGCTCTCACCATTCCCAAATCGCTCTCACCATCGTCCAGCAAAAATTGCTCTGTCATCGCCTTATTGACTTAAATTTTTAAATGTATTTTCATTATAAGTCATCTTATTTTTCAAATGCAACATTTAACTGGTTGTTTCTAAAATTAATATCCATTCATTAAAGAGCCTTATTCCTCTGGAAATTGAACCAGTTGGTTCGTCACAGCCAAAAAGACAGCTTGAGAACGATTTTTAACGTTTAATTTTTTCAAAATTTTACTCACATGAATTTTGACGGTTTTGTCACTGATAAACAATCTTTCAGCAATTTCTTTATTGCTAACCCCTTCTACTAAACAAGTTAGGACTTCCAACTCACGGTTCGTTAACCCGGTATCCTCTTTTTCTTGTTGCTTAACATGGAAATGAATCAACTTTTGCGTCATGCTTGGCGTTAAGATTGGTTCGCCTCTTACCACTTTTTTAATGGACGTTAATAACTCCTCGGATGGTGCATCTTTTAAAATATACCCGTCAGCCCCTTGAGACAAAGCTTTCATAAGATATTCCTCATGGCTGTACATTGTAAGGACCACAATTTTGATCGACTTATTCAGCTTCTTAACTTGGCGAATCGCCTCTACCCCATTCATCCCAGGTAAATTGATATCCATTAAAATCAGATCAGGTTGTTTCTCAGACCCCTCTAACTTTTTGAGAAGATCTTCTGCTGAAAAAGCTTCATCGACTTCCGTTATTGTTTGGTCAAATGAGAAAATAGTCTTAAGCCCATCTCTTAGAACCGCATGGTCATCTACGATCATTACTTTAACCAAGTTTCTCCTCCTCCCGATCGGTTTGATAAGGAACAGTCAATGAAATTTTCGTTCCCCAACCTTCTCGACTCTGAATATTTAACACAGCGCCCAATTGTTCGGCTAATTCATTCATATTTAACATTCCAAAATTCCGGCTTGTCCACGCCCGCATGAGCGTTGTACCTAATGAGAATCCTTTTCCATTATCTTTTAAAAACAAGCAAAATGCATTTTCAAAGTAACCAATAAAAATCGTAATTTTCGTCGCCTGAGCGTGTTTTTCTATATTGCGAAGCCCTTCCCTAAAAATATCTAATATCCCTTTTTCTATAAAAACCCCTAATGATTGTTCTTTCCCCTTTACAACAAATCGAATGTGTAAGTCAGGATTTTCCTCTTCATAATTTTGGGTGTAGTTTCGAATGGCTTCAACCAAGCCTAATTGTTCTGTCGGATTTGGCCTCAACGCATAGATTGAAGCGCGAACTTGACTCAAACTTGCTCGTAAATGAGACACACTACTTTTTACGAGGGTATGTGATCGTTCAGGTTCTGTGTAGAATGACTTATCGATACTCTCTAAATCCATTACAGCACCCGCAATGGTTTGGGCAATGCCATCATGAATTTCACGAGCAATACGGTTTCGTTCCTCTACAATTTTATGAGACTCCTGCTGGCGAACCAAACGGCGTGTTTTGGCTACAGCTGCAACATGGTTCGCTAATGTTACAAAACTCTGGAAGTCACCTTTTCCATAGGCATTTTTAAAGGTACTACCAACAGCCCAAACACCAATTAAATCCCCTTCTACTCTTAGTGGCGCATATATAAAGGTTTGAATTTTATTATGGAATAAATCAAATTCTGCCTCTTCTCGATTGGCCTTAACCACATCATTCAACTCGAGAAAATACGTTTTGAAATCTTCCGTTATATCCAAATTTGTTTTAATAAGGCCATACCTATGAAAAATCTCCCACTTGCCATTCTCATTTAACCACAAAGTACTCGCATCAATGCTCATCAAGTCTCTCATTTCAGCAACCACTTCTTGAATCGGGTCTTGCGCCGTTATCCCTCTATTAACAAGAGAGGTCAAGGCGAAAACGTTCGTTAAGCGGGCTCGCTCTTTTTCTATTCGAGAAATAAATGAAGCAATTAAAGATGTGGTGACAATCGGCATGAAAAAGAAGAAATAAAACAAGTGATGAATAATTCCAAACGTAAAGTTCTGGTGATCAACGGTTAAGGTCAGTGCGCTGTATAAAAAGGAACAAACGAAAATGATCAATGACCATAATGTTTGAGGCACAATGACTTTTTTGACCGACATTCTCTCGCTAACGACTAACCCTAAATTTAAAGCGAACTTTATAAAACTGAACCAGAAAGTAAAGCTGAAACTTTCAAACCAGATATCGAATTGGTGTGTTTCGAATCGATGAGTGAGACTCATCGTCCAATCGGTAAAATGAGCAGCTGTGATTAAAGCAATGACAAAACTAAAGGTATAAAATCTTCCGTTTACTCTTCTTTTGCCAAATAAGACCCAATCCAGTAGAGAGACCAATCCGAAGATTAATATCGCAATCGGAAGACCCCACCCATACAAAATAAAGAACAGGATGGGCAATACCATTGATGCCTTATAAAAATCTGTCGCAATGTAATAGTGCTCACAGATCCATACTAGAAGGATTAAAAGCGACAAGGTTTGGAAGTCTGAAACCCCTTTAATATGGAAAAGCTCAAACATAGATAAACCACCCCCTACTGCAGGAACGGCATACTTAATCCCCTTGCTAATAACCACTGCCACCTCCATTCACCATTTTGATTCTCTTTAATTTTATATAAAAAAAGGCGTACTGTATAGGTTTCTCCAAGAGAACCCCTAATACAACACGCGTTTCTTGCTAACTCAAGTTAGCTAAAAAGATTGGTACAGGTAAAGCACTTCACTGGTTGGAACATAAATGATTAGCCCTAGTTATTACGCTTTTACCTATAATTCTTTAAAACTTTTAGAACGGTTGAGAATCGGATGAATTAGAACACTCGCTAAAAAATAGAGATTTAGCAACCCATAAATTGGGTACAGAACCGTCACTAACGTTGAAAACCCAATAGTTGTTAATGGAATCATAGAAGCGGTAATAATAAGCGCTAACACCCACAGTGGACCATTAAACCTATGTTTCAGCCGTGTAATTAACCCAAACAGACCCGATGCAGCCGTTGTAAAGATTGCAACCCAAAGCAAACATGACATTGTAATTGTAACAATATAGGGGTAATTTCTTAGCAAGGCAAATAAAGGAATTTCATATAACGAAATTTCATGGGTCACTTGAAGAAGCGATTGATTATATAAAAAAGAGACACTTCCCAGAACCAAACCACTGCCTATACAAGCAATCCAAATTTCCCCTTTTGATTTTATATTAGACCCAATTCCTCCTAATACCGCAACTAATGAAACAATATTAAGGGATGTAAAAGTAAAGGCGGCATGCCAATTGGACTGCTTCTGCCAGTTAATCTCAAGCGCATGATCCGCTCCATTGGCATACTTAATGAGTAGCCCTAGTAAAAAGATAATTAAAATTGGGATGGCCACTGAATTCATAACAACTAGTCCATTTTTACCACCAAAGAAAAGCAGGATCAAACAGATGGAAATGAACGCAATTCCTCCCCAATAAGGAACTTTCAAAACCTCTAGTGCCGCCCCTCCCCCGGCAATCATAATCATAGTTGTTGTAAACAGGTAAAGAAAAATCATACCATCATAAACTACTGAGACTTTTTTTCCTAATAATTGTTCAAGGACAGGTGTATAATGATTCGTTTGTAATTTATAGCTAATGCTCATAATGACAAACAAGCAAACCATAAATAAAAGTGAGAAAAGGATGATTGCTATGGCGCTTTCTTCTCCAAAGAACTGCCATAATTCACGTCCTGAGGCATACCCTGCTCCAATCATGGTGCCTAGGATTAGAAACATCCATTTAAGCCCCTGTATGACCATTATAGATCCCTCCATTCGCAATTAAACTCTATGTATAGAACACGTCCAATGAACGTATACTAATACTAATATTACGAAGGAGACCAACCTATGAGTCTAATACAAAAATTCAAGTCTTTTAAAAAAGAACCGTCTGATTTGGATGTTCGTGTTCATTATAAAGATGTGGCTTGTTTATCAAAGCTTTCTAGCGGGGTTGAACATCTTCTTTCAACAGCTGGAGCCAGACCTATTGTGATTGTTTGCATTGGTACAGATCGTTCGACTGGAGATTCGCTAGGGCCTTTGGTTGGTTCGAAATTGAAACACACAAACTTTTCTTCGGTCAGCATTTATGGAACACTTGATTACCCTGTTCATGCTGTGAATTTATCCGAAACGTATGAGACGATTCAGTCCACCTATCAAGACCCATTCATCATAGGCGTTGATGCTTGCCTAGGCCGCTATAATCAAGTCGGTGTGGTTACGGTTGGCAATGGACCTGTTCTACCTGGAGCAGGTGTCAACAAAGCCCTCCCCCCTATTGGAGAGGCCCATATCACAGGCATTGTTAATGTGAGTGGCTATATGGAATACTTTGTACTTCAAAATACACGTCTCCATGTTGTGATGTCTATGGCCGATTTAATTAGCCATTCCATTATTAAATCGCTCACACTTTCAAGAAAGCCGCAAACTAATGTTAATTTTCAAGGGATAAATAAATCGGTTTGAAACGACTAATTCAATAAACAGACTGCCATAAAAAAAAAACGATTAAAGATGTGCTCTCTAATCGTTTTCCTTTCTTTAATTAAACAGATACATAAGCCCCACTAGTAACGCGCAAACAATAATCCCTGGTAGCATATTAGCAGTTTTTATTTTTGTTACATTCAACATATTTAATCCAATAGCTAGAATCATAACCCCACCCACACCAGTTATTTCAGTTAAAAATTGCTTCATTAGGGGATCTGGCACAAGTTTCACTATTAGAGTAGCAGCGAGTGCAATAGCGCCTTCATATAAAAAGACGGGTATAGCCGAGAAAATCACACCAATTCCAAATTGGGTTGCAAATATTAATGAAAAGAACCCATCCAGCATGGCTTTTGTAAATAAAACTCGATGGTCTCCACTTAAACCACTATCTAGTGCTCCTACAATACCCATAGCGCCCACAACAAATACTAGGGTAGCTGTTACAAATCCGACTGCTACATTTCCTTTAGTTTTAGCTGGCCCCCCTGCCCTTTGAAGCTTCTTCTCAATCCAAAGACCGACTCGATTCAACTTTTCTTCAAGGTCGATCCATTCACCAATGACACTTCCAACTGCTAGACTCCCAATCAAAATGAGGGTATGTTGGCTTTTAAATCCCATTTGAATGCCTAGGATCACAACAGTTAGCCCCATACTAAACGTTACAGTCGTCTTAATCCTTTCAGGGATTCTCGTAAGCCCTAATCCTATTAAGGAGCCTAAAATAATCGCAAAAGTATTGACGAGCGTTCCTAATAAAGCCATGTCGTTCTCTCCACTCCATTAGTAAAACTTGGCTTATCGTCAAGTCTTTAATGTCGAAAGCCTTAGTTTTGCTTATACTTAATTCTCGAAATTTTGACGACGTCGAGTCGTCTTCTTCGCTGAAATTTCATTCTTTCTTAACGTATAAGAATAGGACGTAGCGGTGAATTAACCACTGCCCGTCCCTTTCCTTCTGTTCTTATACTATGACAATCAAAGTTTACCCTCTAAAAGTTCTAAAACACGACTCAAATCGTCTCCTGAGTAATACTCAATTTCAATCTTGCCCTTATTCCCCTTTTTAGTGGGTTTAATGGCCACAGAAGTTCCAAACCTTTGTTTAAGATAGGATTCTTTATCTTTTAAAATAGGATCTAATTGGATTTTTGTTTTCTTAATTGTTTCACGTGAAACATTTTGATTCATTTTCTGTATTAAATTTTCTAGTTCCCTGACGTTAAGACCCTCTTTAATAATTTTATCAACAACAACAGGCAACTTTTCTTTATCTTTTAGACCAAGCAAGGCACGCCCATGCCCCATTGAAAGTTTCCCTTCAGATAAAAGGTTCTGTACAGAGGGTGATAATTGAAGTAATCTCAAGTGATTGGCTATATGCGGTCGGCTTTTACCGAGCTTTTTTGCTAATTCTTCTTGGGTGACACCCAACTCATCCATCAACCGTTTATAAGCAGCCGCTTCTTCCATTGGGTTCAAGTCTTCACGTTGTAAATTCTCAATTAATGCAATTTGCATCATTTGTTTGTCAGTTAAGTTTTTCACAACAGCCGGAACGGTTTTAAGTTTTGCTTCAACCGCTGCCCGGTAACGACGTTCCCCTGCTACAATATCATAGCCCTTGATACTCTTCCTTACAATCAGAGGTTGGATAATTCCATGTTCCAATATAGAGGCTTTCAGTTCTTGAATGGCTTCCTCATCAAAAACCTTCCTTGGTTGATAAGGATTGGGACGTAACTCTTTTAGTTTCAGTTCATAAACCGTATCATCTTGAACACTTTCAGTTGAAGGGAAAAAGGCATTAATGCCTTTACCTAACCCTCTATTTGGTGTGTTACTCATCATTCATCACTTCCTTTGCCAGGTCGAGATAAACTTCTGCACCTCTTGATTTAGGATCATAGATGATGATTGGTTTTCCATAACTCGGAGCCTCACTCAAACGAACATTTCTTGGAATAATCGTTTGATAGACTTTGTCTTGGAAGTATTTTTTCACTTCGTCAATAACTTGAATGCCTAGATTGGTTCGGGCATCCAACATAGTAAGGAGTACACCCTCAATCATGAGTTGATGGTTCAAGTGTTTTTGAACCAAACGCACGGTATTTAACAATTGACTTAGCCCTTCCAATGCGTAATATTCACACTGTACAGGAATTAAAACGGCATCAGATGCCGTTAATGAATTAATGGTCAAAAGACCAAGAGAAGGTGGACAATCAATAATGAGATAATCATATTGTTTTTCTACCTTTTCCAATGCTCGAGACAAACGTACTTCTCTAGAAATTGTGGGAACCAATTCGATTTCTGCTCCCGCAAGTTGAATCGTAGAAGGAATAATGTCCAATCCCTCTACATCCGTAGACCGAATGACCTGATCGGGATGTACATCTTCTACCAGAATATCATAGATACACTGATCAACATCCCCTTTATCTATACCCACACCACTCGTGGCATTCCCTTGCGGATCAATATCTATTAATAGCACCTTTTTCCCGAGATAGGCTAAACAAGCACTCAAATTAACAGATGTGGTTGTTTTACCAACCCCACCTTTTTGATTGGCAATCGACAAAATTTTGGCCACTACGACACCTACCCTCAACACTCAAAATCCAATACTATTATTCTATCACGAAATCATAATTTATTTCATACATTCTTTTTTAATTTCTATTACAAAATCTTTGTGTTTTCTCCATTAATTTCATAGAAAAGTCATTTTACTTTAACATAAAACCTTTAACTGGGCAAAAATCCTCTTGAATCAGGCATTTAAGATCTTCAACCGAAATTAAAAGACCACTCTATTAAAAGTGGTCCTGCCCATTTAAATTATGAAGTGAAACTAATGTTGTCACTCACTTATTCTTTGGAATTTTAATTGTGAATTGATAAAAATCTCCTAAATCTTCTTCATTGGCATCTACTTTGAGTCCAGAATCAGTGACCATGCCTAGAGACTGACGGATGGTATTAACCGCAAGTCGAACATCTCTACTAAGCGCAATTTTTCTGCGTTGAGGACGTTTTGGCTTATTTAAACCCTTTAATGCTTCGACTCTTTGTTCAGTCTGTTTTACATTAAGTTGCTTCTCTAAAATCTCTTTTAGTAGGGCTTCTTGCTTCTCAGGGAGATCTTTAAGACCAATCAGTGCACGGGCATGTCGTTCTGTAATTTGGCGCTCGATAAGGGCGTTTTGAACAGATAAAGGCAACTTTAATAATCGTAATTTATTAGCAATAGTAGATTGGCCCTTCCCTAACTTTTGAGCCAAACTTTCTTGAGTCAGACCATGAATATCAATTAGTTTAGAATAAGCCATTGCTTCTTCAATAGCTGTTAGCTCTTCACGTTGTAAGTTTTCAATTAAAGCAACCGCTGCGGTTTGAGCATCATCATAAAATTTTATAATAGCGGGGACAGTCTTCCATCCTAATGAAGTGACTGCACGCCATCTTCTCTCACCTGCAATAATTTCATAATTCCCGTCAGGATCCATCCGTACCACAATGGGTTGTATGATCCCATGCATTTTAATTGTTTGGGCAAGCTCTTTTATTTTTTCGCTATTAAAAACCGTTCTAGGTTGAAATCGATTTGGAATGATTTTCGAGAGAGGGATTTCTTGAATATGTTCTTTCTCTTCTTGAACATCTTGAACATCTTCAATGATTTCCTCTTTCTCCCCTTGACCAAATATCTTGGAAAAAGGATGTTTCATTGTATGCTCACCACCCTTATTCATGTCCCAATAATAGAATTCGACACGTCCTAGCAAAATCCTTTTTTTTTAGTTATTTTTCATTAACTTTGTTGTTTTGTTAAGCAAAACGTACTCAGTTAGTGAATGCTTTTTTTGAAATCCTTATGAAAAGAGGATTTTATAACGAATTGTGTAAAATCGAGACGGATTTTTGTAGGATTGTTACTCATTTGTCTATCCAATGTTTCACGTGAAACATTACGTATAAGAAGAAAAGGGGTTCGTATCCTCTCATCAACCTTATAAGGGTTGTTTAGTAGGTAAACCTGGTTTTCTCGGATACTTCTTTGGTGTTGGCTTCATTTTATCAATATAGATAATTTGGCGTTGGCTCTCTTCCTCAGGTAAACGTATGGAATGAATGTGCTGAAGATGGCCACCTAATCGTTCAATGGCTGCCTGAGATTCTTTAACTTCTTCCTCACCTACTGCGCCCTTTAATGCAATGAACGTCCCACCCATTTTAACAAGTGGTAAGCAAAATTCGCTTAAGACATTTAATCGCGCCACAGCCCGAGCCGTTACAAGATCAAACTGCTCTCTGAATTTTGGATTTTGGCCGAAAGTTTCCGCACGGTCGTGATATAATGTGACATCTTTTAAACCAAGACTTTCAATTAATGTCTCTAGAAAGGTAATTCTCTTATTGAGAGAATCCACAATCGTAATTTTTAGTTGTGGAAATAAAATTTTCAAAGGTAGTGAAGGAAAGCCAGCACCAGCACCCACATCACAAAGCGTGAGGGATCTTTGAAAATCAAAAGCGAAACTTGGTGTCAAAGAATCATAAAAATGTTTTAAGTAGACCTCTTGTTCTTGAGTAATGGCCGTTAAATTAATTTTTTCATTCCACTCCACTAATTGTTCAAAGTAGATGTGAAACTGTTGGCTTTGTATTGGAGTCAATTCAATATCTTTTTCTTTAAGTAAATCATTAAATGAACTCATTTAAAACCTCCTACCTCCTAATGGCTTCACACAATCCATTCTGTTCCGTTTCCTAAGAGGGTTACCCACCTCTTATTGATTTTATTTATTAGAATACCCTTTTACCAAAGACCGATTGAGTAAGACTCTTACTCAATCGCTTATTAGAAAAACTTGGCTTATCGCCAAGTCCTTTATTTCGATCGCCTTAGTTTTACTTATACTAAATTCTTAGAAATTTTCACGGCCTCGACTCGTCTTCTTTGCTAAAATTTTATACTTCCTTTACGTACAAAATGACCTGTTAAAAAGGTTATTTGAGAGAAACCTCCCAAATAACCTTCCTAGAGAGCGTTATTCTGCAACTTTAGCCAAGCGACCGTGTTCTAAATAAACTAATAGAATGGATATATCACTCGGATTCACTCCCGAAACACGAGAAGCCTGACCAACTGACAACGGGCGTACTTGGCTTAACTTCTGACGAGCTTCCATAGCTAAACCTTTAATTTCATGGTAATCCAAGTCTTCTGGAAGACGTTTTTTCTCCATACGTCTCATTTTATCGATTTGCTGCATTTGTTTATCAATATACCCCTCATATTTCACCTGTATATCGACCTGTTCTTTGACTTCTTCAGATAGAGCATCTTCTAACCCAAATAATGGTTCCAAATTATCATAAGACACTTCTGGTCGACGAAGTAGAGCCAAAACCGATACCGGTTCTTTAAGTTCATGGGCTCCAACCTTCTTGAGCATGTCTTGGAGTTCAGGTGTCGGTTTTGCAACACACTTTTCCAAACGTTTGATTTCGGTTTGGATTTGTTCTTTCTTGATAAGGAATCTTTGATAACGCTCTTCTGGGATTATGCCAATATCGTAACCAATTTGAGTCAAACGCAAATCGGCGTTATCATGACGTAAAATCAAACGATATTCCGCACGAGACGTGAGCAAACGATACGGTTCATTTGTACCTTTCGTAACCAAATCATCAATGAGAACACCAATATAAGCTTGCGAACGATCCAAAATTACAGGATCTTGGTTAAACACTAGACGTGCCGCATTTATCCCTGCCATAACCCCTTGACCCGCTGCTTCTTCATACCCAGATGTCCCATTGATTTGACCAGCCGTGAAAAGTCCCTTAACTCGTTTGGTCTCAAGAGAAGGCCACAATTGTGTTGGGTTCATCGCATCGTATTCAATGGCATACCCAGCTCTCATCATTGACGCTTTTTCTAACCCTGGAATGGTTCGAAGCATTTCAACTTGAACATCTTCAGGAAGACTAGTAGATAATCCTTGCACGTACACTTCCTCGGTTTCTCTTCCCTCAGGTTCTAGAAAAATTTGATGACGCGGTTTATCATTAAAACGTACAATTTTATCTTCAATGGATGGGCAATAACGCGGCCCTGTTCCTTTGATCATACCTGAGTACATTGGGGAACGACCTAAATTAGCATTGATAATTTCATGTGTTTCAGAACTTGTATAAGTTAACCAACAAGGAATTTGGTCTGTAATGAACTCCGTTGTTTCATAAGAGAAAGCCCGAACTTTTTCATCACCTGGTTGAATTTCCGTTTTGCTATAATCGATTGTTTTACTATTCACCCTTGGAGGCGTCCCGGTCTTAAAACGAACAATCTCAAAACCAAGTTCCTTTAAATGATCCGATAGACCAATAGACGGTTGCATATTATTTGGTCCACTTTCATAGGATAAATCACCAATAATAATTCGTCCTCTTAGATAAGTCCCTGTCGTTAAAATAACGGCTTTAGCACGGTATTCAGCATGTGTTTTCGTAATGACGCCACACACCTTGTCTTCTTCAACAATCAATCGTTCCACCATACCTTGTTTCACGGTTAGGTTAGGCGTTTGTTCCATCACTTTTTTCATTTCACGCTGATAGAGTACTTTATCTGCTTGTGCACGTAAGGCCCGAACTGCTGGACCCTTTCTTGTATTTAACATTCTCATTTGAATGTGAGTTTTATCGATATTACGGCCCATTTCGCCACCAAGTGCGTCAATTTCTCGCACGACAACACCTTTTGCAGGACCACCAACGGATGGGTTACATGGCATAAAGGCAATCGCATCTAGATTAAGGGTCAAACAGAGCGTACTCGCCCCCATACGTGCCGATGCTAAAGCAGCTTCAACACCAGCATGACCAGCACCCACTACAATGACATCATATTCACCTGCTAGATAGGTCATAGCACAGCCTCCTCATTTTCATTTAAACACTTGAACGTTCAATCCTTATTTTCCTAAACAGAACTGTGAAAACAACTGGTCAATTAAACTGTCAGAAACGGTATCCCCAATGATTTCTCCAAGAATTTCCCAGGCTCTCCGAATATCAATTTGAGCCATATCAATAGGCATCCCATGATCAATGGATTGTAAGCTTTCCTCAACGGCTCGTTTTGCTTGAGACAAAAGAGAGATATGTCGAGCATTCGACACATACGTCAGTTCTTGTGATTCAATGCCTTGTTCGAAAAACAGATGCGCAATGGCTTGTTCCAACTCATCAACACCCTCATCTTTTAGCAAAGAGGTTGTGACAATTGGACGGGAACCGGCGAACGTTTTGACTTCGTCTAACTCAATGGCTTTAGGGAGGTCTGTTTTATTCACAATAATAATCGCATCCATGCCTTCGATCGCCTCAAAAAGACGCTGATCTTCTTCAGTGAATGCTTCATTATAATTTAAAAGTAATAAGATTAGGTCCGCTTCTTTTAAAACCTTTCGTGACCGTTCAACCCCTATTCGTTCAACGAGGTCCTCCGTCTCACGAATACCTGCTGTATCCACAAGGCGCAAAGGAACCCCACGAACACTGACATATTCTTCAATCACATCTCGCGTCGTACCCGGTATATCCGTCACGATCGCTTTACTTTCATGAACAAGATTATTTAGTAGAGAGGACTTCCCAACATTCGGGCGGCCAATAATAACCGTCGAAAGTCCTTCTCTTAAGATTTTTCCTTGTCTAGATGTTTGGAGTAACCGATCTAATTCTATTTGGACTTCCTCTAATTTGGCTTGAAGAAGTGGATTAGTCATCTCTTCCGCATCATATTCTGGATAATCAATATTAACCTCGACGCTCGCAATGACTTCGAGCAAAGATTGACGCAGCGTTTGAACAAGACGAGAAAGCTTCCCCTCCATTTGCCCCATTGCAACCGTCATCGCACGATCTGTTTTCGCTCTTATTAAATCCATTACCGCTTCTGCTTGTGAAAGATCAATTCTTCCATTCAAAAAAGCGCGTTTTGTAAATTCGCCAGGCTCTGCCATTCGTGCCCCTTCGTTTAAGACGTTTTCTAAAACTCGTCTAGTAGATGTGAGACCACCATGACAATTGATTTCAACAACATCTTCTCTAGTAAAAGTCTTTGGCCCTCTCATAACCGAGACCATGACTTCTTCCATTACTTCCTCTTTTTCAGGATCCCAAAGTTTCCCGTAATGGATGGTGTGTGACGACACATTAACAAGTGGCTCTTTCCCCTTAAAAAGACGGTCGGCAATTTGAATGCTCTCGTTTCCACTCAATCGAACAATTCCTATTGCTCCTTCTCCCATCGGGGTCGAGATTGCTGCAATTGTATCCATCTCCACTTGCTTCACCTTCTCCCTCTTTTTCCTAAATCTATATGAATCACTCGAATATATCTAAAATCCTTTATCACTATAATTTCAATCCTCTATAAGTATGGGTTTCCCCAACTCAATTCAAACACCTTATCACTTATTAACATGAAGACACAGACAATCCCCCACCACTTAAACAATAGTTCTTTCGCATCTAAAATGGTCGGGTAATGGCTGACTCAAATTTATCCACAAGGGATTTGTTTTCTAAAGCATAAATATACCACACTTTGACCTGTGGATAAAGTGGTGCGTTCATCCACATGTGAGCAATAATTTTAACACGATTACTTATCCACAGCAATCTTCTTCTGAAATTCACCACTGAATTTATTTTGACTCCTTTATAAGCGATTATAGCTTTTAACTATAACCAAACGAAACTATGCGCGCTGAGGCACACAACACATAATGAGTGTTCCACAGTGCCGCCTACTCAAGAAGTTAAACCAAGTGCTAAAAACTGACTTTTCCACAGAAAAAAGTCAAAAAAAAAAACTCCCTTTTATAAGGAAGTTTTAGTTACGCGTGTTCGATTTAAGTTCTATTCTTACGTACCGATGGGGATCTTCACCTGCTGAGATCGTTTTGATGTTCGGATTGTTTTGGAGTTCAGCATGAATCACTTTTCGCTCATATGAAGGCATTGGCTCTAACTTTACTGGCCATTTTGTTTTCACAACTTTCGTTGCTAGACGGTTTGCCAAAATTTTTAGAGAATCTTCACGCCTTGCCCGATATCCTTCTGCATCTAACAAAATATGAAAGGTTTGATCAGACAATTGATTGGCGTATAGATTAACTAAAGTTTGCAGCGCATTCAAAGTTTGGCCGCGTTTGCCAATCACAAGAGCTATGTTTTCTCCATCCAATTCAAAAATGGGCTGGCGTGTTTCGGCATTATGCAGCGTAACAGCCACTTTTATACCCATTTTTTCCATAACATCAAACAAATACGCCTTGGTTTGGTCAAGCGGATGTCGTTTTTCAACAACACGAACCACTGCAGGGCGACCACCAATTAGTCCAAGCCAAGCTTTTTTAGGTTCTTCAAGAATTTCAATCGATGCTTGATCATGAGTCAGACCTAGTGTAATCAAGGCTTCATGAATCGCATTCTCTACAGAACTAGCGCTTACGGTTACTTCCTTTTCCTTCACTTTTTGCTCCCCCTATTTCTTCGACGGTCTTTTTCTTCGGAGCAGTAATAAAGTATGTTTGGAAAACCATGAAGAGGTTACCGATTACCCAATAAAGGGCTAAGGCTGCCGGAAAGTTAAAGGCAAATATCGCAATCATAATTGGGAAAATGTAGGTCATCATTGCCATTTGTGGATTGGCGTTACCAGCTCGTCCCACCATAATCTTTTGTTGAATAAACGTTGTAATGGCCGCAATGATCGGCAAGATATAAAAATGGTCGGGTTGACCCAAATTAAACCATAAGAAATGCTGGGTTTTAATAATTTCAGTTCGTGAGATAGCGTGATAGAAAGCAATCAGAATCGGCATTTGAATGACCATTGGGAAACAACCCGCTAATGGATTAACACCATTAGATTGAAAAAGTTTCATGGTTTCCTGCTGCAACTTTTTCTGTGTTTCTTGATCTTTAGACTTATATTTTTCTCTTAATTTTGTAAGTTCAGGTTGGACCTCTTGCATCGCTTTTGAACTTCTGGTTTGTTTAATCATTAATGGAAGCAAAACCAATCGTACAATAATTGTACTAATTATAATGGAAATACCAAAACTTCCACCAAAGATATTAGCGACTTTAATGATAAACCATGAAAGTGGATAGACAAAGTAGTGACTCCAAATTCCAGTTGAATTCACATCAACCGGATTTTTTAAATCTGAACACCCTGACAAAACCCCAACTAAAAGAATAATGACGAGGGCCCAAATCCATTTTTTCTTCAACCCGTTTGAACCTCCTTTAGAACTCTCCATTCAGCCATTGTCAACCGATTTATTCTCAGGTTGCCATTTAAATGTTTCAGGAACGGGGTCAAATCCACCTGGATGGAATGGCTGACATTTTATAATTCTTCTAATTAATAAATAGAACCCCTTAAAAAAACCAAATCGCTCAATCGACTCAAGTCCATATTGCGAACAAGTTGGATAGAACCGGCAAGATGGAGGTGTCAAAGGAGAAATTCCTGATCGGTAAAATTTAATCGCCCAGATTGCGAGACGCTTCATTTTTTCCGCCCTCTCTCCTAGTTAACAAATGCGCGAGTTTTAATACATGGGTTAAACTTTTTATGGTTTCTTCTAAATTCATTTCAGATGTCGGTTTCCTTGCAATAATAACACAATCAAAACCAACTTTGAAACGTGTTCCAAAATGAATCAGACTTTCTTTTATGTATCGTTTGACCCGATTCCGAGTGACGGCGTTACCAATTTTTTTACTGACAGATAAGCCAACCCTTGTATAAGGTTGTCCCTCTTTTTTTAAAACATATACGACAAATTGACGATTAGCCACGGAATCGCGATTTGAAAAGACAGTTTGGAAATCTGAATTTTTCTTCAAGCTCATTATTTTTTTCATAAAGACACTCCAAAACCTGCTCTAGCCTATTAAGATTTATATGCACTAATCTCTATAATAGACATTTTTCGGAACTTTCAACACCAAAGCCTCATTATTATTGAACCCTTAATAGGACTTCCACTCAGACCATTTGATTTGATCAACCATTGTTTTCTTTAAATCAATAAAAAGGAGAGGACTTCCAGTAATCGAAAATCCTCTTTAGGAAAAAAGACCACTGTTAAACAGTGGCCTTACGCTGATAATACTTTTCTTCCTCTACGGCGACGGCGCGCAAGCACCTTTCTTCCGTTCTTAGTACTCATGCGAGCACGAAACCCATGAACTTTTTTGCGTTTACGGTTATTTGGTTGGAATGTACGTTTCATTTAAAACACCTCCTATAAATCAATCGGAGTTGTGCGCCACAAAAGTCTGCGTTCAACCCGTTTAAATACCATATATTTAATATGAAGAGAATGCCAATTAAAACTGACTATTACCGTCATGGCATACACAGTCTGATTAATTATAGAAAGAAACACACAAAATGTCAAGGTATCCTCAAGATCCTCAAGCTAAAATGGCTTCAACCTCTTTTTTCTATTCTCTCCATTTATACAGGACAAATACGCCCCTTCTTTTCAAATCTATTTAATCAAAAACAGCACGTTTGGTCAATTTATTCCTCAGTCCTATTTTCATTTTTTTAATTTTAAACAACAGAGAATTGATAGGTATTTATTGGTTCTACTTTTTTCTTCTGGAGCATAGAATACAAAGAATCCTCCGAAATCCATTTATCCCATCCACTTGTGGATAATCTATACTCCCTGCTTTGACACTATTCAACAGTTATCGACAAGTTTTTAACAGACCCCCAACTTGTTCAAAAATACCATTCACAGATTGTTCGGGTTGTGGATAACTTCCCAAAACCCATTGCAAACCCTGATTTTTTTTGATATGATGTTTGTGCTTTACTCTCTGGATATCTTTATCCACAATCTGGACTTACCCACAGTTGTGGATAACGTGTGGATTACTTATTCACGATATGTGAATCTACTTATTCACAGGCACCATGGAATTGTAGATAATCGCATGTCTTCCTATAATATGTCGAATTTTGACTGCTGTGGATTGTCACTAGTGTATTAAGGTTGAATTAGTGACCATCGACTTCTTTTTTACTCTTTTTTTACTTATTTTCGGATTTAATGATCATCTGGAACTTAAACTTTTGTCTCAGGCTTCCTCTATTTAAGGGGGGATAGAATGGAAAATATACAGGAACTTTGGACAAGGGCTCTGGCCTCAATTGAAAAAAAATTGAGCAAACCAAGTTTTGAAACTTGGTTGAAATCAACAAGTGCAGACTCTTTAAAAGGAAGCACACTTGTCGTTGTGGCACCCAATGAATTTGCAAGGGACTGGTTAGAATCCCACTATGCCAATCTCATAAAAGATACATTAATGGATCTTACGGGCTCTGAATTTGAGATTAAATTTATTATTCCCAATAAAGATAATGAATTTGATGAAGCCATCACTATGCAACAAAACAAGAAAAAGATTTCTCAAGATAAAGGAGACCTTTCAAAAGATCAACGAAAGACAATGCTTAATCCAAAATATAATTTCGATACATTTGTTATTGGTGCTGGAAATCGTTTTGCCCATGCGGCATCTCTTGCTGTTGCCGAAGCACCCGCAAAAGCCTACAATCCTCTATTCATTTATGGGGGCGTTGGTCTCGGTAAAACCCACTTAATGCATGCCATCGGTCAATATGTCATTGACCATAATCCAGATGCAAAAGTGGTTTACCTCTCATCCGAAAAGTTTACAAACGAGTTCATCAATTCAATACGAGATAACTCAGCAATTGATTTTCGGAATAAATATCGAAATGTAGATGTGCTTCTAATTGATGATATTCAGTTTTTGGCTGGAAAAGAATCCACTCAAGAAGAATTTTTTCATACGTTTAATACGTTACATGATGAAGCCAAACAAATTGTCATCTCAAGTGATCGGCCTCCCAAAGAGATTCCAACACTTGAAGACCGATTAAGATCACGTTTTGAGTGGGGGCTTATAACTGATATTACCCCGCCTGATCTCGAGACACGGATTGCGATTCTTAGGAAAAAGGCAAGAGCAGAAGGTCTAGATATCTCTAATGAGGTCATGCTCTATATTGCCAATCAAATTGATACAAATATTCGCGAACTAGAAGGTGCACTTATTCGTGTTGTCGCGTATTCATCTCTTATCAATCAAGATATTAATGTCGATATGGCAGCGGAAGCACTAAAAGATATTATTCCATCAGCCAAACCTAAAACTATCACCATTAAGGATATTCAAATTGTGATTGGTGAGCATTTTAATATCCGACTAGAAGACTTCGTCGCTAAAAAGCGAACCAAGTCCATCGCTTATCCACGTCAAATCGCCATGTATCTCTCAAGGGAATTAACGGATTTTTCACTTCCGAAAATCGGGGAAGAATTTGGTGGCCGAGACCATACTACCGTCATTCATGCCCATGAGAAAATCTCCAATCTTTTAAAAACGGATAAAGACTTGCAACGAAAAGTAAAAGAAGTCATCGAACAGTTAAAGGCACCCATTTAGTTCACAACCCTGTTAGTAACTTATAGGACTTGCTCTATGACTCATGCACACACTATCCACAGGTGGATAACTGAGTGCGCATAGTGGTTGAGGCACTTATACACATATTCAGTGCCCCTATTACTATTAATACTGTTTTTATAAATAAAATATTAATAAAATAATAATAAAATTTTGGAGGTTTTATTTTGGAAGAAACCATCCTCAGTCGTTCAAATAATATAGATTCGGTTATGAAGTTTACAATTAATCGTGACAAGCTTGTAGAAAATGTAAATCATGTCACGAAAGCCATTTCTTCACGGACTACCGTTCCAATCCTAACGGGAATAAAGATTGCTGCTTCTCCTGATGGCATCACACTAACAGGTAGTGATTCGGATATTTCGATTAAAGCCTTCATCCCAGCAGAAATTGATGATGAGTGGGTTGCCCAAATCGATCGACCAGGTAGCATTGTTT
The DNA here is from genome assembly GCA_963829575.1 of uncultured Sporolactobacillaceae bacterium. Taxonomy (GTDB): domain Bacteria; phylum Bacillota; class Bacilli; order Bacillales; family Sporolactobacillaceae; genus KACC-23026. The sequence goes on along the minus strand of CAWHJF010000012.1, from coordinate 89,861 downwards.
TACAAGCCCGTTTTTTCAATGAAATCGTTAAGAAAATGCCTGGTGATACGGTTCAAATTGAAGTGGATCACCGCTTTATTTCGCGTTTAACATCTGGTTCCTCTGAATTTAATTTAAATGGCTTAGATCCTGAAGAGTACCCAAATCTTCCAGTTCTTGAAGAAAATCAAATTATGAAAGTTCGCACAAGCTTACTTAGACACGTAATTAGACAAACTGTCTTCGCGGTGTCCACCTCAGAAACACGCCCCGTGTTGACAGGTGTAAACTGGACAATACAGGAAGGTATGCTCACCTGTATTGCAACAGATAGTCACCGGTTAGCTAAACGGACCATTCCGGTTGAAGTCAATGAGGGTCTCGCTTATCAGAATGTTGTTATTCCAGGTAAGAGCTTAAACGAGCTTTCCAAAATCATTGATGACAATAGTGATGAATTTCTTGAAATTGTCATTACAGATAACCAAATCTTGTTTAAATCAGATAATTTATTATTCTATTCGAGACTATTAGAGGGGAATTTCCCTGATACCGACCGTGTCATTCCAGATGAATTCAAAACTAAAGTGTCTCTACCCACGAAAAAGCTTTTAAGAGCAATCGACCGTGCTTCTCTATTAGCGAGAGAAGAAAAAGACAACGTCGTAAAATTAAGAACCTATGATCAAAACAAAATTGAAATCTTATCCCAATCCTCCGAAATTGGCCGAGTTTTTGAAAATATTGAAGCCAATGAAATTGATGGAGAAGAGCTCAAAATTTCTTTTAGTGCAAAATATATGCTTGAAGCGCTGAATCGAATGGATTCGGATACGGTTGAAATTCAATTTACAGGTGCGATGAGGCCCTTCGTTATTTATCCAACTGAAGACCGGAGTATCCTAATGCTTATTCTCCCAGTTCGAACACACAGTTAAACACCCTTAGAAAATGCTCCAAACCCTGTTTGGGGCATTTATTATTTTCCGGTTTATGGATCTCGCCCTCGCATTAGAGAGAGCTTGCGAACTACTACAAATTGCATTGAGAAATCGTTCTGCTTAGAGACTACTAACAGACGTAGGAGCAAACGCGTGTATTTTTAACTAAATGGGTTTAGTGAAAAAGCCAAGATTACACATTAAATCGTTTTAAATAAGGCAAAAAAATGGAATAAAGGTTACAATAGAAAAAGGAATGGTTTTTAAAAAGAAGGTGAACGAATGGCGACTTCAGAAGACGTTTTTTTAGAGGATACTCAGGAGTTTTTGACAATGGGGCAATTTTTAAAATATGTGGGCCTCATTGGAACCGGTGGTCAGGCTAAGTGGTTTTTGTCTGAAACACCCGTATTTTTAAATGGGGAACCTGAACAACGCAGAGGTAAAAAACTAATGGTTGGGGATGAAATCACCGTTGAAGGACACGGCTCTTATGTCCTCAAAAACACACCACCTGAGGATTTGTAACAAAGTAAATTGGGTTAAAGGTCCTTTGGTCGACCTGCCCATTTTTAATTTAAGGGGGTTCACCCTTTGTTTTTAGAATCAATAAGTGTGACGCACTTTCGTAACTATACAAAAGAAAAATTAAATTTTTCTAAATCGGTTAATGTGTTCTTAGGTGAAAATGCCCAAGGAAAAACGAATCTTCTAGAAGCAATCTATGTTTTAGCAATGGCGCGTTCGCATCGGACCCCTCATGATAAAGAATTAATCCAATGGGAGTCAGAGTATGCTAAAATAGAAGGTAGAGTAAAAAAACAGACAGGCGACATCCCATTAGAGATAATCCTCTCCTCAAAAGGTAAAAAGGCGAAAGCAAATCACCTTGAGCAACGGAAGTTAAGCCAATATGTCGGAATTTGCAATGTGGTGATGTTTGCTCCTGAAGATCTCAACTTGGTCAAAGGAAGTCCAAGTAACCGACGTCGGTTTATTGACATTGAGATCGGGCAGATTCAACCAATCTATTTATACCATCTGAGTCATTATCAAAAAATTTTACAGCAGCGCAATGCCTTATTAAAAGAACTTGGTCGTCGACCATCTCCGCAAAAAATGCCAATGTTAGAAGTATTGACCGAACAATTGGTCCAATTGGCGGCTGAGATCATATATAGACGCTTTCGATTTATCCGTTTGTTGAGAGAATGGGCAAAGCCGATTCACAAAAACATTAGCAGAGGGCTCGAAACCTTGGAAATTTCCTATCAAACCAGCATTCCGAACGTATTAGAAGATATGGATTTGTCTAGGATAAAGATAGAATGTGAAAAGGCTTTCGGATCTACGATTCAAAAAGAAATAGAACGCGGTGTGACCTTATATGGTCCGCATCGGGATGACCTTGTGTTCTATGTCAATGAAAAAAATGTCCAAACCTTTGGTTCACAGGGGCAACAAAGGACAACAGCTCTCTCTTTAAAACTTGCAGAAATCGAACTGATTTACAATGAAGTTGGGGATTATCCACTTCTTTTGTTAGACGATGTCCTAAGTGAGCTAGATGATTACCGACAAACCCATTTACTCGAGACATTCAAGGAGCGTGTGCAAACCTTTGTTACGACAACAAATGTCGGCGGGATTGCGGGTGATATGATGAGTCAAGCAGATTCTTTTAATATACAATCGGGATCTATTAAGGATGGCGACACATAATGTTTATACATTTGGGCGAAGACGTCTTAATTAAGACGAATGATGTGCTCATCATATTAGAGTTTGAACTGATGGAAGAAAATGAAATTAATCGGTTGTTCATTGACCAGTGCCTTGAAAACAAGAAACTGATTGATGTTGGTGAGAAAGCGACCAAGTCTATTGTGATTGCAGATGATGCCGTTTATTTTTCTCCTTTTTCCCCAATGACCTTGAAAAAACGCGCGGAAAGTGATTGGGCTCAAGATCCTTATTAAATTAGATTTATTAATTGATTTTATAGCAGCAACCAGGTCAATAAGAAGTACGTGAGTAGCCAAGTCAGAAAGTTAGGTGATGAGTGTATGTCTGATCAGCAACATAATCAAGAAACATATGATGAAAGTCAGATTCAGGTTTTAGAAGGTTTAGAGGCTGTAAGAAAACGTCCTGGGATGTATATTGGATCAACGGGTCCAAAAGGGCTGCATCATCTCGTATGGGAAATTGTGGACAACAGTATCGATGAAGCGTTAGCGGGATATTGTAACGAAATCAAAGTCACCATTAACAAAGACGGCGGTATAACGGTTAACGATAATGGACGAGGAATCCCAGTCGGAATTCAAGAAAAAATGGGTCGCCCTGCTGTTGAAGTTATTATGACCGTTCTACATGCTGGCGGGAAATTTGGTGGCGGTGGATACAAGGTCTCTGGCGGACTTCACGGTGTAGGGGCATCCGTTGTTAACGCGTTATCCTCAGAGTTAGATGTCACCGTTTTTCTACACGGAAAGGTTCATTTCCAAAAGTATCATCGCGGTGTACCGGCATCCGACTTAGAAGTTATTGGAGAAACAGAACAAACAGGAACTCAAATTCATTTTATTCCTGATCCTGAGATTTTTACAGAAACAACCCTATTTGAATTCGATATTCTGGTCAAACGGATTAAAGAATTAGCTTTTCTAAACCGAGGATTGAAAATAACGCTTGAAGATGAGCGGGAAGAAGGCAAAAAGAAAAGCTTTTATTATGAAGGCGGGATTAAATCCTTTGTTAAGGACTTAAATAAACAAAAGGATGTCCTTCATGAAGAGCCTATTTTTGTTGAAGGTGAAAAAGACGGAATTTCGGTTGAAGTTGCCATGCAATATAATGATGGGTTTACCAGTCAACTGTATTCCTACGCCAACAACATTCATACACATGAAGGTGGAACGCACGAATACGGTTTTAAAACGTCTTTAACCCGAGTTATTAATGATTATGCAAGAAAGAATCAAATGATTAAAGAAAGTGATCCAAACTTAATTGGGGATGATGTGAGAGAAGGTTTAACGGCGATAGTGTCGATTAAACATCCGGATCCTCAATTTGAAGGTCAAACCAAAACCAAGCTTGGGAATTCAGAAGCGCGAACCATCACAGAAGCGTTGTTTGGAGAAAAATTCGCACGCTTTTTATCTGAGAATCCAGATGTCGCAAGAAAAATTGTGGAAAAAGGGTTCATGGCTTCCAGAGCTCGTGCCGCAGCGAAAAAAGCACGCGAACTAACAAGAAGAAAATCTGCTTTAGAAGTGTCATCCTTGCCAGGTAAATTGGCGGACTGCTCATCTAAGGATGCGACGATCTCAGAAATCTATATCGTTGAGGGAGATTCGGCGGGTGGATCAGCCAAACAGGGCCGTGATCGACATTTCCAAGCCATTTTGCCACTTCGAGGTAAGATTCTTAATGTTGAAAAAGCACGTTTAGATAAAATTTTATCCAATAATGAAATTCGGGCTATTATTACAGCCATTGGAGCGGGTGTAAGCACAGATTTTGATATCGAGAAGGCACGTTATCATAAAGTCATAATTATGACAGATGCGGACGTCGATGGCGCACATATTCGCACGCTACTACTTACATTTTTCTATCGCTATATGCGTCCAGTGATCGAAAAAGGCTATATCTACATTGCTCAACCTCCGCTTTATAAAATACAACAGGGCAAGCATGTGGAATATGTCTACAATGATCGCGAATTGGATGAGCGCCTAAAGGCCCTTCCTGCGACGCCAAAACCAGGAATTCAGAGATATAAAGGGCTAGGTGAAATGAACCCAACTCAACTTTGGGAAACCACTATGGATCCTGATACGCGAACGGTCCTTCAAGTGAGTTTGGAAGATGCCATGGAAGCGGATGAAATTTTTGAAACGTTGATGGGTGACAAAGTCGAACCACGACGTGATTTTATCCAAGAAAATGCCATCTACGTTCAAAATCTCGATATTTAATTTTTGAAGGGTTTTATACGAATTCATTAGATAGAGTTCGTGTGTTCTTATTGTTTAGGAGGCTTTATCATGACAGATAATCAAGAGTCACGGGTTAAACCAATAAATATAAGCCAAGAAATGAAGACCTCATTCTTGGACTATGCCATGAGCGTTATTGTAAGTCGTGCCCTTCCAGATGTGCGCGATGGTTTGAAACCTGTTCATCGACGAATACTTTATGCTATGAACGAACTCGGGATGACCTCAGACAAGGCTTATAAAAAGTCAGCTCGTATTGTTGGGGAAGTTATTGGTAAATACCATCCTCATGGTGATTCAGCGGTTTATGAAACCATGGTCCGTATGGCACAAGATTTTAACTATCGTTATGAACTGATTGATGGTCATGGGAACTTTGGATCCATTGATGGGGACGCAGCAGCAGCCATGCGATATACCGAGGCTAGAATGTCGAAAATCGCAATGGAAATGGTGCGCGATATTAAGAAAAATACCATTGATTACAAGGATAACTATGATGGATCCGAACGTGAACCTGTTGTGATGCCCGCTCGATTCCCAAATCTTCTTGTCAATGGGGCCTCCGGTATTGCTGTTGGTATGGCAACTAATATTCCACCGCACCAACTCGGTGAAGTGGTGGATGGGATCTTAGAGCTTAGTAAGAACCCAGATCTCGAGATTAATGAACTGATGGAATTTATTCCAGGTCCAGATTTCCCAACAGCCGGTATGATTCTTGGGCGCGAAGGCATTCGACGCGCGTATCACACTGGTCGCGGCTCTATTATTTTAAGAGCTCGTGTTAATATCGAACAAGCGGCAAATGGAAAAGAAACCATAATTGTCACTGAAATTCCTTATCAAGTCAATAAAGCGAAGCTTGTTGAAAAGATTGCGGAACTTGTTCGTGATAAAAAAATTGATGGGATTACAGATCTTAGAGATGAATCTGACAGGACCGGGATGCGAATTGTCATTGAAGTTCGTCGCGATACCAATGCCAATGTTTTGCTAAATAACTTATATAAGCATACAGCCCTTCAAACGAGTTTTGGGATCAACTTATTAGCTTTAGTCAACGGTCAACCTAAAGTTTTAAATTTAAAAGAATGCTTGTCTTATTATATAGAGCATCAAAAAGAAGTCATCACGCGTCGGACTAAATATGAACTAGAAAAAGCTGAAGCACGTGCTCATATACTTGAAGGCCTGCGGATTGCACTGGATCATATAGATGAAATTATTGCGTTAATTCGGGCTTCTGAAACAACAGATATCGCTCGCGAAGGCTTGATGACACATTTTTCTCTTTCAAATGAACAAGCCCAAGCGATTCTAGATATGCGTTTGCAGCGTTTAACGGGCCTAGAACGCGATAAAATTGAATCGGAATACCAAGAGTTGATCGCACGAATTGCGGAGCTTAGAGCGATTCTAGCGAACGAAGAGAAAGTGCTCGAAATCATCCGCGAAGAATTGATTGAGGTTAAAGAACGTTTTAATGATGACCGCCGTACTGAGATCACATTAGGATTTGATATGATTGAGGATGAGGATCTAATTCCAAGGGAAAATGTGGTCATCACCTTGACGCATAACGGCTATGTCAAGCGTATGCCGATTGACACCTACAAGAGTCAAAATCGTGGTGGACGTGGAATCCAAGGAATGGGTACAAACGAAAATGATTTTGTGGAACAGTTATTCACCACAAACACCCATCACTTTATTCTGTTCTTTACGAATAAAGGCAAGGTTTATCGTCTAAAGGGTTACGAAATTCCAGAACTTGGACGGACGGCAAAAGGAATTCCAATCATTAATTTGCTTCAAATTGAAAAAGATGAATACATCACTGCGATGTTCCCAATTGAAGAATTTGTTGACGACTGGTTCTTAATCTTTATGACCAAAAAAGGAATTACAAAACGGTCGAGTTTAACAGCTTTCTCAAATATACGAAAAGGCGGATTAATTGCCTTAAGTCTGAGAGAAGATGATGATCTCATTTCGGTTCGTTTGACAGATGGTTCAAAAGAAGTCATTGCAGGGACCAAAAAAGGATTGGCGATTCGTTTTCATGAAACAGATGTCCGTTCTATGGGGCGTTTGGCAACGGGTGTAAAAGGGATGTCGCTTGCGAGTGACGATGAAGTCGTAGGAATGAGTATCATCGAAGAGGATGAAGAAATTCTGATTGTGACTCAAAAAGGATTTGGTAAACGGACACCTGTAGATGACTATCGCATTCAGTCCCGTGGTGGTAAAGGGATTAAAACCAGTAACATTACAGAACGTACCGGTGATATGGTCTCACTACGAACTGTCCGCGATGACGAAGATCTCATGATTATTACACAAAGTGGGATTATAATTCGAACAGCTGTTTCTGGGATCTCAACACTCGGTAGAAATACAATGGGTGTTAAATTGATACGGATATCGGATGGCGATGAAGTCGCGACGGTAGCAAGAATAGAAAAAGAAGAGGACAATGATGAGGAAAATGAAGAGGACGTTTCAGTAAACGAGGTAACGGACTCAACCGAACAGGAAGAAACCCAAGAGTTAGAAACCGAAGAGGAAGAGATCGAAAAAGAAGAGACGGAAGAGGATTCGGAATAACTTTGAGTCATCTTCTATAAGGCGAAACAAGATTGCCTGATCTCTCAAAAAGTTTAAAGGTTACAACGGTTCTGGTTTAAAGGATTGACAATATTCTTGTCAATCCTCTTTTTTCACGTTAGGAAAGTATAAAATTTTAGCGGAGAAGATGATTCGACGTCGTCAAAATTTCTAGGTACTAAGTATAAGCAAAACTATGGCTTCCGCCATTAAGGACTTGGCGATAAGCCAAGTTTTTCTAATATTGGTTGAGAAAGTATAAAATTTAAACTAAGTAAATTTGTCAAAGGGGAATTCTTGATGAAGGTGAATCTCCGTCAATTAGAAGAAGGCTGCGTATTACTAGAAGATGTCTATTGCTCCAGTCCGAATCCCATTATGTTTAAAAGCACGGTACTCAATCAGAATTTGATTGGGATCCTTGAGGCTTTTCTTGTCAAACAAGTGGAAGTTTCGGACTTTCGGACTAACGGGGAATTGTTCTCACCCAAAAAAGTTAGGGAAGAGGATCAAAAGTCGGTTAAACAAATGACCCATTCTTTAAGAACGCCATATGAGGATGCCATTTTAAGGTTTAAAGAACAATTCGTAAGTTGGCAAAATGGATCCACGATTAATATATTTGGAATCCAAGGGATTCTCTTAACGTTGTTGAATGAATATTTAACGAAGCCCTATAAAATTTTTCGCTTCCATGAGGAGACAACCGAAGAGGATTATATTTTTCATCACAGTGTCAGCGTCGGTGTAATGTCCGCTTATCTTGCGCAAAAAATGAAATACCCAAAAAAGGTTTGTAATGAAGTGGGATTAGCCGGGATGCTAGTCGATTGTGGAATGGCTAAAATCCCCCCTCATTACCTTTACAAAACAAAGGATTTGGATAAAGAATCGGCCCAACAACTATCCAAACACCCTGTTTTTGGTTATCAAATGTTAAAGAATATCTCATCCCTCTCAGATGGTGTGATGCTTGCCGTTTTGCAACATCATGAACGAGAAAATGGATCCGGATATCCGTTAGGAGTCTTAGGGTCTCAATTGCACCACTACGCAAAAATTGTGATGATCATGGATGCTTATCATGCGATGGTGAGTCATCGGCATTACCGAAAACCGATTTCTCCATTTACGGCATTGGAAATTTTAAATAAGGACCTTGTAAAATTTGATCCAAGAGCATTATTCGTTCTCTCACAAGAAGTTCCTCAATTGTTTGTTGGGAACCAAGTCACGCTTTCGGATGGAAATAAGGGTGAAATTATTTTTATTCCAAATGACCATCCTACTCGCCCAATGGTGCGGTTAAATCACGGACAAGCGCTCGCTTTAAGCCATACCCCGTCCCTCCTAATAGAAGAGATTCATTAGGAGACAGAACCTTTAAACCTTTTAAATTAGCTTGTTAGTGACTCTAGGTATTGGCTAACTAGTTGTGGGGTTTTCTGTGTGGTTAAGTCAATGATCGCTTGAATAAAAGAAATATCTTGGGATGACCGTTGTAAAAAGAGATCATTCCACCATTCAGTTTCATACCTTGAAATCATACTTAAGTTATAAAGGATGAGGTAATGGACAAGTAGTTCGGGTAGCTTAGAAGTCCCTTCACGAAAACAAGATAAATAGTAATGGCCATCTTGATCCATTAAAAAGACGTCTTCTGGTTTGGTTTGATCTAAAAGAGAGAACAAAAGTGAGTCTCTAGAAGTCAGGCTTTGGTCAACTGGGTTCATTTTGGATTTGAAGAGTTGATAAAAACGGGACTCAGAGAGTTTTAAATCATCTAATAGCTGAAAAGTACATTGATAGGAATTCATGGATGTGCTTGGCTTAACAGGGCGGCAGAGAGGGCGTCCTGTTAATTTTATAAACAAATCATTGAGATCTGGCATATGGTGAATCAATTGTTCCATTTGAAACTTTTGGCCCTCCAATGTTTCGAACCCAAAAAGTGTTTGAGACATATGGGAAAACAGACCTTTCTTCTGAATCAGAACCGTATCGTATAAAAACTCGAAATTCTGCTTTTTAAGTTTTCGAGTTGAAACCCCGTGTGCAAGGACTGTAGAATTTTTTGGGTAGTCCTGATCGACGGTAAGCAAGCAGGCCTTACAGAGTTGGACAAGCCCATAAAAGAGTAAGAGCGGTTTAATTTCATAAGGCGCTTGTTCCGACTGATCAAAAAAACGTTGGCCGTGAACCAAATAATAGGTAAAAGAATAGCCATTTTGATAGCTTTTATTGACAGGTTCCTCTATTTGATTGGCTTCATAAATTTTTCTTAAAAAGTTCTGAGAAAAACTTGCCGATTGGTATGGGAGGAATGCTGACCAGATTTCTTGTTTTGTTAAACGCATACAAAATCCCCCTTATTTATTAGAAAAATTGGACATTTAGCACTTTCCTTGACACACCCCATTCCACTTGTTACTCTATCAATAAAAATTTTTTAAGTTATTTTCTGTTCAATCAACTAATGACTTAAAAAATCAATAAAATTATTCAACACAAGTTTTATTAAATATAAAGATTTAATCGTTCATTTTTTAAACAAAACTAATCAAGGGGTGAGCCTTAATGTGGGAAAACAAATTTAAAAAAGAATCCTTAACATTTGATGATGTCCTGTTACTCCCTGCTAAATCTGAAGTATTGCCTAAAGACGTCAGTGTTAAAACCAAACTGGCAAAAAATTTGCAGTTGAACATTCCAATCATCAGTGCGGGTATGGACACGGTAACAGAGGCTGAAATGGCCATCGCAATGGCTCGACAAGGCGGTCTTGGTGTCATTCATAAGAATATGTCCATAGAAGAGCAAGCTGAGCAAGTAGACCGTGTTAAACGCTCTGAGAGTGGTGTCATTACGAATCCCTTCTTCCTTTCCCCAGATAACCAAGTGGCCGATGCTGAACACCTTATGGGTAAATACCGCATTTCTGGCGTCCCAGTTGTGGATGAAAACCAGCATCTTGTCGGGATTATCACAAATCGAGATCTCCGTTTCATTCAAAATTACTCTATTTCAATTGCAGATGTGATGACGAAAGAAAATTTAATTACAGCACCTGTAGGAACGACTTTAGATCAAGCTCAAGGAATCTTAGAAAAACATAAAATTGAAAAATTACCATTGGTCGATGACAGTGGGGTCTTAAAAGGCTTAATCACCATTAAGGATATTGAAAAAGTGATTGAGTTTCCAAACTCTGCAAAGGACTCTCAAGGTCGTTTGTTAGTCGCAGCTGCAGTTGGCGTGACTAAGGATGCGTTTCAACGAATTGAAAAGCTCATTGAAGCAGGGGTTGATGCCGTAGTCATTGATACCGCTCATGGTCACTCAAAAGGTGTTATTGATCAGCTTGCTAGCATTCGCAAAAGCTTCCCAGATCTCACAATCATTGCAGGGAATGTGGCGACCGCAGAAGGCACACGTGCTCTGATCGAAGCGGGAGTAGATATTGTTAAAGTTGGAATTGGACCAGGTTCTATTTGCACAACCCGTGTTGTGGCCGGGGTCGGAGTTCCTCAAATTACGGCAATTTATGATTGTGCGACAGAGGCAAATAAACACGGCGTTTCAATTATTGCAGACGGTGGGATTAAATTCTCAGGTGATATTGTCAAAGCTCTTGCAGCAGGTGGACATGCCGTTATGTTAGGGAGCTTGCTTGCTGGGGTGGAAGAGAGCCCTGGTGAAAAAGAAATCTTCCAAGGTCGTCAATATAAAGTTTATCGTGGCATGGGTTCCATTGGTGCGATGGAAAAAGGGAGTAAAGATCGTTATTTCCAAGAAGATCAGAAGAAGCTTGTTCCAGAAGGTATCGAGGGTCGTGTGGCGTACAAAGGCCTGCTAGCGGATACCATTCATCAACTCCTTGGTGGCTTACGGTCAGGCATGGGGTATTGCGGAACGGGAACAATTAATGATTTACGAGAAAAAGCCATGTTTACAAGAATTACGGGTGCAGGATTGGTTGAAAGCCATCCACATGACATCCAAATCACGAAGGAAGCGCCTAACTATTCGGTATAACTAATTTTAGAAACGGTTGTCCCGCAAATGAGATTAAGCGGCCATCCGGGTTTAACGGAATGGAAGTCCGCGGAGTAAAATTAGTGGACAGCCATTCCGTTATTTTGTATAAAAACCGTGGATTGAGAGTTTAGGCGGACAAGAGATCCGCTATTTTCAAAAGGCCAGTCCCTCCTACTAAACTTTGTGATTTTTTATATATAGATGTCAGTTTGATGACAGGATAAACCCTGTCTATTTTTTTGAGATCGTCTATGTTACAATTACGCTTGTAATTCCACCGATAGTGAAAGGAAGGACTCGTGGAACAATGAAAAATCGAATGAAAACAAATCACCTTAGACCATTATTAGCCATCGTTCTTAGTTTCGTTATACTAGGAAGCACTGTCCTAAGTACTAAATCTGCACACGCTGCTACAGGTCCACAGCTCCAGGCGAAATCCGCAATCTTAGTAGATGCGAAATCGGGAAAAATTTTATACGCGAAAAATATTGATCAACAATTGCCTCCAGCGAGCATGACCAAGATGATGACGGAATACCTCGTCCTTAAGTCGCTCTCTAGTGGCAAAATCAATTGGAACACACCCGTCCCAGTATCAAATAAGGTAAAGGATTTATCTCGAGATACAAACTTTTCGGGGTTTCCATTGAGAACCGATTATAAATATGACGTTGAAGGTATGATGGATGCTTTACTCATTCCTTCCTCAAACGCTGCTGCCATGGCATTGGCGGACTTGATTTCCGGAAGTGAAAAAAACTTTGTTACTAAGATGAATCAAACGGCTCAACAACTCGGCATGACTGAAACGAAATATATCAACTCATCCGGTTTGGACAACGTCGACCTGGGCTCAAAATATATCGCACAAGGTGGACCGAAAGATACGGACTTAACATCTGCCCGTGATCTATCTATTTTGGCCTATCATTTACTAAACGATTTTCCAGCCAAGTATTCCGATAAAGTGTTTCAAATCTCAAGCACAGCCAAAATGAAATTCCAAGCAGGTCCAGGAGAAGTCGATAATATGACAAGTACGAACTGGATGCTGCCGGATTTTAACCAATATGGTCCAAATATGAAAAAGTATGAGTATCAAGGTGTAGACGGTTTTAAAACAGGTTATACAAGCCTTGCGGGTTATTGTTTTACAGGTTCGGTGAAACAAGGGGATCGTCGTTTTATTTCCGTTGTAATGGGTACAAGAAGTGAAGGCGACCGTTTTGATCAAACTAGACAACTTTATGATTTTGGTTTTAATCAAACCGCAGCCACCACAATTGTAAAACAAGGTTATACGTTTAAAAATCAAAAAACATTGCCTGTAACAAAGGGTAAAACGAACAGTGTCGCAATTGGCATGAAGCAGTCCCTAACTGTTCCAATTGTGAATGGGGATAAAAATAATTATAAAGTGGTCCTTCATTTAGATAAATCTCTATTGGATCAGAACGGCAATTTGACCGCGCCAATTAAAAAAGGTCAAAAAGTTGGGTACGCCACGATTCAAAATACGGGTGGCGATGCTTACGGGTTTATTCAAAAATCACCGAAACTCGACGTGGTTACCACTTCTAGTGTGGACAAGGCGAACTGGTTGACCTTGCTTTTCAGAAGCATTGGACATTTCTTTAGCGGCCTTTTCCATCACGGTAAATAATGAACTTTAGGGCCATTCCAAGACCAAGTTGGGTTATGGAATGGCCCTCTTTTATTGGGTTTATCAATGCAAACGCTTTAATAGTGTAAATTTGTATAAATCCCATCAGATTTCTAGTCGTTTTGATACTTTTGGGTTATTATAAGAAATGGACAGGCGTGTGCTGTTTTGAACTAGAAATGTATGAAATAGCTCTCATATATTGGGACACAAGAAAAATTTATTTGGAAGTGTTTGAAGGAGGATTTTTAAGATGGCTCAAGCGCAAGTAGGAACGGACCGTGTAAAACGTGGTATGGCAGAAATGCAAAAAGGCGGCGTCATCATGGACGTTATTAATGCTGAACAAGCAAAAATTGCGGAGGATGCAGGTGCTGTAGCCGTTATGGCATTAGAGCGTGTACCGTCTGACATTCGTGCAGCCGGCGGTGTGGCTCGTATGGCGGATCCTCGCATTGTAGAAGAAGTCATGAACGCTGTATCGATTCCAGTCATGGCAAAAGCTCGAATTGGTCATATTGTAGAAGCTCGTGTACTCGAATCTATGGGTGTGGATTACATTGATGAAAGTGAAGTCCTAACTCCGGCAGACGATGTTTACCATTTAGATAAGAAATCCTATACAGTACCGTTTGTTTGCGGATGCCGTAATTTAGGAGAAGCCGCTCGACGCATCGTTGAAGGAGCTTCTATGCTTCGAACAAAAGGTGAACCGGGAACAGGGAACATTGTCGAAGCGGTTCGTCACCTTCGTATGGTAAACTCTGAAATCCGTAAAGTGGTCAATATGTCTTTAGATGAGCTTATGGTAGAAGCCAAAAATATTGGTGCGCCTTATGAACTTCTTCTTCAAATTCGTGAAGAAGGCAAATTACCGGTTGTTAACTTTGCAGCAGGTGGTGTAGCTACACCGTCTGACGCGGCTCTTATGATGCAACTAGGAGCAGATGGCGTCTTTGTAGGGTCTGGTATTTTCAAATCGGATAACCCATCTAACTTTGCTAAAGCCATTGTAGAAGCAACGACCCATTACGAAGACTATGCACTTATTGCTGAGCTTTCTAAAGGCCTTGGTACAGCAATGAAGGGTATTGAAATGTCAACTCTTTCACCAAGTGAGCGCATGCAGGATCGCAGTCACTAATTGTTGATTTTTAACGACGAAGGATGATGCAGTATGGCAGTGAAAATTGGTGTTCTTGGTCTGCAAGGGGCCGTTCGTGAGCATATCAAAGCGTTGGATGCCTCAGGTGCCGAAACAGTGGTTGTTAAACGTTCGGATCAATTAGAAGACTTAAATGGTCTTGTCATTCCTGGCGGAGAAAGCACTACGATGAGACGATTAATGGACAAATATGATCTATTTGATTCCGTTAAGGCTTTTGCTGAGAAAAAGCCGATATTTGGTACATGTGCTGGTCTGATCTTAATGGCTGCCCAAATTGAAGGTCAAAAAAGCCCTCATCTCGCTTTAATGGATATTAATGTGCGGAGAAATGCATTTGGACGACAAGTTCAAAGTTTTGAAGCTGAATTAGAAATGAAGGGTGTCGCGGATGATTTTGTTGGCGTATTTATTCGTGCCCCTTATATACTAGATGTAAAACCAGACGTTGAGGTATTAGCTGTCTATGAGGAAAAAATTGTGGCCGCACGCCAAGGTCACTATCTCACCGCGGCGTTCCATCCGGAATTAACTGATGATTTCCGGATGCACCGTTACTTTGTTCAAATGGTAGAGGAGCAAGTGGGCTTAGTTTAATTTATATTTTTTCTAAGTTAGACTTGCATCTCCCCACAAAATAAGGTAAATTACTCTTTAAATAAAATTTAAAATTCAAACGCAATGATAGGAATAAGTAATCCATGAGGTCTTGCCAAGAGAGGCGGTGGCTGGTGCAAACCGCTCAAGACCCATAGATGAATCCATCCTTGAGCAAAGAAAGCTGAAAACTAAGTAGGCTTCTTCGGTTTCATTGACCGTTATCAATGGTTTGAGTGGCTAGTTTTTAACTAGTAATCAGGGTGGCAACGCGGAGTCCTTCGTCCCTATTTTTATAGGGGTGGGGGACTTTTTTGATTTTAAAAATAGGAGGATCGATATGCTGGATATTAAATTTGTAAGAGAGAATTTTGAAAGGGTTCAAGAAAAATTATCAAAGCGAAATGAAGACATTAGCGAATTAGGAAAATTCCCTGAGTTAGACGAGAAAAGACGAGCCTTAATTCAAGAAAATGAAGCTCTAAAAGCCCGTCGGAACGAGGTGTCCGGCGAAGTCGCTCAGAAAAAGCGAAACAAAGAAAATGCAGATGACTTGATTGCAGAAATGAGACAGGTGAACGATCGAATCAAGGAATTGGATACTGAACTAAGAGCGGTGGAAGAACAGCTTCAGCAAATCATGCTCACGATCCCGAACATTCCTCATGAAAGTGTTCCAGTTGGAGAAACTGAAGACGATAATGTTCAAATTCGGACATGGGGAGACGTTCGTTCGTTTGACTTTGAACCGAAACCACATTGGGATCTTGCAACAGACTTAGGTATTTTAGATTTTGAACGGGCTTCAAAAGTCACTGGCAGTCGTTTTGTTTTCTATAAGGGGCTTGGGGCAAGACTTGAACGTGCCCTTATCAACTTCATGATGGATCTGCATTCAGACCAACACGGGTACACAGAGATTCTTCCTCCTTATATGGTGAACCGTGATAGCATGACTGGAACCGGCCAATTACCTAAGTTCGAGGAAGATGCCTTTAAAATTCGTGAAGAAGATTATTTCTTAATTCCAACTGCTGAAGTTCCAGTCACCAACTACCACCGAGATGAAATTTTGGACGGCGCAGAGCTTCCGGTTGCATTCACAGCCTATAGTGCCAATTTCCGATCTGAAGCGGGTTCCGCTGGGCGTGATACGCGTGGGTTAATCCGTCAACATCAGTTTAATAAAGTGGAATTAGTACGCCTTGTAAAACCAGAGGATTCTTACGAGGAACTTGAAAATTTAACAGGCCATGCGGAGCGTGTTTTACAATTATTAGGTCTTCCTTATCGTGTGATGAGCATGTGCACCGCAGACTTAGGATTTACCGCAGCCAAAAAATATGACCTCGAGGTTTGGATTCCAAGCTATGAAACCTATCGTGAAATCTCTTCTTGCAGTAACTTTGAAGATTTCCAAGCACGTCGAGCCAATATTCGCTTCAAGCGCGATCCAAAATCTAAGCAAAAACCAGAATTTGTCCATACTCTAAACGGATCTGGCCTAGCAATTGGGAGAACCGTTGCTGCCCTTTTAGAAAATTATCAGCAGGCCGATGGTAGTGTGCTCGTGCCAGAAGTCTTGCGCCCGTATATGGGTGGCATTGAGGCAATCCGAAAGCCATAATTGGTATTCCAAAAGACGAAAAAAAGATGGATTGTGGGTTTAACCATCTAAGCCATCCTATTAATTAAAAAAGCAGTCCTGATAACAGGACTGCTATACTGATTAATTGAATTAGATTTTTGTGACGTTAGAAGCTTGAGGCCCACGATTTCCATCCACAATCTCAAAACTTACTTCTTGACCTTCTTCTAGTGATTTGAAACCTTCTTCTTGGATTGCAGAATAATGGACAAACACATCGTTGCCGCCTTCCACTTCGATAAACCCATACCCTTTTTCGGCATTGAACCATTTTACTTTACCATTTTGCATGTGAAATCCTCCTAAAAGCAAGCGCGCTGCGCTAATAGAATCTAACCATTTACCAAATAGATATAAGTATTAAAGCACAAAAAAACCCTCATCCAGAGTGTAGGAGGTAAAAACGCTACACTTCGAAACAGAAGGTCCTTCATTCTTACTTCCATGCTTATATTGTTAGTAAAATGGTCAATTTAAATTTATCACACGATTTTGAATATGTCAATATTATCTGAAAAATCTGGTGACCTCTTCCTCTAATTGCTTATAAAGAGGGTGTTCACCTATTCGTTCTTTTAAAACAGCTGTTACAGAGGTATAGTACCATTTTTGATGATCATAATCCCTGGCAAATCGCTCCCAAATGGCATCACCCAGTTGTTTACGATCTTCATAAAGGGTTTTAAGGTTGTGTAATTTGTCTGCACACGTAACTAGGCACACGCCAATAGAGGCATGCTTTAAAGAAGAGATGGTGTGAGTTTTTCGCTCTTCCCACGAGAGACTTTTATCCGGTTCACTGCAGCCTTTCACAAGAATTAATAGGTCATCACCAAAGAGGGTTGAAAGCTCTTCTTCGGTGGTATCTGTATCTTCAAGTGTATCGTGAAGGAGACCGGCCGCAACAAGGGATTCCTCACAGCCGTTTTGGAGTAAGAGGACCCCTACACCAAATGGATGGCTGATGTAAGGAGTGTCGCTCGCTTTACGCATTTGCCCTTGGTGCGCCCGGGTTGCAAATAAAATTGCTTGATCAATTAAAGAAAGACCAATCATCAAAACGCCTCCCATATAATTACTCTATATTAATATCTTACATGAATAGATACAAAAATAAAAAACCATTCCAATATAATTGAAATGGTTTTGATCTCCATATATGCGCGTGCTTTTAAAATAATTATGGAGGAGGAGGAGGGATTCGAACCCCCGCGAGCGATGAAGCCCCTGTCGGTTTTCAAGACCGATCCCTTCAGCCAAACTTGGGTACTCCTCCGTGACTGACAATAATTATATTAACACATCCAAAACACACATGCAAGTCCCATATCAAAAAAAATTCAATTTAATTGGATAGAGGCTTATCAGGTGCCTAAAATGAAGGATGACCACAATGGACGTTAAAGATTCCCTTATTTTTTTTAATTTTTGAAATCAGCCATTCTCTGCTATTATTTAAATAATAGAAAATTTGTCTTTTATATTTGCATTTTTAAAAATGAGGAGTTCCTGTTATGGAAAAAGAAAATTATGCCATTATTGATATTGGTTCCAATACCATTCGTCTCGTCATTTTCCAGAAACATGCCAATGGACGAATTAAAGAAATCCAAAACATTAAAATAAGTGCTCGTTTAAGAGCTTATTTAACAGAGGACTCAATCTTAACGTCTGAAGGCGTTGACCGGCTCATTTATGCTTTGAAAAGTTTCGAAGAAGTCACCTCCCAACACCAATTAAAGGAAGTCATTTGTGTGGCGACCGCTACAGTCAGGCAAGCCAAAAATCAAGAAGCCATTCTAGAATTGGTCTCCAAAGAAACGCCATTTACGATTCGGGTTTTATCTGGGTATGAAGAAGCTTATTTTGGCTATTATGCCATTATCAATTCCATGCCGATTAAAGATGGCATTTCTATCGATTTTGGCGGCGGGAGCACAGAACTGACTTATTTTAAAGATCGTAATTTAGAAGCGTTTCACAGTTTTCCTTTTGGTGCGGTGTCTCTTAAGCAACAGTTTATAAAGGGAGAGATTCCAACATCTGAGGAACTCGTTCACTTAAAGAACTTTTTAATCCAGGAGTTTGAAACATTGCCATGGTTAAAAGATCTCAAACTTCCCATTATCATGATTGGGGGAAGTGCTCGGAATTTGGTTCAAATTGATCAGGTCCAAAAAAATTACCCCTTAACAAGTCTCCACCAATATCGAATGACTCAAGAGGAGATCAAACTGATTAAACAAGAACTTACTGGGCTTTCCGCAAAAGAATTAGTGAAGGTCGATGGCTTATCCAATGACCGGTTAGACACCATAGTGCCAGCTATTGAGGTGTTTGACTCATTGTCAGACTATAGTAAAGCGCCACAGTTTATTTTAAGTCGGAAGGGCCTTCGCGAGGGCGTCCTCTATGCAAAGGTGGATCAGGAAAAAAGCAAGGCAAATCAAGTCATTGAACACAGCCTCCATGAGCTCGCAATGGACTATGAAATTAATGTCGAGTTGGGCAGTCAAGTTCTGAAAACCGTTCTTAAATTGATAAAAGAATTTAAAAAAGGCGGTTTTCTTGATTTAAACCTTACAAAAAAAGATGAGGACTTGGTGAAAAAAGCAACGCTTGTCTTTGATTTAGGGAAATATATTGATACCGATTCAAGCAGTCAGCATACCTTTTACTTATTAGCCAATCGAACGATTGAAGGTTTTTTTCATAAAGAAAAAATCAAGTTGGCTCTAATGGCGTCCTATAAGAACAAACAAATGTTCAAAAGGTACTATGCGCCTTTTAAACACTGGTACACCAAAATGGAAAAACGGAAGATGAGGGTGTTAGGGGCCTTCATTAAGTTGGGGTACAGTCTACATACGACGGAGCGATCAATTATCGATCGGATTTCGATTGAAGAAAAAAATGAGAAACTTCATTTTAAGATTGCGTGCCACCAAAATTGGGAGCCAGAAAAGCACCAATTTCTAAAAGATAAAAAGCATTTGGAAAAACTTATGAAACGCCCTATAACCGTTGAGTTTATAGAAGCAACTCGTGTTAATTGAGCCCTCTAATCTTTATAATATCTTAACAAAAAATTCAAATAAACGGCTTCGAATTATGCTAAATTATAGAGAGATGTCGAAAAAAGGGGAGATTTGTAATGGTACTTTCATCTCAAGAACTCAGTTCACCAGCCTATTATAATAACCGTGAACTGAGCTGGCTTTCTTTTAATGAACGGGTTTTGGAAGAAGCTTTGGATGAAGAAAATCCTCTTTTGGAACGTCTACAATTTTTAGCGATTGTTAGTTCAAATTTGGATGAGTTTTTTATGGTACGTGTGGCAGGTTTACAAGATCAGGTTAAGGCTGGATTCAATAAACCGGATAATAAATCTGGAATGACACCTTATGAACAATTGGAGAAAATCTCAAAAAAAACGCATGCCTTGGTTGAACGTCAGTACCAGGCGTTGGATATCAATATTCTAAATCAGTTGACTCAAAATGGAATCGTATTCCGAAGCGTATCCCAATTATCATTTGCTCAACTCGAATGGCTTGATTTCTATTTTGAAGAGCATATCTATCCAGTGCTCACACCTATGGCAGTCGATAAGTATCGTCCTTTTCCAATGATTTTAAATAAGTCGATTAACCTGGCTGTGGTTTTGGAGAAAGAGACCACGGGTGAGATGTTGAATGAGAAAAAGCTTGCAATTGTTCAAGTTCCTTCTGTTCTTGATCGCTTTATCTCCATCCCAACCGATCAAGATACGCTGGAGTTTGTTCTTTTGGAGGAGGTCATTACCTATTTTATTTCACATCTTTTCAGAGGGTTTAATGTGCGCTCCGTAACGGAATTTCGGATCACCCGAAATGCGGACCTAACCAATCATGAAGAGGGTGCTCAAGATCTTCTAAAGGAGATTGAAGAAGAACTTAAAAAGCGAAAATGGGGGGCTCCGGTTCGGCTCGAGCTCAAAACAGGTGACGTACCGAGAGATGTTTTAAGTTATTTACTTAAGGAGCTTGAAATTCACCCTCAGGATATCTATTCAATAAATGGCCCGCTTGATTTGACGTTTCTATTCTCTTTTTATAAAAATGTGGCGCCAAAAAAGAGGGACTTAGTCTATGATCCGTTAATTCCGCAAGTTCCTTTTAGTTTGGAAACGGACGAGGATTTGTTTGATGCAGCAAGAGAACGCGATTTGTTTTTTCACCACCCTTATGAGAGCTTTGATCCGGTTTTGAAATTCATCTCAAAAGCGGCAGAAGACCCGGAAACTTTGGCTATTAAGCAGACCTTATACCGTGTAAGTGGTGATTCACCGATCATTGAGGCTTTGAAGCGAGCGGCTGAGAACGGCAAACAAGTGACGGTACTTGTGGAGTTAAAGGCACGGTTTGATGAGGAAAACAATGTTCAATGGGCCAAAGAGTTGGACAAAGCCGGTTGCCACGTCATTTATGGGATGAACCAGTTAAAAACCCACAGTAAGATTACGCTTATAGTCCGAAAGAAAAACAACAAGATTGAACGGTTTGTACACCTTGGAACAGGAAATTACAATGACCAAACGGCCAAGCTTTATACGGATATGGGCCTCATTACCACCAATCGTAAAATTGGAATTGATGCGACCCATTTCTTTAACTTTCTAAGTGGTTTTACGGATTTCCCAGAATTCCATCATCTCATCGTAGCACCATTTAGGATCAGAGATAATATTTTATTTTTGATCGATGAGGAGATCAAAAAGCAAAAGCAATATGGGGATGGCCGGATTATAGCCAAAATGAATTCGATTACGGATAAAGCGATTATTATGAAGCTCTATGAGGCTTCCCAAGCCGGCGTTAAAATTGATCTAATTGTAAGAGGGATTTGCTGCTTACGTCCGGGAATTAAAGGCATTAGTGAGAATATAAAAGTCAGAAGTATTGTAGGTCGATTTCTTGAGCATAGTCGAATCTACTATTTTCATCATAATGGGGAAAATAAGTATTTTCTTTCTTCAGCAGATCTTATGACCCGAAATATGGATGCGCGGGTTGAACTGCTGTTTCCAATCTTCGATGAAATTATTAAAAAGAGGATTGGCAATACCTTAAGTGTGATGTTATCGGACAACGTGAAAGCACGAGAACAGGAGGATAGAGGCGAATACCGATATGTCGTTACAAATGACTCGGTGCCTAAGGTCAATAGTCAACGAGCTCTTTTCGAGATGATCGGAGAATATAAGAAAATAGTGGATCATTTATTATTAAATGTTTGATTGAACAGGAGGAGGGGATTAACCCTCTTTTTTTTTGTGTGCGCTTTAAAGGGAACGCTTAAGTGAATGAGTGTGAAGGGCATTTATGATGAACCAAAATGAGAGACTTTCGTTAAAGAATAAATTAGGTTATAATAATACTCGGTCACTTAAAAAGGATTGCTATAATTAGCCAACTGGCCCCGTAGCTCAGGGGATAGAGCGACGGTTTCCTAAACCGCAGGTCGGAGGTTCAATTCCTCTCGGGGCCGCCAATCCTTGTTATATCAAGGTTTTTTCAATTTTTGTACTCAATTTAAAAAGATTAAGGGAAACGGTCTAAAAAAATTGGAATTCGCTTTTTTGGCGTGATTCGTTCCCCTAACTTTAAGGGAAACCGTACCCCTCACCTAATGCAAACTGATCAACCTGCCTGTCACTCAATGACAAGGAGGTTTTTTTTTTGGAAAAGGAAGAGCAAAAGGTTCAAAAAGAAAGAAGGATTTTTAGGTATGCAATTGATGATTAAACCGCCATCAAAGTGATTGATGGAGAGGTTGAAGTTGTCTCTGAAGGGCATTGGAAACTGTTTTCTCGATGATATGACTCTCCGTTAACAGATCAAAAAAGTAGGCGAGATTCTTGTGAAGGAAATATGATTTCACTTGTAGATTACCTTCATTATTTAAATGTAACATTAAATCGTCATTGTTCGACAAAACCCTATTGATAATAGAGAGGATTCGGTTTAAAATATTATGTAAATTGAGAAACCTTTCGATAATGGCAAACCTAAACGAAAGTTAGGGACGCAAAGGCACGGGCCGTATAAAAAGGCAGCCGGCTTACCGAAAAAGGATGGATTATATTCAAATACGAGTCGTGCAGAGAAAGCACATCCACCCTTATCTTTTAGGGGTGGATTTTTTTATGTATCTTGAAAAGGGGGCGGCGATTGTAATGAAATGGATGAATTCATTCACTGAGAAATTGTCTTCAATAAGTAATCCCAACTTGCGTAACATCATCCCATTTGACCCAGCGAAATCACCAGAATCCCTTCTGTCACTTGTCAAAAATCACCCGGACGTTGTATGTCTCTTTAACCATAGGGGAGACATCGTTACCCATAACCATGGATTATCAACCTTAATTGGTTTCCAAGACAATGAGATTCCTCCACACCTTTTTTCTGATCTTTTCCGGCCATTTGATCTTGGCCAAGGGCTTAAAGGCAATGCCCAAACTCATGATTTAGCACTGACTCATAAAGAAGGTCACTTGGTTGATGTTCAAATCATCCATATCCCTATTCTTAGCGATGATTCCATAGCGGGTGTGTTATGTGTCATTAAGGATACCACCGAAAATGTGAAAACGGCAAAAACCTTTTTGCGTGCTATCACAAAAACACGCGATATAATCAACCACTTGGATATTGCCATTTGGGCCATTGATCCTCAAAAACAGCAATTTATTTTTTGTTCGAATGCCTTCCAAGACATTTATGATACGGACATGAAACTCAGCTTTGAGAACTGGCAATCTTTCGTTCATCCAGATGATCTTAAGGATGTCATCGAACAGCACAAAAGGCTATCAAAGGGAGAATCGCTTCACCACCGTTATCGAATTCTTACACCGAAAGGAGCCGTGAAATGGGTTAAAGATCATACGATCCCTGTAAAAGATACAAATGGGACTGTTGTTCGGCTGATCGGTTTTACGGAAGACATTACCGAAACCAAAGCCTTAGAACAAAGACTTGAGAAAATGGCTTATTATGATGAATTAACGGGTCTTCCTAACCGTTATTACGGGAGGAAACTGATTCGACAATGGATAAACCAACATAAACAGGAGAATAAGACCTTTGCTTTATGCTACCTTAATTTGGACGGAATTAATCGCATTAACGATACGGTTGGGCATGAGGTCGGCGACGAAGCATTAAAAAAAATGGCTCAAAGGATTTCTGATGTGATTCAGAAAAACGATTCGGTCTTTCGAATTGAAGGAGATGAGTTTATTGTCCTAATCCCCCACCAGGAAAAAATAGACGATTATCGACAAGTGGCTCAAAAGTTGATTGATCTGACTGAACAGCCTCTACATATTGAAGGGTACGATATTTATATCACAATGAGTATTGGGATTAGTCTATTTTCATTGGACAGCAATGATTATAGTACAATAACCCGTAACGCCCGAATAGCCATGAAACGAGCAAAAGGGTTCGGAAAGAATACCTATCAAATATACGCTTCTCACATGGATATTGAATCTTTCAAGTTGTTTCAATTAGAAAGCGACTTAAGAAATGCGATTACGAATCACGAATTTTTCATGGAGTATCAACCACGTATCGATGTTAAGACACAAAGAGCACTAGGAGCAGAAGCACTCATACGTTGGAATCATCCAACTTGGGGTACTGTATCCCCAGCCGAATTTATTCCTTTGGCTGAGGAGAACAGTAAAACCATTGAACAGATGAGCCAGTTTGTTGTAGAAAGTGTGTGCAAACAGATCAAGAACTGGCAGAACCAAAGTGTAGAATTAACTTATATTTCACTCAATTTATCAGCCAAAAACTTCTTAAGAGATGACTTTGTCAATCAAATAAAAGGCTATCTGGATTTGTATCAGATTAATCCCACGCTTATCGAGATTGAAGTAACGGAAGGTGTTCTATTGCAGTCAACAGAAGTGGTTAAATCCCAACTGGATCGAATAAAAGAATTGGGAATGCGAATTGCTTTAGATGACTTTGGTACGGGTTATTCTTCGATTTCCTATTTGAAAAAGTATCCCGTTGATACGATCAAGATTGACCGATCCTTCATTCAAAACCTAACCGAAGATGAGGAGGATCAAGTCATCGTGAAGTCCACCATCGATCTTGCCAAAGGGCTGAAAAAGAATGTGGTGGCAGAAGGTATTGAGACCCGTGAACAATACGAATTCCTTAAAAAATACGGCTGCGACGAGATTCAAGGGTACTTGTTTAGCAAGCCTGTTTCTGGAGAAGCCATGGCTAAAATTTTCCTTCAGAAGACGATTCCTCTCATAAAAAGAAACCCCTCCCCACCTGTTGAGAGGCGCCGATACTATCGAGTTAACTTACCGTTGTCTCTAAGTGCCAACATGACCATTCTTTCGATTAACGGAAAAAATCTTGCACTTGGGTCAACTGAGGTTTTGGTGCAAGACATAAGTCTGGGTGGCCTTCAGATTATGAGTCATTTACGTCTCATTCCAAACCCGAACATCGTTTATGGGTTCACGATGATTATTCTGGAGAACAAATTCCAATTGAGAGGGAAAGTTGTGTGGGATCATGAAGTAAAGATTAATGTATTTGAATACGGAATTGAGTTCATAATTGAAGAATCTGACCGGGACAAGTTGGCTTCGGTACTGAATCGTTTAAGCAGTAAGTTGAGAAACAATCCGTCGTTTAATGATAGCCATTTCATTACTGAAGATGCCCTAGAGTATATGATAAAGTATGGACAAGAACATTCTATTGAGTCCTGAGCGGTTCCAGTGAATACAACCTGTTATATAAGTGAAAGGGGACGAAGCGTTTTTTCGCTCTCCCCCTTTTTGTTTTATTCGGTTGGGCTCAGGTAAGGTTTTGTAAAGGGCTAGATTCCGAATCATTTCCGTATACTCGTCAATCGCATTGCCTAATGTCTGGTTTTTCTTTCTTAAGTCAGCAAACTTTTCAATGAACACGATATCCATTGTTTTGATTTCGGTAATAGAATTTGGGAGTTGTTCAATCAAAAACTCAATAGTGGCACAGGTTGACGCCTACATTAGAATGAGTATAAATCAAGCGACGGTTTCCTAAACGGCAGGTCGGAGGTTCAATTCCTCTCGGGGCCGCCATTACAAACCTTGTCATTGCAAGGTGTTTTGTTTTATCAAAAAATAATTGACTTCATAAAAATGACCTTAGCCAATGGCTAAGGTCATTTTTCTTTAAAAAAGAATGAGGTAAGAGGTTGAGTCGTCGATGATCAATTCTCTTTGAGGTAATTAGAAAGAAGTGTTTTGGCGCGGCTAAGCGGCATATAGACTTTTTTGTTGCGATAGTTTGGTGATAACTCACCTAAATGAGGGAGTTCCTGAAAATCCTTTTTTTCCGGCCTTAAGTGAAAATAGTAGGTACCGACTTGGACGCATAGGTCTGAGGATTGCTGGGCATTTCTTGGATTTCTTGAGAAATGAATACCAACTTTCTGGGCTAGACCTTCATCCAAGAGCTTTCGAATCACTCTTTTTTTCAGGTCATACAGTTCAAAGGGTTTGGTCGCTGTTTTGGCATTTGCATTTACTTTGTAAAGACATTGGGCGAGTTCTTCCACATCAATGCCTGTTGTGGTTTCGGTCACGTGGACCACACCTCCAATTGATCGAATATTCATTCGCTCTCTTAAAAATTATTATAACAGGAACTCTCAAATAGGTCTATTTCATTTCACACTCAATGTGCTAGACTCGAGTTTTTCATACCGCTGTGTATCGAACACCTTGTCTAACTCAAAACCATTAATTTTCCTAGTTTGTATTTAAAAGAAAACCCCCACTGCCAATAGGCAATGGGGAGAGGCGATCGATCTATTCAGCGTCTTCAGATCCATCTGTTTCTTTGGTTTGGGCCATCCCATAATTACCATTCATTGCTTGTTCTTCTGGATCAAGGCCTAGTTTTCCCTGTGTCAATTGAGGACTCTGTGCGGGTTTAGGCTGTTTGAATTTCTCATTTAGATCTCGATTCACATCCTCACCTCCTATCATTAGGTTTCCCAAAAGGACCAATCCCACCCAAAATGACTTCGGTGTAACTGTAAATGATAATCATTATTAACAGTTGGTTTAATTAATTATAATAATTATAAATAAAATAGTACCATTTTATCTTTTTATGTAATATAATGGTTTTAAAGCAACTAGAGAGTTTCTTAAATTAAAATGATTTTAAAGTAAATGAAACCAATTCTCAATTACAAAAAGCTTGAGGAGTGTGAAACGCGTGCAGGAACGTATGGAGTTGAGAAAACCAGTACCTATAGATTCGAAATGGATGCTAATTATGAAAGAACATGGTGAAATTATCGCGTCACTTACAGGAGGGCTTCTTTTACTAATAGGGTGGCTCGTTTCCTCACAATCGGTTGTCGGATCCACCATCATATTCATTGCGTCTTTTGTCATTGGTGGGTTTGCCAAAGCAAAAGAGGGCATTGAAGAAACGATTAAAGAAAAGTCATTAAATGTTGAATTGCTCATGTTTTTAGCCGCAATTGGTTCTGCCATAATTGGCTACTGGTGGGAAGGCGGTATTCTGATTTTTATTTTCTCCCTCAGTGGTGCCCTTGAAACCTACACAACAAATAAGAGTCGAAAAGAAATCTCAGCTTTATTCGACCTTCAACCTGAAACGGCTATTTTACTTATTGATGGGCAAGAACGCGAAGTACCCATTGAACAGTTGGAAGTTGATGACCATATTATTGTAAAACCCGGTGAACGTGTTCCCGCGGACGGTGAGATTGTAAAAGGTGAAACCACGATTGATGAAGCAGCGATCACGGGGGAGTCCTTACCAGTTCGTAAGGCTCTTACAGATGAGGTTTTTGCTGGAACGATGAACAAAAATGGGTCGATTGTAGTTCGGATTACCAAAAAAAGCACGGACACCCTTTTTCATAAAATTATCGAGATGGTTCAGAATGCTCAAAGTGAAAAATCCCCTTCTCAACTTTTTATTGAGCAGTTTGAAGATCGTTATGTCAAAATCGTTTTGGCGGTTGTCTTGATTATGATGGTTGTTCCACATTATGTCATCGGTTGGGATTGGACGACTACTATATACAGAGCGATGGTTCTACTTGTGGTGGCATCACCTTGTGCCCTTGTCGCCTCTATTATGCCGGCTACACTTTCCGCTATCTCAAATAGTGCGCGTAAAGGGATCCTTTTTAAAGGTGGCGTGCATTTAGAGCGCCTTGGAAACCTTAAAGTGATGGCCTTTGACAAAACGGGTACGCTAACTAATGGAACGCCTGTTGTAACAGATGTATATGTAAAAGAGGGTATTGAGGAAGACCAACTGTTAAAATTCGTAGCCTCTATGGAGAACCACTCCAACCATCCTCTTGCAACGGCGATTGTCCGATATTATCGGTCCCAAAGTGACCAACCGCTTTTAGAACTTGAGACCATCGAGGACGTCACAGGATCTGGGATCCAAGCAAAAATTAATGAAGAAGCCTGGAAGGTTGGGACCCAATCCTTTGTAAGTGATCAAGAAGATCAAGGGATTCAAGAGAAAAGTCTTGCTTTGAAAAAAGAAGGCAAAACCGTTGTGTATATTAGTCGTGACGGTGAACTTCTAGGGGTATTAGCATTAAAAGATACGATTCGCAAAGAAACACAAGCCACCATCAGACTTTTAAAGCAACTAGGTGTGCGAACGATTTTATTAACGGGCGATAACGAAACAACAGCGGCTGCTATTGCCGAAGAAGCAGGCGTCGATGAGTATGTAGCGGAATGTCTACCAGAAGAAAAATTGAACCATATTAAAGCCATTCGTGAAAAATATGGCTTGACCGGCATGGTTGGGGACGGTATTAATGACGCACCGGCATTAGCTACCGCTGACGTCGGGATCGCAATGGGGAATGGAACGGATGTGGCGCTTGAAACCGCCGATGTCGTGCTTATGAAAAATGATCTGGAGAAAATCGAATTCTCAATGGGGCTTTCTAAAAAAATGAACCGGATTGTCAAACAAAATGTCTGGTTTGCCATTGCTGTGATTATTCTCTTGATTATCTCAAACTTTCTCCAAGCCATTAACCTTCCTATTGGCGTTGTAGGCCATGAAGGAAGTACTATTCTGGTCATTCTTAATGGGCTGCGGTTATTAAGATAGGGAGCGTGGGGACGGATGGGACCAGTGATAAAGTCCACATTTTTTAATCAGTAAAATTCGTGTTGGAAAAATAGTGCTCAGATTGGCTTCTAAGCCCTGTTTCTGAAGTTAGGAGACATCTATGTACCCCCTGAAATCCAACTATCTAAGTAAAAAGGTACTTTTTCACCAGTCTCGGACGGATCCGTTGCTTCCTTTTCTGAAATCCGGTCCAGTGGAGAACCGAAAATAAGTATACAAAAAAGGATCTCTTTCCGAATTAGGAGAGAGGTCCTTTTTGGTTTTTTGAACGAATATATGCTACAGGATCGTCTGAAAGAAAATGAACATGCTTCCCATGAGAGCGAATCCATTGTTCGACTTGTTGGGAGGTTTGTTCGATACCACGATATTTATAGCCGCCTTTAGCGCGAGTAGCTTCGATATCTTCCCAGATCGCTTCAACCCATGTGCGTGCGGTTTGGTCATTCAAGTGGGAATTTTGCTCCAACAAAAGGTTGATTAAAGCATGTTGGACCCAGTTTTTTTCAGTTTCCATAAGGGTTCCCCTTTCTTTTAATTGAGGTGAAATAAAATTTTGGCTGAAACTACCCCTTATCTTTCATTTTTAGGTAGGAAATGGAGGTTCAGTTAATGACTTGTGGAAGCCTTATTTTAGCATATTTAAAGCGAAACGGCTCATACTAAGATTACCCCATTAAAGAAGGGTGGTAATCGTGTGGTAGATCGCGGGGAAAAGAGATACCCGGTTCAAAACGAGAACTCCATTCAGCCAAGGGCCAAAGCTGAATTTGCTTCCAAGCGTTCTGATGGATCAACGAATGATCATCCGGCTGAACGGATGCTAAGATCAAATCAACGTGACTCGGGAGACTATTAAGGAGGTTTTAGATTTGAACTCAAGAAATCGAGCAGAAAGCCTGCCGAAATTTGCTGATATCTTTCAATCACCTCGTGCAAGTGCCAAACACGCTTCCCATCAAGTCAATGGGGAATCGCAAATGAGTCAACGTGACCTCATCACGCAGGTCAACAAACGAAAAAATGGTGCCTGGTAAAAGGAGGGGGAGTTTCCCCCTCTTTTTCCTTTGGAATCTAGTCGGCAAGAGATCCATTGGTTTACTGAATTTCTGAAAAAGAAGCAGTGGATCCGTCCCCATGCTTCACCCATGCTTCAAAATTTGGTTGGAACAGGTGTTATATTGTAAAATGGACTTGCGTAGGTTTTATAATGTGAAGATGAATCGTTCTTTAGGAAGGTGATAAGTTTGGATACAGTGCTTCAGACGAGAAAAGCGAGTCCATACGGTAAATTTTTCACGGCGCTATTTCTTGGGATTTTGGTGGCAACCATTGGGTTAGTCCTTGGTCAAGATGTACCAAGAGGCCTCTTTTTACCTTTATCAATCGTTGAAATTATTTTGATCTTTATGATGGTGTTTGCACGAAAGCGTAAGGCCATAGGCTATCCATTGATGTTTGTGTTCATGCTCATCTCTGGCATGACGCTTTATCCGGCGATTGGTTATTATATCAGTGTTTTAGGTGCGGACGTTGTGTTGCGGGCATTTGGAATTACCGCGTTTGCTTTTGGATCCATAGCGATTTATACATTTGTGTCCAAACGTGATTTTACTTTCTTAGGTAGCTTCTTATTTGTCTCCATTTTGGCACTTGTTGGCCTTGAAATTCTAAACCTCTTTCTACCCGCCAATGGGACCGCACAACTCATTCTATCGGGATTTGGGATCCTGATTTTTGTTGGCTACACGCTCTACGACTTTAGTCGGCTGACCTTGCATGGTTTTACTGAAAAGGAGATCCCGTTTTTAGTCGTTGCCATTTATCTCGATTTCGTGAACCTATTCCTTTATATTCTCCAATTCTTAGGCGTATTAAATCGTGATTAAGAAGCCCATATTAATACAAATAATAAAAAGTTGCCATAATCGGCAACTTTTTTCAGCTAAATCTGCGAATTTTGTCTAAAAACATTTTATAAGGACAGAAAAAAACGGTATAATAAATCGATTTGTAATCAAAATGTGAAAGGGGGATTGAGAGACGATGTCATCACAACGCGTGATTCAGGTGGAAGAACGACCACCCTTCTCTCAGAGTTTACCACTTAGTTTCCAGCACTTATTTGCGATGTTTGGTTCAACGGTTTTGGTTCCAATCCTTTTTAAGGTGGACCCAGCCACAATTCTATTACTTAATGGTTTCGGAACGCTATTGTACTTATTAATAACAAAAGGGAAAATCCCAGCTTACTTAGGTTCGAGTTTTGCGTTCCTGTCTCCGGTATTTCTTGTATTGAAAAATGGAAGCTACGCAGATGCACTTGGAGGCTTTATTGTCTGTGGGGTCATTTTTGTCCTTATTGCGTTAATTATTCGTGCAGCTGGCACCAACTGGATTGATGTAGTCTTCCCACCGGCATCAATGGGAGCCATTGTTGCGGTTATTGGACTTCAGCTTGTGCCGACTGCGGCTCAAAATGCGGGTTGGATTGCAAATTCAGCGAACTGGACGGCGAACCCTACTGATATCACTGTATCCGTTCTAACTTTGTTAATTACCATTCTTGGTTGGGTTTTATTTAGAGGATTTATGAAGATCATTCCGATCTTGTTCGGCTTTGTTGTTGGTTATATCATTGCAGCATTTGCTGGTTTGGTGGATGTAGGAAGCGTATGGTCATCTGCCCCATGGTTCTCTGTTCCTACTTTTTACACGCCTCATTTTGACTGGGCCAGTATTGCCATTATTGCACCGGCTGCCCTCGTTGTTATTGCCGAGCATATCGGGCATTTACTTGTGACGAGTAAAATTGTCGGTCGTGATCTCACAAAAGACCCCGGGCTAAGCCGTTCTGTTATGGGGAATGGTCTTTCAACCATTATCTCTGGTTTTCTTGGCTCAACCCCGAACACCACTTATGGTGAGAACATTGGTGTCTTAGCCATTACTCGCGTTTATTCAACATGGGTCATTGGTGGCGCAGCGATTATTTCAATTCTCCTTTCCTTTATAGGGAAATTGTCTGCATTAATCACTGCTCTTCCAAATCCTGTCCTGGGTGGCATTTCGCTTCTTTTATATGGAGTCATTGCTGCGTCCGGGATTCGGATTCTTGTGGAATCCAAAGTCGATTACAGTAAATCGCAGAACATGATCTTAACTTGTGCGGTATTGGTTATTGGACTTAGTGGTGCAGCCATTAATATTGGCCATGTTGCGCTTTCTGGAATGGGTCTTGCGACGATCGTTGGTATTCTTTTAAGCCTGTTCTTTAAAATCTTGAATGTGTCTAGACTTGCCAATGACTTAGAAGATGAAAAATAAAGTATGAAACACCATTAAATAGGGTTCTCTTTTTGAGGACCTTATTTTTTTATTTCAAGGGCCACATGGTATACTTAAAATTAAATTTAGGATGAGTCAAAGAATGAGGTTTGGTCAAAATGCTTGAACATGAAAGAACCGAGCATGAAAAATGGATGACGCTTGCGCTTAAAGAAGCAGAGCACGCACGGGCACTCGGTGAAGTTCCAATTGGTGCGGTCATTGTAAGAGACGGCAAAATCGTCTCTACCGCCTACAATCTAAGAGAAACGGAGCAAGACCCCTTGGCCCATGCCGAACTACTCGCAATCAAGAAAGCGAGTGTTAAACTCGGAACTTGGCGCCTCAGTGAGTGTGAGTTATACGTCACGCTGGAGCCCTGCCCGATGTGTTCTGGGGCCATTCTTCAGTCGCGCATTCCGCGGGTCATCTATGGGGCACAAGATCCAAAGGCAGGCTGTGCGGGATCATTAATGAACCTTCTACAAGATGGACGATTTAATCATGTGACAGAAGTAATCAGCGGGATCTGTGAGACGCGTTGTGGAGCGATTTTAAGTGATTTTTTCAAAAATCTTAGAAATAAAAAGAAACAAATCAAACAAGCATCCCAAGATGATGCATAAACATATATTGGGTGGACAACCCATTATCCACATCACCTAAAGCCAGTCCAGGGTTATTGCAAGGACTCAACTTATATGTTATAGTAGGTTACGTCGCAATTCGGAGGCGTACCCAAGAGGCTGAAGGGGGCTGACTCGAAATCAGCTAGGGCGTTCACGCGTCGCGGGGGTTCAAATCCTCTCGCCTCCGCCATTAAGCTTTTGCTAGAAGAAGCGACTTTTGATTGCATCATTGCGCCATTTCTTTTTCTGAAAGAAACTTAGCGCCTAACTTTATTTACAACATTGCCGTGCTAGGCGGGGAGGTAGCGGTGCCCTGTACTCGCAATCCGCTGTAGCGAGGCTGAATTCCTTCTCGAGGTCCCATATCTGTGAGGTCCGCCTTAAGTAAGTGGTGTTGACATCTGGGTCCTGCGCAACGGAAACTCATGAACCCTGTCAGGTCCGGAAGGAAGCAGCAGTAAGTGAGACCTTCCGTGTGCCGCGGGGTTGCCTGGATCGAGCCAACTGCTTAAGAAGCGCTCATGGAGATGGAATCGACAGAAGGTGCACGGCATACTAAATATAACTAATAAACCGTTGGAGAGGATCCAACGGTTTTTTGCTATCTTAACGCATTCGTTTAAGGGAATTCGGGGGTGGACAGATTACATAATAAACCCCCTCTATTTTCTTTTGTATTGCATACTTTTTAAGGTATAATGAAGAAGAATCTTCACGGAAATCAGGTGAGAAAGATGGTCTATCAAGCTTTATATAGAGTGTGGCGGCCCCAACGTTTTGAAGATATGGCAGGTCAAGAACATATCACCAAGACCTTGCAGAATGCTTTAGCAAAGTCGCAGTTTTCGCATGCCTACTTATTCAATGGCCCTCGCGGAACCGGTAAGACGAGCGCAGCCAAAATTGTTGCAAAAGCGCTCAACTGCGTCGAGGCGCCAACAGCAGAGCCGTGCAATGAATGTCCATCTTGTCTTGCTATTTCAGAAGGAAGACTCCCTGATGTGATCGAAATTGATGCGGCGTCCAACAATGGGGTCGACGAAATTCGTGAAATACGTGAAAGTGTAAAATATGCACCAAGTTCAGCCAAGTATAAAGTGTATATCATTGATGAAGTACACATGCTTTCCCAAGGGGCGTTTAATGCCCTTTTAAAAACGTTGGAAGAACCTCCTGAACACGTTATTTTTATCTTGGCTACAACAGAACCTCATAAAATTCCATTAACCATTATTTCAAGATGTCAACGCTTTGATTTTAAACGCATACCGCTCAAATCAATTGTAGCGCGTTTGACGCACATTGTTCAGGAGCAAAGCATCCAAGTGGACACGGATTCGCTTTCTCTGATTGCCAAAGCAAGTGACGGTGGGATGCGCGATGCTCTAAGCATCTTAGACCAAGTGGCGGCCTATGCAACAGGCGCGGTTACGGTTGAAGATGTTCTAGAAGTCACCGGTCTTGTTTCTCAAAACCTCATCTCAAAAGTTGTGAAAGAAATTGTTCAGAAGAATCCAACCGAAGCCGTTCGGGCAGTCAATGAGTTAATGGACCGGGGTAAGGATCCAGAAAAATTCACCGAAGATCTGATGCATTATTGCCGTGATATTTTATTGTTCAAAACGTCATCGGAACTTGGAGACCAACTCGAACGCGTTCAGATCGATGCTGATTTTGAGGAATTGTCTCGTTCTCTTGAAATTGAAACGATTTATTCGGTTATTCAAGAGTTGAATGACGCTGGGCAAGCCATGAGATGGTCAAGTCAGCCAAGAATTTTGTTGGAAGTCACAATGGTTAAATTGTGTCAGGCGCAGAATAAGAGTGTTTCGGTTCCCTCTCCAGAAATAATAGAAGCACCATCCCAAAGTGACTTATTAACTCGACTTGCCTCTTTAGAGAGGAAATTGGAGACGCTCGAGTCTAATGGAGCGGGAGTAAAATCCCAATCTACCAGTGCATCAAACGGTTCAACACGGGCTCGTACGCCGCAAAGGAAAACTTCAAATGGCAAAGGTTTAAATCTCCCTTTAAATGAAATGAAGAAAGTGTTAAGCCAAGCATCCAAAACAGAGTTGAATCATCTTAGGAGTTCATGGGCGGATATTATGGACAAAGTACGGTCTGCCAATGTTGCCGCACATGCCTGGCTCTTGGAAAGTAAACCCGTTGCCAGTTCCGACTCAGCTTTTTTGCTTTCGTTTAAATATGATTTTCATTGCCAAATGGTTTTAGACAACAAAAATAATGTGCTGGATATGGTTGAGCGCATTTTATTAGAAGTAACAGGGAAATCCAAACGCCTATATCCCATTCCTCATTCTGAATGGGAACACTTAAGAAATGACTATATAAAGAATATGGATTCTGTTGGTGAAGAAGATGACGACGACCCTGTTAAAGAAGACAAAAACCCGTTAATTACAGAGGCTGAAAAATTAGTCGGCCCTGATTTATTAGAAATAAGAGATTAAAGGAGGCTATTCATATGCGTGGTGGAAATATGAACAACATGATGAAGCAAATGCAAAAGATGCAGAAGAAAATGGCAGAGGCTCAAGAACAATTGAAAGATGAGTTTGTAGAGGGGACTGCCGGCGGTGGGGTTGTTACCGTTAAATGTAATGGGCATAAAGAAGTGCTAGAAGTGCAAATTAAGGAAGAAGCCGTTGATCCAGACGACGTCGAAATGCTCCAAGATCTTGTCTTAGCTGCTGTTAATGAGGCGATGGGCAAGGCGGATGAGTTAGCGAACAGCCGCATGGGTCAATTTACTAAAGGATTAAATATCCCTGGTTTCTAATTTTAGGGGGAACACTATACGTGCAATATCCAGAACCGATTGCCAAGCTAATCGATAGTTTTATGAAGCTGCCAGGAATCGGACCGAAAACGGCGGTTCGACTGGCTTTTTTTGTAGTCAACATGCGAGAAGATGATGTCATGGATTTTGGTCGTGCGCTCGTAAATGCGAAGCGTAAGCTCATTCATTGTACCGTTTGCCAAAATATCAGTGATCGTGATCCTTGCTATGTTTGCGATGATTCTTCGCGTGACCGTTCCGTGATTTGTGTCGTTCAAGATCCAAAAGATGTGATTGCCATGGAGAAAATGCGGGATTATAGGGGCCTTTATCATGTTTTACATGGCGCGATCTCTCCAGTTGATGGAATTGGTCCAGAAGATATCAAAGTAACCGAATTAATTCGCCGGCTTGATGATGAGCAGGTGAAAGAAATTATTTTAGCAACCAATCCAACGGTTGAGGGTGAAGCAACCGCCATGTACTTATCTAGATTAATAAAACCAATAGGCATTAAAACATCCCGAATTGCTCATGGTCTTCCAGTCGGCGGTGATTTGGAATACGCCGATGAAGTCACCTTGTCTAAAGCTCTTGAAGGAAGAAGGGAGATCTAACAGGAGGGGGATTCGGTATGTTTAGAAAAAAAGGACGTCTAAGTAAAGAGTTGAATCAATCTCTTGCGGAAATGATGGAACGTCTTAAAAATGAATGGCTGAAGCAAAAGCGTGTTGTAGAAAGCAGTATTGAGCCATCACCTGAAGTCCTACATCACTTAAAATTAGCTGAAGCCAAATATTTCTTCCTATTGAAAGAAGCTCGGTTTAAAAATATTACCCAGCTCAGAACAAAATAAGTTCTAAATAGTCCAAGCCCCCCATATATAAATATAAAAAGACAAGGGGGGCTTTTTAATTTTGAATTCAACAGTCATTCTATCCATCGCCGTTGGTTTAATCGTTTTACTTTTATTGTTTGGAGCAACCTTTAAGCCCTTTAGGTTTGTTGGGAAACTCGCAGTGAAATTTATAATTGGTGGTATTCTTCTTTTTTTCTTAAATACTATTGGGACAAACTTCGGCCTCCATATCCCGATTAACGCTAGTACCACAGTTGTAGCAGGTATATTAGGGATCCCTGGTATTGCAGCATTAGTTGTAATTAAAATGTTTATTGTATAGTCTGCAAATTAATTTGGCTAAAAGTATTGACATTACCATATACACATAGTATATTAATAAGCGTCGCTTCTAACGGAATTCATTTTTAAGAAAATAAGATGTTGACTTCGTTAGAATGACGTGTTATTATATTAAAGTCGCCTTCGCAAGATGGTGATCGTAGTTAAGAGTTTTAATGATTACATTCGCACATTGAAAACTAAACAAAAACCAAAGCGCCAGTCAAAGTTTAACTTTGAGAAAAAAACGCTAGGAATTAAACGAATGATATTATGGATGGTAACATCCTTTTTAAAAGATGCACTTTAAAAGTGCAACGCCAGCAGAAATGGCTCGTTCTAACGACGACTCATTGTCTGCTCAAATTTTGAGAGTTTGATCCTGGCTCAGGACGAACGCTGGCGGCGTGCCTAATACATGCAAGTCGAGCGCGTGAAACACATCGGATCCCTTCGGGGTGACGATGTGTGAATCGAGCGGCGGACGGGTGAGTAACACGTGGGCAACCTACCTGTAAGATTGGGATAACCCCGGGAAACCGGAGCTAATACCGAATAATCAAGGACACCACATGGTGTTCTTGTGAAAGATGGTTCTGCCATCACTTACAGATGGGCCCGCGGCGCATTAGCTAGTTGGTAGGGTAATGGCCTACCAAGGCGACGATGCGTAGCCGACCTGAGAGGGTGATCGGCCACACTGGGACTGAGACACGGCCCAGACTCCTACGGGAGGCAGCAGTAGGGAATCTTCGGCAATGGACGAAAGTCTGACCGAGCAACGCCGCGTGAGTGATGAAGGTTTTCGGATCGTAAAGCTCTGTTGTCAGAGAAGAACAAGTGATAGAGGAAATGCTGTCACCTTGACGGTATCTGACCAGAAAGCCCCGGCTAACTACGTGCCAGCAGCCGCGGTAATACGTAGGGGGCAAGCGTTGTCCGGAATTATTGGGCGTAAAGCGCGCGCAGGCGGCTTCTTAAGTCTGATGTGAAAGCCCACGGCTCAACCGTGGAGGGTCATTGGAAACTGGGGAGCTTGAGTGCAGAAGAGGAGAGTGGAATTCCACGTGTAGCGGTGAAATGCGTAGATATGTGGAGGAACACCAGTGGCGAAAGCGGCTCTCTGGTCTGTAACTGACGCTGAGGCGCGAAAGCGTGGGGAGCAAACAGGATTAGATACCCTGGTAGTCCACGCCGTAAACGATGAGTGCTAGGTGTTAGGGGGGCCACCCCTTAGTGCTGAAGTTAACACATTAAGCACTCCGCCTGGGGAGTACGACCGCAAGGTTGAAACTCAAAGGAATTGACGGGGGCCCGCACAAGCAGTGGAGCATGTGGTTTAATTCGAAGCAACGCGAAGAACCTTACCAGGTCTTGACATCCTCTGACAACCCTAGAGATAGGGCGTTCCCCTTCGGGGGACAGAGTGACAGGTGGTGCATGGTTGTCGTCAGCTCGTGTCGTGAGATGTTGGGTTAAGTCCCGCAACGAGCGCAACCCTTGATCTTAGTTGCCAGCATTTAGTTGGGCACTCTAAGGTGACTGCCGGTGACAAACCGGAGGAAGGTGGGGATGACGTCAAATCATCATGCCCCTTATGACCTGGGCTACACACGTGCTACAATGGGTGGTACAAAGGGCAGCGAAACCGCGAGGTCGAGCGAATCCCATAAAGCCACTCTCAGTTCGGATTGCAGGCTGCAACTCGCCTGCATGAAGCCGGAATTGCTAGTAATCGCGGATCAGCATGCCGCGGTGAATACGTTCCCGGGCCTTGTACACACCGCCCGTCACACCACGAGAGTTTGTAACACCCGAAGTCGGTGAGGTAACCTTTTGGAACCAGCCGCCGAAGGTGGGACAAATGATTGGGGTGAAGTCGTAACAAGGTAGCCGTATCGGAAGGTGCGGCTGGATCACCTCCTTTCTAAGGAAACAATTCGTAGCGTTTGCGCTTTGGTTATTTGTTTGGTTTTGAGTGTGTGAACACTCAAAGTTTTTTTATACGTTAAGACGTATAAAATTTTAGCGATGAAGACGACTCGACGTCGTCAAAATTTCTAAGAATAAAGTATAAGTAAAACTAAGGTATCGCCATTATGAACTTGGCGATTAAACTAAGTTTTTCTAATGTCCCTTGAAAACTAGATAATGAAGTGAAACAAGACATCAATCAATCTTTAATTAGGTTAAGCGAATAAGAGCGCACGGTGGATGCCTTGGCACTAGGAGCCGATGAAGGACGGAACGAACACCGATATGCTTCGGGGAGCTGTAAGTAGGCTTTGATCCGGAGATTTCCGAATGGGGAAACCCTCTGCCCTGAACGGGCAGAATCCATACCTGAATTCATAGGGTATGAGAAGGCAGACCTGGGGAACTGAAACATCTTAGTACCCAGAGGAAGAGAAAGCAAACGCGATTCCCTGAGTAGTGGCGAGCGAAACGGGAACAGCCCAAACCAAGAGGCTTGCCTCTTGGGGTTGTAGGACACTCATCACGGGGCGGGCGCTGTAGACGAAGCGGTCTGGAAAGACCAGCCATAGAAGGTAACAGCCCTGTAGTCGAAACAGACCCAAACCAGAGTGGATCCTGAGTACGGCGGGACACGTGAAACCCCGTCGGAATCCGGGAGGACCATCTCCCAAGGCTAAATACTCCCTAGTGACCGATAGTGAACCAGTACCGTGAGGGAAAGGTGAAAAGCACCCCGGAAGGGGAGTGAAATAGATCCTGAAACCGTGTGCTTACAAGTAGTCGAAGTCCTTTTATGGATGACGGCGTACCTTTTGTAGAATGGACCGGCGAGTTACGATTTTAAGCAAGGTTAAGCTGATGAGGCGGAGCCGCAGCGAAAGCGAGTCTGAATAGGGCGACAAAGTTTAAGGTTGTAGACCCGAAACCGTGTGATCTACCCATGTCCAGGGTGAAGTTCAGGTAACACTGAATGGAGGCCCGAACCCACGCACGTTGAAAAGTG
The DNA here is from genome assembly GCA_963829575.1 of uncultured Sporolactobacillaceae bacterium. Taxonomy (GTDB): domain Bacteria; phylum Bacillota; class Bacilli; order Bacillales; family Sporolactobacillaceae; genus KACC-23026. The sequence goes on along the minus strand of CAWHJF010000012.1, from coordinate 50,058 downwards.
CGGGGATGAGGTGTGGGTAGGGGTGAAATGCCAATCGAACTCGGAGATAGCTGGTTCTCCCCGAAATAGCTTTAGGGCTAGCCTCGAGGTAGAGAGTCTTGGAGGTAGAGCACTGATTGAGTGAGGGGCCCCCACAGGGTTACCGAGTTCAGTCAAACTCCGAATGCCAAGTACTCATACTCGGGAGTCAGACGGCGAGTGATAAGATCCGTCGTCGAAAGGGAAACAGCCCAGACCATCAGCTAAGGTCCCAAAGTATACGTTAAGTGGCAAAGGATGTGGCGTTGCCCAGACAACCAGGATGTTGGCTTAGAAGCAGCCACCATTTAAAGAGTGCGTAATAGCTCACTGGTCGAGTGGCGCTGCGCCGAAAATGTAACGGGGCTAAACGTATCACCGAAGCTATGGATCCCATTTGGGATGGTAGGGGAGCGTTCTAAGGGCAGAGAAGATAAACCGGAAGGTTTGTTGGAGCGCTTAGAAGTGAGAATGCCGGTATGAGTAACGAAAAGAGGGGTGAGAATCCCCTCCGTCGAAAGCCTAAGGTTTCCTGAGGAAGGTTCGTCCGCTCAGGGTTAGTCGGGACCTAAGCCGAGGCCGGAAGGCGTAGGCGATGGACAACAGGTTGATATTCCTGTACCACCAAAAGACGTTTGAGTAATGGGGGGACGCAGGAAGGCAAGGCAAGCGCGCTGCTGGTTATGCGCGTCCAAGCAGTAAGGTTTGTGGTGAGGCAAATCCCGCCACTCTAAGACTGAACTGTGATGGGGAGGGAATTTAGTACCGAAGTGCCCGTGCTTACACTGCCAAGAAAAGCCTCTAGCGAGTCTTAAGGTGCCCGTACCCCAAACCGACACAGGTAGGCGAGAAGAGAATTCTAAGACGCTCGGGAGAACTCTCGTTAAGGAACTCGGCAAAATGACCCCGTAACTTCGGGAGAAGGGGTGCTTGGCGGGGTGAAAGCCCTGCTGAGCCGCAGTGAAAAGATCCAAGCGACTGTTTAGCAAAAACACAGGTCTCTGCTAAACCGAAAGGTGATGTATAGGGGCTGACACCTGCCCGGTGCTGGAAGGTTAAGAGGAGGGGTTATCCTTCGGGAGAAGCTCTGAATTGAAGCCCCAGTAAACGGCGGCCGTAACTATAACGGTCCTAAGGTAGCGAAATTCCTTGTCAGGTAAGTTCTGACCCGCACGAAAGGTGCAACGACTTGGATACTGTCTCAACGAGAGACCCGGTGAAATTATAGTACCAGTGAAGATGCTGGTTACCCGCGACAGGACGGAAAGACCCCATGGAGCTTTACTGCAGCTTGATATTGGATGTCTGTATCGATTGTATAGGATAGGTAGGAGCCTGAGAAGCCGGACCGCTAGGTTCGGTGGAGGCGTCGGTGGAATACTACCCTTTCGGTATGGACATTCTAACCCGGAACCGTAATCCGGTTCGGAGACAGTGTCTGGTGGGCAGTTTGACTGGGGCGGTCGCCTCCTAAAATGTAACGGAGGCGCCCAAAGGTTCCCTCAGAATGGTTGGAAATCATTCGCAGAGTGTAAAGGCACAAGGGAGCTTGACTGCGAGACCTACAAGTCGAGCAGGGACGAAAGTCGGGCTTAGTGATCCGGTGGCACCGCATGGAAGGGCCATCGCTCAACGGATAAAAGCTACCCTGGGGATAACAGGCTTATCTCCCCCAAGAGTCCACATCGACGGGGAGGTTTGGCACCTCGATGTCGGCTCATCGCATCCTGGGGCTGAAGTGGGTCCCAAGGGTTGGGCTGTTCGCCCATTAAAGCGGTACGCGAGCTGGGTTCAGAACGTCGTGAGACAGTTCGGTCCCTATCCGTCGCGGGCGTTGGAAATTTGAGAGGAGCTGTCCTTAGTACGAGAGGACCGGGATGGACACACCGCTGGTGTCCCAGTTGTTCTGCCAAGAGCATCGCTGGGTAGCTATGTGTGGAAGGGATAAGTGCTGAAAGCATCTAAGCATGAAGCCCCCCTCAAGATGAGATTTCCCATGACTTTAAGTCAGTAAGATCCCTTAGAGATGATGAGGTAGATAGGTCCGAGGTGGAAGTATGGTAACATATGCAGCTGACGGATACTAATCGATCGAGGGCTTAACCTAATTTTTTCACTTCATTCTAGTTTTGAAGGGATATCCTTCAATTGAATACTTGTCTGGTGGTTATGGCGAAGAGGTCACACCCGTACCCATCCCGAACACGGTCGTTAAGCTCTTCAGCGTCGATGGTAATTGGGGGCTTCCCCCTGTGAGAGTAGAACGCCGCCAGGCAAAATAGAGATAAGGAATTGTATTTAAATATACAGTTCCTTATTTTTTTGGTGTTCACCCGAAGGGTGATGGAACCCAAGGCGAGGGTAAAAGCAGTTCCTTTTTTGCGTTCAATGAAACTTAGAGGGGTGCCGTAAATTCAAGGCACACTAACAGTGAAAAAGAAGCGAGAGTGTGTGCGCAAGAAAAAGCGCATGCACCTAGCACCCAACCTACGCATGCGTAAGGACCTAGCATATGGAAGGACAACTTACTTATATAGGTTAAGTTGCATACACTGTTAAAAGAGACATGATCTTACCATTTTCATAGAAAATCATGAAAAATGTGAATAGAATCTATTAGATTAGGGGAACCTATTATTAATAATAAAGTTGGAGGTGTTCATAGGGTGGAAGCATTTAAACTCGACCATGCCCCAGTTAATGACACGTGTATCATTTGTGACGAGAAAAAAGATTCTGGCATTTATATTTGTAATCAATTAATTTGTGATTCTTGTCAAAGGGAAATAGTAGAGACAGATGTTGAAGAGGCCAACTACGATCGTTTGATTCAGAAGCTTAAAAAATTAAGTATCAACCTAAATAATAAAGTAGTGGAGAGTAGTCCTTAATGGAGTGCTCTTTTTTTTGTAAATGGCCCTCTCAGAACGTTTTACAGACCTTAATTGAACTATGGAGTGCGGGCGACCGCTAATTTTGTTAAGATAAGAGAAAAAGGAATATGATGAGAATGGATCAAAGGCAGATGCCATTATATAATGCTCTAATAGGGTTCACAGAAAAAGAGCACTATTCCTTGCATGTGCCCGGACATAAAAATGGACGGGTATTTCCAAAACCAGCTCTTAAAACGTTTCAAGATATACTCTCCATTGACTTAACTGAACTGGAAGGGTTAGATGACCTTCATTCTCCTTCAGGTGTGATAAAAGAGGCGCAATCCCTTCTGACCGATTATTACCAAACAAAACAAAGCTTTTTTTTGGTGAACGGTTCAACGGTTGGGAATCTAACAATGGTATTGGCATGTTGTTCACCAGGAGATCTTGTCTTCGTTCAGCGAAATGCGCATAAGTCTATTTTTAATGCATTAAAATTAGCTCAAGTTCAAGCCGTATTTCTTACTCCTGAAACAGATGAAGAGGGTTCGGTTGCAACCGGTTTAACTCTCGAGACGCTTCAGGAGGCACTGAACCGCTATCCTGAAGCGAAGGCGCTTATACTCACGTATCCCAATTACTATGGACAAGCCGTTCAGGTGGAAACGTTGATTCAAATTGCCCATACCCATGGGTTGGGTGTTTTGGTTGATGAAGCGCACGGGCCTCATTTTAAATGGGGTGAGCCTTTTCCTAAGAGTAGCTTAGAATTTGGTGCTGATCTGGTCGTGCATTCTGCGCACAAAATGCTTCCAGCCATGACAATGGGCGCGTATCTCCATATCAATTCAGATTGGATAGCTAAAGAACGTGTACAAGCCGTATTAAGCATGCTACAGTCCTCAAGTCCATCTTATCCGATTATGGCCTCTCTTGATGTGGCCCGCTCTTTCTTAGCCACATTAGACGAAAAGTCAGTCGATCAGATCGTCAATCAAGTGACTTGGTTTAAGAGAGAACTAGAGTCAACGCTTGGTTGGTCTTTGGGACTAAGTGCTCCTTTTGTTCAAACGGATCCGCTCAAACTGATGATTCATGTTTCGGGTTACTCCGGTTTTCAATTAAAAACAAAGATTGAAACCATGGGCTATTTCCCAGAATTAGCAGACCCTAATCATGTTTTATTCGTCTTTGGGTTGGATCAGGTTCCTCCGTTTCAAGGCATGTTGGAGTCTTTTAAAATGGCTGGGATTCAACCAAAGTCGGGCGAAGGGAAGTTGAAAGGGGCTAGAGCTCCTTATTCGGTAAGCCCAACCCCGCTTGGTTTAAGTGAGTTTGAAGCGCAACCTCTCACATCGATCCCATTGAGCGAGGCAGTCGGTTATCAATCGGGTGCGGCCGTGATCCCCTATCCGCCAGGAATCCCTATTTTATTAAAAGGTGAGACGATTACGAACCAACACATCGAACACATTGAATTGTGGAAAAGGACAGGCGCCGCTTTCCAAGGGGATGAGCCTTTTGTTGAAGAAGACCGGATCCAGGTGCTTTGTCCTTGATGGAAGAAATTTAATTAGTGTTATTTTTATTGTGGAAAAGGGGAAGGTACGAGTGACAGGTTTATTTATTACATTAGAAGGTCCGGATGGAGCCGGGAAAACGACTCAAGTTCGAAGGCTAACGGATTGGTTAGTGGAACAGCGAATTCCGTTTATTGTGACACGTGAGCCTGGAGGCACAGCAATCAGTGACGCCGTCCGCTCCGTTCTATTGGATCCAACTAACAAAGAGATGGGCTCACAAACGGAGATTTTATTATATGCGGCTTCTCGCGCCCAACATATTCATGAGAAAATTCTACCGGCATTAGAAAGAGGGTGGGTTGTGCTCTGCGATCGATTTGTGGACGCCTCGGTAGCGTACCAGGGGTATGGGCTTGAGATGCCAATTGAATCGATTGAATCGATTAATGCCTTTGCGACAGGTGGCTTGATTCCAGATCGCACCTACCTCATTGACCTGCCGTCCGATATAGGCAGAGAACGGTTGGAGGCTCGTTCAGGACGTTTAGAGTCCCAGGACCTCGATCGCATTGAGCAAAAACAATTAAGTTATCATGAAAGGGTTCGTGATGGGTTTCGTCGAATTTATAAGGAGAATCCAAAACGCATTCTATTAGTGGATGGTACCCAAACCGAAGATCAGGTCTATAATGTTATAAAAGAAGATTTAACTCGTGTCTTAAGACAGGCTAATCAAATAAATTAAGGAGTGGTTCGCATTGAAACTGATCATGGCGGTGGTTCAAGATAAAGATAGTAACCGTTTGTCTAGTGCATTAGTAAAATCTAATTTTAAGGCAACGAAAATGGCGAGTACCGGGGGGTTTTTACGCTCTGGCAATACAACATTTATTATTGGGACCGAAACACCAAGGGTCAATCAGCTCCTCAATGTGATTAGAGAAAATTGTGAAAGTCGCGAACAGATGGTGGCTCCGATCTCTCCTATGGGAGGCAATGCCGATTCTTACATTCCACATCCGGTTGAAGTGGAAGTAGGTGGGGCAACGGTGTTTGTCCTTTCTGTTGAAGACTTTAAGCAGTTTTAAGGAGAATCATGGGAATTAAAATAGATCGAAAACAAACCGTATTTAATGGAGAGAGTCCTGTACACTCCCAAAAGGTTGAAAGAGTTGAACGTCCTTTTGAATCTTACATTCAAAACAATCAGGAGATCGGGGAGGGCGTCTATGCCCTTCTCGGTCAAATTGAACAACAAGGCGAACGCTTAGCTCAGTCCTTGACGGTTAAAGATTTAAGAGCTTATAAGCAATTGGTTCAGCAATTCATTCGTGGAGCGGTTGGCGGAGGCGTCACTCTTAAACAAAACCGTGTTTGGCATCGCCCGGATAGCCATGCCCACTCAATTCTTCAGGTGGTTGACCAAACTCTTATTAAATTAACAGATGAAGTCCTAAAAAGGGATGTTAACCAAGTGGCGATTTTAAAGCATTTAGGTGAAATTAAAGGTCTCTTAGTCGATCTTTACAGGTAAAGAAAGTATGTGATAACAATGAATTGGGAGTCATTAAAGACAAATCAGGTGACCGTTGAACGAATCTTAACGAAAAGCTTGGTTCAGAATACTTTGGCCCATGCCTATCTTTTTGTAGGACCTAAAGGGACTGGAAAAAGAGAAGCAGCAAAATTACTAGCCAAAAGCTATTTTTGTGAACGCCCTGTTGGAGCCGTCCCCTGTGAGGCGTGTTCCAACTGTCGTCGGATTGAGTCGGGTAATCATCCAGATCTTGTACGCGTCCAACCTGATGGAAAGTCGATCAAAAAGGACCAAGTGACCAATTTAATAAAGGAATTTTCTTTTAAAGCAGTCGAATCTACCAAAAAGTTTTTTATAATTGAAAGTTCCGAAACCATGACCTCCCAAGCCGCCAACAGTTTATTGAAATTTATAGAAGAACCACAAAATGACTGTGTGGCCGTTTTAATTACGGAAAGAATTCACGCGCTTTTAGATACAATCCGTTCAAGATGCCAAATCTTAACGTTTTCCCCACTTCTTTCTAATGAAATTGCAACACGCTTGGTTGAGAAAGGGTTTGGTGAGACTCAGGCTCGGCTTGCGGCGGAGTTAACCAATGATTTGGAAGAAGCGGAAGAATTGTGCCAACAAGAATGGTTTGCGAAAGCATGTTCGATCATGATAAAATTGATGAAAGAGGCGCTTTCTCAACCTGATCAGGCGTTGATTGTCTTATATGATCAAGTCATCCCCCATTTTTATGAAAATGAGCACGCCCAACTTGCTCTTGGACTGATCCTTTTATGGTTTAGAGATATTATGAAGGCGCATCTAGGGAATGATGAGGATTTTACATTCAATCAGCAACAGGTTATTATACGTGAGCAGGCTTTAAGAAGCTCTCTTTCACAGTTAGCAGACCAAATGACTTTTGTTATGGCTGCACGGAGACGGCTGAGTTCGAATGTTCAATTCGTCAGTGTTTTAGAACAACTCTTACTCAGAATTCAGGGAGGGTTTTAACCCCATGTATGAAGTTGTAGGTGTCCGCTTCAAAAAAGCGGGTAAAATATATTACTTTGATCCGGGCGATCTGGAGATCGAAACCGATCAATCTGTTATTGTAGAAACGACACGTGGTGTAGAATATGGAAGGGCCGTGATTGGGAGTAAAACGGTCGAGGATTCCGATGTGGTGCTTCCTCTCAAGAAAGTGCTCAGACTTGCCACGGCGGAAGATCGAGTTCAAGTGGAAACCAATCGCACGGAAGCTAAAGAGGCGCTATCCATATGCACGGAAAAAATTACGGAACACGCCTTGGATATGAAGCTTGTGGACGTTGAGTATACGTTTGATCGGAATAAAATCATCTTTTATTTCACAGCTGATGGCCGAGTTGATTTTCGAAACCTAGTTAAAGATTTGGCCGCGATCTTTCGAACCCGAATTGAACTAAGGCAAATTGGTGTACGAGACGAAGCGAAAATGCTCGGCGGCATTGGGCCTTGTGGAAGAATGTTGTGTTGTTCCACGTTTTTGGGTGATTTTGAACCCGTCTCTATTAAAATGGCAAAGGATCAAAATCTATCGCTCAACCCCGCTAAAATATCGGGTGTTTGTGGCCGGTTAATGTGCTGCTTGAAATACGAGAACGATAACTATGAGTCAGCAAAAAAAGAGCTTCCGGACGTAGGCGAATCTATTACAGTTCAATATGGAAAAGGACGCGTAATCGGTTTGAACATTCTTGAACGACTTGTTCAAATTGAATTGCCTGAGCAAGAACGTGTCATAGAGTACACTTTGGATGAGCTAATAGAAGAAGGTGCCATTGCGTCTCAATCCACTAAATAGAAGGGTTCAAAAAATCAACTTTTTGAACCCGGCTTTATAAGAGGTGGTTCAGGTGGATAAAAAAGATATCTTTTCTCAAGTGAGTCGCCTTGAAGAACAGATTGGTGACCTTTATCGTGAACTGGGTGATTTGAAAGCGGAACTTGCTTCCGTTCTCGAAGAAAATCAACAGTTGGTGATTGAGAATCGCCATTTAAGACAACGAATGGATTCTGAAAAATCCATTGAGGCTGCTCCACAGAAGCGGACAAGTCCTAAAGATCAAGACAAAGTAGACGAAACAGAGGTGACCGTTCCATCTGCTTTGGATGTGGGAGAAGGCTATGACAATCTGGCCAGGCTCTACCAAGAAGGGTTTCACATCTGCAATATCCATTATGGAAGTTTAAGAACAGAAGGGGATTGCTTGTTCTGCCTTTCTTTTTTAACCAAAAAATAAGCCTTCCGACATTTGGCGGAGGGCTTTTTCTCATGTTAGGCAATCTCTTTTAAGTTTTGAAATAAGGAGCGAAACGCGAGTGACGATTCACTATGAAAATGAACGGGTCGATACCCTGTTTCAGTCAGATCTTCAAATCATTCAAAGCCCTGAAGTGTTTAGTTTTTCATTGGATGCTGTACTTTTGGCTCATTTTGCTTATGTCCCCATTCAAGGTGGACAAATAGTCGATCTTTGTTCAGGAAATGGGGCCGTGGCACTTATGTTGAGTGAACGTACTCGTGGGCATATAACAGAGGTTGAGCTTCAACCTCGATTGCATGATATGGCGGTGCGCAGTGTTCAACTTAACAAGTTGGAGGACCAAATGAGCTGTGTACTGGGCGATGCCAAAGAGATATCGGCAGTCCTAGGGTCAAGCCAATTTGATGTGGTGACCTGTAACCCCCCCTACTTCTCTCAAGACCAGACAGAGCGTATTAATCCTAACCGGCATTTGGCTTTGGCCCGTCATGAGTTGGAGATTACTTTAGATGAAGTTGTACGCTCGAGTAGTCAGCTTTTAAAACAAAAGGGTAAGGCTGCCTTTGTACATCGCCCGGAACGGTTGGTTGAGTTATTGCTTTCCATGCGATCCCACCGTTTGGAGCCGAAACGCCTCTGCTATGTCTATCCCAAAAAAGGTAGGGAGGCCAATATGATTCTAATTGAAGGCATTAAAGACGGAAAGCCAGGTTTAAAAGTACTTCCGCCGCTTTTGGTTTACGGAGAAGATGGGAAGTATACTGAGGAGCTGGTGGATTTCCTGAGATGATACAGCATATGGTCTATATTTTGGAATGTAGAGACGGTACATTATATACCGGGTATACCAACGATTTCCCCAAACGGTTAAAAGCGCATGAAACAGGAAAAGGGGCAAAATATACCAGGGGAAGAGGACCTTTTAAGGTGCTTTTGCAGGAGACGTTTGAGACAAAAGAAAAGGCTTTGAGGCGAGAGGCGGCAATTAAAAAGTGGTCCCGAGCTAAAAAGCAAAAATGGGTTGAAGAAAGGAGGGAGAATAATGGAACAGAGAAGTTTTGGTTCGAGTAGCCAAGGTCAATTAATTCTGATTCCAACTCCGATTGGGAATTTGGAAGACATCACATTAAGAGCACTAAGATTATTAAAAGAAGTGGATCAAGTGGCCGCAGAGGACACGCGTCAAACCCGTAAGCTCTTTAACCATTTTGATATCCAAACCCCTTTAGTGAGTTATCATGAACATAATAAACGGGTGAGTGGGGAAAAGCTTATTGAAAAAATGAAAGAGGGCTTTCAGGTGGCGCTTGTCACGGATGCTGGAACACCTGGAATTTCCGATCCAGGTCAGGATCTCGTGTGTCGATGTATTGAGGAAGGATTGGCGGTCATTCCATTGCCAGGTGCCGTCGCAGCAACGACCGCTCTCATCGCGTCAGGTCTTTCTACGGACCATTTCTTATTTTATGGTTTTTTGCCGCGACAGAAAAAAGAACGAAAGCGGGAGCTCGATCAGTTAAGTAAACTCCCTTTTACACTCGTTTTCTATGAAGCCCCACACCGCTTAAAAGAGATGGTGCAATCCATGGGCGAAGCATTTAGTGCACGCAAGGTGACACTCGCGCGTGAGCTAACTAAGAAATATGAAACTTTTGTCAGAGGCTCTTATTCTGAAGTTTTGGATTGGATTCTTTCAAATGAAGTAAAAGGCGAGTGTTGTGTGGTTGTAGAAGGTAATCAGGGATTTGAAATAGAGGAAAATGTGAAGCCACCGTGGGAAAACTGGACACTCGTTCAACACATTGAGTTTTACATAGAAGAAGGGTTAGATAAGAAAGAAGCCATCAAAAAAGTAGCCCAAGACCGTGGCCTTCCGAAAAGAGAGGTTTATAACACCTATCACAGTGGGGACGATTTAGATTAAAAAAAGAGACCTTTTCCATAAAGAAAAGGTCTCGCTGATTTTATTCGTTTTCTAAAAATGTTTTAATTTCATTTAAGACGAGTTCAGCGCCTTCTTTACTCAAGACCAACTTTCCGTTGGCAAGGCTGATATTGTGATCCGATACTTCCCCAGTGATTTGGCACGTCATGCTAGGTTTGTATTTCTTTAGGACAATACGATCGTCGTCCACATAAATTTCAAGTGAGTCTTTTTCATTAATACCGAGTGTGCGACGAAGTTCAATCGGAATGACCACACGACCGAGTTCATCAACCTTTCTTACAATACCAGTTGATTTCATGTACATTCTCCTCCCAATAAATAATAGATTACAAATTTCGACATTTTTTATATCTGTTTAAATCGTACCAGTGATTTCCAACAACGTCAATTAAATTTATGCAAAAAAAAGGATATTTTCCTCAAAATAGGGAAAAATAGTTGTTTGGATGTAATCCATCTAGTTCTAAAGACGTACATTCTTTGAATTGTAAAAAATGAAACTTTATAGAATGACTCCTGTTTTATCGGTATAAAGTCTTTGAAAAGAGGCTTTAAACCATAGACCAGAATTTGATAATTTCCTACTTTATTCTTTATAATAGTTTTACGTGAATGGATCTGCCGCCTGTTGGCCTTGCTAAGGCAGATGAGATTATTAAGGAGGACAATGACATGGCGCAAGAAAATAAAACATTTTATCTCACGACACCGATTTATTATCCGAGTGGACGGTTACATATAGGGCATGCTTATACAACGGTTGCAGGGGATGCAATGACCCGGTATAAGCGCCTACGTGGTTATGATGTCATGTACCTAACGGGTACGGATGAACATGGGCAGAAAATTGAAATGAAAGCCCAGGAGGAAGGAACGACACCGATTCAATATGTCGATGAAATTGTGTCTGGGATCCGTTCCCTATGGGATAAACTTGAAATTGGCTACGACGATTTTATTCGAACTACGGAGCCGCGTCATAAGAAAGTCGTTGAAAGAATATTTAAGAAGTTATTGGATCAAGGGGATATTTATTTAGGGGAATATGAAGGTTGGTATTGTACGCCATGCGAATCTTTCTATACTGAAACCCAACTTGTAGATGGAAAATGTCCGGATTGTGGCCGTGATGTTGAGAAGGTTAAAGAAGAATCCTATTTCTTCAAAATGAGTCATTATTCAGAGCGTTTGTTAAAGTACTATGAAGAAAACCCAACCTTCATTCAACCAGAATCTCGCAAAAATGAAATGATTAATAACTTTATTAAACCGGGTCTTGAAGACTTGGCGGTTTCCCGTACTGCGTTTGAGTGGGGGGTTAAGGTCCCAGGTAATCCGAAACATGTCATTTATGTTTGGATTGATGCGCTTAGCAACTACATTACAGCGCTTGGTTATGGGACCGATGAGGACGGTAAGTTCAATAAGTACTGGCCAGCGGATGTTCATTTAGTAGGGAAGGAAATTGTGCGTTTCCATACCATCTATTGGCCAATTATACTAATGGCACTCGATCTTCCGCTGCCTAAGAAAGTGTTTGCTCATGGTTGGCTGCTCATGAAAGACGGTAAAATGTCAAAGTCAAAAGGGAATGTCGTCGACCCTGAGCCAATTATTGATCGGTACGGTTTGGATGCCCTTCGCTATTATTTGCTTCGCGAAGTGCCCTTTGGTTCAGATGGCGTGTTTACACCAGAAGGGTTTGTGCAACGTTTAAATTATGATTTGGCAAATGACCTTGGTAACTTGTTGAACCGGACTGTAGCAATGGTCGATAAGTATTTCGATGGAGTGGTTCCAGAATATAAAAGCTCTATGACAAAGTTTGATTCTGAGCTCGAACAATTTGTTAAAGAAACGGTTCAGAAGGTTGAAATCGAGATGGAAAATCTCCAGTTCTCGGTTGCGCTCTCAGCCCTTTGGCAGTTGGTTTCTCGTACAAATAAATATATTGATGAAACAACACCATGGGCCTTGGCTAAAAATGAGTCCGAACGAGAAACATTAGGTTCGGTGATGGCCCATCTGGTTCAATCTTTACGTGCGATTGGAATTATGCTCCAACCGTTCTTGACCCATACTCCATCTAAGATTTTTGAACAACTTGGTATTATTGATCCAAACTCGCAATCTTGGGAGAGTCTTTCTACTTTTGGCAAGAGTGAAGGGAAATGGAACGTCCAAAAAGGGGAACCCATTTTCCCTCGACGAGATGCTGACGAAGAAATAGCGTACATCGTAGATAAAATGAGAGGTGGCACGCCTGTTTCAAATGAAGCGGAGACGGCGTCATCTGATCAGCCTGAAGAGGGAGAAACAAAAGTAGAGGCTCACCTTCCTGAAATTACATTTGAGGATTTTGAAAAGATTGAACTCAGAGTGGCAGAGGTTCTAAACTGTGAAAGAGTCAAAAAAGCAGATAAACTGCTTAAGTTCCAATTGGATTTAGGAACGGAAAAACGTCAAGTTCTCTCAGGCATTGCGAAGTACTATGAGCCAGAAGATTTAATTGGTAAAAAAGTTGTGGTTGTGACCAATTTAAAACCTGTAAAATTAAGAGGGGAATGGTCAGAAGGGATGATTCTCTCAGGTGAGGGAGAAGGCGAATTAAAAGTGGTCACCGTCGATCCCTCTCTACCAAACGGCGCAAAAGTAAAATAACAGTTAATAGAAGAAACCTGCTAGATGTTAATCGTCTAGCGGGTTTCTTTTTTTAAATGTCCTTGGATAAGAGATTCAAAACTTTTTTAACCATAGTAAATTAAGGCGCGTGTACTAGAAAAAAATCAACATTGGCGAATTTTTGCTTATTTCATCAGCATGTGTCAAAAGACGTCGAAAAAGTCAATAGGTCTTTAGTTCTGTAATGAAACTGTAATAGAAATGAAAACGGACTGTTGTATGTTTAATAGATTTACATGGTACACTACTAAAAGACCTAAATTTGATAGATAGAGGGATAAGAATGTTATTCGATACGCATACCCATGTCAATGCTGATGAGTTTGGAGAGGATCGAAGCGAAGTCATCCAACGCGCACGAGAGGCGGGTGTATCAAGAATGGTTGTCGTGGGCTTTGATCGCCCAATGATCACAAAAGCGATGGCCTTAGTAGAAGAATACGAAGACTTATATGCAGCAGTAGGCTGGCATCCAGTCGATGCAGTTGATATGCAAGCAGAGGATCTGGAATGGATCGAGTCCTTGACGCATCACCCTAAGGTGGTCGCTTTAGGAGAAATGGGCTTGGATTACCACTGGGACAAGTCCCCAGCAGAGGTTCAGAAAAACGTATTCATTCAACAAATTGAATTAGCTAAACAAGTGGATTTGCCAATCATTATACATAATCGAGACGCAACAGAGGATGTTTTATCGATTTTAGAGAAAGAATCAGCTGATCAAGTCGGCGGGATTATGCATTGTTTTAGCGCCGATTGGGATGCAGCAAAAAGAGCTCTTGACCTTGGCTTTTATATTTCTTTTGGTGGGCCAGTCACCTTCAAGAATGCGAAGGAGACTAAAGAGGTCGCAGCAAAAATTCCACTTGATCGTTTACTCGTTGAAACGGATTGTCCTTATTTAAGCCCACATCCATTTCGTGGGAAGCGCAATGAACCGGCCCGAGTCAAGCTTGTGGCGGAAGAGATTGCGGAGTTAAAGGGAATGTCGTTCGAAAGTTTAAGTTCCATTACAACGCAAAATGCCAATCGACTTTTTAAACTGTGACTATAAAGAGTCCAAAGGTGCATCTATACAATACAACATTTTTTGTAAGGCATAAGGGGGAATTGGATGACGCCCAGTATGAAAACCCTTCTTTCCCGACATGGGAAAAAGGCCATCATGGGACTCCTGACTTTATTTGTTTTAACAGCTTTTTGTTATACAGCCTATGCGGCTACAACGAAATCAATTACTTTAAATGAAAACGGTAAGAAAATAAATGTTTCAACCCATGATCAGACGGTTGGCGATGTTTTGAAGGACCATAACATAACGGTTCAACCACATGATGTTCTGACTCCAGGCGCTGATCAGCCATTGAAAAACGGCATGACGATTAAATGGTTGCCTGCTATTCAAGTTGAACTGGCGAAAAGTGATCACACAGAAAAAGTATGGACGACAGCACGCACAGTTGGCGACTTTTTGAATCAAGAAGGGATTGTGATTGGAGCGCATGACGCACTATCACCTTCCACCGATACACCATTAAAACAAGACACGATCATTCAAATCAAACGGGGCTTTCAAGTGTCTTTGTCAGTAGCTGGTAAAGACCAAAAAGTTTGGACACTACCAATGACCGTCAAAGATTTTCTGAGTCAACAAAAGGTGACTTTAGGAAGTCAAGACAAGGTAGAACCGAGCCTCTCATCAACGATTCAAGAAGGATCACACATCTTGGTTACTCGCGTGACGACCAATAAGAAAGTCGTAAAAGAATCGGTTGATTACAAAGTCATCAAAAGAACAGATTCCAACCTTACTAAAGGGAACAGCCGCGTGATTCAAAATGGTTCGAAGGGATTACGTGAAAAAACGTATCTTGTGACCTATGAAAATGGTAAGGAAGTCAAACGGGATTTAATTAAGACGAGCATTTCGAAGGCACCGAAAAATAAAATTGTTGAAGTCGGGACAAAAGTGGTCCATCACTCCTATTCTTCTTCAAGAAGTTTAGAGAGTTCCGGGGGCGTTAAGGCGATGAATAGCACGGCGTACACAGCCAGTTGCCGAGGGTGCTCAGGGTATACGACGACAGGCATTAACTTAAATGCGCACCCAGATTCGAAAATTATTGCAGTAGATCCGAGCGTGATTCCTCTTGGTACAAAAGTGTATGTGTCGGGTTACGGCTATGCAGTTGCTGCCGATACTGGACGCGCCATTAAAGGGGATCGAATTGACATTTATTTTTCATCTAAGAGTGAAGCCCGAAGATGGGGAAGACGCCATGTATCTGTTCGTATAATTAAATAAGTATTAAAGGAGAAGTGCAGAGGGGGAGGCCAAACCTGCACTTCTTTTTCTGTTTTCATATTATTAGACGGATGAACATGGTAAAATGTTTCAATATATTGCAAAAAACATCGATTAATCTTTAGTTCTTGCTATAATTAGTCATTTTAATAGGAAAACTTTAAGAAACACTTTATTTTTTAGAGTTGGACCCGGGAGGATCTATGAAGATAAAAGAAATGATTGTGGTGGAAGGAAAAAGCGATACGCAAGCGATTAAACGTGCCGTAGATGCCGATACCATTGAAACCAATGGTTCAGCAGTATCAAAACAAACCATTGAAATTATTCGACATGCACAAGGGATTAGAGGGGTTATTCTTTTTACAGATCCAGATTATCCAGGTGAGCGGATTCGCAAAATAGTCAGTCAAGCGGTTCCGGGATGTAAGCATGCCTTTATAACTCGACAAGAAGGCTATGGCGGAGCGGCAAGAAGTTTGGGGATTGAGCATGCGAGTCCAGACGTCATCCGGTCAGCGTTAAAAGAGGTGTATACAGAGCGTACGGATATTAGAGACGGGATCCCTTTCCAAGCTTTAATTGAATTTGGACTTGTAGCGGGCCCATCTGCCAGGGCGAGACGTGAGCGGCTAGGGGAGCTCTTGAAAATTGGATATACCAATGGGAAACAACTCCACAAGCGTCTCGCAATGTTTCAAATTACGGATGATCAGTTTGAAAAAGTCTTGAAACAAGTTTTGCAGGAGGAAAAGAATGGTTAATGAATCCACATCCAAAATGACGCAAGAGGTCATGAAAAAATTTAATTTACATACTAAAAAGAGCTTAGGGCAAAACTTCTTAACGGATGACAATATTCTCAAAAAAATAGTGGGTTCGGCGGGATTAAACCAGTCGGTATCCGTCATTGAAATCGGACCTGGTGTAGGGGCGTTGACTCGTCACTTAGCAGAAGCAGCCAAAAAAGTTTTGGCTTTAGAGATTGACCAACGTTTACTACCTGTTTTGAAGCATACGTTAAAAGACTATGCGAATGTAGAAGTCCAGCACCAAGATGTCTTAAAGGCAGATCTGCATGAGTTAATTGCCTCGTCCTTTGAACCTGGAGAGGAGATTATGGTCGTGGCCAATCTCCCTTACTACATCACGACACCGATCTTAATGCGATTTCTAACGGAAAACGTTCCGGTTAAGGGGCTAGTGGTCATGGTTCAGAAAGAGGTAGCAGAACGTTTGGATGCCAGTCCTGGTCAGAAAAGTTATGGTTCCCTATCCATTGCGGTTCAGTATAAAGCCAATCCTTCAATTGTCATGACGGTTCCAAAAACGGTGTTCGTTCCGCAACCAAATGTCGATTCGGCTGTGTTAAAGCTGGATGTATTAGAACGCCCGCGCGTCCAAGTTTCAGATGAAGCTTTCTTTTATAAAGTTATCCGAGCGTCTTTTGTCCAAAGGCGTAAGACCTTGCTCAATAATTTAATGAACAATCTGCTCTCAAAGAATAAAAAAGAAGACTTATTGGTAGCCTTGGATCATGTTCAAATTGATCCGGGTCGACGTGGCGAAACGCTCACTATTGAAGAATTTGCAAAACTGAGTGAGGTGTTAAAGCCACTGTGTAAGGTGTAAGCTTGGAGGTTTCCACCTTATTAATGTGTCATCTTTTTTGGGCCTCCTGAATAGCCTAGTATTAAGGCTCATCGTTCCGTAATGCTTGGGCTTGCAGGAGGGGTCATCTTTGACGGTTGAAAAAGGGGATCTTGTAGCGAGAAAATCCTATAAGTATGACGTGATTTTCCGGGTGATCTCTGTTGATGAGGAGACGGGAATCGCAGAGCTATCAGGTGAGGATTTAAGACTGTGTGCAGATGCACCACTTGATGATTTGAAGGTCATTTCAGAATCCGATCGAAGTCAAAATCTAACACGGCAAAAGATAATAGAAGATGACTCAAATCGGCTTTTTAGACAAGATTATCAATTGATTCGATCTAAAAGAGAATACTCGTCAACAAATGGGTATCGAGAACGACAGTCCTATTTTGAAATGCCAGGACGTGTCTTGCACGTTGATGGGGATCCTTATTATTTGAAGAAATGTTTAAGGGTATATGAAAAACTTGGCGTTCCTGTTTTGGGCAAGCATGTGAAAGAGCAAGACATGCCTGAAGTCGTTCCACAACTTGTTCGGCATATTCGGCCGGATATTTTAGTCTTAACGGGACATGATGCATTTATGAAGAGCAAAGGTAATGAGGATGAATTGAAGGCGTACCGGCATTCGGCCCATTTTGTTCGAACGGTTAAAGAAGTGCGCTATCAAATTCCACATTTAGACCAACTCGTCATTTTTGCAGGAGCCTGTCAATCCCATTTTGAACTGCTAATAAGGGCGGGAGCGAATTTTGCAAGTTCACCAACGCGGATTAATATTCATGCGCTTGATCCCGTTTATCTTGTGTCTAAAATCAGTTTTACACCTTTTACAGAGCAAGTAAACGTTTGGGATGTTGTCCGAAATACATTGTCTGGCAGCGATGGAATAGGAGGCGTGGAAACAAAAGGAATTTTGCGAACAGGCATGCCTTATTACCCAAATGAAAATTAAATACGAGATGTTACATATTTTCCACAAAATAAACCATACTAACGACATTAAAATAAGAAAAATTCATTGACAACACTCTGGAGAACTTGCTATAATAATTAATTTTCCTGAGGACATTGACAAAAAAGCTCGAATCATGTTATAATTTGGGTTAAGCGAGGTGGGTTGAGTGATGGAAAAAACGATTAAGGATATTAAGATCGCCTTAGACGAAAGAGTTGGAAGACGCCTTACATTAAAGGCTAATGGTGGACGCCGGAAGACGATTCAACGCGTAGGTGTTTTAGAAGAAACCTATCCATCCGTGTTCATTGTTAAGCTTGATGAGGACTCTAATGCTTACGAACGCGTATCCTATAGCTACACCGACGTTTTAACAGAAACAGTTGAAATTACATTTATGGAAGAAGCAGCAGCGAGCGGACAATAATAATATAAGATGCGTGCAGGCATCTTAGTTTATGCAATAAGGGGTATACCAAGCGAAGGCCATTGCGGTTTTCGCTTTTTACTTTTGCATCCAATCTTTTAACTCTATAGGTGTTTGATCATAAAGTCGGCCTCTAGACTACTTCTTTCATTTTTTCCTCTACTTCTAGAATGCATGAAAACAACGGACAAATCAAATAATAAGAAGGCTCCATCATTATTAAATTGAAGGAGGTTCTTCCGTTGGGTAGACGACGAGGCATCATGTCTGATCAATTAAAGGAAGAAATCGCAAAAGAACTTGGGTTTTATGAGACGGTTCAACAGGAAGGTTGGGGCGGTATTCGAGCTCGCGATGCCGGAAATATGGTCAAGCGAGCGGTCGAAATGGCTCAAAGACAACTTTCTAAAGACAACGCCAATAAATGATAAATGTTGTGACTGGTCGCATAGAGTCTTAGAGGGAGGATGACCGTCCTTTCAAAAGACTGGGTGGCCAGTCTTTTTTTATGTGGGGTTAGTTGATATAATAAGAAAAAATTAGATAAACCCAACAACACCATGTGTCGGTTTTGGAGAAGCAGGTGAGCGCGTGAAAGTGATCGAAAAGGCACCAGCAAAAATTAATTTAACTTTGGATGTTTTAAATAAGCGCCCGGATGGTTACCACGAGGTCAATATGGTGATGACAACGGTCGACTTAGCAGATCGAATTGAGTGTCAGGAGTTAAGTGAGGACCAAATTATCATTCGTTCATCGGCTCCTTTTGTGCCAGAAGATGAGCGGAATTTGGCTTATCAAGTTGCTCGATTAATTAAAAAGAAATATGAAATTAAAAAGGGAGTTAAAATCTCTATTGCTAAGGAAATCCCAGTAGCAGCAGGGCTCGCCGGCGGAAGTAGCGATGCTGCAGCCACCATACGCGGTCTGAATCGGCTATGGGACCTCCGTATGACGCTTGAAGAGATGATGAAGGTTGCGGAACAAATTGGTTCAGACGTCCCTTTCTGTGTGATGGGCGGTACCGCATTAGCCACAGGAAGGGGAGAGAAGCTGATCGCCATGCCGGCTCCGCCACCTTGTTGGGTCGTGCTGGCTAAGCCTGCCTTATCGGTGTCTACGGCAGATACCTACAAAGCACTTAAGCTCCAAAACGCCCGTCATCCAGACGTTCAAGCAATGGTTCAGGCCATTGAGGAACGTGACTATTTTAAAATGTGCGATGGGTTAGGCAATATTTTAGAGTCTGTGACGCTGCACAGGGTGCCGGAAGTCATGCATATTAAAGACCATATGGAACAAATGGGTGCGGACGGTGTGCTGATGAGCGGGAGCGGCCCTACTGTATTTGGCCTTACTCAGCATGAGTCACGCCTTCATAGAATTTATAATAGTCTAAAGGGCTACTGTCCGAATGTATTTGGGGTTCGTTTGCTTGGGATTCCCAATCACCTTGAATAAAGCCGAATAATTGTGTAAGATCGAAGTATTATTATTCGGTTTTGGAGGATCATTATGAAATTAAAACGAAGTCATAGGCTGGTTGCTTTGACGGACATACTCTTAAAAAATCCTCATACGATCATTCCGCTTACGGTGTTTGGCGAACAATTCCAATCCGCCAAATCATCGATAAGTGAAGACCTTAACATTATCAAGGAAACCTTTGAATCACAGGGGGTCGGAAAGTTGGTCACGAGTCATGGAGCAACGGGTGGTGTTACCTATGTTCCATATGACTCCAAGGAAACGATCACAAAGAACCTTGAGCGATTAAGTACCAAACTCTCAGATGCAGGGCGATTGCTACCGGGTGGGTATTTATTTATGACGGATGTTCTCGGTGATCCGACACTCATTAACGAAATTGGGCGAATGATTGCGACGCCTTTTTGGGACAAGGCCATTGATGCGGTGATGACGGTAGAGACAAAGGGCATTCCACTCGCCTATGCGACTGCAACACAACTTAATGTTCCAGTAGTCATTGTGAGAAAAACGAGTCGTGTGACAGAAGGGTCCACGGTCAGCATTAATTATGTGTCAGGGTCTACAAAGCGCATTCAAACTATGGTGTTGCCTAGAAGAAGTCTCAAATCGGGTGCCAACGTCCTTGTAATTGACGATTTTATGAAGGCGGGCGGAACCATGCTCGGGATGACCAACCTTCTAAGTGAGTTTGAAGCAAATCTTGCTGGACGGGCTGTTTTTGTAGAAACAAAAGAGTCCAACCCTAAGCTCGTAAAAGACTATCTCGCCTTATTAAAATTAGATTATGAAAATGAAGGTCAAGACATTAAGATCGAACCGGGCAATCTATTGGATGTGTTATCAACGTTAAATACAAAATAAACCAATAATAGATATGGAGATGATGGGATGAAAGCAACCTTTACAAAACACGCGCCGGCAGCAATTGGGCCTTACTCACAAGGCGTGGTTGTGAACAATATGTTCTACAGCTCAGGTCAAATTCCGCTCACAGCTGAAGGAGATCTCGTTCAAGGTGGGATTGAGGAGCAAGTCCATCAAGTCTTTTCAAATATTAAAGCGGTACTCGAAAGCGCGAACGCTTCTTTGGATACTGTTATTAAGACAACCGTTTTTATTAAAGATATGAATGATTTTCCAAGAATCAATGAAATCTATGGAACTTACTTTACGGAGCATCTCCCAGCGCGATCTTGTGTAGAAGTCGCACGATTACCGAAAGATGTACTCGTTGAAATGGAAGTCATCGCTTTGGTGAAGAACTAATATGTGGTAGATCCACTCTTGCTCAAATTGAAAGATTCGGGTGAGAGTGGCCTATTTTAATTTTAATTGTCATTTTTTGTATTTTAAAGCGCTTAACTTTTACAAATTATGGATTTTTTTCAACAAAAAGAAGCTCTTTATCATAAAAAAAGAGAGATTTAAAGATTTTTGTAATTTTTTTAGAATAATTTGAAGGAATTTTGAAAGTTTTGTGGAATGTTTGAAGTAGTCTTTCTATATCGGAAAAGGTGGTGTCTCAATTAATGGAAGTAACAGATGTAAGATTACGACGAGTTAATACGGATGGCCGTATGCGTGCCATAGCCTCAATTACTATTGATCATGAATTTGTCATTCATGACATCCGAGTGATTGATGGGAATAACGGCTTGTTTGTGGCCATGCCTAGCAAACGAACACCTGATGGCGAATTCCGTGATATAGCCCACCCTATTACTTCAAGCACACGTGAAAAAATTCAAAACGCTGTTTTAGAAGAATATGCACGTGTAGGGGAAGTTGAGACAGCTTTTGAGGAAGCTGGCGCCTCTTAATCTCGGGGAAGACCTAATCATTTATGATTGGGTCTTTTTTCTATGATTCTTTCTGACTCGATTTAATTACCCAATTTACATAAGAGTTTAAACCCATTTTTGTAAAGTTTTTATAGATCCATCTTAAAAATCACTTTTTTGTGAGTCGGTGTTTGGTTGATGTGTTTATTATAAGGAACCAAAAGCTTAAACCTACACGGGCGTTTTATGCGACTAAGACAATGCTTGAATTCTTGAAAAGGCTTGATTTTTAGGCTATAGTCATAGATGGATGAAACCAAGATGGAGGGTTCACATGTCTAAAACGTTTGCAGTGATTCTTGCAGCTGGTCAAGGAACACGAATGAGATCCAAGTTATATAAAGTGCTGCATCCAGTGTGTGGGAAACCAATGGTCGAACATATCGTGGATCAGCTTGAGCCGATTGGTTTAGACAAAATAGTGACCATTATTGGTCACGGAGCAGAAAAAGTAAAAGAGCAACTAGGCGACCGTGTGGACTATTGCCTTCAAGAAGAACAGTTGGGTACCGGTCATGCTGTGATTCAATCCGAGACATTGATTGGAAACGAGGCTGGAACGACAGTTATTGTATGTGGAGATACGCCTCTTATTACAGGTCAAACGATTGAAGCGTTGATCCGAACTCATAATGAACACAATCGAGCAGCAACGTTGCTCACCGCCATCGCCGAAGATCCAACCGGTTATGGACGGGTCATTCGTAATGCGGACGGTCATGTAGAACGTGTGGTTGAACAAAAAGATACCAATGAATCCGAGCGGTTAGTTAATGAAATCAATACGGGTATTTATTGTTTTGATAATCAAAAATTATTCTCAAGCTTAAAAAAAGTTAATAACAACAACGCTCAGGGTGAATACTATCTTCCAGATGTCATTGGTATTTTACAGCAACAAGGCTACACAATAGGAGCTGTGGCTGCGGCATCTTTTGATGAGACCATGGGTGTGAACGATCGAGTGGCCCTCTCTCAAGCTGAACAATTAATGCGTGAACGTCTAAACCGTTGGCATATGCAACAAGGTGTGACGATCATTGATCCACAATCTACATATATTGAAGCGGATGTTCAAATTGGTCAAGATGTGGTGCTTTACCCTGGGACTCATTTAAAAGGTCAGACGGTCATTGGTGAAGACTGTGTGATTGGACCGAGCACTGAGATCAAAGACAGTACAATTGAAAGTCAAACTACGGTGAAACTGTCAGTCGTTCATGATAGCTTGGTCGGAAAACAAGTCACTGTTGGTCCTTTTGCTCATATTCGACCGCAGTCCCAAATTGGGGATCATGCAAAAGTCGGTAATTTTGTGGAAATCAAAAAATCCACAATAGGAGTAGGTAGCAAGGCCTCACATCTCAGTTATATTGGCGACGCAGAAGTCGGAAATGACGTGAACCTAGGTTGTGGCTCCATTACCGTTAATTACGATGGGGTAAATAAGTTTCTAACTAAGATTGGGGACGGCGCCTTTATTGGCTGTAACGTCAACTTAATCGCTCCTGTTACGGTAGGAGAAGGTTCTTTTGTTGCAGCGGGTTCCACGATTACAGACGATGTTGAACAGAATGCCCTTGCAATTGCCAGGGCTAGACAAACAAACAAACCAGATCATGCAAATAAACTTAACCATAAGAAAAAGTAATGGAGGGACCCGGTAATGCCCAGCTATATGGACCCTAATCTAAAGGTGTTCTCATTAAATTCGAACCCTGAGTTGTCCAAGGAAATCGCTCAACACATCGGCGTAAATCTTGGCCATAGTTCGGTTACAACATTCAGCGATGGTGAAATTCAAATCAACATAGAAGAGAGCATTCGCGGCTGCGATGTTTATGTCATTCAATCCACATGTGAACCGGTTAACCAACACATAATGGAATTGTTAATCATGATTGATGCCTTAAAGCGAGCCTCTGCTCGTTCTATAAATATTGTCATGCCTTATTATGGCTACGCCAGACAAGATCGTAAAGCTCGTTCACGTGAGCCAATTACAGCTAAGCTTGTCGCCAATTTATTAGAAGTTGCAGGAGCCTCACGCGTTCTTGCCATTGATTTACACGCCCCACAAATTCAAGGTTTTTTTGATATCCCAGTGGATCAGTTACTTGGGGTACCAATTTTGGCCGACTACTTTAATACCAAAACACTTGAGGAAATTGTCGTGGTCTCACCTGACCATGGCGGTGTTGTAAGAGCTCGGAAAATGGCGGACCGTCTTAAGGCGCCGATTGCAATTATTGATAAAAGAAGACCTAAACCAAATGTGTCCGAAGTGATGAACATTATTGGGAATATTGAAGGAAAAACAGCCATTATTATCGATGACATTATCGATACAGCGGGTACAATTACGCTCGCAGCTAAGGCATTAATGGAAAATGGGGCAAAGCGCGTGTTTGCTTGCTGTACCCACCCTGTCCTGTCTGGGCCAGCGATTGAACGCATTCAGAATTCGAGCATTGAGGAATTAGTAGTACTTAACACCATTCCGCTTCCAGAAGGAAAGCAGATTGATAAAATCACCCAACTTTCGGTTGCAGAGTTGATGAGTGAAGCGATCATTCGTGTACATGAACAATTGTCTGTAAGTAAGTTATTTGATTAAATAATGGTGTCCACTTAACTGTTCAGATTCCGATTCTGACCATTACCGGCTTTCTCTTTTCTTACAAAAAATTTGTTTAAGCTCCGTTTTTTTGGACAAATTAATAGTAGGAAAGGAGTGTCTTCTATGGCTGTTGAATTAAATGCAAGGGTTCGCGATGCCTCAAAGAAGTCCGTTGGAAAACAGTTAAGAAAAGAAGGGCGAGTTCCAGCTGTTTTGTATGGTAAGACTGTTGGAAATCGTAGTGTGTCTGTTGAAGAAGGGGACTTAATGAAAATGTTCCATCATGCTGGGCGAAATGAAGTCATTGAACTCATGCTCGATGGCGAACCTTCAACCTCAGTTATGACTCAGGATATTCAGATCGATCCGATCAAAAACCATTTGATTCATGTTGATTTTAAAGAGATTAATATGAATGAGGCGGTTGAGGTATCTGTGTCTCTGCATGTCGTTGGTGAAGAGACAATCGAGAAGCGCGATGGCGTGGTGCAACTTCACATCAATGAGATTACGGTACGTGCGATGCCAGGGGAAATACCAAGCTATATCGAGTTGGATGTCTCGGAACTCCAAGTTGGGGACTCTCTTAAAGTAAGTCAGTTAATAGAGGGTCAGAGCTTAGACTATGAGATCCTCGATCAACCTGATGAAGTCTTAGTCACCATTAACCACCCACAACTGATTCCAGAAGAACCGGTTGCCGAAGATCAAGAAAATCAACATGAATCATCCGAAAATGAAGGAACTGAACACCAAACAGAAGAATAGTAATAAAAGAGGTAGGCGTAGCCCGCGGGGTTACGCCTGTCTCCTATAAGATGGGGGTGAGAGGATGAAACTAATCGCGGGGCTCGGAAATCCAGGTTCTGAATTTGCACAAACACGTCATAATATAGGTTTTGAGGTCATTGATGCGTTTGCCGAAGCCAATCATATTGCATTGGATCAGCTCAAATTCAATGCGCAATTCGGCAAAGGCGTCATTAACGGTGAAGCTGTTCTATTAGTAAAGCCTCTTACTTATATGAATTTATCTGGCGAAGCCATTCAGCCTCTAATGAATTTTTATAAACTATCAATAGAAGACCTTCTAGTTGTCTATGATGACATGGACTTGCCAGTCGGAAAAATTCGTTTGAGACAAAAAGGGAGTGCAGGTGGCCATAACGGCATTAAATCCATTATTCAGCATTCCGGGACTCAAGAATTTAAACGAGTTCGAATTGGAATTGGCAGACCAAATGGGAGACAACCGGTTGTCGATTATGTTCTAAAACGATTTGATGAAGAGGACCAAAAAGTCATGGGCGACGCAATTGATAAAGCTCGAAAGGCCTGTGAAGAGTGGCTCTCTCAACCGTTTCTACAAGTCATGAATGCTTTTAATGAGTGAATAATAAGGTGAAATTTTGGCATACTAACTTCTAGCAAAAGGCTAGGAGGCGGACATAATGGAAGTGTTTTATAATTGCCGGCATTGTGGGACAGAGGTTGGAAGAATTAGAGGCGATGTGTTTCATACCGATAAACTAGGGTTTGATACGCTTAGTAATGAAGAACGCTCACACTTTGTGAGCTACGATGAACCCAACCAAGCGATTAACGTATCAACGATTTGCGAGAACTGTCAAGAGGCGCTTGAACAAAACCCAGACCTTCATCGGTTGGATAACATTATACAATAAGCACGCGCATGATTTAAGGACCTCTTAATACAAGGGCCCTAGTCTCATATCAAAAAACGTCTTGGTTATGACCAAGGCATTTTTCCGCTTAAAGGGGGGAACGATTTGCAAGGGTTAAAGCGTTATTTTACGGATCATTTAATGGATTTAAGAGCTGTAAGCGACGGCTTTCAAGCTGGCATGAAGCAACAATTTGTGTCGGGGTTGATCGGAAGTGCCAAAGCCTTTTGGATCCAGTCCTTATATCAAATTTTAGGAGAAACCGTTGTACTCGTTTCCCATAATCTATTTCAAGCCCAGAAACTCTATGAAGATTTAGTTGAAGTCCATGGAGATGAGGATGTTTTTTTATACCCTGTTAATGATTTAACAGCAGCTGAAATGTCTATTGCGAGCCCTGAACTCATGGCTAGCCGAATCGAAGTGTTAAACCATTTAGCCCAAGGAAAGAAAGGGATTGTGGTGGTTCCTGTTGCCGGAATCAAACGGCTATTGTCACCAAAGGCATTATGGGCTGAGAGTCAACTTTCATTTGAAGTTGGCGAGTCAAAAGACATTGAGCAATTAACGCATCACTTGTTAGCTATGGGCTATGAGAGAGAAGAAATGGTGTCTAGTCCTGGGGATTACAGTATCAGGGGAGGCATATTGGATATTTATCCTTTAACTGAAGCCCACCCTCTTCGCATTGAGTTTTTTGATGAGGAAGTGGACTCTTTGCGTTTCTTTGACAGTGATACTCAGAGATCCATTGAGAAACTCAATGAAATTAAAATAGGCCCCGCTAAGGAATTACTCTTATATCCAGAGCAGTTTGAACGTGGGGTTGCTGAATTAGAACAAAAGCTGGCTCAAACCTTAAAGAAAGTCCGGAAGTCAGAAACAAAAGAAGCATTAGTTGAAGGCATTGAGCATGAGATTAGTCAGTTGAAAGAGGGCATGGTCTTCCAAGGCATTCGCAAATATATGTCCTTATTCTTTGAGACATCGTCAACTCTATTAAACTATATTGATCCTCATGCACTTGTGGTTATTGATGAAATTAGCCGGGTTCAGGAGACAGCGGAACAATTGGATCAAGAAGAAGCAGAGTGGGTTACAGCGCTGATTGAGAAGGGTGAAGCGGTTCATAATCTTCCATTATCCCTTTCCTGGCCTGAAATCGAGACGAACCACACCCAACCTACTTTATATATGTCCTTATTCTTACGCCATCATCCAAATATCCAACCGCAAAACATTGTGAATGTCTCCAGTCGATCCATGCAAAGTTTTCATGGTCAAATTCCAGTCCTGAAAAATGAGTGTGTACGGTGGAAAAAGGGTCACCACGCGGTTGTCTTTTTAGCTGAAAACGAAGACAGAGCGAAACGAATTGAGAACGTTTTAAGTGATTACGACATTGAAGCTGAATATGTAGAAGAAGCCACCTATCCAAAACCCGGCGTTTTACAAATTGTGGTTGGAGCGCTCTCAACGGGCTTTGAATTGCCCCAACAAAAATTGGTCGTCGTTACGGATAAAGAGATTTTCGCAAACAAAACAACCCGAACCAAGCACCGTACAAATAAAAAAGTTTCGAATGCGGAGCGGCTTAAGAATTATAATGAACTAAAGGTGGGCGACTATGTTGTCCATATTGATCATGGGATTGGTCGTTATATTGGCATTGAAACGTTAGAAGTAAATGGCACACATAAGGATTATTTGCACATTCTGTATAAAGGAAATGACAAGCTTTATGTGCCAGTTGAGAAAATTGATTTGGTGCAAAAGTATGTGGGGTCCGAAGGGAAAGAGCCAAAGCTCTATGCCCTCGGTGGGAGTGAATGGAAGCGCGTTAAGAAGAAAGCGAGCTCTTCGGTTCAAGATATAGCAGACGACCTCATCAAACTTTATGCAGAGCGCGAAGCAAGCGTTGGGCACGCCTTTCAACCCGACGGACCAGAGCAAAAGGCCTTTGAAGATGCGTTTCCATACCAGGAAACCGAAGATCAGGATCGCGCAATTAAGGAAATTAAAGAGGATATGGAACGCGCTCGTCCAATGGACCGACTCCTTTGTGGGGATGTCGGTTACGGAAAAACAGAGGTGGCATTACGAGCGGCTTTTAAATCCATTATTGAAGGAAAACAAGTCGCGTTTCTTGTTCCGACGACGATCTTAGCCCAGCAACATTATGAAACCGCGAAGGAACGCTTTGAGGAATTTGGGATAACCGTGGGTGTACTAAGCCGGTTTCGGAGCCGCAAAGAGCAACAAGAAACATTAAAAGGTTTAAAACGTGGGACGGTGGATATGATCATCGGAACCCATCGCCTTCTCTCAAAAGATATTCAATTTAAAAACTTAGGACTCTTAATCGTGGATGAAGAGCAGCGCTTTGGTGTAACCCACAAAGAGAAAATCAAACAAATGAAAGCCAATGTGGATGTGCTCACCTTGACTGCAACGCCAATTCCTCGTACTTTGCACATGTCCATGCTTGGTGTTCGGGATTTATCCGTAATTGAAACACCGCCAGAAAACCGTTTTCCGGTTCAGACTTATGTGACCGAGTACAACGGAGGTTTAATTCGGGAAGCTATTGAACGAGAATTGGCTCGAGGCGGGCAGATTTACTTTTTATATAATCGTGTGGAATCGATTCAGCGCATGGCTGAAACGATTTCTGCTTTGGTGCCGGAAGCCCGTGTTGCGTTTGCACACGGTCAAATGAAGGAGACGGAGCTTGAGGCGGCTATGCTTGACTTCCTAGAAGGGCAGTCAGATGTATTGGTCAGCACCACCATTATTGAAACAGGTGTGGATATCCCTAATGTGAACACCTTGATTGTCTATGATGCGGATCGTATGGGTCTTTCACAACTGTACCAATTAAGGGGACGGGTTGGCCGGTCCAACCGCGTAGCGTACGCGTATTTTACCTACCAAAAGGATAAAGTGATGAATGAGGTTGCTGAAAAGCGTCTTCAAGCGATCAAAGAGTTTACAGAACTTGGGAGCGGTTTTAAAATTGCCATGCGGGATTTATCGATTCGTGGCGCAGGGAATCTGCTCGGTGCTCAACAACATGGCTTCATTGATTCGGTTGGGTTTGACCTGTATTCCAAGATGCTGAAAGACGCCATTGAAGAGAGAAAAGGCGATCTTAAAAAAGAAGAGCCTGTTGAAGTATCCATTAATATTGAAGTGGATGCTTATATTCCAGATGCATTCGTTTCCGATGCGCTGCAAAAAATTGATCTTTATAAAAAATTCCGTTCCATCTCAAGCTTAGAAGAAGTGGATGAATTAGAAGAAGAAATTGTGGACCGATTTGGTGACTACCCAACCGAAGTCCGAGATCTTTTAACAATTGGAAAGTTAAAAGGGATGGGCACGCGATTAGGTGTCGCAACGATTAATCAGAGCGGAAATCGCTTTGAACTTTTATTTAGTGAGCAAGGCTCCCAACAGATTGAGCGTGTTCGGTTATTCGAAACAGTCTCAAAATACGGGAGAAGTGCCGGTATAGGGGCTGAGGGGAACCAGATTAAGGTCACGCTTAAACCAACGAGCCGTGGGATTACAGGTCAATTAAACGAGTTGGCCTCCTTGCTTGAGCAGATTTACAAAAGTCAATACGAGAGAGAAAAAGTCAGTTAAATGGCCAAAAACACGTCCGTGCCGATACAATGGGTTCGTCCCATCTTGGTCCGTTTTCAATTTAGACAATAAAGATGAATAGAAACGGAAAGTCCTCCCAATACTATCTATAGATACTTGGAATCATCTTACATACATTCCAGTATGGATAGAACTAGTTCATGAAAGTGAGGGCATCTAAGATGAAAGCAACAGGAATCGTACGTCGTATTGATGATCTCGGACGTGTGGTTATACCAAAAGAAATTAGACGAACCCTACGCATTCGTGAGGGCGATCCCCTTGAAATTTTTGTAGATCGTGATGGTGAAGTGATTTTAAAAAAATACTCACCCATTAACGAGTTAGGTGATTTCTCCCAAGAATATGCAGAATCTCTTGCTGAGAACTCAGGATGTTTAGTTCTCATTGCAGACCGTGATGTGATTATAAGCGTCTCTGGTGGGTCTAAGAAGGATTATTTGGATAAGACGGTTGGGTCAGCCATTGAAAAGGCAATGGAATCCCGTTCGACCCAATTTGAAGGAACATCTAATGAGGTGCTTGAAGGAAACGTCGGAGAAGACCTTGGAACGTCTGTTGTGTCGCCTATTATAGCCGGTGGTGATCCAATCGGTGCTGTGGTTCTCATTTCAAAAGACCATCAAGAGGTTGGAACTGTTGAACAAAAGTTAGCGGAAACCGCTGCTGGTTTCTTGGCGAGACAAATGGAGCATTAACACCCGATAACTTTAAGTCCACACTCACATCCTCCTTCCAATTTTTGATATACTTAGAAGAGCTTAGGGGCTAGCCTCTCACTGGCAAGATTATATAGACCGTATGTGCAGTCTGTATGAAAAGTGGGAGCTTGCCCCGTTTTTAATGCGGAAGAGCATACATACGGGAGATAATGGAACAGAAGTCCGCTCGTTCTGAATACGGACAGTCCATCCGGTACAAACAGGAGGCGTGAACATGTCAGGTGAATTAACCATTGTAGGACTAGGAAGTGGGGAGTTAGACCAACTGACTCTTGGAATTTATCGTATTTTAAAAGAGGCTTCCAACCTATTTATAAGAACAGAAGACCATCCCGTCGTACAGACCTTGAAAGACGAGGGACTTGAGTTTAAGACCTTTGATGATGTATACGAACGATATGATCGTTTTGAAGAGGTGTATGAAGACATAGCCAATCAGTTAATAGACAATGCTGAGCAAAAAGAAGTCGTTTATGCTGTTCCCGGGCACCCCTTAGTCGCTGAGAAAACGGTTCAGTTACTTTTTGAAAAAGGGAGAGAAAGAGGCGTCGAAATTAAAGTAGAAGGTGGGCAAAGCTTTCTTGATCCCCTTTTTACGGCACTGCGCCTAGATCCGATTGAAGGCTTTCAATTTCTTGACGCACTGGCTATTAATTCAGATGAATTGCTCTTGAATAAGCATCTTATTATCTGTCAGATCTATGATGGTTTAGTGGCTTCGGATGTTAAAATAAGCCTCCTTGAACAGTACTCACCTGAGCATTTGGTGACACTCGTTCAAGCAGCAGGTGATCCAGATCAAACGATCAAGACGGTTCCCTTGTCAGAATTGGATTATGAGTGGACCTTGGATAACCGGACAAGCCTTTACGTGCCTCCTATAAAAGAGGAGCAAGCCACAAACCATAGTTTTCCACGGCTCAAGAGCATTATCCGAGCGCTAAGGGCACCTGGAGGCTGTCCATGGGATCAAGAGCAAACCCATGAATCACTTAAACGCTATTTGGTGGAAGAAACCTATGAGGTACTTCAAGCCATTGACGAACAAGATGATGAGCATCTCGTTGAAGAGTTGGGAGATGTACTTTTACAAGTCATGCTCCATGCCCAAATTGGGGAGGACGAGGGCTTTTTTAACATCTATGATATCATTCGGACTCTCTCAGACAAAATGGTTCGCCGCCACCCCCATGTTTTTAGTGACACAATGGTTGGCTCAACCGAAGACGTACTGGTTAATTGGGATCAAATAAAAGCCCAAGAAAATAAAGGGCAGAAACGCCAAGAGGTCTCCATTTTAGATAACGTGGAGAAGGGTCTACCGCCGCTTCTCTTTGCATTGGAGCTCCAAAAAAAGGCATCGGAAATTGGGTTTGATTGGCCGTCCACCAAAGAAGTATGGAATAAAATCTATGAGGAATTAAAAGAATGCCAGACTGAAGAAGAAAGCGGAGATATGGTGAAGCTAGAGTCTGAGATTGGCGATGTCCTTTTTTCTGTAGTAAACTTGTCTAGAAAGCATGGTATTGACCCGGCCTTGGCCTTGATCTCAACCAATCAAAAGTTTAGGCACCGGTTTTCAAAGATTGAGGAAAGCGCAAGTGTTCAGGGAAAGGCGGTCGAGTCACTGACATTGGGTGAGATGGAAGCCTTATGGCAGAAAGCGAAAGGAAAATAAAAAAATAGGTCTAATAGGTTTAATAGACAAGAAGTTTTGGTACAATAATAAGAGCCTTTAGAAGAACTTATTTTATATAAAATGTGGAAATCCTAAGGGCGTTGAAATTAAGGAGGAAATAATCATGAACAAAAACCAAATCATCGATAACATTTCAGAAAACACTGGTCTAACAAAAAAAGATGTAGAGGCAGTTGTAAACGGACTCTTCGACGAAATTACAACAGCTCTCCAAAATAAAGATAAGGTACAATTTGTTGGGTTTGGAACGTTTGAAACTCGCGAACGTTCTAGTCGTTCTGGACGTAATCCACAGACAGGTGAAACGATTGAAATTCCAGCTTCCACGGTCCCTGCCTTCCGCGCTGGAAACAAGCTAAAAGAAGCTGTTAAGTAACATGCGGATCGACAAGTTTCTAAAAGTATCCCGACTCATTAAACGGAGAACGGTTGCTAAGGAACTCGCAGACCAAGGCCGAATTAAAATTAATGGAATGGTTGCGAAGGCGGGAGCCACTGTCAAAGTTGGAGATACGTTGGCCATTCGGTTTGGCCAAAAAACGATCGTCGCCCAAATTGAAAATTTAAAAGAAACGGTTCGAAAAGAAGAGGCAGATTCACTCTACAAGATTTTAAGTGAAGAGGCCCATACAAGCGAATCACACTAAGCTACATAAAGAAGACTACCTATTAGCTAATGGGTAGTCTTCTTTCTATCGTGGAGTGGTTATTAATTGGTTGTAAATTATGGCGAAATCACGTGGAGTGCAAATCCATACCAAGAGGGTGGATAAGAAAAAGTTCTAAAGGGACAGCCTTTCTCATAAACATTAGACGAAGAGGAGGGACGACCATGGACAATATCTATCCAAATGGATCCTTGAATAAAACGCGAAATGAACCGAACCACGACATTATCATGAAAGGTCGAAAAAAGGTTGAAATCACAGGGGTCAAGCACGTTGAGAGCTTTGACCATGAGGAGTTTTTGCTCGAAACGGTGATGGGATTTTTAGCGATTAAGGGTAGTCATCTCAAAATGCAGAACTTAAATGTGGAACAAGGCGTTGTCATCATTGAGGGCCACATCTTTGATATGAGTTACATAGAAGACCACTCTGGTGACCATTCTAAAGGGTTCTTCAGTAAATTGTTTAAATGACACTATCCGAACAGTTCTACTCGATGATTGCAATGGCCGGCATGGGGATTTTTCTCGGTGCCAGCCTTACAACCTATAAAAGGTTTCTCCCATCAAAGAAGGTATGGCGGTGGCTCCTTTTTCTAACAGATCTACTTTTTTGGTGTGTCCAAGGTCTGATCATTTTTTATGTTCTACTGCTTGTCAATGATGGCATTCTAAGATTCTATTTATTTATCGCACTTGCGATTGGCTTTGCCGCCTACAAAGGACTCTTTGAGACAACCTATTACAAGATTCTTAATGCGTGCATCCGTTTTTGCGTCGGAGCGGCTCGGTTTTTGCGGCATTTTATCAAAAGTTTTTTTGTACAACCTTTGCTTACCCTATTGAAGCTTTTGTTGTCATTGGTTAAGATGGTAAGTAGACTACTATTGGCAATCTTGTTATTTGTTGGGACTGTGATTGTCACACCTTTCAGATGGCTTTTTCGTCTTTTGATTCCAAAGTCTTGGATTACTAAAAGCGGCCAATTACTCTTAAATCTTAAACAAGTGATCGCAAAGCTTAAAAATAAGTGGAGGTAGGTAGACATGCAGTCGGGCGTTTCGCGTATTCATAACGATTATGTGACTTCAAAAGAATTGTCAGAAAAAATACTGAAGAAAAGACGCCGCGGTTTGATTCGTCGTTTGATGGCTTTCTTTATCTTACTTGCGCTTATTGTTGGGAGCCTCTATTCCGTGATTCTTTCCCAGCATCAGCAACTTGAGGCGGTTCATCAACAAAAGCTTCTAAAATCAAAAGAACTGGCCAGTGCGACACAACAGAAAAAATCACTCGAACACCAAATTAAACTCCTTCACAATAAAGACTATATTGGGGAACTTGCCCGAGAGAATTATTTCATGTCCAAAAAAGGTGAAATTATCTTTGCTTCTTCAAAAAACGGTGAACATTGACATGCTCATTTTTGACTAGTTATAATAAGATATACTAAATAAGATTTCATTTTAGGAGGAGCATTTTTTTTATGTCAATCGAAGTTGGCAGCAAATTACAAGGGAAGGTTTCTGGTATCACCCATTTCGGTGCATTCGTAGAACTTCCAGGAGGCCAGACTGGTCTCGTCCACATCAGTGAGGTTGCAGATCGTTATGTGAAAGACATTAACGAAGTATTAACAGTTGGAGATGAGGTGACTGTTAAAGTCCTTCAAGTTGAATCCGACGGAAAAATTGGCCTATCCATTCGAAAAGCTGTCGATAACCCTAGACCTGTCCGTCCAAATCGCGGCGGCGGCGGTGGTGGCGGTGGTAAACGCGGTGGCGGTGGTGGCCGTAAAGATCTTACCTTTGAGGATAAAATGAACCGTTTCCTTAAAGATAGCGAGGATCGCCTCTCCACACTAAAACGCCAAACGGAATCGAAACGCGGTGGCCGCGGGGCAAGACGTGGTTAATTAATAAAAATTTATGATCTTAATTTTAATCCATAGATCTGAATAATGACGTTTAATCAAGCAATCCATTCATTGGATTGCTTTTTTAATTGTCGACCGCACCCAAAATTCGACGATGTTTGAAAACTTTGCAAAAACATAGAAGAGACGAAATCCACTTTTGAAAATCAAAAATCCCCTGTCTTCAAGAGGAATTTAGTGCGTCTGACTTGAATACCCCTCGCTCAAAACATGACTAACGGCAACGAAATGCGTCGAACGTTTTTTGTATTTTACCCCTTTGTTTTGACAAAAACTTTAGTTCTAATGTGGTTTAATGGAACATACAATAAAACTTTGTGGGTGGTGCAAGTCATGCAAAACTTGAATGTTCAATTGCCGGCGCAGCATGTCGGTGCTAAAACGTCCGAACGATCACGGCCAAAATCCAAGGGGTTTGGCAACAAGATTCGCACAACCATTGTTTCAAAGTCTGTCCAATGGGAAGCAGCTTTTCTAGTTATAGGATTTTTACTTGGACGAGCTCTTGTACTGACCAACATGTCCCCATTTGGACTCGCTTATTTTGCGACCGTATTATTTGTGAAGCCTAAACGTAAGTTCTTGTCTTTGTTAAGCCTTGTTGCGGGTGCCATTACACAATCCGTTCTTCATGCCTCTTTTATCGTTCTTTCGATTGCATTATTTATTATCATTCGAGGGGTTGCCATTCGATTTATTGATAAGGAGGAATCAAAGTGGATTCCCTATCTCGTTTTTATAGGCGGATTAGTGGCGCGTCTTGGGTTTGATTACTTCCAAGATGGTGGGTTAGATCTCTCAAACGAAATGCTGGCCATTGTTGAAGCGGGTCTTGGCTTTTTATTAACCTTAATCTTTTTACAAAGCCTCCCACTTTTTGCCCCAGGAATTCGAAGACGCGCTTTAAAAAATGAGGAAATTGTTTGTTTTATTATTCTTTTAGCTTCGGTTTTAACGGGTTCAATCGGCTGGGATATCAAAGGAATTTCAATGGAACACGTTCTATCGCGCTACTTTGTTTTGACCTTTGCCTATGTTGGAGGGGCAGCCATTGGATCAACCGTGGGTGTAGTAATTGGGTTAATTGTCAGCCTTGCCAATGTGACAAGCCTATATGAGATGAGTTTACTCGCATTTTCAGGTCTTCTGGGCGGTCTTTTAAAGGAGGGAAAGCGCTGGGGCGTGAGTCTAGGACTTATTATCGGAACATTACTCATTGGACTGTATGGTTCCGGATATAGCCACTTACTTGGGACAACCTCTGAATCCTTATGTGCAATCGTCCTCTTCTTGTTAACACCACATAAAATCTATAAAAAACTAGAAGCCTATGTCCCTGGTTCAAGAGAGTATAATCAACAGCAGCAACAATACTTAAAGAAACTTCGTGATGTGACCGCGAACCGAGTCGAGCAGTTTTCAAGCTTATTTCAAGCGTTATCAAGTAGCTTTTCTAATAATTCGATTACGCTAGACGAAGAAGACCCAATACATGAGCAGGACATTTTTTTGAGTCGGGTTACGGAGCGGACTTGCCAAACGTGTTTTAAAAAAGATCATTGCTGGGTCAAAAATTTTGATGAAACGTATGACTTTATGACGGGGATCACAGAAGAAACCCGAGATAAGCCAATTATTACGTCGGCTCGATTAAACCGCGACTTTAGGCGGCATTGCATTAAACCAGAAGCCGTAGTCAACGCCATTTATGAAGAACAGCACCATTTCCAAGAGGAATTGAAACTTAAGCAGAAAGTCAAAGAAAGCAGACGTTTGGTTGCCGACCAGTTGTTAGGTGTCTCTGAAGTAATGGGAAACTTCGCAAAAGAAATTCAGCGTGAACGAGACACGCACCAACAGCAAGAGGATCAAATTCTCTATAAGCTCCAAGAAATTGGTTTGGATGTCGAAAACGTCGAAATCTATAATTTAGAGATGGGTTCTGTCGATATCGATATGTCGATCCCAGAAGATTATCACGGGGAATGTGAGAAAATAATAGCTCCTATCCTTTCAGATATATTAGAAGAGAATATTGTGGTTAAAAATTTTGTGGAGCCCTTGGTTCCAAACGGATACGGCCAAGTCACATTTGGTTCAGCAAAAGCCTACGTGATCGACTCTGGTGTGGCCCATACAGCCAAAAATGGTGATTGGGTCTCTGGTGATAATTACAGTATGTTTGAATTAGGAAAAGGAAAATACGCCATCGCAATTAGTGACGGTATGGGTAATGGTGAACGCGCTCATAACGAAAGCATGGAAACGTTGAAGCTTTTATCTAAGGTGCTAAAATCTGGGATTGATGAGACGATTGCCATCAAATCAATTAACTCGATTTTGTCCCTCCGAACAACGGATGAAATTTTTTCAACACTTGATCTGGCCCTAATTGATTTACAAGATGCTCAATGCAAATTCTTAAAAATTGGATCCAACCCAAGCTTTATTAAACGTGGTGATCAAGTCATGATGGTTGAAGCGGGAAATCTTCCGATGGGAATTATCCAAGATGTGGATGTGGATGTGGTCGGTCAACAATTAAAGGCCGGCGACTTGTTAATTATGATGAGTGATGGCATCTTTGAATCTCCAAAAAGTGTGGAGAATCAAGAGGTTTGGTTAAAACGTAAAATTCGTGAACTAAAAACGGATAACCCACAGGATATTGCGGATTTAATTCTTGAAGAGGTGATTCGCACCAGCAATGGGGAAATTCGAGATGATATGACGATTGTGGTCTCAAAGATTGATCATCATATTCCAAAATGGGCTGCGATCCCAACCTTTTCTGGAATTAAGCAAAAGGTCAAAAAGGCCCAGTAGTCTAGTATAAAAAGAGCCTCTTTTGTCGATGATGTTCATAGACAAAGGAGGGGTGTCCTCATGAGCAAAGGGCATTTGAAGCAAATTTTATTAATTACGGATGGGTGTTCAAATCAAGGGGAAGATCCTGCAGCCATGGCTGCTTTAGCGAAAGAACAAGGAATTACGGTGAACGTGATTGGGATCACGAATCATGATCAGACGGCTGATGGTGGAATGAGAGAGGTTGAAGACATCGCGCTTGCAGGTGGAGGCATCAGTCAGATTGTCGAAACGAAGCAATTGTCGCAAACCGTCCAAATGGTGACACGTCAAGCTATGACTGAAACGATTAAAGGCGTGATCAATCAGGAACTACAAAGTATTCTAGGTGAAAATGAAAGCATGGAAGATCTGCCTCCGGAAAAAAGAGGCCAAGTTATGGAAGTTGTCGACGATCTCGGAGAAACGATTGATTTAGAAGTATGTATATTGGTGGATACGAGCGCAAGTATGGAGAAAAAATTACCGACCGTTCATGAAGCCTTGTTAGACTTGTCCATTAGCCTTAATTCACGGATGGGAAGCAACCAATTTTGCCTTTATTCATTTCCTGGGAAAAGAAAACCAATTGATCGTTTAATGTCTTGGACCCCGAAGATTGATTCGATTAGCCGAGTATTCTCTAAACTGGCTTCTGGGGGTATTACGCCAACAGGTCCAGCGATTAAAGAGGCCATTAGTGCGTTTAACAACCGAAAGAGAAGAGGCATGCTTGACGATGAAGACATCACATACGAAGAATCCGACTATTAATATATCTCCTGGAACGATTGTGTATGGGAAATGGCATCTTCGCCAATACAAGATTATCCGCTCTCTTGGTTTCGGAGCCCAAGGGACGGTTTATCTGGCTCATTCCGACCAAGGAAAAGTCGCATTAAAATTCGGGTTGAACAATGCCAGCGTGACGTCTGAAGTCAACGTTTTAAATAAGTTAACTAAGGTCCAAGGTGAACCCCTCGGACCTTCTTTGTATGATGTAGACGACTGGGAAACAACTAAAGGAAATCTTTCTTTTTACGCAATGGAGTATCTAAAAGGAAATTCTCTCATGGAATCGATTTCGATCAGAGGGTATGAGTGGACACCTATTTTTATTTCTCAACTATTAACTGAACTGCATCGCTTACATCAAGAAGGGTGGGCATTTGGCGACCTCAAGCCAGAGAACCTTATGGTCACTGGACCTCCATTAAGAGTGAGATGGCTCGACGTTGGTGGGACCACACAACTTGGGCGCGCAATTAAGGAATATACTGAGTTCTATGACCGGGGCTATTGGGGAATGGGTTCAAGAAAAGCAGAGCCAACCTATGATCTCTTTGCTGTTGCCATGATTATGATTGAAGCCGCGGAAGGCACTCGCTTTGAAAGAGGCAGTCAGCCAAAAGAGACGTTGTTTAAAGTCATCAATCGCAATTCCAAACTTGTTGAAATTAAACCAATCATTACGAAGGCGCTGGAAGGAAACTATCCCTCGGCTGTACATATGCGAAAAGAATTGTTAAAAGGAATTAATGAAACGAAACCTTCAAACATACGTATAAAAAGAGACAAGCGAAGCCAAAGTGCGCCTGTAGGCCCGAAACTTTCAAAGGGTAGGCAAAAGAAACCCGTCTCCCAGAACAAGGGCGGTTCAACCGCCACGCCTCAGAGACAAAGAAAGAAGAAAGAATGGAAAGGCACATTGATCCTCGCGGCAACGCTTATTATTGCTTATGTTATGTATGTCACTCTATTTGTCATGTAACGTTCAAAATTCGTTAGAAAAATGCGGAAAGATTCGGTTATTGTTTGACACCGTTACCCGTTTTTTCTATCCTCAAAGTGAAGACGAAATTGTGAGAATAAAGGTGGGTTTGGGTGGTGGAAAATAAGGTTGACCAATTTATCGAATCGCATCACCTTTTTCAAGTAGGTCAAACCGTGGTCTTGGGAGTCTCTGGAGGACCTGATTCCATCGCACTTCTTCATTTTCTGAATCAAAGGAAACAGGCGTATAACCTCAACCTTATATGTTGCAGTGTGGATCATGGGTTAAGGGGAAACGTTTCTGTCGAGGATGTTGAATTTGTCGGTGAGTTGGCAAGAAAATGGGAGATCCCTTTTGAAGGGGTATCTGTAGATGTTCTCGCACGGATTCAAGAGAAAGGTGTTGGAACACAAGAAGCCGCACGAGATTTGAGGTTTGAAGTGTTTCAAAACGTTTTAAAAACGCATCAAGCAACCGATTTGGTTCTTGCTCACCATGGTGATGACCAGGTTGAAACCATGCTGATGCAGCACGTTAGAGGAGGATTTGGCAGTAGTCTTGCAGGAATGCCTGTCATACGCCATATGGAGTGGGGGCGAATTCTTAGGCCATTTCTTTGTGTAACAAAAGAGGAACTAATTGACTACTGTAGAAGGCATGACCTTCCATTTCGAGTCGATGAATCCAATCAATCAGAGAAATACACGCGTAATCGGTTTCGTCATCACGTCTTACCTTTTTTAAAAGATGAAAACCCACAGGTTCATACTAGGTTTCAACAACAAAGTGAATGGATCTATGATGAAGATTATTTTATGAATCAGGTTGCTGAGGAGAAGTTAAAAGAACTGACCCATCAAAAGACGGAAGGTCAATATACTTTAGTTAAAAGATCCTTTCTACAAGTCCCTGTTCCTTTACAAAGGAGAATCCTTCATCTAATATTAAATTATGTCTATAAATCCAAAGGTTGGAAACCGCAACATCAAACTATACATATTGATTTAGTGTTGACTTGGCTAAAAAGGTTAATTGGACCTGGAGAATGGTTATTACCGGGAGGTTTTACTGTTAACGTTCATGGGGAGTACATGGCAGTTAGACAACCCCATGTATCAGTTGGTCGAGAAGGGGTAAATTTTAAAAATTTACCGATCCCAGGGCATCTTTCCTCTAATATTGGGGACTTTATAATTGAGAAGAGTCAAACTTGGGATTCCGGATCTCAGGACCAAACCGTTTTTTTTGCAGATTCAATGGCCTTGAATCTGCCCTTAAATATAAGGTCCTATCAAGCGGGAGACCGAATGCGATTATTGGGGCAAGAGGGAACCAAGAAAGTGAGCCGACTATTCATTGACCATAAAATTCCACAGGAGTGGAGGCCGAACTGGCCAATATTAGTCGATGATGTGGGAACTATTCTTTGGGTTCCTTTACTTAAACGCAGTGATCAGGCGGTTTGTACCGCCAAAACCTCCACGTTTATTAAGATCCTATTTAGACCAAGCAAAGATTTCGGGAGGATTATGTAATGAAGGAAGATCTACAAGAAATACTTTTTACGGAAGAAGCGATTCAAAAGCGTATTAAAGAATTAGGAGCAACCCTTTCGAAGGAATATGATGGGAAATTCCCATTGGCTATTGGTGTTCTAAAAGGTGCCCTCCCATTTATGGCGGATCTTATTAAACGGGTGACGGTTCATTTAGAAATTGATTTTATGGATGTTTCGAGTTATGGAAACTCAACGGTCTCTTCAGGCGAAGTTAAAATTGTAAAGGATTTGGATACTTCGGTCGAAGGACGAGATATTTTAATCGTTGAAGATATTATTGACAGTGGCTTAACCCTAAGTTATCTGGTGGATTTATTTAAGTACCGTCGGGCAAAGTCGATCAAAATTGTGACCTTGTTAGACAAACCATCTGGTCGAAAAGTGGATTTAGCACCTGATTTGACTGGCTTTGAAGTACCAGATGCCTTCCTTGTCGGCTATGGCCTAGACTATGCAGAAAAATATCGAAATCTCCCCTGCATAGGAATATTAAAGCCAGAAATTTATTCGAATTAAGCCAATAAAGTGAATTTCTTGTGGCTGGGAAAACAGGTGTGCTAGTATATAATATGGTTCCCTTTTATAGTGGGAGGAGGTAAGGGATGAGTCGAATATTTCGTAACACCATAATCTATTTGCTCATATTTTTAGTCATTATAGGCATTGTCAGCTTTTTTAATGGTTCAAATAAACAAGTTAAGTCAATGACTTATAGTGAGTTCCAATCGCATATCACTAAAGGTGATATTTCGAAGGTGGATTTGCAGCCTGATGGGAGTGTGTTTGTCGTCCATGGTCAACTAAAGAGCTATGACCCAAACACGACGTTTAAGACCTATGTCCCTTATAGCGAAAAATCCGTAACACAGATTCAAGCAATTTCTAATCAGACGAATGTGGATTATAAAGCCCCTCAGCAATCTAACGGTTGGGTCAGCTTTATAACCTCGATCATCCCATTTATTATTATATTTATCTTGTTCTTTTTCCTTTTAAACCAAGCTCAAGGCGGCGGAAGTCGAGTCATGAACTTTGGCAAGAGCAAAGCGAGACTTTACTCTGAGGAAAAGAAGAAGGTTAAATTTAAGGACGTTGCAGGAGCGGATGAAGAAAAACAAGAGCTTATTGAAGTGGTTGAATTCTTAAAAGACCCTAGAAAGTTCTCTCAACTAGGTGCCCGAATTCCAAAAGGGGTACTTTTGGTTGGACCACCTGGTACAGGTAAGACCTTACTTGCACGTGCGGTGGCCGGTGAAGCTGGCGTTCCGTTTTTCTCAATCAGCGGTTCCGATTTCGTTGAGATGTTCGTTGGGGTCGGGGCTTCTCGAGTTCGAGACCTTTTTGAAAACGCCAAAAAAAATGCCCCATGTATTATTTTCATTGATGAAATTGACGCAGTGGGTCGTCAACGTGGTGCTGGACTCGGCGGCGGACACGATGAACGTGAACAAACGCTTAACCAATTGCTCGTTGAAATGGATGGTTTTGGAGCAAATGAAGGGATCATTATTATTGCCGCGACTAACCGTGCTGATATCTTGGACCCTGCACTTCTTCGTCCAGGTCGTTTTGACCGTCAAATTCCGGTTAACCGTCCAGATGTAGTAGGTCGTGAAGCCGTGCTTCGCGTACATTCTCGAAACAAACCGCTTGCTGAAGAAGTGGAACTTGAGACGGTTGCCAAACTTACTCCTGGCTTCTCTGGCGCGGATCTAGAAAACTTACTTAACGAGGCAGCGCTTGTCGCCGCGCGTTCTGATAAGAAGATCATCGAGATGGAAGATATTGATGAAGCGGTTGAACGGGTTATTGCCGGTGTGGCGAAGAAGGGCCGCGTAATCTCTGAAAAAGAGAGAAACATTGTGGCTTATCACGAATCTGGTCACACTATTATCGGTTTGAATCTGCAAAGTGCTTCAACCGTTCATAAAGTTACCGTCATTCCACGTGGTCAAGCGGGTGGATATGCGGTTCAATTGCCAAAAGAAGATCGCTATTTCTTGACAAAGCCTGAATTACTTGAACGAATTACTGGGCTATTAGGTGGACGTGTCGCCGAAGAAGTTATTTTTGGTGAGGTCAGCACAGGAGCCAGCAATGACTTCCAACAGGCAACGGGTCTGGCTCGTCGCATGGTAACCGAGTTTGGGATGAGTGAAAAGTTAGGTCCTATGCAGTTTGGTCAAAGTCAAAGCGGTCAGGTCTTCTTAGGGCGTGACATTCAAAATGAACCGAACTATAGTGATGCCATTGCTTACGAGATTGATTCTGAAATTCAACGTATTATTAAAGATTGTTACGAGCGCGCTAAAGAAATACTAACAGAACAACGCGACAAACTAGAACTAGTTGCGAAAACCTTACTTGAGGTTGAGACGCTCGAAGCCGATCAAATCAAAGCACTTGTTGAAACGGGTGAGTTGATTGAACCAAAGGCAAAGAGACGTAAGAAAGAGAATGACCTTAAAGTCAATATCTCCAAAAAAGAGGACATCGTTGAAGGCCCGACCGGAATCGATGACACACC
This sequence comes from uncultured Sporolactobacillaceae bacterium, assembly GCA_963829575.1. Lineage (GTDB taxonomy): Bacteria > Bacillota > Bacilli > Bacillales > Sporolactobacillaceae > KACC-23026. The sequence goes on along the minus strand of CAWHJF010000012.1, from coordinate 6,789 downwards.
AAAAGATCCAAACGGAGATAACACAATTTAAATTTAGAAGAAGAGGCTGATCAAGAAGCAAGGATCAGACCCCTCAAAACACCAATTGGTTTAAAGAAAACCTTGATATGGTGTTAAACGAGGGAGTCAGATCCGCTTGATTCAGCCTCTTTTTGTTTTCAGTGGTTAAAAGGTGACCTCATAAATTCTTATGTGATATTATAAAAAGCGCTAAATAGGTTTGGAAACTAGGTGATCTAAGGTGATTTTTGTTTGTGATGTCGGAAATACTAATATTGTTTTAGGAATATACCAAGGCGAAGAACTTACTCATCACTGGCGTATTGCTACAAGTCGTGAGAAAACAGAAGATGAGTTTGCGATGTTAATCGAGGACCTTTTGCAACATGCTGGGTTAGGTTTTCTGGATTTTGAAGGGGTGATCCTATCTTCTGTGGTCCCGTCCATCATGTTTTCATTAGAGCGCATGAGCGAGAAATATTTCAAAAAGGCCCCTTTAATTGTTGGACCAGGGATTAAGACGGGATTGAACCTTAAAGTAGACAATCCAAGGGAAATTGGCGCAGACCGTATTGTTAATGCTGTTGCCGGTGTTCATTTTTATCAGTCCCCACTAATTATTGTCGACTTTGGGACTGCAACAACCTTTTGCTATATAAATGAGCAGGATCATTATCTCGGAGGTGCCATTGCACCCGGAATTACGGTGTCTACAGAGGCTTTATATGAAGCCGCTTCTAAGTTGCCAAGAATAGAACTGACCAAACCGGAGACAATCGTTGGGAAAAATACAATTAGTGCAATGCAGTCTGGAATTGTGTTTGGTTACGTTGGACTTGTAGAGGGCATTGTTTCAAGAATGATTAAACAAGCCAAAACAAAGCCCAAAGTGATCGCAACGGGTGGACTGGCTTCATTTATCGCAAAAGAAACCGATTTGGTGGATCATATTGACCCTTTTTTGACTTTAAAAGGGCTTTATCTCATCTATCAACGTAATTTTAAAAAATAAGGTGTGATCAATATGTCGGATTATTTAGTTAAAGCAATTGCTTTGGACGGTCAAGTTCGAGCACAAGCCATCCGCTCAACGGAAATGGTCTCAGAAGCCCAAAAGAGACAAACCACTTGGCCAATTGTCTCGGCTGCATTGGGTCGAACGATGACTGCGGCAACGATGATGGGTACCCAATTAAAAGGAGACAACCGCCTAACGGTTACCGTTGAAGGCGGTGGCCCGGTTGGAGCTATTATTGTAGATGCCAATGCAAAAGGGGAGACACGAGGTTATGTGACGAACCCTCATGTCCATTTTGAATTAAATGATAAGGGAAAGTTGGATGTGGCGCGCGTTGTGGGGACAACTGGCTTTTTAAGCGTCGTGAAGGATCTTGGGCTTAAAGAAACCTTTACTGGCCGAGTTCCACTTGCTACAGGCGAGATTGGCGATGACTTTACGTATTATTTCGCTTCTTCCGAACAAATCCCTACCGCTGTTGGTGTTGGCGTGTTGGTCAATCCGGATAATTCCATTAAAGCATCAGGTGGTTTTTTGATACAGGTCTTGCCTGGGGCTGAGGATTCGACCATCGACCATCTTGAGAACCGTTTAAAAGAGATCCCACCCATCTCGAAATTGATTGACCAGGGATTAACGCCTGAAGAAATTTTAGAACGTATTTTTGGGAAAGAAGATTTTAAGATTCTCGAAACACTTCCAGTCGCCTATAAATGTCAGTGCTCACGAGAAAAGTTGGAAAATGCGCTCGTCGGCCTTGGGAAAGAAGAGTTACAAGCGATGATTGACGAAGACCAGGGTGCAGAAGCTACTTGCCATTTCTGTAATGAAGCGTATCACTTTTCTGAAACAGACTTAAAAGAACTCATAGAAAAATTAGATTAAAAGCTGTTTTAAATCTTTTGGCGGCCTCATTTTTTTGATATGATAAGGGTAATGTTCGTGCTTAAAAGAAGTAGCTTAGCTGAGTAGAGATGAGGAGGAGCTTAGATTGATTTTAGTTATTGATAATTACGACTCTTTTACGTACAACCTTGTTCAATATTTTGGCGAGATGGGGCAAGAACTCGTCATTGTGAGAAACGATGAGAAAACGGTAGAGGAACTCATTCAACTTAATCCCGATTATGTGGTCCTCTCACCTGGTCCGTGTACGCCAAACGAAGCAGGTATCACACTGGAAGCCATCCATGCGTTTGCGGGTATTGTGCCGATCCTCGGCGTTTGTTTAGGACATCAGTCCATTGCGCAAGCTTTTGGAGGAAACGTGGTTCGGGCCGGACGCTTAATGCATGGCAAAACCTCACCTGTGTATCACAATAGTCCCACTCTTTTTGAAGGTATTTCCTCTCCGTTTACGGCCATGCGGTATCATTCGCTCATAGTTGAACCGGAATCCCTTCCGGATTGCTTGGTAGTCACCGCTTGGACAGACGAACAAGAAATCATGGCAATTCGACATAAAACGTTGCCGATTGAAGGCGTCCAGTTTCACCCAGAGGCGATCTTGACGGAAACAGGGAAGCAAATTTTAGGGAATTTTATTCAACAATCCTCACTGACTGTTTAAGTGACAGAGTCAAAAGGCCGCGTCGAAGGACACGGCCTTTTTAATTAAGATAGCTTAATAAGAGTGTTCCCCGTCTTTCCCTAATTCTAGGGAAAACCAATTAATTAGATAGTGATGGGAACACTTAGAGTGGAGGGGAACAATTTGGCACCTAACCAGCTAAAAACAAAGCAATACAATTTGCTTACTTTAAAGCATCAAACATTGGATTTCTCCAAACAAACTCTAATCATGGGGATCTTAAATGCGACTCCAGATTCATTCTCTGATGGGGGCAAACACAATCGCATGTCGGACGCGGTCCGCCAAGCCCAAAAAATGGTCGAAGCAGGAGCCTCGATCATTGATATCGGCGGTGAATCCACCCGACCTGGTTTTGCACCTGTCCCTCTTGATGAGGAGTTAGAACGTGTGATTCCAGTTATCCGTGCGATTCGGGAAATTAGCGACGTTCCGATTTCAATTGATACTTATAAAGCAGAAACTGCGCGCCTTGCCCTTGAAGCAGGGGCGGACATCATTAACGATATATGGGGAGCGAAAGCAGATCCGGCCATGCCGAAAGTTGCAGCTCAAGCCGATGCACCAATTATCCTTATGCATAATCGAAAAAATAACACGTACGTCAATCTTTTAGCAGATATGAAGCGTGATTTATCGGAAAGTGTCGCTTTGGTTAAAGCGGCGGGGGTGTCAGAAGACAAAATTATCTTAGATCCGGGGATTGGGTTTGCCAAAACATATGAGGATAATTTGAGTGTGATGAATCACCTTGAGGTATTCCATGATTTGGGCTATCCTTTATTACTTGGAACATCCCGGAAATCCTTTATTGGTCTTGCACTCGGCCAAGAAGTTCATGAGCGATTAGAAGGAACGGGTGCGACAGTTTGTCTAGGTGTTGCAAAAGGCGTACAAATCGTCCGCGTCCATGATGTTGAACCGATTGCTAAAATGGTCAAAATGATGGATGCCATGGTTAAGAGGTGAACGCAATGGATAAAATTTATCTAAATACGCTTTCTTTTTTTGGTTATCACGGTGTCTATGAAGAGGAGACAAGGCTTGGCCAACGTTTTAAAGTGGATGTTGTTCTAGAAGCGGATTTACGCGATGCAGGCCGCACGGATGACTTAGAGAAGAGCGTGAATTATGCTGAGGTATTTAATGTAGTTCAAGAGGTTGTGGAAGGGCCACCCCAAAAGTTAGTTGAACGCGTTGCGACTTTGATTTCGGATGCCATTCTCAATCGTTTTCCATTGGTCCAAAGTTGTACCATTAAAGTCATTAAACCAGACCCACCTATTCCGGGGCATTATGACTCCGTAGCGGTCGAAATAACGAGGGCACGCCAATGAACCGGTGTTGGATTGGGCTTGGTTCAAACATGGGGGATCGGGAGGGGTTTCTTATGCAAGCCCTTCGCCAATTATCTAACCATAAGGGCATTCAACTCGCAAGATACTCATCGATCTACGAAACAGAACCCTATGGACCAGTTTCTCAAGACCATTTTTTAAATATGGTGGTGGAAATACACACAATGCTTGAACCGACTGAACTATTAAGTGAGACACAGGCCATTGAAGCAAACCTACAACGCGAGCGCACCATTCACTGGGGTCCACGAACAATAGATCTTGACATTTTACTGTATGCCGATAAAATTATAAAAATGGATGCCTTGAAAATTCCGCATCCCGAGCTTTCGAAGAGGCTTTTTGTGCTTGTCCCAATGAAGGAGCTTGAAAAGAATTTAGAAATCCCGGGTTTAAATAAAACCATCCAAGAACTTTCTGAGAGTTTTAAGGATCAAAAAGGAGTACGTTTATGGAAGCAGAAAAGTGGGGGAGCCGAATCCGAGCCTTTCGAAAACTAAAAGGGTTAACACAAGCCCAACTAGCGAAATCAATTGGGATTTCCTTGTCAATTTTAGGGGAAATTGAAAGAGGAAATCGCAAGCCTGATGATCAGGTGATTCAAAAGGTGTCGGAAACTCTAAATATATCTATTGAAGAATTGCACAATAAGCTATAAGAAGTCTCATTTATGGGGGAGAGCTTCTTCAGAAGACACGGATGTTGGTGGCGTGATGACCGGTCGCGATCCACTTGGAAATCGTGGATATTCTAGATTAGAAGAGGCTTTCAATTTGACTTTAGATCAAAATTTTTCTATAATTCGTTTCAGAAACAAACTGCCGGTCGTGTGTACTGGCAGTTTTTTATTTCGAAATTGGATTTAAGTTTTTCTTTTTTAGGGTATTCTTGTAAGAGATGTCTAATAAGACGAATTTCCTATCCAACTCCCAACATACATAAGGAAAAGGGTTGGCGTTCTCGGTTGAACGCATATTTAATAGATCAAGAGATGAAGGAGCGTGAAGAAGATATGAGTCAAGAAATTGAAATGAATGATCAAATGGTTACTAGGCGTGAAAAATTAAAGGGCCTACAGGAAAAGGGCGTTAATGCATTTGGTCAAAAGTTTGTTCGTACCCATACGGCTGAAAGTATGGTCCAACAATTTGGCGACTTTACGAAAGACGAACTAGAAGGCAAAAATGTGGAAGTTGTTTTAGCAGGCCGCATTATGACCAAACGAGGAAAAGGAAAAGCGGGTTTTGCTCATATTCAGGATCAAACTGGCCGGATTCAATTGTATGTACGGAAAGATCAGGTTGGTGAAGAGCAGTACGACTTGTTTGATTCAATTGATATTGGCGATATTGTCGGGGTCAAAGGAACCGCTTTTAAAACAAACGTTGGGGAATTATCCGTTAAGGTAACGGATTTTCAAATTCTGACGAAAGCATTAAGACCCCTCCCAGATAAGTTTCATGGTTTAAAAGATATCGAGCAACGCTACCGTCAACGCTACGTTGATTTAATCATGAATAACCAATCAAAAGAAACGTTCATCACTCGTAGCCGAATTCTTCATTATATGCGCGAGTATCTCGATTCAAAAGGATACTTGGAAGTTGAAACCCCAACCATGCATAGCATTCCAGGTGGTGCTTCAGCGCGTCCGTTTATCACGCATCATAACGCATTAGACATTCCTTTATATATGAGGATTGCCATTGAACTGCATCTTAAGCGCCTAATTGTAGGTGGATTAGAAAAGGTATATGAAGTCGGACGAGTCTTCCGAAACGAAGGTGTTTCAACTCGCCACAATCCAGAGTTTACCATGCTTGAGCTCTATGAAGCCTATGCGGATTTCCATGATATCATGTCCTTAACAGAACACCTCATTGCTTACATCTGTGAAAAGGTTCATGGCACCACAACCATTCCTTATGGTGATTACCAAGTGGATTTAAAACCTGAATGGCGCCGTGTTCATATGGTGGACGCAATAAAAGAGGAAACGGGTGTAGACTTCTGGCCGGTTATGTCGGATGAAGAGGCCCGCCAGTTGGCAAAGGATCACCATATTGAAATTACGGAACACATGACGTTTGGACATATTGTGAACGAGTTCTTTGAGCAAAAAGTAGAAGAAACTTTAATTCAGCCAACATTTATTTATGGTCATCCATTAGAAATCTCCCCTTTAGCAAAAAAGAATCCGGATGATCCTCGGTTCACAGATCGGTTCGAACTCTTTATTGTTGGGCGTGAACATGCCAATGCCTTTAGTGAGTTGAACGATCCAATTGATCAGCGTCAAAGATTTGAAGCACAAGTTAAAGAGAGAAGCGCAGGTAATGACGAAGCACACATGATGGACGAAGACTTTTTGGAGTCATTGGAGTATGGCATGCCTCCAACTGGTGGTTTAGGCATTGGAATCGACCGACTCGTTATGTTGCTCACGAATTCCCCGTCCATTCGTGACGTCCTTCTCTTCCCTCAGATGAAACGTAGAGAAGATTAACATTAAAGGAGATCTGGAAGTTCAAGATCCAGGTCTCCATTTTACTTTTCAACGCATATTAAAAACACGATCTCATGTGATAGAGAGTGGAATCAATAAAGGCTCTATCGAGTCCACACTGTAGGCCATGAACATACTTTAAAAAAGATAAATAAAAAACACGAATTAGTGTTGACATATATATCTTATATTGATATTATAATAAGCGTCGCTTTTGAAATAATAAACCTTTAACAAACGACAAGCAAAAATAAATGTTGACAAGCTTATCGCGGAGTGTTATATTAATTGAGCCGCCATAAAAGCGGAAGTCATT